>NZ_JBIVKH010000007.1:0-330999 GCF_044750685.1 Streptomyces sp. NPDC088785
CCCTATCCTGGCCGCCCCCCCCCGCCGCCCCCCATATTACCATCCGCCCCGCGCGGCGCACCCCGGGCGGGGCCGCCGCGGTCCACACCAAGTCGCCCCCGCCCCCCCCGGCCGGCGCCGTACCCGGACCCCGGCGCGCACGGCCGTCAACCCGCGTGCACACACCACCGTGCGTGCATACGGGGGAATCTCGCACGGCCGGACACCGGGGGCCACTTACGATCACCCGCTGTGACAGAACCCCCCTCCGTGACAACAGCCGGTGACACGGCCGACGTTGTCATCCTCGGGGCCGGACCCGCCGGCCTCCTCCTCGGCAACCTCCTCCAGCGCGGCGGCGTCGACTGCGTCGTCCTGGAGCGCGGCAGCCGGGAACACGTCCGGACCCGGGCACGCGCCGGATTCCTCGCCGCCCACACCGTGCGGATCCTGCGCCGGCACGGCCTGGCCGACGGCCTCGACCGGCACGGCCAGGACCACAGCACCTGCGAGTTCCGCTCCGACGACGGACGCTTCCGCCTCGACTACGGCCGCCTCGGCCGGGGCGAGCGGCACACCGTCTACCCCCAGCAGGACCTGGTGAGCGACCTGCTCGCGCACTACCTCGACGCCGGGGGACGCGTCCGCTTCGGCACCGAGGCCCTCGACGTGCACGGCACCGGCACCGACCGGCCCACGGTCACCGTCCGCACGGCCGACGGACGCCCCGGACACTGGCGGGCCCGGTACGTGGCGGGCTGCGACGGCCGGCACGGCGCCGCCCGCCGCGCCCTCCCCGCCGACGCCGTGCGCCACCACCTCGACCACGGCGTGAGCTGGCTCGGCCTGCTCGCCGACGCCCCGCCCAGCCTCGACGCCGTCGGCTACGCCGTGCACCACCGCGGCTTCGCCGGACACATGGCCCGCACCGCGACCGTCACCCGCTACTACCTCCAGTGCGAGCGCGCCACCCGCGCCACCGACTGGCCCGACGACCGGATCTGGGACGAGCTGTCCCTGCGGCTGCGCGCCGACGCCTACGGCCCGCTGCACCGGGGCGCGATCAGCCACCGCGGCGTCGTCCACCTGGAGTCCGACGTCATCGAACCCCTGCGGCAGGGCTCGCTGTTCCTCGCGGGCGACGCGGCGAGCCTGATCAGCCCGTCCGCCGCCAAGGGCGCCAACCTGGCCGTCCTGGAGGCCGAACTCCTCGCCGAGGCCCTGCTCGACGACCTCGCGCACGGCGACCCGGCCGGCCTCGACACCTACTCCGCGCGCGCCCTCGACCACATCTGGCGCGCCCAGGAGTTCTCCCACTGGATGATCGCGCTGCTGCACGGCAGCCCCGGCGCGGACGGCGAGGCGCGGTTCCGCGACTCCCTGCGCCGGTCCCGGATCTCCGCCCTGCGCGACTCCCGCGCCCAGCAGGACTGGTTCGCCGAGCACTACGTCGGCGTCGGCGCCCCCTGACAGAACCGTTCCTCCCCCTCTCCTCCCGCTCTCCCGTCCCCTCTCCGCTTTCCGCACCCTGAAATCGAGGCATCCCACCCGATGGTCACCACGATGGCAGGCGAAACGTCCCGTCTGCGCGCGACGGTCGACTTCGTCCGCGAGCAGGACACCGCCACCCTGCTCCCGCTGCTCCTTCCCGGCCTCGACGGCCCGGAACTGCGCTCCCTGGCGGACCGCTGCCGCTTCGCCCACGCGGCCCTGCTGCTCTTCCCCCGCGACGCGCAGGACCTGCGCACCACCCTCGCCGACTGCGGCCTCGACCCCGACGGCCCGCCGCGGCCCAGCGTCGTGGTCCGCGAACGGCTCGCCGTCCGCCACCGCCGCGACCCGGCCGACCTCGACGTCGCCATCCTGCGCCCCGCCGTGACCGGCCTCGACGGGGCCCGCCGCACCGTCGAGGTGTTCGCCCTGACCGTGCCGCCCGGCTCCGGCCTCGACCCCCTCGTCGCCCACGAGCGCGAGCGGCAGCACGAGGCCCACCTGGCCTTCGAGGTCGACGGCCCGGACCCGCTGGTGCTGCGCGGCCTGTGCGCCACGCTCGCCCGGCACGGCGCGGTGCCCGACGGCGGCGGCTACAACCCGCACGAGAACGGCACGGTCTTCTACTTCGCCGCCCCCGACAACGCGAAGACCGAGTACCGCCGCGTGGAGCTGTACGCCCCCGGCGACCACCGCGACGTCCTCGCCGCCCACCTCGCGGCCCACCGCGAACGGCAGCCCGCCGAGGCCCTGCTCCGCCTGCTCACCGGCGCCTGGACCACCCAGGCGCTCGCCGCCTGCGCCGAACTGGGCGTCGCCGACGCCCTGGACACCGGCCGCGGGACCACCGTCGACGACCTGGCGGAACGTATCGGCGCCACCCCGCGCACCCTCGCCACCCTCCTGCGCTACCTGGCGACCCTGGGCGCGGTGAGCGCCGACCCGGGCCTCGCCGACGGCTACCGGCTCACCGCGCTCGGCGCCCTGCTGCGCGCGGACGCACCGGAGTCCATGCGCCCCCTCGCCCTGCTCTACGGCGGCCCGTTCTACCGCTCCTTCGGCGCGCTCGCCCACACCGTGCGCACCGGGGAGACCGGCTTCGAGCACCTCTTCGGCGCCCACCACTTCGACCACTTCGCCGCCGATCCCGAGCTGGCCGACCTCTTCGACCGGTCCATGGCCGCGGGCGCCGCCATGTTCGGCCCGCTGCCCACCCACCCGGTCCTGCTGGCCGCGGGCCGCCGCGCGAACCCGGCGACCGTGGTCGACGTCGCGGGCGGCAACGGCGCGCTGCTCGGCCGGATCCTCGGCGTCCACCGCAGGCTGCGCGGGGTCCTCCTGGAGCGCCCGCACGCCGTCGAGGCCGCCCGCGACGCGCTGGAGGCCGCCGGGTACGGTGAGCGCTGCACGTACCGGACCGGGGACTTCGCGGACGTCCCCGCGGGCGGCGACGTCTATCTCCTGTCGCGGATCCTGCACGACTGGGACGACGACCGCTGCCGGGAGATCCTGGACCACATCGCCCGCGCGATGCCCGACCACGCCGATCTGCTCGTCGTCGAACGCGTGCTGCCCGCCGACGGCTCGCCGTCCCTCGCCGCCGCCTGGGACCTGCACATGATGTGCAACGTCGGCGGCCGGGAGCGCCGCGCCGACCACTACGCCCGCCTCTTCGCGGGCGCGGGTCTCACCCTGGTCGGCCAGGAGCGGCTGCCGCTCGACGGCAGCGTGCTGCACGTGCGCCGGGCGACCGCCGCGAACTGACCGGTGCGCCCCGACCCGTCCGCCGACGCCCCTCGCCCGGTGTCGGCGGGCGGGGCGGTGCGGGACGCGGACCGCGCGGACCGTCTTGACAACGGCATTGGTCCATACCAACTTGGTTGCGGCACGGCAGCAGTACGGCCCCACAGGTTCGCGTACGTCCCCAACACCCCCTTACGCACCGGGAGTTCGTGTGTCCCCCACCGGAAGAGGGCGTCCTTCGCGGCGCTCCGGAAGATCCCGCATTCTCGCGCTCGTCGGCACCGCCGCCCTCGCCGTCGGCGGCGCGGTCGCCCTGCCCGGCACCGCGCAGGCGGCCAACATCCTGGGCAACGCCGGCTTCGAGTCCGGCGCGCTCGGCCCGTGGTCCTGCACCGGCGGCCTCGGGTCCGTGGTCGCCGCCCCCGTGCACGGCGGCACCAAGGCCCTCGCGGGCGCCGCGAGCGCGAGCGACATCGCCAAGTGCAGCCAGACGGTCGCCGTCCAGCCCAACACCACGTACACCCTCTCCGGCTGGGTGCGCGGCAACTACACCTACCTCGGCGTCGACGGCGGCGGCTCCACCTGGACCCAGTCCCCGACCGCGTACTCCCAGCTCACGGTGAAGTTCACCACCGGCGCCGCGCAGACCAGCGCCACGATCTACACCCACGGCTGGTACGGGCAGGGCACCTACAACGCCGACGACATCAGCCTCGACGGCCCCGGCGGCAGCACCGACACCCAGGCGCCGACCGCGCCCACCGGCCTGACCTCCACCGGCAGGACCTCCTCCAGCGTGTCGCTGTCCTGGGGCGCGGCGAGCGACAACGTCGGCGTCACCGGTTACGACGTCTACAGCGGCGGCGGCACCAAACTGCTCACCGTCGGCGGTACGTCGGCCACCGTCTCCGGGCTCTCGCCCTCCACCGCGTACAGCTTCACCGTCAAGGCGCACGACGCGGCGGGCAACAGCTCGGCCGCCTCGAACGCCGTCTCCGTGACGACGAGCGCCGGTTCCGGCGGCACCCCCGGCTTCAAGCAGGCCGCGCCGTACTTCTACACCGGCTGGGGCAACCCGCCCAGCCCCGCCACGGTCATGAGCGCCACCGGCGTCAAGTGGTTCACCATGGCGTTCGTCCTCGCCTCCGGCGGCTGCAACCCGGCCTGGGACGGCTCACGCCCCCTCACCGGCGGGCAGGACCAGACCGCGATCAACGCCATCCGGGCGGCCGGCGGCGACATCGTCCCCTCGATCGGCGGCTGGAGCGGCAACAAGCTCGGCCCGAACTGCTCGACGCCGCAGGCCCTCGCGGGCGCCTACCAGAAGGTGATCGACGCCTACGGCCTCAAGGCGATCGACGTCGACATCGAGAACACCGACGAGTTCGAGAACACGGTCGTGCAGGACCGCATCCTGAACGCCCTGAAGATCGTCAAGACCAACAACCCCGGCCTGCGGACGATCCTCACCTTCGGCACCTCCACGACCGGCCCGACCTCGTACGGCAACCGGCTCATCGAGCAGGCCAAGGCGCTCGGCGCCGACATCGACGTCTTCACGATCATGCCGTTCGACTTCGGCGGCGGCAACGACATGTACGGCAACACCGTGAACGCCGCCGAGGGCCTGAAGACCAAGCTCAAGTCGGTCTTCGGCTGGGACGACGCGACCGCCTACGCCCACCTCGGCATCTCCGGGATGAACGGCCTCAGCGACCAGCAGGAGACCACGACTCCGGCGATCTGGACCCAGATCAAGGACTGGGCGAACAGCAAGCACATCGCCCGCCTCGCCTTCTGGTCGGTCAACCGCGACCGCCCGTGCGCGGGCGGCGGCGTCGCCGAGAACTGCTCCGGCATCAGCCAGGACAACTGGCAGTTCACGAAGATCACGGCGGGCTTCACCGGCTGACCTGACCGGCAGGCGGACCGGCACGCGGCCGGTCCGCCTGCCGGACGTCGAAAGACGCCCGGAAAAACAGAAAACCCCCAGATCGACTGGGGGTTCCGCTGGTGTCCGAGGGGGGACTTGAACCCCCACGTCCGATAAAGGACACTAGCACCTCAAGCTAGCGCGTCTGCCATTCCGCCACCCGGACAAGGTGTCTGCCGCCTTGCGTGCGGGGCGCTGCCCCGCGGCGACACAGAGAACATTACCAGGGTTTCGGAGTGCTCCGATCACACCCCCACCTCGGCGCTTCCCCTGTGAACGGCACGTGACGAGCGGTGCCCGCCCTTGGGTCCTGACGTCGGGGGAGAGAGGATGAGGGGGATCCACAGGGAGAGAGGAACACACGTGAGTGAGCCGAGCACGGGCAGGGCCGTCTCCGGACAGGACGAGGTCGTCGACCTCTGCCGCGAACTGATCCAGATCGACACCAGCAACTACGGCGACCACTCGGGACCCGGCGAGCGCAAGGCCGCCGAGTGGGTCGCCGAGAAGCTCGCCGAGGTGGGTCTCGAACCGAAGATCTTCGAGTCGCACCCCGGCCGCGCCTCCACGGTCGCCCGCATCGAGGGCGAGGACCCGTCGCGGCCCGCGCTCCTCATCCACGGCCACACCGACGTCGTCCCGGCCAACGCGGCGGACTGGACCCACCACCCCTTCTCCGGCGAGATCGCCGACGGATGCCTCTGGGGCCGCGGCGCCGTCGACATGAAGGACATGGACGCGATGACCCTCGCGGTCGTCCGCGACCGGCTGCGCACCGGCCGCAAGCCCCCGCGCGACATCGTCCTGGCCTTCCTCGCCGACGAGGAGGCCGGCGGCACCTGGGGCGCGCGCCACCTCGTCGACAACCACCGGGAGCTCTTCGACGGGGTCACCGAGGCGATCAGCGAGGTCGGCGGCTTCTCCTTCACGGTGAACGAGCAGCGCCGGCTCTATCTCGTCCAGACCGCCGAGAAGGGCATGCACTGGATGAAGCTGAGCGTGGCCGGCACCGCCGGGCACGGCTCCATGATCCACCGGGACAACGCCATCACCGAGCTGTCCGAGGCCGTCGCCCGGCTCGGCCGCCACCAGTTCCCGGTCCGCGTCACCAAGACTCTGCGCCACTTCCTCGACGAACTCGGCGACGCGCTCGGCACCGAGCTGGACCCCGAGGACATGCAGGAGACGATCGCCAAGCTGGGCGGCATCGCCAAGCTGATCGGCGCCACCCTGAGCAACACCGCGAACCCGACGCAGCTCGGCGCCGGGTACAAGGTCAACGTCATCCCCGGCGAGGCCACCGCCCACGTCGACGGACGCTTCCTGCCCGGGCACGAGGACGAGTTCCTCACCGACCTCGACCGGCTCCTCGGCCCGCACGTGAAGCGCGAGGACGTGCACGCCGACAAGGCCGTCGAGACCACCTTCGACGGCGCGCTCGTCGAGGCCATGCAGACCTCGATCGCCGCCGAGGACCCGATCGGCAAGGCCATCCCGTACATGCTCTCCGGCGGCACCGACGCCAAGTCCTTCGTCGAGCTGGGCATCCGCAACTTCGGCTTCGCCCCGCTCCAGCTGCCGCCCGAGCTGGACTTCGCCGGCATGTTCCACGGCGTCGACGAGCGGGTCCCGGTGGACGGACTCAAGTTCGGCGTCCGGGTGCTCGACCGCTGCATCGACGCGTCCTGACGCGTCCGGCGGGCGTCAACCCGACGCCCCTCCGGTAATTCGGCCGTCCGTGCGTACTGGGCTGAAAAGAGTGAAAGGAACCATAGGCTCGTAGCCCCATCAGTTCCTCCTCGTTACAGGGAGTGCAGTCCGCGGCTGGGACTGCATTGCCAACAAGGAGGAATAATGATCAAGAAGGTCGTCGCCGCTGCGGCTGCCACTGGTGGTCTGGTTCTCGCGGGTGCGGGCATGGCCGTCGCGGACTCCGGTGCCCAGGGTGCTGCCGTGCATTCTCCCGGCGTGCTCTCGGGCAACGTCGTCCAGGCGCCCATCCACATCCCGGTGAACGTCTGTGGCAACACGGTCTCCGTGATCGGGCTGCTGAACCCCGCCTTCGGCAACACCTGCGTCAACAGCTGACGCTGTTGAGCCTCACCCCTTGAGGGTCTGAGTCCGTCGGCCCCGGAGTGCGCGCCATGCGCTCCGGGGCCGACGGGCATTACCCAGCGAAGTGCAGTGCTTCACGCGCTGAGAGTGCTAAGGCAGGGAAAGCTATGCGACAGGTCACGCGCAAGGGCCTGATCACCGTGGCGGCCGCGACCGGCGTGCTCGCCGTCACCGGCGGCTACGCGCACGCCGACTCGGGTGCGAACGGAAGCGCGTCGGGCTCGCCCGGCGTCGCCTCCGGCAACAACGTGCAGGTTCCGGTCGAGGTTCCGGTCAACGTCTGCGGCAACACCGTGAACGTCATCGGGCTGCTGAACCCGGCGATCGGCAACGACTGCGGCAACACCACCCCCCACGACGGCGGCTACGGCGACGAGAGCGGCGGCGGCCACCACGGCCACCAGCCCTCCGGCGGCGGCGCGCACGCGGGCGGGCACACCGGGGGCTCGCCGGGCGTCGGCTCCGGCAACCACGTCCAGGTGCCCATCGAGGTCCCGGTCAACGTCTGCGGCAACTCGGTCGGAGTCGGCTCCCTCGGCAACCTCGTCACGGGCAACGACTGCGCCAACCCGGGAAGCGAGCACGTGACCCCGCCGGCCACGCCGCACACCCCCGGAAAGCCGCACCAGCCGGGTACGCCGGGCAAGCCGGGCGAGGCCGTCAAGCCCGCGACGCGGGCGATCCACTCCACCCCGGACAGCCCGCACGCGCCGCAGACGCGGAGCGTGGCCCGACCCCAGGGCGAGTCGCATCTCGCCATGACCGGCAGCTCGCTGCCCGTCGGCGCGACGGGCGCACTGGCCGCGGGCGCGCTGCTCGGCGGCGCGGTGCTGTACCGCCGCTCGCGGACCGGCGCCTGACGCGCGGGCAGGCGACGGCACGGAGCGGGCCCCGCCTCGGCGGGGCCCGCTCCGTTTTTCGGCCGGGCCCGTCGGGTTCAGGTCACCATGTGGCCCGCACCTGGCGGATGATCCGCCTCCGCAGGCGCACCCGGCGACTGCCGTCGCGGCGCAGGCTCAATCGGTCCAACTCCCAGTGTCCGTACTCTGCATGGTCCGTCAGCAGGCGCGTCGCGTCCTTGCGGGAGACCCCGCGCGGCACGTACACGTCGACAAATTCGTATTCCGGCATCGCATCTATTGTGCGGGCACGGGCCCGGTACGGATAGCGTCTGCACTATGTCTGATGCTGCGCAGCCCACCGCTGCCGAGGTACGCACCGCCGCAGAGGCGGTCAAGGCTGCGCTCGACCGTCACCTGGCGGCTGTCGAGCGCAGGTCGGGAGAGGACGACCCGGCCGTCTACGAAGCGTTCAACGAGCTGGCCGCGGCGGCCGAGGAGTACGACGAGCTCCTCTACGACCGCTACGACGAGGTCACCCCCTTCGAGATCCCCGGCGGCGACGACTCGCTGCCGCCGTACACCGGACCGGAGGAGCCGAACGCGCTGAGCGTGCTGATCCGACGCGACTACGCCGTGGTCGAGCCGCAGCGTCTGCTCGCCCAGGCGGGCCGGATCGCCGACATCGAGGCCGGGCCGGACACCGACCCCGACTCGGCCGGCCGCGGCGTCCATGCCGCGCTGGGGGTCCTCTTCGGCGAGTTCGAGCCGGACGAGATCGCCTCCCGGCACAAGGAGTTCGGCCTGGAGGAGGGCGACTCGACGCTCTGGGTCGCGGCCGCCGACGAGCCGGCCGAGCCGGGGGAGTGGCTGGAGGCCCCGTTCGACCAGGCCGATCCGCAGCGGGTGGTCTGCCGCTTCGACGTCAGCGCCGTCTTCGACGACGACCTGGACCCCGACGACGACAGCGTCGCCACGGAGCACCTGGAGGACGCCGACCACTGACCGGACGGCCCCCGCCCCACCCCGACGGCAGGCTGCCCCCGCCCGCGCCCACCGGCGCCGCCGGGGGCAGCCTGCCGTCTCCGTGCGCTCCCCGCCCAAACAGGCCCTAGGCCCCGGGCACCTGGGCCCGGACCAGGCGCTGCAACCGGGTCGTCCGCGGCTTGGCCGCGACCTCCGCGACGGCCCGGGGCAACGCCGCCTCCACCCCGTGCACCACGGACAGGTGCCGCTCCCCGCGCCCGAACGCCGTGTACACCCAGGGCCGGCTCAGCGCCGCCGCCGCGTCCCCGGGCAGCACCACCACCGCGGCGGGCCACCGCAGCCCGGCCGCCTGGTGCCCGGTCACCGCCCACCCGTGCCGCACGGCCCGCTCCACCTGCTCCTTCGGTACGAGCACGGGCTCCCCGTCGCACTCCAGGCGCAGCCCCTCGGCGTCGGCCCCGACGACCCGCCCGGGCCTGATCCGCCCGGGACCCGCGACGTGCACCACCCGGTCCCCGGGGTCGAAGCCCCCGAACCGCCCGGGCCCCGGATTCAGCCGTTCCTTCAGTGCCGCGTTCAGCGCCCGGGTGCCCGCCGCGCCCGCATGCCCCGGAGTGATCACCTGGGTGTCCTCGGCGGGCACCCCGATGGCCCGCGGCACCGAGTCGGCGACGAGCTGCACCGTGCGGTGGACGGCCTCGGCGCCGTCCCGCACCGGCACGATCACGACCTCCTTGCCGGGCGCCGCCACCTGGTTCAGCTCGCCGATGCCGATGCCCGACACCAGCTCGCCGATCGGCCCGAAGTCCGGGGTGCGCGAGGCGAGGCGCGGGCAGATCCCGGCGGCCAGCAGATCGCCGAAGACCCGGCCGGGCCCCGCCGACCCCAGCACGCCCGGATCGCCGCTGAGCACCAGACCGGTGCCGTCGGAGAGCAGCTCCACGAGCATCGCGGCCGCGTCCACGTCCAGCTGCGGCGCGTCCAGGACCACCAGGAGATCGACGGCGAGCGCGCCGTCGGCGTCCCGGCCGGGGCCCTGGGCCTGGGTGAGCAGGCCCTCCACGGTCGCCGGGGCGGTCTCCGGCGCGTCGGCGCCGAGCAGCGCGGCGGCCCGGCGGCGCCCGTCGGCGCTGTGGACGGCCACACAGACCCGCAGGCCCAGCCCGGCCGCGGCGGAGGCCAGCGCGAGCGGCTCGGCGCGGGCGGCCTCGCCGCCGGTGTGCAGCACCAGCCGGTGCGCGGCGGCGGCCCGGATCAGCTCGGCCGTCGTACCGGAAGCGGCGGCGGCAGCCGCCTCCCAATCGGCCGCGGAGGAGCCGCCGTCCTTGGCCGCGGAGTTGATGAGGCGGGCGACGCCGTCCGCGAGGCTCTCCTCGGCGAGCGCGTACCGCTCCAGGCCGACGAGGATCCGCACCGGCCGCTCGGGCTCCTCCTCGCCCTCCGCGACGGGCTCGGGCTCCGGCGCGTCCGCCACGGGGTCCTGGAACAGGATGGCGTCGCCCCCCGCGGCGGCGCTCTGCACGGCCTCGTCCGGATCGGGCACCGCACGCCTGCCGAGCGCCTCGGACAGCACCGACAGGTCGAGGGCGGTGTGCCCGGCGACCGCCGCCTGTTCGAGCAGCCACACGGTGACCGCGCGGCCGCGCCGCTCGTCGTCGGGGCCGCACGCGTCGCCGAGCAGGGCCCGCGCGAACCCGTCGGCCTGCTCCGGGCGCACCCCGGTCACCCGCAGCAACTGCCAGGGGTCCTCGCGCAGCAGCTCCTCGGCGCCCTCGCCCAGCTCCGCGGCGGCGGCCGGTGCGAGCGCGTCGGGCGCCCCGCCCTCGACGAGCACGGCCCGCACCGCGGCCACCGTGTCCGCGTCGGGTCCGGCGTCCACGACCGGCGCGGCGGGGGTACGGGGGCGGGGCGGCGCGGGCGCGGCGGCCGGGCGCGGCGCGGGCTCGGGCTGCGCGAACACGGCGGCGGCCGGCTTCTCGCCGCTCTCCACCGCGCGGACGGCGGCGAGCAGGTCGGCGGCGGTGCCGCTCAGCTTCGTGCCCGCGGCGATCGGCCCCTCCTTGGCGGCCTTGCGCTGCGCGATCCGCTCCCGCAACTCCCGCTGCGCGGCCAACTCCGCCTCGGCCTCGGACGGCTTCGCCGCCTGCTCGGCGCCGGCCTCGGCCGGCTGTCCCGCCGCGTCGGCCCCGGTCGCCCCGGCCACCCCGTTCACCCCGTCCGCGCCCGCTTCGGCTCCGTCGCCGCCCCCCGCGGCCTCGGGAGCCGCGCCGGACGTCTCCGGGTCCGGCCCGGCGTCGGGGCCCGGCCCCGACTCGTTCTCCGCGGCAGCGGACTCCGTACTCACAACGTGCTCCAGTCCTGATCGGGATAGCGGTGCACGGGCGCCGACACGTCGTCGAGCGCCTGGCAGATCTCGTCAGGAAGACTAAGGGCCTCCACTGACAATGCGGCCGTGAGCTGCTGGGCGTTGCGCGCGCCGACGATCGGCGCGGTGACGCCGGGCCGGTCCCTGACCCAGGCCAGGGCGACCTGGAGCGGCGTCACGGCGAGGCCGTCGGCGGCTATGGCGACGGCGTCCACGATGTGCCGCGCGGCCTCGTCCAGGTAGGGCGCGACGAACGGCGCCATGTGGTCGGAGCCGCCGCGCGAGTCCGCCGGGGTGCCGCTCCGGTACTTCCCGGTCAGCACCCCGCGCCCGAGCGGCGACGACGGCAGCAGCCCGATGCCCAGGTCCACGGCGGCCGGCAGCACCTCCCGCTCCACCCCGCGCTGCAACAGCGAGTACTCCATCTGCGTGCTGGCGATCCGGGTGCGGGTGCCCGGCGCCGCGAGCTGCCAGGTGCCCGCCTTGGCCAGCTGCCACCCGCAGAAGTTGGACACCCCCGCATAGCGCGCCCGCCCGCTGCTGACCGCGATGTCGAGGGCCTGGAGCGTCTCGTCCAGCGGGGTCCCGGTGTCGTAGGCGTGGATCTGCCAGAGGTCGACGTAGTCGGTGCCGAGCCGGGCGAGCGAGGCGTCGAGCGCGGAGAGCAGATGGCCGCGCGAGCCGTCGAAGCGCCGGTCCGGGTCGGGCACGCTGCCCGCCTTCGTGGAGATCACCAGGTCGCGGCGGGGGACCAGGCCCTCGACCAGCCGGCCGAGCAGGTACTCCGACTCGCCGTCCCCGTACACGTCGGCCGTGTCGACGAGCGAGCCGCCCGCCTCCCAGAAGACCTTCAACAGGTCGGCGGCGTCGTGCTCGTCCGTGTCGCGGCCCCACGTCAGGGTGCCGAGCCCGATCCGGGACACGCGCAGGCCGGTACGGCCGAGATGCCTCTGCTCCATGGGCGCTGAGAGTACTGGCCGAAGGTCAGGAAGTGGCGACCTGTGGATGACTCTCGCGCCGCCCGTGGCGTTAGGGTGCCGGACAAGAGACATTACCGATGGGTAATCCAGCGGTTCCCGCACGCGGTTAAGGGGATGTGGTCAATGAAGCTCGGCATCAATCTCGGGTACTGGGGCCTGGGGATGGACACCGACAACCTCGCCGTCGCCAAGGAGGCCGACCGGCTCGGCTACGCGGTCTGCTGGGCCGCCGAGGCGTACGGCTCCGACACCGTGACGGTGCTCAGCTACGTCGCCGCGCAGACCGAGCGCATCGACGTCGGCTCGGCCATCATGCAGATCCCGGCCCGCCAGCCCACCATGACGGCGATGACCGCCTCGACCCTCGACACGCTCTCCGGCGGCCGCTTCCGGCTCGGCCTCGGCGTCTCCGGACCGCAGGTCTCCGAGGGCTGGTACGGCGTGAAGTTCGACAAGCCGCTCGCCCGCACGCGCGAGTATGTCGACATCGTACGCAAGGCCATGAGCCGCGAGCGGGTCTCCTACGAGGGCGCGCACTGGACCCTGCCGCTGCCCGACGGCCCCGGCAAGTCCCTGAAGCTGACCGTGCACCCCCAGCGCGAGCACATCCCGCTCTACATCGCCGCGATCGGCCCGAAGAACCTGGAGCAGACCGGCGAGATCGCCGACGGCGCCCTGCTGATCTTCCCCTCCGCCGAGCACCTGGAGGACACCGCGATCTCGTACCTGCGCGCGGGCCGCGAGAAGGCCGGCCGGACGATGGACGGCTTCGACGTCTGCCCGACCGTGCCGATCGCGGTCGGCCCGGAGGGCGGCGACCGGGACATCTCCGCGCTCGCCGACTCGTTCCGCCCCTACACCGCGCTCTACGTGGGCGGCATGGGCAGCGCCAAGCAGAACTTCTACAACCAGCTCGCGCAGCGCATGGGGTACGAGAAGGAGGCCGCCGAGATCCAGGAGAAGTACCTGTCCGGCGACAAGGACGGCGCCGCCGCGGCCATCCCGCAGAAGCTCATCGACTCCACCACGCTGCTCGGCTCGGTGGACCGGATCGCGGACCGGATGCGGGAATACGCCGAGGCCGGTGTCACCACCCTGACGCTGTCCCCGGCCGGTTTCACGCTGGACGAGCGGCTCGCCTCACTGCGCGCGGGCGTCGAGGCGGTGGAGCGGGCCGGACTGGCCTAGTCCCGCCCAGGACACCGGGGCCGGGGGAGCGGGGGCCGGGGGAGCGGGGAGATTTCCGCGGCCGTGGTGGGGGCTCGGGGGTCTTCCCCGCCACGGCCGTCACGGGTAACAACGCGCCATCGGGCCCGTGGTTACGCCTCGCCCCCCCGGTACGGCTCCTCCTTTCGGCCGAGTCGCCGGCCGCACCTGTTGCCGGGCACCGCGCCGCGCATTTGACTCGTTCTTTGCGAGCCATGGGGCCGCGGACCGCGCACGGAGGCACGGAGGTACCCGGATGCTGTCGGCCAAGAGCCTGTTCCAGGAGATTCTCGACCACGACGACTCGTTCCGGCTGTTCTGTTCCATCGCGGCCGGCGGCGAGGCGCAGGGCGGCTGGGAGAACGGCCGGATCGCCGCCCTCGCCCCCGAGAGCGAGCGGGACCTCGCGCCCAGGATCGCCCGGCACGGCGCCGACGAGGACAAGCACGGGCGCATCTTCAACGCCCTGCTGAAAAAGCGCGGCCTGACCCCGGTGCCGGTCCCCGACGAGGCCGACTACACGATGCTCCTGGAGCGGCGCGGCATCGGCCTCCCGCACGAGCGGCTGGAGCGCGACGAGCCGCTGTCCGTGCGGGACATCGTCACCTACCTCGCCCACAGCCGGGTCACCGAACAGCGCGCCTCGGAACAGATGGAGCTGCTGCGCAAGCACTTCTCCGGGCACCCCGACATCGGCCGCGCGGTCAAGATGATCTCCCGCGACGAGGACGACCACCTCGCCTACTGCCACGAGGAACTGCTGCGCCTCGCCCGCGCGGGCCACGGCCGCACCATCCAGCGCGTCCTGCGCGAGTGCGCCCTCGCCGAGATCGCCGTCCACCGGGACGTGAGCCTCGCCGTCATGGACCGCATGGGCCGGATCCTCGGCTGGTCCGCGCCGAGGTCCGCGCTGCTCGCCGCCGGCATTCGGGCCGTGTACGCGTACGAACGCCTCGGCGGCTGGCGGCGGATGGTCTCCCTGTCGATGCCGGCGCGGCGCGACGCCCTCGGCGGCCCCGCGACCACCTCCGTCGAGTTCGCGTGAGCGCCGCGCCCGCTACAGCCAGCCGCGCCGTTTGAACATCCGGTACAGCATCCATTCCAGGGCGGCCATCAGCACGACGACCGCCGGGTACGACCAGGCCCAGTGCAGCTCGGGCATGTGGTCGAAGTTCATGCCGTAGATGCCCGCGATCATCGTGGGCACCGCGGCCATCGCCGCCCAGGCGGAGATCTTCCGCATGTCGTCGTTCTGCCGCACGCTCATCTGCGCCAGATGCGCGGACAGGATGTCCGTCACCAGGCGGTCCAGGCCGTCCACGGACTCGTTGACCCGGGTCAGGTGGTCGTGCACGTCACGGAAGAACGGCCGGGCGTCCTCCGCCACGAACGGCACGGCCGCGGGGAACGGACCGATGCCGGCGAGCCGGGCCATCGGCAGCGCCAGCGGCCCGGTGGCCCGCCGGAACTCCAGGATCTGCCGCTTGAACGCGTAGATCCGCGACGCCGTGTCGCGCGAGCCGCCGCCGTCCGGCGAGAAGACCTCGGCCTCCAGCTCCTCCAGGTCGGTCTGCAACTCGGTCGCGACGTCCAGGTAGTGGTCGACCGTGGCGTCCGCGACCGCGTACAGCACCGCCGTCGGCCCGTGCCGCAGGAAGCCGGGATCGGACTCCAGACGGTGCCGCACGGTCGTCAGGGCGGGCCCCTCGCCGTGCCGCACGGTCACCACGAACGAGTCGCCCAGGAAGAGCATCACCTCGCCCGACGACACCTTGTCGCTCTCCGGCTCGTACACGACCGGCTTGAGGACCACGAACAGCGAGTCGTCGTAGACCTCCAGCTTCGGCCGCTGGTGCGCCTTCAGGGCGTCCTCCACGGCCAGCGGGTGCAGCGCGAACTCCTCGGTCACCGTGGCGAACTCCGCCTCCGTGGCGTCGTGCAGCCCGATCCACATGAAGGCGTCGTCCGACGCCCGCGCCGCTTCGAGCGCGTCGGACAGGTCCTTGGGATCCTCCGGGCCCTCGACGCGGCGCCCCTCCCGGTAGACGGCACAGTCGACGATCATGACGGCCATTCTTCCCAGGGGGTTCGCCTGCTGCACCTTCGCGTGCCTCTAGGCTGGCGGGCATGCCCACGCTGATCCTCGTCCGCCACGGACGTTCCACCGCCAACACCGCCGGTCTGCTCGCCGGGTGGACGCCCGGCGTGGCCCTCGACGAGCGGGGCGCCGCCCAGGCCGCCGGCCTGCCCGGGCGGCTGGCGGACCTGCCGCTCGCGGAGATCGTCAGCAGCCCCCTCCAGCGCTGCCGGGAGACCGTCGCCCCGCTGCTCGCGGCCCGGCCCGGCCTGACCGCGCACACCGACGACCGGATCGGGGAGTGCGACTACGGCGACTGGTCGGGCCGCAAGCTCGCCGAACTCGCCGACGAACCGCTCATGCAGGTCGTCCAGCAGCACCCGACGGCCGCCGCCTTCCCCGGCGGCGAGTCCATGCGCCAGATGCAGCACCGGGCGGCGGAGGCGGTGCGGGAGTGGAACGCGCGCGTGGAGCGCGACCACGGACCCGACGCCGTGTACGTCATGTGTTCGCACGGCGACATCATCAAGTCGCTCGTGGCGGACGCTCTCGGACTGCATCTGGACCTCTTTCAGCGGATCTCTGTGGAACCGTGTTCCATCACCGCGATCCGTTACACCCGGCTGCGCCCGTTTCTCGTCCGCCTCGGCGACACCGGCGACCTCGCACCGCTCGCCCCGCGCGAGCAGCCGCAGGGCCCGGACGCGCCCGTCGGCGGCGGCGCCGGCGCACCGTGATCGTCCGCCGCAGTAGGGTGAAGCAGCCGTAAGCACACTCGGATCCGGCCGCCCGGCCGGGCCCGCCCCCGTCGATCCTCAGACCATGGAGACAGGACGTGTCCCGTCAGGTGTTCCTCTACGACCCCCCGGAGCGTTTCGTGGCCGGTACGGTCGGGCTCCCCGGGCGCCGCACCTTCTTCCTGCAAGCCTCCGAAGGAGCCCGGGTCACCAGCGTGGCGCTGGAGAAGACCCAGGTGGCCGCGCTCGCCGAGCGCATGGACGAGCTGCTCGACGAGGTGGTGCGGCGCACCGGCGGGAACGCGCCGGTGCCCGCCATGGCACCCACCGAGATCGCCGACACGGCCCCGCTCGACGCCCCCGTCGAGGAGGAGTTCCGCGTCGGCACCATGGCCCTGGCCTGGGACGGCGACGAGCAGCGCATGATCGTCGAGGCGCAGGCGCTCGTCGAGATGGACGCCGAGTCCGACGAGGATCTGGCGGAGGCCGAGGAAAGGCTTCTCCAGGACGAGGAGAACGGCCCGCCGATGCTCCGCGTCCGCCTCACCGGCAACCAGGCGCGCGCCTTCGCCAAGCGGGCCCTGGAGGTCGTCAACGCGGGCCGGCCGCCGTGCCCGCTGTGCAGTCTGCCGCTCGACCCGGAGGGACACGTATGCCCGCGCCAGAACGGGTACCGGCGCGACGCGTGAGCGGCCGCGACGCCCTGGACCTCCTCACCCGCGGGGAGCTGCACGTCGAGGGGCAGATCAGGGACGCGTCGAACGCCGTCCTGCTGTGCCGGGTCACCGAGGGGGACCGGGAGGCGGCCTGCGTCTACAAGCCCGTGCGCGGGGAGCGGCCCCTGTGGGACTTCCCCGACGGCACGCTCGCGCAGCGCGAGGTGGCCGCCTTCGAGGTCTCCGAGGCGCTCGGCTGGGGACTGGTCCCGCCGACCGTGCTGCGCGACGGGCCCTACGGCGAGGGCATGTGCCAGCTGTGGATCGACACCCCCGACGAACCGGCCGACGACAGCCGGCTGCTCGCGCTCGTGGACGCCGAGGAGCCGGGCGAGGGCTGGCGGGCCGTCGGCCTCGCCGAGGTCGGCGAGGGCCGCACCGCGCTCCTCGTGCACGCCGACGACGCCCGGCTGCGGCGGCTCGCGGTGCTCGACGCGGTGATCAACAACGGCGACCGCAAGGGCGGCCACCTGCTCGTCGACGGGGACCGGCTGTACGGCATCGACCACGGCGTCACCTTCAACACCGAGGACAAGCTGCGCACCCTGCTGTGGGGCTGGGCCGGCGAGCCGCTGACCGAGGAGGCGGCCGGGGCGCTGGCGGCGCTGCGCGGCCGGCTGGCCGAGGGCGAGCCGCTCGCGGACCGGCTGGCCGCGCTGATCACCCGGGCCGAGCTGGCCGCCGTACGGGAGCGGGTGGCCGCGCTGCTGGCGTCCGGCCGGCATCGGGAGCCGAGCGGCGAGTGGCCGGCGATCCCGTGGCCGCCCATCTGAGGCGGCCCCCGGCCGGCGGTCCCGTCCCTCCCCGGGGCGGTGGGCGCGGGCCCGCGCTACGGTCGACCACATGACCCAGCTGATCGTCGAGGACCGCATCGCGCGTCCGGCGAAGGACGTCTTCGAGGCCATCGTCACGGTCGAGGGCCTGTCGGGCTTCTTCGTCGAGCGCACCTCCGCGCCGATGGTGCCCGGCACCACCGTGACCTGGAGCTTCCCCCACGCGGACGTCGCGTTCGACGTCGAGGTGGGCGAGATCGAGACCGATCGGCTCGTCTCGTGGACCTGGCCGGGCGGGCGGGTCGCCGTCGAGCTGCGCGAGACCGGGCCCGGGGTCACCGCCCTCACCATCACGGAGCGGCCGACGGGGCCCGGGAGCGAGGGCGCGGCCCGCGCGGTCGGGCAGACGCAGGGCTGGACGTACTTCGTGTGCACCCTGCGCGCCTACCTGCTGCACGGCCTGCGCCACTTCGGGCTCTCGGACGGCATTCGGGCCACTCTGGTGGAGTAGCGGCGCCCGGGCGGCCGTGCGGCGCATTCCGCGGGGCGGCGCAAGAGGGCCTCGTCGGCCATCGGACCTGGTCCGGTTCGTATCCGGAAGCACCGTCCGGTTACGCTCATGTCATGCATGCCTGGCCCGCTTCTGAGGTCCCCGTCCTGCCTGGCAAGGGCCGCGACCTGAGGATCCACGACACCGCGACCGAGGGGCTCGTCACCCTGGACCCCGGTCCCGTCGCCCGTATCTACGTCTGCGGCATCACGCCGTACGACGCGACCCATATGGGTCACGCGGCGACCTACAACGCGTTCGACCTCGTGCAGCGCGTGTGGCTCGACACCAAGCGGCAGGTTCACTATGTCCAGAACGTGACGGACGTCGACGACCCGCTGCTGGAACGGGCCGTGCGCGACGGCGTCGACTGGGAGGGCCTCGCCGAGCGCGAGACCGCCCTGTTCCGCGAGGACATGACCGCGCTGCGGATGCTGCCGCCGCGGCACTACATCGGCGCCGTCGAGGCGATACCCGGCATCGTGCCGCTCGTCGAGCGGCTGCGGGACGCCGGCGCCGCCTACGAGCTCGACGGCGACATCTACTTCTCCGTCGAGGCCGACCCGCACTTCGGGTCCGTCTCGAACCTGGACGCCGCCGCGATGCGGCTGCTCTCCGCCGAGCGCGGGGGCGACCCGGACCGCGCGGGCAAGAAGAACCCGCTCGACCCGATGCTCTGGATGGCCGCCCGCGAGGGCGAGCCGAGCTGGGACGGCGGTTCCCTGGGACAGGGGCGTCCCGGCTGGCACATCGAGTGCGTCGCCATCGCCCTCGACCACCTCGGCATGGGCTTCGACGTGCAGGGCGGCGGCTCCGACCTGGCCTTCCCGCACCACGAGATGGGCGCCTCGCACGCGCAGGCGCTGACCGGCGAGTTCCCGATGGCCAAAGCGTACGTGCACGCCGGGATGGTCGGGCTCGACGGCGAGAAGATGTCCAAGTCCAAGGGCAACCTCGTCTTCGTGTCGCGGCTGCGGCACGACGGGGTCGACCCGGCCGCCATCCGGCTCGCGCTGCTCGCGCACCACTACCGCTCCGACTGGGAGTGGACCGACCAGGTGCTCGCCGACGCCGTGGCCCGGCTCGGCCGCTGGCGCGCCGCGGTGTCGCGGCCCGACGGCCCGCCCGCGCAGGCGCTGGTCGAGGAGATCCGGGCGGCCCTCGCCGACGACCTCGACGCGCCCGCCGCGCTCGCCGCCGTCGACCGGTGGGCCGGGCGACAGGACACCGAGGGCGGCTCCGACGAGGGCGCGCCGGGTGTCGTCTCGCGCGCCGTCGACGCCCTGCTCGGGGTCGCGCTCTGAGAACCCCTCGCGGAACGGTCGTCGATCTTCGAGGTGGTCGATCGCTCCGTGACCGTCGGGCCCGGCATCGGTTGAGCGCCGCCGGGCCCGGCATCCGGGGCGCCCGCTGACCCCGGTCCGCCCTCTTTGCGACAGTCGCCGGGTCTGCCGCGTCCGCGCCGCCGGCCCGACGCCGAGGCCCTGATCACGGGCGGCGCCGTCGACGGCCGACGGGGCCCGGCCCCGTCCCCCGCCGACCAGGGGAAGCGCTCCCGGCCCCCGCTCCCGCGCACCGGTGGGGCTTTTCCGCGCCCTAGCGTCATGCTCGTTTATGCGCTAAACCATGGGCATGCGAACAGCATCGAGCACGCTCGGGCGTTCTGGACGCCTCAGATCCCTCGTCGCCGTGGCCCTGATCGGGCTCGCGGCCGCCCTCGCCGGACCCGGCCGGCCGGCCGTCGCCGCCGAAGCCCCCGGGGCCCTCGGCGACGTCACCGGGTTCCACCCGGCCGCGGCCCGCTACACCTTCGACGCCGGCCCGGCGCGGGCCCGGGTCAGCTTCGTGTCCACCGAGAGCTTCCGGATCGAGGTCGCCCCGGACGGCACCTTCACCGACCCCGCGGGCGACGACATCGTCCTGCCGCAGGGCGCGCCGCCCGCCACCCGCTGGAAGGACCGCGGCGACCGCTACGAGCTGAGCAGCAGCGCGGTCACCCTGCGCGCCTACAAGTCCCCCCTGCGCTTCGCCCTGTTCCGCAACGACGGCACCGCACTGTGGTCCGAGAACGCGCCCATCAGCTGGAGCGCCGACACCACCACCCAGCGCCTCGACCGCGGCGCCGACGAGCAGTTCTACGGCGTCGGCATGCAGAACGGCCGCGGCAACACCAGCCTGCGCGGCCAGACCGCGAAGGCCGAGGTCTCCTACGACTGGGACGACGGCGGACACCCCAACTCCGTCCCCTTCTACCTCTCCTCGGCCGGGTACGGCGTCTTCCGCAACACCTACGCGCCCAACACCTACGGCTTCGGCGCGCCCGTCACCGCGGCCGCCGCCGAACGGCGCTTCGACGCCTACTACTTCGCGGGCAGCGGCCGCGACAGCGCCAAGGACGTCATCGGCCAGTACACGCGACTGACCGGCAAGCCGTTCCTGCCGCCGGTCTACGGGCTCGAAGTGGGCGACGCCGACTGCTATCTGCACAACGCCAACCGCGGCGAACGGCACACCCTCGACGCCCTCGACATCTCGCGGACGTACGTCGAGCAGGACATGCCGCTCGGCTGGATGCTCGTCAACGACGGCTACGGCTGCGGGTACGAGGACCTGGCCGAGACCGCCGAGGGGCTCCGGGCGGACAAGGCGCAGCTCGGCCTGTGGACCGAGGACGGCATCGACCGGATCGCCGACCAGGTCAAGGCCGGCCAGCGCGTCGCCAAACTCGACGTCGCCTGGGTCGGCGACGGCTACAAGAAGGCCCTCGACGGCTGCAAGGGCGCCTACCGGGGGATCGAGGACAACTCCGACGCCCGCGGCTTCACCTGGGCCCCCGAGAGCTGGTCCGGCGCCCAGCGCTGCGGCGTGCAGTGGTCCGGCGACCAGTCCGGCTCCTGGGACTACATCCGCTGGCAGATCCCCACCTACGCGGGCGCCACCCTGTCCGGGCTCGCCTACACCACCGGTGACGTGGACGGCATCTTCGGCGGCAGCCCCAAGACGTACGTACGCGACCTGCAATGGAAGTCCCTGCTGCCCGTCACCATGACCATGGACGGCTGGGCGGCCAGCGACAAGCAGCCGTTCCGGCAGGGCGAGCCGTACACGGCCGTCAACCGCAAGTACCTGAAGCTGCACGAGTCGCTGCTGCCCTACCTCTACTCGTACGCCTACCAGGCCACGAAGACCGGGGTGGGGGCCGTGCGGCCGCTCGCGCTGGAGTACCCGGACGACCCGAAGGCCGCCACCGACGCCGCCAAGTACGAGTTCCTGACCGGCGAGGACTTCCTCGTCGCCCCCGTCTACCAGGACTCGACCCGGCGCGACGGCATCTACCTGCCCCGCGGCACCTGGACCGACTACTGGACCGGGCGCGTCTACCGGGGCCCGACCACGATCGACGGCTACAGCGCGCCGCTCGACACCCTGCCGCTGTTCGTGAAGGGTGGCGCCGCCGTCCCGATGTGGCCGGGGATCCGCTCCTACACCGACCGGGACAAGGACTCCCAGCTCGCCTGGGACGTGTACCCGCAGGGCAGTTCGTCCTTCGAGCTGTACGAGGACGACGGCGTCACCCGCGACCACCGCGACGGCGCCCACGCCACCCAGCGCGCCACCGTCACCGCGCCCCGCTCCGGACCCGGCGACGTGCGGGTGCGGATCGGCGCGAGCGAGGGCGACTACCGGGGCAAGCAGACCGCCCGGCCCTACTCCTTCACCGTGCACACCGGGGACGCGCCCAGCCGGATCGACCTCGACGGCACGAAGCTGGCCCGCGCCGCCTCCAAGAGCGCGTTCGACAGGGCCGGGCGCGGCTGGTTCTACGACGCAGGCGACCGGGGCGGAGTCGTCCTGGTGAAGACCGGGACCCGGTCCACCGCGCGGGCCTTCACCCTGGACCTGCGCGACACCGCCGCCGTGGGCGGCGCCGTGCCGGGCGCCGAGGCGGGCGTGTCCGCCGCGCCGGCCCAGGAACTGGGCGCGGGCGTCACCGGCACCGTCGCCGTCGACGTCACCGCGGGCGAGCGGGACGCCACCGACGTCGCCGTGCGCGTCGACGCACCCGACGGATGGACCGCGGGCCGGCCCGTCACCGTCCCCCGGATCCCGGCCGGGACCACCCGGCGCGTCGACATCGCCGTCACCCCCGGCGCCGACGCGCGGCACGGCGAACAGACCCTCACCGCCACCGCCCGCCACCGCGCCGCGGGCCGACAGCACACCACGCAGGGCCGCTTCGCGGTCTCCGTGCTGCCGAAGCCGCCCGCCGGGCACGCCTGGGCGAGCGACCTGGAGTGGCTGTCGTCGGCCAACGGCTACGGGCCCGCCGAACGCGACCGCAGCAACGGCGAGTCCGGCGCCACCGACGGCCACCCCCTCACCCTCGCCGGGAAGACGTACGACAAGGGCATCGGCGCGCACGCCGACTCCGACATCGAGGTCTATCTCGGCGGGCGGTGCACCCGCCTGACCGCGGACGTCGGGATCGACGACGAGATCGACGGATACGGCGGGGTCGCCTTCTCCGTCGAGGCCGACGGGAAGGTGCTGTGGACCTCGCCCGAGGTCACCGGCGCCTCCGCCACCGTCCCCGTCGACGTGGACGTCACCGGCGCCCGGCACCTGCGCCTGAAGGTGACCGACACCAACGGGTCCAAGAGCGGCGACCACGGGGACTGGGCCGCCGCCGCGTTCACCTGCGCGGGCGGGAGCTGACCCCGGCCCGAGCCCGACGACAGCGCCCCCGGCGCCGGGTCACCCGGCGCCGGGGGCGCTGTCACGGTCGTGGGGCCGCGGTCTACTCGTCGCCGTCCTCGGCGTCGGGGCGCGGCGGCTTCGGCGGCCGGCCCTTGCCGCCCGGGTTGTCCCGCAGGTACGACGAACCGTCACCGCCGTCCGTGGCACGGCCGCCGGCGCCGGGCGGTGCGCCCGGATCGCGCCGCCGCAGATACCGCTCGAACTCGCGGGCGATCGCCTCGCCCGACGCCTCCGGCAGCTCCGCGGTGTCCCGCGCCTCCTCCAGCGACTGCACGTACTCGGCGACCTCGCTGTCCTCCGCCGCCAGCTGGTCCACGCCCAGCTGCCAGGCGCGCGCGTCCTCGGCCAGCTCGCCCAGCGGGATGCGCAGGTCGATCAGGTCCTCCAGGCGGTTGAGCAGCGCCAGCGTCGCCTTCGGGTTCGGCGGCTGCGACACGTAGTGCGGGACCGCCGCCCACAGCGACACGGCCGGGACGCCCGCGTGCGTGCACGCCTCCTGGAGGATCCCCACGATGCCCGTCGGGCCCTCGTACTTGGTCTCCTCCAGCTCCATGCGCGTGGCGAGATCCGGGTCGGAGGTGACGCCGCTGACCGGCACCGGCCGGGTGTGCGGGGTGTCGCCGAGCAGCGCGCCCAGGATCACCACCAGCTCCACGCCCAGCTCGTGCGCGAACCCCAGCAGCTCGTTGCAGAACGAGCGCCAGCGCATCGACGGCTCGATGCCGCGGACCAGGACCAGGTCACGCGGCTTCTCGCCGCCGACGCGCACCACGGACAGCCGGGTCGTCGGCCAGGTGATCTTGCGCACGCCGCCGTCCAGGAAGACCGTCGGCCGGTTGACCTGGAAGTCGTAGTAGTCCTCGGCGTCCAGCGCGGCGAAGACCTCGCCCTTCCACTCCGTGTCGAGGTGCGCGACCGCGGCGGAGGCGGCGTCGCCCGCATCGTTCCAGCCCTCGAACGCGGCCACCATGACCGGGTCGACCAGCTCGGGAACCCCCTCGAGCTCGATCACCCAGCGCCTCCTTCCGACGTGCCCTCGCGTACCTGCCCACCTTACGGCGTCCGCGCGGGCCCTCCGCAGTCCCCCGAAACCCGGAGGCTGCCCGGAACACTGCCCCGCGGCACGGGAGTGCACTCCACCTGAATGTCGGGGTTTCTCACAGGGAGGCGCGCAGCCACTGCTCGACGCTCGCGATGTGCACGGTCGCCCAGGAGCGGGCCGCCTCCGGATCGCCGTCGCGCAGCGCCGCCAGGATGGCCCGGTGCTCGCGCAGGGTGCGCCCGACCGCGTCCTCCTGGGTGAGGCCGCGCCAGACGCGGGCCCGGGTGGTCGGCCCGGACAGGCCGTCGAGGAGGGAACACAGGACCGTGTTGCCGCAGGCCCGCACGATCGCGCGGTGGAACTCCAGGTCCGCCGCGACCAGTTCCTCCACGGACGGCTCGGGCCCCAGCGCGTCCAGCTGGGCGGTGAGCCGGTCCAGCTGGTCGCCGTCGATGACGGCCGCCGCCATCGCGGTGGCGGCCGGTTCCAGGATGCGGCGCACGGCCAGGAACTCCAGGACCGTGTCGTCGCGGTGGAAGTCGACGACGAAGCTCAGCGCCTCCAGGAGCACCTGCGGGTCCAGGCTGGTGACGTAGGTGCCGTCGCCCTGCCGGACGTCCAGGATGCGGATGAGGGACAGGGCGCGCACCGCCTCGCGCAGCGAGTTGCGCGAGAGCCCCAGCTCCGCGGCGAGTTCGCTCTCCTTGGGGAGCCGGTCGCCGGGGCGCAGCGCACCCGAGACGATCATGCCCTTGATCTTCTCGATGGCCTCGTCCGTGACGGCCATGGCAGCCCCCTCCGCTCGTCCCCCGGAGAGCCGCGTCCTCCGATGTCCCCGACCATTATGGGCGTACGGGGGACACCCGGGGGCGCGTGGCCCGGTGGTGCGGGCGGTGCGCGCTCACTCCCACAGGGTGCTGGGGGCCTCGGCCCGCACGACGGGCGCGATCTCCTCGGCGAACCGCTGCAACGTCTCGATCTGTTCGTCGGTGCCCTGCCCGAACCCGTCGACCGTGACGGACTGGAGGTCGTGCCGGTACACCTCGTGGTAGCCGAGGATCTTGTCGATGATCTGCTGCGGCGAGCCGATGAGCTGCGGTCCGTCCGCGATGGCGTCCTCGATGGTCCGGAACGGCGTGTTGTAGCCCGCCTTCCCGGCCAGGTGCGGCTTGAAGGTCTGCGCGACCTTCGCCTCGTACAGGTCCCGGTGGCGGGCCACCGCCTGTTCGTGGGTGTCCGCGATGAGCAGCCCGCCCGAGCCCGCCGCCACGTGCGCGTCGGCCGGGTCGTGCCCGTACGCCTCGAACCGCTCCCGGTAGTGGTCGATCAGCTTCGCGTACGCGGCCCGCGGCTGGATCGCGTTCGCCGTGAACAGCGGATCGCCGTGCTTGGCCGCCAGCTCGGGGGAGTTGAGGGAGGTCGCCGAGCCGTGCCAGATCCGGGGCGGCCCCGCGTACGGCCGCGGCACCGTCGTCACGCCCTTCAGGGCGGGCCGGAACTCGCCCTCCCAGTCGACGCCCTCCTCGGTCCACAGCCGGCGCAGCAGCTCGTACTTCTCCTTCTGGAGGTCCCACTGGCGGGCCTCGTCGAGCCCGAACAGATCGAAGTGGCCGGCCTCGGCGCCCTTGCCGACGACCAGCTCGACGCGTCCGCGCGAGAGCTGGTCGAGCGTCGCGTAGTCCTCCGCGACCCGCACGGGGTCGAGGATCGCGACGACCGTCACCCCGGTCAGCAGCCTGATCCGCGTGGTGCGCGCCGCGAGCGCGCCGAGCACGACCGTCGGGCTCGACGACAGGAACGCCCCCGCGTGCCGCTCGCCGACCGCGTACGCGTCGTAGCCCAGCTCCTCGGCCGCCGCGCCGACGTCGACGACCTGCGCCAACCGGTCGGCGGCGGACGGGAGTTCGCCGGTGAGCGGGTGCGGGGCGTGCCCGATGATGGAGAGGACCTGGAACTTCATGCCCTCACTCTCACCCCCGCACATTGCGCACGTGTGTACGCGGCATGGCAGCGCCGAGGGGCGGCTCCCCCCGTGGGAGCCGCCCCTCGGCGTGGCCTCGGCCCGGCGTCACTTCTTGCCGAGCAGGTCCTCCACCTTGCCGCGGATCTCGTCGGTCGCGAGCCCGCGGATCGTCAGCGTCGTCCGGCGGCGCAGCACGTCGTCCGCCGTCTCGGCCCACTCGTGGTCCCGCGCGTAGGCGACCTGCGCCCAGATCTCCGGGGCGTCCGGGTGGACGCGCGCGGCCAGCTCCGGGTTCTCGTTCGCGAGGCGGGCGATGTCGAAGGCGAGCGAACCGTAGTGCGTCGCCAGGTGCTTGGCGGTGTCGGCGGCCATCCGCGGGCCGGGCGCCGGGCTGTCGACCAGGAGGCGGTGCGCGACGGCGCGCGGGTTGGCGACGCCCGGCAGCGGCATCCGCTTCGGCAGCTCGTCGATCGGCTCGAAGTCGTCGCCGAGCGGGTGGCCGGGCAGCGACTCCAGCTTCTTCATGACCGTACGGCCGATGTGCCGGAACGTCGTCCACTTGCCGCCCGCGACGGACAGCATGCCGCCCCTGCCCTCGGTGACGACCGTCTCGCGCTTGGCCTTCGAGGTGTCGCCGGGACCGCCGGGAAGCACCCGCAGACCGGCGAACGCGTACGTCATCAGCTCCCGCTCGAGCTGCTGGTCGCGCACGGAGAACGCGGCCTCGTCGAGGATCTGCTCGATGTCCTTCTCGGTGACCGAGACGTCCGCCGGGTCGCCCTCGTACTCCTCGTCGGTGGTGCCGAGCAGCAGCATGTCCTCCCAGGGGAGGGCGAAGGTGATGCGGTACTTGTCGATGGGGGTGGCGAGCGCGGCCTTCCACGGCGACGACCGCTTCATGACCAGGTGCGCGCCCTTGGAGAGCCGGATGGACGGCGCCGCGGCCGGGTCCTCCAGCCTGCGCAGGTGGTCGACCCACGGGCCGGTCGCGTTCAGCACGAGCCGGGCGCTCACGCCGAACTCCTCGCCGTCGAGGCGGTCCTTCAGCTCGGCGCCGGTGACCCGGCCCCCGGTGAACCGCAGCCCGGTGACCTCGGCGTGGTTGAGGACCACTGCGCCCGCGTCGACGGCCGCCCGCACGGTCATCAGGGCCATCCGCGCGTCGTTCATCTGGTCGTCGCCGTACACGGCCACGGCCTTCAGGTTCTCGGTCCGCAGCTCCGGCACGTCCTGCTGGGCCTTGGCGGGGGAGAGCAGGTGCCCGACGCCGTCGCCGAACGCGGACAGCGCGCTGTACGCGAAGACGCCCGCGCCCAGCTTCGCGGCGCCGTGCGGGCCGCCCTTGTACACCGGCAGGTAGAAGGTGAGCGGGTTGGCCAGGTGCGGGGCCACGTTGCGCGACACCGCGCGCCGCTCGAAGTGGTTCTCCGCGACGAGCTTGACCGCGCCGGTCTGGAGGTAGCGCAGGCCGCCGTGGAGCAGCTTCGAGGAGGCGGAGGAGGTGGCGCCGGCGAAGTCGCCGGCGTCGACCAGGGCCACCCTGAGACCGGACTGCGCCGCATGCCAGGCGGTGGAGATGCCCAGGATGCCGCCGCCGATGACCAGGAGGTCGTACGTCGCCTTGGAAAGCTGCTCGCGGGTCTCGGCGCGGCTCGGGTTGGAGCCGGCGACGGGGTGCGTTCCGAGGGCAGGCACGGTCTTCAGGGTGGGCTGGGTAGTCATGGTGGGGTCTTACTCCTCGTCCTCGAGCCAGCTCATGGACCGCTGCACGGCCTTGAGCCAGTTCTTGTACTCACGGTCGCGGGTGTCCGCGTCCATGCGGGGGGTCCACTCGGCGGCCCGGCGCCAGTTGGCACGCAGGTCGTCGGTGCTGGACCAGAAGCCGACGGCGAGACCGGCGGCGTAGGCGGCGCCGAGGCAGGTCGTCTCGGCGACCATCGGGCGCACCACGGGCGCGTCCAGGACGTCGGAGAGGGTCTGCATCAGCAGGTTGTTGGAGGTCATGCCGCCGTCGACCTTCAGCGCGGTCAGCTCGACGCCGGAGTCCTTCGTCATGGCGTCGCTGATCTCGCGGGTCTGCCAGGCCGTGGCCTCCAGGACGGCGCGCGCGATGTGCGCCTTGGTGACGTACCGGGTCAGGCCGGTGATCACGCCACGCGCGTCGGGGCGCCAGTACGGGGCGAACAGGCCGGAGAAGGCGGGCACGAAGTAGGCGCCGCCGTTGTCCTCCACCGAGGAGGCCAGCGTCTCGATCTCGGCGGCCGACTTGATCAGGCCCATCTGGTCGCGCATCCACTGCACCAGCGAACCGGTGACGGCGATGGACCCCTCCAGGGCGTAGACCGGCTTCTGGTCGCCGATCTGGTAGCCGACCGTGGTCAGCAGGCCCGAGTAGGAGTTGATGGCCTTGTCACCGGTGTTGATCAGCATGAAGGTGCCGGTGCCGTACGTGGACTTGGCCTCGCCCTCGGCGAAACAGGTCTGGCCGAACAGGGCCGCCTGCTGGTCGCCGAGCGCCGACGCGACGGGGATCCCGCCGAGCACGTCGCCGAGCCGGCCGCCGGTGACCTCGCCGTAGACCTCGGCGGAGGAGCGGATCTCGGGCAGCATCTCCATCGGCACGCCGATGGAGGAGCAGATCTTGTCGTCCCACTCCAGCCGGTGCAGGTTCATCAGCATGGTGCGCGAGGCGTTGGTGACGTCGGTGACGTGCCTGCCGCCGTCGACCCCGCCGGTCAGGTTCCAGATGACCCAGCTGTCCATGGTGCCGAAGAGGATGTCGCCGCGCTCGGCGCGCTCGCGCAGCCCCTCGACGTTGTCGAGCAGCCAGCGGGCCTTGGGGCCGGCGAAGTAGGAGGCCAGCGGCAGGCCGGTCTCGCGGCGGAAGCGGTCCTGTCCGACGTTGCGGCCCAGCTCGCGGCAGAGGGCGTCGGTGCGGGTGTCCTGCCAGACGATGGCGTTGTGGACGGGCTCACCGGTGTTCTTGTCCCAGAGCAGCGTCGTCTCGCGCTGGTTGGTGATGCCGATGGCCTTGATGTCGTCGCGGGTGATGCCGGCCTTGTCGACGGCGCCGGCGACGACCTCCTGGACGTTCGCCCAGATCTCGTTCGCGTCGTGCTCGACCCAGCCCGGCTTGGGGAAGATCTGCTCGTGCTCCTTCTGGTCGACGGAGACGATGCGTCCGTCGCGGTCGAAGACGATGCAGCGGCTGGAGGTGGTGCCCTGGTCGATCGCGGCGATGAAGGGCCCTGCGGTGTGTGCGTCGGTCACGGTGTGCTCCTGAAGTTCTCGGTGCGGCTCGGGCGGCGGGCTGGCGGCGGGGCGGCCTACTTGAACGCGAGGTTGTAGAGGCCGCCGGCGAGGGCACCGCCGATCAGCGGACCCGCGACCGGGATCCAGGCGTACGTCCAGTCGGAGCCGCCCTTGTTGGGCAGCGGGAGGAGGGCGTGCACGATGCGCGGGCCGAGGTCGCGGACCGGGTTGATCGCGTAGCCCGTGGGGCCGCCGAGCGAGAGGCCGATGCCGACGACCACCAGCGCGGTGATCAGGGCGCCGAGGGTGCCCAGGCCGTTGCCGCCGTCGTTCAG
The DNA here is from genome assembly GCF_044750685.1 of Streptomyces sp. NPDC088785. Lineage (NCBI taxonomy): Bacteria > Bacillati > Actinomycetota > Actinomycetes > Kitasatosporales > Streptomycetaceae > Streptomyces > Streptomyces sp. NPDC088785. The sequence goes on from NZ_JBIVKH010000007.1 coordinate 29,842, forward strand.
GCCCTGCGTGAGGATGGCGAGGACCAGCACGACCGTCGCGATGATCTCCGTGATCAGGTTCTGCGCGGCGTTGCGGATCTCCGGGCCCGTGGAGAAGACGCCGAGCACGGGGCCGGCCTTGGGCGCGGCCTTCTGGTCGACCAGGCCGTCGTCGGCGGGCTGCGCCGCGATGACCTCCGGGTCCGTCAGGTGCGCGCGGAACTGCCCGTAGTACGTCGCCCAGACCAGCACGGCGCCGATCATCGCGCCGAGGAGCTGGGAGCCGAGGTAGAGCGGTACGTCGCTCCACTTGGTGCCGCCCTCGATGGCGAGGCCGATGGTGACCGCGGGGTTCAGGTGGGCGCCCGAGACGCCGCCGGCGAGATAGGCGCCGGTCAGGACCGCGAAGCCCCAACCGAAGGCGATGGCGACCCAGCCGGCGCCGAACGCCTTCGAGCGCTTGAAAGTGACGGCGGCGCAGACGCCACCGCCCAGCAGGATGAGCACGGCGGTACCTATGGTCTCGCCGATGAAGATGTCGGAGCTGGACACCCGCGACTCCTTTGTCCTTCGTCCAGGTGGAAACCCGAGTGACGGACCTCCGGGTCCCTTCCGGTGGTCCGGGCCCCGTACGGGGCGGGTTGCGGCCCGGCCTGTCCACACTCTAACGCGTATTGCCGGTAGGTGTTCGACAATGCCGACCGATGGACGCGAGTCTCGCCCCGGGTTCACTGAATCGTCAAGGGTTCTGTTATCGAAACCACGATCGTTATTGATCGTTCCCGCCTATCGCCGCCCACACGCTCACCGGACGTCCCTCGATCGTCGCGCGGATCGGTGTGCTCTGCACCCGGACGGCCCCCGGACACGCCCCGGACATGCCTCGGACATGCCTCGGCCCCGTCCGCGGGGACGGGGCCGAGGGAGGGTGCGGGGCGGGTGCGGGCGGGCGCCCACGGAGGCGTCAGAAGCGGCTCGCGCCCAGATCGCGGGAGACGGCGCGGGCGCAGTCCCGCACCGCGGCGATCAGCTCGGGCCGCAGGGCGCCCTGGTCGTCCGGCCTGCACACCCGCTCCACCGCGCCGGTGATGCCGATGGCGCCCACCGGCATCCGGTGCCGGTCGTGGATCGGCGCCGCGACCGAGGCCACGCCCTCCCAGGTCTCCTCGACGTCCTCGGCGTACCCGCGCGCGCGGGTCAGGTCGAGCACCGACTCGAACTCGGTGAGCCCGGTCACCGTGCGGGCCGTGAACTCCCGCCGCTCGGCCTCGACGACCTCGCTGTGCGCCACCGGGTCGTAGGCCGAGACGACCTTGCCCAGGGCGGAGGAGTGCAGCGGCTGCATCGCCCCCACCTCCAGCACCTGCCGGCTGTCGTCGGGCCGGAAGACGTGGTGCACGATCAGGACGCCCTGCTGGTGCAGGACCCCCAGATAGACGGCCTCGCCGCTGGACCGGGCCAGGTCGTCGGTCCACACCAGGGCGCGGGCCCGCAGCTCGTGGACGTCCAGATAGCTGTTGCCCAGGCGGAGCAGCTCCGCGCCCAGCTGGTAGCGCCCCGAGGCGGAGTCCTGCTCCACGAAGCCCTCGGCCTGGAGGGTGCGCAGGATGCCGTGCGCGGTGCCCTTCGCCAGGCCCAGCGCCGAGGCGATGTCCGAGAGGCCCAGACGCCGCTCGCCGCCCGCGAGGAGCCGGAGCATCGCCGCGGCCCGTTCCAGCGACTGGATGTTGCGTGCCATCCGACCCTTCCTCCCTCGATCCACCCAATGTTCGGCAATGCTGAACAGTATCGGTCGACGCCGACCTCTGCTCGTGCGGCGTGCCCGGCTTTTTCCCGGCCGCCCGCCCGGAACCACCGCGTCACGGCATCCACCGGGGTCCGGCTCGTGGACGTCCGTATCGAAGGACCGGGGTCCCCGCTACCCTGGCCGGGTGCGCCTCCAGCAGTGGAGCCGTAAAGCCGACAGCCGTCGCACCTCAGGGAGCTCTTTCATGGCCTCGTTGCCGACGCCCGCATCCGCCGCCTCTGATTCCCGCACCCGCGTGGACGCCCTACGGCAGGCCCTCGCCTCCCGGGTCGTGGTCGCCGACGGTGCCATGGGCACCATGCTCCAGGCGCAGGATCCCACGCTCGAGGACTTCCAGGACCTCGAAGGCTGCAACGAGATCCTGAACGTCACGCGCCCGGACATCGTCCGCTCCGTCCACGAGGCCTACTACGCCGTCGGTGTCGACTGCGTCGAGACCAACACCTTCGGCTCCAACCACACCGCGGCGAGCGAGTACGAGATCGGCGACCGCATCGTCGAACTGTCCGAGGCCGGCGCGCGCATCGCCCGCGAGGTCGCCGACGAGTTCACCGCGAGCACCGGACAGCAGCGCTGGGTGCTCGGCTCCATCGGCCCCGGCACCAAGCTGCCCTCGCTCGGCCACATCGACTACGCCACGATCCGCGACGGCTACCAGCAGAACGCCGAGGGCCTGCTCGCCGGCGGCGCGGACGCGCTGATCGTCGAGACCAGCCAGGACCTGCTCCAGACCAAGTCCAGCCTGATCGGCGCCCGCCGCGCCATGGACGCCCTCGGCGTCTCCGTGCCGCTGGTCTGCTCCCTGGCCTTCGAGACCACCGGCGTGATGCTGCTCGGCTCCGAGATCGGCGCGGCCCTGACCGCCCTGGAGCCGCTCGGCATCGACCTGATCGGCCTGAACTGCTCCACCGGCCCCGCCGAGATGAGCGAACACCTGCGCTACCTCGCGCAGCACTCCACCACGCCCCTGATGTGCATGCCGAACGCCGGTCTGCCGATCCTGGGCAAGGACGGCGCGCACTTCCCGCTCACCCCGCCGGAGATGGCGGACGCGCAGGAGAACTTCATCAACAGCTACGGCCTCCAGCTGGTCGGCGGCTGCTGCGGCTCCACCCCCGAACACCTGCGCCAGGTCGTGGAGCGGGTCCGCGAGATGACCCCGCCCGCCCGCGCCCCGCGCCCCGAGCCGGGCGCCGCCTCGCTCTACCAGACCGTCCCGTTCCGCCAGGACACCGCCTATATGGCGATCGGCGAGCGGACGAACGCCAACGGCTCGAAGAAGTTCCGCGAGGCCATGCTGGAGGCCCGCTGGGACGACTGCGTCGAGATGGCCCGCGACCAGATCCGCGAGGGCGCCCACATGCTCGACCTCTGCGTCGACTACGTGGGCCGCGACGGCGTCGCCGACATGAAGGAGCTGGCGGGCCGCTTCGCCACCGCCTCCACCCTGCCGATCGTCCTCGACTCCACCGAGGTCCCCGTCCTGCGGGCCGGCCTGGAGATGCTGGGCGGACGCGCCGTCATCAACTCCGTCAACTACGAGGACGGGGACGGCCCCGACTCGCGGTTCGCGAAGGTCACCCGGCTGGCCCAGGAGCACGGCGCGGCGCTGATCGCGCTCACCATCGACGAGGAGGGCCAGGCCCGTACCGTCGAGCACAAGGTCGCCATCGCCGAGCGGCTGATCGACGACCTCACCGGGAACTGGGGCATCCGCGAGTCGGACATCCTCATCGACACCCTGACCTTCACCATCTGCACCGGCCAGGAGGAGTCCCGCGGCGACGGCATCGCCACCATCGAGGCGATCCGCGAGCTGAAGAAGCGCCACCCGGACGTGCAGACCACGCTGGGCCTGTCGAACATCTCCTTCGGCCTGAACCCGGCCGCCCGCATCGTGCTCAACTCGGTCTTCCTCGACGAGTGCGTGAAGGCCGGCCTGGACTCGGCGATCGTGCACGCCTCCAAGATCCTGCCCATCGCCCGGTTCGACGAGGAGCAGGTCAGGACCGCGCTCGACCTGGTCTACGACCGCCGCGCCGAGGGCTACGACCCGCTCCAGAAGCTGATGGAGCTGTTCGAGGGCGCCACCGCCAAGTCCCTCAAGGCCGGCAAGGCCGAGGAGCTGGCCGCGCTGCCCCTGGAGGAGCGGCTGCGCCGCCGCATCATCGACGGCGAGAAGAACGGCCTGGACGACGACCTCCACGAGGCGCTGAAGACCCGTCCCGCGCTGGAGATCGTCAACGACACCCTGCTCGAAGGCATGAAGGTGGTCGGCGAGCTGTTCGGCTCCGGCCAGATGCAGCTGCCGTTCGTGCTCCAGTCCGCCGAGGTCATGAAGAACGCGGTGGCCTACCTGGAGCCGCACATGGAGAAGTCCGACTCCGAGGGCAAGGGCACCATCGTCCTGGCCACCGTGCGCGGCGACGTCCACGACATCGGCAAGAACCTCGTCGACATCATCCTCTCCAACAACGGCTACAACGTCGTCAACCTCGGCATCAAGCAGCCGGTCTCCGCGATCCTCGACGCGGCCGAGGAGCACAAGGCCGACGTGATCGGCATGTCCGGACTCCTCGTCAAGTCCACGGTGATCATGAAGGAGAACCTGGAGGAGCTGAACCAGCGCAAGATGGCCGCCGACTACCCGGTCATCCTCGGCGGCGCCGCCCTCACCCGCGCCTACGTCGAACAGGACCTGCACGAGGTCTACGAGGGCGAAGTCCGCTACGCCCGCGACGCGTTCGAGGGCCTGCGCCTGATGGACGCCCTCATCGCGGTCAAGCGCGGCGTCCCCGGCGCCACCCTGCCCGAGCTGAAGCAGCGCCGGGTCAGGGCGAGCAGCGTGCAGATCGAGGAGCCGGTCGACGAGGGGCCGGTGCGCTCCGACACCAGCACCGACAACCCGGTGCCGGAGCCGCCCTTCTGGGGCACCCGCGTCATCAAGGGCATCCAGCTCAAGGAGTACGCCTCCTGGCTGGACGAGGGCGCGCTGTTCAAGGGCCAGTGGGGCCTGAAGCAGGCGCGTACCGGTGACGGACCGACCTACGAGGAGCTGGTGGAGAGCGAGGGCCGCCCGCGGCTGCGCGGCTGGCTCGACGAGCTGCACACCAAGAACATGCTCGAAGCGGCCGTCGTCCACGGCTACTTCCCCTGCGTGTCCAAGGGCGACGACCTGATCATCCTGGACGACGACGGCACCGAGCGCACCCGCTTCTCCTTCCCGCGCCAGCGCCGCGGCCGCCGCCTGTGCCTGGCCGACTTCTTCCGCCCGCAGGAGTCCGGCGAGACCGACGTCGTCGGCCTCCAGGTCGTCACCGTCGGCTCGAAGATCGGCGAGGCCACCGCCGAGCTGTTCGCCGCGAACTCCTACCGCGACTACCTCGAACTGCACGGCCTGTCCGTGCAGCTGGCCGAGGCGCTCGCCGAGTACTGGCACGCCCGGGTCCGCTCCGAGCTGGGCTTCTCCGGCGAGGACCCGGCCGAGATGGAGGACATGTTCGCCCTGAAGTACCGGGGCGCCCGCTTCTCCCTCGGCTACGGCGCCTGCCCCAACCTGGAGGACCGGGCCAAGATCGCCGAGCTGCTCCGGCCGGAGCGGATCGGGGTCCACCTCAGCGAGGAGTTCCAGCTCCACCCCGAGCAGTCCACCGACGCCATCGTCATCCACCACCCCGAGGCGAAGTACTTCAACGCGCGGTAGCCGGCGGCAGTCGTACACTGGTCCGTCCAGCGCAGGCCGGTCCCCTCGGGGGACCGGCCTCTTCGTCCCTCATGGAGGTGTGCCCGGATGACCAGTACGGTCCCCGCACTCGGTACCCGAACGGCCGAAGGGTCCGCCCTTCAGGCCGTACTCCTCGACATGGACGGAACCCTCGTCGACACGGAGGGCTTCTGGTGGGACGCCGAGTCCGCGGTCTTCGCCGACCTCGGCCACACGCTCGACCCCTCCTGGAAGCAGGTCGTCGTCGGCGGCCCGATGACCCGCAGCGCGGGCTTCCTCATCGAGGCGACCGGCGCCGACATCACCGTCCCCGAGGTGACGGTGCTCCTCAACGACGCCTTCGAGCGGCGCATCGGACAGCACCTGCCGCTCATGCCGGGCGCGGCGCGACTCCTCGCCGAGCTCGCCGCGCAGCGGGTGCCCACCGCGCTCGTCTCCGCCTCCCACCGGCGCATCATCGACCGCGTCCTGCACTCGCTCGGCCCCGCCAACTTCCATCTCACCGTGGCCGGTGACGAGGTGGCCCGCACCAAGCCGCACCCCGACCCGTACCTGATCGCCGCCGCCGGACTCGGCGCCGCGCCGGAGCGCTGCGCCGTCATCGAGGACACCGCCACCGGGGTCGCCGCCGCCGAGGCCGCCGGCTGCCACGTCGTCGCCGTCCCGTCCGTCGCCCCCATCGAGCCGGCCCACCGCCGCACCGTCGTGACCTCCCTCGAACACGTCGACCTGCCGTTCCTGCACGGCCTCATGACGCCCTGACAGCCGCCGGCGCCGCGCCGGGGGCGCGGTCGGAAAGCGACTGAAGTACCGCACGTACCACATGAGTTGGTTGTGTGACCTTTCCCACCTTCCCGTGGCTCGACAGGGCCCGCCCGGGCGTGCTGTGTGTCCGCTTTACGCCCGCTCGGGCAGGCCCATGTGTCCTGATTGGTCGCCCCCTGCGACGAACCTTCCTCCTGAGGTGTTTTCGGTGCGTCCACACCCGGTTCCGCAGCGTGATGGGTGCCCGCAAGCGGCGCCCGCGAGGCTGCGTGGCGCGCGCATTAATCTCATCGCGAGAACATCGCCCCACCCCTCGTGCTCCAGTCGCCCACTCCGCGCCGGACGCGAGCGGGTCAAGCTCTGGAGAACGTCGAGCATGAACCGCAAGACTCTGGTGCTGTCGGCCGTCGTCGGCCTGCTCGCCCCCACGCTGGCCGCGTGCGGCGGCTCGGACAGCGGTGGCGGTGGCGACGCCATCGTGGTGGGCACGACCGACCAGTTCGAGCTGACCTCGGACACCCCGGCCCCGTTCGACCCGGCGTACTCCTACGACGCGGGCGTGTGGAACGTGTTGCAGCAGACCCTTCAGACCCTCGTGGCGGTCCCCAAGGGCGGCGGCGAGCCGGCTCCGGAGGCGGCCGAGAGCTGCGGGTTCACCGACAGCGGCAGCGAGCGCTACGCGTGCAAGCTGCGCTCCGGGCTCCAGTTCTCCGACGGCTCGCCGGTCACGGCCGCCGACGTCAAGTACTCGATCGACCGCGTCCGCGGCATCGACAGCGACAGCGGTATCGCGGGCCTGCTCTCCACCATCGACACGATCGAGGCCGTCGGCAAGCGCGAGGTCGTCTTCCACCTCAACACGCCGGACGCGACCTTCCCGTACAAGCTGACCACCCCGGCCGCCGCCCTCGTCAACCCCGACGACTACGCGAAGAACAAGCTGCGCGACGGCTTCGAGATCAGCGGCTCGGGCGTCTACACGCTGAAGGCCGAGGTCGAGGGCAAGAAGGTCGTCAAGGCGGTCTTCAGCAAGAACCCGCACTACAAGGGCCAGTTCAAGGCCAAGAGCAACACGGTCGAGATGCGCTCGATGTCCAGCGCCGAAGGCATGGAGACCGCCTTGGAGAAGGGCGACATCGACGTCATGGGCCGGACGCTGACGCCGGACCAGATCGCCAAATACTCGGCGAAGGTGCCCGACGGCATCAACTTCGTCGCGACGCCGGGCCTGGAGACCAACTTCCTCGGCTTCGCCCTCGGCAAGGGCCAGATCGGCGACAAGGCCGTCCGCCAGGCCATGGCCCAGATCGTCGACCGCGGCCAGATAGCCTCCGAGGCCTACAAGTCGACCTCCGAGTCGCTGTACTCGCTCGTCCCGGCCGGCGTCGTGGGCCACGCCAACTCGTTCTTCAACGAGTACAGCGACCCGGACCGCGCCAAGGCCGCCGACATCCTGCACCGGGCGGGCGTCACCACCCCCGTCAAGCTGTCGCTGCACTACACGCAGGACCACTACGGCCCGGTCATGAAGAAGCAGTTCGAGCTGCTCGCCCAGCAGCTCGACGACAGCGGCCTGTTCAAGGCGGACATCCACGAGACCAAGAAGTGGAGCAAGTTCCGCGCCGACGAACTGGCCGGCAAGTACCAGGTCTACGGCATGGGCTGGGTCGCCGACTTCCCCGACGCCGACAACTTCCTGGCGCCGTTCCTCGACAAGGACAACTTCCTCGGGTCGACGTACACCAACTCGACCATCACCCGTGAGCTCATCCCGGCCTCCCGCCGCGAGTCCGACCGCGCCGCCGCGTCCAAGACGCTCAAGCGGATCCAGGACACGGTCGCCGACGACGTCCCGATGCTGCCGCTGACCCAGAGCAAGCAGTACATCGCCGCGGGCGACGACATCACCGGCGCCGAGTGGGCGCTGTCCACCACCTCCCTGCTCCAGCTGTGGGAGCTGGGCCGCGGCGTCAGCAGCTGACCCCGTCCCCGGACACGTGTGAGGGCGGCGGCCACCTTTCGGTGGCCGCCGCCCTCACACGTGCCGGACCCGCTACTGGGCGCCGGGCCGGACCAGACCGCTCTCGTACGCGTACACCGCCGCCTGCACCCGGTCGCGCAGCCCCAGCTTCGTCAGCACATGGCCGACATGGGTCTTCACCGTCGTCTCGCTCACGAACAGATCGGCCGCGATCTCCGCGTTCGACAGGCCGCGGGCCACCAGCTTGAGCACCTCGACCTCGCGCTCGGTCAGCGTGTGCAGCGTGTCCGGCACCGGCTCGTCGCCCGACGGCAGGTGGTCGGCGTACTTGTCGAGCAGCCGGCGCGTGATGCTCGGCGCCAGCATCGCCTCACCGGCGGCCACCACCCGGATCGCCTGCACCAGCTCATCGGCCGGGGCGTCCTTGAGCAGGAAGCCGCTGGCCCCCGCGCGCAGCGCCTCCACGACGTACTCGTCCAGGTCGAAGGTCGTCAGCACCAGCACCTTCGCCGGGCCGTCCCGCCCCGGACCCGTGATCTGCCGGGTCGCCTCGACCCCGTCCATCCGCGGCATCCGGATGTCCATCAGCACCACGTCGGGCTGGAGCGCGCGGACCTGGTCGAGTGCCTGGAGGCCGTCCCCGGCCTCGCCGACGACCGCGATGTCCTGCTCGGCCTCCAGAATCATCCGGAAACCCGTACGCAGCAGGGGCTGGTCATCGACCAGTAGGACACGGATCGCCACGAAACACTCCTTCGGTAGTCCGGGCCCATTCTGCCCTGCTAGACCCCGTCCGACTCGGCCGCCCCGACCGACCCCCGCGCCGGGGCCGGGACCGTCGGCCGGATCTCCAGCGGATAGGGCGGCGGGGTACCCCCGAACTCCGGACAGACGGCCTGGTGATCGCACCAGCCGCACAGCTTCGTGGGCCGCGGCCGCCACTCGCCGCTCTCCGTCGCGAGCCGGATCGCGTCCCACAGCGCGTGCAGCTTGCGCTCCACCCGCTCCAGGTCCGCGACGACCGGGTCGTACGTGATCACGTCCCCGCTGCCGAGATACACCAGCTGGAGCCGGCGCGGCACGACCCCCTTCAGGCGCCACACCACCAGCGCGTAGAACTTCATCTGGAACAGGGCGCCCTCCGCGTACTCGGGGCGGGGCGCCTTGCCCGTCTTGTAGTCGACGATCCGGACCTCGCCGGTCGGCGCCACGTCGACCCGGTCGATGATCCCGCGCAGCCGGAGCCCCGACTCCAGCTCGGCCTCGACGAACAGCTCGCGCTCGGCGGGCTCCAGGCGCGTGGGGTCCTCCAGCGTGAACCAGCGCTCGACCAGCCGCTCGGCGTCCGCCAGCCAGCGCGCCATCCGCTCGCCCCCGGGGTCGTCCGCGAACAGCTCGGCCAGCTCGGGCCGCGCCTCCCGCAGCCGCTCCCACTGCCCCGGGATCAGCGCGGTCGCGCGCGGCGCGGTCCGCTCCGGCGCCGGGGCGTCGAAGAGCCGCTCCAGCACGGCGTGCACCAGCGTGCCCCGGGTCGCCGCCTCGCTCGGCTTCTCCGGCAGCTTGTCGATCACCCGGAACCGGTACAGCAACGGGCACTGCATGAAATCGCTCGCGCGCGAGGGCGACAGCGACACCGGCCGCGCGGCGGGCTTGCGCGGGCCGGTGGCGGGGCCGGGCCCGGGGTCCGTCGAGGTACTGGTCTCCATGCCCCACCACGTTACGGCCCGCCACCGACAGTCAGGCACCTTCGCGTTCCACGGCGTCTTGCGTAGCGTGGCCCGGGGGAGTCGCCGGGGGCGTACGGACACCGTCCGCATACCATCGACGCCAGAACGTCCCGCCCTGCGGCGGGAGACGCTCGAACGAGGGGACCGAGGGATCACCGTGGACGAGAGCGGGCAGCCGCAGTCCGGCACCGGCGAGGCGACACCGCCCCCGGAGCACACCGGGCCGCGTCCCGCGACGGACCGGACCGACACCACGGCCGGGCGCACGGGCCCCGGCCCGGACGACGCACGGCGCGACCCCGCGGGCCCGGCGGGCCCGGCGGACACCGGCGCCGCCGCCCCGGCCGGGGACCACCCCGACCGGCCCCGCGAGGAACCTCGGGCGCGGCCCACGCCCGCCCCCGAGGCGCCGCGGACCCCCGACGACCAGCCGCCCGCACCCGGGCCGGGCACCGGCGGCCCCCACGACCAGCACCCCGAGCGCGCCGCCGCCACCTCGGGACGGCGCAAGGGGCCCACCAAGACCCCCGAGCCGCGCGGCGGACTGCTGATGGGCCGCCCGTTCGGCGTCCCCGTCTACGTCGCGCCCAGCTGGTTCCTCGTCGCCGCGCTCATCACCTGGGTGTTCGGCGGCCAGCTCGACCGGGTGCTGCCGGAGCTGGGCGCCGCACGCTACCTGGTCTCCCTCTTCTTCGCGGTCGCCTTCTACGCCTCCGTGCTCGTCCACGAACTGGCCCACACCGTCGCGGCCCTGCGCTTCAAGCTCCCGGTCCGCCGGATCCGGTTGCAGTTCTTCGGCGGGGTGTCGGAGATCGAGAAGGAGTCCGAGACGCCGGGCCGCGAGTTCGTCCTCGCCTTCGTCGGACCGCTCCTCTCCCTGGTCCTCTCCGGCGTCTTCTACCTCGGCATGCGGGCCGTCGCGCCGGGCACCGTGCCGGGCGTGCTGCTCGCCGGGCTGATGATCTCGAACCTGATCGTCGCCGCGTTCAACCTGCTGCCCGGCCTGCCCCTGGACGGCGGCCGGATGCTGCGCGCCGTCGTCTGGAAGATCACCGGCAGGCCCATGAGCGGCACCGTCGCCGCGGCCTGGGTCGGCCGCGCCCTGGCCATCGCCGTCCTCATCGGCCTGCCGCTGCTCACCCAGACCGACGCCCTGGGTTCCCGGACCCAGGACACCGGCAGCATGGACACCGTCACCGACGCGCTCCTGGCCGCCATCCTCGCCGCGATCATCTGGACCGGCGCGGGCAACAGCCTGCGCATGGCCCGGCTGCGCGAACACCTGCCGGAGCTGCGCGCCCGCAGCCTGACCCGGCGCGCCGTGCCCGTCGAGCACACCACCCCGCTCTCCGAGGCGCTGCGCCGGGCGAACGAGGCGGGGGCCCGCGCCCTGGTCGTCGTCGACCCCGACGGCGAACCCCGCTCGATCGTCCGCGAGGCCGCCATCGTCGGCGTCCCCGAGCACCGCCGCCCGTGGGTCCCGGTCAGCGGACTGGCCCAGGACCTCACGGACGGCATGCGCGTCTCCGCCGAACTGGCCGGCGAGGACCTGCTCGACACCCTGCGCGCCACCCCGGCGACCGAATACCTCGTGGTCGAGGAGAACGGCGCGATCTACGGCGTCCTCTCCGCGGGCGATGTCGAACGCGCATTCGTGAAGGCGATGGCCCGCCCCCAGTGAGCGCCCCGCTTCCCGGCGGCCCCACGGTGGTCGGCGCCCCGCCCGGGGCCCGGTAGGCTGGTCACATGTCCGAACCGACCGGTGCCGCCCGCCGACGCGGGCCCTTCAAGGTCGGGGACCAGGTTCAGCTGACCGACCCCAAGGGCCGCCACTACACGTTCACGCTCGAAGAGGGAAAGAACTTCCACACCCACAAGGGTTCCTTCCCGCACGACGAGCTGATCGGCGCTCCCGAGGGCAGCGTTGTCCGCACCACCGGAAACGTCGCCTATCTGGCGCTGCGCCCCCTGCTCCCCGACTACGTCCTGTCCATGCCCCGCGGCGCCGCCGTGGTCTACCCCAAGGACGCGGGGCAGATCCTGGCCTTCGCCGACATCTTCCCCGGCGCGCGCGTCGTGGAGGCGGGCGTGGGCTCCGGCTCGCTCAGCAGCTTCCTGCTGCGCGCCATCGGTGACGAGGGCATGCTGCACTCGTACGAGCGCCGCGAGGACTTCGCCGAGATCGCCAAGGGGAACGTCGAGCGCTACTTCGGCGGTCCGCACCCCGCCTGGCGGCTCACCGTCGGCGACCTCCAGGACAACCTGTCCGACGGCGACGTCGACCGCGTGATCCTCGACATGCTCGCCCCCTGGGAGTGCCTGGACGTCGTCAAGAAGGCGCTCGTCCCCGGCGGCATCCTGTGCTGCTACGTGGCGACCACCACCCAGCTGGCCCGCACCGTCGAGTCCATCCGCGAGATCGGCTGCTTCAACGAGCCGACGTCGTGGGAGTCGATGATCCGCAACTGGCACGTGGAGGGCCTCGCCGTCCGTCCCGACCACCGGATGATCGGCCACACCGGCTTCCTGCTCACCGCCCGCCGCCTCGCGGACGGCGTCGAGCCGCCCATGCGCCGCCGCCGCCCCGCCAAGGGCGCCTACGGCGAGGACTACGACGGCCCGAACGCGGACGGCGGCGGCCGGGGCCGCTGAGCCCCCGGCCGCACCCCGCACAACGCACCGGCGCCGCCGCGCAGTTCCCCGTCCCGTACGGGAACTGCGCGGCGGCGCTCGCACGTTGACCCAGGTGACCCACCGGCAGCACGCGGCTCGCGGACCACCGGGAAATCGGGCGACCCCGCCGTTCCCCTGCCCTGTGACCTATGACACGATGCTGGCCACCCCCACCGGCACAGCCCTCACAGGAGACGCTCCTCGTGCAGCACCCCGCCGTCCCGGAACTGGCGCACACCACCACCCGACCCATCCACTGGCTCGCCACCGCGGCGGCCCTCGCCGCCGTCGTCGGCCTCTCCGGCCTCCTTCAGCCGGGCTCCGCCACCGCGGCCCAGGCCGGCCCGGCGTCACCCGCGGCCCACGGTGCGGCCGTCGCCCCGCCCGACCCGGCGAAGGCGCACTTCCCGCTGGACTGCGGCCCCGCCGAGGTCCTCGTCCAGAAGAAGGCCACCGGCGACCTCGACGGCGACGGCAGGCCCGAGACGGTCGCCGTGGTCCGCTGCGACGCCGGCTCCGGCACCCCGCCGAACGGCGTGTACGTGCTGACCCGCGGCGGCGACGGCAGGCCGCGCGTCGTCGCCACCCTCGTCGACCCGAAGGACGCCTTCACCGTCACCGACCTCGCGGTGCGCGCCGGAGCGGTCACGGCCACGCTGGACGGCTATTCGTCGCCCGACGTGCCCCGCTACCGCCCCGACGTGCACGAGAAGGCCAAGTGGCAGTGGCGCGGCGGGAGGTTCGTGCGCTCCACCCCGGCGGCCGCGCAGAGCGCCTGACCGCACGCGCACGAGGGCCCCGCACCCCCGGTCGTCCGGGGTGCGGGGCCCTCGTCACGGTCGCGGGCGGCCGCCGGGCCGCCCCGCGCTCATTCCGCGTCCGGCCCGTAGACCTCGACCCTGTCCGAAACGCGCCGTACATGGATGCAGTCACCCGGGCACTCCTTGGCGGACGCCACGACGTCGGTGAGGAGCGGCAGCGGTACGGGCGCCGACGCCCCCGGCTGCTGGAGCAGCTCGTCCGCCGCGTCCTTCACATAGGCGAGCCCGTCGATGTCCAACTCGAAGACCTCGGGCGCGTACTGGGCGCAGATCCCGTCGCCCGTGCACAGGTCCTGGTCGATCCAGACCTCCAGCGCCGCACCGGTGTCGGTGCCGGATCCGGCCTCTTGCTGCACGGTCATGATCTCCTGCCGTTCCCTGTGTCCCGCTCGGTCGTGCTGTCCGGAAACCGACTTCACAGACGCAAGTCGGGCCACCCCTGACGGGTGTTGAACACTTCGACCCTACAACCGGCCGCTTTCCGATGTTGTTGGGTGGGTATTCCCCTGGCGTGAGGGAGAGCGCAAGGGTGAAGATCGGACACACCCCGACCGTCTTTGTGATCTAGGGGTTTCAATCGACACCCGCCCAGGTAGGGTCTGGAAGCGTCCAGCTCCCCTTGGAGGAGGTGAGGACCGTGGCAGCCCACGACGACGACATCAACCGCGGCATCCGCCCGGGACGAGGGTCCGACGACCCCGCCGGACAGATTGCCTATCTCGAGCAGGAAATCGCCGTCCTGCGGCGCAAGCTCGCCGACTCTCCGCGTCATACGAGGATTCTCGAAGAGCGGATCGTCGAGTTGCAGACCAACCTGGCCGGCGTGTCCGCCCAGAACGAACGGCTCGCGAATACGCTCCGCGAGGCCCGCGACCAGATCGTGGCCCTCAAGGAGGAGGTCGACCGGCTCGCGCAGCCGCCGGCCGGCTTCGGAGTGTTCCTCACGGCGAACGAGGACGGCACGGCCGACATCTTCACCGGCGGCCGCAAACTCCGCGTGAACGTGAGCCCGAGCGTCGCTCTCGAAGAGCTTCGGCGCGGCCAGGAAGTAATGCTCAACGAAGCGCTCAACGTGGTCGAGGCCATGGAGTACGAGAGCGTGGGCGACATCGTCACCCTCAAGGAGATCCTTGAGGACGGCGAGCGCGCCCTCGTCACCGGGCACACCGACGAGGAGCGGGTGGTGAGGCTCGCCGAGCCTCTGCTGGACGTCACCATCCGCCCCGGCGACGCCCTGCTTCTCGAACCCCGTTCCGGCTATGTCTACGAGGTCGTACCGAAGAGCGAAGTGGAGGAGCTGGTCCTCGAAGAGGTCCCGGACATCGGCTACGAGCAGATCGGCGGCCTGGGCAACCAGATCGAACTGATCCGCGACGCGGTCGAGCTGCCGTACCTCTACCCGGACCTCTACCGGGAGCACGAGCTGCGGCCGCCCAAGGGCGTCCTCCTCTACGGGCCCCCCGGATGCGGCAAGACCCTCATCGCGAAGGCGGTGGCGAACTCCCTCGCCAAGAAGGTCGCGGAAGTGACCGGACAGGGCCAGGGCAAGAGCTTCTTCCTGAACATCAAGGGTCCCGAGCTGCTCAACAAGTACGTCGGTGAGACCGAGCGGCAGATCCGGCTCGTCTTCCAGCGGGCCCGCGAGAAGGCCAGCGAGGGCACGCCCGTCATCGTCTTCTTCGACGAGATGGAGTCCCTGTTCCGCACCCGTGGCTCCGGTGTCAGCTCGGACGTGGAGAACACCATCGTCCCGCAGCTGCTCGCCGAGATCGACGGTGTGGAGGGCCTTCAGAACGTCGTGGTGATCGGCGCCTCGAACCGCGAGGACATGATCGACCCCGCCATCCTGCGCCCCGGACGCCTCGATGTGAAGATCAAGATCGAGCGTCCGGACGCCGAGGCGGCCAAGGACATCTTCGGCAAGTACCTCACCGAGCGCCTGCCGCTGCACACCGAGGACCTCGGGGAGCACGGCAGCGACAAGGCGGCCACGGTCCACGCCATGATCCAGACGGCCGTGGAGCACATGTACGCGGAATCCGAGGAGAACCGCTTCCTGGAAGTCACGTACGCCAATGGCGACAAGGAAGTCCTGTACTTCAAGGACTTCAACTCCGGCGCGATGATCGAGAACATCGTGGGCCGCGCCAAGAAGATGGCCATCAAGGCCTTCCTCGACCAGAAGCAGAAGGGCCTCCGGGTCTCCCATCTCCTCCAGGCTTGCATCGACGAGTTCAAGGAGAACGAGGACCTTCCCAACACCACCAACCCCGACGACTGGGCCCGCATCTCCGGCAAGAAGGGCGAGCGGATCGTCTACATCCGCACGCTCGTCACCGGAAAGCAGGGCGCGGACACCGGACGCTCCATCGACACGGTGGCGAACACCGGTCAGTACCTGTAAAAGGCAGGACGGCTGCGGGTGCCCGATCCGGGTACCCGCAGCCCACTGTTTTTCCAGGAAACCATCGGGCCTCCAGTACGCGACCGCCCGCCCCACGCCGGAGCGAAGCAATGACGCAAATGATCTCCCCACCAGCGCAGAGGCGTTCTAGGCTCTTCCCTGCCGCCGAGTCGCGCCGTGCGGGGACGGGCACCGCACACGCACCGGAGAACCAGCGGTACTTGAGCGCCGCCCCCGACCGAGGGCGCCGCCGGGCAAGGAGGGCCGCATGACCGTACGGCGAGTAATGGGCATCGAGACCGAGTACGGGATCTCCGTCCCCGGCCACCCCAACGCCAATGCCATGCTCACCTCGTCCCAGATCGTCAACGCCTACGCCGCGGCGATGCACCGGGCCCGCCGGGCCCGCTGGGACTTCGAGGAGGAGAACCCGCTGCGCGACGCCCGAGGCTTCGACCTCGCGCGGGAGGCCGCCGACTCCAGCCAGCTGACCGACGAGGACATCGGCCTGGCCAACGTCATCCTGACCAACGGCGCGCGCCTCTACGTCGACCACGCGCACCCCGAGTACAGCTCCCCGGAGATCACCAACCCGCGGGACGCCGTCCTCTGGGACAAGGCGGGCGAGCGGATCATGGCCGAGGCCGCCGAGCGCGCCGCCCAGCTGCCCGGCGCCCAGCCGATCCACCTCTACAAGAACAACACCGACAACAAGGGCGCCTCCTACGGGACGCACGAGAACTACCTGATGAAGCGGGAGACCCCCTTCTCGGACATCGTGCGCCACCTGACGCCCTTCTTCGTCTCCCGCCAGGTGGTCACCGGCGCCGGCCGGGTCGGCATCGGCCAGGACGGCCACGAGCACGGGTTCCAGCTCAGCCAGCGCTCCGACTACTTCGAGGTCGAGGTCGGCCTGGAGACCACGCTCAAGCGGCCGATCATCAACACGCGCGACGAGCCGCACTCCGACGCCGAGAAGTACCGCAGGCTGCACGTGATCATCGGCGACGCGAACCTCTCCGAGATCTCGACCTACCTCAAGCTCGGCACGACGGCTCTGGTCCTGTCCATGATCGAGGACGGGTTCATCGCGGTGGACCTGGCGGTCGACCAGCCGGTCCGCACCCTCCACCAGGTCTCGCACGACCCCACCCTCCAGCACCTGATCACCCTGCGCAGCGGCCGCACGCTCACCGCGGTCCAGCTCCAGATGGAGTACTTCGAGCTGGCCAGGAAGTACGTTGAGGAGCGGTTCGGCGCCGACGCCGACGAGCAGACCAAGGACGTCCTGGCGCGCTGGGAGGACGTGCTCGGCCGGCTGGAGAGCGACCCGATGAGCCTGTCCGGCGAGCTGGACTGGGTCACCAAGCGGGAGCTGATGGAGGGCTACCGCCGCCGCGACGACCTCGACTGGGACGCGGCCAAGCTGCACCTCCTGGACCTCCAGTACGCCGACGTACGGGCCGAGAAGGGCCTGTACAACCGTCTGGTGGCCCGGGGCCGGATGAAGCGCCTCCTGGACGAGGCGGAGGTCGAGCGGGCCCGTACGCAGCCCCCGGAGGACACCCGGGCGTACTTCCGCGGCCGCTGCCTGGAGCAGTACGCGGACGACGTCGCCGCGGCCTCCTGGGACTCGGTCATCTTCGACCTGCCGGGCCGGGACTCCCTCCAGCGCGTCCCAACCCTCGAGCCCCTTCGCGGGACGCGTAATCACGTGAAGGAGCTGCTGGACCGGTGCCGTACGGCGGAAGATCTGGTCCGGGTGCTGTCCGGCGGCTGATCCGCGGCTGAAATCCCGGGCGAAGGGGAATCACTGGGGTGGGCCCCGCATTGGACGAAGTGCGGGGCCGATGTCAGAGCCGACCAGTAGGGTTCTGATCACGAACGACCTGTATCTCGAACCGAGCGGGGTGAGCTGAGATGGCGACCAAGGACACCGGCGGCGGGCAGCAGAAGGCGACGCGTTCCACCGAGGAGGTCGAGGAGCAGGCGACTGACGCGCAGGCTTCCGAGGACCTCAAGGAGCGCCAGGAGAAGCTGAGCGACGACGTCGACTCGGTCCTGGACGAGATCGACGACGTCCTGGAGGAGAACGCCGAGGACTTCGTGCGTTCCTTCGTTCAAAAGGGTGGACAGTAGTCCACGGATGTGAACGGCTTCTTTCTGTTGCACGGATGACGGCACCCGAGTGGGTGTGACGGGCGGCAGGACTCTCGTGCGTCCTGCGCCCGCTCGAAGACCATGTGGATCACCGCCCCCGAGGTGGGTAGGGTCCGTGGCGTAATGTGCTTCAACCGCAATTCGGCCATCGGCACGTCGGGGGACGCTCCCGAACCTGCACGGAGGCTCGCCGCTTACTTGGAAGGAAACGCGTGGAAGCCAACCCTCGTAGCACCGGGCGTCTACCAGCTGCCTTCCTGACGCCCGGGTCGTCGTCCTTCATGGACTTCCTGTCCGAGCATCAGCCCGAAATGCTGCCGGGCAACCGGCAGTTGCCGCCGATGCAGGGTGTCATCGAAGCTCCCCACGGCACGACCATCGTGTCCGTCGCCTTCCCCGGCGGCGTGGTGCTCGCCGGTGACCGGCGCGCGACGATGGGCAATGTCATCGCGCAGCGCGACATCGAGAAGGTCTTCCCGGCGGACGAGTACTCGGCCGTCGGCATCGCCGGCACCGCCGGTCTGGCCGTCGAGATGGTCAAGCTCTTCCAGCTGGAGCTGGAGCACTTCGAGAAGGTCGAGGGCGCCCAGCTGTCGCTGGAGGGCAAGGCCAACCGGCTGTCGACGATGATCCGGTCGAACCTGGGCATGGCCATGCAGGGGCTCGCCGTCGTCCCGCTGTTCGCCGGGTACGACGTGGACCGCGAGAAGGGCCGCATCTTCTCGTACGACGTCACGGGCGGACGCAGCGAGGAGCACGGGTTCGCCGCGACCGGTTCCGGATCGGTGTTCGCGCGCGGAGCGATGAAGAAGCTCTACCGCGAGGACCTGACGGAGGAGCAGGCGACGACGCTGGTCGTGCAGGCGCTCTACGACGCCGCCGACGACGACTCGGCGACGGGCGGCCCCGACATGGCGCGGCGCATCTTCCCGATCGTCACGGTGATCACGGACGACGGGTTCCGCCGGCTCACCGACGGCGAGTCGTCGGAGATCGCCCGGGCGATCCTGGAGCGGCGCCTCGAACAGCCGGACGGCCCGCGCGCCGCCCTGCTGTGAGCCGTCACCCCTTCGCCGCCCACTCACCGAGTCACTGACAGAAAGGGACGGACAGCCGGTGTCGACCCCGTTCTATGTCTCACCCCAGCAGGCGATGGCCGACCGCGCGGAGTACGCCCGCAAGGGCATCGCACGCGGTCGCAGCCTGGTCGTGCTGCAATACGCCGACGGCATCGTGTTCGTCGGCGAGAACCCGTCCCGTGCGCTGCACAAGTTCAGCGAGATCTACGACCGGATCGGCTTCGCGGCCGCCGGCAAGTACAACGAGTACGAGAACCTGCGGATCGGCGGTGTGCGCTACGCGGACCTGCGCGGATACACCTACGACCGGGACGACGTGACCGCACGCGGCCTGGCGAACGTGTACGCGCAGACGCTGGGCACCATCTTCTCCAGCGCCGGCGAGAAGCCCTACGAGGTGGAGCTGGTCGTCGCCGAGGTGGGGGACACCCCCGAGGGCGACCAGATCTACCGGCTCCCGCACGACGGCTCGATCGTCGACGAGCACGGCTCGGTCGCGGTCGGGGGCAACGCGGAGCAGATCAGCACCTTCCTCGACCAGCAGCACCGGGACGGCATGACGCTGTCCGAGGCGCTGAAGCTGGCCGTGCAGGGACTGTCGCGGGACACCAACGGCAGCGAGCGGGAGATCCCCGCCGAGCGCCTGGAGGTGGCGGTCCTGGACCGCACCCGGCCGCAGCAGCGGAAGTTCAAGCGGATCGCGGGGCGCCAGCTCTCGCGGCTGCTCACCGCGGAGGGCGCCGCCGCCACCACGGAAGCGGAGTCGGACGCCGTCTCGGACGAGAGCTCGTCCGACGACTAGGGCCTGTCCGACGGATCTTGTCGCGGGCGCGTGCCCCGGCCGGTCGCCGAACCGGCCGGGGCACACGTCTGCCGGACGCCGGTCGGCGCCGGTCCGGTCGACCCGCGCACGATCAGCTCCACGGGGAGCGGGGCGGTCTCCGGCGCGCGGCCGTCGAGGACGGCGAGCAGCGCCGTCATGCCCCGCTCGCCGAACTCCTCGGCGGGCAGCCGCACGGTGGTGAGTTCGGGTTCGATCGCGGTCGCGAGCGACAGGTCGTCGAACCCGGTGACGGAGAGGTCGTCGGGGACGCGCAGCCCGGTGCGGCGCGCGGCCTTGTAGGCCCCCGCGGCGAGCTTGTCGTCGTCGCAGACCACGGCGGTGGGGCGGACCGGGCCCGGCGTGCGCAGGGCCTGCTCCAGGGCGGCGACGGCTGCCTCCACCGTGAGCGCGGAGCGGACCGTGCGGACGGTCGCGCCGGGCACCCGCGCGGTGCGGGCGGCCAGTTCGGCGGCGCGCACGTCGAAGGTCCAGGAGTCGACCGCCGAGGCCAGGTGCAGGAAGTGCCGGTGGCCGTGGGCCAGCAGATGGTCGGTGATCCGGCGCATGCCGTCGGCGAGGTCGAGGTTGACGGTCGTCGCGCCCGGGTCGCCGGCCGGATCGCTGTCGAGCATGACGAGCGGGAGGTCGTCGCCGCGCAGGGCGGCGACGGCGCCGGCCGCCATGGACGAGGCGAGGATGCCGTCCAGGGCGGCGCGGGCGCTGGGGAAGGGGTCGCGGGCCGGGCCGACGCCGTCGGGGGAGGGGTAGAGGACCACCCCGAAGTCGTGCCGGGCGGCCACGCGGGCCGCACCGGTGTAGACGCCCGCGAAGAACTCGTTGGTGAGCGCGGGGACGACGAGGAGCGCGGTGCGGGTGCGGCCCAGGCGGAGGTTGCGGGCCGCGAGGTTGGGCCGGTAGCCGAGCCGGTGCGCGGCGGCGCGGACCCGCTCGGCGGTGGTCTCGGCGACCCGGCCGCGCCACTTGTCGCCCATGACGAGGGAGACGGCGGCCTGCGAGACGCCCGCCGCCCGCGCCACGTCCCGGCTGGTGGGACGGGCGCCGCCCGCCCCGGCCGCCGTCGTGTCGGTGCCGCTGGTCACTGCTGCCTCCGTGCGTCTCGTGCCGTGGTCCCGGGGCCGTCGACGGTATCGGCTGGCCCTGGTCGCAGCGTACGTGGTACGTATGACGACGCGACGTTATACGTATGACGTCGGCGACTTCGACGCTGTCGGCCCGCTGGAGCGGGCCGGCGAGGACAGGGTGGGGCGATGGCCGCGGGTTATGCGGAGATCCTCAGGGCGCGGTACGCGATGCGGCTGCTCACGGGGACGCTGGTGGGCAGGCTGCCCAACGCCACGGCGGCGATCGCCCTGGTGCTGTTCATCCGGGACGAGGGCGGCACGTACAGCCTCGCGGGCGCGCTCGCGGCGGTGTACGGGGTGGCGAACGCGATCGGCCAGCCGCTGCTCGGCCGCCTCGTGGACCTGCGCGGACAGCCGAGGGTGCAGCTGCCCGCGGCGGTGCTGTCGGCGCTCGCCATGACCGTGTTCGCGTGCGCCGGGACCGGTTCGCTGCCGCTCGCCTACACCGCCGTCGCCGCCGCCGGACTGTTCACCCCGCCCCTGGAGGGCGGACTGCGGGCGCTGTGGCCGAGCGTGCTGCCGCGCGAGGAGCAGGTGCACACGGCGTACGCGATGGACGCCATCGCCCAGGAAGTCATGTTCACCGTCGGCCCGTTGCTGGTGACGGTGTGCGTGTCGCTGTGGTCCGCCCAGGCGGCGCTCGTCGTCTTGAACGTGATCGGCGTGGTCGGCGCCCTGTCGGTCGTCCTCTCCGCGCCCTCCCGCGCCTGGCGCTCGGCGCCGCGCGAGGCGCACTGGCTGGGCGCGCTGCGCTCGCCCGGCCTGCTCGTGCTGCTCGCCGCGTTCCTGTTCGTCGGGCTCGCGCTCGGGTCCATCACCGTCGCCGGGGTCGCCTACGCGGACGGCAACGGCGGGGACGCCACGTACGGCTGGATGATGGCGGCGCTCGGACTCGGCGCGCTCGTCGGCGGCACCGTCTACGGCGCCCGGCGGTGGGCCGGCGCGCCGGAGGCCCGGCTGCGCCGGCTGGTGGCCCTGCTCGCCCTGTTCTACGTGCCGCTGGTGCTGATGCCAGGACCGGTGGCGATGGTGGGCCTGAGCGCGGTGGCCGGCGTCTTCCTCGCGCCGTGCATCGCCTGCGCGTTCATCGTCGTGGACCGGCACGCCCCGCGCGGGACGGTGACGGAGGCGTTCTCCTGGCTCGTGACGACGTTCACCGTCGGGGCCAGCGTCGGAACGGCCGTCGCGGGCCCCGTCGTCGAGTGGGGCGGCACCCGGTGGGGCTTCGCCGTGCCGGGGGCGACCGGAGCCGTGGCCCTGCTCGTCCTGCTGGCCATGCGCCGGGTGCTCACGGCGCCGCGCGCGTCCGGGCGTGTCGCGGTCTCATCGGAAAATGATCCAAACCGTGCCGTCGAACCCCGTTTCAGCACGGGGGATCGGGCGTAATGTTCAGTCATGGACCGCCGCATTTTCGGGCTGGAGAACGAGTACGGCGTCACATGTACGTTCAGGGGACAGCGCCGCCTGTCTCCTGACGAGGTGGCGCGGTACCTCTTCCGCCGTGTCGTGTCATGGGGCCGCAGCAGCAATGTCTTTCTGCGGAACGGCGCCCGCCTCTATCTGGACGTGGGATCGCATCCGGAATACGCAACTCCCGAATGTGACAACGTGACCGAGCTGGTCACCCACGACAAAGCAGGCGAGCGCATTCTCGAAGGCTTGCTCGTCGACGCAGAACGCCGTCTGCACGAGGAGGGCATCGCAGGCGACGTATACCTGTTCAAGAACAACACCGACTCGGCCGGCAACTCCTACGGCTGCCACGAGAATTACCTGGTGGCGCGGCACGGGGAGTTCTCCCGACTCGCGGACATTCTCATCCCGTTCCTGGTCACGCGTCAGTTGCTGTGCGGCGCGGGCAAGGTGTTGCAGACTCCGCGCGGTGCCGTGTACTGCGTGAGCCAGCGCGCCGAGCACATCTGGGAGGGCGTCAGCTCCGCGACGACCCGCTCCCGGCCGATCATCAACACCCGCGACGAGCCGCACGCGGACGCCGAGCGCTACCGCCGGCTGCACGTCATCGTCGGCGACTCGAACATGTCCGAGACGACCATGCTGCTCAAGGTCGGCGCCACCGACCTCGTGCTGCGCATGATCGAGGCGGGCACGGTGATGCGCGACCTGACCCTGGAGAACCCGATCCGGGCCATCCGCGAGGTCAGCCACGACATCACGGGCCGCCGCAAGGTCCGCCTGGCCAGCGGTCGCGAGGCCTCCGCCCTGGAGGTCCAGCGCGAGTACTACGAGAAGGCCGTCGACTTCGTGGAGCGCCGGGGCATCCGCACCGGCACCGTCGACCAGGTCCTGGAGCTGTGGGGCCGCACGCTCGACGCCATCGAGGCGGAGGACCTCGACCGCATCGGCACCGAGATCGACTGGGTCATGAAGTACAAGCTCATCGAGCGGTACCGGGCCAAGCACAACATGACCATGTCGCACCCGAGGGTCGCCCAGATCGACCTCGCCTACCACGACATCCACCGCCGCCGCGGGCTCTACTACCTCCTGGAGAAGAAGGGCCAGGCGACGAGGATCTGCAACGACCTGAAGATCTTCGAGGGCAAATCGGTGCCGCCGCAGACCACGCGCGCGCGGCTGCGCGGCGACTTCATCCGCAGGGCCCAGGAGCAGCGCCGTGACTTCACGGTCGACTGGGTGCACCTGAAGCTGAACGACCAGGCGCAGCGCACGGTGCTGTGCAAGGACCCGTTCCGCAGCGTGGACGACCGGGTGGAGAAGCTGATCGCGGGAATGTAGCCACCGGCCGCGCACCCGGTCGATCCGGTCGAGGGCCCCGTGCGAATCATTCGTACGGGGCCCTTCCGCGCCCTCGGAAACGGTGCGTGAGGGCCTACAGTGGCCGGACCGTATCCGAGCGACCTGAGGATCCCTGTGCGACGCCGACTTGCAGCTCTACTCATCGTGCCGGCACTGGCGCTGACCGCGACCGCCTGCGGTGGCGACGACGGCAAGAAGGACGCGACGGACAAGGCGGACTCGTCCTCGCAGCCCTCCGGCGTGCCCAAGCCGGTCGACACCGCGAACCCGATGCCGAAGGTCTCGGGCGCGTACGGCAAGACCGCGACGATCTCCCTGCCCAAGAACGACCCGAGCGACAAGTTCGTCGTGCACACGGTGTCCGAGGGCAGCGGCGCCACGGTCAGGAAGAACGACCTGGTGTCGTTCAACTACACCGGCAAGATCTGGAAGGGCGCCAAGGACCTCGGCTCCACCTACAGCCAGAAGGGCGGCGGTGACCAGCTCGTCACCGCGGGTGCCGACGGCCAGTTCCCGGCGTTCGCGGACGCCGTCGTGGGCCAGAAGGAGGGCAGCCGCGTCCTCGTCGTGGCCCCGCCGGCCGCGGGCTTCGGCAGCCAGGGCAACCCGCAGTTCGGGGTCTCCGCCACCGACACGCTGGTGTTCGCCGTGGACGTCAAGAAGGTGGAGCCCAAGAAGGTCGAGGGCACGCAGGCCGCCATCCCGTCGGACCTCCCGCAGATCAAGGCCGACAAGGAGGAGCCGGCCACGATCTCGGTGCCGAAGAACGACCCGCCGAAGAAGCTCGTCGACCAGGTCCTGATCAAGGGCAAGGGCGCCGAGGTCAAGAGCGGCCAGAGCGTCAACATGCAGTACAGCGGTGCGGTGTGGAAGCAGAACGAGGGCAAGGCGAAGGCCGCCCTGTTCGACTCCTCCTGGAACCGCGGCGGCCAGCCGTTCACGACCACCATCGGCCAGGGCCAGGTCATCAAGGGCTGGGACACCGGCATCGTCGGCAAGCACGTCGGTGACCGGGTGCTCCTGGTGATCCCGGCCGAGCAGGCCTACGGAAGCAAGGACCAGGGCAAGACGCTGCCCGCCAACTCGACGCTGGTCTTCGTCGTCGACATCCTCTCGGCGCACTGACCCGTCCTCGGATGGCAGACTGACCCGGTTGCCCGACAGCCAACAAGCAGGAGCAATTCACGTGAGCATCGACAAGCCCGAGGTCGACTTCCCCGTAGGCGAGCCGCCGGCGGACCTCCAGATCAAGGACCTCTGGGAGGGCGAGGGCACCGAGGCGAAGGCGGGCGACACCGTCTCCGTCCACTACGTGGGCGTGGCCTTCTCCTCCGGTGAGGAGTTCGACGCCTCCTGGAACCGCGGCACCCCGCTCCAGTTCCAGCTCGGCGCCGGCCAGGTCATCGCCGGCTGGGACCAGGGCGTGCAGGGCATGAAGGTCGGCGGCCGGCGCGAGCTGACCATCCCGGCCCACCTCGCCTACGGCGACCGTGGCGCCGGCGGCGGGCGGATCGCCCCCGGCGAGACGCTGATCTTCGTCTGCGACCTCGTCGCCGTCTGAGTCGGTCACCCGACGACCACGAACGGTCGCACAAGAGCCCGTGCCTGATGGCGCGGGCTCTTGCGCTGCCCCTGGCTTTTGTCACGACACCCCGGGGCGGTACGGTCGTCCGTCGGGAGCTTTACGGGGACCACGGGGAAGACACCAGGGGAAAGGGCGTCGATGGCGATTGCCAAGGCCGAGCGGCTGATGAATCTGGCACTGTGCCTGCTCGGCACGCGCCGCCCGCTCAGCAAGCGCGAGCTGCGCGGCTCCATCGAGGCCTACCTGGAGGCCGGCAACGACGACTCCTTCAACCGGATGTTCGAGCGGGACAAGGACGACCTGCGCGAGCTGGGCCTGGTCATCGAGACCGTGGAGAACCTGGACGGCGAGGTCGGCTACCTGGCCCGCCGCGACAGCAACCACCTGCCGCCGCTCACCCTGGACGCCGAGGAGGCCGCCGCCCTCGGCCTCGCCGCCAAGGTGTGGCAGCAGGCCCGCCTGGCCGGTGCCGCCAGCGGCGCCCTGCACAAGCTGCGCGCCGCCGGGATGCCCGAGGACGTCGACCCCTACGAGAGCCATGGCGCGCTGGAGCCCCGCATCCCCGCGCACGAGGCGTCCTTCGAGCCGCTGATGCTGGCGTGCCGCGACCGGCGCCCCGTCGTCTTCGACTACCGCAAGGCGACCGCGGCCCGGCCCGAGCAGCGGCACGTCGAGCCCTGGGCGCTCGAATGCTGGCGCGGCCACTGGTACCTCGCGGGCTGGGACCGCGACCGGCAGGCCGAGCGGGTCTTCCGGCTGTCGCGGATCACCGGGAAGGTGCGCTCGCGGACCGGCCGGTTCACGGCGCCGGTGCCGGACGTCGTCACCGTCCGCGAGACCGTCGCGGGCTGGGCGGGCGAGACCGCCGACCGCTCCGCGCTGATCAGGCTGCGCGCGGGCGCGGGCTATCCGCTGCGCGCCAAGGCGGCGTCCGTGCGCGAGCTGGGCGACGGCTGGGACGAGCTGGAGATTCCGTACGGGCACGGGCTCGACGCCTGGCTCGTGGAGTTCGGGCCCGACGTCGTCGTGCTCGAACCGGCCGAGCTGCGGGCGGACGTCGTCGACCGGCTGCGCGCCGTGGCCAAGGACTGAGCGCGGGACCGAGGGGAGCACGGACACACATGGCTGCCAACGCCATCGACCAGACCCGGCGGATGCTGTCCCTGGTGACGTATCTGCGCGAGCGCCCCGGCGCGCGCGTGGAGGACGTCGCCCGGGCCTTCGGCATCACCCAGGACGAGCTGATCTCCGACCTGGACGTGCTGCCGCTGTGCGGGACGAGCTTCCGCGGCGGGGACCTCCTCGACATCGACACCGACGGCGACCGCATCTGGTGGCACAACCCGGACGACGTCGCCGCCGCGCTGCGGATCTCCGCCGACGAGGCGACGGCCCTGCTGGTGGCCGCCCGCGCGGTGGCCACCCTGCCGGGACTGCGCGAGGGCGACCGGCTCGCCCTGCTGCGGGCCACCGCGAAGCTGGAGGCGGCGGCCGGCGAGGTGGCCGGTGCCAGCGCGCGGCTCAGCGTCACCTTCGAGTCCGAGGGCGGTGTCTTCGCCGACGTCGACCGGGCGATCTCCGAGCGGCGCCGGCTGTGGATCCGCTACTACTCGCCCGCGCGCGACGAGGTCACCGAGCGCGAGATCGACCCGATCCGGCTCGTCTCCGTCGGCCACACCTATGTGGAGGCGTGGTGCCGCAGGTCCGAGGCGCGGCGCACCTTCCGGCTCGACCGGGTCGCCGAGATCAGGATCCTGGACGAGGCGTCGGCGCCGCCGGAGATCGAACTGCGGGACCTGTCCGAGGGCCTGGTGCAGCCGGCCGCCGAGGACCCCGAGGTCGTCATCGAGGTCGGGCCCGGCGGGCGCTGGGTCGCCGAGTACTACCCGCACGACAGCGCCGAGGAGCTGACGGACGGTGGTCTGCGGATCACGCTGCGCACCCCGGAACCGTCGTCGCTGCGCCGGCTCGCGCTGCGGCTCGGCCGGGACGGGCACATCGTGGCCCCCGCCGAGCTGGCCGACAGCGCGCGGGACGCGGCGCGGGAGGCGCTGGCCGCGTACGACGGGGCGGCGTGAGCCGCGGGAACGGTCCGCACGGGAGGCAAGGTACGAGGTGGGGGAAATGACCGGAACGACAGATGTGGTCGGAATCACCCGGATGTCCGCCGTGGGCGGCGACCCGGCCGCCGTCGTCTTCCGGGCCGCCTGCCCGGACTGCCGGGCCCGCTTCGAACTCGACGCGGCGGCCATCCGGTTGGCGATCGGCGGCAGCCGCCGCACCACCTTCTACTCCTTCACCTGCCCCGAGTGCGGGGCCGCGGTGCGCAAGCCCGCCGGTGAACGGATCGTCGAACTCCTCACGGGTGGCGGGGTGCGCACCCTGCGCCTCCACCAGACCGTCTAGGCTCGGCGCATGTTCTGGGCGATGCTGTCGGTGGCCGTGGGTTTCGTGGGGCTTGCTGTCCTCGCCTTCTTCGCGGTGAAGGTGTTCGTCGAGGCGGAGCGGCTGGGCAGTCAGGTCGCCGCCACCACACGCCGGATCAACCGGGCCGCCGAGGAACTGGAGCGGGCCGCGGCCAGCGCCGCTCGCGCGGGCGGCGACGCGGTCTGACGGCGCGGCACCCGTGGGGCCGCCGGGGGAAACCGCTTTACCGCTGCGGCCTGTCGGGCGCCCGGGTCCGCCGGGTACGCTCCTTAACGCGACCCTGGACCGAGGCGCGGGCCGCAACGGGGAGTACGCAGAGGGATTGCCCCCTGTTCACCCCCACGGGATACGATCGCTGCCAGCACGGTGGTCGGACACCAGTCCTAGTTCGACCGGTACCGGCAGTCCCGACCCTGCCGCCTCAGTGAGAAGGTAAACGGATATGTTCGGAAAGCTCGGCGCACCTGAGATCATCCTGATCCTTGTCGTCATCATCCTGCTGTTCGGCGCGAAGAAGCTTCCGGACATGGCGCGCTCGCTGGGCAAGTCCGCCCGCATCCTCAAGAGCGAGGCCAAGGCGATGAAGAGCGAGGGCAACACCCACGCCGCCGCCCCGTCCGACCCGCCGGCCCACGAGGACGGCCAGCCCGCGCGGACCATCCAGGCCGCGCCCGGCGACGTCACCAGCTCGCGCCCGGTGACCGAGCCGACCAACACGACGAAGAGCTGATCAAGAGCTGACCCAAGGCCGCCCCGTCTCGGCGGCCTGCCGCACGAGATGAGGACGTGGGTTGCTCAAGACTGCCCGCAAGCAGGAGAAGGACCCCGAGGGGCGGATGCCGCTCGCGGATCACCTGCGTGAGCTTCGCAATCGGCTGGCGAAGGCGCTGCTCGCCGTGGTCGCCATCACGATCGTCGCCGCGTTCTTCTACAACGACATCATCGATCTGATCACCAAGCCGATCCTCGACTCGGTCGGTTGTGAGCAGACGTTCTCGCAGCTGGCGCAGGTGAAGAAAGAGCCCTGCGCCTCCATCACCATCAACGGCCTGCTGGCCCCCTTCACGCTGGCCCTGAAGATCTCGCTGATGGCGGGCATCGTGTTCGCCTCGCCGGTCTGGCTCTACCAGCTGTGGGGCTTCATCGCGCCCGGACTGCACCGGCACGAGAAGAAGTACGCCTACGGGTTCGTGGGCACCGGTGTCCCGCTCTTCCTGGCCGGCGCCTACTTCGCGTACGCGGTGCTGCCCACCACGGCGAAGGTGCTGATCGGCTTCACCCCGGGCAACGCGTCGAACCTGCTGCCGCTGGACGACCTGCTCGACCTCGTGACGCGCATGGTGATCGTCTTCGGCCTCTCCTTCGAGCTGCCGCTGCTGCTGGTGTTCCTGAACCTCATCGGGGCCATCACCGGCAAGCGGATGCTGGGCTGGTGGCGGGCGATGATCATGGGCATCACGGTCTTCGCGGCGGTCGCCACGCCGAGCACGGACCCGGTGTCGATGCTGGCGCTGGCCGCTCCGATCTGGGTGCTGTACTTCGCGGCGACGCTCTTCTCGCTGCTCAACGACCGGCGCAAGCGGCGCAACGACCCGGACGCCGGCCTCGCCGACGACGAGGCCTCCGAGCTGGATCTGACCCCCGAGCGGGTCGGCGAGATCGAGAGCGTGAGCGCGAGCCGGACCCCGCTGCCCGAGCAGACGACGACGGACCGGATCAACGGTTACGACGATGTGACCTGAGGCAACTCCTGTTCGCGACGGGACGGTTGTTAAGGTCCGGCCGTGAGCAGTGAGATCACCCTCTTCGTCAATCCCACCGCGGGACGCGGCCGGGGCGCAGGTGCTGCGCAGCCGGCCGCTTCCGCGTTGCGGGCCGCCGGGTTCTCCGTACGGAGCGTCATCGGTGAGGACGCCCCCGACGCCCTGGACCGCGCGCGGGCCGCCGTGCGGGAGGGGACCGGCGCGCTGGTGGCCGTCGGCGGGGACGGCCTGGTGAATCTCGCGTTGCAGGCCGTCGCCGGGACCGGCACCCCGCTCGGGGTCGTCGCGGTCGGCACCGGCAACGACTTCGCCCGCTCGCTCGGACTGCCGATCCGCGAGCCGGCGGCGGCGGGCGCGCTCGTCGCGGACGCGCTCAAGGAGGAGCGGCTCCGCGCCATCGACCTCGGCCGGATCGGCGACCACTGGTTCGGCACCGTCCTCGCCTCCGGCTTCGACTCCCGGGTCAACGACCGCGGCAACCGGATGCGGCTGCCGCTCGGCCGCTTCAAGTACGACCTGGCCATCGCCCTCGAACTGGCCGCCTTCCGGCCGACGCGGTTCCGCCTGACGCTCGACGACGGCGCCGTCCGCGAGATCGACGCGACCCTGGTGGCCGTCGGCAACGGAACCTCGTACGGCGGCGGCATGCGGATCTGCGCCGACGCGGCGATGGACGACGGGCTCTTCGACGTGACGGTCGTCGGCGACTGCTCCCGCGCGACCCTGCTGCGGGTCTTCCCGCGCGTCTACCGGGGGACGCATCTCACCCACCCGGTGGTCAGCGTCTTCCGGGCGGCCCGGGTGGAGCTGGCCGCGGACGCCATCACGGGGTACGCGGACGGCGAGCCGGTGGGGGCGTTGCCGCTGGTCGCGCGGTGCGTGCCCGGGGCCGTGCGGGTCCTTACCCGATAATGATCGTCCGTTGTCGGTGGTGGCCGGTAGGCTCGAATGCACGATGACAGAGGACCTCTCACCGGCCGAGCGGTACGCGGCAGCCCGTAAGCGGGCCGCCGAGCAGGCCACCGCGCTAGCTTCCTTCCGCGAGATGTACGACTTCGGTCTCGACCCCTTCCAGATCGAGGCGTGTCAGGCACTGGAGGCGGGCAAGGGCGTGCTGGTGGCCGCGCCCACCGGCTCAGGCAAGACGATCGTCGGCGAGTTCGCCGTCCACCTCGCCCTCCAGCAGGGCAAGAAGTGCTTCTACACGACACCCATCAAGGCGCTGTCGAACCAGAAGTACCAGGACCTCGCGAAGCGCTACGGCGCGGACAAGGTCGGCCTGCTGACCGGCGACAACAGCGTGAACAGCGACGCGCCGGTGGTCGTGATGACCACCGAAGTGCTGCGGAACATGCTGTACGCGGGCTCCCAGGCGCTGCTCAATCTCGGCTATGTGGTCATGGACGAGGTGCACTACCTCTCCGACCGCTTCCGGGGCGCCGTGTGGGAAGAGGTGATCATCCACCTCCAGGAGTCGGTCACGCTGGTCTCCCTGTCGGCCACGGTGTCGAACGCGGAGGAGTTCGGCGACTGGCTCGACACCGTGCGCGGCGACACCGAGGTGATCGTCTCCGAGCACCGGCCCGTACCGCTGTTCCAGCACGTGCTCGCCGGCCGCCGCATGCACGACCTCTTCGAGGAGGGCGAGGGCGGCAAGAAGGCCGTCAACCCCGACCTCACGCGCATGGCGCGGATGGAGGCCAGCCGCCCCTCCTACCAGGACCGCAAGCGCGGGCGGAACATGCGGGAGGCCGACCGCGAGCGCGAGCGACGGCAGCGCTCCCGGATCTGGACCCCGGGCCGCCCCGAGGTCATCGAGCGGCTCGACGCGGCGGGCCTGCTGCCCGCGATCACCTTCATCTTCAGCCGCGCGGCCTGCGAGGCCGCCGTCCAGCAGTGCCTGTACGCGGGCCTGCGGCTGAACGACGAGGAGGCGCGGGCCAGGGTCCGGGAGATCGTCGAGGAGCGCACCGCCTCCATCCCCGACGAGGACCTGCACGTCCTGGGCTACTACGAATGGCTCGAAGGCCTGGAGCGCGGGATCGCCGCGCACCACGCGGGCATGCTGCCGACCTTCAAGGAGGTCGTGGAAGTGCTCTTCGTCCGCGGCCTGGTCAAGGCGGTCTTCGCCACCGAGACCCTGGCGCTCGGCATCAACATGCCGGCCCGCTCCGTGGTCCTGGAGAAGCTCGTGAAGTGGAACGGCGAGCAGCACGCGGACATCACCCCGGGCGAGTACACCCAGCTGACCGGGCGGGCCGGGCGGCGCGGCATCGACGTCGAGGGCCACGCCGTCGTGCTGTGGCAGCGCGGCTTCAGCCCCGAGCACCTGGCGGGCCTCGCCGGCACCCGCACCTATCCGCTGCGCTCCAGCTTCAAGCCCTCGTACAACATGGCGGTCAATCTGGTCGAGCAGTTCGGGCGGCACCGCTCGCGCGAACTCCTCGAGACCTCGTTCGCCCAGTTCCAGGCCGACAAGTCGGTGGTCGGGATCTCCCGGCAGGTGCAGAAGAACGAGGAGGGCCTGGAGGGCTACAAGGCCTCCATGACCTGCCACCTCGGCGACTTCGACGAGTACGCGCGGCTGCGCCGCGAGCTCAAGGACCGCGAGACCGAGCTGGCCAAGCAGGGCGCCGCGCAGCGCCGCTCCCAGGCCGCCGCCGCGCTGGAGAAGCTCAAGCCGGGCGACGTGATCCACGTGCCGACCGGCAAGTTCGCGGGCCTCGCGCTGGTGCTCGACCCGGGGCTGCCGGCCGGCCGGTCCAACGGGCACCGCGGCTTCGAGCAGCACGACGGTCCGCGCCCCCTGGTGCTGACCGCCGAGCGCCAGGTCAAGCGGCTCGCCTCGATCGACTTCCCGGTGCCGGTGGAGGCGCTGGAGCGGATGCGGATCCCGAAGTCGTTCAACGCGCGCTCGCCGCAGTCGCGCCGGGACCTCGCCTCGGCGCTGCGCACCAAGGCCGGGCACATCGTGCCCGACCGGCACCGCAAGGGGCGCGCGCCCGCCGCCGACGACCGGGAGATCGCCCGGCTCCGCACCGAGCTGCGGGCCCACCCCTGCCACGGCTGCGACGAGCGGGAGGACCACGCGCGCTGGGCCGAGCGCTATCACCGGCTGCGCCGGGACACCGTGCAGCTGGAGCGGCGCATCGAGGGGCGGACGAACACGATCGCGCGGACCTTCGACCGCATCGTGAAGCTGCTGACCGAGATGGACTACCTGCGCGGCGACGAGGTCACCGAGCACGGCAAGCGCCTCGCCCGGCTGTACGGGGAGCTCGATCTGCTCGCCAGCGAGTGCCTGCGCGACCGGGTGTGGGAGGGTCTCGACCCGGCCGAGCTGGCCGCGTGCGTCTCCGCGCTGGTCTTCGAGGCGCGGGTCGGCGACGACGCCCTCGCGCCCAAGGTGCCCACGGGCCGGGCGAAGTCCGCGCTCGCCGAGATGGTGCGGATCTGGGGCCGGCTCGACGCCCTGGAGGAGGACTTCCGGATCAACCAGACGGAGGGCGTCGGCCAGCGCGAGCCCGACCTCGGGTTCGCCTGGGCCGTCTACCAGTGGGCCTCGGGCAAGGGGCTCGACGAGGTGCTGCGGGAGGCGGAGATGCCGGCCGGCGACTTCGTGCGCTGGTGCAAGCAGGTGATCGACGTGCTGGGGCAGATCGCCGCGGCCGCCCCCACGGCGGACTCCACCGTCTCGCGCAACGCCCGCAAGGCCGTGGACGCGGTGCTGCGCGGCGTGGTCGCCTACTCGTCGGTGGGGTGACGGCCCCGGCAGCACGGTGAAGGGCGCCGCCCCCGACGCGGGGGCGGCGCCCTTCACTCTGGGCCGGTGGCGGCGGCGCTCACGCCGCCTGCGCGGCGTCCCGCTTCGCGACCTCTTCGCGGACGATCGGGATCACCTCGCGGCCGAAGTCGACCGCGTCGTCGAGCAGGTCGTAGCCGCGCGCGGAGAGGACGGTCACCCCCAGGTCGTAGTAGTCGAGGAGGGCCCGGGCCACGGTCTCCGGGGTGCCGACGAGGGCCGTGGAGTTGCCCGCGCCACCGGTCTCCGCCGCCGTCGGGGTCCACAGCGCGCGGTCGTGGCGCTCGCCCTCGGCGGCCACCGCGAGCAGCCGCTGGGAGCCGGAGTTCTCCGGGTTCGTGAGCGGGTGGCGGCGCGAGAGCGGGGCGCCGGCCTTGCGCGCCCTGATGCGGCCGAGCGTGGCATGGGCCTTCTCCCAGGCCAGCTCCTCCGTCGGCGCGATGATGGGCCGGAACGCGACCTGGATGCGCGGCAGGTCCGTGCGGCCCGCCGCCCTGGCCGCCGCGTGCACCGACGCGATCTGCTCCGCTGTGCGGGCCAGCGGCTCGCCCCACAGGCAGTAGATGTCCGCCTCCGCGCCCCCGGCCGCGTACGCCGCGGGGGAGGAGCCGCCGAACGAGACCGGCGGATGCGGCTGCTGGACCGGGAAGGTGTCGCTGACGAAGTCGGCGAAGCGGTAGTGCGCGCCCTCGTGGTCGAAGGGGTCGTGCGAGGTCCACGCCTTCTTGATGATCTGGATGGCCTCACGCGTCCGGGCGTACCGCTCGTCCTTCGTCAGGAAGTCGCCCTCCCGCTGCTGCTCGTGGTCGTTGCCGCCGGTGATGAAGTGGACGGCCAGGCGGCCGTCGCTGATCCGGTCGAGCGTCGCGAAGGTCTTGGCGGCGAAGGTCGGGTACGACACGTTCGGCCGGTGCGCCACGAGGATCTGGAGGGTCTCCGTGCGGGCCGCGATGTAGGCGGCCGCGGGGGACGGGTCGGGGGAGCCGGAGCCGTACGCGAAGAGGACCCGGTCCCAGCCGTTCTCCTCGTGGGCGCGGGCGAGTCGGAGCGTGTAGTCCTTGTCGAAGGACGGGCCCGAGCGGGCGGTGACTTCGGAGCCTTCGTTGGTCGCGGCGATGCCGAGGAACTCTACGGGCATGGTGGGACGCCTTTTCAGCTGGGAGAGCGGGTCGGTGAGGGCCTGGAGGTGCTTCAGGCGCAACACGACGCCGACCACACGCGACCGAAGTCGATGTGATCGCGGGTGACCAGCCGCAGCTGTGGACGCATGGGAGCAGTGGAACAGGAGGGCCGCCCCCGCGTCAACAGGCCCCGGGCCCGCGCCGGTTGACGCGGGGCCGGCGGTCCGGACGGGCGGACGCCTTCACTCCATGTGTGCGAACGGGCGCTGAGCGTGTAAATGGGGGGAGTGTATGCCCCTTGGCGAACCGATTTCAGGCCCTTGCGGAATATGACCCGGCGATGATCCGGCGGGACTAAGCTCGCCCGCAGCGCGCCGGGTTGGGAGCAATTCGGCCGCTTGTTCCCCTATGGGTCGATGGGACGCATTGATCCGGGGAACGTCCAGCCGACACAACACGACGAACCGTCGCACACTTCCCCCATACGACCGTTCAGAGGGCATACATGGTGAGTGTTCAATCGCCTCCCGGTGGCCGAGAAGTCCCCTACACACGCGTGCTGTTGCTGCCCGCGATGGTCATGGCCGCCGCCACCGGGGCGGCCGTCGCCCTGGTCGCCGAGCCCGCGCGGCTCGCCGTCACCCTGTGCGGCGCCCTCGGCACGCTCCTGGTCGTCGCCGTCGCGGCGGAGGCCGTGCGCCGCGGCCGGGTCCTCAGGGGGCAGCGCACCCAATACGCCCACCACGTGGCCGAGTTGGAACACCGCATCGCCGACCAGGAACAGCGCACGATGCGGGTCGCCAAGGACGTCCTGCCGCACGCCCTGTACCGGCTGCGCACCGGCGACAACCCCGTGGACGCCGTCCGCAACACCTGCGACGCCGAACCCGCCTTCCGCGAGGTCACCCGCGGCGAGCGCGCGCTGATCAGCGCCTGCCTCAAGGAGATCGACCGGGAGGCCGCCGCCAACGACGCGGCCCAGCGCGCCTTCGTCTCCATCGCCCGCCGCGTCCAGGCCATCGTGCACAAGCAGGCCCAGGAACTCCGCGAGATGGAGGAGGACCACGGCCGCAACCCCGAGGTCTTCGACGACCTCCTGCGCATCGACCACGGCACCGCCCTGATCGGCCGCCTCGCCGACTCCGTCACCGTCCTCGGCGGCGCCCGGCCCGGCCGCCAGTGGCCCAAGCCGGTCAAGCTCTACAGCGTGCTGCGCGGCGCCATGTCGCGCATCCTGGAATACCCGCGCATCGACCTGCACGCCATCTGCGACATCGCCATCAAGGGCATCTCCGTGGAGCCGCTGATCCACGCCGTCGCCGAACTGCTCGACAACGCCACCCGCTACTCGCCGCCGCAGACCCGCGTGCACGTCACCGCCGTCGAGGTGCAGACCGGGGTCGCCATCGAGATCGAGGACGGCGGCGTCAGCCTCGGCGAGGAGCAGCGGGCCCGGGTCGAGCGGATGCTGGACCGCGCCCAGGCCGGCGTCGACCTCAACGACCTCGGCGAGAACCCGCGCCTCGGCCTGTCGATCGTCGGCCGCCTCTGCTCCATGTACGACATGCAGATCTCGCTGCGCCAGTCCGCGTACGGCGGCGTGCGCGCCGTGCTCGTCGTCCCGCGCGACATGATGAGCAGCGAGCCCGCGCCCGGCCTCGCCCACGGCATCGGCGCCACCGCCGTGCCGCGCGTCGACCACAACGGCGTGCCGATCCAGGAGGAGCCGCGGCTGAAGAAGACCCGCCGCCCCACCACGGGCCCGCGCCCCTCCGCCCCGCTCCTCGCGATGGAGGACGACGTCCCGGTGGTCACCGAATGGCGGGCCAACGGGCTTCCGCAACGCCGCAGGAAGGTCGACACGAAGATCATCGAGAACCAGATCATCGTGACGCCCCGCAACCCCGACCTCTCCCTGCCGCCGCCCGAGGCGCAGGGGTACGGGAGCGGGTACCCCCCCACCCCGTCCGTGGAGCCGGAGCACGACAAGCCCGACCAGCCCGACCAGCCCGAACCCGGCCTGTGGGTCGAGGCGTTCATGAACGGGCTGAAGCCCGGCGGGAGCGCCGAGGCCGACGGTCCCGGTGCCGCCGCCGAGAAGCCGCACGACGACGCGTACAACCAGCAGGTCGACGAGGGAGACCGTCAGTGATCCAGCAACGCGCCAACTTCGACTGGATGCTCAAGGAGCTCGCCGACAGTGTGGCGAACGTGCAGCAGGTGGTCGTGCTCTCCGCCGACGGTCTGCGCATCGCCCGCTACGGCGGCGACCCCGACGCCGCCGACCGGCTCGCCGCCGCCTGCGCGGGACTCCAGTCCCTCGCCTCCGCGGTCGCCACGGAGATCCCCGACTCCAGCGGCAGGATGAACATGGTCATCATCGAGGTCGACGCCGGGTTCTTCTATCTGATGGCCGCGGGCAAGGGCGCGTATCTCGCCGTCCTCGCCAACCAGTTCGTCGACGCCGGCATGATCAGCCACCAGATGCGCGACCTCGTCATCCGGATCGGCACCCACCTCACCAGCCCGCCCCGCCGCAACGGGCAGACCGTATGACGCGGTCCTCCCAGCCCCCCTACCGGGAGCCGCCGCGGCGCGAGCGGCGCTCGCCCGAGACGCCCCAGGACCCCAAGGACCTGGAACGGCTGTACGTGATCACCGGCGGGACCGACGGCTCCGAGCGCGCGCCGCTCGACCTGGTCACCCTGATCGTGGCCCGCGCCGGGCCGAAGCCGTCGGCGCCGCCCGAACAGGCCGCCGTCCTGCGGATGTGCCGCACGCCCCTGTCCACGGCCGAGATCTCGGCCTATCTCAATCTGCCGTTCAGCGTGGTCACCGTGCTGCTCGGCGAACTCCTCGCGGCCGAACAGGTCCAGGCCCGCGCTCCGGTCATCCGGGGCGCGGTCGCGGACCGTTCCCTCCTCGAAGCGGTGATGCATGGACTACAGAAGCTCTGACCACGCGGCCGCCACCGACGTCACCACCGGCGGCACGCACCTCCCGGGGCCGCGGGCCGAGGACCGGCTGCCCGAGACGGTCAGCTCGGCGGTGAAGATCGTGATCGTCGGCGGCTTCGGGGTGGGCAAGACCACGATGGTCGGGTCGGTCAGCGAGATCCGCCCGCTCACCACCGAGGAGACCATGACGCAGGCCGGGATCGGCGTCGACGACGACTACGGCTCCGACACCAAGACGGCCACCACCGTGGCCATGGACTTCGGCCGCATCAGGATCACCGACGAACTCGTCCTGTACCTGTTCGGGACGCCGGGCCAGGAACGCTTCTGGTTCCTGTGGAACGGGCTGTTCGAGGGCGCGCTCGGCGCCGTCGTCCTCATCGACACCCGTCGCCTGGAGGTCAGCTTCGACGTGATCGGGCGGCTGGAGGAGCGCGGCGTCCCGTTCGTCATCGCCAACAACGCCTTCCCGGACGGCCCGCGCTACCCCGCCGAGGAGCTGCGCGACGCCCTCGACCTGGACCCGCGGGTCCCGATCATCGAGTGCGACGCGCGCCGCCGGGCCTCCAGCCGCGACGTCCTGCTGACCCTGATGCGCTATCTCCACGAGATGGCCCTGCACCACGCCTGACCCCGAACCGCCGCGCCCGCCCCATCAGTTCACCCATCGACCGGAGCGATTCCGTGACGCCACCTCCCCCCGACCCCTCCCGGTCGCCCGCCGGGTACGACGACCTCGACGGCTACGGCGCGACCCCGCCGCCGGGCTGTCCCGCGCACGCCCTCGGCCCGGGCGGGCTGCGCCGGCTCTACGGGCCCGAGGCCGACGCCGACATCCCCGCCCTCTACGAGAAGCTGCGCGCCGAACACGGCCCGGTGGCCCCCGTGCTGATCCACGAGGACGTCCGGATGTGGGCCGTGCTCGGGCACACCGAGAACCTGCACATGGTGCGCAGCACGTCCCAGTACACCCGGGACGCCCGCATCTGGACGCAGATGAAGAACGGCACGTTCAAGCCCACGCACCCGCTGGCCCCCGTCGTCAGCTGGCAGCCCATGGCATCCTTCGTCGAGGGCGCCGAGCACGCCCGGCTGCGCGGCGCGGTCACCGCCGCCATGTCGACCATCGAGCACCGCAGCCTGCGCCGGTCCATCAACAAGGGCACCCAGGAGATCATCAACCGGTTCTCCGAGCGCGGCACCTGCGACATCGTCAGCGAGTTCGCCGAGCACCTGCCGATGATGGTGATGCTCGACGTGATCGGCGCCCCCGAGGCCTACAGCGAGCGGATCGTGCAGAACGCCCGCGACTTCCTCAAGGGCACCGAGACCGCCATCGCCAGCAACGAGTTCATCATGGGCGTCCTGTTCGACCTCGTGGCCCGGCGCCGGGCCCAGCCGGTCGACGGCGACTTCACCAGCGGGCTGATCAGCGATCCGGCCGGGCTCACCGACGAGGAGGTCGCGCACCACCTGCGCCTGGTCCTCATCGCCGGGTACGAGGCGACGGCCAACCTCATCGCGAACGTGCTGCGCGTCGTGCTCACCGACCCGCGCTTCCGGGCCCAGCTCAACGGCGGGCAGATGACGGTGCCCGAGGCCGTCGAGCAGTCGCTGTGGGACGAGCCGCCGTTCAGCGCCATGATCGGCTACTTCGCCAAGGTGGACACCGAGCTGGGCGGACAGCACATCCGCGCGGGCGACGGCCTGCTCTTCGGGATCCAGCCGGGCAACGTGTGCCCGGTCGTCCGCCCCGATCCGACCGCGCACATGATGGGCAACCGCTCGCACCTCGCGTTCGGCGGCGGGCCGCACGAGTGCCCCGGCCAGGACATCGGCCGCGCCATCGCCGAGATCGGTGTCGACGCGTTCCTGATGCGGCTGCCCGACACCGAACTCTCGGTCGACGAGAGCGAGTTGCGGTGGCGTTCGTCGATCCTGTCCCGGCACCTCGTGACGCTGCCGGTGACGTTCACACCGCGCGCGCAGCAGGACGTCAGCGGCAAGCCCAGCATCACGCCGCCGCGCCGGCCGGACTGGCAGGTCTCGTCGGCGCCCGCGCCGGCCGTGCCCCCGTCGCCCGCCGAGCCGGCGCCGCCCGCGATGCCGTCCGCGGTGCTCCCCGCGCAGGGGAGCGAGCCGGAACCGCCGGCCGGTGCCTGGCAGCGGTTCCTGCGCTGGTGGCGCGGCTACTGATCGGCGGGCCCGTCGGCCCAGGACGCGTACGACGTCCAGGCGCGCAGGGTGCGGGCGCTGACGAACCGGTGCTCGCGCCCGGTCACCGGGTCCCGGAACTCCAGTGAGCGTGCCAGGAGTTGCAGCGGCCGGTGGAAGTCGCCGGGCGCGACCGGGTCGGCGACGACCGGGTACAGCGGGTCGCCGAGGATCGGCAGGCCCAGGCGGTTCATGTGGACCCGAAGCTGGTGGGTGCGCCCGGTGTGCGGGGTCAGCCGGTACCGGCCGAGCCGCCCCGCGTGCGCGGCGAGCCGGACGTCGGTCTCGGCGTTGGGCTCGCCGCCCGGGACCTCCCGGGCGGCGAGCACCCCGCGCTCCTTCTCGATCCGGCTGCGCAGGGTCACGGGCAGCGGCACCGCCGGATCGTACGCGGCCACCGCCTCGTACTCCTTGCGCACGAGCCGGTCCCGGAACAGCGTCTGGTACTTCCCCCGCTCCGCCGGCCGTACGACGAACAGCACCAGCCCCGCCGTCAGCCGGTCGAGCCGGTGGGCGGGGCCGAGCGTGGTGAGGCCGAGATCGCGGCGCAGCCGGGCGAGCGCCGTCTCGGTGACATGGCTGCCGCGCGGGGTCGTGGCGAGGAAGTGCGGCTTGTCGGCGACGACGATGTGCTCGTCGCGGTACACGATGCCGATGGTGAACGGCACCGGTGTCTCGGGTGCCAGGTCGCGGTGGAACCAGACGCTGCCGCCCGGC
This sequence comes from Streptomyces sp. NPDC088785, assembly GCF_044750685.1. Taxonomy (NCBI): domain Bacteria; kingdom Bacillati; phylum Actinomycetota; class Actinomycetes; order Kitasatosporales; family Streptomycetaceae; genus Streptomyces; species Streptomyces sp. NPDC088785. Next base: position 70,291 of record NZ_JBIVKH010000007.1, read on the forward strand.
TCGTAGGCCGACGCGGCGGTGATCGCGCTGCCGTCGGCCCGCACGATCCGGCCCTCGGCGATCATCGCGTCGAGCACGCCGTCGCCCGCGCCGAGCCGCCCCACGAGGTGGTCGCGGAGGGTGGCCCAGGCGTCGGCGCCCGCCACCGGCAGGCGCACCCGGACCGCGTCGATTCCGGCGCGCTGGGGGAGCGGGGAGGGCGTGCTGGGCCTTCGGCGGGTCACCGGGCCAAGGGTACGGGGGCGGGCCCGCGCGACCGGCCGCGGTGGCGCGGGCCCGCTCCGGGGCGGGCGGGACGCGCGGGTCGGCGTCAGCTCTCCTGTTCGGCCTCGACCTGGGCGTTCCAGTCGCGCTTCGACGCCTGCCAGCCGTCCTCGTTGTGGCCGAGGCGCCAGTAGCCGGAGATGGACAGGTCCTCGCGGGGGATCTGCCGCTCGACGCGCAGATAGCGGCGCAGTTCCTTCACGAACCCGGCCTCGCCGTGCACGAAGGCGTGCAGCCGGCCCTCGGGGAAGTCGAGTCCGGTGACCGCCGCGCACAGCGCCCGGCCGACCGGACGGTCCGCCCGGTGCAGCCAGGTGACCGCGACCGGGGTGTCGATCTTCTGCTCCTCCTCGGGGCCCTCGACCTCGATGAAGGCGTGCGCCCGCGTCCCCTCCGGCAGCGCCTCCAGCGCGGCGGCGATCGCCGGCAGGGCGCTCTCGTCACCGGCGAACAGGTGCCAGTCGGCGGCGGGGTCCGGGCGGTAGGCGCCGCCCGGTCCCATGAAGTGGATCGTGTCGCCGGGCCGCGCGGCGGCCGACCAGGGGCCGGCCAGGCCCTCGTCGCCGTGGACCACGAAGTCGACGGTCAGCTCGCGCGCGGCCGGGTCCCAGGCGCGCACCGTGTACGTCCGCGTGACGGGCCACTGCTCGCGCGGCAGCTCCTCCCGGATCCGCTCCACGTCGAAGGGCTCCTCGTACGCGACGCCGGGCGGCGCGAACAGCAGCTTCAGGTAGTGGTCGGTGTACTCCAGCTCGGTGGGGAAGTCCGCGAGACCGTCCCCGCCGAGCACCACCCGCTGCATGTGCGGGGTGAGCCGCTCCGTGCGCACGACCTGTGCGGAACGGGCCTTGCGGGGCTTGCGCGCTGCGGGACGCTCGGCCATGTACGGTCTCCCTCGATCCACGGCTACTTAGGTAAACCTAAGTTAGCACCTCACCCGGAGAGTGTGGCCAGGAGCCGCTGCAAAGAACCCCCCAAGCCCCAGCGGGCCCCCAACCGCTCGACCGCGGCCGGGTCGCGGGGCGTCCGGGGCAGCGCGGTGTCCACGTCGGGCAGCGGCACGTCGCCCGCGACCCGCACCACGGTGGGCGCCACCGCGAGGTAGGGGCGCGACGCGTCGAGCCGCGTGCGCTGCGTCGGCGTCAGCTTCGCCTTCGGGTCGTCGACCGCGGCCAGGATCCCGGCCAGGTCCCCGAACTGCGCGAGCAGCTTCGCGGCCGTCTTCTCGCCGATGCCGGGCACGCCCGGCAGGCCGTCGCTCGGGTCGCCGCGCAGCAGCGCCATGTCCGCATACCCGGAGCCGTCGACCCCGTACTTCTCGCGCAGCAGGTCCTCGTCGGTGATCTGCAACGTGCCGACGCCCTTCACCGGGTACAGCACGCGCCGCTCCCGCCCGTCGTCGACGAGCTGGAACAGGTCGCGGTCGCCGGTGACGATGTCGACCGGGCCGCGCGCCCGCCCGGTGAACGTGCCGATCACGTCGTCCGCCTCGTACCCGGCGACGCCGACCCGCGCGATGCCCACCGCGTCCAGCACCGCCTCGATGATCGGGACCTGCGGCGAGAGGGTGTCGGGCACCTCCTCCTCGTCCGGGGTGCCCGCCGGCGTCTCCTCGGCGACGCGGTGCGCCTTGTAGGAGGGGATCAGGTCGACGCGCCACTGGGGGCGCCAGTCCGCGTCCATGCACGCCACCAGGTGCGTGGGGTGGTGGTCGTGGACGAGGCGGGTGATGAATTCGAGCAGTCCGCGCACCGCGTTCACCGGGGTGCCGTCCGGGGCCTTCACGGAGTCCGGCACTCCGAAGTAGGCCCGGAAGTACAGGGACGCGGTGTCGAGCAGCATCAGGCGCTGGTCCGCGGAGGGGGCGGCGGGTCCTTGGGTCACCTTGCGCATCATGCCGTACGCCACCGACAGGCGCCGGACGGAGCCGGACGCAGCCGGACGCACGGTGAACGGAATGTGAACTGGACCACTCCGTGTTTGGTCCGCATAAGGGCGGGCAGGCGCCGAGCCGGAGCGAAGCCGGTCTCACGTTCAACTATTGAACGGTTGGACGAGGCCGACCGGACGGGCCGACCCCGTGTCGCTCCTCGGCCCGCCGGCGGGGGAGGCGGGCCGTCCTGTTTCGACCCGAGAGGTGTATGTGTCCAGGCTTGAAGCCGAAGACCTGTACAAGGTGTTCGGCAGACGACCCGCCGAGGCGGTGGAGAAACTCCGCCGCGGAGCAGACCGTGAAGAGCTGCGCGCCGACGGCACCACGGCCGCCGTCATCGAGGCGTCCTTCACCGTCGAGCCGGGCCAGATCTTTGTCGTGATGGGTCTGTCCGGCTCCGGCAAGTCCACGCTGCTGCGCATGCTCAACGGACTCCTGGAGCCCACGGCGGGGCACGTCCGCTTCGACGGCCAGGACCTGACGCAGCTGTCCGCACGCGACCTGCGCGAGGTGCGCTCCAAGAAGATCAGCATGGTCTTCCAGCACTTCGCGCTGTTCCCGCACCGCTCCGTCCAGGAGAACGCGGCCTACGGTCTCGAGGTGCAGGGCGTGCCCCGCGCCGAGCGCGAGAAGCGCGCCCACGAGGCGCTGGAGCTGGCCGGTCTCAAGGGGTGGGAGAAGTCCTTCCCCGACGAGCTGTCCGGCGGCATGCAGCAGCGCGTGGGCCTGGCCCGCGCGCTCGCCACCGACGCCGACATGCTCCTCATGGACGAGTCGTTCAGCGCGCTCGACCCGCTGATCCGGCGCGACATGCAGGACCAGCTGCTCGAACTCCAGAAGACCCTGAAGAAGACCATCGTCTTCATCACCCACGACCTGAACGAGGCCATGCGCCTGGGCGACCGCATCGCCGTCATGCGCGACGGCCGCATCGTCCAGATCGGCTCCGCCGAGGACATCCTCGTCACGCCGGCCAACGACTACGTCGCGTCCTTCACCCAGGACGTCGACCGCTCCCGGGTGCTGAGCGCGGGCGCGATCATGGCCACCCCCGAGCCGGGGTACCGGGCGTCCGAGGCCCCGGCGACGGTCACCGAGGACACCCCCATCATCGAGCTGTTCACGCCCTGCGCGACCAGCGAGATACCCGTGGCCGTGACCGACGACGCGGGCACGCTGCTCGGTGTCGTCCCGCGGCAGCGGCTGCTCGCCGTGCTCGGCGAGCCGATGAAGACCGTGGAGGGCGGCGCCGCCGCCGGCTCCACCGAGGAAGCGGACGACGCCGACACCTCGCCGCGCGGCGAGGGCGACGGCCCGGTGGAGAAGGTGAACGCCGGTGCCTAGGCTTCATTTCGGTGACTGGGTCGAGGACGCGGTCGACTGGCTGCAATCCCATCTGACCTGGCTGTTCGACTTCATCCAGACCGTCCTGGGCGGCATGTACGACGGGGTGGACGCCGTGCTCGGCGGCGGTGAGCCGCTGCTGATGGCGGGCATCCTCGCCGTCATCGCGTGCTGGCTGCGCGGTCTGCTCCCCGGCGTGCTCGCCTTCGTCGGCATGGCGCTGATCGACTCGCTCGGCCTGTGGGACGACGCGATGGACACCCTGTCCCTCGTGCTCGTCGCGGCCGTCATCACCATCGTCATCGCCGTCCCGGTCGGCATCTGGGCCGCGCGCAGCAACCGCGTCAGCGGCGCCATCCGCCCGGTGCTCGACGTCATGCAGACGATGCCGGCGTTCATCTACCTGATCCCCGGCGTCATGTTCTTCGGCGTCGGCACCACCCCGGGCCTGCTCGCGACGGTCATCTTCGCGATGCCCCCCGGCGTGCGCATGACCGAGCTGGGCATCCGGCAGGTCGACGGCGAGCTGATCGAGGCCGCCGACGCGTTCGGCACCAGCCCGCGCTCCACCCTGACCCGCGTCCAGCTGCCGCTGGCGCTGCCGACCATCATGGCCGGTGTCAACCAGGTCATCATGCTGGCCCTGTCGATGGTCGTCATCGGCGGTATGGCCGGTGCGGGCGGCCTCGGTGAGCAGGTCTACTCGGCGATCACCCAGCTGAAGGTCGGCCTGGCCGCCGAGAGCGGTGTCGCGGTCGTGGTCCTGGCCATGTACCTGGACCGGATGACGGGCGCGCTCAACGAGCGGGTGTCCCCGCTGGGCCGCCGCGCCGCCGCGAAGCTGGCCGCGACCCGCAGCGGGTTCTCCTTCGCGCACTACAAGCCGGCCGGTGTCGTCGCCGTCGTCGGTGTGGTCGCCCTGGCGCTGGTCGCCGGCGGGATGAACCTCACGGGCTCGGACGACTCCGCCACCGCGAACAGCACGGACGTCGGCAAGGGCGACAAGGTCAGCATCGGCTACATCCCCTGGGACGAGGGCACCGCCTCCACGTACCTGTGGAAGGAGCTGCTGGAGCAGCGCGGCTACACCACGGACGTCAAGCAGCTCGACCCCGGCCCGCTGTACTCCGGCGTGGCGCGCGGCGACGTCGACTTCCAGACCGACTCCTGGCTGCCCACGACGCACAAGGCGTACTGGGACAAGTACAAGAGCAAGCTCGACGACATGGGGTCGTGGTACGGCCCGACCTCGCTGGAGCTGACGGTCCCCTCGTACGTGAAGGGCGTCGACTCGCTCGCCGACCTCAAGGGCCAGGGCAAGAAGTTCGACGGCAAGATCATCGGCATCGAGGCCAGCGCCGGAATGATGGGGACCCTCAACAAGAAGGTCCTCAAGGCGTACGGGCTGGACGGCGAGTACAAGGTCGTCTCCTCCAGCACGTCGACGATGCTCGCCCAGCTGGAGCGCTCCATCAAGAAGAAGGAGCCGGTCGTGGTGACCCTGTGGTCGCCGCACTGGGCGTACGGCAAGTACGACCTGAAGAAGCTCAAGGACCCGAAGGGCGCCTGGGGCAAGGGCGAGGAGATCCACACCGTCGCCCACAAGGGCTTCGCGCGGAAGAACCCGACGGTCGGCAAGTGGCTGAAGGACTTCAAGCTCACCGAGAAGCAGCTCACGAGCCTGGAGAACGACATCAAGGCCGCCGGCGAGGGCCACGAGCAGGACGGCGTGCGCGGCTGGCTGAAGAAGAACCCGGGCCTGGTCGACAAGCTGGCGCCGGTGCCCGGCGGCGGTGCGCAGAAGCAGGGCAAGGACGCCGGCAAGTCGGTCGACATGGGCTACTTCCCGTGGGACGAGGCCATCGCCTCCTCCTACCTGTGGCAGAACATCCTGGAGGACCGCGGCTACAAGGCGAACCTGAAGCAGCTCGACCCGGGACCGCTCTACACCTCGCTCGCGCAGGGGCAGATGGACGTCCAGCTCGACAGCTGGCTGCCCCAGACGCACAAGCAGTACGTGGACCGGTACAAGGACAAGCTGTCCGACATCGGCTCCTGGTACGGGCCCACGTCGCTGGAGCTGACGGTCCCCTCGTACGTGAAGGGCATCGACTCGCTCGCCGACCTCAAGGGCCAGGGCAAGAAGTTCAACGGCAAGATCATCGGCATCGAGGCGAGTGCCGGAATGATGGGAACGCTGAACAAGAAGGTCCTGAAGGCGTACGGGCTCGAGGGCGAGTACAAGGTCGTCTCCTCCAGCACCTCGTCGATGCTGGCCGAGCTGAACCGCTCCATCAAGAAGAAGGAGCCGGTCGTGGTGACCCTGTGGTCGCCGCACTGGGCCTACGGCAAGTACGACCTGAAGAAGCTCAAGGACCCGAAGGGCGCCTGGGGCAAGGGCGAGCGGATCCACATCGTCGGCAAGAAGGACTTCGCCTCGGACTTCCCGGAGTTCAACAAGTGGCTGAAGGACTTCAAGCTCAGCGACAAGCAGCTCGCGTCGCTCGAGGTCGAGATCCAGAAGGGCGGGGCCGGGAATGAGAAGGCCTCGGCCCGCAAGTGGCTGGACTCCCAGCCCGGCCTGGAGGACAAGCTGGCCCCGGTGTCCTGACCTGGACGCACGGGAGAGCTGAGAAGCGGATCCAGCGGAGACATCCGCGAAAAGGGGCCCCGCCGGTGCACACCGGCGGGGCCCCTTTTCCCGCATGTCCGCATTTCTGTCGCGGGCGTTCTCTGGATGCCTTGAAACGAATGTGGAGATTGTGTCGAGTAGTTGATCGATAGTGACGGCAAATGAAAAGATCAAGACGTTCGCGAGCCCGGGACCGACCAATTCCGGGCTTTATCGCGCACTTTTTTCATTCATGAAGGGGGATTCATGCTGAAACGCATCGGTACCGTCCTGGGCGGCGCGCTGCTGTTCGCGGCCGTCGGGGTCGGGACGGCCTCGGCCGAAGCGGGACACCAGGCGGTGAACGTGTCCGGGGGGCCGCCGGCCGGCGCCGCGTGTTCCACCGAGGGCTGGGCCCACGGGTGTTACGTCGCGAGCGGCGACCAGATCTGGGTCAAGGACGCGAAGGAGGACGGCCACCACGCCGCGGTCGTCTTCTGGTGGAGCGGTCAGGCCTCCAAGCCGGAGCTGAGCTGCCACGACCACCACGGCACGGCGGCCGGCTGGACCGTCTGCAAGGACCTGGCCGACGTCATTCCGGAGCACTCCACGCTCACCTTCTGGCCGATGACCATGGAGGGCGACCACATCGTCCCCGGAGGGGCCAGCCCGCAGGTCATCACGCCCACGTCCTGACGTCGCACGGAGGAGAGAACATGATCCGCAGGATCGCGCTGGTGACGGGTGCGCTCGTCACCGGTCTCGCGCTCGCCGCCGCCCCGGCGTCGGCCACCGAATCGGTCAAGCAGACGGCGAAGAAGGGGTCGGGGCCGCCCAGCGGCGCCCAGTGCTCCGTCGGCAAGGGTGTCACCGTCTGCTTCCAGAAGGACGGGGACAGGATCTGGGTCCTCGACAAGCAGGAGGACGGCCACCACGCCGTCGGCGGCTGGGGCTTCGCCAACGGCGACAGCGACGTCTGGGACTACGAGTGCCACGACTACGCGGGCAAGGCGGGCGGCTGGACGTACTGCGGCTGGGCCGACACCATCCCGGAGTCGGCGACCATCACCTTCCGCGGCATGGAGTTCGAGGGGAGCACCCCCCTGCTCAACGGTGACGCGGGTTCGCCGCTGAGCTCCAAGGCGTCCTGACACCGGACCGCACCGGGCTCCGCCGCGGCCCCCCGCGGGCTGTGGCGGAGCCCACGCCGCCGTCCGGGCCGTCCGGGCGCCGGGGGCTCGTACGCTCGACAGCACCGTGACCGCCGCCCGGCCGAGCGCCCTCGCCGCCGCCGCGCTGGCCGCCGTTCTGCTGCTGATCCAGTTGCCCGCCGCCAGTGCCCGGCCCGCCTCGGTGGCCACCGCCCGTTTTGTCGCCCTTGCCGCTGATGTCACCGCGGCGGACGGCCACCGGTACGGACTGCGCGACGACACCGGCGCCACCATGGACGCCGCACAGATCGTGCAGGCCCCCGGCGCCGGGACCTACCTCGCCGTCTACCACTCGATGCGCGCCGACGGCCGCTTCCACTCCGCCGTCGCCACCTCCGCCGACCTGCTGCACTGGCACCGCCGCCACGACTTCGGTCCGGGCTCCAGCCAGCCGGCGCTCGCCGCCGACGGGCACGGCGGCTACGTCCTGGCGTACGAGAAGGACCCCCGCAACCACATCGCCGTCCGCGGCTACGCCGATCTGGACGCACTCCTCACCGGCCGCGCCGCCCACCGCTTCGACGCGCCCCGCACCCTCTCCGGCTGCGCCGAGGGCACCCCGGCGATCACCGCCGTGCACGGCGGCACCATCGCGCTCACCGGCCACTACCGCGCCGACTGCGACACCGACCGCCAGCTCACGGCCACCCTGGAGGACTTCACCACCTGGTACGCCGCCCCCGACCACCGCCTCGACCGGGCCGTGCGGGCGTACGGCACCCGTGGCAACATCGGCGACCGCGACCGGGTGCGCCTCGCCGGAGCGCCGATGGTCCTCGTCGAGGGGCAGCGCCGCCGCGGCGACTTCGGCAGCTGGTCGGCGTACGCCTACGATCCCGCGTCCGGCCGAGCCGACCGGGTACCGGTGCGCACCGGCGGCGGCTCCACCTCCTTCGCCAATCCGTCGGCCACCCGGATCACCGACCCCGACGGTCGCCGGGCCCTCCTGACAAGCCTGTTCATCCCGGCGGAGGGGGCCGCGCCGGGCGAGTCCGGACAGCTCGTCTACTGGCGCGAGCTGTAGCACACGGCCCGAACCGGGACCCCGGCTTGTGCCGCTCGTATGAAACGGCGCGACGAACATGCGTAGGGTGCAACCAAACGGACATGGCCGGGGTGGGAGGGAGCGGGGCGTCATGGATGAACACAAGGAGTCACTCCGTGTGGGCGCTGCCGTCCGGCGCCGGCGCCGGACGCTCGAACTGACGCTGTCCGTCGTCGCCGAGCGCAGCGGCCTGTCGGTGCCCTTCCTCAGCCAGGTGGAGAACGAGCGGGCCCGGCCGAGCCGCCGCTCCCTGGAGAAGGTCGCCGACGCCCTCGGCACCACCGCCGTCGAACTGCTCGCCGCCGCCGACCCGGCCCGCACCGTCGACCTGGTCCGCATCGACGACACCTCCGTGGAGGACGCCTCGGCGGGCGGCGTCGTGCGGTCCCTGGTGCGCGGGCACCACCAGATGCACGCCCAGGAGTTCGTGGGGGACCACGACCCGGGCCGCGAGTTCCAGCTCCGCAACGACGTGCTGATGCACGTCACCGAGGGCGCCGTCGAGGTGGAGGCGGAGGGCCGCGCCTACCGGCTCGTGCGCGGCGACACCCTGTACCTGACCGGTGGCGTCCGGCACCGGTGGCGGGCGACCGTGCCGGACGCGCGGGTGCTCGTGGTGGCCGTCGCGGAGCACATCGACGCGGTCGACGAGCCGGGACCCAAGTAGGCCGGGGTGCGCGTCGTCTCCCTCGTGCCGTCCCTGACCGAGGCCGTCGCCCGCACGCTGCCCGGCGTCCTCGCCGGCGCCACCGACTGGTGCACCCGTCCCACGGACCTCGACGTGCCCCGGATCGGCGGCACCAAGAACCCCGACGTCCCGGCGATCGTCGCCCTCCGCCCCGACCTCGTCGTCGCCAACGAGGAGGAGAACCGCGCGCCCGACCTCGCCGCCCTGCGCGCCGCCGGGACCGAGGTCCTCCTCACGGAGGTGCGCACCCTGCCGCAGGCCGTGACGGAGCTGGACCGGGTGCTGCGCGCGTGCGGGGCGCCGTCCCGGCCGCGCTGGCTCGACGAGGCGGAGGCGGCCTGGACCGCGCTCGCCGCGCCCGCCCGCCGCGTCCGCGCCGTCGTCCCCGTCTGGCGGCGCCCGTGGATGGTCGTCGGCCGCGACACCTTCGCCGGTGACCTGCTCGCCCGCCTCGGCGTCGACAACGTGTACGCGGACCACGCCGAGCGCTACCCCCGCGTCCCGCTCGGTGAACTGGACGCCGTGGACAAGGACGTGGTGGTGCTGCCCGACGAGCCGTACCGGTTCACCGCGGCCGACGGGCCGGAGGCGTTCACCGCGCCGTCGGCGCTGGTCAGCGGCCGGCATCTCACCTGGTACGGGCCGTCGTTGGGCCGGGCGCCCGAGGTGCTGGGCAGGGCGCTGCGGGAACCGGTACGGCGGGGGGACGGCTGAGCGAGCGGCGCGGAGGCGCGCCGGGGCGCGCCGTGCGGCTGCCGCATCCGGGCCGGCCGGAGCGGCACCGCGCCGCCCCGCGCAGCCCCGCACCGCGCCGCCCCGCGCACCGCGCCGCGCCGCGCCGCCCCGCACCGTACCGCGCCGCCCCGCCCCGCTCCGGCGGCACCGTGCCCGCGCGCGCTGACGGCCGCTGTCACGTACGGGCGGGCGGCGCGAGCAGCCGCCCGTCGAACAGCCCCCGCACCGTACAAACCGACGCGACCGCCCAGGCCGCGACCAGGGCCGCGTACAGCACGAGCGCCAGCCCGTCGAACACGGCGAGGCCCGTGTGCCTGCCCAGGCCCTCCGCGCCGGTGACACAGGTCCCGACGGGGAACGTGAACGCCCACCACGTCATCGCGAACCCCATCCCGGCCCGCCGCGCCCGCACCACCAGCGCCACGGAGAGCGCCAGCCACAGCAGCGCGAACCCCGTCACCGGCACCCCGTAGAGCACCGCGAACACCGAGAGGCCGTGCGCGTACGGGACGGGGAGCACGCCGCCCGCGACGTCCGCGAACTTGGTGGCGGCCGTCGTCGACTGGCCCAGCGGACCGAGGACGAGGAAGAGGGCCGGGGTGAGGGCCAGCGGGAGCGGGCCCGCCGTGACCAGCCGCGCGAAGATCACCGGCAGCATCGTCAGCGTCGCCAGCAGGCTCAGCCCGAACATGGCGTAGCAGGCGAGGAGGAAGGACTCCCGGACCTGCCCGGCCGGCAGGTGCGGCACCAGCAGCGGGCCGACCGCCGCCGACACCATCGGCGCGACCACGGGCAGCAGCCACACCGGTGACGCCTGCCCCGGCCCGATCCGGTGCCGCACGACCATCAGGTACGGGATCGCGACGGCGGCGGCGAGCCCCACGGCCGTGCCCGCGACGAACAGCACGGTGTCGACGGCCAGGGCGGCGCCCGGGCCGATCCAGTCCCGCCCGACGAGCAGCGTCCCGGCCCCGACGGCCAGCAGCGCCATCGACAGGCAGCCGTAGAAGGGCGCCACCGCCGGATCGAGGAGATGGGCCCGCGCCCGGTCGCGGTGGTGGGCCCAGTGCAGCGCCCGCGCGGTCAGCAGCGCCAGCAGCAGCACGCACGACAGCGCCCAGACCACCGTGCGGCCCGTGCGCAGCCCCGGGAATCCGACGGGCAGGGTCGCACCCGCGTTGGCGACGATCGCGGTGCCCATGACGGAGGCGTACCAGTGGGGGCCCAGGTGGCGGACGGCGGCGAAGCGGACGCGGGAGGCGGGGACGGAGCGGGGCTGGACAGCGGTGACCATGACTTCACGATGCGCCGGGGGACCACCCCCCACCAGGGGCGTTCCCTGTATCAGGGCATAACCTGGCCTTATGAGTGACGGGCGGCAGCAACCGGCGGAGCGGCAGGGACCGGACGCGGGGGCGGGGCGGCAGCCGGGCCGGGAGGCCCCGCCGCCCGGGCTGCTCGCCCATCGCGTCCCCGACCTCGGCGCGCTCGAACTGCTCCTCGCCGTGGCGCGGCTCGGCAGCCTCGGCGCCGCCGCGCGCGAACTCGGCATCACCCAGCCGGCGGCCAGCAGCCGGATCCGCTCCATGGAGCGGACGCTCGGCCTGGCCCTGGTGGACCGCTCGCCGCGCGGCTCCCGGCTCACCGGCACCGGCGCCCTGGTCACCGACTGGGCGCGCCGGATCGTCGCGGCGGCGGAGGAGTTCGACGCGGGCGCGCAGGCGCTGCGCGACCGCCGCGACTCACGGCTCACGGTGGCGGCGAGCATGACGATCGCCGAGTATCTGCTGCCGCGCTGGCTCCTCGCGCTGCGGGCCGCGCGCCCCGACACCGCCGTCTCGCTGCTGGCCGGGAACTCGGCGGTGGTCGCCGAGCGGCTGCTGGCCGGCGAGGCGGACCTCGGGTTCGTCGAGGGCCTGACCGTCCCGCCGGGCCTGGACTCGACGGTCATCGCGCACGACCGGCTGGTCGTGGTGACGGCGCCCAGCCACCCCTGGTCCCGGCGGCGTAGGCCGCTGGCGCCGGACGAGCTGGCGGCGACCGCGCTCATCCTGCGCGAGGAGGGCTCGGGCACCCGGCAGGTCCTGGACGCGGCGCTGGGCGGCCTCGCCCGCCCGCTGATCGAACTGTCCTCCACGACGGCGGTGAAGGCCGCCGCGGTGAGCGGCGCGGGCCCCTCGGTCCTGAGCGAGCTGGCCGTCGGCGAGGAGCTGACCGCCCGCCGCCTGGTCGAGATCCCGCTGGACGCGACCCCGCTGACCCGCGCCCTGCGCGCCGTGTGGCCCGCGGGCCACCGGCCGACGGGCCCGGCACGCGACCTGCTGGGACTGACCCGGACCGGCTGAGCCAGGCCCCTAGAACCCGTGCGGGGTGCCCGCGGCGCGCACCAGCCCCTGCGTGACGCGCTTGTCCTCGCCCATCTCGGGGTGCCACTGCACCCCGATCACCCAGGACATGCCGGGCAGCTCGACGGCCTCGACGGTGCCGTCGTCCGCGTGGGCGGAGGCGACCAGGCCCCTGCCGAGCCGGTCCACCGCCTGATGGTGATAGGTCGGCACCTCGGACGGCTCCGGGACCAGATCCCCGTACCGCGTGCCCGGCACCGGCGTCACCGTGTGCCGGCCGAAGACCCCGGTCGCCACGACATGACCGTCGAGGTGCTGGGTGAGGGTGCCGCCGAGCGCGACGTTCAGCAGCTGCATCCCGCGGCAGACGCCGAGCAGCGGCGTGCCGGACGTCAGCGCGGCCCGGATCAGGGCCAGTTCCCAGGTGTCGCGCTCCTCGGCGGACGGGCCGGTGCGCGGGTCGCGCTCCGCCCTGTACCGCTCGGGCGCCACATCGGGACCGCCCGCGATGATCAGTCCGTCCAGCCGGGCCACCACGGACGGCGCGTGCCTGGCGTCGTCCGGCGGCACCGTCGCGACGAGCCCGCCCGAGGACTGCACCAGCTGCGGGTAACCGGCGGGCAGCAGCGTCGCGGGCAGTTCCCACACCCCCCAACTGGCCTTCTTCTCCAGGTAGGTGCTGATGCCGATCAACGGCCTGCTCACCATGGCGCTGTGCTCCCGACCTCTGTTGTGCGACAGGGACACCAGAGGCTACGAGATCGTCGCGCCGCACACCGGGACGTTCAGCATGCGGGATCCGCGTCCGATTCCATGGCACGGATCGCGACCTTAGGCCAGGAAACCGCGCAGCAGCGCCGCCGTCCCCGCGCAGTGCTCGCGCGTCACCGCCCGCGCGCCGTCGGCGTCCCCGGCCAGCACGGCCTCCACTAGGGCCGTGTGCTGGCGCTGGGAGTGCTCCAGGTTCCGCACCAGCAGCGGGATGCAGTCGAGCAGGTCGTTCACGCTCGCCCGCACCGCCGCGTACCCGCCCGCCAGCGTCGGCGAACCGGACAGCTCGGCGAGGGTGAGGTGGAACAGCGTGTCCTGGCGCCGGTAGTCCGCGAGCCGCGCGTCACGGGTGCGCGCGAGCGCGTCCCGCAGCCGCCGGGCCCGGGCGCCGTCGAGCCCGTCGGCCGCGCACAGACCGGCCGCCCCGACCTCCAGGACCTCGCGGAAGCGCAGCACGTCCTCGATGTCGACCCCCGCGATCCGGCGCCGCAGCTCGTCCTCGCCGCCCGCCCCGGGGCGCGGCAGCACGAACGTCCCGCCGTAACGGCCGCGCCGCGCCTCGACGAGCCCCTGGTCCTGGAGGACCTTCAGGACCTCGCGCAGCGTCACCCGGCTGATCCCGAGCCGGCGCGCCAACTCCCGCTCCGACGGCAGCCGTTCGCCCTCCGGCACCAGACCGAGCCGGACCACCTGGAGGATCTGCTCCAGCGCCTCCTCGAAGCCGTTGCCCGCCCGCACCGGCCGCAGCACGGTCGCGAGCCCGCCGTCCGCATCCGTGCGCGACATGAGCCCTGATCCCCTTCCCAACCAATGGTTGCGGCCCATACCTTATGCCGTATCACCTCGCACGACCTCATGGTGCAATCGAGGAGGACCATCCCGTGGCAGACCGCACACCCCCGCTCTCCGTCGAGGGACTGCGGTCCCTCGTCGCGGGCGGCGAGATCGACACCGTCGTCCTGGCCTTCCCCGACATGCAGGGCCGGCTCCAGGGCAAGCGGTTCGCCGCCCCCTTCTTCCTCGACGAGGTCCTGGAGCACGGCACCGAGGGCTGCAACTACCTGCTCGCGGTGGACGCCGAGATGAACACCGTCGACGGCTACGCGATGTCGTCCTGGGAGCGCGGCTACGGCGACTTCGCCATGCGCCCCGACCTCGCCACCCTGCGCCGCGTCCCCTGGAACGCCGGCACGGCGATGCTCGTCGCCGACCTCGCCTGGGACGACGGCACCCCCGTCGTCGCCGCGCCCCGCCAGATCCTGCGCCGCCAGCTCGACCGGCTCGCCGCCCTCGGACTCACCGCCCAGGTCGGCACCGAGCTGGAGTTCATCGTCTTCAAGGACACCTACGAACAGGCCTGGGACGCCAACTACCGCGGCCTCACCCCGGCCAACCAGTACAACATCGACTACTCCGTCCTCGGCACCGGCCGCGTCGAACCCCTGCTGCGCCGGATCCGCAACGAGATGGCGGGCGCGGGCCTCACCGTCGAATCCGCCAAGGGCGAGTGCAACCCCGGCCAGCACGAGATCGCCTTCCGCTACGACGAGGCCCTGGTCACCTGCGACCAGCACGCGATCTACAAGACGGGCGCCAAGGAGATCGCCGCCCAGGAGGGCGTCTCGCTCACCTTCATGGCGAAGTACAACGAGCGCGAGGGCAACTCCTGCCACATCCACCTCTCCCTCACCGACGCGGACGGGGCCAACGCGATGGCGGACGGCTCCGGCATGTCCGAGCTGATGCGGCACTTCCTCGCCGGGCAGCTCGCCGCGCTGCGCGACTTCTCCCTCCTCTACGCGCCGCACATCAACTCCTACAAGCGCTTCCAGCCGGGCTCCTTCGCCCCCACCGCCGTCGCCTGGGGCCACGACAACCGCACCTGCGCGCTGCGCGTCGTCGGCCACGGCCGCTCCCTGCGGTTCGAGAACCGGCTGCCCGGCGGCGACGTCAACCCCTACCTCGCCGTCGCGGGCCTCGTCGCCGCCGGCCTGCACGGCGTCGAGAACGAGCTCGCCCTCCCCGACGCCTGCGCGGGCAACGCCTACACGGCGGGCTACGGGCACGTCCCCACCACCCTGCGCGAGGCCGCCGGCCTCTGGGCGGACAGCCCCGTCGCCCGGGCCGCGTTCGGCGACGAGGTCGTCGCCCACTACCGCAACATGGCGCGGGTCGAACTCGACGCGTTCGACGCCGCGGTGACCGACTGGGAGCTGCGCCGCTCCTTCGAACGCATGTGAGGAACCCCCTGTGCCCCAGGAACCCGCAGTGCCCCAGGAACCCGCAGTGCTCCAGGTACTGAACCCGGCGACCGAGGACGTCGTCGCCACCGTCCCCGCCGCCGGCCCCGCGGACGTCGACGCGGCGGTCCGGCGCGCGCACACCGCCCAGCGCGGCTGGGCCGCCGCCGCGCCCGCCGACCGCGCCCGGCTGCTGCGCCGCTTCGCCGCCGCCGTCGACGACCACCTCGAAGAACTCGCCCGGCTGGAGGTGCGGGAAGCCGGCCACGTCCTCGGCAACGCCCGCTGGGAGGCGGGTAACGTCCGCGACCTCCTCGACTACGCCGCCGGCGGCGTCGAACGCCTGACCGGCCGCCAGATCCCGGTCGCCGGCGGCCTCGACATCACCCTCCTCGAACCGCTCGGCGTGGTCGGCGTCATCGCCCCCTGGAACTTCCCCATGCCGATCGCGGCCTGGGGCACCGCCCCCGCCCTCGCCGCGGGCAACGCGGTGCTCCTCAAGCCCGCCGAGACCACCCCGCTCACCGCGCTGCGGCTGGCCGAACTCGCCCTGGCGGCGGGACTGCCCGAGGGCCTCTTCCAGGTGCTGCCCGGCGCGGGACCGGTCGCCGGGGCCGCCCTCGTCGAGCACCCCGGCGTCGCGAAGATCGTCTTCACCGGCTCCACCCGGGTCGGCAAGCAGATCATGGCCGCCTGCGCCGACCGCGTGAAGCGCCTCACCCTCGAACTCGGCGGCAAGAGCCCCAACATCGTCTTCGCCGACGCGGACCTGGAGGCGGCGGCCCGGGCCACCCCCCTGTCCTTCCTCGACAACGCCGGCCAGGACTGCTGCGCCCGCACCCGCATCCTCGTCCAGCGCCCCGTGTACGAGCGCTACCTGGAACTGCTCGCCCCGGCCATCGAGGCCGTCGTCGTCGGCGACCCCGCCGACGAGAAGACCCAGATGGGCCCGCTGATCTCCCGGACCCAGCTGGAGCGGGTCCGCTCCTACGTCGACGAGGACGCCGCCGCCCTGCGCGGCAGCGCCCCCGGGGGCGCGGGCTTCTGGTTCCCGCCGACCGTCCTCACCGACACCGCCGCCGACGCGCCCGTCGCCGTCGAGGAGGTCTTCGGGCCGGTCGCGGTCGTGCTCCCCTTCGACGACGAGGCCGACGCCGTACGCCTCGCGAACGCCACCGAGTACGGCCTCGCCGGCTCCCTGTGGACCCGCGACGTCGGCCGCGCGCTGCGCGTCTCCCAGGGCGTGCGGGCCGGGAACCTGTCGGTCAACTCGCACTCCAGCGTGCGCTACTGCACCCCCTTCGGCGGCTACCGGCAGTCCGGGCTCGGCCGCGAACTCGGCCCCGACGCGCTGGCCGCGTTCACCGAGACCAAGAACGTCTTCATCAGCACGGAGGTCTGAACACACCCATGAGCGAAGACACCATCTGCCGCCGCCTCGTCGGCCGCACCGCCGTCATCACCGGCGCGGGCAGCGGCATCGGCCTCGCCACCGCCCGCCGGCTCGCCTCCGAGGGCGCGCACGTCGTCTGCGGCGACATCGACGAGAGCGCCGGGAAGAAGGCGGCCGAAGCCGTCGACGGCACCTTCGTACGCGTCGACGTGACCGACGCCGGACAGGTCGACGCCCTCTTCCGGACCGCGTTCGACACCTACGGCTCGGTCGACGTCGCCTTCAACAACGCGGGCATCTCCCCGCCCGACGACGACTCCATCCTCGACACCGGCCTGGAGGCGTGGAAGCGCGTCCAGGACGTCAACCTCACCTCCGTGTACCTGTGCTGCAAGGCCGCCATCCCCTACATGCGGCGCCAGGGCAGGGGCTCCATCATCAACACCGCGTCGTTCGTGGCCCGGATGGGCGCGGCCACCTCGCAGATCTCCTACACCGCGTCCAAGGGCGGGGTCCTCGCCATGTCCCGCGAACTCGGCGTGCAGTTCGCCCGCGAGGGCATCCGGGTCAACGCCCTGTGCCCGGGGCCGGTCGACACCCCGCTGCTGCGGGAGCTGTTCGCCAAGGACCCCGAGCGCGCCGCCCGCCGCCTGGTGCACATTCCGGTCGGCCGGTTCGCCGCCGCCGACGAGATCGCCGCCGCCGTCGCCTTCCTGGCCAGCGACGACGCCTCGTTCGTCAACGCCACCGACTTCCTGGTGGACGGCGGGATCTCGGGGGCCTACGTCACGCCTCTGTAGGGGAGCCGGGCGGGAGGTGTACCGTCCCGAGCCATGCGTAACAGGAATGTTGCCGCGTGGACCTCGGCCGTGGTCGCCGCTCTGGTGGCCACGGCTCTCGTCTCTCCTGCGGCCGCCGCCACGTCCGCTCCCCCCACCTCCGCCCGGTCCTGCCCCCGGCTCTCCGCGAAGCTGCCGTGGTACGGCGACAACCGGGCCCGGCTCCAGAGAACGATCGACGAACGCGGCACCTGCGGAGGCCACCGCGGCCCCCGCCCGGTCGCCGCGTTCGACTGGGACAACACCGTCGTCAAGAACGACGTCACCGACGCCACCCTCGCCTGGGCCCTCACCCACGACAGGATCCTGCGCCCCGCGAGCTGGAAGAGCACCAGCGCCTGGCTGACCGACGACGCCGACAGGGCGCTCACCGCCGCCTGCGGCACCGCCGTCCCCGCCGGGACCCCGCTGCCCACGTCCACCGACACCGACTGCACGGACGAGATCTTCAACATCCGCGAGTCCGGGACGACGATGAGCGGCGCCGCCGCCTTCGCGGGCGACTGGAACCACCGCCGCACCGTGCCCCAGTACGCCTGGGTGCCCCAGCTGTTCGCCGGCCACACCGTCCCCGAGCTGGAGTCCTATGCGGCCGCCGCCCGCAGGCAGGCGCTCGCCGCCCCCGTCGGCGCGACCCTGACCCTCGGCACCCACACCCTCCCCGCCTACGTCCGCTACTACGAGCAGCAGCGCGACCTCATCCGCACGCTCCGCCGGGCCGGGTTCGACGTCTACATCGTCTCCGCCGGCTCCGAGCCCGTCACCGAGGTCTGGTCACGGGGCGTCGGCATCGACCGCGCCCACACCATCGCCATCCGCTCGGTGCTCGACCGCCGGGGCCGCATCACGACGTACAACGAGGGCTGCGGCGGCACCGGCCGCACCCGGGGCGCGGCCATCCCCTACATCGACGGCAAGCGCTGCTGGATCAACCAGGACATCTACGGGATCCACGGCAGGGCCGCCTGGGAGAAGCAGCGCCCGGAGCGGCGCATCGCCCTCGGCGGCGGGGACGCCGACACCGACGTGACCTTCGTCGGCGACGCCACCGGCGCCCACCTCGTGCTCAACCGGAACAAGACCGAGATCATGTGCCGGGCCTACGACGACGCCGACGGACGCTGGGTCGCCAACCCCATGTTCATCGAGCCGCTGCCGCCGAGGACCGGCACGTACCCGTGCTCGACCGCCGCGTACAACAGGCCCCGGGGCGGCCTCGGCCCGCTCCTGCGCGCCGACGGCTCCGTCGTGCCCGACCAGGCGGACACCGTCCACTAGCCCGGAGCACCGGGGCCGCGGCGCACCCGCCGCGGCCCCGGCCGCTCACAGGAACGTGTAGCCCTCACCGCGATAGGTCGGCACCGTCTCGGTCACCGCGTCCCCGGACACCAGGTGCAGCACCTCGAACCGCTCGCACAGCTCCCCGGCCTTCGCGTGCCGGAACCACACCTTGTCGCCGATCAGCAGATCGTCGGCGGCGGCGCCGAGCAGCGGCGTCTGCACCTCGCCCGGTCCCTCCTGACCGTCGTAGCGCAGCCCCTCCGGCAGATACGGCACCGGCAGCCGGTCCGGGCCCGCCGCGCCCGACGCCGGATAGCCGCCGCCGAGCACGGTGACCACACCGACCCCGGGCCTGCGCACCACCGGCTGGGCGAACAGGGCCGCCGGACGCCCGCTGAACGACGTGTAGTTGTCGAAGAGCCGCGGCACGTACAGCCCCGACCCGGCCGCGATCTCGGTCACCGCGTCCTCGGCCGCCGTGTGCTGCACGCTGCCCGTGCCGCCCCCGTTCACGAACTCCAGGTCCGGCGCCACCGCCCGCACCGCCCGCACCACCTCGGCGCGGCGCGCCGCCAGCTCCCGGCGCGCGGCCGACTGCATCAGCCGGATCGCCCGGGACCGCACCGGCCGCCCCGCCACCGCGTCGCCGACCCCGGCCACATGCCCCTCGTACGCCATGATTCCCACCAGCCGGAACCCCGGCCGCCGGGCCACGACCCGTGCCAGATCGGCCAGTTGGGCCGGGGTGCGCAGTGGGGAGCGCAGCGCGCCGACCCGCACCCGCCCGCCCAGCATCCGCAGCGAGGTGTCGAGTTCGAGGCAGACCCGGATCTCCTCGGTGCCGCCGTCCCGGGCCTCGTCGATCAGCCGCAGCTGCGCCGGGTCGTCGACCATCACCGTCACCGCGGCGGCCAGCTTCGGGTCGTGCG
This sequence comes from Streptomyces sp. NPDC088785, assembly GCF_044750685.1. Taxonomy (NCBI): domain Bacteria; kingdom Bacillati; phylum Actinomycetota; class Actinomycetes; order Kitasatosporales; family Streptomycetaceae; genus Streptomyces; species Streptomyces sp. NPDC088785. The sequence continues at coordinate 89,920 of NZ_JBIVKH010000007.1, forward strand.
CCAGCTCCGCGAACCCGGCGCGGTCCGCCGACGGATACGCGAGCAGCACGTCCTCGAAGCCCGACCGCGCCAGCCACACCGACTCGGCGAGCGTGAACGACATGAGGCCGGCGAACCCCTCGCGCGCCAGCACCCGTTCGAGCAGGGCGCGGCAGCGCACGGACTTGCTGGCCACCCGGATCGGCTTGCCCGCGGCGCGCCGCACGAGATCGGCGGCGTTCGCGTCGAAGGCGTCCAGGTCGACGATCGCCACGGGGGCGTCGAGATGAGCGGTGGCCCGGTCGAAGCGGGCGCGGTCGGCTGCACGGGGTGTCATGTCCGAAGCCTGCCAGACTCGATTACCGCAGGGTAGGGGGATGTTCCGGGCAGATCGGCCGGGTGTGCGGGCTGCGCTCCGTGCCGCCCGGCCGCGCCCGTTAGAGTGACGCGCACGCAGGCTGAGGAAACGGGGAGGCATGAGTACGGAAGCCCGACGCGTCCCGCCGCGCCCGTCAGAGCCCCCGCGCCCCCCGGTACCGCCGCGCCCCGCGCAGGCCACCGGCCCCCGACTCCCGCCCGAGGTACCCCCGTTGCCGCCGACCCCGCCACCCCCGGCCCCGTCGGCCCGCTTCCCCGACACCCCGCCGCCCGGCCCGCAGCCGTACCCCCCGGGCCCCGCCCGGGCCACCGGCACCACCGGCACCACCGTCCCCCAGGGCGTCCACGTCCCCCAGGGCGCCCCCGTGCACCCGGGCCCCCTGCCACCGGAGATCCCGGCCGCCCTCACCACCGAGACGACCACCCGCCTGCGCCGCGTCCCGCCCGCGCCCCCACGGCCCCCCGTCGCCCCGCCCCCGCCGCGCCGGCCCGTCGGCGCCGTCGACCTCACCCCCGTCCCGGGCACCGCCGGCCGGCCCTTCGTCCGGTTCGCGCCGCCCGAGCACTACGACGACCGCACCACGCGCCTGCGCCCCATCGGGGCCCGGCTCGCCCCGCGCCTCGCCGCGGCCGCCGCCTGCCTCGTGCTCGGCCTCGGCCTCCTCGGCGGCGCCGCCACCGGCTCCCTGCTCACCGGCGACGACGGCGAGGGCGCCGTCTCCGCGCACAGCGTCTACAACCGGGCCGGGGAGCTGTGGCACAGCATCCCCGTCGACCAGCTCTTCCCGCGCACCCTCCAGGGCGGGGGAGCGGGCCCCGGCGGCGCCGGCCGCACCTGGACCCGGATCGCCGTGGCCCCCGACAGCGGCTGCGCCACGGCCTTCGACCCGCTCCTGCACAAGGCCCTCGGCTCCGTCGGCTGCCTGCGCCTGCTGCGCGCCACCTACACCGACGCCACCCAGAGCAACGTCACCACGGTCGGCCTGCTCTTCACCCGGGCCGACGAGGAGGCCACCCAGGCGCTGCGCACCCGCTTCACCGACCAGGGCCTCGACCGCCGCGCCGACCTCATGCCGCGCCCGTACGCGGCCCCCGGCACCGTCGCAGCGGACTTCGGCGACGCCCAGCGCGCGTCCTGGACCCTCAACGTGCTGACCGACGCCCCGGTCGTGGTCTACGCGGTCTCCGGTTTCGCCGACGGCCGCGCCGTCTCCGACCCGCAGCCCGCCGCCGACGCCATGAAGACGGGCGCCACCACCGCCCCCGCCCAGGCGGGCCTGGGCAACGAGGCACAGGGCATCGCCGACCGGATAGAACGCGGCCTGCGCAAAGCGGTCCGCAAGCAGTCCACGGAGCAGCCGTCATGAACCGCGCCCGCACCCTCGCCGCCCTCACGACGGCGGCGGCCCTCGCGCTGGTCCCCGCCGCCGCGCACGCCGACTCGGTCCGCGCCCAGCAGTGGGGCCTGAGCGCCCTGCACACCCAGGAGGTGTGGCGCACCACCCGCGGCAAGGGCATCACCGTCGCCGTCCTGGACACCGGCGTCGACGACCGGCACCCCGACCTCAAGGGCAACGTCACCACCGGCAAGGACCTCATCGGCTTCGGCGCGCGGCGCGGCGACCGCCCCTGGGCCCGCCACGGCACCGCCATCGCGGGCGTCATCGCGGGGCACGGCCACGGCAAGGACCACGGCGACGGCGTCATGGGCGTGGCGCCCGAGGCCACCATCCTGCCGGTCCGGGTGATCCTGGAGGACGGCGACCCGGACCGCGCCAAGGCCCGCGAGAGCCGCGGCGACGCCCTGGCCGACGGCATCCGCTGGGCCGCCGACCACGGCGCCGACGTCATCAACCTCTCGCTCGGCGACGACTCGTCCACCGCGCACGCCGAGGCGAGAGAGGACGACGCCATCCAGTACGCGCTGAAGAAGGGCGTCTCCGTCGTCGCCTCGGCGGGCAACGGCGGCGAGAAGGGCGACCACATCTCCTACCCGGCCGCCTACCCGGGCGTCATCAGCGCCACGGCCGTCGACGCGACCGGCTCCCGCGCCTCGTTCTCCACCCGCCGCTGGTACGCCACCGTCGCCGCGCCCGGCCGCAACATCGTCACCGCCGACCCCGACCGCAAGTACTACGCGGCCTGGGGCACCAGCGCCGCGTCGGCCTTCGTCTCCGGCGCCGTCGCGCTGATCCGCGCCGCGCACCCCGGCCTGAGCCCCGCCCAGATCAAGCAGCTCGTCGAGGACACCGCCCAGGACCCGCCCGCCGGCGGCCGCGACGACTCCCGCGGCTTCGGCATGATCGACCCCGCGGCGGCGATCACCGCGGCGCGCTCCCTGCGGCCTGAGGGGCTAAAGCCGGCCGCCTACGGCAAGCGGTACTTCGGGGCCGGCCCCACCGCCCCCGCCGACACCGGCCAGGCCACCTGGGTCGGTCTCGTCGCGGGCGGACTCGGCGTCGTCCTGCTGGGCGTCGCCGTCTACCTGTGGCGCGGCCACCGGCTCACGCGGCGTCGCTGAGCGCGGCCACGGCGGCCCGCGCCGCCGCCTCCACGAGCGCGATCCCGGCGTCCATGGTGGCGCTCCCGGCGGAGACCACGGCGATCAGGTACCGCTTCCCGCCGACGCCGACCCGCCCGACGCTGTTGACGACCCACAGCCCGGTGGTGCTCCGCCGCAGCCAGCCGTTCTTCAGCGCGGGCCCGGCGCCGCCCGCCGCCGAGACCCCCCAGCGCTGGCCGGCCTCGACGCCCGCCATCAGGCGCTGGACGTACGCGCGCGCGTCCGCGTCCAGCACCGGGTCGTCGTCGGTGCCGAACACCTGCCGGAGCAGCACGAGCTGATCGGCCGCCGTGGTCCGGGTCAGCCCCCACAGCGGCCCGTCGCCGCCGCGGGTCCGGGTCAGGCCGAACCGTTCGTTGGCGGCGTCGAGTCCGTCCGCCCCGCCGATCGTGTCCCACAGCGCGCTGGCCGCCGGGTTGTCGCTGCGCCGGATCATCGCGGCCGCGCGCGTCCGCTCCCGGTCCGTCAGCGCCCGCCCGCCGTCCTGCGCCCGGAGCAGCAGCGCGGCCAGCACGTCGACCTTCACGATGCTCGCGGTGTCGTAGGCCGCGCCGTCGTCGGTGGCGTACGCGGCACCGGTCCCCGCCGACACGTCGAGGGCGGCGACGGAGAAGGACCCGGCCAGGCCGCGCACGGCGTCGGCGAGCCGGGCGTCCCGGTCGACGGCGGGCACTGCGGGCACGGCGGGCACGGCGGAGGACGACGACACGGAGGAACCCCTTTCGGCGGCGGACGGCTGCGCGACCGGCGCGCCCGCGTCGTGCGTCCGCGCCGTCCCGTGGACGGTAGTGGCGGCGAGGCCGCTCGGGAGTGCCCTGTGCGCACCCCGGGCCGGGGCCTCGGTAGGGTCGGTCGACGTGGCGAACAAGAACATTCCCGACCCCGGCTTCTCCGACGACGACGGCTCGGCGGACCCCCGCCTGACCGAGGCGCTGGCCGCCTGGGCGCAGGACAGGACCGCCCACGGCCCGGTTCTCGCGGCCCTGCGGGGCGCCCGGCTCCTGGTGCCGGTGGTCGCGGTCCTCGGCGAGGTCGAGGAGGACGAGAACGGCCTGCGCCGCGAGAAGACCAGCGACATGGCGGTGCCGACCCTGAGGGCGGGCGCCCGCACCGCGCTCCCCGCCTTCACCTCCACCGCGTCCCTCGCGCTGTGGGACCCCGCGGCCCGGCCGGTCGCCGTGCCCCTGCACCAGGCGCTCCAGGCCGCCGCCCACGAGAAGGCCGACACGGTCGTCCTCGACCTCGCGGGCCCGGTGCCCTACGAGCTGACCGGCGCCGCCCTGTACGCGCTCGCCGAGGGCCGCACGAGCGTGGATCCGCTGGCCGACCCGGCCGTCCGGGACGCGGTGCGCGCGGTGGTCGCAGCGCGGCCGGAGGTGGCCCGCGCCCACCTCGGCCCCGGGCCGGCGGACGGCACGCTGGCCCTGGTCCTGGACCCGGACGTCGACGTGCAGGACGCGGCGCGGGCGGTGGCCGGCGCGCTCGCCGCCGACGAGACGCTGCGGGCCCGCCTCACGAAGGGCCTCGACCTGGCACTGCTGCCGGCCGGGGCGTCCCTCGCGGGCGAGCCCTTGTACGTACGTGCGTGACGGAGCCGGGCCCTAGCCGTAGACGGCGCCCGTGTACTTCTCGCCGGGGCCCTGACCGGGCTCGTCCGGCACGATCGACGCCTCGCGGAACGCCAGCTGGAGCGACTTCAGGCCGTCCCGCAGCGGTGCCGCGTGGAAGGACGAGATCTCGGTCGCGCTGCCGTCGAGGAGCCCGGCGAGGGCGTGGATCAGCTTGCGCGCCTCGTCCAGGTCCTTGTGGGCGTCGCCCTCCTCGGTGAGGCCCAGCTTCACCGCCGCGGCGCTCATCAGGTTGACCGCCACCGTCACGATGACCTCGACGGCGGGCACCTCGGCGATGTCGCGGGTCAGCGCGTCGTAGTCGGGGGTCTCGGGGGAATCGGCCGGAAGGGCCGCGGGGATGGCGTCACTCATGGGCCCCACGATAAGCCGCCGCCCACTCGGTTGGGCGCACCCCCCAAGAGCTGCTAACCTTGTGTAACGACCGGCCGGACACCTGCGTGCTCCGGCCCACAAGTGGAGGCTCCGATCTCCCACCTGGCTGCCCGTACAGGGCGGCGGGTCACCGGTCAGGCGGTCCCCATCGTTCCGTACGGACGATGGAACCGTCGGACAGCGCGCCCCGCGGTTCACCGTGGCGGTGCTCCGGTAGTTCTTGGAGCCCCCCGTGTGTACCGTCCGGGGCATTTTTTGTGCTTCGGCGCGGTTGGTACTACGTAACAGACGTTACGCGGCGGTCCGCCAGGCCGTCGTGTGGTGCTACCGAGGAGGATCCATCAGCGCCGAGCCCCGCATCAACGACCGGATTCGCGTTCCCGAAGTGCGACTTGTCGGTCCCAGCGGCGAGCAGGTCGGGATTGTTCCGCTTGCCAAGGCCCTTGAGCTTGCTCAGGAGTACGACCTCGACCTGGTCGAGGTGGCGGCGACAGCCCGTCCGCCCGTCTGCAAGCTCATGGACTACGGGAAGTTCAAGTACGAGTCGGCCATGAAGGCCCGTGAGGCGCGCAAGAACCAGGCGCACACGGTCATCAAGGAGATGAAGCTCCGGCCGAAGATCGACCCGCACGACTATGACACCAAGAAGGGTCACGTCGTCCGGTTCCTCAAGCAGGGTGACAAGGTCAAGATCACGATCATGTTCCGTGGTCGTGAGCAGTCCCGGCCGGAGCTCGGCTACCGACTGCTCCAGCGCCTTGCGAACGACGTCGAGGACCTCGGTTTCGTCGAGTCGAACCCGAAGCAGGACGGCCGGAACATGATCATGGTTCTCGGTCCGCACAAGAAGAAGACCGAGGCCATGGCCGAGGCCCGCGAGGCGCAGGCCGCCCGCAAGGCCGACGCGAAGGCCAACCCCGGCAAGTCGCAGAACGCTGCCGAGGACCAGGCTTCCGAGGAAGTGGACGTGGTCGAGGCCGAGGCCGAGGCCCCCGCCGAGGCTCCGGCCGAGGCATGATCCGCCGGCACACAGCCTGTGTGCCGTGGATACCGAACCGACACAACTGACGTTCCCTCGCGGCCGGTCCGCGCCCATGGCACGGACCGGCCGGGAACGCCACTGACGAGGAGAGAACGGCGCTATGCCGAAGAACAAGTCGCACAGCGGTGCCAGCAAGCGCTTCAAGATCACCGGCTCCGGCAAGGTGCTCCGTGAGCGTGCCGGCAAGCGCCACCTGCTCGAGCACAAGTCGTCGCGCCTGACGCGCCGCCTCACCGGCAACGCCGAGATGGCCCCGGGCGACGCCAAGAAGATCAAGAAGCTTCTCGGCAAGTGATGCCGGGGTGCCCCGCACCCTGAGCATCGACCGACCGGGACCTATTCGAATTCGGGCCGGGTGACGACAACCCCGGCCCCGCTACAAGGAGTTACAAAGTGGCACGCGTCAAGCGCGCGGTAAACGCGCACAAGAAGCGTCGGGCGATCCTCGAGCAGGCCAGCGGCTACCGCGGTCAGCGTTCGCGTCTGTACCGCAAGGCCAAGGAGCAGGTCACCCACTCCCTGGTCTACAACTACAACGACCGCAAGAAGCGCAAGGGCGACTTCCGTCAGCTGTGGATCCAGCGCATCAACGCCGCTGCCCGCCAGAACGGCATGACGTACAACCGCCTCATCCAGGGTCTGAAGGCCGCCAACATCGAGGTGGACCGCAAGATCCTCGCCGAGCTGGCCGTCAACGACAGCAACGCGTTCGCCGCGCTGGTCGAGGTCGCGCAGAAGGCCCTCCCGGCCGACGTCAACGCGCCCAAGGCTGCTGCCTGACGTCCGGGTCGAGCCGTGCTTCGGACCCGCAGGCCGGTCGGCCTGCGGGTCCGCTTGCGTTCACCGTCGTCCCCCGTGTGCCGTGTGCGAGTCGGCTGTGGCTGGTCGCGCAGTTCCCCGCGCCCCTGAAGGGGCGCCTCCTCCCCAGGTGAGTCCCATGGTTGCTGCCCCCGAGCTGATCTCCCCCAAGTCGTCCCGGGTCGTCGCCGCGCGACGGCTCGGCAGGCGCAACTTCCGGGGCAAGGAGCGGCTGTTCCTCGCCGAGGGGCCGCAGGCCGTACGGGAGGCGGCCGCGCACGGCGGACTCGTGGAGATGTTCGCGACCGTCGAGGCCGCGGAGCGCTACGCCGACCTCGTGGGGGAGGCCCGGCGGACCGGCGCCCGGGTGCACCTCGCCGACGAGAGCGTCATCGCCGACATCTCGACGACCGTCACCCCCCAGGGCCTCGTCGGCGTCTGCCGCTTCCTGGACACCCCCTTCGAGGAGATCCTCGCGGCCCGGCCCCGGCTGGTCGCCGTACTGGCCCACGTGCGCGACCCCGGCAACGCCGGCACCGTGCTGCGCTGCGCCGACGCGGCGGGCGCCGAGGCCGTCGTCCTCACCGACGCCTCCGTCGACCTGTACAACCCCAAGGCCGTCCGGGCCTCCGTGGGCTCCCTGTTCCATCTGCCGGTCGCCGTGGGCGTCCCCGTCGAGCAGGCCGTCGCCGGGCTCAAGGCCGCCGGCGTGCGCATCCTCGCCGCCGACGGCGCGGGCGGGGACGACCTCGACGACGAGCTGGACCGGGGCACCATGGGCACCCCGACCGCGTGGGTCTTCGGCAACGAGGCGTGGGGGCTGCCCGAGGAGACCCGGGCGCTCGCCGACGCCGTCGTGCGCGTCCCCATCCACGGCAAGGCCGAGAGCCTCAACCTCGCGACGGCCGCCGCCGTGTGCCTGTACGCCTCCGCCCGTGCACAGCGCGCCTCCGGAGGGTGCCGTTCCGTCACGGTCAGCTAGTAGGGTGACCACCTCGGGTCCACGGGCCGAGAGGTGGGATACGGGGAGATGAGCGTCGTCGGCACGAGCGGCTCGCCAGCAGCACGGGGACGGTGGGGTCCGGCCGCGCCCCGGAGCGGCCCGGACGACTCCGCCGGTCCCGGCGGACTCGGCGCGCACCCCGACGACCTGCCCGACGGACTCGTCGTCGCCGACGAGAGCGGCCACGTCGTCTGCTTCAACGCCGCGGCGGAGCGGATCACCGCCGTCTCCCGGGACCAGGCGATCGGCGTCCCGCTGGAGCGCGCGCTGCCCCTGGAGGACCTGGAGGGCCGGCGCTGGTGGCAGCTGACCGACCCCTACGGCGGCCTCGCCACCCGGATCGGCCAGCCCGAGCGCAATCTGCTGCTCCCCGGCGGCCGGGAGGTCCTGGTCACCGCGCGCTACGTACGCAGCGCGCCCACCGGACCCGTGCGCCGCGTCGTCGTCTCCCTCCGGGACACCGAGGCCCGGCGCCGCACCGAGCGCAGCCACGCCGAGCTGATCGCCACCGTCGCGCACGAGCTGCGCTCGCCGCTGACCTCCGTCAAGGGATTCACCGCCACCCTCCTCGCGAAGTGGGAGCGGTTCACCGACGAGCAGAAGCGGCTGATGCTGGAGACCGTCGACGCCGACGCGAACCGGGTGACGCGGCTGATCGCCGAACTCCTCGACATCTCCCGCATCGACTCCGGGCGGCTGGAGGTGCGCCGCCAGCCCGTCGACATCGCCGCCGCCGTCTCCCGGCACATCCAGGCCCACGTCGCCGCCGGTCAGGCGGCCGACCGGTTCCTGCTGCGGGTCACCCAGCCGCTGCCCGCCCTGTGGGCGGACCCGGACAAGGTCGACCAGGTGCTGAGCAACCTGCTGGAAAATGCGGTGCGGCACGGCGAGGGAACCGTCACCATCGACATCGAGCCCGCCCCCGCGGGCACCTCGGTCACCGTGAGCGACGAGGGCCCCGGCATCCCGGAGGAATCCATGAACCGCGTCTTCACCCGCTTCTGGCGGGGCAGCAAGCGCGGCGGCACCGGCCTCGGGCTCTACATCGTCAAGGGCATCGTCGAGGTCCACGGCGGGACCATCACCGTGGGCCGGGCGCCCGGTGGCGGCGCCCGGTTCCGATTTACGCTGCCCGTGGCGACCCCCGCGTATCTCACCAGCTGAGCACCGGGCCACCACGGGCGCATGCGTGCACCTCACCCCCGTTAGACTCGTCCTTTGGCACGTTTGCGTCCCTGCCACGAGACGGCCGTCGAACGCGTCTGCGGGACCCATCAGCCATCCGATCGGAAGCACGGGAAGAGATGTCGGCACCGAACAAGTCGTACGACCCTGTCGAGGTAGAGGCACTGAAACCGGAGGAGATCGAGCGCGTCCGCGACGAGGCGCTCGCCGCCTTCGCCGCCGCGGACTCGCTCGAAGCGCTCCAGGAGGCCAAGGTCGCGCACGCCGGCGGCACGTCGCCGCTGTCGCTCGCGAACCGGGAGATCGGCGCGCTGCCCCCGCAGGCCAAGGCCGCGGCCGGAAAGCTCGTCGGCCAGGCCCGCGCCGCCGTCGGCCGGGGCCTCGCCGCCCGTCAGGAGGAGCTGGAGGCCGAGCGCGACGCGCGCGTCCTGGTCGAGGAGGCCGTGGACGTCACGCTGCCCTACGACCGCACGCCCGCCGGTGCCCGCCACCCGCTGACGACCATGATGGAGCGCGTCGCGGACGTCTTCGTCTCCATGGGGTACGAGATCGCCGAGGGCCCCGAGGTCGAGGCCGAGTGGTTCAACTTCGACGCCCTGAACTTCACGCCGGACCACCCGGCGCGGCAGATGCAGGACACCTTCTTCGTCGCCGGGCCCGAGGGCCGCGAGGCGACCGTCGGCGACGAGTCCGGCGTCGTGCTGCGCACCCACACCTCCCCGGTGCAGGCCCGCTCGCTGCTCGACCGGGAGCCGCCCGTCTACGTCGTCTGCCCCGGCCGCGTCTACCGCACCGACGAGCTGGACGCCACGCACACCCCGGTCTTCCACCAGATCGAGCTGCTCGCCGTGGACGAGGGCCTCACCATGGCCGACCTCAAGGGCACCCTGGACCACATGGTCCAGGCGCTCTTCGGTGACGGCATGAAGACCCGGCTGCGGCCGAACTACTTCCCGTTCACCGAGCCGTCCGCCGAGATGGACATGGTCTGCTACGTGTGCCGCGGTGAGTCCGTCGGCAACCCGGACCGGCCGTGCCGCACCTGCGGCAGCGAGGGCTGGATCGAGCTGGGCGGCTGCGGCATGGTCAACCCGCGCGTGCTGACCGCGTGCGGCGTCGACCCCGAGAAGTACAGCGGATTCGCCTTCGGGTTCGGCATCGAGCGAATGCTGATGTTCCGCCACAACGTCGAAGACATGCGAGACATGGTCGAGGGTGACATCCGGTTCACCCGGCCGTTCGGGATGGAGATCTGATGCGGGTCCCGCTTTCCTGGCTGCGGGAGTACGTCGATCTCCCCGCCACCGAGACCGGCCGTGACGTGCAGGCCAAGCTGGTCGGCGTCGGGCTCGAGGTCGAGACCGTCGAGCAGCTCGGCGCCGACCTCAAGGGCCCCCTCGTCGTCGGCCGGGTGCTGACCATCGAGGAGTTGGAGGGCTTCAAGAAGCCGATCCGGTTCTGCACCGTCGACGTCGGCACGGCCAACGGCACGGGCGAGCCGCAGGAGATCGTCTGCGGCGCCCGGAACTTCGCGGTCGGCGACAAGGTCGTCGTCGTGCTGCCCGGCGCCGAGCTGCCCGGCGGCTTCGCGATCGCCGCGCGCAAGACGTACGGCAAGACCTCGCACGGCATGATCTGCTCCACCGACGAGCTGGGCATGGGCGACGACGGCACGCACGGCATCATCGTGCTGCCGCCGGAGCACGAGGCCGGCACCGACGCCGTCCAGCTCCTGGAGCTGGTGGACGAGGTCCTGGACATCGCCGTCACGCCCGACCGCGGCTACTGCCTGTCGATGCGCGGCATCGCCCGCGAGGTCGCCACCGCGTACGGCCTGCCGCTGCGCGACCCGGCCCTCCTCGACGTGCCCGCGCCCAACGCGCACGGCTACCCCGTCCAGGTCGCCGACCCGATCGCCTGCGACCGCTTCACCGCGCGCACCGTGACCGGCCTGAGCCCCGAGGCCCGCTCGCCGATCTGGCTCCAGCGCCGCCTCCAGAAGGCCGGCATGCGCCCGATCTCGCTCGCCGTCGACGTCACGAACTACGTGATGCTGGAGCTCGGCCAGCCGCTGCACGCGTACGACCGTTCCCTCGTCCAGGGCGCGATCGGCGTGCGCCGCGCGGAGCAGGGCGAGAAGCTCACCACCCTCGACGGCGTCAAGCGCACGCTGGACGCCGAGGACCTGGTCATCACCGACGACCGCGGCCCCATCGGCCTCGCCGGTGTCATGGGCGGCGCCAACACGGAGATCGCCGACCACGCCGAGAGCGCCGGGACCACCGACGTCGTCATCGAGGCCGCGCACTTCGACGCCATCACCATCGCCCGCGCCGCGCGCCGGCACCGGCTGTCCTCCGAGGCGGCCAAGCGCTTCGAGCGCGGCGTCGACCCGCAGGCGGCCTCGGCCGCGGCCCAGCGCGTCGTCGACCTGCTGGTGCTGCTCGCCGGCGGCACGGCCGAGGAGGGCGTCACCGAGGTCATCTCCCCGGGCGCCCCGCACACCCTCACGATCCCGGCCGACCACCCGGACAAGGTCGCGGGGGTGGCCTACGGCCGGGAGACCGTCGTGCGCCGCCTCCAGCAGGTCGGCTGCGACGTCTACGGGCAGGACGAGCTGGTCGTGTCGGTGCCGTCCTGGCGCCCCGACCTGACCGACCCCAACGACCTCGCCGAGGAGGTCATCCGGCTCGAGGGCTACGAGAACCTGCCCTCGACCCTGCCCAAGCCCCCGGCCGGCCAGGGCCTGACCGAGCGCCAGCGGGTGCACCGCCGCGTCGGCCGCGCGCTCGCCGGCGCCGGCTATGTCGAGGCCCTGAACTACCCGTTCATCGGGCAGGCCGTCCTCGACCAGCTGGGCCTGGCCGCCGACGACCCGCGCCGCACCACCGTCGAGCTGGTCAACCCGCTCTCCGACGAGGAGCCCTCGCTCCGGACGACGCTGCTGCCGGGCCTGCTCGGCGCGCTGCGCCGCAACGACGGCCGCGGCAGCCACGACCTGGCGCTCTTCGAGACCGGCCTGGTCTTCCGGCCGACCGGCGACGAGCACAAGGCCGACCGGCTGCCCGTCGACCGCCGTCCCACGGCCGCGGAGGTCGCCGAGCTGACCAGCGCCCTGCCGGCCCAGCCGCGCCGCGTCGCCGTCGTCCTCGCGGGCGCCCGCGAGCAGGCCGGCTGGTGGGGCAAGGGCCACCCGTCGACCTGGGCCGACGCCGTCGAGGCCGCCCGGATCGTCGCGCGGGAGGCGAACGTCGCGCTCGCCGTCGACCAGGACCAGCACGAGCCGTGGCACCCGGGCCGCTGCGCCGGGCTTTACGTGGTCATCGACGGGGTGAAGACCCTCGTGGGCCACGCCGGTGAGCTGCACCCGCGCGCCGTGAAGGCGCTCGGCCTGCCGGCCCGCACCAGCGCGATGGAGCTGGACCTGGACCTGCTGGAGCGGGCGAGCGACGGAGCCGTCGAGGCGCCGCGCATCTCCACCTTCCCGGTGGCCACCCAGGACGTCGCGCTCGTCGTCGACAAGGACGTCCCGGCCGCCGCCGTGGAGCACCACCTGCGCGGCGGCGCCGGTGACCTCCTGGAGGGCATCCGCCTGTTCGACGTGTACGAGAACGCGGAGCAGCTCGGCGAGGGCAAGAAGTCCCTCGCGTACGCGCTGCGCTTCCGCGCCGGCGACCGCACCCTGACGGTCGAGGAGGCCAGCGCCGCCCGCGACGCCGCGGTCGCCCGGGCCGCCGAGAACACGGGCGCGGTGCTGCGCGGCGCCTAGGCCGGACCGGCGGTACGCGCGAGGGGCCCACCCGGGACACCGGGTGGGCCCCTCACTCGTTCGGGTGAGGATTCGCGGCGATCCCGCCCGGGCGCGGCGGCGGGTCGCAAGAATCGTTGCGGCCGCCGGTCCGACCGGTGAGCCCGCTGCACAGGGCCGGGGTCGTGTCCACAAAGTCCCGTCGTCCACCCGGAGGGCGGGCCGGGCGTCACTCGGCAGACGGGACTTCGCGGACACGACCTAAGGGGCCGTCGGCATGATCCGTTCCGAGACCAGAGCGCCCGTCCGAGTCTTCCCCGCCACCGACCAGCCCCGACGGTTCCGCCGCGTCCTGCGTCTCGGGCTGCCCACCGTCTGGGGCGCCGTCGCCGTCACGTACAAGCTCACCTGCCCGCTCGCCCAGCAGCCCGGCCTCGGCGCCCGGATCGTGACCAGCGCGGTCTTCTTCGCCGTGGGCACCGGGCTGATACTCCACGCCCGCCACGGCCTGCTGCGCGAGCTGCGCCGGACCCGGGCGGTCGCCGGCGCCGCCCAGTCCGTGCTGCTGCCCCCGCTGCCGCCGCGGATCGACGGGCTCGCACTCGCCGCCGGCCGGCTCTCCGCGGACCGGGGGGCCACCGTCGGCGGTGACCTGTACGACGTCGTGGCCACCGACCACGGCGTGCGGATCGTCATGGGCGACGTCCGCGGGCACGGGCTCGCCGCGCTCGCCACCGTCGCCGCCGTCCTCGGCAGCTTCCGCGAGGCCGCCCACGACGAGGCCGCACTCGGCGGCGTGCTGCGCAGGCTGGAGCGCGCCCACGCCCGGCACCTGCGGCTGCGCTCGCGCGCGGAGCATCCGGCCGCCGGGGGCGTCGCGCCCGAGCACCCGGTCGCCGAGGAGTTCGTGACCGTCCTGCTCCTGGAGATCGCGCGGGACGGCGCCGTGCACGCGCTCAACTGCGGCCACCCGTGGCCGTACCTGCTGCGCCCGGGCGCGGTGCGCCGGGCCGAGCAGCTGGCCGGCGGCGATCCGCTGCCGCCGCTCGGGGTCCTGCCGCTGCCGTCCGAGCCGGTGCCGGTGCGGTGCGGGCGGATGCTGCCGGGGGAGGGCCTGCTGCTGTACACCGACGGCATCGAGGACGCCCGCGACGCGCGGGGCCGGTTCTTCCCGTTCCAGGAGGCGCTCACCGCGGCGCTGCGGGACCGCACCGTCGCGCCGGCCGCCGTGGTGCGGGCCGTGTACGCCCGCCTGCTGCGGCACATCGGGGGCCCGCCCGGCGACGACGCGGCGCTGCTGGTGCTGCGCAACGACCGCGGGCGCGTGCCGGTCCAGCACGGGGACCCCCTGGGGCGCACCGTGCACACGGTCCTGTGACACCACCGCCTCCCGGGCACGCCGGCCGCCCGCCGTGGACGGTCGGGCAGACGGCGGGCGGCCGGCACGGATTCGGGCCACCGCGCTGTACGAGGGGGAGCCGGCGGCCCGGCCGGCCTCTTGCGAGGCAGTTCAGTCAAGCGGGCGGAAAACGGTCGCAACAGAGTGCATCGGGGCCGGAGTTGGGCGTTCCGATCACACCCCGTGTGAAGCGGACTGCCTTAATCTGGAGGTACCGAGCCAACGGAGGGCATCCATGCAGCCCAACACCCTGCTCGACGCGATCCTCGACGAGGCCGGGGTCTCCCACGCGGGACTCGCCGCCCATGTGAACCAGGCGGGCAAGGCCCGCGGGCTCGCCCTGAGGTACGAACACACCGCCGTGGCACGGTGGTTGAAGGGGCAGCGGCCGCGCGGTCAGGTGCCCGATCTGATCTGCGAGGTGCTGGCCGCCCGCCTCCAGCGGCACGTCACCCTCGACGACATCGGCCTCGGCATCCCGGGCCGCCCGTCGGTCCCGCACAACGGCACCCTCTCCGGGTTCGTGGAGCGGGCCACGGCGCTGTGGCGCTCGGACCAGCAGCAGCGACGGCACATCCTGGACGCCCCCGCCGTCACCGGCACCCCGGCCGTGATGCCGGTGTGGGAGTGGGAGAACCCGCCGGAGGACACCGACGTCTCGCGCGGCGGCCGCCACCAGGTCAGCCCCGCCGACCTGGAGCTGATGCGCTCGGCCCGCACGCACTACGAGCAGATGTACCGCAAGGCGGGCGGCGTCGCGACGCGCATCCGCATCGTCGGCTTCCTCAACACCGAGGCGGCCCCGCTGCTGCGCGGCGGCTACGGCGACGAGACGGGGCGCGACCTGCACCGGGCCACCGGCGGCCTGGTGGCCATCGCCGGCATCTGCGCGTACGACTCCGACGCGCACGGCCTCGCCCAGCGCTACTTCCACCAGGCCCTGCGGCTCGCCAAGGCCAGCGGCGACCGCGGGCTCGGCGCGTACGTGATAGCGCTGCTGGTCAACCAGTCGCTGCACATGCGCGAGTACCGGCAGGCGGTCGCCTTCGCGGAGGCCGCGCTGCGCGCGGCGGGGCGGCACATCACCCCCGCCCTCGCCTCGGACCTCTACGCGATGCAGGCCAAGGCGTACGCCCACCTCGGAGACGGCACCAGCGCCCTGGAATGCATCCGGCGTGCCGAGTCCGCCGCCGACCGGATCCGGCGCGGCCACGAACCGGACGAGACGGGGTACGTCCAGCCGGGGTTCGTCAACGTGCAGGTGGCGGAAGCACTGTTGAGCCTCGGTGACTACGCCGGCGCGAAGGAGCACGCCACCGAGGCCGTGCACACGCCCGCGCACGACCGCGGCCGGGTCCACCGGCTCGCCGTCCTCAGCCAGATCCAGCTCCGGCAGGGGAACACGGAACAGGCCGTCGAGACCGCCGTGCAGATGGCCGAGGCCGCCCGGGGCATGGAGTCCCAGCGGCTGCGCGACAGGCTCCGGGCGGTCCGCGAACACCTGGTGCGCAGCGGCTGCGCCGGCACGGCGGAGGCCGCCGAACTCATCGACGGCGCGCTGCGCGTGCCGCTCTGAGCCCCTTTCGCGGGGCGCTCGACCACGCCACTGCTGCGATATTGCCATCAACTCGACGGAAGGTGGCAGAACCGTGCAGTGGACGAAACAGAACGAACAAACTGTGTATGAAAACCGGTGGTTCAGCGTCAACCTGGCGGATGTCGAACTACCGAACGGCGCGCACCTCGACCACTTCCTGATCCGGCTGCGCCCGGTGGCGGTGGCGACGGTGGTCAACGACGCGGACGAGGTCCTCCTGCTCTGGAGGCACCGCTTCATCACCGACAGCTGGGGCTGGGAACTGGCCGCGGGCGTCGTGGAGGACGGCGAGGACATCGCGTACGCGGCCGCCCGGGAACTGGAGGAGGAGACCGGCTGGCGGCCGGGACCGCTGCGGCACCTGATGAGCGTCGAACCGTGCAACGGTCTGACGGACGCCCGGCACCACATCTACTGGACCGACGAGGCTACGTACATCGGCCACCCCCAGGACGACTTCGAGTCGGACCGCAGGGAATGGGTCCCGCTCAAACTCGTCCCCGACATGCTCGCCCGAGGAGAGGTCCCGGCCGCCAACATGGCGGCCGCCCTGTTGTTCCTCCATCAACTCAGGCTCGGCTGAGATCTCCCGCTACTACGGCAGGCCTTAATGCCCGAGCGCCTGCCACACCGCGATGGCGAGGGCTCCGACCGCCGTCAGCGCGGCGACCGTGGGCAGGGGCCAGCGTGTGTGCTCCAACGCGGTGATCCGCGCGTTGAGGTCGTCCTGATCCTTGACGTTCTGATCGTCGCGGTGGGCCAGCAGGGCCAGTTCACCGTCGACGCGGGTCAGTCCGACTTCGAAGACGCGGCGTAACTCTGCGAATTCTTCGGAGACCACGGGATGCTCCGGGTCGGTGGTCACGGGTCCACTCCTTTCCGTAGTCGTCACATCCCTTTTTGTGCGCAACGGAAGTCAACTCGCCTGGTGGACGCGGCGGGAGCGTGTGCGATGGGCATATGCGAGTAGGGCGCACACACCCCGTGCGAAACCAACGGGCCCGGTGTTCCGAAGAACACCGGGCCCGCTGTTCGAATACGCTGAGTGATTCCGGCGCGGCGGAGCTACACGTAGGTGTAGAAGCCGGAGCCGGACTTGCGGCCCAGCCGGCCCGCGTCGACCATCCGCTGGAGCAGCGGGGGAGCGGCGTACAGCGGCTCCTTGTACTCGGCGTACATCGAGTCCGCGATCGAGGCGATGGTGTCGAGGCCGATCAGGTCCGACAGCTTGAGCGGGCCCATCGGGTGGGCGCAGCCCAGCTCCATGCCGTTGTCGATGTCCTCGCGGCTGGCGATGCCGGACTCGAACATCCGGATGGAGGAGAGCAGGTACGGCACGAGCAGCGCGTTCACCACGAAGCCCGAGCGGTCCTGGGCGCGGATCGCGTGCTTGCCGAGGATCTTCTCGACCAGCGACTGGGCGCGGCTGATCGTGCCCTCGGAGGTGGTCAGCGCCGGGATCAGCTCGACGAGCTTCTGCACCGGGGCCGGGTTGAAGAAGTGGATGCCGATGACGTGGTCCGGACGGGACGTCGCGACGGCCAGCTTCACCAGCGGGATGGAGGAGGTGTTCGAGGCGAGGATCGCGTCGGGGCGCGTCACGACCTGGTCGAGGACCTGGAAGATCTCCGTCTTGACCTGCTCGTTCTCCACGACGGCCTCGATGGTGAGGTCGCGGTCGGCGAACTCGCCCAGATCCGTGGTGAAGGTCAGCCGGGCCTGCGTCTCCGCCAGCTCCGTCTCGGTGATCTTGCCGCGCTCGGCCGCCTTCGCGAGGGAGTTGAGCAGCCGGGTGCGGCCGATCTCCAGGGCCTCGCCGGTGGTCTCCGCGACCATCACGTCGAGGCCGCTGCGGGCGCAGACCTCAGCGATGCCGGCGCCCATCTGGCCACAGCCCACCACTCCGACGCGTGTGATGTCAGTCAAGGCGTCCGTCACCTCGTGCCTTTCGATGATTCGTCCGGGTTCGCCCGGGGTTGCCGGGGCAGTGATCCGGACCCGTTCCCGGGATTCCGGCTCCGCACGTTACCCCGTGGTCACGTGAGGGGTGGAGTCCGAGTTAACGGCTGTTTATATAGGGACTCACAGTTGCACGGGAATTCGGGGGGATCCATGGGACGTATGTCACGCCGAGTCTTCACGCTGGGCGCCGCCCTCGCGCTGGCGGGCACGACGGCCGGGGACGCGGTGGCCGGGGACCCCGTGGGCGGGGTCCCCGTGCCGCGCCGCGGGCCCGCCCTGCGGGGGATGTGGCTGGCCACCGTCGCGGGCCGGGACTGGCCCTCGAAGCCGGGCCTCTCCGCCGCCGACCAGCGGGCCGAGCTCCTCGCCCACCTCGACACCGCCGTCGCCCGCCGGCTGAACGCGGTGATCTTCCAGGTGCGCCCGGCCGCCGACGCGCTGTGGCCGTCCCCGTACGAGCCGTGGTCGGAGGTGCTCACCGGCACCCAGGGCGAGGATCCGGGCTGGGACCCGCTGGGCACCGCCGTGACGGAGGCGCACCGGCGCGGCCTGGAGCTGCACGCCTGGTTCAACCCGTACCGCGTCGCCAACCACACCGACCCGTCCCGACTGGTGCCCACGCACCCGGCGCGGCGCCACCCGGACTGGACCGTGGCGTACGGCGGGAAGCTCTACTACAACCCCGGGCTGCCCGAGGTCCGCCGGTTCGTGCAGGACGCGATGATCGACGCGGTCGAGAAGTACGCCGTCGACGCCGTGCACTTCGACGACTACTTCTACCCCTATCCGGTGGCCGGGCAGACCTTCGACGACGACGCCGCGTTCGCCGCGCACGGCGGCGGCTTCGCCGACCGGGCGGCCTGGCGCCGCGACAACATCGACCGGCTCGTCCGGGAGACGGCGCGCCGCGTCGCGCGGGCGCGGCCCGGGGTGCGCTTCGGGATCAGCCCGTTCGCGGTGTGGCGCAACCGGTCGACGGACCCGCGCGGCTCGGACACCACGGCGGGCGTGCAGACCTACGACGACCTGCACGCCGACACCCGCAGATGGGTGCGCGAGGGGTGGATCGACTACGTGGTGCCGCAGGTGTACTGGAACATCGGCTTCGCCGCCGCGGACTACGCGAAGGTCGTGCCGTGGTGGGCCGACGTGGTGCGCGGGAGCGACGTGCGCCTCTACATCGGCGAGGCGCTGTACAAGGCGGGCGATCCCGCCCAGCCCGCCGCCTGGCAGGACCCGGCCGAGCTGTCCCGCCACCTCACCTTCGCCGACGCCCACCGCGAGGTGCGCGGGCACGTCTTCTTCTCCGCCACGGAGGTCCGGGAGGACCGGATCGGGGCGATGGCCCGGGTCGTCGCCGACCACTACCCCCGCCGGGTCAGTCCGGATTCGTGAGCGCGCGCCGCACCACCGCGTCCGGGCCCGGCGACAGGACGGCCTCGTGGCCGTCCTCGAAGCGGACCCGGAAGGGCGGCGAGCCGTCCGCCCCGAGCACCTCCACGATCCGGGCGACCCGGTCGCGCTGTCCGACGACCCGGCCGTGCACCAGGAGCTGGTCGCCTGCGGATGCGTACATCGGAAGTGCCCCCCTCGACGCCCGTGAGTGGAGGCAAGTCTACGGCGGGGCACGGGAGTCGGCCCCGCCGCGGAGCGTGGTCACCGGGAGCGCGCCCGCTGGGTGACGGCGATGCACACCAGGACCGCCGCGGCGGTGACCGGCGCCGCGACCGGCAGCGTCTCGCCGAGCAGCAGCACCGACCACACGAGCGTCAGCAGCGGCTGGGCGAGCTGGAGCTGACTGGCCCGGGGGATGCCGATGAGGCTCATGCCCCGGTACCAGAGAAGCAGGCCGAGGAAGGTCGAGACGGCCGCCACCCAGACCAGGCCGGTGACGGAGTGCGCGGTGAGGCGCACCGGCTCGGCCGCCAGGGCGATCCCCGCCCCGGCCGCGGTGACCGGCAGGCAGAGCACCAGCGCCCAGGCGATGACCTGCCAGCCCGGCATCACCGCGGCGAGCCGGCCGCCCTCGGTGTACCCGGCCGCGCAGACCAGCAGGGCGGCGAACAGATAGCCGTCCGCCCGGGTCAGGGCGCCGCCGCTCTGCTGCACGGTGAACGCGACCACCGCCGCCGCGCCCGCGCAGGCCGCCACCCAGAAGGCGCGCGGCGGCCGGGCCCCGGTGCGCAGCGCCGCGTACACGGCCGTGGTCAGCGGCAGCAGGCCGACCACCACGGCGGAGTGCGCGGTCGTCGCCGTGCGCAGGGCGAGCGTCGTGAGCAGCGGGAAGCCGAGCACGACACCGCCCGCGACGACCGCGAGCCCGGCCCGGTGGCGGCGCTCGGGCATCCGCACGCGCAGCGCGAGCAGCCCCGCGCCCGCGATCGCGGCCGCGAGCACACTGCGCAGGGCCACCAGCGACCACGGGCCGAAGCCTTCGAGGCCCCACGCGGTGGAGGGGAAGGTGAGCGAGAACGTGACGACGCCGAGCACGGCGAGGAGCGTGCCCCGCGCCCGGCCCGGACCGGCGGGCGACGGGGTCGGGGGATTTGCGGCGGCGGAGTCCTGCGGGGCGCCGACCGCTATCGCCCTCTGGTCAGTAGCGCTATTCTCAGCTCTCATGCAACACGGTAGCAGTGTCGAAGAGTTGGCGAAACGGTTGCGGAGCGAGCTGAACCGCTACTCGCAGGGCGAGAAGCTGCCGTCGAGCAGGGCCCTCGTGGAGCGGTTCCGGGTCAGTCCGGTGACGGTGTCCCGGGCCCTCGCCCAGCTCGCCGCCGAAGGGCTCGTCGTGACCCGGCCCGGCGCCGGCGCCTTCAAGGCCGCCGCCCGCGCCGCCGCGCCCGCCGGGGACACCTCCTGGCAGGAGGTCGCGCTCAGCGCCGAGGGCGCCGCCGAGGGCGTCCCGCGCACCGTCGACGCGTCCGGCGTCCTGGTCACGCTGGCCGCGCCACCGCCCGGCGTGATCGAGTTCAACGGCGGCTACCTGCACGAGGTGCTGCAACCGGGCGCCGCGCTGTCCGCCGCGCTCGCCCGCGCGGGCCGCCGCCCCGGCGCCTGGTCCCGCCCGCCCGTCGACGGACTGCCCGAACTGCGCGAGTGGTTCGCGCGCGGCATCGGCGGAGCCGTCACCGACGCCGAGGTCCTGATCACGTCCGGCGGGCAGGCGGCCCTGGTCACCGCGTTGCGCGCGCTGGCCCCGCCCGGCGCGCCGGTGCTGGTGGAATCGCCCACGTACCCCGGCATGCTGGCGATCGCCCGGGCGGCGGGGCTGCGGCCGGTGCCGGTCCCGGTCGATCGCGACGGGGTCCGCCCGGACCTCCTGGCGCAGGCGTTCGCGGCGTCCGGCGCCCGGCTCTTCGTCTGCCAGCCGCTCTTCCAGAACCCGACCGGCGCCGTGCTCGCCCCGGACCGCCGCCCCGAGGTGCTGCGGATCGCCCGCGCGGCCGGGGCCTTCGTCGTCGAGGACGACTTCGTGCGCCGCCTCGCCCACGAGGACGCCGGACCGCTGCCGGGGCCGCTCGCCGCCGACGACGCGGACGGGGTCGTCGTGCACGTCTCCTCCCTCACCAAGGCGACGTCCCCGAGCCTGCGCGTCGGGGCGCTCGCCGCGCGCGGCCCGGTCCTGGAGCGGCTGCGCGCCATCCAGATCGTCGACCACCTCTTCGTGCCGCGCCCGCTCCAGGAGGCCACCCTCGAACTCGTCGGCTCGCCGGCCTGGCCCCGCCATCTGCGCACGGTGGCCGTCGCGTTGCGGCGCCGCCGCGACCTGATGGCCGCCGCCGTCGCCGAGCGGCTGCCCCGGTTCGCGCTGCCGCACGTCCCGGCCGGCGGCTACCACCTGTGGGCGCGGCTGCCCGACGGCACCGACGAGCGCGGGCTGGTCGCGGCCGCGCTGCGGGCGGGCGTCGCCGTCGCGCCGGGGCGGCCCTATTTCGCGGCCGAACCACCCGCCCCCCACCTGCGGTTCGGCTTCGTGGCCGTGGCGGGCACCGCCGAGATCACGGAAGGGGTGCGGCGGCTCGCGACCGCCTGGGAGGCGTACGAATCCGATCGACCGGCACCCGCATGACGTGCGACGATCCCGCCCATGTCCACGACTTCCCCACCGACGGCACCGACTCCCGACGGGTACGAGATCTCCAGCGATCCCGCGCGCATCGACGCCGCCCGCGTCCACCACTGGCTGTCCACCGACGCGTACTGGGCCCTGGGCCGCACGCGCCGGACGCAGGACGGCGCGATCTCCGGCTCGCTCAACTTCGGTGCGTACGACAGCGCCACGGGGCAGCAGGCCGCCTACGCGCGCGTCGTGACGGACCACGCCACCTTCGCCTGGCTCTGCGACGTCTACGTGGACCGGCCGGCCCGCGGCAGGGGACTCGGTGCCGCCCTCGTCAGCGCAGCCCGCGAGCACCTGCGGCCGCTCGGCGTGCGCCGCATCCTGCTCGCCACCAGCGACGCGCACGGCGTGTACGCACAGGCCGGCTTCCAGCCGCTGCCGGTCCCGGACCAGTGGATGGTGCACTACTACGACCCGGCCGTACGCTCCTGACCGCACCGCCCGACGGGCGCCGGGGCGCCGGGCCGCCGGGGTTCAGCCGCGCCGGTGGTCGGTGGTGAGCACCAGGTCCTTCGCCGGGCCCCGCACCCGCCACACGGTCCGCCAGCGCCCGGCGTCGTACACCGTGAACTCGCCCCGGTAGAGGTCCGCCGAGCACGGGTGGTCCGCGACGTGACGGCCGGTGCGCAGGTCGAGGCCGTGGAAGAAGCGGCCGTCCGCGAAGCGCACCTCGGCCGTGCCCGGCGGCTCGCCCGGCAGGTAGAGCAGCGTCCGCCGGGCGGGCCGTGCGATACCTCGCCAGGTGAAGCTCCCCGACTCCAGGTGCCGCAGCGCGCCCGCCGTCGCGGGGTCCGCGGTGAAGTCGGCCGTGCCGGTGAACACACCGGTGACGTCGTCGGCGAGATCCCGCACCGTCCGCTCCACGTGCCAGCTCCCGGCGAGGAACGCCCGCACGTCCGCCACCGGCCACAGCTCATCCGTCACGTGCGCCTCTCCTGCCTGCCTGCCGCCACCGTCCGGCGTGCCGTTCGCAGTCTAGGAGGGCCCGGACCGGCGGCGGGACCCGCTGCCCGGGGGCCGCACGGTGTGCCCCGGCGCCGTCAGCGGCGCCCGGGGGAACGCGGCGACCCGGTGCGCCACCCGCTCCGCGCACGCGGGGTCCCCGCACTCGCAGGAGAAGACGGCGACCGCCGTGTCCCGGCCGTCCGGTGCCCAGGGGCGGGCGAAGAAGCCGGTGTACTGGGCGACGACCGCCTCGTTCGCCTCGCGCAGCAGGGCGCGCCGTTCCGCGGGGCCCGCCGCGCGCGGCCCCTCGGCCAGGTGCCGCGCCCAGTGCTCCTCGACGGCCCGCACGGCGTCCACCCCGTCGTCGAGCACGAGGTGGGGCGCTCCCGACGCGCGCACCTCGGCCTCGATCACCGCCGCGAGCCGCCGGTAGAGGGACAGCGGCCCCGGGGCGAGTCCCCGCTCCGCCAGCCGCCGCTCCAGCAGGTCAGGCGCCGGCAGCAGCCACAGGGCGGCCCGGCCGGGGAGCGCCCGGGCCACGCGCGGGGTGACCACCGTGCCCTCGGCGATCGTGCGGGGCCGCGGCGGCAGGGCCCGTACGTCGTCCACGACCATCGGCCCGCGCTCGTCGTGCAGCGCCATCGCGTACAGCTCGTCGACGGGCGCCGCCCAGCGCTCGGCGGGGGAGAGGCGTTCGAAGCGGGCGGCGGCCGCGACGCCCCCGGCCAGCGCCCGGTCGCGGTGCGCCCAGGTGCGGGTGTCCGTGTGGTGGCGGCGCAGCCCGTACCGGCGGGCCAGCCGCTCGGCGACGGTCGACTTCCCGGCGCCGGGCGGCCCGCCCAGCCACAGCACGTCCGCCATCCGGTCAGCCGTTCACGAAGGCGGCGCTGCCGTCGTCGTACCGCGCGCCCGCGACCCGGCCCGCCGGGGCCGCCGCCCCGATCTCCGCGAGGTCGTCGGCGGACAGGGCGAGCACGGCCGCCGCCGTGTTCTCCTCCAGGTACTTCCGGCGGCGGGTGCCGGGGATCGGCACCACGTCGTCGCCCTGGTGCTGCACCCAGGCCAGTGCCAACTGGCCGGCGGTGACGCCCTTGCGGGCCGCCAGCTCCTCCAGCCGGGACACGATCGCCAGGTTGCGCTCCAGGTTGCCGTCGGCGAACCGGGGCTGCCCGCGGCGCATGTCGGTGGCGTCGAGGTCCGCCACGGACGTGTACCGGCCGGTGAGGAAGCCCCGGCCGAGCGGCGAGAACGGCACGAGGCCGATGCCCAGCTCCCGGCACAGCGGCAGGATCTCGGCCTCCAGGTCCCGCGTCCACAGCGAGTACTCGCTCTGGAGCGCGGCGATCGGGTGGGTGGCGTGGGCCCGGCGCAGGGTGTCGGGGCCCGCCTCGGACAGGCCCAGGTGCCGGACCTTGCCCTCGGCCACCAGCTCGGCCATCGCGCCCACGGTCTCCTCGATCGGGACGTCGCGGTCGACGCGGTGCAGGTAGTACAGGTCGATGTGGTCGACCCCGAGGCGCCGCAGCGACGCCTCGCAGGCCGTGCGCACGTAGGCGGCGTCGCCGCGCAGCCGGACGGGCTCGCCGAGCCGGTTCACGAACCCGAACTTCGTGGCCAGCACGGCCTGTTCGCGGCGGCCGGGCGCGGCGAGGGCGCGGCCGATGAGCTGCTCGTTGTGGCCCTCGCCGTAGAAGTCGGAGGTGTCGAGCAGGGTGACGCCGAGATCGAGGGCACGGTGGATCGTCTCGACGGACTGCCCGTCGTCCGACGCGCCGTAGGCGTGGCTCATGCCCATGCAGCCCAGGCCCTGCGCGGAGACGGTGAGGCTGCCGAGGCGTCGTGCGGGAAGGTCGGTCACGTGCTGCCTCCGGGGTGCGGGGACGGATGCGGTCTCGGCTCCGACCGTAGGCCGTGGAGTGCGCTCCAGGGCGACCCGCGCCGCCCCGCGCCGGCCGGGCCGCCTACCGCGCGTCGGCGTCCTTCGGCCCCGAGGCGAGCTGGATCAGGTTCCCGCAGGTGTCGTCGAGGACGGCGGTCGTCACCGGGCCCATCCGGACGGGCTCCTGGGTGAAGCGGACGCCGAGGGCCGTCAGCCGCTCGTACTCCGCCCGCACGTCGTCGACGGCGAACTGGGCCAGTGGGATGCCGTCGCGGACGAGGGCGTCGCGGTACGGCTCGACGGCCGGGTGCCCGGCGGGTTCCAGGAGGAGTTCGGTGCCGTCGGGCTCCTCGGCGGAGACGACGGTCAGCCAGCGGGTTTCCTCGCCCAGCGGGACGTCGTGCTTCGTCCGGAAGCCGAGGATCTGCGTGTAGAAGTGCTCGGCCTTGGCCTGGTCGTCGACGAAGACGCTGGTCAGGTGGATCTTCATGGGGCCCCTCCTCGGGCTCGGGCGGGTGGTGGCGGGTGCTGCCGGGTGGTGCCGGGTGCGTGCGGCCCGGCCGTCACCGGCGGCGGGATCCCACCCTAGGCACGGGCGGCCGTGTTCACCGGCCGGCCGCCAGCACCGCCGCCAGGCCCTCGCGCAGATCCGCGACGAAGAACCCGGGCATCTCCAGCGACGGGAAGTGGCCCCCCGACGCGGGCGCCCGCCACCGCACGATGTTCCGGTAGCGCTGCTCGGCCCACGGGCGCGGGCACTTCTCGATGTCGCGGGGATACATGGTGACCGCCGACGGCACGTCGACGCGCAGGGCGGGGTCGAGCGAGGCGTGGCTCTCGTAGTAGATGCGGGCCGCCGAGGCGCCGCTCCGCGTCAGCCAGTACAGGGTGACGTCGTCGAGGACGCGGTCCCGGGAGATCGTCTCGAAGGGGCTGTCCTCGGTGTCGGACCACTCGGCGAACTTGTCCAGGAGCCAGGCGAGCAGCCCGACCGGCGAGTCCACGAGCGCGTACCCGATGGTCTGCGGCCGGGTCGCCTGCTGCTTCGCGTACGCGGCCCGACGCGTCCAGAAGTCATGGGTCTCCTCGGTCCACCGGCGCTCCTGCGCGGTCAGCCCGTCCGTCGACAGCCCGGGCGGCGCCTGCGCGAACAGGGTGTGGATGCCGAGGAGGCGGTCGGGGAACCGGCCGCCGAGCACGGTCGTGACGTTGCCGCCCCAGTCGCCGCCGTGGGCCAGGAACCTGCGGTGGCCGAGGCGGTCCATCAGCTCCACCCAGGCGGCGGCGATCCGCTCGGTGCCCCAGCCGGTGCCGGCCGGCTTGTCGCTGTGGCCGAAGCCCGGCAGCGACGGGACCACGACGTGGAAGGCCGGCGCGTCCGCGTCGCGCGGGTCGGCCAGCTCCTCCACCACGTCGACGAACTCGGCGACGCTGCCCGGCCAGCCGTGCGTGAGCAGCAGCGGCACGGCGTCCGCGCGGGCGGACCGGCGGTGCAGGAAGTGGATCCCGAGACCGTCGACGACCGTACGGAACTGGCCGATCCGGTCGAGCCGGGCCTCGAACGCCCGCCAGTCGTACCCGGTGCGCCAGTACTCCACGAGCTCGACGAGGTCGGCGAGCGGCACGCCCTGGTCCCAGCGGCGCGGTCCCGGCGCGGCGCCCCGGACCGTCTCGGCCTCCGGCAGCCGGGCCGCGGCCAGCCGTGCGCGCAGGTCGTCGAGGTCGGCGTCGCTCGCGCGGGCCGTGAACGGGTGGACCTCCGGGCGGGTGGCGCCGTCGGGGCGGGACATGGGACCTCCTGGCCGTCGGGAACCGGCTCCGGGACGTGGAACCGTCATAGCCGGTTCTAGCAGCAGTCCGCGCCACAGGGCAACCGGCTAAGCTGGTTCCATGCGCTCCGGCTTTCCCGACTTCCGCCTCGGCACCGTGCTCGCGACGAGCTTCACGGGGACCCTCTCGGAGCGCTTCGGCGATCCCGTGGAGCGCATCCCGGTGCCGCACCGACTCGCCGACTGGCTGACGGTGAGCGGCCTCGCCGTCGACTCCTGCACCCCGGCCCAGCTCGACCTCGCCCGCGCGCTGCGGGAGGCGATCCACGACGCGGCGACGGCCGCCGCGCTCGGCGACCCGCTGCCCGCCCCGGCCGTCCGGGCCATCAACGACCGCAGCGCGCGGGGCGGGGCGGTGGCGGTCCTGACGCCCGGCGGCGGGCGCCGCTGGCGGCTCGGCGCGACGTCGCCGGTGGAGGACGCGCTCGGAGTGATCGCCGAGGACGCGATCGGCGTCCTCGCGGGCGAGCGGGACGGGCGCCTGGCCCTGTGCGCCGCGCCGACCTGCCGGGCCGCCTTCTTCGACACCAGCCGGAGCCGCACCCGCAGGTGGTGCGACATGAACACCTGCGGCAACCGCCAGAAGAAGGCCCGCTTCACCGCTGCCCGGCGCGGCGACCGCCACCCCGGCGCCGGGCCCGTGACCGGGTGAGGGCGCGTGCTCAGGACCCGGTACCGGAGTGGACCATGAGGATGCCCTCCTCGGGCCGGTCCGGGGCCGTGCGCAGCACGAGCAGCGCCGGGGTGGCGGTGCCCTGCCGGACGGCCGGTTCCGCGTCGGCCCACTCCGTGCCGAGGCGCCGGGTGCACCGCGGCTCGTCGGTCTCGGCGGACGGGTGGACCGCGTACAGCTGCCCGTCGTAGGAGGCCGGGGCGGCGCCGTCGCGCGAGCTGGTAGCCGCGCCGACGCTGGCGTCTCCCGCTGCACCCACGCCCGGCCCACGCGTACGGACACGGCCACCGCTCGTGTCGGATGCACCCTTCCACAGCGGCCGGCCGGGACGGGTCCAGGCCTCGTCGATGCCCGCCGGAAACGCGCGGACGGGTTGCGGGTGGCGCGGTGGAGGACGCCGTGGGGCCGCGTACGGACCGCGCGCAGAAGTCCAGGTCGGCCCCCGGGGCGTACGCGGGCCCGGACTCGCCCGGCCCCGGCCGCAGCGGCAGCACGTCCCTTCGCTAGGTTCTGTCCGCTCCGCCGGCGGCGCCCAGCCGCACCCGGTGACGCCGGAGGTCGACCTCGGCGACCTTCACCGAGACCAGCCGGCCCTCATCGACCAGCTGATCCGGAGTCTTGGCCGGGTCGTCCGTCAGCTCGGAGAGAGGGAGGAACCCCACCACGCCGGGAGCGAGCCGCACGAACACGCCAAAGGGAATGATCTTGATGGTCGGCCCGGTGAGGATTCGGTCTGCTCCGCGAACCGAATGAGTGGATCTTCCTCCAGGGCCTTCAAGGAGAGCATGACCTGACCGGAGCGCGTCTCGGCGATGATCACCTCGGCGGTGATCCGCTGGCCGGCTTCGACCACCTCGGAGGGGTGGTCGAGCCAGTTCCACGTCAGGTCCGGCACCCGGACGAAACCGGTGCACAGCCCCTCGGGTTCGCCATCGACGTGGACGAAGACCCCGAAGTGGTGAACCCCGGAGACCGTCCCGGTGACGACCTGCCCGCGTTCGAGCGCGAGGAGGAAGGACCGCAGGGCCGGAATCTCGCACGCCCTGGCCGAGAGGTGAAGCTGCCCCTCGCGCCAGCGCCCGATCTCTTCGGCAGCGAGCTCCTGGCCGACCTCGAACAATTCGGACGGATGCCCGATCCGACGCGTCGACGCTTCCTGTCGAGGAATCCGACCGATCTCCTCGATCGCCCTGCCCTCGGCATCGAGAAGCCGCACCAGGACGTCCGCTCCGTCGAACCCGGTGACCTTCACCCTTCTGACAGCCCCCGGCAGGAGCTGGTCGATCAAGAACTGCATACGAGGGTCACGGGCCGGCTCGGACATGGAGGCGAGCCTAGTCGGCGCCGGTCGCACCGGTTCCCGCTCTCATTACGGGCCGCCCAAGACGCTCCCGGCCCCTCCGAAGGTCGATTGCATAAACGTGCATCGCGACGTATAGTCATGCCATCTAGGAGGAGGGTTCCATGGCGGTACGCGCAGCAGTGGCAGGGGCGAGCGGATACGCGGGCGGCGAAGTGCTGCGCCTGCTCCTCGCCCACCCCGAGGTCGAGATCGGCGCCCTGACGGGCAACTCGAACGCGGGACAGCGCCTCGGCGCCCTCCAGCCGCACCTCTTCCCGCTCGCCGACCGCGTACTCGAGGAGACCACCGCCGAGGCGCTCTCCGGGCACGACGTCGTCTTCCTGGCGCTGCCGCACGGCCAGTCCGCCGCCGTCGCCGAGCAGCTCGGCCCGGACGTGCTCGTGGTCGACATGGGCGCCGACTTCCGGCTCCGGGACGCCGCCGACTGGGAGGCGTTCTACGGCAGCCCGCACGCGGGCACCTGGCCCTACGGCCTCCCCGAACTGCCGGGTGGCCGCGCCGCGCTGGAGGGGACCAGGCGCATCGCGGTGCCCGGTTGCTACCCGACGGCCGTCTCCCTCGCACTCGTCCCCGCGTACGCGGCGGGGCTCGTCGAGCACGAGGCCGTGATCGTCGCCGCGTCCGGCACCTCCGGCGCGGGCAAGGCCGCCAAGCCCCACCTCCTCGGCAGCGAGGTCATGGGGAGCATGTCGCCGTACGGCGTCGGCGGCGGCCACCGGCACACCCCCGAGATGATCCAGAACCTCAGCGCCGCCGCCGGCGCCCGGGTCTCCGTGTCGTTCACCCCGACCCTCGCGCCCATGCCCCGCGGCATCCTCGCCACCTGTAGCGCCAAGGCCGTCCCGGGCGTGACCGCCGAGACCGTCCGCGCCGCCTACGAGAAGGCGTACGCCGACGAACCGTTCGTGCACCTGCTGCCCGAGGGCCGGTGGCCGCAGACGGCCGCCGTGTACGGGTCGAACGCCGCGCAGATCCAGGTGGCCCACGACCCCGCCGCCGGCCGCGTCCTCGTCATCGGCGCGATCGACAACCTGACCAAGGGCACCGCGGGCGGCGCCGTCCAGTCCATGAACCTCGCGCTCGGTCTCGACGAGACGACCGGGCTCCCGGCGATCGGCGTCGCCCCGTGAGCGACGCCACCGCGGCCGCCCCGCCGCGGCCGGCCACCACCACGCCCGCACCGCCGTGCGGCACGGGCGACAGCGACAGCGACACCCCAGGCTCCCGCAGCGGAGCGACCAAGGAGACGACACCGTGAGCGTGACGGCAGCCAAGGGATTCCAGGCCGCGGGCATCACCGCCGGAATCAAGCAGAGCGGGACCCCGGACCTGGCCCTCGTGGTCAACCGCGGCCCCCGCCTGGCGGCCGCGGGCGTGTTCACCTCCAACCGCGTCAAGGCCGCCCCGGTCCTGTGGTCCGAGCAGGTCGTCAAGGGCGGCACCGTCTCCGCCGTCGTCCTCAACTCCGGCGGCGCCAACGCCTGTACGGGACCCAAGGGCTTCCAGGACACCCACGCCACCGCCGAGAAGGCCGCCGAGGTCCTCGGGCTGAACGCGGGCGAGGTCGCCGTGGCCTCCACCGGCCTCATCGGCGTCCTGCTGCCGATGGACAAGCTGCTGCCCGGCGTGGAGAGCGCCGCGGAACAGCTCTCCGAGCACGGCGGCGAGAAGGCCGCCATCGCCATCAAGACCACCGACACCGTGCACAAGACCGCGGTGTACGAGGGCGACGGCTGGACCGTCGGCGGCATGGCCAAGGGCGCGGGCATGCTCGCCCCCGGCCTCGCCACCATGCTCGTCGTCCTCACCACCGACGCCGACCTCGACAGCGACGCCCTCGACGCGGCCCTGCGCGACGCCACCCGCGTCACCTTCGACCGGGTCGACTCCGACGGCTGCATGTCGACCAACGACACCGTGCTGCTGCTCGCCTCCGGCGCCTCCGGAGCCACCCCGGAGCAGGCCGGGTTCGCCCACGCGGTCCGCACCGTCTGCGACGACCTCGGCCGCCAGCTCATCGGCGACGCCGAGGGCGCCAGCAAGGACATCAAGGTCGAGGTGATCAACGCCGCGACCGAGGACGACGCCGTCGAGGTGGGCCGCTCCATCGCCCGCAACAACCTCCTCAAGTGCGCCCTCCACGGCGAGGACCCCAACTGGGGCCGCGTCCTGTCCGCCATCGGCACCACCGCGGCCGCCTTCGAGCCCGACCGGCTGAACGTCGCCATCAACGGCGTCTGGGTCTGCCGGGACGGCGGCGTCGGCGACGACCGCGACAAGGTCGACATGCGCTACCGGGAGGTCGTCGTCACCGCCGACCTCGCCGCGGGCACCGAGACGGCCACCATCTGGACCAACGACCTCACCGCCGACTACGTCCACGAGAACAGCGCGTACTCCTCATGAGCGAGACCAAGGACACCCAGCCCACCGCGCGCAGGCACACCGCGCTCCCCAAGGCGCAGACCCTCATCGAGGCGCTGCCCTGGCTGACCCGCCACCACGGCAAGACCGTCGTCATCAAGTTCGGCGGCAACGCCATGGTCGACGAGGAGCTGAAGGCCGCCTTCGCCCAGGACGTCGTCTTCCTGCACCACGCGGGCCTCAAGCCCGTCGTCGTGCACGGCGGCGGCCCGCAGATCAGCAGGGCGCTCGACCGGCACGGCATCGTCAGCGAGTTCAAGGCGGGCCTGCGCGTCACCACCGAGGACGCCATGGACGTCGTACGGATGGTGCTCGCCGGACAGGTCCAGCGCGAACTCGTCGGGCTGCTCAACCAGCACGGCCCGCTCGCCGTCGGCATCACCGGCGAGGACGCCCACACCATCACCGCCACCAAGCACCAGCCCCGCATCGAGGGCGAACTGGTCGACATCGGCCGGGTCGGCGAGATCACCGAGATCGACACCGGCGCCATCACCGCCCTGCTCGCCGACGGCCGGATCCCGGTCGTCTCCTCGATCGCCCGTTCCCAGGACGACCACCATGTCTACAACGTCAATGCTGATACGGCGGCTGCGGCACTCGCTGCTGCGCTGGACGCCGAGACGCTGATGGTGCTGACCGACGTCGAGGGCCTCTACGAGGACTGGCCGCACTCCGACGAGGTCATCAGCCGGCTCACCGCCGCCGAACTCGAGAAGCTGCTCCCCGACCTGGCGAGCGGCATGGTCCCGAAGATGGAGGGCTGCCTGCACGCCGTGCGCAACGGCGTGCACACCGCCCGCGTCATCGACGGCCGCGTCCAGCACTCGATCCTGCTGGAGATCTTCACGGACGAAGGCATCGGCACGATGGTCGTGCCCGATGCGGAGGGGGAGAGGACCGCATGAACGACCACGCGACGAACGAAGAGCTGACCTCCCGCTGGCGGGGCGCGCTCATGGACAACTACGGCACCCCGCGCCTGCCCCTGGTCAAGGGCAGCGGCGCCACGCTGTGGGACGCCGACGGCAAGGAGTACACCGACTTCGTCGGCGGCATCGCGGTCAACGCCCTCGGCCACGCCCACCCCGCGGTCGTCGAGGCCGTCACCCGGCAGCTCGGCTCCCTCGGCCACGTCTCGAACCTGTTCATCGCCGAGCCGCCCGTCGCCCTCGCCGAGCGGCTGCTCCAGCTGTTCGGCCGCTCCGGCGCCGTCTACTTCTGCAACTCGGGCGCCGAGGCCAACGAGGCGGCCTTCAAGATCGGCCGGCTCACCGGGCGCACCCACATGGTCGCCACCGAGGGCGGCTTCCACGGCCGCACGATGGGCGCCCTCGCGCTGACCGGCCAGCCCGGCAAGCAGGACGGCTTCACCCCGCTGCCGGGCGACGTCACACACGTCCCGTACGGGGACGCGGACGCGCTGCGCGCCGCCGTCACCGAGGAGACCGCCTTCGTCGTCATCGAGCCCATCCAGGGCGAGAACGGCGTGGTCGTGCCGCCCGCCGGCTATCTGAAGGCGGCCCGCGAGATCACCCGCGCCACCGGCACCCTGCTCGTCCTCGACGAGGTGCAGACCGGCATCGGCCGCACCGGCCACTGGTTCGCGTACCAGGCGCAGGAGGGCGTCGACCCCGACGTCGTCACGCTCGCCAAGGGCATCGGCGGCGGGCTGCCGCTCGGCGTGACCGTGGCGTTCGGCGAGACGGCGAAGCTGCTCACGCCCGGCAAGCACGGCACGACGTTCGGCGGCAACCCGGCGGTGTGCGCCGCCGGACTCGCGGTGCTCGACACCCTGGCCGCCGAGGGGCTGCTGGACAACACCAAGCGGGTCGGCGAGCGCCTGACGGCGGGAATCGAAGCGCTGGGACACCCCCTGGTCGGTCATGTCAGGGGAGCCGGCCTCCTGCTGGGTATCGTGCTCACCGGGCCGCGCGCACCCCAGGTGCAGCAGGCGGCCCAGGACGCGGGCTTCCTGGTGAACGCGCCCGCCCCCGACGTCGTCCGGCTGATGCCCCCGCTGAACCTGACCGACGCCGAGGCGGACGCGTTCCTCGCGGCGCTGCCCTCGGTCCTGGACGCCGCGGCGGCGGACGGGGAAGGACGATCCTGAGGATGGGACGACGACGATGAGCAGCCAAGCGGAGCCGGTCGAGAACACGGCGCACGCGGCGAACACGGCGCACGCGGCGAGCACGGCGAACACCGAGCGCGGCGCCAACGGCGCGCCGGGGCCCGCCGTGCCGCAGACGCGGACCGCGCGCCACCGGCGGATCGTGGACATCCTCAACCGGCAGCCGGTGCGCTCGCAGAGCCAGCTGGCGAAGCTGCTGTCCGACGACGGGCTCAGCGTCACCCAGGCCACGCTCTCGCGCGACCTCGACGAACTGGGCGCGGTCAAGATCCGCAACACCAACGGCGAACTGATCTACGCCGTGCCCAGCGAGGGCGGATTCCGCACCCCGCAGGCCCCGCTGGGCGAGTCGGCGAAGGAGGAGCGGATGCGCCGCCTCGCCGGCGAACTGCTCATCTCCGCCGAGGCGTCGGCGAACCTGGTGGTGCTGCGCACCCCGCCCGGCGCCGCCCAGTTCCTGGCCTCGGCCATCGACCAGGCGGAGCTGCACGTCATCCTCGGCACGATCGCGGGCGACGACACGCTCATGCTGATCAGCCGCGACCCGGCGGGCGGCCAGGCGCTGGCCGAACACCTGCTGCGGCTGGCGCAGAACGACCACTGACGGCCGGGCGGGCCGCACGCCCGCGCGTCGAGGAACGGCGTGCGGCCGGCCGGCGTCAGCCGGTGGGCTCGCTCCCGCCGCGGTGGGACATCCAGGCGGCCACCAGCGCGCCGGACACGTTGTGCCAGACCGAGAACACGGCGGCGGGCAGCGCGGCCAGCGGGCTGAAGTGGGCGCCCGCCAGGGAGGCGGCGAGCCCCGAGTTCTGCATGCCGACCTCGAAGGCCATCGCGCGGGACGCGGGCCGGCCGAGGCGGGCCACCTTCCCGGCGCCATAGCCGAGCGCGAGGCCGAGCCCGTTGTGGAGCACCACGGCGAGCAGCACCACCGCCGCCGCCGACCTGATCGCGGTGGCGCTGCCCGCGACGACCACGGCGACGATGACGGAGACGGTCACCGCGGACAGCCACGGCAGCGCGCTCAGCACCCGGTCCACGTACCGCCCGCACAGCAGCCGCACGGCCAGGCCCGCGAGCACGGGCAGCAGCACGGTCTTGAGGATGTCCGTCACCATCGAGCCCGCGTCGACCGGCAGGTACTCCCCGGCGAGCAGCAGCGTCAGCGGCGGGGTGACGAGCGGCGCCAGCACGGTGGAGACGGTCGCGACGGACACGGACAGGGCGACGTCGCCGCGCGCGAGGTACGTCACGACGTTCGACGCGGTACCGCTGGGCGCGCAGCCCACCAGGATCACACCGGCCGCCAACTGGGGCGACAGGTCCAGCGCGTGCGCGATCAGCCAGCCGAGGCCCGGCATGATCACGTAGTGCGCGACGAGCCCGATCCCGACGGCCCAGGGCCGCTGGGCGACCCCCTTGAAGTCCCCGAGGCTCATCGTCAGCCCCATGCAGAACATGACCACGCCCAGCAGGTACGGCACATCGGCCGTGTAGTGCGCGAAGGCGTCCGGCAGCAGCAGGCCCAGCGCGCCCGCGACGAGGACGAGTACGGGGAAGACGGTCACCGCGAGGCGGGCGGCGCGGTCGGCCGGGGTACGGCGGGGCTGGTCGGTCCGGGGTTCGGTTTCGCTTCGCACCGGGCGATGCAACGCCGCGACCGGCGGGCCGTGCAACCGCGTCTCGATATATGGTCACTACATCTTATTGTCGGGCCGGTCGCGGGGCGCCTGCGGGCAGCCCCGGCCGGTCAGTACTTCGTGAGCGCGGTGGCCCCGCCCGTCGTGCCGATCGCGATGTGCGGGGACCGTCCGGGCCGCGCCCACGCCACGATCCGCCGCATGGCGTCCTTCGGCACGGAGACGCAACCGGCGGTCGCCGCCCGCCCGTTGACGTGCAGGAAGATCCCCGCGCCGCGCCCGCGCACCGGCCGGTCGTAGTTGAAGGCGATCACCAGGGCGTGCGCGTACTGCGTGGCGTAGTCGGCGAGGTGCTCGGACTCCGCCGCGCGGCAGTCCGCCGGGCGCGGCTGGGTCCAGCGGTTGTAGGAGCGCGACCGGTTGTCCTGGCACCACCAGGAGGTGTCGCGCACCCGCCGGTAGGCGACCGAGGTGCCGCCCGGCGCGGCCCTGGTGCCGAAGGCGAAGGGGAGGGCGTAGAGCCCGGCCGGGGTCGTGTTCGTCCCCTGCTCGCGCCGCTCCCCGTCCACGAGGCCCCTCGCCCCGAACCGCGCGGGCGCCGAACCGGCCTTCGTCCAGCGGCCGTCGGCGCGCCGGTCCCACCAGGTGACGGTGCCGGACGTCGCGGACGCGCGGGGCGCCTCCGCGGTGATCAGCTGGCCGCCGCCGCCCGTGTCCGCCATCCGGGCGGGCAGCGGCGCCTCGGCGCCCACGGCCGGCGTGCCGCCGAGGGCGGCGCAGAGGGCGACGGTCGCGGTGACACCTGCTCGCAAGGGGCGCATGGCTCAGAAAGTAGCGGGCGGCAGCGGCAACGGCAGCCCCGGAAGGCCGTCCAGGCTACTGCCGATGTACTCCTTCTTCCGGAAGTACGCGTCGAGCCCGGCGTCGTCCTTGCGCGCGAAGAAGTCGCCGTGCAGGGTGCGCTCCTCGTCGTACGACATGAAGGGGACGGCGTAACCACAGGTGTCCCGGACGAGTTCGGCAGTCACGAGGATGATGGCGCGCAGGCCGTTGCGCGTCGGGTCGATGGCGTCGAAGTGCCCGAGGAGGTCGTCGAAGCGCGGGTCGTCACGGAAGACGGGCTCGCCGCGGCCGTGCACCCGCACGATGGTCGGCGGGCCCTGGAAGGCGCACCACATGAGGGTGATCCGGCCGTTCTCGCGCAGGTGCGCGATGGTCTCGGCGTTGGAGCCCGCGAAGTCGAGGTAGGCCACGGTGTGGGCGTCGAGCACGGCGAACGAGCCCTTGAGGCCCTTGGGGGAGAGGTTCACCGTGCCGTCGCCGGCCAGAGGGGCCGTGGCGGTGAAGAAGAGCGGCTGGGACTCGATGAAGGCGCGCAGCCGGCCGTCGATGCTCTCGTAGCTTTTTCCCATGCGGCCAGTATGGCGAAGTTGATCACATGCTGGACAGATCCGTCTCGCATGATGGAATCGGTGGCCCCGACGGCCGCGATTGACGATTCATGCAGAGTCTTGCATAATCATGCAGGACACCCCCTGGTTTGAGGAGCAGCGCACGTGAGCAGCAACACCGGCGATGTCCGCCTCTGGGGCGGCCGGTTCGCCGACGGCCCCGCCGAGGCCCTGGCGAAACTCTCCGCCTCCGTCCACTTCGACTGGCGCCTGGCGCCGTACGACATCGCGGGCTCCCGCGCCCACGCGCGCGTGCTCAACAGGGCGGGCCTGCTCACCGACGACGAGCTGACCCGCATGATCGCCGGTCTCGACCGGCTCGAGGGCGACGTCGCGGACGGCTCCTTCGTCGGCACCATCGCCGACGAGGACGTGCACACGGCCCTGGAGCGCGGCCTCCTGGAGCGCCTCGGCGCGGACCTCGGCGGCAAGCTGCGCGCCGGCCGCTCCCGCAACGACCAGGTGGCGACCCTCTTCCGGATGTACCTGCGCGACGAGGCCCGGGTCCTCGGCGGCCTGATCGCCGACCTCCAGGAGGCCCTCGTCGGCCTCGCCGAGGCGCACCCGGACACCGCGATGCCCGGCCGCACCCACCTCCAGCACGCCCAGCCGGTGCTCTTCGCCCACCACGTCCTCGCGCACGTCCAGGCGCTGTCCCGGGACGCCGAGCGGCTGCGGCAGTGGGACACCCGCACGGCGGTGTCGCCGTACGGCTCGGGCGCTCTCGCCGGCTCCTCGCTCGGCCTCGACCCGGAGGCGGTCGCCCGCGACCTCGGCTTCGAGCACGGCTCGGCCGGGAACTCCATCGACGGCACGGCCTCGCGCGACTTCGTCGCGGAGTTCTCCTTCATCACCGCGATGATCGGCGTGAACATCTCCCGGATCGCCGAGGAGGTCATCCTGTGGAACACGAAGGAGTTCTCCTTCGTCACCCTCCACGACGCCTTCTCCACCGGCTCGTCGATCATGCCGCAGAAGAAGAACCCGGACATCGCCGAGCTGGCGCGCGGCAAGTCCGGCCGCCTCATCGGCAACCTGACCGGCCTGATGGCCACGCTCAAGGCGCTGCCCCTCGCCTACAACCGCGACCTCCAGGAGGACAAGGAGCCGGTCTTCGACTCCTGCGACCAGCTCCGGCTGCTGCTGCCCGCCTTCACCGGCATGATGGCCACCCTCACGGTCCACCGCGAGCGCCTGGAGGAGCTGGCCCCGGCCGGCTTCTCGCTCGCCACCGACATCGCGGAGTGGCTGGTCAAGCAGGGCGTGCCGTTCCGCGTCGCGCACGAGGTCGCGGGCGAGTGCGTCAAGGTCGCCGAGTCGGAGGGCAAGGAGCTCGACGGGCTCACCGACGAGCAGTTCGCGAAGATCTCCGAGCACCTCACGCCGGAGGTCCGCACGGTCCTGAACGTGCCGGGCGCCCTCGCCTCCCGCGACGGCCGCGGCGGCACCGCCCCCAGCGCCGTCGCCGTCCAGCTCGCCGAACTCAGGCAGGACCTCGGCGTCCAGCGCGCCTGGGCCGACGCCAAGAAGTAGCCCGCCCGGAAGTGGCCCGCCGCGAGGCGGCCCGCGGACCCGTCCCCACGGGCGAGGGCCCGGTTCGTCCGTACGAGGACGAACCGGGCCCTTGTCGTCGTGGTGCCCGGGGATCAGTGACGGGCCCGCGCCCCGCCGCCGTAGCTCGACAGGTCCATCAGCAGTCCGATGAGCACGACGAGCCAGCCGATGCCGCGCACCCCGGCCACGGGCGCGTACGCGAACACGTAGCCGAGCGTCGTCCAGGGCAGCAGGACGAGGCCGAGCAGCGGCATCAGCACGCCGGTGAACGCCCGGTCCACGAGGGGGGTGAAGAGCCACGTGATCACCAGGGCGACCCGCGGCCCGATCGCCGCCATCGCCACGAAGATGCAGCACCCCATGCGCGTACCTCCCGGGAGTCCCGCCGAGAGCCTGTCCGCGGCGTCCCACCAGTGGTAACACCGGGTGTGCGGGCGAGCCACCGGAGTGACTCCCCGGACTGCCGCGCCCCCACGATGAGACATGAATGTCTCACATGGCTTACCCTTGTCTCATGTCCGTCGATCGCGAACAGGTGCTGCGCAGTGCCGCCGCCCTGCTCACCCGTAGATCCACCGCCACGATGGACGAGGTCGCCCGGGCCGCCGGCATCAGCCGCGCGACCCTGCACCGCCACGTGGCGGGCCGCGACGCCCTCGTCCGCGCCCTGGAGATCCTCTGCATCCAGGAGTGCGAGGCGGCGCTCGACGCGGCCCGGCTCGACGCGGGCCCGGCCGCGGACGCCCTGCGCCGCCTGGTCCGCGAGATGGAGCCGGCGGCCCCGCTGCTCGCCTTCCTCACCACGGAGAACCAGCTCTTCGAGGGCGAGGAGCAGAACGCGGGCTGGGAGCGGCTCGACGGCCGCATGGTGGCGCTGTTCCGGCGCGGCCAGGAGACCGGCGAGTTCCGCATCGACCTGACCCCGGCCTGGCTCTGCGAGGCGCTCTACGGCCTCATCGGCAGCGCCGCCTGGGCCGTGCAGGACGGCCGCGTCGCGGCCAACGACTTCTCATACATGATCACCGAGCTGCTGCTCGGCGGCGCACGACGGAGCGTGGAACCATGACCAGCACCCACCAGCGCACCCCCGCGGCGGAGGTGGTGTCGCGCCCCGGCCGGTGGCTCGCCCTGTGCGTCCTCGTGCTCGCCGTGCTGCTCGTCGCCGTGGACGCGACGGTCCTCGGCCTCGCGACCCCGTACATCAGCGAGGACCTCAAGCCGTCCGGCACCCAGCTGCTGTGGATCGGCGACGTCTACTCGTTCGTCATCGCCGGACTCCTGGTCTCCATGGGCAGCCTCGGCGACCGCATCGGCCGCAAGAAGCTGCTGCTGACCGGCGCCGTCGCCTTCGGCGCGGTGTCGGTGCTCAACGCGTACGCCACCACGCCGGAACTGATGATCCTGGCGCGGGCCCTGCTCGGCGTCGCGGGCGCGACCCTGATGCCGTCCACCCTCGCCCTGATCCGCAACATCTTCCACGACCCGCGCGAGCGCTCGCTGGCCGTCGGCATCTGGGGCGCCATGGCCTCGGCGGGCGCGGCGGTCGGCCCGGTCGTCGGCGGCTTCCTGCTGGAGCACTTCTGGTGGGGCTCGGTCTTCCTGATCAACCTCCCGGTGATGGCCGTCCTCGTCGTCGTCGGCGTGAAGCTCATCCCCGAGTCGAAGAACCCGGTCCCGGGCCCCTGGGACCTGCCCAGCGTCGGCCTCTCCCTGATCGGCATGATCGGGGTGGTCTACGCGGTCAAGGAAGCGGCGGCGCACGGCGTCGGCTGGGAGGTCGTGGGCGCGGCGGTCATCGGCGTGGCGGCCCTCGTCTCCTTCGTCCGCCGCCAGCTCACCCTCGCCTCGCCGCTGCTCGACATGCGCCTGTTCCGCAACCGCGGCTTCTCCGGCGCCGTCCTCGCCGACCTGC
This sequence comes from Streptomyces sp. NPDC088785, assembly GCF_044750685.1. Classification (NCBI taxonomy): domain Bacteria; kingdom Bacillati; phylum Actinomycetota; class Actinomycetes; order Kitasatosporales; family Streptomycetaceae; genus Streptomyces; species Streptomyces sp. NPDC088785. Next base: position 129,501 of record NZ_JBIVKH010000007.1, read on the forward strand.
TCACCATCCTGGGCCTCGCGGGCCTGATCTTCTTCCTGTCCCAGTTCCTGCAACTGGTGCAGGGCCGCGAGCCGTTCGAGGCGGGGCTGGCCGAGCTCCCGGCCGCGGTGGGCGCGGTGGGCGCCGGACTCGTCGCCGGATTCGTGGCGCGCCGCTTCTCGGTCCGGGCCGTGGTGGCGGGCGGACTGGCGGCGGTGGGCCTGGCGCTCGCCGCGCTCACCACCCTGAGCCAGTCCACGGGCTACCCGCTGCTCGGCACCGTCCTGCTGGTCGTCGGCGTCGGCGCCGGCTTCTCCTTCACGGTGACCGCCGACGTGATCCTCTCCAGCGTCCCCAAGGAGCAGGCGGGCGCCGCGTCCGCGGTCTCCGAGACGGCGTACGAACTCGGCGCGGCCCTCGGCATCGCCCTGCTCGGCTCGATCGTCACCGGCGTCTACGCGGGCTTCACGGCCCCCGCGGGCACCCCGGCCGACGTGGCGTCCGCCGCCCACGAATCGCTGGGCGGCGCGTTCGAGTCGTCATCGGCGCTGCCGCCGGCGCAGGCCCACACACTGCTGTCCTCGGCGCAGACCGCGTTCGTGGACGGCCTCCAGGTGGCGGCCGGGGTCGGCGCGGCGGTCCTGCTGGCCACCTCGGTGGCGGCCTGGTTCATGCTCCGCGGCCAGCGCCTGGAGAACTGACCCGCGAGAACGGCCGTGGGCCCGCCGGAGAGATCTCCGACGGGCCCACGGCCGTGTTCCGCCACGCCTACGCGGCCTTCGCCTTCGTGGCGTACATGTCCACGTACTCCTGCCCCGACAGCCGCATGACCTCGGCCATCACCGAGTCGGTCACGGCCCGCAGCACGTACCGGTCGCGGCCCATGCCGTCGTACCGGGAGAACTCCATCGGCTCACCGAAGCGCACGGTCACCCGCCCCGGACGCGGCATCCCGGCCCCGCCCGGCTGGAGCTTGTCCGTGCCGATCATCGCGAACGGCACCACCGGGGCCCCGGTCATCAGGGTCAGCCGCGCGATACCGGTGCGGCCGCGGTACAGCCGCCCGTCGGGGGAGCGGGTGCCCTCCGGGTAGATGCCGAACATCCGGCCCTCTTCGAGGATGCGGCGGCCGGTCATCAGCGCGGCCACCCCGCCGTTGGCACCGTCCCGGTCGACCGGGATCATGCCCACGCCGGTGAAGAACCAGGCCATGAGACGGCCCTTGAGCGACTTCCCGGTGACGTACTCGTCCTTGCCGATGAAGCACACCTGCCGGTCGCAGACGACCGGCAGGATCATCGAGTCGATGAACGTCAGGTGGTTGCCCGCCAGAATGACGGGTCCGGTGCCCGGAATGTTCTCGGCGCCTTCCACACGGGTGCGGAACATCAGGCGCATGATCGGTCCGAGCACTGCCTTGATGAGCGCGAAGCGGGACAACGGGCCCTCCATTGTCGAGAGTGTCGAGTTTTCGGTGCGGGCACGGCCCGGGGATCCGGCCGTGCGGGTCTGTGCAGGTGAGGACGATACTCGCGGTTGCCGTCCGGCCGCACATCGGGTTCACGCACTGGATACGCAGAGTTGACCTGCCGCGCGCACCCCTCGTATCCACATGCGGCCCCCATGCCCCCATGCCCCCCAGCGGTCACCTCACCCCACCCTGCCGTTCCGCCCGGGGTCTCCCGTTCGTCACTCCCGCCCACCTACGATCGGGACCGCTTTGACAGGTGCAAGGCATGACTGGTCGGGAGGAGTGCTTCATGGGGAACGAGAAGTCACAGGCGGCGCGGGAGACCCGGGACACCACGGGGGTGGGCCGCCGCTCGCTCCTCGGCGCGGCGGTGCTCGGCGCCGGCGCCGCCGCCCTCGCGACGCCCGCCGCGGCGGCCGCGGCCGAGCGCACGAGTGGCGGGAATCACTCCGGCCGGGGCCTCAGGGGCCTGCCCGTGCCGACCGTCATCGGCCACCGCGGAGCCAGCGGCTACCGCCCCGAGCACACCCTGGGCTCGTACCAGCTGGCGCTCGACCTGGGCGCCCACGTCATCGAGGCCGGCGACCTCGTCCCGACCAGGGACGGCCACCTCGTATGCCGTCACGAGCCGGAGATCGGCGGGACCACGGACGTCTCGGCGCACCCCGAGTTCGCCTCCCGCAGGACCACCAAGGTCATCGACGGGGTCTCCACCACCGGCTGGTTCACCGAGGACTTCACGCTCGCCGAGCTGAAGACGCTGCGCGCCAAGGAGCGCATCCCCGGCACCCGCCAGCACAACACCCTCTACGACGGCCGCTGGGAGATCCCCACCTTCGAGGAGGTGCTCACCTGGCGCGCCGAGCAGAGCCGCCGGCGCGGCCGCGAGGTGTGGATCTACCCCGAGACCAAGCACCCCACCTACTTCCGCAAGCTCGGCCTCGGCCTGGAGGAGCGGCTCGCCAGGATCCTGCGCGCCCACGGGCTGCACCGGCGCGACGCGCCGGTCATCCTCCAGTCCTTCGAGCCCACCAGCATCCAGCGGCTGCACAGGCTCGTCGACAACCCGCTGGCCGTCCTGCTCTCCACCGCGAACTCCCGCCCCGCCGACTTCGTCGACACCGGCGACCCGCGCACGGTCGCCGACCTCATCACGCCCAAGGGCCTCGCCGAGATCGCCCGGTACGCCGACGGCATCGGCCCCACCCTCGACCTGATCATCCCGAAGGACGCCGCCGGCAAGCTCCTGGAGCCGACCACCCTGGTGCGGGACGCCCACGCGGCCGGCCTCGTCCTGCACCCCTACACGATGCGCAACGAGAACACCTTCCTCCCGGCCGACTTCAAGAGGGGCACGGACCCGAACGCGTACGGCGACGCCTTCGGCGCCTTCAAGGCGTACTACGCCACCGGGATCGACGGGATCTTCTCCGACAACTGCGACACCGCGCTCCTCGCCCGCGAGGACTTCGTCAACGGCTGACCGGCGGGTGCCGGTTGGAGTGAGACGGGGCGGGCCCGGCAACCGGCCGCCGGGTCCGCCCCGTCCCGTCGTACATGACGTACGACATGCGGGCGCTCGACGCCCTGCGACCGCTGCTCACCGCCGAGGCGCGGGCCGAACTCCCCGCCGCGGCCGGCCCCGACGACCTGGCCGACCTGGAGCAGGACGTCTGGCTGCGCCTGCTCGAACGGCTCGCCGCGCAGGACCCGCCGCCCGACCCGGCCGCCTGGCTCACCCGGACGGTCCACGCCGAGGCCCGCCGTCTGCGCCGCGCCGGTCTGCGCGAACGGCCCAGCGCCGCCGAGCCCGCCGCCGCCCCGCACACCTCCGACCCCGAGCGGCACACGCTCGACCGGGAGCGGGCGCGGACCCTGCGCGCGGCCGTGCGCCGCCTGCCCGGACGCTGCCCCCGCCTGGTCGCCGCCCTGCTGTCCCCGCACGACCCCACCTACCGGGAGATCGCGGGCGAGTTGGGTATGTCACAGGGCAGCCTTGGGCCGGAACGTTCCAGATGTCTGGGTTGCCTGCGCAGAATCATGGCCGCCGAGGTTGCGCCGAGGGCCCACAGGGGAAAAGGGTGAGGGACACACGGCGTACAGGTGAGCGGGAGGCATGCACACATGGGCATGAGCGTGACCATCTCTGCGGCGACCGAAGCGGATGCCGAACAGATCCTCAAACTCCAGTACCTCTGCTACCAGAGCGAGGCACAGCTCTACGGGGACTACTCGATCGAGCCGCTCACACAGTCCCTGGAGTCCCTCCGGGCCGAACTGTCGGGCGGCACCGTCCTGGTGGCCCGCCTCGGCGACGAGGTCGTCGCCTCCGTGCGCGGCACGACCGACCCGGACGGCACGGCGCACATCGGCAAGCTGATCGTCCACCCGCGCCTGCGGCGCCACGGCCTGGGCGGCCGGCTCCTGGCCGCCATCGAGTCCCGGCTGGCCGGGGAGGGCGCGGCCCGGCGCTTCGAGCTCTTCACCGGGCACCGCAGCGACCACAACCTGCGCCTGTACCGCAGGCACGGCTACGCCCCGGTCACCACGCGCAAGGTCGACGAGCGCCTGACGCTGGTGACGCTGGCGAAGGACACCGGCGCACCGAGCCTCACCGCCGTCTGAACCGCGCACGGCCGGACGGCCGGGGCACCGCCCCGGCCGCACCCGGTGGGCGTCAGGCGGCCGCGGCCCCGGACCCGTGCCGCAGCACGCCCTTGCGCAGCCAGTACATCGCGGTCACCGGCAGGATCACCGGGATGAACAGGTAGCCCATCCCGAAGTCCGACCACACGGTCGCGTCGGGGAACGCCGACGGCTCCACCAGCGTCCACACGCCGACGATCAGCACGCCCGCCAGCTCCAGCGCGCAACAGGCGAACGCGGCCCGCCGGGCCCGGTCGCCGCCGCGCACCAGCGTGTACGTGATGAACCCGTAGACGACCCCCGCCACCGCCGACAGCGTGTACGCGAGGGGCGCCCTGCCGAAGTCGGTGGAGATCTGCACCGCCGAGCGGGACACGGCCCCGACGACCATGACGCCGTAGAGCCACACGAGCAGCATGCCGGGCCCGCTGATCAACCGCCGCCGCGGCTGCTTCGCGGGCGCCTCCTCCGATGCGGTCACCGCTGCCTCACCCTCCCCAGATGTCGTAGAGACGCACTTCGAGAACGGCCAGCACCACACCGCCCGCCGCGACGGTCGCCGAACCCCACCGGGTCCGCTCCGCCAGCGACATGAACCCCACGGCCGGGACGCACGCGAACGCCCCGATCAGATAGGCGACGAAGATGGTCGTGCCCTGCTCCGGCTTCTCGCCGCGTGCCAGCTGCACGATCCCGACCACCAGCTGCACCAGCGCCAGCACCGACACCACGGCCATGCCGATGAAGTGCCAGTCCTTCGTCGGCTGGTCCCGCGAGGCGGCGAAGCCGCACCAGGCCGCGAGCGCGAGCGCGGCGAGACCCGTCACCAGGGTCAGGACATCAAGCATGGCGGAGAGCCTATTACGGCCGAATCGCCCCGCCTCCCGCGCCCCCGCCCCACCGTCCTAGGCTCGGCCCATGAAGCTCGCCGCGGACGCCCTCCTCTTCGACAACGACGGAACCCTCGTCTCCTCCCAGGAGTCCGCCCACCGCTGCTGGACCCGGTGGGCGCGGGAGTACGGGGTCACCGCCGAGCAGTTCGCGGCCATCGCGCTGCACGGCCGGCCCACCGCCGAGATCGTCGCGGACCTGGTGCCCGCCGGCCGGGTCGCCGAGGCCGTGGCCCGCGTCGAGGAGCTGGAGGTCGAGGACGTGGCGCAGGGCGGCACCCGGCTGCTGCCCGGCGTCGCCGCACTCCTCGCCGTGCTCCCCGCGGACCGCTGGGCCGTCGTCACCTCCGCCTCCCGAAGGCTCGCCACGGCCCGGCTCGCCGCCGTCGGCATCACCCCGCCGCTGCTCGTCGCCGCCGACGACATCACGCGCGGCAAGCCCGACCCGCAGCCGTTCCTGCTGGCCGCCGCGCGGCTGGGCGCGGACCCGGCGCGCTGCGTCGTCGTCGAGGACGCCCCGGCCGGGCTGGCCGCGGGCCGCGCCGCCGGCATGAGGACCGTGGCCTTGGCCACAACGCACCCGGCGGCCGACCTCTCCGCCGATGTCGTGGTCACGGACCTGTCGGCCGTGTCAGCACTGGTCACCGGGGCGGGTGTGGAGCTCACCGTCGGGCCCTGACCGGCCCCGCGACACCATCCACGCCTGTCCGCTATGCGGACAGCGGGCTCGGGATGCGCCCTCACGTCTGCTTTACTTGCCGCATGACCACGACGAGCAGCCGCATCCTTGCGACCGAGGCGACCACGACGCCCGGTGCTCGTTGTCTGTGTCGAATGTGCGCCTTCTGAGGGCCCCCGCACCACGCCTGTTCTCGCGCCCCGAAGCGAGACCCGCGCGCCCTGTTCCGTAGGGAGTGACTCCGCAGGGAGAAACAGTTCGCCTACGTGACCGGGTCTGCCCCGCGCACAGCTTCTCCGTACGGACCCCAGCGCCGGCCCCGCCGTCGGCGCGAGAACCTGTCGCGCGCCCGGAAACTCCCCGGTTCCGAATGAATGCCCGTGCCCGGCGCCACCCGCGCCGCGCACTCGACAGTGACGGACATCCACGTGATCACCACCCAGGGCCTCACCAAGGTCTACCGCTCGCGCGGCCGAGAGGTCACCGCCCTCGACGGCGTCGACCTGCACGTGCGCGAAGGCGAGGTGTTCGGCGTCATCGGCCAGTCCGGCGCCGGCAAGTCCTCGCTGATCCGCTGCGTGAACCTGCTGGAGCGCCCCACGTCCGGCACCGTGTCGGTGGCCGGCCAGGACCTCACCGCCCTCGCCGGCCGCGGACCGCGCGCCGGCCGGGAGCTGCGCCAGGCGCGCAGCCGCATCGGCATGGTCTTCCAGCACTTCAACCTGCTGTCCTCGCGCACCGTCCAGGACAACATCGAGCTGCCGCTCGAAATCCTCGGCAGGTCCGGGAAGGAACGTTCCGCCAAGGCGCTGGAGCTGCTCGACCTGGTCGGCCTGGCCGACAAGGCGAAGTCCTACCCCGCCCAGCTCTCCGGCGGCCAGAAGCAGCGCGTCGGCATCGCCCGCGCCCTGGCCGGCGACCCGAAGGTGCTCCTCTCCGACGAGGCCACCAGCGCCCTCGACCCCGAGACCACCCGCTCGATCCTCCAGCTCCTGCGCGACCTGAACCGGCAGCTCGGCCTGACCGTCCTGCTCATCACGCACGAGATGGACGTCGTCAAGACCGTCTGCGACTCCGCCGCCCTCATGCGCGGCGGGCGGATCGTCGAGTCCGGCACCGTCGGCGAACTCCTCGCCACCCCGGGCTCCGAACTCGCCGCCGCGCTCTTCCCCGTCGGCGGCGAGGCCTCCGGCGCCGACCGCACCGTCATCGACGTCACCTTCCACGGGGAGTCGACGACCCAGCCGGTCGTCTCGCAGCTCGCCCGCACGTACAACATCGACATCTCGATCCTGGGCGCCGCGATGGACACCGTCGCGGGCAGGCAGGTCGGCCGCATGCGCATCGAACTGCCCGGCCGCTACGAGGACAACGTCGTCCCCATCGGCTTCCTGCGCGAGCAGGGCCTCCAGGTCGACGTCGTCGACGACCCCGCCCACGACGCCGCCGCGTCCGCCCCGCAGAAGGAAGGTGCGTCGAAGTGACCTGGTCGGAGATGCAGCCGCTGCTGTCCCAGGCCTGTTGGGACACCCTCTACATGGTCGGCTGGTCCACGCTGATCGCCGTCGTCGCCGGGCTGCCGCTGGGCGTCCTGCTCGTCCTCACCGACCGGGGCGGGATGATCCAGAACACCCTCGCCAACAAGGTCATCGGGCAGATCGTGAACATCGTCCGCTCGATGCCCTTCCTGATCCTGATGGTCGCCCTGATGAGCTTCACCCGCTGGATCGTCGGCACCACCATCGGCCGCGAGGCCGCCATCGTGCCGCTCGCCATCGGCGCCATCCCGTTCTTCGCGCGGCTCGTCGAGACGTCCGTGCGCGAGGTCGACGGCGGGCTCGTCGAGGCCGTGCAGTCGATGGGCGGCAACACCTGGACCGTCGTCCGCAAGGTCCTCGTCCCCGAGTCGCTGCCGTCGCTGATCTCCGCGACCACCACGACGATCATCGCGATCATCGGCTACTCCGCGATGGCCGGCACGGTCGGCGCGGGCGGCCTCGGCGACCTCGCCATCCGCTACGGCTACCAGCGCTTCGAGACGTCCATGATGTGGATCATCGTCGCCGTCCTCGCCGTCGCCATCGCCGTCGTCCAGTTCGCCGGCGACAGCGGCGCCCGGGTCCTGCACCGGCGTGCGGGCAAGGGCGGCGAACCGCTCCGCTTCCGCGGCTTCTTCGGCGCGCCGACCACCAGCGCCTGACCGGCGCGCCCCGCACCCCCTCTGACTCCCCGCCTCACCCGGCGGGTTGCACCACCATGGAGAAAGGCACTTTTCGTGCGTAACACCACCAAGATCACCGCCGCCGTCCTCGTCACCGGAGCCCTCACCCTGGGCCTGACCGCCTGCGGCTCCGACGACTCCGAGGGATCCGGCACGAAGGCGAAGGCGTCCGACCCGCTGGTCGTCGCCGCGACTCCCGTCCCGCACGCCGAGGTTCTCGACTACATCAAGAAGAACCTGGCGAAGAAGGAGGGCCTCAACCTGGAGGTCAAGGAGTTCACGGACTACGTCCAGCCGAACAACGCGACCGAGGACGGCTCGGTCGACGCCAACTACTTCCAGACCGTGCCCTACCTCGAGGACTTCAACAAGAAGAACGGCACGCACCTCAAGGCGGTCGCCACCGTCCACCTGGAACCGCTCGGCCTCTACTCGAAGAAGGCCGACAAGGTCGCCGACATCAAGAAGGGCGGCACCATCGCCGTCCCGAACGACGCCGACAACGAGAGCCGCGCCCTGCGCTTCCTCGCTGCCAACGGCGTCATCACCCTCAAGAGCGGCTCCGAGGCCACCGCGACCCCCCAGGACATCGCGAAGAACCCCAAGGACCTGACGTTCAAGGAGGTCGAGGCGGCCCAGACCCCGCGCTCCCTCCAGGACGTCGACGCCGCGGTGATCAACGGCAACTACGCCATCGGCGCCGACCTCAGCCCGGCCAAGGACGCCCTCGTCCTGGAGTCGGCGAAGAACAACAAGTACAACAACGTCCTCGCGGTCAAGGAGGGCAACGAGAACGACCCCCGCGTGAAGAAGCTCGCCAAGCTCCTCACCTCGCCCGAGGTCAAGAAGTTCATCGAGGACAAGTACAAGGGCTCCGTCCTCCCCTCCTTCTGATCCCTCTGATCCTTCTGGTCCTTCTGGTCCTTCTGGCCCCTCCGAGGTCTCCGGGAGACGGGGGCCGCACCCGGCAACGGGGGCGGCCCCCATGTGCAGTTACGTGCCTGCATGCTGCATGCTGGGCACTTCACCCGGCCGACACGAGGGACGACAGGCGGCCACGAAGGTTACGGAGCGGCGCATGACGAACACCTTCCCCGAGATCTCCATCAGCACGGAGCGCTTGGTGCTGCGCCCCCTCGACGAGGACGACGTCCCCGCCCTGGCCGAGATGATGAACGACGAACTGGTCGCCGCCTGGACGTCGGTGCCGCAGCCGTTCACCGAGGACGGCGCGCGCCGCTGGATCGGGGAACACGCGCCGCGCGAGCGCGCGGCCGGCACCGGACTCGACCTCGCCGTCACCGAGTTCCTCACCCAGCGCCTCGTCGGCGTCATCCAGCTGACCAAGGCCAACTGGCACGTCCGCTCCACCGAACTGTCGTACATCGTCGCCCCCTGGGCCCGCGGCGAGGGCTATGCCTCCGAGGCCTCGCTCGCCACCGCCCAGTGGCTCTTCCGCGACCAGGGCCTGGAGCGCATCGAACTGCGCACCGCCGCCGACAACACCGCCTCCCAGCAGGTCGCCCAGAAGATCGGCTGCATCAGCGAGGGCGTGCTGCGGGGCGCCTGCATAGCGCGTACCCGCACCGAGGACGGCAGCTGGGCCGACATCCGTACCGACTTCATCGTGTGGAGCCTGCTCCCCGAGGACATCGAGGGCGTCACCGAGCAGCTCGCCGAGGCCGGCGGCTTCACCGCGTTCTCCGACTGGAACTGACCCCGCGGGGAAGCGGTCCCGCGGGGAGCCGGCCCCGGGGGAGCGGCCCGGACCGGAACCGCCCCCGGGCAGCGGTCCCGTCCAGCGGGTACGCTCACGGTGCCCCGCCCGGCCCAGCCTTTCGGGGGCTCCCACTCGCGCACGCATCCGCACCCTTCCCTGGAGACTGACAACGATGGCCGACCGGGTCACGGTGATCGGCTGGGACGGCTCGCCCCTGACCGCGGCAGCCCGTTCCGCACTCGACGCGGCCACCCTCGTGGCCGGCGCCGCGCACCACCTGGCGCTGCCCGAAGTGCCCGGGCGCGCCGAGCGCATCCGCCTCGGCAGCGTCTCCCTCGCCGCCCGCCGGATCACCGGGCACCGCGGCACCGCCGTCGTCATCGCCGACGGCGACCCCGGCTTCTTCGGCGTCGTGCGCACCCTGCGCGCCCCCGAGTACGGCCTGGAGGTCGAGGTCGTCCCCGCCGTCTCCTCCGTCGCCCAGGCCTTCGCCCGGGCCGGCATGCCCTGGGACGACGCCCAGGTGGTCGTCGCCCACCGCCGCACCCTGCGCCGCGCCGTGAACGTGTGCCGGGCCCACACCAAGGTCGCGGTGCTCACCTCGCCCGGCGCCGGACCCGCCGAACTCGGCCTCCTCCTCGAAGGCGTCCACCGCACCTTCGTCATCTGCGAGGAACTGGGCACCGACCGCGAACAGGTCACCGTCGTCACCTCCGACAAGGCCGCCGACCACACCTGGCGCGACCCCAACGTCGTCATCGTCGTCGGCGGAACGGTCACCGGCGCCGCCCCCGAGAACGGCGGCTGGCTCGCCGGCGCCGAGTCCCGGGACGCGGCCGCCGCCCCGCGCGGCTGGGCGCTGCCCGCCGCCGAGTACGCCGGCCCGCTCGGCGAGGGGGAGACCGAGCCGCTGCGCGCGGCCCAGCTCGCCCGGCTGGGGCCGCGCCCCGGCGACCTGGTCTGGGACATCGGCTGCGGCAGCGGCGCGTTCACCGCCGAGGCCGCCCGGTTCGGCGCCGCCGTCATCGCCGTGGACCGCGACGCGGACGCCTGCGCCCGCACCCTCGCGGTCGCCCGCCGGTTCGGCGTCCAGGCGCAGATCGTGCACGGCACCGCCCCGCACGTCCTGGAGGACCTGCCCGAGCCCGACGTCGTGCGGGTCGGCGGCGGGGGAGCCGAGGTCGTCGCCGCGGTCGCCGACCGCCGCCCCGCCCGGATCGTCGCCCACGCCGCGACCCGCGACGCGGCCGAACTCATCGGCAGGGACCTGACGGAGCACGGATACGACGTCGAGTGCGCCCTGCTCCAATCCGTCGAACTGGACACCCGGGCCTGGACGGAGAAGGAGCGGACTGTGGGATTCCTCCTGTCCGGACGCCTTCCCGACCGCCACCCGTGACCCTGATGGCCCAGGGCGCGCGGTAGGCTGGCCGATCGTTGTACCGCACCGGAGCACCCGACATTTCGTCGGTCAATGTCCGGAAAACGCGCCAGCTTTGAGGCGTGCTGTGGTACGGCACCGACCGGAGGACGCGCAACGTGGCGCAGTCCACAGAAGGCCATGGGTGATCTACGTACCGTGGCCGCGGCCCGACCGGGACAATGCCTGTTGTCCGGGGCGGTTCGTGCCGCGCGGCGCGCACGCTCGTTCACCATGACGGGCGGTTGACGCGCCGCTCCGGTCAAGGGGGTTGCTCACCGGGTCACGAGGCCCGGGGCGGCCGGCAAGTTCTCATCGATGGGCGAGGGGTAGGCATGACCGACACCGGTCAGGTTCCGGGCGAGGGGCTGCCGGAGAACGCAGGTGCGGTGGAGCAGCCGGGCGTTCCCGCCCCGGGTGCATACACCTACCTCGATCCCGCCGACCCCACCGCCGAGGACGACGAGCTCCTCCTCATGCCGGGTTCCCAGGGCGCCTGGGGCCAGCCGCACGGCGCCCAGGCCCCCGCGCCCGCGCCGCAGCAGCAGTACGCGCCGCCGCCCGCCGCCCCCCCGGCCCACGAGCCGGGGCCGCACGAGATGGCGGGCCGCGACAGCGGCCACCACGACATGGGCGCCATGCACCAGCAGAACCAGCAGGCCGCCGCCGTGAACCCCGCCGTGAACCAGGGCCCCGCCCGCCGCCCGCTGCACATGGGCCCGCCCATGCCCGAGGCCGGCGCCGCCGTGCGCTCGCTCGCCGACCGCGGCCCCGCGCAGGCCCCGGCGAACCCGGTGCCCGCGCGCCAGGCGGGCCCGCCCACCACGGGCCCCGAATACCTCGACATCCCGCCGCAGGGCGCCGCGCCGTGGGAGCCCGCGCAGCCGCCGTCGCAGCCCGGGTTCGATCTGCCGCGGATCCCCGCAGAAACGGTCGTTCCGGACCCGTACGCGCTCCCGCGGGAGCCGGTCGCCGCGGCCCAGTCCGCGCCGGTCGCCGAGCCCGCCGCGGTCGGTGCCCACGCCGGCCGTCCCGACCCGTACGGCATGCCGCAGGAGAGCGGACAGCCGCTCGGCCAGTTCGTCCCCGTCGAGGGCTCCGTGCCCACGACGCCGCACCTGGCCCCGACGCCGCCGCACGCCATGACGGTCCCGCCGATGCCGGAGCCCGTCGCCGAGCCCGCCCCGGAGCCGGCCGCCGCCGGGCCCGAGCCGGTCGCGCCGCCCGAACCGGCCGTCGAGGCCGAGCCGGTGGCGCAGCCCGCCGAGCCGGTGGAGCCCGTCGCCGGACAGCCCGAGCCCGTGGCCGTCGCGGAGGCCGAGCCGCTGCCGGAGCCCGAGGCGCCGCTCGCGCCGGGCCCCGTACCGGCCGAGGCGTTCCACGAGCAGCCGCAGCCGGTCCAGCAGCCCGTGGCGCAGGAGCCCGCGCCCGTCGCCGAGGCCCCCGCCGCCCCGCCGCTCGCCGAGGAGCCGCCCGCACCGGCCGAGTTCGCCGAGGAGCCCGAGCAGGAGCTGATCGAGGTCGCGGCCGCGGTGCCCGCCCCGCGCGACGGCGGCCCCGCGTCGGCCCCCGCGGCCGAGCAGGTCCCGGAGCAGCTCCCCGAGCAGATCCCCGCCCCCGAGCAGCCGGTGGCGCCCGAGCCGGTCGCGACGCCCGAGCCGGTCCTGGCGCCCGAGCCGGTCCCGGCCCCCGTGCCCGCCCGGGAGCCCGTCGCCGACGAGGAGCCGGAGCTGATCGAGGTCGCCCCCGAGCCGCTCCCCGAGGCGCCGCCCGCCGAGCCCGTCGCCGAGGCGCCGCCCGTCCAGGAGGCGGTGGAGCCGGAGCAGGCCGGCGCCGCGGCCCCCGGCTACGACGACGCCGAACGCGAGGCCGTCCTGCGCGTGATGCGCGAGCGCCGCGACATCCGCAACGGCTTCCGCGGCGACCCCATCCCGCACGAGGTGCTGCTCCGCGTCCTGGAGGCGGCCCACACGGCGCCCTCCGTCGGCCACTCCCAGCCCTGGGACTTCGTCGTCATCCGCTCCGCCGAGACCCGGCGCACGATGCACGAGCTGGCCATGCGGCAGAAGGACGCGTACGCCAAGTCCCTGCCCAAGGGCCGCGCGAAGCAGTTCAAGGAACTGAAGATCGAGGCCATCCTCGACACCCCGGTGAACATCGTGGTCACCGCCGACCCGACCCGCGGCGGTCGGCACACCCTCGGCCGGCACACCCAGCCGCAGATGGCCCCCTACTCCTCCGCCCTCGCGGTCGAGAACCTGTGGCTCGCCGCCCGCGCCGAGGGCCTGGGCGTCGGCTGGGTCTCGTTCTTCGACGAGCGCGAGATGGTCCGCACGCTCGGCCTGCCCGACCACCTGGAGGTCGTCGCCTACCTCTGCGTCGGCTACGTCGACGAGTTCCCGGAGGAGCCCGAGCTGATGCAGGCGGGCTGGTCCAAGCGCCGCCCGCTGTCCTGGGTCGTCCACGAGGAGACGTACGGGCGTCGCGCCCTGCCCGGCGAGGACCCGCACGACCTGCTCGCCGAGACGATCTCGAACATCCGCCCGTTGGACGCCAAGGCGCTCGGCGAGGCCTGGGAGCGGCAGAAGCGCATGACGAAGCCCGCCGGGGCGCTCGGCATGCTGGAGATCATCTCCGCGCAGCTGTCCGGCCTGTCCCGGATGTGCCCGCCGCCGATCCCGGAGCCCGCGGCCGTCGCGATCTTCGCCGGCGACCACGGCGTGCACGCCCAGGGCGTCACCCCCTGGCCCCAGGAGGTGACCGGCCAGATGGTCGCGAACTTCCTGGGCGGCGGCGCGGTCTGCAACGCGTTCGCGAACCAGGTCGGCGCCGAGGTCTGCGTCATCGACGTCGGCGTCGCCTCCGAACTCCCCGCCACGCCCGGCCTGTTGCCCCGCAAGGTGCGGGCCGGCACCGCCGACATGACGACCGGCCCCGCGCTGACCCGCGACGAGGTCAAGGCCGCCATCGAGGTCGGCATCGAGACGGCCCGCGACCTGGTCGCGGCCGGCAACAAGGCACTGCTCACCGGTGAGATGGGCATCGCCAACACCACGGCGTCGGCCGCGCTGATCTCGGTCTACACCGAGGTCGACCCGTCCGAGGTCACCGGCCGCGGCACCGGCATCAACGACGAGACCCACGCGCGCAAGGTCGAGGTCGTGCGCCGGGCGCTCGACGTCCACCGGCCCGACCCGGCGGACCCGATCGGCGTCCTCGCGGCGGTCGGCGGCCTGGAGCACGCGGCCCTGGTCGGCCTGCTCCTGGGCGGCGCGTCGCTGCGCACGCCGGTCGTCCTGGACGGCGTCAGCGCCGGGGCGGCCGCCCTGGTCGCCCGCGCCATCGCCCCCGAGGTGCTGGCCGCCTGCATCGCGGGCCACCGCAGCGCCGAGCCCGGCCACGTCGCGGCCCTGAACAAGCTGGGCCTGCGCCCCCTGGTCGACCTGGACCTCCGCCTCGGCGAGGGCACCGGCGCCCTCCTCGCGCTGCCGATCGTGCAGAGCGCGGCCCGCGCGATGCACGAGGTGGCGACCTTCGACTCGGCGGGCGTCACCGAGAAGTAACCCGGCGCCACCGGAGCGCCTGCCCACCCCCTCGGGGGCCGCGGGCAGGCGCTCCGCACGGCCCCCGGTGCCGGGGCTCCCTGCCACGCGGGCCGCGACATAAGCTGGCCCCAGCAGAACCCGCACGTCAGAGGGCTCCAACGTCGCAGCCCACCGAGCCGCCGACCAGGAGCCGTACGCCATGCCGTCCCCCCAGCACCCCGCCTACCCCGTCGGCCTCCGCCTGACCGACCGCAGGACGATCGTCATCGGCGGCGGCCAGGTGGCCCAGCGCAGGCTGCCCGCGCTGATAGCGGCGGGCGCGGACATCACCCTCATCTCCCCGTCGGCCACCCCCTCCGTGGAGGCCATGGCGGACGCGGGCGAGATCGCCTGGACCCGGCGCCGCTACGAGGAGGGCGACCTGGCGGGCGCCTGGTACGTCCTCGTCGCCACGGCCGACCGCGCCGCGAACGAACGGGCGTCCGCCGAGGCCGAGCGCCACCGCGTCTGGTGCGTCCGCTCCGACGACGCGGAGGCGGCGACCGCCTGGACCCCGGCCACCGGCCGCACCGAGGGCGTGACCGTCGCCGTGCTGTCCGCCGAGGCCGCCGACCGCGACCCGCGCCGCACCGCGGCGATACGCGACGCGCTGGTCGAGGCCCTGCGCGACGGCACCGTCACCGCCCGGCGGGAGCGCACCCCCGGCGTCGCGCTCGTCGGCGGCGGCCCCGGCGACCCCGATCTGATCACCGTGCGCGGCCGCCGCCTGCTCGCCGAGGCCGACGTCGTCATCGCCGACCGGCTCGGCCCGCGCGACCTGCTCGACGAACTCCCGCCGCACGTCGAGGTGATCGACGCGGCGAAGATCCCGTACGGCCGGCAGATGGTCCAGGAGGCCATCAACCAGGCCCTGATCGACCACGCCAGGCAGGGCAGGGCCGTCGTCCGCCTCAAGGGCGGCGACCCCTACGTCTTCGGGCGCGGCATGGAGGAGGCCCAGGCGCTCGCCGCCGAGGGCATCCCGGTCACGGTCGTCCCCGGCATCTCCAGCTCGATCTCGGTGCCCGGCGCGGCCGGCATCCCGGTCACCCACCGCGGTGTCGCCCACGAGTTCACCGTGGTCAGCGGGCACGTGGCGCCCGACGACGAACGGTCCCTGGTCGACTGGTCGGCGATGGCCCGGCTGACCGGCACCCTCGTGATCCTCATGGGCGTCGACAAGATAGGGAAGATCGCCGCGGCCCTGATCGCGCACGGCAAGCCCGCCGACACCCCCGTCGCCCTCGTCCAGGAGGGCACGACCGCCGCCCAGCGCCGCGTCGACGCCACCCTCGCCACGGTCGGCGACCAGGTGATCGCCCAGGGCGTGAAGCCCCCGGCGGTCATCGTCGTCGGCGCGGTCGTCCACGAGAACCCCACCCGTGACCAACGGTGACAAGAGCAGCACTCAACCGTTGGCACCACCTCCAGAACAAGGCAGTATCGATCCGTGGCTGAACCCAAAGGTCTCATCACCATCGAGGACCCCGACGACCCGCGCCTGCGCGACTACACGGGCCTGACCGACGTGGAACTGCGCCGCAAGCGCGAGCCCGCCGAGGGCCTGTTCATCGCCGAGGGCGAGAAGGTCATCCGCAGAGCCAAGCTCGCCGGCTACGAGATGCGCTCCATGCTGCTCTCCGCCAAGTGGGTCGACGTCATGCGCGACGTCATCGACGAGGTCCCGGCCCCGGTCTACGCGGTCGCGCCCGACCTGGCCGAACAGGTCACCGGCTACCACGTGCACCGCGGCGCCCTCGCCTCCATGCAGCGCAAACCGCTGCCGACGGCCGACGACCTGCTCACCACGGCGCGCCGCGTCGTGATCATGGAATCGGTGAACGACCACACCAACATCGGCGCCATCTTCCGCTCGGCGGCGGCGCTCGGCATGGACGCGGTCCTGCTCTCCCCGGACTGCGCGGACCCGCTCTACCGCCGCTCGGTGAAGGTCTCCATGGGCGCCGTCTTCTCGGTGCCGTACGCACGCCTGGAGACCTGGCCGAAGTCGCTGATGTCGGTCCGCGAGGCGGGCTTCAGCCTGCTGGCGCTCACCCCGGCCGAGCGGGCGAAGTCCCTGGACGAGGTGGCCCCGCACCGCATGGACCGGGTGGCCCTGATGCTCGGCGCCGAGGGCGACGGCCTGACCACCAAGGCGCTCATGGCCGCCGACGAATGGGTCCGCATCCCGATGGCCCACGGCGTGGACTCGCTGAACGTCGGCGCGGCGGCCGCGGTCGCCTTCTACGCGGTGGCGACCGGCCGCCCCGACCTGTGACCCGCTGAGCCGGGCGCTCAGCCCTCCCGGCCGTCCGCGGCCGGCGTCCCCTGCTCCGCCCGCGTCGCACCCGTGTGCGGCACGCCGAGGTCGCCGAGCCCGCGCGACGGCCCCTGGCAGCCCTGCATGGCCGCGATGGCCAGCGCCACCAGCAGCGTCACGACCACGAACACGAAGAGCCGCTGGCCCAGCAGCCGCGGATTCGCGGGCCGCAGCCGCTTGCCCGCCCCCGTGCCGTTCGTCCGCGGCGCCGGGCGCCCCGCGCCACTGCGCGGCGCGGGCCTGCCGCCCGGCCGGGACGCGCTGCCGCGGGACCCGGTGGTCCGGCCGTTGCTGGGCCGGGAGGCCGACGCGCCCGGCTGGGTGCGCCGCTGGGTGCGCTGCTGCTCGTGCTGCTCCTGCGGGTCGTACGGGTTCGCCATCCGCCCCGTCGGCCGGTCCTGCTCGGCGATCCGCTGGGCCGGCGGCCGCGCCTCACCGAGACCCTGGGCCTCACGGGCCGCGATCTCCTTGAGCCGCAGCGACAGTTGCAGCGTGCTGGGCCGCTCCTCGGGGTCCTTGGCCAGGCACGCGCGCAGCAGCGGCGCCAGCGCGTCCGGCACCCCGTGCAGCTGCGCCTCCTCGTGCACCACCCGGTAGAGCATGACCTCGGAACTGCCGTGCCCGAAGGGCGAGTCGCCCATCGCGGAGTACGCGAGCGTGGCCCCGAGGGCGAACACGTCGGTGGCCGGAGTGACGGCGGCCCCGCGCACCTGTTCGGGCGCCAGGAAACCCGGCGAACCCACGGCGGTCCCGACGTGCGTGAGCGTCGAGGCCCCGGTCGCCCACGCGATGCCGAAGTCGATGATCCGCGGCCCCTTCGGGGACAGCAGGATGTTGGACGGCTTGAGGTCCCGGTGGACGACGCCCGCCTCGTGCACGGCGACGAGCCCCTCGGACAGCGCCGCGCCCACGGCGGCGACGTCGGCCGCGGCCAGCGGGCCCTCCTCCGCCACCTTGTCGTGCAGCGAGGGGCCGGGCACGTACTGGGTGGCGAACCACGGGCGCTCGGCCTCCAGGTCCGCGGCCACCAGGCGCGCCGTGCACCCGCCGCGGATCCGCCGTGCGGCGGACACCTCGCGCGCGAACCGCGACCGGAACTCCTGATCCTCCGCCAGGTCGGGCCGGATCACCTTGAGCGCGACCCGCTGCCCCCGGCGGTCGGACCCGAGATAGACCACACCCATCCCGCCGGCGCCGAGCCGTCTGTGAAGCCTGAACGAGCCGACGACGCGCGGGTCCTCGCGCCTCAGGCGCATCATCGCCATGTTCATCCCCGCTGCTGCCCGGTCCGTCTGACGAGCCACAGCTTACGTTTCCGCGCCCGGCTGCGCGCAGAGGCCGCGCCCTCACGGCACATTCGATTGTCAGTGCCGGGTGGGAGAATTGAAAAGTGGTCAGGGAGCGTGGGAGCAGGGCGGATCCATACTGCCCGAAACCCCAACGACCCGTCACAGAAGGGGGATTGGGCCCATGAAGGGTGATCGCGTCGAGATAGTCGTGGACGCCGGGGACACGACGCGCATGTACGAGGTGGTGGCGAGCCGAGCCGGTCGAAGGGTGGAGACCGCGGTGCGCAGAGGAGTCGTGGAAGTGAGCGAAGTCACCCGGTCCGGCTCCGTGGTGCGCACCGCGCGCTTCATGGCGACCCGGGTCCTGGCCCTGGTCGAGCAGCCGGTGCCGCGCGAGGAGGCGGCCGAGCGGGAGGCACGGACGAGGCGTTCCCTGGGGGAAGACCCCGAGACCGCGTAGCTTCCCGGGCCCCCCGTCTCCACCCAGGGGAGTACACGGGGTGGGAGCGCTCATCCTCCGGGAGGCCCGGCAATCGGTACGAGGGCATGACGACCGGGATCCCCGGCGGCCCTAGATTTGTGTCAAGCGGCGGGTGCAGCACTCGTCCCCCGAGGTCAGGTGCCCGCCGCTGCCAGAACCGAAGACCGGTGCGACGCACGAGCGCGGCACCCGATCCATGAAGTGATCCACAGATTTCGACCGGGAGGGACCATGGCGCACACGGCACCGCGGACGACCGCGTTCCGTACGCGGATCGGCCGGGCCGGCCTGTTCGGCGGCCCCGCCACCGGCCGGCGCCACCCCCTGGTGGCCACGGCCATGGTCCTTCCTCTCGCGGCCCTGCTCGTCGTCGTCTTCGGCGGCTGGGACGCGATGGTCACACAGGCGTCGTCCGTGGGCGTGATGCTGGGGCGCTGAGCGGCGCCCCCAGACCCGGAAGAGCGGTCCGGGCGGGGACATCCGGCCATGAAACCCCGTGGGGACGGGGGTGCGGCGGACGGCACAGATACTGCGCGCAGCTGGGGAGCTGCGCGCAGTATTGCTGTGCGGGGGCGCGTAGGCTCGGCGCGACCACGCACCACATCCGGGGGCCCCGTGACCACCTCCACGTCCGTCCTGTCCGCGCTGCGCGGGCGGGCCGAGGCCGCCGCCCACCCCGCCGCGACCCCGTGCGGCTGCGGCGCGGCCACCCTCGCGGACCGCCCCGACGGCGTCGTCGTCCGGCACGGCGCCACCGTCGCGAAGGCGCACGGCCCCGGCACCGACCCCGCCGCCCTCGACCGCCGCCTCGCCGTGGCCGCGCACCCCGCCCTGACCGGCGTCCTGCTGCCGCCGCTGCGCCCCACCGCCGAGCCCCTGGACGGTCGCCTGGTGACGTTCTGGCCGTACGGCACCCCGGTCGACCCCGACCGTCCCGAGCGGGCGCCGTGGGAGGCCGCGGGCAGCCTGCTGGCCCGCCTCCACAGCGTCCCCGCCCACCGGCTGCCGCCCGGCCTGCCCGCGATGCGCGGCCCCCTCAAGGCCGCCGCCGCGCTGGCCCGGATGCGCGCGTCCGATCCCGGCCACCCGGCCGTGCCGCCGATCCTGGCCGCCTGGCGCACCCTGCCGCCCTGGGCCCGCGCCGAGGCCCCGTACGCCCACGCCCGCGCGCTCTGCCACGGCGACCTGCACCTGGGCCAGCTGGTCCGCCGCCCGGACGACCCGGCGGCCTGGCTCCTCATCGACATCGACGACCTCGGACTCGGCGACCCCGCGTGGGACTTGGCCCGCCCGGCCGCCTGGTTCGCCTGCGGCCTGCTGCCCGCCGAAGACTGGACGCGCTTCCTGACCGCCTATCAACGGGCGGGCGGCGCCCGGGAACTGACCCGCGCCGACCCCTGGCCGGCCCTGGACGTACCCGCCCGCGCCCTGACCGCGCAGACCGCGGCGCTCGCCGTGGCGAAGGCCGCCGACGCGGGCCGGGCGCTCGACGAGGTGGAGGAGGCGGTCGTCGACGCGTGTGCCCGCATGGCTTCGGTGCCGACCCGGTGGGGGGACGATCAGGCCAAGTAGGGTGCGGGGGACGGAAGCCGGGGAAGTGTTCCGGCGAAGCAGCACCGACCGGCGAGGAGTTGAGCCGACCATGCAGTGTCCCAAGTGCCACGCACCGATGCACACCTACAACCGCAATGGCGTCCAGATCGAGCAGTGCAGCGGTTGCCGCGGGATATTCCTGGACTACGGCGAGCTGGAGTCGCTGACCCGCCTGGAGTCCCAGTGGCAGCAGCAGATGCCGCCGGCCCCGCCCGCTCCACAGGCGTACCCCGCGGCTCCGGCGCCGGCCTGGGGCGCCCCGCAGCACGGCGGCCACCACGGACACCACGGGCACCACCAGCGGGGCTTCGGCCGGATGCTCTTCTCCTCCTGAGCCCGGCTCACGGCACACGAAGAAGCCCCCGGTCACGAGGACCGGGGGCTTCTTGTCGGTGTGCGCGATACTGGGATTGAACCAGTGACCTCTTCCGTGTCAGGGAAGCGCTCTCCCGCTGAGCTAATCGCGCGGGACGGGCCAGACTCTATCAGGCTCCGTGAGGGGTACTGCGACGTGCTGCGTGCGCGATACTGGGATTGAACCAGTGACCTCTTCCGTGTCAGGGAAGCGCTCTCCCGCTGAGCTAATCGCGCGGGACGGATCGGAGACGGACCGGAGTCCGAAGATCCAGTGCGCGATACTGGGATTGAACCAGTGACCTCTTCCGTGTCAGGGAAGCGCTCTCCCGCTGAGCTAATCGCGCATGGAGGTGGAGACGGGATTTGAACCCGTGTAGACGGCTTTGCAGGCCGTTGCCTCGCCTCTCGGCCACTCCACCAGGAGCGTAGGGGTTCGGGAAGATCCCCCACATCCTGAGCGAACGACCGGGTTCGAACCGGCGACCTCAACCTTGGCAAGGTTGCGCTCTACCAACTGAGCTACGTTCGCGTGTCTTTCCGGTCCGCTTGCGCGTCCCGGCGACGTGTTGAACTCTAGCGGATTCCCGGGGGAGGTCCAAAACGCGTTTGCGCAGCGTGCTGCGGTGCGACCCCGGGGTGATCGCCGGTACGACCACCTGACCGACCGCGGGACCTCCACCCCAGGTCACCGTCCGGTCACCCGCCCTAGACTCGAAACCGTGCACGGTTCCTCCGCCCCGCCTCCCCTCGCCCGCTTCGGCGAACTCCTCGCGACCGACCTCCGGGACGTCACCGACGATCCCGCGGCCCTGGACTCCACGGGGTTCTGGGCGGTCGTCGCGGACTTCGAGGGGCGGCTGGTCTGCGCCCGCTTCGGCCGGGTGCGCGAGGAGCCGGTGCCCGCGCCCCGGGCCGGCGCCTGGCGCGGACCCGCCATGACGGACTGGGTGTCCTCCCTCGGTCACGCCGCGTACACGGAGGGCGTACGCCGCATACGCGCCCACATCGCGGCCGGCGAGGTCTATCAGGCCAACCTGTGCCGCGTGCTGTCCGCGCCCGTCGCCCCCGACGCCGACGTCGACGCCCTCACCGCTCTCCTCGCGCGCGGGAACCCCGCGCCCTACGCGGGCACGGTCCGGCTCCCCGACCACGGGGTGGAGATCGCCACCGCCTCACCCGAACTGTTCCTGCGCCGCCGGGGCGCGACCGTCGAGTCCGGCCCCATCAAGGGCACCGGCCGCACCGAGGCCGACCTCCTGGAGAAGGACTACGCGGAGAACGTGATGATCGTGGACCTGGTCCGCAACGACCTGGGCATCGTCTGCGCCACGGGCTCCGTCCGGGTGCCCGACCTGTGCGCGGTCGAGAAGCACCCGGGCCTCGTCCACCTCGTCTCCACGGTCCGCGGCGAACTGCCCGCCGGCGCCGGCTGGCCCGACCTGCTCGCGGGCACCTTCCCGCCCGGCTCCGTGACCGGCGCCCCCAAGTCCAGCGCCCTGCGGATCATCGAGGCGCTGGAGACGGCCCCGCGCGGCCCCTACTGCGGCGGCATCGGCTGGGTCGACGCGGACCGGGGGACCGGGGAACTGGCCGTCGGCATCCGCACGTTCTGGATCGACCGCGCCGCCGGCCTGCTGCGCTTCGGCACCGGCGCCGGCATCACCTGGGGCTCCGACCCCGAGGGGGAGTGGCGGGAGACCGAGCTGAAGGCGGCGCGCCTGCTCGCGGTAGCGTCGGGAACGTACGCCGGCGCCGGGCTCCCGGGCGCGGGCACGGACCCCCCGGGGGCCACTCCGCACGACGACGAGAAGAGAGGCGGGACCCTGTGAAGATCTGGCTCGACGGCCGTCTGCACGACACCGAGGAGGCCCGCGTCTCCGTCTTCGACCACGGGCTCACCGTGGGCGACGGCATCTTCGAGACGGTGAAGTCGGCCGACGGCACGCCCTTCGCGCTCACCCGCCACCTCGACCGGCTCACCCGCTCCGCGCGCGGCCTCGGCCTGCCCGACCCGGACCTCGACGAGGTGCGCCGCGCCTGCGACGCGGTCCTCGCGGCCAACCCCCTGCCGCTGGGCCGGCTGCGGATCACCTACACCGGCGGCTTCTCGCCGCTCGGCTCGGACCGCGGGGAGGCGGGCACGACGCTCGTCGTGGCGCTCGGCGAGGCCCGGCGGCGCCCCGACAGCACCGCCGTCGTCACCGTCCCGTGGACCAGGAACGAGCGGGGCGCCCTCGCGGGCCTGAAGACCACCTCGTACGCGGAGAACGTCGTGGCACTCGCCCGCGCCCGCGAACTCGGCGCGTCCGAGGCGCTGTTCGCGAACACCGTCGGCCGGCTGTGCGAGGGCACGGGGTCCAACGTGTTCGTCGTGCTCGACGGCGAGATCCACACCCCGCCGGTCGCCTCCGGCTGCCTCGCCGGCATCACGCGCGCCCTCGCCGTGGAGTGGACGGGCGCCCGGGAGACCGACCTGCCGCTTTCGGTGCTCGCCGAGGCCGACGAGGTGTTCCTGACCTCGACGCTGCGCGACATCCAGGCCGTGCACCGGATCGACGACCGGGAGCTGTCCGGCACACCGGGCCCGGTCACCGCGAAGGCGATGCGCGTGTGGGACGAGCGGGCCGCGGACGACATCGATCCGTGACCGTCCGGTGAATCCGCTGTCGCCCGGTCGGCGCGCAGGGGTAGAACACCCGTGATGACCACGACCCTGCGGCCGACCGAGCCGCTTCAGCACACTGCCGAGGGCCACCGCGCGCGCCGCTTCGCCGTGTGCGTGAACAGCCGCCCCGTGGGCACCCTCCACCTCGCCACGCACCCGGTCTTCGGCCCCTCCGTCGCCCAGATCCTCGATCTGCGTATCGAGGAACCGGACCGGGGCCGTGGCCGCGGCACCGTCGCCGCGCTGGCGGCCGAGGAAGTGGCCCGCGCCTGGAACTGCCGCCGCCTGGAGCTGGCCGTCCCGGCCGGGGAGACGGCCCTGCTGCGGCTGGCCGGCGCGCTCGGCTACGCGGAGCGCAACCGGAACCTGGCGAAGCCCCTGCCGGACCGGCCCCCGGCCCTCCCCGCGGGCAGCGCGGGACGCGGGATGACGGAGGCCGAGTACGGGCCCTGGCTGGCCAAGGAGAAGACCCGCTACGAACGGGGCATCGCCGCACGCGGCGCCACGGCGCAGGACGCCCGCGCACGCTCCGAGCGCGACCACGCCGCGCTGCTCCCCGACGGCACCGGCACGCCGGACGTCCTGCTCGGTGTGCTGGAGCACGAGGGACAGCCGGTCGGCACGCTCTGGGTGGCCCAGCGCGCGGACGGCGCGTTCGTCTACGACGTCGAGGTGGCCGCCGAGCACCGCGGCCGCGGCCACGGCCGCTCCCTAATGCTGTGGGCCGAGGCCGACGCGATCGCCGCGGGCGCCGCCCGGATCGGCCTGAACGTCTTCGCGGACAACACCGCGGCCCTGCGGCTCTACGCGTCGCTCGGCTACGAGCCGACGCGGTACCACCTGTACAAGCAGCTGCTCTGAGCGCCTCGGCCCCGCCGCCCGTCAGAGCAGCCGGTCCGCGATCTCCGCGATCCGGGCCCGCAGCCCCGCCTGGTCCTTGCTGCCGTCCAGCAGCTCGCCCCCGATCTCGTACGTCGGCGTGCCCTTCACCCCGATGACCTTGCCCTCGGCCTGGTCGGCGTCGACGATCAGGATGTGCCGGCCGTCGATCAGCGCGGTGTCGAACTCCTCGGCGTCCAGGCCGAGTTCACCGGCGACCTCGACGAGGAACGGCTCTCCGCGCCGGGCGAACTCCTCGACCCGGCCGAGCACCGCCTCCACGTAGGGCCACCCCGCGCCCTGCGCGAACGCCTCCTCGGCGGCCTGCGCCCCGGCGAAGGAGTGCGGGTGCTTGTCGAGCGGGAAGTGCCGCAGGCGGATCTCGAGGCGGTCGCCGTAGCGCTCCCGCAGGGCGCGGACGTCGTCCAGGGCCGTGCGGCAGTCCGGGCACTGGAGCTCGCACCACACGTCGAGGACGGGGGCCGGGTTCGGGGCGTTCATGGCACCAGTCTCCCAGGCCCGGCCGGCGGGGCCCAACCTGGACCTGGGGAGGAGAAGGGACCCGGAGATCTCCCTGAGGTCCGTCCGGGCCGTGGCCCCGGACGCCCGGGTCGGTGCAGGATGGAAGGGGCGAACCGCCCCCGCGTCGACCGAACGTTCGAGCCCAGGAGGACCGGATGATTGCCGAGACCGTCTGCTCCGCCGTGGCCGTGGCGGGCCTGGGCATCGCCGCGGTCACCGCGTACCGCAAGCGCTTCCTCTCCGCCGCCCGGCTCGCCGCCTACTCCCTGGTGCCGCTGGGCCTGGTGATGACCGGCGCGGTCCAGTGGGTGGTCGACACCGCGTTCAGCCCGACCGCGTGGGCCGGGTTCGGCGTCCTGGGCGCGGCCTGGCTCCTGTTCCTGGTGACCCGGGCGGTCGAGCGCCGCTCCGGTGGCACCCGCAAGGAGCGCAGGGCGGCGGCGAAGGCGGAGCGCCGGGCGGTCGCCCCGGAGGCGTCGGCCCCCTCGCTCGGCGCGGGCGCCGGTCCGGCGCCCGCCGCGCAGCCCCGGCCGAAGGCGCGCTCGGGCTCGGGTGACGACTTCAGCGACATCGAGGCGATCCTGAAGAAGCACGGCATCTGAGGCGTCCGCGCCGCGGCCGCTCCGGGTGAACGCGCGTACGACAAGGGCCGTGGATTCGTTCAGCTGATCGTATGCGTGGTCACAAGATCCGGCGAACTGCCCGCGGGTGCGCGCATCCTGGCCCCCGGGCGCCGTGCGCCTGGGTCATCATCGCGACGAGATGCTGGACACACCGCAGCTGGCCGAACAGCTGACCGCAGAGAAGGACCGGCAGGCCCCGCCGCCCGTCCCCGTGCCCCCGAACCCCGACAGCCGGCGCGGCTGTCTCTTCGCGCTCTCCCAGCCACCGCTGATGATCTTCCTCTCGGTGATCGGCTGCCTGCTCCTGCTCGCCGCGCTGCACGACCTGCTGCTGCTGTGAGGGCCGCCGCGCGCGGGCTCAGCCCGCGGCCTCCTTGCGGCGCGCCCGGTACGCGGCCACGTGCAGCCGGTTCCCGCAGGTGCGGCTGTCGCAGTAGCGGCGCGAGCGGTTGCGCGAGAGGTCGACGAACGCGTGCCGGCAGTCCGGCGCGTCACAGCGCCGCAACCGCTCCTGTTCCCCGGCGACCACGAAGAAGGCCAGAGCCATACCGCAGTCGGCCGCCAGGTGGTCCGCGACGGATGCACCGGGCGCGAAGTAGTGCACGTGCCAGTCGTAGCCGTCGTGGTCGGTCAGGCGCGGCGTGGTGCCGGCGGCCGCGATCAGTTCATTGATCACCTCGGCCGCGGCGCGCGAGTCGGGCGCGGCGAAGACCTCGGAGAACCGGTCGCGCACGGCGCGCACCGCGTGCAGGTCACGCTCCGCGACCGTCCCCACGTCGCTGATCTCGTTCTTTCGCACGAAGGCGTCGAGGTCGGGCACATCGGTGAGGAGATCGGCCGTGCCGGCGGCCTCGTCCGGCGCGGTGTTCACCAGACCCACCACGGTGTCGAGCGCGCACCGGGTGTCGTGGGTGATCAGCACGATTCGCTCCCTGGCCTGGGGGTCGGGCCTGCGCCCGCCGATGCTGGCCGAGCCTAGCGCCTGAGCCTGTCGCCAGGGCCCCGGAGCGCGACTGTGCCGCCGGTGTGGGAGCTCCCACACCGGCGGCACGGCCGTCTGCCCTATGCGGTTGTCGTGCGGTCGTGCAGTCGTGCGGGGTGGTGCTGTCCTGCTGTGCTTGATCCCGTGCCGTCTCCCCGAGTGGACGGCACGGGGCGCCCTCGCACTGCCTGACGCCGACTGGATGCCGACGCGGGGGGCCTCCTCGCGGCTAGCTCTCCGCGAGGATGTGCGACAGCTCCTGGTCGAGATCGAAGTGGCGGTGCTCCGTGCCGGGTGGCACGGCGGCGTCCGTCCGCTTCAGGAAGGACTCGAGGGCCCGCGCGGGGGCTTCGAGCAGGGCCTCGCCCTCGGGGGAGCTCAGGGCGATGCAGACAACGCCCTGACCGTGGCTGCGGGACGGCCAGACTCGGACGTCTCCGGTGCCGGTCGGCCGGTGAAGGCCTTCGGCGAGGAGATCGCGGGCGAAAACCCACTCGACCGTCTCCTCGGCTCCGGTATGGAAGGTGGCGTGCACGGCATACGGATCGGCCGTGTCATACCGCAGTCCTGCGGGTACAGGCAGTGAGGACTCGCTCGACACAACGAGGCGCAGGTGCAGCTCGCAGCTGACCGTGGTGTTCATAAGCGCCAGGGCCTTTCGCTCAGTGTGCGCTCGGGGATTCGCACGTCGGCGAAATCGACATGCCACCTACGGTGCCGTTGTAAACCCCTCTGAGGGTTTTGAACGTCTTTAGGTCGCTCGTACGGCGGAGTCTTTCTTGTCCGGGAACGGCCATTCCGGTGACGGGAATCAATCCGGTAGGTTTGGCGGTATGAATACGGGGAGTGACGAGGCGGGCGGCGCGACCGCGGCGGTCGACGGGGACGGGTCCGAGCCGGCGGAGAAGCCGCTGGGCTCGCGGGCGCCGGAGTTCGTCCAGGCGCGCCGGGCGCTGCATCTGAGCTGGCAGGTCGGCGTCTTCGTGGTGGGGCTCGCGGTGGTCGGCGCGGGCATCGTCATGCTGCCGCTGCCGGGACCCGGCTGGCTGGTGATCTTCGGGGGCATGGCGATCTGGGCGACCGAGTTCGTCTGGGCGCAGCTCGTGCTGCGCTGGACGAAGCGCAAGGTCACGGAGGCCACGCAGAAGGCGCTCGATCCGCGGGTGCGCCGGCGGAACATCATCCTGACCACGATCGGCCTGGTGATCGTCGCCGTGCTCGTGGGGGTCTACGTGTGGAAGTTCGGGCTGGAGATGCCGTGGAACATCAAGGAGTGATCCGGCCCTGACCGGGGGGCGCCGCGGGGTGGTCTCGGACCCCCCTGACATGGGGTAATGTTCTTCCTGCGCCCGGGCGATTAGCTCAGTGGGAGAGCGCTTCGTTCACACCGAAGAGGTCACTGGTTCGAACCCAGTATCGCCCACCCGGAACCGAGGGCCCCGGAGACATCACGTCTCCGGGGCCCTCGGCGTTATTACGCCCGAAGGCCGGAGCAAGCCCGAATTCACCGAATACGAGGCTTTCCGGATGAACGTTCCGGCGCGGGCCTATGGTGGCGATCCGAAGCGGGTATTCCGGAATTCGACCGCCTTCCCCGCCGGTCCGCCTCAAGTCCCGTGCGCACACCGGAATCTGATCGGGAAGAACTTCCGGAACGGCCGGCTGACGCGGGATCAGGAGTCCGGTCACGACCGGGACCGGGACCGGACGGGCGTACGCCGACGGGACGACGCGCCCGGGCCTTCCGGTACTACGGCGGTGTCCTGCGCGGGTACGAGCCGGGCCGTCGCCAGGAACCCCGTCCTCCTCGGGGACAGAACGGCCCGATCCCGGCAGACTCGCCTCATGGACTGGAACCGTTACCGCTTCCGCAGTGTGTGGCTGCTGCCCGCGCCGCCCGCCGCCGTGTTCGCGGTCCTGGAGAAGGCGGACGAGTATCCGCGGTGGTGGCCGCAGGTGCGGTCCGTGACGCCGCTCGACGACACCGGTGGCGTCGCCGTCTTCCGGTCCTTCCTGCCGTACGAGCTGACGGTCGTGGCCCGCGAGCGCCGCCACGACCCGGCCGGCGGGGTCCTGGAGATCGCGCTGAGCGGAGACCTCGACGGGTGGGCGCGGTGGACGCTGCGGGCCCGCCCCTTCGGCGGTACGCGCGCGGTCTACGAGCAGGAGGTGGAGGTACGGCGGCCCCTGATGCGGCGCTTCGCCGTACCGGGGCGGCCCGTCTTCCTCGCCAACCACGCGTGGATGATGCGCGGCGGCCGGCGCGGCCTGACCGCCCTCCTGCGACCGGTTTGAACACAGGGCGCCACGACCTGTATTGTTCAACGCGTCCCGGGCGATTAGCTCAGTGGGAGAGCGCTTCGTTCACACCGAAGAGGTCACTGGTTCGAACCCAGTATCGCCCACCCGGAGAATGACCGGTCCGCCGATTCGGCGGACCGGTTTTTTGCTGTCCGCGGGCATGGCTGTGCCAGGGACCCGGTCGGCGGAACGGGACGAGAGGTCAGGCCGCGGCCGGCAGCTCCGGCCGCAGCGGCCACGCGGGGTCCACCGCCTCCGGGGTGCCGGAGCGGGCGAACCAGGCCTGGAGGCCCCGGGCCTGGGCCGCGTGCCACACCGCCTGGAGGGTGTGGAGTTCGGCGGGCGAGAGGCGTTCGAGGCGGGTCGCGAACCGGCGGCCCAGCACGCGGACGACGTCGAGCGCCGCCTGTGCGTCGGCGGCGGCGTCGTGCGCCTCCGCCAGCTCTATCTCGTAGTGCGCGCACAGATCCGTCAGCGTGCGGCGGCCCTTGCGGTAGCGGTCCAGGTGCTTGTCCAGGACCCGCGGGTCGAGCACGCAGAGCGGACGGTTCTCCAGGTACCGGGCGAGGGACGAGGCGCGGTGGCGCTTCAACTCCCGGTCCAGCAGCGTCAGATCGAACGGCGCGTTCATCACGACGAGCGGCCGTCCGGCCGCCGCCTGCTCGGCGAGGGCGCGGCCCATCTCCTCCATCACCGGCGCCGGCCAGCGCCCGTTGCGTTGCAGGTGCTCGTCGGTCAGGCCGTGTATCTCCGTCGCGCCGGACGGCACCGGCACCCCCGGATTGACCAGCCACCGCGACACCCGCGGACGCGAACCCGCGACGTCCTGCACCACGAGCGCCGCCGACACGATGCGGTCGCTCTCCACGTCCACACCCGTGGTCTCCGTGTCGAAGGCCGCCAAGGGACCTTCGTACCAGCACGTCATGTGCCATCAACTCCTTCTTCACCCACGGCAGATGACGTCGAGCCGACGTATGGTCCCCTGCCCGATCCGGTGATACCCGGGCCGTTTGCGTCGTACGCCGAGCGGTGACAACACAGATACGAGTCATGGCAGTTCAGCGGGGTCCCCTTGACCCGGGCTTGATCAGAATCCGGATTCCCGCGGGGATCCACCCTCCCGAAAGGCCAGTTGGACCATGGCGCTCGCGCAGCCCGAACAGGGCGGGCTGCTGCCCGAGCGGTTCGCACCGTCGCGCGGCACACTCGCCACCACCGCCTGCATGGAGACGCTCCAGGTGGGCTACCTGCACGCCGTGGCGGCGGCCGCCGGATGCTCGCTCTCGCAGCCCTTTCCCGACAACGGCATCGACTGGCACGTCAGCCACAGCGCCCCCGGGCACACGGTCGACGACGAAGTCACCATCAAGGTGCAGCTCAAAGCGACGTACCAGGTCGCCCCTGACCCACCGGGCCCGTTCTTCTCCTTCACGCTCGACAACCCCCATCTGGAGAAGCTCGCCCGGACACCGGTCTCGGTGCACAAGATCCTCGTCGTGATGCTGGTGCCGCGCTCCCGGGACGACTGGCTGCGCGCCGGTCACGACCGGCTCGATCTGCGGCACTGCTGTTACTGGACCGACCTCGCCGGACATCCGGTCACCGGCAGGCGCAGGACCACCGTCCGCATCCCGACCGCGCGGATCTTCGACGACCGCGCACTGTGCGGGATCATGACCCGGATCGGGACGGGCGGGCGGCCCTGACCGGGCGACCGCGCCCGGTACGAAGGGAGTTCGAGATGCAGCACCGCCCGATCGACGACCCCGCACGCCCGTTCGCCGCGGCCCGCGCCCACCCCGTGGAGCCGGTCGGGCCCGAGCCCGCGCGGGTCGACCCCGCCGTGCTCGGCGCGCTGCTCGCCCGGCACGGCTGGCAGCGGCGCGGCGGCGGCGCCGGGCGCTACACCCGCTGGACGCTGCCCGGCCCCGGCGGGCGCAGCAGTCTGCTCGTGCCGGAGAGCCGCGCCTTCCCCGACGCCGACGACCTGCTCGGCGAGGCGCTGGTCGCCCTGGAGCGCAGCGGCACGCCGGCCGCCCGCGAGGTACTGATCTCGCTCGCCGTGCCGAGCGACGAGATCCGCTGGTGGCGCGATGCGCCCGCCGGGCCCGCGGGCGCCTCCGCCTGGGGCGTCGAGGAGGAGCTGCGCTGCGCCGCCCGGCGGATGCTGCTGGCCGGGGCGCTCGCCGCGCGCGGCCGGGCCGGGTACCACGGGGCGCGGCACCGCGGGGCCGCCGCCGCGGCCCTGGAACAGGTGCTCGTCCAGCCGGCGCCCGGCGGCCGCCGCCTCACCGCGTTCCTCCCCGTGGCCGGCGGGCGCGCTCTCGCCGTGCGGCTGCACCAGGCGCTGTACGCGGTCCGCGAGGCGATCGACTACCGCCGGGCGACGGGCGGCATGGACGCCTTCGACGCCGCCGTCGGGGCCGGGGTGAGCCACGAGCTGACCGAGGCGCTGGTCGCGCTGGTGCGGGGCACGCAGGGCGCCCGGATCGGCGTCGCGTGGGCGCCCGCCGCCGGGGTGCCCGCGGAGTGCACGGACGGCGACGCCCCCGTCGAGTTCTCGCCCGGCGACCTGGACGTGCTGCGGGCGGCGGGCGCCCGCTACCTGCACGCCGAGCCCTCCGTCCCCGTCCGCGTCACCGGCACCGTGGTCCGCCTGGCCCGGCGCGGGCCGCGCGGCGAGGGCACGGTGCGGCTGCGCGTCCTCGCGGGCGCCGAGGTGCCGCACGTACGGCTGACCCTGGACGAGGAGGCGTACCGGATAGCGGGCCACGCCCATCTGGTGGGCCTGCCGATCCGGGTGCACGGCCGTCTGGAGAGCCGCGGCGGCTTCCGCCGGCTGACCGGCGCGAGCGACGTCGTCCCCGTGCAGGTCGAGGAGGCCGAGCGGGACCGCCTGATGAAGTCGCTCCAGGAGAATCTGGACTTCTTCGAGGAGGCCTGCGCGGGGGACGACTAGGGCGGCCCCGCGGGGGCCGCCGCTCAAACCGTTTCGCGAGTGGTCCGGGTGACTCGGTACGATCGCCCTTGCCCGCGTCACAGGTTTTGGCGTGGCGTTCCCTTTCAGTCAGGAGAGACCGGTGTCAGAAGTCCGTGTGATCATCCAACGCGATTCCGAGCGGGACGAGCGCGTGGTGACCACGGGCACGACGGCCGCCGAGCTCTTCGCCGGTGAGCGGGGGATCGTCGCCGCCCGGGTGGCCGGAGAGCTGAAGGACCTCGCGTACGTGCTGGCCGACGGCGAGACCGTCGAGCCGGTCGAGATCGCGTCCGAGGACGGGCTCGCCATCCTGCGCCACTCGACCGCGCACGTCATGGCGCAGGCCGTCCAGGAGCTGTTCCCGGACGCCAAGCTGGGCATCGGCCCGCCCATCAAGGACGGCTTCTACTACGACTTCGACGTCAAGGAGCCGTTCACCCCCGAGGACCTCAAGCGCATCGAGAAGAAGATGCAGGAGATCCAGAAGCGGGGCCAGAAGTTCTCCCGGCGCCTCACCACCGACGACGACGCGCGCGTCGAGCTGGCCGACGAGCCCTACAAGCTGGAACTCATCGGCCTCAAGGGCAACGCGGCGCAGGCCGCCGACGGCGCCGACGCCGAGGTGGGCGGCGGCGAGCTGACCATCTACGACAACCTCGACGCCAAGACCGGCGAGCTGTGCTGGAAGGACCTCTGCCGCGGCCCGCACCTGCCGTCGACCCGGGCCATCCCGGCGTTCAAGCTGATGCGCTCGGCCGCCGCCTACTGGCGCGGCAGCGAGAAGAACCCGCAGCTCCAGCGCATCTACGGCACCGCCTGGCCGACCAAGGACGAGCTGAAGGGCTACCTCGACTTCCTCGCCGAGGCCGAGAAGCGCGACCACCGCAAGCTCGGCGCCGAGCTGGACCTGTTCTCCTTCCCGGAGGAGCTGGGCCCGGGTCTCGCGGTCTTCCACCCCAAGGGCGGGGTGATCCGCAAGGTCATGGAGGACTACTCGCGGCGCCGCCACGAGGTCTCCGGCTACGAGTTCGTGAACACGCCGCACATCTCCAAGGAAGGCCTCTTCCACACCTCGGGCCACCTGCCGCACTACGCGGAGGGCATGTTCCCGGCGATCGAGTTCGACGAGCAGAACTACCGCCTCAAGGCGATGAACTGCCCGATGCACAACCTGATCTTCAAGTCCCGGGGCCGTTCCTACCGTGAACTGCCGCTGCGGCTCTTCGAGTTCGGCACCGTGTACCGCTACGAGAAGTCGGGCGTCGTGCACGGCCTGACCCGCTCGCGCGGCTTCACCCAGGACGACTCGCACATCTACTGCACCAAGGAGCAGATGGGCGAGGAGCTCGACAAGCTGCTCACCTTCGTGCTGGACCTGCTGCGCGACTACGGCCTGACCGAGTTCGAGCTGGAGCTGTCCACCCGCGACGACTCCGACAAGTTCATCGGCTCGGACGAGGACTGGGCGGAGGCCACCGAGGCGCTGCGCGAGGCCGCCGAGAAGCAGGGCCTCCCGCTGGTCGCCGACCCGGGCGGCGCCGCGTACTACGGCCCGAAGATCTCGGTGCAGGTCAAGGACGCCATCGGCCGCTCCTGGCAGATGTCGACCCTCCAGGTGGACTTCAACCAGCCCAAGCGGTTCGGCCTGGAGTACACCGCGGCGGACGGCTCGCGCCAGCAGCCCGTCATGCTGCACCGCGCCCTGTTCGGTTCGATCGAGCGGTTCTTCGGCGTGCTCCTGGAGCACTACGCGGGCGCGTTCCCGGCGTGGCTCGCCCCGGTCCAGGCCGTCGGCATCCCGATCGGCGACGGGCACGTGGAGTACCTCCACGCGTTCGCCGAGAAGGCCCGTGCCCAGGGGCTGCGCGTCGAGGTCGACGCCTCGTCGGACCGGATGCAGAAGAAGATCCGCAACCAGCAGAAGGCCAAGGTGCCCTTCATGGTCATCGCGGGCGACGAGGACATGAGCGCCGGCTCGGTGTCCTTCCGCTACCGCGACGGCTCGCAGGAGAACGGCATCCCGGTCGACGAGGCCATCGCGAAGATCGTGAAGGTCGTCGAGGAGCGGGCGCAGGTCTGACGCTCAGTCGGCGGGGCCGGAGGCCCCCGGGGAGTTCCCCGGGGGCCTCTCGCCCTCCCGGGCGAAGACCTGGAGCAGCCACGACGAGAACGTGCCGGTGACCGCGCCCAGCAACGCCAGGCCGCAGGCCATCACGCCCACCGCGATGAGCCGGCCGAGCGCGGTCACCGGGGCCAGGTCGCCGTAGCCCACGGTCGACAGCGTGGTGCACGTGAACCACACCGCGTCGCCGTAGCTGACGATGTCGGCGCCCGCGGCGGCGTGCTCCTGCTGGTACAGGGCGAGCGAGCCCGCGAAGCCGAGCAGGGTCACCGAGACACCCGCGTACGTGATCACCCGCGCGTGCAGTGCGAGCCGCGGCCCGTCGTGGTGCGCCTGCACTCTCTCGTACGCCTGTACGATCCGCACCGGCCGCAGCAGGGGCAGCACCAGCACCACCGTGTCCAGCCAGTGCGTGCGCACGAAGCGCCGCCAGCGCTCTCCGCTGAGCCGGTGGCGCACCGCGTAGTCGAGGGCGAAGACGGCCCAGGACGCGAAGGTCACCGCCAGGCACAGATCGCGCACCGCCGCGGGCAGGCCGTGGCCCAGGACCAGGATCGCGTAGCTCGTGAGGTACAGCAGGGAGGCCGCGGCGAGCACGCCGCCGTTGTACCGCTCCCAGCGGGCGAGGGGGCTGTCCGTCATCCGCACAGCATCGCGCGCACCCGCCCCGTATCCCACCCGGCGACACGCTGTCCCGAGGTCACGCCATATGCTGCACTTCATGACGAGTGAGCCGGAGCAGCAGGTCGGTCCAGTGGGTGAGCCGGACGGATTCGGGCGTCTGTGGACCCCGCACCGCATCGCCTACATCCAGGGCGAGGGCAAACCGACGGGCCCCGGTGCCGACGACGGCTGTCCCTTCTGCGCCGCTCCCGGCAAGACCGACGAGGACGCGCTGATCGTGGCGCGCGGCGAGCACGTCTTCGCGATCCTCAACCTGTACCCGTACAACGGCGGCCACATGATGGTGCTGCCCTACCGGCACGTCGCCGACTACACCGACCTCGACGCCGCGGAGACCGCCGAGCTGGCCGTCCTCACCAAGCACGCGATGAGCGCGCTGCGGGCCGCGTCCGGCGCCCACGGGTTCAACATCGGCATGAACCAGGGCGCGGTCGCCGGCGCCGGCATCGCCGCCCATCTGCACCAGCACATCGTCCCGCGCTGGGGCGGCGACACGAACTTCATGCCGGTCGTCGGCCACACCAAGGTGCTGCCGCAGATGCTCGCCGACACCCGCACCGCCCTCGCCAAGGCGTGGCCCACCACCTGAGCCGCCCCGTACGGGACGCCGGATCCGGGTCGGCCCGGATCCACCGGCTCCCGTGCCCTACGCGATCCAGCGCGGCCGGTGCGCCGGCCCGCCCGTCCCCGGCTCCTCGGCCAGCGCGCGGGCCAGCCGCTGCACCGCCTCGGAGAGCGTGTCCGGCGGCAGGGTGAACGGGATGCGCAGCCGGTTCTCGAACAGGCCCGGATCCGTACCGAAACAGCCGCCGCCCTCGATCCGCACCCCGTGCGCCAGCGCCCGCTCGGCCAGCGCCGAGGAGACCGGCGCGCCCAGGTCCACCCAGAGGGACAGGCCGCCCGGCGGGGTCCGCCAGGACCACTCCGGGGTGTGCCGGCGCAGCGCCGCGACGAGGGCGGCGCGCCGCTCGCGCAGCCGGTCGAGATGGCCGGCCAGCAGATCGTCCGGCCGGGTCAGCAGGGCGAGCGCCAGCAGCTGGTCCACGACGGAGCCGCCCATGTCGGTCGCCACCCGCTGCGCCGCCAGCTCCGTCACCAGCCGGGCCGGGGCGCGCAGCCAGCCGATGCGCAGGCCCGCCCAGTGCGTCTTGCTCAGGGAGCCGGTCGTGACGACCTTGCCCGTCGCCTCGGCCGAGCCGTGCGCCGCGAACGGCGCCGGGGCCGGCACGTCGAGCGCCAGGTCCGTCAGCGTCTCGTCGACGATCAGCCAGGTCCCGGAGCGGTGCGCCGCCGCCAGCACCCGGGCCCGCTGGGCGGACGGCATCACCCGGCCCGTGGGGTTGTGGAAGTCCGGGACCAGATAGCCGAGGTGCGGCACGGAGTGGCGCAGCGTCGACTCGACGATCTCGACGTCCCAGCCGCCGCCGTCGTCGGACGGGGCGTCCGTCACCGGGACCGACACCGTGCGCAGCCCGTGCCGGCGCAGCGCCTCCAGCGCGTTCGGGTAGGACGGGTTCTCGACCATGACCCGGTCGCCCGTCCTGGCCAGCAGCGCCAGGACGAGCGAGAGCGCGTGCTGGGCGCCCGAGGTGACCAGGATCTGGTCGGGTGTCGTGGCGAGGCCGCGCGCCGTGAACCGGTCGGCGAGGACCGCCCGCAGCTCGGGCAGCCCGTACGGGTGGTAGCCCGGGGTGCCCGCGTGCTCGGCCGCCCGCGGGGCGATCTCGGCGAGGGTGTCGGCGAGCAGCCGGCCGGGGAGCGCGGCGGCGGCCCGCGCCAGGTCGATCGCGCTGTCCTGCGGGCGCAGCAGCCTGCTGACGCCCTTCGCGGCGCGGCCCGGGGGCAGCGCCGTCCAGGTGCCGGAGCCCTGGCGGCTGTGCGCGTACCCGTTCTCGCGCAGCAGGTCGTACAGGGCGGTGACCGTGGTGCGGCTGGTGCCCAGCGCGGCCGCCAGCTCCCGCTCGGCGGGCAGCCGCGCGTGCAGGGCGAGCCGGCCGTCGAGGATCAACTCGCTGATGGCGTGGGCCAGATGACGGTACGCGGGCCGGGCCCGCGCCGGATCGGGCAGCAGCGCGGCGAGCCGGCGGGCCCCGACGGTGCGCGGGGTCCGGGCGCCGGAACCGGCGGCCTCGGCGTACTCGGCGGCACTGACCACACCATTCTCCCGTGATTGGCCCTGCGGAACGGTCCAATCAATCTACAGAGTGGCGGTATTGGCCCGGTCGCTGCCCCGCCGCGGCCCACCCCCGTCCTCCGGAGTCCCGATGTCCCTGTCCTGCCTGCCGCTGCGCGATCGGCCCGCCCGCCGGCTGCCGCAGCTCCTCGCCGGCCTGTTCCTGTACGGGTGCAGCGTCGCGCTCCTGATCCGCTCGCAGCTCGGCCTCGCCCCGTGGAGCGTCCTCACCGCAGGACTCGCCCGCCACCTCCCGCTCAGCTTCGGCACGCTCACCAACCTGATCGGCGCGGCCGTCCTGCTGCTGTGGATCCCGCTGCGCCAGCGGCCCACCCTGGGCACCTTCGCGAACATCCTCACGGTCGGCTGGTCCTGCGACCTGGGGCTGGGGCTGCTGCCCGGCGGCCTCCCGCCGGCGGCCCGCGCCGGCCTGCTCGCGGCCGGCATCCTCCTCAACGGGTTCTCGATCGCCGTCTACGTCGGGGCCCGCTGCGGACCCGGCCCCCGCGACGGCCTGATGACCGG
Organism: Streptomyces sp. NPDC088785; assembly: GCF_044750685.1. Classification (NCBI taxonomy): domain Bacteria; kingdom Bacillati; phylum Actinomycetota; class Actinomycetes; order Kitasatosporales; family Streptomycetaceae; genus Streptomyces; species Streptomyces sp. NPDC088785. The sequence goes on from NZ_JBIVKH010000007.1 coordinate 166,610, forward strand.
CCTCACCGCCGCGACGGGCCGCAGCGTGCGCTCCGTCCGCACCGCCCTCGAACTCGCCGTCCTCGCCGCCGGCTGGCTGCTCGGCGGGGGAGTGGGCCCCGGCACCGTGCTGTACGCGGTGGCGGTGGGGCCGGTGGCGCAGTACTGGATGCCCCGGTTCACCCACCGCGACGGGCCCGGCCCGGCTCCCGGCCGCGCCGCCGCCGTCCCTACGCGTCGTACACGTCGGCCTTGCGCGGAGCCGGGTCCTGGACCAGGCCGCTGAGGAAGCCGGAGCGGTTCCCGAACTTCTCGGTGTCCACGCCGTGCTCCTCCAGGACCTTGATGGCCGCCGAGTGGACCACGCGCAGCACCGGGGTCGCCGTGCGCAGCGCGTCGTCCGCCATGAAGCGGTGCCGCCACGGCTGGTCCGCCCACGCGTGCCGCAGCCCGAACGGCTCGGGCAGGACCAGCTTGCCGCCCAGGTGGTCCAGGAGCGGGGGATACCAGGAGAAGGGGGCGCGGACCGCGATGCGGACCGCGTCGTCGGCCTCGATCAGCGGGAGCGACTTGTCCGTGGTCTCCCAGAACCGTATCGACTTGGCGACCGTCTTCGTCTTCGCGTCGGGCTTCGACGTGAACAGGGAGTGCACCGGCCCCAGCGCGTGCCCGGTCACCTCGATGCGCAGCGTCTCGTGCAGCACCGTCACCGTGATCAGCATGGTGATCACCAACTGGCCGTCCCACAGCGTGAACTGGACGCCCAGGTAGTGCCGGTCGCCGCTGCCGAACTGCTGCTCGTTGCAGATCCGCTGTATCTCGTGCTGCTTGATCTGGAACGCGTCGACGTCCTCGCCCGTGGGGCGGGCCACCGCCTTCGCGTTCTCCCCGATCGGGGTGACGATCCAGTGCTTGATCGACGGGGTCGGGAAGCCGCCCGTGTGCAGCGGGCCCCGCTCCAGCATCCGCAGCTGGTCGTGGATCACCCGGATGACGTCCCAGCTGCGGAACGGGTGGATCTCCTTGCCCGCCTCGCGCGGGACCAGGTCCTCGGCGAGCTGCCAGCTGCCCCAGCGGGTGCCCATGCCCAGGATGCCCTTGGGACCGGCGTAGAACACCGTGTTCGACTGCTGCTCCGCCGTCAGCTTCGCCAGGCTCTGGCGCAGCTGCTCGGCCGCGGTCTCGCCGGGGCTGCCGGGCACCGCCTCCGGGATCTTCGCGCCGATGCCGCCGCCCGACAGCAGCGCGTCCCAGCGGTCCCGCAGGTCCTTCGCGGTGTCCTCGCAGACCCGCCGGGCCCAGACGGCGCCGATCACCGGGGCGACGAAGCACGCCCGCAGATACCAGGCCAGGACACCGCCGAAGGGCAGCTTGATCAGCAGGATCACCAGGCCCACGGCGAGCACGGCCGTGATCGTCGTCGCCACCGCCGCCCGGCCGTGCGCCCCGCGCTCGTGCTTCTTCGCCTCGCGGACCGCCTTGGCGCCCTTGGCCTCCGCGACCTCCTTCTCGGCCTGCGCCACCGCCGCCTGACTGCGCTGGCGCACCTGGAACGCCACCAGCCACAGCAGGAAGCCCGGCAGGAACAGGAAACCGAAGACCACGGTGATGAGGGTGAGCAGCTGATCGCGCCTGCGCCGGATGTTGTTCGCCGCGAGACAGTGCTCCACCACGACCTGGGGCTCGGTCCCGAACGACTGGATGAGCGGCTTGCGGCCGCCGCCCAGCATCCGCAGCTGCACCGCCCGCGAGAACGCCTCGCCGAGATTGGGCGCGAACAGCGACGACTTGCCGCTCTTCATCTCCGACTTGTGCCAGTCGTTGTTGGCATCCTCGATCTTGGCCGCCGGGTCGTCGCGGTACGCGGCCGAGGCGATGGCGAACGTCGCCGCGGTCTGTCCTGCGGAACCCTGCAACGGGACCTGGGCCCCGGGCCTGAAATCGAACGCGTCGTCCGCCACTGCCGCCCCCATCGCCGCATGCCGTCGCTGCTGCGGCTCTTCCCGACTTCCCTGCCCCGCACACCTGTTGATCGGTTCATCGGCTTGATGATGTTGATCGTCGACCAGCGTAACGGCCCCCGCCGACATCCGTCCCGCCCTGCGGAAGGTCCGTGGTCGCGGGGGCCGGACGCACCCCGGCTACGCCGTGTCCCGGGCCTGTTCGCGGATCCGGTCGCCGAGGTGCGCCGGCATCGGCTCGTGCCGGGCGTACCTACGGCTGAAGCGGGCCGTGCCGTGCGACAAAGAGCGCAGATCGACCGCGTACCGGCCTATCTCGATCTCCGGCACCTCCGCCCGTACGAGGGTGCGTCCGCCCGGCGCCTGCTCGGTGCCGACGACGCGCCCGCGCCGCCCGGACAGATCGCTCATCACGGCGCCCACGTAGTCGTCGCCGACCAGCACCTGGACCTCGGCCACCGGCTCCAGGAGATGGATCCGGGTCTCGGCGGCGGCCTCCCGCAGCGCGAGCGCGCCCGCCGTCTGGAACGCCGCGTCCGAGGAGTCCACCGAGTGCGCCTTGCCGTCGAGCAGCGTCACCCGCACGTCGCTGAGCGGATACCCGGCGGCGACCCCCCGCGTGGCCTGCGCGCGCACGCCCTTCTCCACGGACGGGACGAACTGGCGGGGCACCGCGCCGCCCACGACCCGGTCGACGAACTGGATGCCGGAGCCGCCGGGCAGCGGTTCCACCTCGATCTCGCAGACCGCGTACTGCCCGTGCCCGCCGGACTGCTTCACATGGCGCCCGCGCCCCGCCGACCGGACGGCGAACGTCTCGCGCAGGGCGACCTTGTGCCCGACGACGTCGACCTGGACGCCGTACCGGCTGCGGAGCCGCTCCAGGGCGACGTCCGCGTGCGCCTCGCCCAGGCACCACAGCACCACCTGGTGGGTGTCCCGGTTCTGTTCGAGCCGCATCGTCGGATCCTCCGCGACCAGCCGCGACAGGCCCTGCGACAGCTTGTCCTCGTCGGCCTTGCTGTGCGCCCGGATCGCCAGCGGCAGCAGCGGGTCCGGCATGTCCCACGGCGTCATCAGCAGTGGATCGTCCTTCGCGGAGAGGGTGTCGCCGGTCTCCGCCCGGGTCAGCTTCGCCACGCAGGCGAGATCGCCCGCGATGCACCGCGTCAGGGTCCGCTGCTGCTTCCCGAACGGCGCCGACAGGGCCCCGACCCGCTCGTCCACGTCGTGGTCGGCGTGCCCGCGGTCCGCCAGGCCGTGCCCCGACACGTGCACCGTCTCGTCCGGGCGCAGGGTGCCCGAGAAGACCCGGACGAGGGAGATCCGGCCGACGTACGGGTCGGAGGCGGTCTTGACCACCTCCGCGACCAGCGGGCCGTCCGGATCGCACGGCGCGATCGCGCGGGCCGCCCCGCCCGGCGTCGTCACGGCGGGCGCCGCGCGCTCCAGCGGACTGGGGAAGCCGCCCGTGATCAGTTCGAGCAGCTCGACCGTCCCGATGCCCTGCCGGCCGCCCGCCGCGGCCGGGGCCGCCGCGAGCACCGGGTGGAAGACGCCGCGCGCCACCGCCCGCTCCAGATCGTCGACGAGCGTCTTGACGTCGACGTCCTCACCGCCCAGATAGCGGTCCATCAGGGTCTCGTCCTCGCTCTCGGCGATGATCCCCTCGATGAGCCGGTCGCGGGCCTCCTCGATCCGCGGCAGCTGCTCGGCGCCGGGGGAGGACTCCTCGCGTGCGCCCGACGCGTAGTCGAAGAGCCGCTGCGAGAGCAGCCCGGTCAGCCCCGTCACGGGCGCGTGCCCGTCCGCGCCCCGCGCGCCGTGCAGCGGCAGGTACAGGGGCAGTACGGCGTCGGGGTCGTCGCCGCCGAGGGCCGCGGCGCAGGCGCGCGTCACGTCGTCGAAGTCGGCGCGCGCCGACTCCAGGTGGGTGACCACGATGGCCCGCGGCATGCCGACCGCCGCGCACTCGTCCCACACCATCCGGGTGGCCCCCGCCATGGTCTGCGGGCCGTCCGCCGCCGAGACGACGAAGAGGGCCGCGTCCGCGGCGCGCAGACCGGCCCTCAGCTCCCCGACGAAATCCGCGTAGCCGGGGGTGTCCAGCAGATTGATCTTGAAGCCGTCCCACTCCACCGGGACGAGGGAGAGCTGGACCGAGCGCTGCTGGCGGTGCTCGATCTCGTCGTAGTCGGAGACGCTCGTGCCGTCCTCGACCCGGCCCGCCCGGTTCACCGCGCCCGCGGTCAGCGCGAGCGCCTCCACCAAGGTCGTCTTGCCCGATCCGCTGTGGCCGACCAGCACCACATTCCGTACGGACGCGGGACGGTCGGCCGTCGTCGCCCTGCCGGCGGCGCCGGGGTGTCCGTTCGCCTTGTCGCCCATGTGTCCTTGCCTCCCGGTTCGTTCTCACGGTGAGGTGGCCCTTGTCGGGACGCCGTGGTCACGGCAGGCGCCACACGTGGATCCACGTGTGGCGAGGCGGCTGCGGCGACGCCCGCGGTGACTTCGAGCTTTCCACCGCGGTCACGGTGCGTCCATACGTCGTACCGGATCGCACGCGCGCGTGGTGGCCCGGCGGCCGGATGCGGGCGCGCGTGGCTACGATGGGCCAGCCGGTGGCCAGAGGGGCCGCGCGGCACCGACCCTCGGGAAGGCCATGCTGAACAAGTACGCGCGTGCATTCTTCACGCGTGTCCTCACACCGTTCGCCGCGTTTCTGATCCGTCGCGGGGTGAGCCCCGACACGGTCACACTCCTCGGCACGGCCGGAGTGATGGCGGGAGCGCTGGTCTTCTTCCCGCGCGGGGAATTCTTCTGGGGCACGATCGTCATCACGCTGTTCGTCTTCTCGGACCTCGTGGACGGCAACATGGCGCGCCAGCTCGGCCGCTCCAGCCGCTGGGGCGCCTTCCTGGACTCCACGCTCGACCGCGTCGCCGACAGCGCCATCTTCGGCGGCCTCGCGCTCTGGTACGCGGGCGGCGGCGACGACAACACGCTGTGCGCGGTGTCCATCTTCTGCCTCGCCAGCGGCCAGGTCGTCTCGTACACGAAGGCGCGCGGAGAATCGATCGGCCTGCCGGTCGCCGTGAACGGCCTGGTCGAGCGCGCCGAGCGGCTCGTCATCACCCTGGTGGCCGCGGGCTTCGCCGGTCTGCACAAGTTCGGCGTGCCCGGCATCCAGTACCTGCTGCCCGTCGCGCTGTGGGTCGTCGCGGCCGGCAGCCTCGTCACGCTGATCCAGCGCGTCGTGACGGTGCGCCGGGAGTCCGCCGAGGCCGAGGCGGCCCGGGAGGAGACCGCCTCGTGAGCGGCGCGCAGGAGCGGATCACCGACGGGCTGTACGGACTCGGCTGGGCCGGGGTCAAGAAGCTCCCCGAACCGGTCGCGGCCCGGCTGGGCCGGACCATCGCGGACGCCGTCTGGAAGAAGCGCGGCAAGGGCGTGCTCCGCCTGGAGGCGAACCTCGCCCGGGTGGTGCCCGACGCGAGCCCCGAGCACCTGGCGCGGCTGTCGAAGGCGGGCATGCGCTCGTACCTGCGCTACTGGATGGAGTCCTTCCGGCTCCCCACCTGGAGCAAGGACCGCATCAGGGACGGCTTCACGCCCCAGGACCTGCACCACCTCGTCGACGGCCTCGCCGCCGGCAAGGGCGTCGTCCTGGCCCTGCCGCACATGGGCAACTACGACCTCGCGGGCGCCTGGGTCACCACCAGCCTGGAGACCCCCTTCACCACGGTCGCCGAGCGGCTCAGGCCGGAGACCCTGTACGACCGGTTCGTCGCCTACCGCGAGGGCCTGGGCATGGAGGTGCTGCCGCACACCGGCGGCGCCGCGTTCGGGACGCTGGCGCGGCGGCTGCGGGCGGGCGGCCTCGTCTGCCTGGTCGCCGACCGCGACCTGTCCTCGTCGGGCGTCGAGGTGAAGTTCTTCGGCGAGCCGACCCGGATGCCGGCCGGCCCGGCCATGCTCGCCCAGCAGACCGGCGCGCTGCTGCTGCCCGTCACCCTCTGGTACGACGACTCGGCCGTCATGCGCGGCCGGGTCCACCCGCCCGTCGACGTACCGGAGACAGGTACCCGCGCCGAGAAGACGTCTGTCATGACGCAGGCGCTGGCCGATGCCTTCGCCACGGGGATCGCCGACCACCCGGAGGACTGGCACATGTTGCAGCGCCTGTGGCTCGCGGACCTCACCGACTTCGAGGAGCGGCCCGCGTGAGGATCGGAATCGTCTGCCCGTACTCCTGGGACGTGCCGGGCGGCGTCCAGTTCCACATCCGCGACCTGGCGGAGCACCTCATCGCCCTGGGGCACGAGGTCTCCGTCCTCGCCCCGGCGGACGACGAGACCCCCCTGCCGCCGTACGTCGTCTCGGCCGGCCGCGCGGTGCCCGTCCCGTACAACGGCTCGGTCGCGCGGCTCAACTTCGGGTTCCTGAGCGCCGCCCGGGTACGCCGCTGGCTGCACGACGGCACCTTCGACGTCATCCACATCCACGAGCCGGCGTCGCCGTCGCTGGGGCTGCTCACCTGCTGGGCGGCCCAGGGCCCCATCGTCGCCACCTTCCACACCTCCAACCCCCGCTCGCGCGCCATGATCGCGGCGTATCCGATCCTGCAACCCGCGCTGGAGAAGATCAGCGCGCGCATCGCCGTGAGCGAGTACGCCCGGCGCACCCTCGTCGAGCACCTGGGCGGCGACGCCGTCGTCATCCCCAACGGCGTCGACGTCGACTTCTTCGCGCGGGCCGAGCCGAAGCCCGCCTGGCAGGGCGACACCCTCGGCTTCATCGGGCGGATCGACGAACCCCGCAAGGGCCTGCCGGTCCTCATGAAGGCGCTGCCGAAGATCCTCGCCGAACGCCCGGGGACACGGCTGCTGGTCGCGGGCCGAGGCGACGAGGAGGAGGCCGTCGCCTCGCTCCCCGAGGACATGCGCGGGCGCGTCGAGTTCCTCGGCATGGTCAGCGACGAGGACAAGGCGCGGCTGCTCGCCAGCGTCGACGTGTACGTCGCCCCGAACACCGGCGGTGAGTCCTTCGGCATCATCCTGGTCGAGGCGATGTCGGCGGGCGCGCCCGTGCTCGCCTCCGACCTCGACGCCTTCACCCAGGTCCTCGACCAGGGCGCGGCCGGCGAACTCTTCACCAACGAGGACGCGGACGCGCTGGCCGCGGCGGCCGTCAAGCTCCTCGGCAACCCCGACCGCCGCGCCGAACTGCGCGAGCGCGGCAGCAAGCACGTACGCCGCTTCGACTGGTCGACGGTCGGCGCCGACATCCTCTCGGTGTACGAGACGGTGACCCAGGGCGCGGCGGCGGTGGCGGAGGACGAGCGCGCGGGCCGCTTCAGGTCCCGCTTCGGCCTGGCCCGGGACTGATCCGGCCCGCGCCTCCCGGGGGGCGCGGGGATCAATGCCGCGGGCACCCACGACGTGCGCGGCACCCGGCGGCGCGCGGCGCCGGTCGTGACAGGACCCGGCCGCCCCGCGCCCGGCCGCGCCGGGCGCCCCCGCGCCGACGGTAGCCTTGCCGCCCGTGACCGTCACCCTGATCTGGATCGCCGTAGCCCTCTTCGCGATCGGGCTCTATCTGAGCTGGACCGCGGGCCGCCTGGACCGGCTGCACGCCCGTATCGACGCGGCCCGCGCCGCACTCGACGCCCAACTCCTGCGCCGGGCGTCCGTCGCCCAGGAGCTGGCCACGTCCGGCGTGCTCGACCCGGCCGCCTCCATCGTGCTGTACGAAGCGGCGCACGCGGCCCGGCAGGCCGAGGAGGAGCAGCGGGAGGTCGCCGAGAGCGAGCTCAGCCAGGCGCTGCGGGCCGTGTTCAGCGAACCCGACCAGGTCGAGGCGGTCCGCGAGGCCCCCGGCGGCGACGAGGCCGCGGAGGAGCTGGCCCAGGCCGTGCGCCGGGTCCCCATGGCCCGTCGCTTCCACAACGACGCCGTCCGCGCGGCCCGCGCCCTGCGCCGCCACCGCAACGTCCGCTGGTTCCGGCTCGCGGGACACGCGCCGTTCCCGATGGCCTTCGAGATGGACGACGAGCCGCCCGCCGCGCTCGCCGACCGCGCCACCGCCTGACGCCCTCGCCCTCCTGCCCCCTGCCTCCTCCTGCCTCCTGACGCCCCTCCTCGCCCTCCGGCCTGCCGGTCCGACCTGCCGATCACAGGCAGAAGGAGCCACCGGCTCTCCATTGGCTCTTGTAGTGGCCTGGTCCGCAGGGGTTTCCTCGGTGCGGCAACAACCCTCCGCACAGAGTTCACCGAGTGAGGTCACCCGTGTCCGTCAGCACCCAGTCGTACGAGTCCGCCGCCACCGGCACCGCCCGCGTCAAGCGCGGCATGGCCGAGCAGCTCAAGGGCGGCGTGATCATGGACGTCGTCAACGCCGAGCAGGCGAAGATCGCCGAGGACGCGGGCGCCGTCGCCGTCATGGCCCTGGAGCGGGTCCCGGCCGACATCCGCAAGGACGGCGGCGTGGCCCGGATGTCCGACCCCGACATGATCGAGGGCATCATCGAGGCCGTCTCGATCCCGGTCATGGCCAAGTCCCGCATCGGCCACTTCGTCGAGGCCCAGATCCTCCAGTCGCTCGGCGTCGACTACATCGACGAGTCCGAGGTCCTCACCCCGGCCGACGAGGTCAACCACAGCGACAAGTTCGCCTTCACCACGCCCTTCGTCTGCGGCGCCACCAACCTCGGCGAGGCCCTGCGCCGCATCGCCGAGGGCGCGGCCATGATCCGCTCCAAGGGCGAGGCCGGCACCGGCAACGTCGTCGAGGCCGTCCGCCACCTGCGCCAGATCAAGAACGAGATCGCCCGGCTGCGCGGCTTCGACAACAACGAGCTGTACGCCGCCGCCAAGGACCTGCGCGCCCCCTACGAGCTGGTCAAGGAGGTCTCCGAGCTGGGCAAGCTGCCGGTGGTCCTCTTCTCCGCCGGTGGCGTCGCGACCCCGGCCGACGCCGCCCTGATGCGCCAGCTCGGCGCCGAGGGCGTCTTCGTCGGCTCCGGCATCTTCAAGTCCGGCGACCCCGCCAAGCGCGCCGCCGCCATCGTGAAGGCCACCACCTTCTACGACGACCCCAAGGTCGTCGCGGACGCCTCCCGCAACCTGGGCGAGGCCATGGTCGGCATCAACTGCGACACCCTCCCCGAGGCCGAGCGCTACGCGAACCGGGGCTGGTGATGACCACCCCCGTCATCGGTGTCCTCGCCCTCCAGGGCGATGTGCGGGAACACCTGATCGCCCTGGCCACGGCCGACGCCGTGGCCAGGCAGGTGCGGCGCCCCGAGGAGCTGGCCGAGGTCGACGGCCTGGTGCTGCCCGGCGGCGAATCGACGACGATCTCCAAGCTGGCCCACCTCTTCGGCCTCATGGAGCCCCTCCGCGCGCGCGTGCACGCGGGGATGCCCGTCTACGGCACCTGCGCCGGCCTGATCATGCTCGCCGACAAGATCCTCGACCCGCGCTCGGGCCAGGAGACCATCGGCGGCATCGACATGATCGTGCGCCGCAACGCCTTCGGCCGGCAGAACGAGTCCTTCGAGGCGGCGGTCGACGTCCGCGGCGTCGGGGGCGACCCCGTGGAGGGCGTCTTCATCCGCGCCCCCTGGGTCGAGTCCGTGGGCGCCGCGGTGCAGGTCCTCGCCGAGCACGACGGCCACATCGTCGCCGTCCGCCAGGGCAACGCCCTCGCGACGTCGTTCCACCCGGAGCTGACGGGCGACCACCGGCTCCACGGCCTGTTCGTGGACATGGTCCGTGAGAACGGCGCGGCGGGATCCTTGTAGGATCTGCGGGGTCCCCCCGCGCTGCTGCCCGGGGAGTTCGTTCATGAGGTTGGTTACGCGAAGGAGACAGGCAGATGTCCGGCCACTCTAAATGGGCTACGACGAAGCACAAGAAGGCCGTGATCGACGCCAAGCGCGGCAAGCTCTTCGCGAAGCTGATCAAGAACATCGAAGTCGCGGCGCGCATGGGCGGCACGGACATCGAGGGCAACCCGACGCTCTACGACGCCATCCAGAAGGCGAAGAAGCAGTCGGTCCCCAACAAGAACATCGACTCCGCGGTCAAGCGCGGCGGCGGCCTTGAGGCCGGCGGCGCCGACTACGAGACGATCATGTACGAGGGCTACGGGCCCAACGGCGTCGCGGTGCTCATCGAGTGCCTGACCGACAACCGCAACCGCGCCGCCTCCGACGTGCGCGTCGCCATGACCCGCAACGGCGGCAACATGGCGGACCCGGGCTCCGTGTCGTACCTGTTCCACCGCAAGGGCGTCGTGGTCGTCCCCAAGGGCGAGCTGTCCGAGGACGACGTCCTCGGCGCGGTGCTCGACGCCGGCGCCGAGGAGGTCAACGACCTGGGCGAGTCCTTCGAGGTGCTGTCCGAGGCCACCGACCTGGTCGCGGTCCGCACCGCGCTCCAGGAGGCCGGCATCGACTACGACTCGGCCGACGCCAACTTCGTCCCGACCATGCAGGTCGAGCTGGACGAGGACGGCGCCCGCAAGATCTTCAAACTGATCGACGCGCTGGAGGACAGCGACGACGTGCAGAACGTCTTCGCCAACTTCGACGTCTCCGACGAGGTCATGGAGAAGGTCGACGCCTGACGTAACATCAGCGGCGGGCCGACGGGACACACCCGTCGGCCCGCCGCTTTGTCGGTGTCACCCGATAGCCTGCACAAACAGGCGATCGAACTGTGGGGGCGAGGCGTGCGCGTACTGGGCGTGGACCCGGGACTGACCCGGTGCGGAGTCGGCGTGGTCGAGGGGGTCGCGGGCCGGCCGCTCAGCATGCGCGGCGTCGGCGTGGTGCGGACCCCGCCCGACGCCGACCTGGGCCACCGCCTCGTCGGCATCGAGCAGGGCATCGAGCGCTGGCTCGACGAGCACGAGCCCGAAGTCCTCGCCGTGGAGCGGGTGTTCAGCCAGCACAACGTCAGCACGGTGATGGGGACCGCCCAGGCCAGCGCCGTCGCCATGCTGTGCGCCGCGCGCCGCGGCATCCCCGTCGTCCTGCACACGCCCAGCGAGGTCAAGGCCGCCGTCACCGGCAGCGGCCGCGCCGACAAGGCACAGGTCGGCGCCATGGTGACCCGGCTGCTGCGGCTCGACGCCCCGCCCCGGCCGGCCGACGCGGCGGACGCCCTCGCCCTCGCCATCTGCCACATCTGGCGCGCCCCCGCGCAGAACAGACTCCAGCAAGCCGTAGCGCTGCACGCATCGAAAGGCCGAACCGCATGATCGCCTTCGTCAGCGGCCCCGTCGCCGCACTCGCCCCGGACGCCGCGGTCGTGGAGGTCGGAGGCGTCGGCATGGCCCTCCAGTGCACGCCGAACACGCTGTCCGCGCTCCGCGTCGGCCAGCAGGCCAGGCTCGCCACCTCGCTCGTCGTGCGCGAGGACTCGCTGACCCTGTACGGCTTCGCCGACGACGACGAGAAGCAGACCTTCGAACTGCTCCAGACCGCGAGCGGCGTCGGCCCGCGCCTCGCGCAGGCCATGCTCGCCGTGCACAGCCCCGACGCCCTGCGACGCGCCGTCGCCACCGCCGACGAGAAGGCACTCACCGCCGTCCCCGGCATCGGCAAGAAGGGCGCCCAGAAGCTCCTCCTGGAGCTCAAGGACCGCCTCGGCGCGCCACTGGGCACCGGCGGCCCCGCGATCGGCACCGCCGTGACCAGCGGCTGGCGCGACCAGCTGCACGCCGCCCTGATCGGCCTCGGCTACGCCACCCGCGAGGCCGACGAGGCCGTCGCCGCCGTCACCCCGCAGGCCGAGGCCGCCGACGGCACCCCGCAGGTCGGCCAGCTCCTGAAGGCCGCCCTCCAGACGCTCAACCGCACCCGCTAGCCGACGACGACGCCCCCGATCCCCCCGGATCGCCCCGATCCCTCCGGATCGCCCCGATCCCTCCGGATCCCCCTGATCCCGCAGCTCACGTAACGCGAGGCACACCACATGAACTGGGACGAGACGACCGACGAAGCCGCCCCGGAGGCTGCCGACCGGCTCGTCGGTGCGTCCGCCGACGGTGAGGACCAGGCCGTCGAGGCGGCCCTGCGCCCCAAGGACCTGGACGAGTTCATCGGCCAGGAGAAGGTCAGGGAACAGCTCGACCTGGTCCTGCGTGCCGCCCGCGCGCGCGGCGCCACCGCCGACCACGTCCTGCTCTCCGGCGCCCCCGGCCTCGGCAAGACCACCCTCTCCATGATCATCGCGGCGGAGATGGCCGCCCCGATCCGGATCACGTCGGGCCCCGCCATCCAGCACGCGGGCGACCTCGCCGCGATCCTCTCCTCCCTCCAGGAGGGCGAGGTCCTCTTCCTCGACGAGATCCACCGCATGTCCCGGCCCGCCGAGGAGATGCTGTACATGGCGATGGAGGACTTCCGCGTCGACGTCATCGTCGGCAAGGGCCCCGGCGCCACCGCCATCCCCCTCGAACTGCCCCCCTTCACCCTGGTCGGCGCCACCACGCGCGCGGGACTGCTGCCCCCGCCGCTGCGCGACCGCTTCGGCTTCACCGCGCACATGGAGTTCTACGAACCGGCCGAGCTGGAGCGCGTCATCCACCGCTCCTCCGGCCTGCTCGACGTGGAGATCGACCCGGCGGGCGCCGCCGAGATCGCCGGCCGCTCCCGCGGCACCCCCCGCATCGCCAACCGCCTGCTGCGCCGCGTCCGCGACTACGCCCAGGTCAAGGCCGACGGCCACATCACCCGGGACGTCGCCGCCGCCGCGCTCAAGGTCTACGAGGTGGACGGCCGCGGCCTCGACCGGCTCGACCGCGCCGTCCTGGAGGCCCTGCTCAAGCTGTTCGGCGGCGGACCCGTGGGACTGTCGACCCTCGCCGTGGCGGTGGGGGAGGAGCGGGAGACCGTCGAGGAGGTCGCCGAACCCTTCCTCGTACGGGAAGGCCTGCTCGCGCGGACCCCGCGCGGCCGGGTCGCCACTCCCGCGGCCTGGGCCCACCTCGGACTCGTGGCGCCCCAGGGGAAACCCGGTGCAAGCGGACAAGCGGACCTGTTCGGGGCCTGACGACGCGGATCCGCGCCCTGCCTGGAACCCCGGGGCCACGCTGAGCGTTGTTCCCGGATGGCGGACTCGCTTAGACTCCGCCGACGTCGTCCTTACGGTTTGAGGCGCGACGGCCGACCCCACACCCCCGACAAGGCCGCACATCCGACGCGGTCGTATGAAGGAAGTCCCACCCGTGAGTCCTGTGACCCTCCTCCCGTTCATTGTGCTCATCGGGGCCATGTTCCTGATGACCCGGTCTGCCAAGAAGAAGCAGCAGCAGGCCGCGAGCATGCGCAATGACATGCAGCCCGGTTCCGGCGTCCGCACGATCGGCGGCATGTACGCCACGGTCAAGGAGGTCAACGAGGACACGGTCCTCCTCGACGCCGGTCCCGGCGTCCACCTCATGTTCGCGAAGAACGCGATCGGTGCCGTGCTCTCGGACGACGAGTACAACCGCATCGTCCACGGTCCCGAGGCCACCGACGACGAGCTGGCCGGCGACGCCGTCGTGCCGGACGACGCGTCGTCCCTCACCGGGACCGACGAGACCGCCGCCGACGCCTCGCGCATCGACCTCGGCAAGAAGGACGAGGCCGACCCGGCCGACGAGGCCAAGCCCGCCGGAACCGTCGAGGCCCCCACGGCCGACGCGGCCCCCGAGGCCGGCACCGAGGCGAAGAAGACCGACGGCGAGTCCGACGCGAAGTAGTCACGACCGGAACCCGGGGGGACGAACCGCTTGCGTCCCCCGTGGTTCCCGTTCGTGCGTGACGCGCGCGGATTCTCGACCATTTCATGGCCGTCCGGGCACTCATCCCCGATGCCGGACGGATGGAGAGGGAGTACGAGAAGGTGGCCACACCTAAAAAGAGCCGAGGGGCAGGTGCCCAGAGCAAGCCGGGCCGTGCTCTGAGCCTGATCGTGATCGTCATGGTCGCGCTCGTCGGCGGGATGTTCATCTCGGGCACGTTCACCCCCCGCCTCGGCATCGACCTCGCGGGCGGCACGAGCATCACCCTGCAGGCCAAGACCGAGCCGGGTCAGCCCAAGAACGCGATCAACAAGACCAACATGGACACGGCGGCGGACATCATCAACCGCCGGGTCAACGGCCTGGGTGTCTCCGAGGCCGAGGTCCAGACGCAGGGTGCTGACAACATCATCGTCAACATCCCCCGGGGCACGAACGAGAAGCAGGCGCGCGAGCAGGTCGGCACGACCGCTCAGCTCTACTTCCGTCCCGTCCTGACGGTGACCGCCGGCTCCCCGACGCCGGACTCCTCCGGAAGCCCGTCCCCGAGCGCCTCCTCCAGCGGCAAGCCCACGGACAAGGCCAGCCCGGGCTCCGGCGAGAAGGCGACCGGCTCGTCGGCCTCCGCCACGCCGTCCGCCACCGCCACCTCGCAGGGCCGCGCCGTCACCGACGCGCTCAAGGCCGACGCGACGCCCAGCTCCTCCGCGAGCGGCGACGCCAAGGCCTCCCCCTCGCCGTCGGCCAGCGCCTCCGCCGACCCGGCCACCGCCGCGTTGCAGAAGAAGTTCACCGAGCTGGACTGCACCGACTCGTCGGCCCGGACGAAGGTCAACGAGGGCGCCAAGCCGGGCGACACCATCGCCGCCTGCGGCAAGGACTCGTCGGGCCAGTGGGCGAAGTACATCCTCGGCCCGTCCGAGGTGAACGGCAAGGACGTCAAGAAGTCCCAGGCCGCGATCAACCAGCAGAGCGGCCAGTGGGTCGTCAACATGGAGTTCACCGGCTCCGGGTCGAAGAAGTTCGCCGCCACCACCGGCAAGCTCAAGGACCAGCAGCAGCCGATGAACCAGTTCGCCATCGTCCTCGACGGCGACGTGGTCTCGGCGCCCAGCGTCAACTCCGTGCTGAGCCAGAACGCCGAGATCTCCGGCAGCTTCAACCAGCAGTCCGCCCAGGACCTGGCCAACGTGCTGTCCTACGGCGCCCTGCCGCTCACCTTCCACGAGCAGAGCGTCACCTCGGTGACCGCCGCCCTCGGCGGCGAGCAGCTGCACGCCGGCCTCATCGCGGGTGCCATCGGCCTCGCCCTGGTCGTCATCTACCTGGTGGTCTACTACCGCGGCCTGTCGCTCGTCGCCCTGGCGTCGCTGCTGGTCTCCGGCATCCTCACGTACACGCTGATGACGCTCCTCGGCCCGGCCATCGGGTTCGCGCTGAACCTGCCCGCGGTGTGTGGTGCGATCGTCGCCATCGGTATCACCGCGGACTCGTTCATCGTGTTCTTCGAACGGATCAGGGACGAGATCAGGGAGGGCCGGTCCGTGCGGCCCGCCGTCGAGCGCGCCTGGCCGCGCGCCCGGCGCACCATCCTGGTCTCGGACTTCGTGTCGTTCCTCGCGGCCGCCGTGCTCTACGTCGTCACCGTCGGCAAGGTCCAGGGCTTCGCGTTCACGCTCGGCCTGACCACCCTGCTCGACGTCGTCGTGGTCTTCCTCTTCACGAAGCCCCTGATGTCGCTGCTGGCCCGCGGGAAGTTCTTCACCGGCCACAAGTGGTCCGGCCTCGACCCCAAGCGCCTCGGGGTCCAGCCGCCGCTGCGCCGCACCCGCCGTACCGCCGGTCCCGTCGACCCGAAGGAGGCCTGAGATGTCGAAGCTCGGCAATCTCGGCGCCAGGCTCTACCGCGGTGAGGTCGGCTACGACTTCATCGGCAAGCGCAAGATCTGGTACGGCGTCTCGATCCTGATCACCATCACGGCCATCCTCGGCCTGACGGTGCGCGGGCTCAACATGGGCATCGAGTTCGAGGGCGGCGCCGTCTTCACGACGCCCAAGACCTCCGTCTCCGCCGCGACGGCGGAGAAGGACGCGGAGGCCGCCGCCGGTGGCCACGACGCGGTGGTGCAGAAGCTCGGCACCGGCGGTCTGCGCATCCAGATCGCGGGCATCGACACCGACAAGTCGGACCAGATCAAGGACACCCTGGCCAAGGATCTCGACATCCCGGCCGACAGGATCAACGCCGACCTGGTGGGCCCCAGCTGGGGCGAGACGATCGCCAACAAGGCCTGGCAGGGCCTGGCGATCTTCATGGTCCTGGTCGTGATCTATCTGGCGATCGCCTTCGAGTGGCGGATGGCCATCGCCGCCCTCGTCGCACTGATCCACGACATCACCATCACCGTCGGGATCTACGCCCTGGTGGGCTTCGAGGTCACCCCGGGCACGGTGATCGGTCTGCTCACGATCCTCGGTTACTCGCTCTACGACACGGTCGTCGTCTTCGACTCCCTCAAGGAGCAGACGAAGGGCATCGAGAAGCAGACCCGCTGGACCTACAGCGACATCGCCAACCGGTCGATCAACTCCACCCTGGTCCGCTCGATCAACACCACGGTCGTCGCGCTCCTGCCGGTGGCGGGCCTGCTCTTCATCGGCGGCGGCTTCCTCGGCGCCGGCATGCTGAACGACATCTCGCTGTCGCTCTTCGTCGGTCTCGCGGCCGGTGCGTATTCCTCCATCTTCATCGCCACTCCGCTGGTCGCCGACCTCAAGGAGCGCGAGCCGAAGATGAAGGCCCTCAAGAAGCGGGTGCTCGCCAAGCGGGCCGCCGCCGCGGCCAAGGCGGAGACGGAGCCGGCCGGCTCCGTCCTCGGCCACCAGGCCGCGGACCCGCTGGCCGAGGACGAGCCGGAGGACGCCACCCCGGCCGGTGCCGGTCCGCGCAACCAGCCGGCCCGCAACCGCGGCCGCGGCCGCCCCTCGGGCAAGCGCCGCTGACCCCCCGGTCACGTCCGCGCACGGGCGCCAGGAGCGGCGACGCTCCTGGCGCCCGTGGCATGTCAGGACCGGGACCACTGCTAGGGTTGACGACCGCGCGGACCCGAGGGACCGGGGCGCGGCCGACTCCATCACTCACTCGCTGAGGTGCAGACATGACCGACATCAAGGAGCTGCTCCTCAGCCGCATCCGCGATGTGCAGGACTACCCCGAGCCCGGCGTCCTCTTCAAGGACATCACCCCGCTGCTCGCGGACCCGTCCGCCTTCACGGCCCTCACCGACGCCCTCGCCGGGCTGTGCGTCCGGCACGGCGCCACCAAGGTCGTCGGCCTGGAGGCGCGCGGCTTCATCCTGGGCGCCCCCGTCGCCATCCGCGCCGGTCTCGGCTTCATCCCCGTACGCAAGGCGGGCAAGCTGCCCGGAGCGACGCTCGCGCAGTCCTACGCGCTGGAGTACGGGACCGCCGAGATCGAGGTGCACGCCGAGGACCTCAGCGCCGACGACCGGGTCATGGTCATCGACGACGTGCTCGCCACCGGCGGCACCGCCGAGGCCGCCGTGCACCTCGTCCGCCGGGCCGGCGCCGAGGTCGCGGGCGTCGCGGTCCTCATGGAGCTGGGCTTCCTGCCCGGCCGCGCCCGTCTGGAGCCCGCGCTCCGGGGCGCCCCGCTCGACGCCCTGCTCGTGGTCTGAAACCCCAGCTCACAGCCCCACGGGCGGGCCCGGAGGAATCCGGCGCCCGCCCCTGCTGTTTCTCCAGTACCAGGCCGCACCACCGGCCGAATACGTTCGGTGGGCGCCGGATCGATACCATGGGCTCTCCGGGACCTGCACGGGGACCCGTCGCGCACGAGGAGCGCCGTTGCCAGACGAGGCCAAGCCACTCACCGCCGCCACGCCCGACCAGCAGGCTGCCCAGGGCGCGGCGGAGTCCGGCACGCCCGCGAACGGCGCGACGCCCGGCACCGGCGCGAAGCCCGCTCCGCCGCCCGGCACCGAGGCGGCCGGGACGCCGCGCCCCGAGCCCGCCGCCGAGCAGCCGCGTGCCACGCCGCCGCCCGTCATCCGCGCCGCCGCGAACCAGCCGGCGGCCCGCTCGGGCTCCTCGAACCGCGTCCGGGCCCGCCTGGCCCGGCTCGGCGTCCAGCGCTCGAACCCGTACAACCCGGTCCTGGAGCCGCTGCTGCGGATAGTGCGCGGCAACGACCCCAAGATCGAGACCTCGACGCTGCGCCAGATCGAGCGGGCCTACCAGGTCGCCGAGCGCTGGCACCGGGGACAGAAGCGCAAGAGCGGCGACCCGTACATCACGCACCCGCTGGCCGTGACGACGATCCTCGCCGAGCTGGGCATGGACCCGGCGACGCTGATGGCCGGCCTGCTGCACGACACCGTCGAGGACACCGAGTACGGCCTGGACACCCTCAAGCGGGACTTCGGCGACCAGGTCGCCCTCCTCGTCGACGGCGTCACCAAGCTGGACAAGGTCAAGTTCGGTGAGGCCGCGCAGGCCGAGACGGTCCGCAAGATGGTCGTGGCGATGGCGAAGGACCCGCGCGTCCTCGTCATCAAGCTCGCCGACCGCCTGCACAACATGCGCACCATGCGCTACCTCAAGCGCGAGAAGCAGGAGAAGAAGGCCCGCGAGACGCTGGAGATCTACGCTCCGCTGGCGCACCGCCTGGGCATGAACACCATCAAGTGGGAGCTGGAGGACCTCGCCTTCGCGATCCTCTACCCCAAGATGTACGACGAGATCGTGCGGCTCGTGGCCGAGCGCGCCCCCAAGCGCGACGAGTACCTGGCCATAGTGACCGACGAGGTGCAGTCCGACCTGCGCGCGGCCCGCATCAAGGCGACCGTCACCGGCCGCCCGAAGCACTACTACAGCGTCTACCAGAAGATGATCGTCCGCGGCCGGGACTTCGCGGAGATCTACGACCTGGTGGGCATCCGCGTCCTCGTCGACACCGTGCGCGACTGCTACGCCGCGCTGGGCACCGTCCACGCCCGCTGGAACCCGGTTCCGGGGCGGTTCAAGGACTACATCGCGATGCCCAAGTTCAACATGTACCAGTCGCTGCACACGACGGTGATCGGCCCGAACGGCAAGCCCGTCGAGCTCCAGATCCGCACGTTCGACATGCACCGCCGCGCCGAGTACGGCATCGCCGCGCACTGGAAGTACAAGCAGGAGGCCGTCGCCGGGGCCTCCAAGGTGCGCTCCGACCAGCCGCGGACCACCGGCAAGGACGACCACCTCAACGACATGGCGTGGCTGCGCCAGCTGCTCGACTGGCAGAAGGAGACCGAGGACCCCGGCGAGTTCCTGGAGTCGCTGCGCTTCGACCTCTCGCGCAACGAGGTCTTCGTGTTCACGCCGAAGGGCGACGTCATAGCGCTGCCGGCCGGGGCCACCCCGGTGGACTTCGCGTACGCGGTGCACACCGAGGTCGGCCACCGGACCATAGGGGCACGCGTCAACGGACGCCTCGTGCCCCTGGAGTCCACCCTGGACAACGGCGACCTGGTGGAGGTCTTCACCTCCAAGGCCGCCGGCGCCGGGCCGTCCCGCGACTGGCTCGGCTTCGTCAAGTCGCCGCGGGCCCGCAACAAGATCCGCGGCTGGTTCTCCAAGGAACGCCGCGACGAGGCCATCGAGCAGGGCAAGGACGCCATCGCGCGGGCCATGCGCAAGCAGAACCTGCCGATCCAGCGGATCCTGACCGGCGACTCGCTCGTGACGCTCGCCCACGAGATGCGCTACCCCGACATCTCGTCGCTCTACGCGGCGATCGGCGAGGGGCACGTCACGGCGCAGTCCGTCGTGCAGAAGCTCGTCCAGGCGCTCGGCGGCGAGGAGGCCGCCAACGAGGACATCGCCGAGAGCGCGCCGCCCTCGCGCGGGCGCTCCAAGCGACGCTCCAACGCCGATCCGGGGGTCGTGGTCAAGGGCGTCGACGACGTCTGGGTCAAGCTGGCGCGGTGCTGCACGCCGGTGCCCGGTGACCCGATCATCGGGTTCGTCACGCGCGGCAGCGGCGTATCGGTTCACCGCAGCGACTGTGTGAACGTGGACTCGCTGTCCCGCGAGCCCGAGCGCATCCTCGAGGTCGAGTGGGCGCCGACCCAGTCCTCGGTCTTCCTGGTCGCCATACAGGTCGAGGCGCTGGACCGGTCCCGGCTGCTGTCGGACGTGACGCGGGTCCTGTCGGACCAGCACGTGAACATCCTGTCCGCGGCCGTCCAGACGTCCCGCGACCGGGTGGCCACCTCGCGCTTCACGTTCGAGATGGGCGACCCGAAGCACCTGGGGCACGTGCTGAAGGCGGTACGAGGCGTGGAGGGCGTCTACGACGTGTACCGGGTGACCTCGGCGCGGCGCCCCTAGGGCCGGCCTTCCGCGGGCATGCGAACGGCCCCGGGCCAATGCCCGGGGCCGTTCGCCACGGCTGGTGTCCGGCGGGCGTCAGCCGCCGAACTCCTCAAGCCCCTTCAGCGCCGAGTCCAGCAGCGCCTGCCGCCCGTCGAGCTCCTTCTGGAGCTTGTCGGCCTTGGCGTTGTTGCCCTGGGCGCGGGCCTGCTCGATCTGGCCCCGGAGCTTGTCGACGGCGGCCTGGAGCTGACCCGTGAGACCCGCGGCACGCGCCCGCGCCTCCGGGTTCGTCCGCCGCCACTCGGCCTCCTCGGACTCCTGGAGGGCCCGCTCCACGGTGTGCATCCGGCCCTCGACCTTCGGGCGGGCGTCCCGCGGCACGTGGCCGATGGCCTCCCAGCGCTCGTTGATCGAGCGGAACGCGGCGCGGGCCGCCTTCAGATCGCCGACCGGGAGCAGCTTCTCCGCCTCGGCGGCCAGCTCCTCCTTGAGCTTGAGGTTCTCGCCCTGCTCGGCGTCCCGCTCGGCGAAGACCGAGCCGCGGGCCGCGAAGAACACGTCCTGGGCGCCGCGGAAGCGGTTCCACAGGTCGTCCTCGTGCTCGCGCTGGGCCCGCCCGGCGGCCTTCCAGTCCGTCATCAGCTCGCGGTACCGGGCCGCGGTCGCGCCCCAGTCCTGCGAGTTCGACAGCGCCTCCGCCTCGGCGACCAGCTTCTCCTTCGCCTTGCGGGCCTCCTCGCGCTGCGCGTCCAGCGAAGCGAAGTGGGCCTTGCGGCGCTTGGAGAACGCCGACCGGGCGTGCGAGAAGCGGTGCCACAGCTCGTCGTCCGACTTCCGGTCGAGCCGCGGCAGCCCCTTCCAGGTGTCCACCAGCGCGCGCAGCCGCTCGCCGGCCGCCCGCCACTGCTCGGACTGGGCCAGCTCCTCCGCCTCGACGACCAGCGCCTCCTTGGAGTGCCGCGCCTCGTCGGACTGCTTGGCCTTCTGCGCCTTGCGCTCCTCGCGACGCGAGTCGACCGACTCGACCAGCTTGTCGAGCCGCTTGCCGAGCGCGTCCAGGTCACCGATCGCGTGCGCGTCGGTGACCTGGCCCCGCAGGTGCTCGATCGCCGTCATGGCGTCCTTGGCGGACAGGTCCGTTGTCTGCACCCGGCGCTCGAGGAGCCCGATCTCGACGACCAGACCGTCGTACTTGCGCTTGAAGTAGGCAAGGGCCTCATCAGGAGAGCCTGCCTGCCACGAACCGACCTCACGCTCCGTGCCGTCGGCCGAACGCACGTACACGGTCCCCGTCTCGTCGACGCGGCCCCACGGGTCGCTGCTCACAGCGCCTCCTCCACATGATGCCCGCGGGGACTCGTGGGCCCCCGGGCATCGTCCACAGTTTCGTCACGGCCAACATAGGCGACCGGCGGGGATGCTGTCCGCATCCCGCGCGACCGAAATTCGGCGGCCGACGGGTCAGCCCTTCTCCACCGTCACACTCGTGACCTTGACGGTCTTCTTCGGTGCACCGTCGGTCTCGCTCTGTCCGCCGGCGGCCACCCCGCCCTTGCCGACGGCCTGCACGGCCTTGAGCCCCGCCGCGTCCATCGTGCCGAACGGCGTGTACGACGGCGGCAGCTTGCTGTCCTTGTAGACGAGGAAGAACTGGCTGCCGCCGGTGTGCGGCTGGCCCGTGTTCGCCATCGCGACCGTGCCCGCCGGGTAGGTCACCGTGCTGTCCTTGCCCGGCTTGCCGAGCCCGTCCAGGTTCTCGTCCGGGATCGTGTAGCCGGGGCCGCCCGCGCCGGTGCCCTCGGGGTCGCCGCACTGGAGGACGAAGATGCCGGACGTGGTGAGCCGGTGGCACTTCGTGCCGTCGAAGAACTTCTTGTCGGCGAGGTGCTTGAACGAATTGACGGTGTGCGGCGTCTTGGCCGCGTCCATGGCGATCTTCACCTCGCCCTGGCTCGTCCTCAGCGCCATCGTGTACGTGGCCTTCTTGTCGATGGCCATCTTCGGCTCGGGCTTCTCCTTGGGGGAGGCGCTCGGGCTGGGGCTCGCCTCGGGGCCCGCGGTGTCCTTCTTGTCGTCACCGCTGAAGGCCCCGGCGGCGTACGCGCCACCGGTGCCCAGGACGGCCACCGCGAGCACGGAGGCGATCACGGTGTTACGGGTGCGCGCCTTGCGCCGTGCGGCCTCGCGCCGCTGCTGCTGGCGCAGGAACTTCTCCCGGGCGAGCTGACGCTGCCGCTGATCCTTCGTGACCACCGGATCTTCTCCTCGTACGTGTGTATGACCATGACTGGGCCCTTGATTGTGCCCCGTACCGTATATGGGTTCGCTGTGGAATCGGCAGCGCCGGTAGGCTCTCATCTGCCGCATTGCCGCATTCCGACGACAGATGAAGGACGATCGTGCTGATTGCCGGGTTCCCCGCCGGGGCCTGGGGCACCAACTGTTACCTGGTTGCCCCCGCCGCGGGTGAGGAGTGCGTGATCATCGACCCGGGCCACCAGGCCACCGAGGGAGTCGAGGAAGCGCTCAGGAAGCACCGGCTCAAGCCGGTCGCCGTCGTCCTCACGCACGGGCACATCGACCATGTCGCCTCGGTCGTCCCGGTGTGCGGGGCGCACGACGTCCCGGCGTGGATCCACCCCGAGGACCGTTACATGATGAGCGACCCGGAGAAGGGCCTCGGCCGCGCCATCGGCATGCCGCTCATGGGCGAGCTCACGGTGGGGGAGCCCGACGACGTCCGCACGCTCACCGACGGCGCCGCCCTGAAGCTCGCCGGACTCGACTTCTCCGTCGCGCACGCGCCCGGCCATACCAAGGGGTCGGTGACCTTCCGGATGCCGGAGACGACCGACGTGCCGTCGGTGTTCTTCTCGGGCGATCTGCTGTTCGCCGGCTCCATCGGACGCACCGACCTCCCCGGCGGCTCCATGGACGACATGCTCGAATCGCTGGCCCGCGTGTGCCTGCCGCTCGACGACTCGACCGTGGTGCTGTCCGGACACGGCTCCCAGACGACCATCGGCCAGGAGCGCGCCACCAACCCGTATCTGCGGCAGGTGGCCGCCGGCCAGGGACCCTCCACCGAGGCTCCCCGACGAGGAATGTGACGAGAACACCTCCCGTGAGTACCTTTCAGGCCCCCAAGGGCACGTACGACCTGCTTCCGCCGGACTCCGCCACCTACCTCGCCGTCCGCGAGGCGATCGCCGCACCGCTGCGCAACTCCGGCTACGGCTACATCGAGACGCCCGGCTTCGAGAACGTCGAGCTGTTCGCGCGCGGCGTCGGTGAGTCCACCGACATCGTGACCAAGGAGATGTACGCCTTCGAGACCAAGGGCGGCGACCGCCTCGCCCTGCGCCCCGAGGGCACCGCCTCCGTGCTGCGCGCTGCCCTGGAGGCCAACCTCCACAAGGCCGGCAACCTCCCCGTCAAGCTCTGGTACTCGGGCTCGTACTACCGCTACGAGCGCCCGCAGAAGGGCCGCTACCGCCACTTCTCCCAGGTCGGCGCCGAGGCGATCGGCGCCGAGGACCCGGCCCTGGACGCCGAGCTGATCGTCCTGGCCGACCAGGCGTACCGCTCGCTGGGCCTGCGCGACTTCCGGATCCTGCTGAACTCGCTGGGCGACAAGGAGTGCCGCCCGGTGTACCGGGAGGCGCTCCAGGCCTTCCTGCGCGGCCTCGACCTCGACGAGGAGACGCTGCGCCGCGCGGAGATCAACCCGCTGCGCGTCCTCGACGACAAGCGGCCCGACGTCCAGAAGCAGCTCGTGGGCGCGCCCTCGCTGCGCGACCACCTGTGCGACGCGTGCAAGGCGTACCACGAGCAGGTGCGCGAACTGCTCGTCGCCGAGGGCGTCGCCTTCGAGGACGACGAGAAGCTCGTCCGCGGGCTCGACTACTACACCCGTACGACCTTCGAGTTCGTCCACGACGGTCTGGGCGCGCAGTCCGCGGTGGGCGGCGGCGGCCGCTACGACGGCCTGTCCGAGATGATCGGCGGCCCCTCGCTGCCCTCGGTGGGCTGGGCGCTCGGCGTCGACCGCACGGTGCTCGCGCTGGAGGCCGAGGGCGTGGAGCTGCAACTCCCGTCCACGACCAGCGTGTTCGCCGTACCGCTGGGCGAGGAGGCGCGGCGGGTGCTGTTCTCCACGGTGACCGCGCTGCGCCGGGCCGGCGTCTCGGCGGACTTCTCCTTCGGCGGCAAGGGCCTCAAGGGCGCCATGAAGAACGCCAACCGCAGCGGCGCGCGCTTCACGCTCGTCGCCGGCGAGCGGGATCTCGCCGACGGGGTCGTGCAGCTCAAGGACATGGAGTCCGGCGAGCAGACCGCGGTCGCGGTCGACCAGGTCGTCGACGTGCTCCGGGCCCGGCTCGGCTGACGTCCGTCCGCGGGCCCGGTGGGGGCGGCGCGCTCGACCGCGCCGCCCCCACCGGGCCCGCACCCATCCGACGCCGCGCCCGCTACTCCAGCAGGCCGTGGCGCATCGCGCTGGTGACGGCCGCCGTACGGTCGTCCACGCCCAGCTTCCCGAACACCCGCAGCAGATGGGTCTTCACCGTCGACTCGGCGACGTGCAGCCGCCGCCCGATCTCCGCGTTCGTGCACCCGTCGGAGACGAGCCGCAGCACCGCCGTCTCCCGCTCCGACAGCCGGGGCCGCTCCGGGTTGGTCCTGAGCTGGTCCACGAGCCGCGCCGCGACCGAGGGCGCCAGCACCGTCTCGCCCCGCGCGGCCGCCCGGACCGCGTCGGCGAGCTCGGCGCGGGCCATGTCCTTGAGCAGATAGCCCGCCGCGCCCGCCTCCACGGCCCGCAGGATGTCCCGGTCCGTCTCGTACGTCGTCAGCACGACCGTCCGGCAGGACAGCCCGGCCGCCGTCATCCGCGTGATCGAATCGACCCCGTCGCCGCCGGGCATCCGCAGGTCCATCAGGACGATGTCCGGGGCGAGTTCGGCGGCGAGCGCCTCCGCCCGCGGGCCGTTCGCGGCCTCGGCGACGACCTCCAGGTCGGGCTCGGCGTCGAGCATGGCGCGCAGGCCCTCGCGCACCACGGGATGGTCGTCGGCCAGCAGGATGCGGATCACGAAGGGGTCCTCTCGGGTACCGGGAGCCGGACGGTGACCGTGGTCCCCGCGCCCGGCGCGCTCTCGACGACGGCCGTGCCACCGACCTCGGCGGCCCGCGCCCGCAGCCCGCGCAGCCCGAAGCCGTCGCCGGCCGCGCCCGGCACGAAGCCGGGCCCGCCGTCCCGTACGACGAGGGTCAGCCCGGCCGCCGTGTAGCCGAGCCCGATGTGCACCTCGGTGCCGGGGGCGGTGTGCTTGCGTACGTTGGACAGGGCCTCCTGGCAGCCGCGCAGCACCACCACCTCCAGGCCGGGCGCCAGCACCCGGGCCGCGCCGGAGACCTGGACCTCGGCGCCGTGCCGCGCCGCGAGCCGCCGCAGCGCGTCGGGGAGGGACGCGCCGTCCAGGTCGGCGGGGGCGCCGCCCGCCACGAGCGCGCGGGCCTCCGCGAGGTTCTGCCGCGCGGTGTCCGCCATCAGCGCCAGATGGCGGCGGGCCCGCGGGACGTCCGTGGCCAGTTCCGCCTCGACGGCCTGGACCAGCATCAGGACACTGGTGAAGCCCTGGGCGAGGGTGTCGTGGATCTCCCGGGACATCCGCTCGCGCTCCGCGAGGGCCCCGCGGTCCGCGGAGAGCTGGGCGACCTCCTCGCGGCTCGCGTCCAGCTCCGCGATGAGGTCCGCCCGCTCCCGGCTCTGCTCCATGATCCGGATCGTCCAGCCGCCGAAGGCCGCCGAGAAGGCGAGGGTCACCACGGCGAACACGGAGTTGAAGAAGAGGTCCCGGCCGCCGATCCCCCACAGCAGCGCCCAGCCCACCACCGGCGCCAGGTTGACGACGGTGACCGCGATCATCGCCCTGCGGTGGCGCAGCGCCATGAAGCACTGCGGGACGAGGGCGAACGCCATCAGCCGCGTCTCGCCGACCAGGACGCCCGGCATCAGGTACACGACGACGGCCCCCGCGACGTACGTCAGCGCCCGTCGCTCGTCCGACCCCTCGGTCAGCAGTACGAAACGGCCCTGGCCCAGGTACCAGGGGACGAGCAGGAGGAGCAGGGCCGCCGCGCCCAGCCGGACGGGCCACGACGGCTGGGCGGTGCCGAGCACGAACACCACCGTGGCCAGCCACACGATCGCGAAATAGGTGTCCCAGAGCCGGAAGCCGCGGTCCCAGGCGTGCGCGGCGCGCGGCCCGGTCCGCGGGCTCACCCGGCCCGGCGGTTCTTCCAGCGGAATGTCAGCAGGCACAGCACCAATCCTCCGACGCACCAGGCTCCCAGCACCAGAGCGGCCTTCCCGAACTCCCAGCTGCCCGCCTGCTCCAGGACGTGCGCCGAGTCCGGCAGGAACACCCCGCGCAGCCCCTGGCAGAGCCACTTCAGCGGGAACAGCGCGCCGATGTCCAGCATCCAGTCGGGGATGGTGTCGATCGAGATGTAGACCCCGGAGATGAACTGGAGCACCAGGAACGGCAGGACGACGACGGAGGTCGCGCTCCGCCCCGAGTTCGGCAGCGAGCCGACCGCGATGCCGAGCAGCGCGCACGCCGTGATGCCGAGCAGGAACAGCCAGCCGAACGTCAGCCACTTGCCGGGGCCCGTCGGCAGGGAGACGTCGTAGAACACCGTGCCGACGGCCAGCAGGACCGCCGTCTCCAGCAGGCCCGTGACCAGGACAAGCCAGACCTTCCCCAGGAAGTACGCGGCCGGGGGCATCGGCGTGCCGCGCAGCCGGCGCAGCACCTTCTCGTCGCGCTCGATGGCGATGGAGATGCCGAGCGACTGGAAGCTCGTCGACATGATGCCCGCCGCCATCATCGCGGGGACGTACAGCTGCGAGGCGGTGACGCCCGCGCCGCGCACGTCGTCGCTGAAGATCGACGCGAACAGGAACAGGAAGACGACCGGGAAGGCGAAGGTGAACATCACCTGCTCCCGCAGCCGGAAGAACTGCTTGATCTCCAGGGCCCCGCGGCGCAGCCCCAACTCCCAGGCGCCGGGCAGTCGTCGAGCGGCCTGCGCGGCGCTCTGCGGCGGTGTCGCGGTCGCGCCGGTGGCATCGGAAGGAACGGTCATCGCCGGGTCTCCTCGTCCTGTCCGGTGAGGCGGAGGTACACGTCCTCCAGCGTCGGGCGGCCGACCCGCAGGCCGGGGATCTCGCCGTCGAAGCGCCGGGCCAGCGCGGCGACCGTGCGGGTGGGGGTCCGCGTCCGCTCGCTGCGCGGGGTGCCGTCGGGCTCGGTCCACTCGACGGTGGCGTGGCTGCCGTGGCGTTCGCGCAGTTCGGCGGGGGAGCCCTCGGCGACGACCCGTCCCGCCGCGATCACCGCGAGTCGCTGCGCGAGCGCCTCCGCCTCCTCGAGGTAGTGCGTGGTCAGCAGGATCGTGGTGCCCTCGGCCGCGAGCATCCGGATCAGCTCCCAGAACCGGCGGCGGGCGGCCGGGTCGAACCCGGTCGTCGGCTCGTCCAGGAGCAGCAGCTCCGGGTCGCCGATGACACCGAGCGCCACGTCGAGGCGGCGCCGCTGCCCGCCCGAGAGCGCCTTGATCCGGGAGTCCGCCTTCTTCTCCAGGCCCACCAGCTCGATGACCCGGTCGGGGTCGCGCGGCTCCGGGTAGTAGTGCGCGAAGTGCCGCACGGTCTCGCGCACCGTCAACTCCGCGGGGGCCGAATCGTCCTGCCAGACGATGCCGACCCGGGACCGCCAGGCGCGGTCCGCGTGGTCGGGGTCGGCGCCGAGCACGCTCACCTCGCCGCCGTCGCGGGACCGGTGGCCCTGGAGGATCTCCACCGTCGTGGACTTGCCCGCGCCGTTCGGCCCGAGCAGGCCGAAGACCTCGCCCGTACGGATCGTCAGATCGAGGCCGTCGACCGCGGTCAGGTCGCCGTACCGCTTGCGCAGCCGCCGTACGTCCACCGCGAGTTCTGTCGTCTGTGGGGTCATGACCGAGAGCGTCCCGCCGAACCGGCCGTTCCGGGCCCCACGGGTGGGCATTCTTATGTCCATCGAACGGTGGACACCCGCGCCCGTACGGCAGAATGAGCGTGCCCGCAGGCCTCACCTCTCACATACGGATCGGCGTGATGAGCAAGACGACCACAGCAAGCGACAGCGACAGCGTCTCCCGCGACATCGACTCCGCGGGCGTGCCACGCACCGTCGGCGGCAGTCGCGGGTTCGGGCTGCTGCTGGTGATCACCGGAGCGGCCGGACTGCTCGCCTCGTGGATCATCACGCTGGACAAGTTCAAGCTGCTGGAGGACCCGGGCTTCACGCCGGGCTGCTCCATCAACCCGGTCATCTCCTGCGGCAGCATCATGAAGAGCGACCAGGCGTCGGCCTTCGGGTTCCCGAACCCGATGCTGGGCCTGGCCGCCTACGCGGTCGTGATCTGTGTGGGCATGAGCCTGCTCGCGCGGGCGAGCTTCCCGCGCTGGTACTGGCTGACGTTCAACGCGGGCTGCCTGTTCGGCGTCGGCTTCGTGACCTGGTTGCAGTTCCAGTCCCTGTACCGGATCAACGCGCTGTGCCTGTGGTGCTGCCTGGCCTGGGTCGCCACGATCCTCATGTTCTGGTACGTCACGTCGTCGAACGTCCGCCACGGCCTGCTGCCGGCGCCGCGCTGGCTGAAGACGTTCTTCGAGGACTTCACCTGGGCGCTGCCGGTCGTGCACGTCGGCATCATCGCCGTCCTGATCTTCACGCGCTGGGGCGACAAGCTCTGGGCCTGACGCCTCCCGGCGGCGTTGTCAGCGGTGTGACTTAGGGTTTTGTGCGTGGAACCCGACCTCTTCACCGCCGCAGCCGAGGAACGCCAGGAGAAGGACCCGTCCGCGAGTCCCCTGGCCGTCCGGATGCGCCCGCGCACGCTCGACGAAGTCGTCGGCCAGCAGCACCTGCTCAAGCCGGGATCGCCGCTGCGCCGGCTGGTCGGCGAGGGCGGCGGCGGTCCGGCCGGCGCGTCGTCGGTGATCCTGTGGGGCCCGCCCGGCATCGGCAAGACCACCCTGGCCTACGTCGTCTCCAAGGCGACCAACAAGCGGTTCGTGGAGCTGTCCGCGATCACCGCGGGCGTCAAGGAGGTCCGGGCCGTCATCGAGGGCGCCCGGCGGGCGCTGGGCGGCCACGGCAAGGAGACCGTCCTCTTCCTCGACGAGATCCACCGCTTCAGCAAGGCCCAGCAGGACTCGCTGCTGCCCGCCGTGGAGAACCGCTGGGTGACGCTGATCGCGGCCACGACGGAGAACCCGTATTTCTCGATCATCTCCCCGCTGCTCTCCCGCTCCCTGCTGCTGACCCTGGAGCCGCTGACCGACGACGACCTGCGCGGGCTGCTCGCGCGGGCGCTGACCGACGAGCGCGGGCTGGGCGGCGCCGTCACCCTGGCCGACGACGCCGAGGAGCACCTGCTGCGCGTCGCGGGCGGGGACGCGCGGCGGGCGCTCACCGCGCTGGAGGCCGCCGCCGGGGCCGCCCTCGCCAAGAGCGAGGAGGCCATCACCCTGGAGAGCGTCGAGGAGACGGTCAACCGCGCGGCGGTGAAGTACGACCGGGACGGCGACCAGCACTACGACGTCGCCAGCGCCCTCATCAAGTCCATCCGCGGCTCCGACGTGGACGCGGCGCTGCACTATCTGGCCCGCATGATCGAGGCCGGTGAGGACCCGCGCTTCATCGCCCGGCGCCTGATGATCTCCGCGAGCGAGGACATCGGCCTCGCCGACCCGACCGCGCTGCCCACGGCGGTGGCCGCCGCGCAGGCCGTCGCCATGATCGGCTTTCCCGAGGCCGCGCTGACCCTGAGCCATGCCACGATCGCGCTGGCGCTGGCCCCGAAGTCGAACGCGGCGACCACCGCGATCGGCGCCGCCATGGAGGACGTCCGCAAGGGCCTCGCCGGGCCGGTCCCGGCGCACCTCCGCGACGGCCACTACAAGGGCGCCGCCAAGCTGGGGCACGCCCAGGGGTACGTGTACCCGCACGACGTGCCCGGGGGGATCGCGGCCCAGCAGTACGCGCCGGACGCCATCGCCGGCCGCCATTACTACGAGCCGACGCGCTACGGGGCCGAGGCGCGCTATGCCGATGTCGTCGAGCGGGTGCGGGAGCGCTTGCGCGGCGAATGACTCCCTCGGCCCGGGCTCCGGTGCGGGCCGGCTCGCTCGCGTCTTCCGCCCGCGCCTCTCGTCGTGGCTGGTCGCGCAGTTCCCCGCGCCCCTGAGGCATGCGCTGCGCGCAGCCTCCTCTTGAGGCTGCGCGTCGCGCGCCGCTCCTGCGTGAGGCTGCGCGTCGTGCGCCGCTCCTGTCTGGGGCCGCGCTTGGTGCGCCGCTCCTGTCTGGGGCTGCGCTTGGTGCGCCGCTCCTGCGTGGGGCTGCGTTTCGTGCGCCGCTTCTGCCTGAGGCTGCGCGTCGCGCGCCGCTTCTGCGTGAGGCTGCACTTCGCGCGCCTCTCCTTTCTGAGGCTGCGCTTCGTGCGGGTCTCCTGGGAGGCGGGACGGTGGCGCGGCTCTCCTTTGGGGGCGGGCCGGTGGGCCGCCCCTGATGAGATGGCGCACGCAGTGCGCATCTCAGGGGCGCGGGGAACTGCGCGAGAAGCGGCCACCGGCCGGTGGACGAAGAACTGCCCAGGGGTGCGCCGACCGGATGCGGTCGGCGCGCGGAGGAAGGGCGCCGCGCCTACGCTCGGGCCATGCGCAGAAGCCTCACGGGGACAGCCGCCACGGTGCTGCTGCTCGGCGCGGCGGCGTGCGGCACCGGCCAGCCCCGCCCCCCGGTGCGGGCGGCAGCCCTGAGCCAGGGGTTTCCCCCGACCGCCGCGCAGGCCAGGGCCCAGCTCAACACCCTCACCGTCGCCTGGGGCAAGAACTGGCAGACGTACCGGCGCAGCGCGTTCGGCGACGGCTGGAGCGACGCCGTGGACGCCCCGGGCGGCCGCAACGGCTGCGACACCCGCGACGACGTCCTGCGCCGCGACCTCGACGACCTGCGCGAGGGCGACCGCAACCGCTGCGTGGTGATCTCCGGCACCCTGCACGACCCGTACACTGGCAAGAAGCTGCCCTACTCCTACCGCCGGGCCTCCCAGATCCAGACCGACCACGTCGTCGCGCTGGGCGCGGCCTGGCGGGCCGGCGCCTGGGCGTGGACACCGCAGAAGCGGCTCGCGTACGCCAACGACCTCGATGTGCTGCTGGCCGCCGACAAGACGGCGAACCACGAGAAGAGCAGCAGCACCCCGGACCGGTGGAAGCCGCCGAACAAGGCGTTCTGGTGCGAGTACGGACGGCGCTGGACCGGCATCAAGAGCAAGTACGCGCTGACGGTGACCCCGCCGGAGAAGCAGGCGGTCCAGGACCTGCTGGCAAGCTGCCGCTGAGCCATCCGGTAGACTCCCCAGAAGTGCTGTGTCCTGTGCCCGGTGTCCCGAAAGGGAGACGGGGCGTCACCAGAGCGGGACATCCAGCCGGATCCCCCGAACCGCGAGGCACAGGGGATCCAGGAGCGTCGCGCACCTTCGAAGGTGTCGCGGGCAGCCCACCACCCTTCCGGGTTCCGGGACCAGGTCGGTGGGCCACTCGCGTGCTGCACGTATGTGCCCAGTATCCGGGAGCGGCTGCCTCTCCATCCACGTGATGGACGGGTTTCCCGGGCTGCGGATGCGACCTCCCAAACCCTGGTGAAGCCGTATTCGCATCAGAAACAATGAGGTGTTTGGTTCATGGCGAACCAGTCCCGCCCCAAGGTCAAGAAGTCGCGTGCCCTCGGCATCGCGCTGACCCCGAAGGCCGTCAAGTACTTCGAGGCCCGCCCCTACCCGCCGGGCGAGCACGGCCGCGGCCGCAAGCAGAACTCGGACTACAAGGTCCGTCTGCTCGAGAAGCAGCGTCTGCGCGCGCAGTACGACATCAGCGAGAAGCAGATGGCCCGCGCCTACGACCGCGCCAAGAAGGCCGAAGGCAAGACCGGCGAGGCCCTGGTCATCGAGCTGGAGCGTCGTCTCGACGCGCTGCTGCTGCGTTCGGGCATCGCCCGCACGATCTACCAGTCGCGCCAGATGGTCGTCCACGGCCACATCGAGGTCAACGGCCAGAAGGTCGACAAGCCCTCGTTCCGCGTCCGTCCCGACGACGTCGTGATGGTCCGCGAGCGCAGCCGCGAGAAGCCGCTGTTCCAGGTCGCGCGTGAGGGTGGCTTCGCCCCCGAGGGCGAGACCCCGCGCTACCTCCAGGTGAACCTGAAGGCCCTGGCCTTCCGCCTGGACCGGGACCCGAACCGCAAGGAGATCCCCGTGATCTGCGACGAGCAGCTCGTCGTCGAGTACTACGCCCGCTGACCGACCAGCGGACGTAGTCTCACCTGCGTTTCAGCCCGTCGTCTCCCCGCCGTTCGCGGTGGGGGAGGCGGCGGGTTCTCGCATGTCCGGGGGGAGTGCGCGGGCCGGCCGCGGCAGCGTGACCGCCGACGCCGGCGGACCCCCGCCGAGCGCCCGCGCCACCGTCTCGTCACGGTCCAGCAGCCCGCCGACGCGCGTCAGTTCCTCGAACCGGGCGTCCCCCAGGACCTCGCGGGCCTGCGCCTCGCACCGCTCGTGCGGCACGTTGTAGTGACCCGAGCCGAACAGCCGCAGGCCCACCGACGGCCACATCCCGCCCGCCGCGCCCTGGAGCACCGCCGCCTCCGCCGCGTCCCCCTCCGCGACCGTGACCAGCGCCAGCAGCTCGATCGCCAGGACCGTGCCGAGCAGATCGCGGAACTCGTGGTCGATGGTCAGGCACTCCCCGAGGAGCCGCCGGGCCGCGGCCGGCTCGCCCTCCGTCCAGCGCGCGTAGGCCAGCACGTAGAGCGCGTACGCCCGGGTCCACCGCTCCCCGTGGTCCTCGCACACCTGCCGCACGTCCTCGCAGAGCGCGACGGCCTGCGTCAGCTCGCCCCGGAACGCCAGGGCCATCGCCAGCTCGACCTGGCCCATCAGCACATTGCTGTTCAGCTCGCCGATCTCGCGATACCGGGTGAGCGCGTCGCGCAGCAGCAGCTCCGCGCGCGGCATGTCGTCCGAGACCAGCGCCAGACACCCCGTGCGGTGCACGGCGTAGGCGAGCGCCGTCGCGTTGCCCGTCCGCTCCGCCGCCTCGCGGCACTCCTGGAGCGCCGCGAGGGCGGGCACCGTGTCGCCCTGGAGGATCGCCACATAGCCGAGCACCCACAGCGCCTTCAGCCGGGAGTCCGCGTGCCCGCCGCCGGGGTGCCCGTCGCCCGCCGTGTCCAGCTCGATGCTCTGCTCCAGCCAGTGCCGGCCCTCCGCGAGCCGGCCGCAGCCCGCCCAGTAGAACCACAGCGTGCCCGCCAGGTACTGGGCCAGATGCGTCTCGCCCGGCTCGTTCAGGCAGAACTCCAGGGCGGCGCGCAGATTCGGCAGCTCCCCGTCGGTCCGGGCCGCCACCTCGGCCTGCCGGGGGGAGAACCAGTCCAGCTCGCACCAGGTCGCGAGCCCCACGTACCAGTCGCGGTGCCTGCGCCGCATCCGCTCGGTGTCGCCGATGCCGTCCAGCCACTCGGCGCCGTACGCGCGGACCGTGTCCAGCATCCGGTAGCGCACCCCGGCCGGTGTCTCCTCGCGGGACACGACGGACTGGCCGATGAGTTCCTGGAGGACGTCGAGGATCGCGTCGGCGTGCAGGCCGTCGCCGCCGCAGATGTACTCGGCGGCCTCCAGGTCGAAGGAGCCGGAGAACACGGAGAGCCGGGCCCACAGCAGCCGCTCCTGCGCCGTGCACAGCTCGTGGCTCCAGCCGATCGCCGTGCGCAGCGTCCGGTGCCGGGCCGGCGTGTCCCGCCCGCCGCCGGTGAGCAGCCGGAAGCGGTCGTCGAGCCGCTCCGCCAACTGGCCCGGCGACAGCGCCCGCAACCGTCCCACCGCCAGCTCCACCGCGAGCGGCAGACCGTCCAGGCGGCGGCACACCTCGTGCACGTCGTCCCGGTTGCCGTCGTCCAGGCGGAAGCCGGGCAGCAGCGCGGCGGCCCGCTCCGCGAACAGCTCGGCCGCCGCCCCGGCCGGCAGCGGAGCCAGCGGCAGCAGCCGCTCCCCGGCCAGCGCGAGCGGCCGCCGCCCCGCCGCGACCACCCGCAGCCCCGGTGCGGCGCCCAGCAGATCCCGCACGAGCAGGGCGCACGCGTCGACCAGGTGCTCGAACCCGTCGACGACCAGGACCAGGGTGCGCCCGGCGAGATGGTCGAGCAGGACCTGGCGCGGGGACCGGGTGGTGTGGTCGGTGAGGCCCAGGGCCTCGGTGAGCGCGTACTCCACGAGCTCCGGCCGGCGGACCGACGCCAGTTCCGCCCGCCACACCCCGTCGGCGCACAGCGGCCCGGGCAGCCGGGCCGCCGCGTGCGCCACGAAGCGGGACTTGCCGACCCCGCCCGCGCCGGTGACCGTGACCAGCCGGGCGGCGGTCAGCGCCTCCGGGAGCGCGGCGAGTTCGGCGGCCCGCCCGACGAAACGGTTCACCTCGTGCGGAAGGTTGCCGGGGCGCGCGGGGGCGGCGGCCGGGGGATCGGGGCGCGGGGTGCGTGGCATGAGGTACGGAGCGTACTCATCCGTACGCACTCCGTACAATCGGTTCGATCGAAGTGCGGCGGCGGCGAGGGGAATGCGGTGCCGAGCGCGGGGCGGGGCGCGATAGGCTCGGGGGACGACTTTTCGATGTTCAGCAGCGGTGTCAGCAGCAGACAACCAGGGAGCGGTGCCAAGTGTCCGGTGGAGAGGTGGCCGGGATCCTGGTGGCCGTCTTCTGGGCGATCCTGGTCTCCTTCCTCGCGGTGGCACTCGCGAGGCTGGCCCAGACGCTCAGGGCGACCACCAAGCTCGTCGCGGAGGTGACCGATCAGGCGGTCCCGCTGCTCGCGGACGCCTCGGCGGCGGTGCGCTCCGCGCAGACCCAGATCGACCGGGTCGACGCGATCGCCTCGGACGTCCAGGAAGTCACGTCGAACGCGTCGGCGCTGTCCTCCACCGTGGCCTCGACCTTCGGCGGCCCGCTGGTCAAGGTGGCCGCATTCGGCTACGGCGTGCGCCGGGCCATCGGAGGCCGCGGCAAGGACGCCCCCGCCAAGCAGACCCGCCGTACCGTGATCGTGGGCCGCGCGATCCCGGAGTCACGCCGCGCCAAGCGGGCCCACCGGAACAAGAGGGACTGACCAAGCTATGTTCCGCCGTACGTTCTGGTTCACCGCGGGCGCAGCCGCCGGCGTGTGGGCCACCACCAAGGTCAACCGCAAGATCAAGCAGCTGTCGCCCGAGAGCCTCGCCGCCCAGGCCGCGAACAAGGCGGTCGAGGCGGGCCACCGGCTCAAGGACTTCGCCCTCGACGTCCGGGACAACATGGCGGAGCGCGAGGCCCAGCTCGGCGACGCGCTGGGCCTGGCCGGACCGGCCGAGGGCGAACTGCCCCCGCAGCGCCGCTTCGCGGTCGTCGAGAACACCTCCAGCACCAAGCAGCACAAGCCCATCGAGTACAACGCGCAGAACGCGTACGACAACCGGAATGAGGACCACTGATGGAGTCGGCTGAAATCCGTCGCCGCTGGCTGAGCTTCTTCGAGGAGCGTGGCCACAAGGTCGTGCCCTCGGCGTCGCTCATCGCCGACGACCCGACTCTGCTGCTCGTCCCCGCGGGCATGGTCCCGTTCAAGCCGTACTTCCTGGGCGAGGTCAAGCCGCCCGCCCCGCGCGCCACTTCGGTGCAGAAGTGCGTGCGCACGCCGGACATCGAAGAGGTCGGCAAGACCACCCGCCACGGCACGTTCTTCCAGATGTGCGGCAACTTCTCCTTCGGCGACTACTTCAAGGAAGGCGCCATCAAGTACGCCTGGGAGCTGCTCACCAGCCCCCAGGACAAGGGTGGTTACGGCCTGGAGCCGGAGAAGCTCTGGATCACCGTCTACCTCGACGACGACGAGGCCGAGCGGATCTGGCACGAGGTCGTCGGCGTCCCGAAGGAGCGCATCCAGCGCCTGGGCAAGAAGGACAACTTCTGGTCCATGGGCGTCCCCGGCCCCTGCGGCCCGTGCTCCGAGATCAACTACGACCGCGGCCCCGAGTTCGGCGAAGAGGGCGGCCCGGCGGTCAACGACGAGCGCTACGTGGAGATCTGGAACCTGGTCTTCATGCAGTACGAGCGCGGCGCCGGCACTGGCAAGGACGACTTCGAGATCCTCGGCGACCTGCCCTCGCAGAACATCGACACGGGCCTCGGCCTGGAGCGCCTCGCCATGATTCTGCAGGGCGTGCAGAACATGTACGAGACGGACACCCTGCGCGTCGTCATCGACAAGGCGACCGAGCTGACCGGTGTCGCCTACGGCGCCCAGCACGCGTCGGACGTCTCGCTGCGCGTCGTCGCCGACCACATGCGCACGTCGACCATGCTCATCGGCGACGGCGTCACCCCCGGCAACGAGGGCCGCGGCTACGTGTTGCGCCGCATCATGCGCCGCGCCATCCGCAACATGCGCATCCTCGGCGCCACCGGCCCGGTCGTCCAGGAGCTGCTCGACGTCGTCGTCGACACGATGGGGCAGCAGTACCCGGAGCTGATCACCGACCGCAAGCGCATCGAGCAGGTCGCGCTCGCCGAGGAGGCCGCGTTCCTCAAGGCCCTCAAGGGCGGCACGAACATCCTGGACACCGCCGTCACCGAGACCAAGGCCGCGGGCGGCACGGTCCTCGCCGGCGACAAGGCGTTCCTGCTGCACGACACGTGGGGCTTCCCGATCGACCTCACCCTGGAGATGGCCGGCGAGCAGGGCCTCTCCGTGGACGAGGACGGCTTCCGCCGCCTGATGAAGGAGCAGCGGGAGCGCGCCAAGGCCGACGCCCAGTCCAAGAAGACCGGACACGCCAACGTCGGCGCCTACCGCGAGATCGCCGACGCCGCCGGTGCCACCGACTTCATCGGCTACACGTCGACGAACAGCGAGTCGACCGTCGTCGGCCTGCTGGTCAACGGCGTCTCCTCGCCGGCCGCCACCGAGGGCGACGAGGTCGAGGTCGTCCTCGACCGCACCCCCTTCTACGCCGAGGGCGGCGGCCAGATCGGCGACACCGGCCGCATCAAGCTGGACAACGGCGCGATCGTCGAGGTCCGCGACTGCCAGAAGCCGGTCCCGGGCGTCTACGTCCACAAGGGTGTCGTGCAGGTCGGCGAGGTGACCGTCGGCGCTCCGGCCCAGGCGGTCATCGACGTGACCCGCCGCCGGGCCATCGCCCGCGCCCACTCCGCCACCCACCTGACCCACCAGGCGCTGCGCGACGCGCTCGGCCCGACGGCCGCGCAGGCCGGTTCCGAGAACCAGCCGGGCCGCTTCCGCTTCGACTTCGGCTCGCCGGCCGCGGTGCCCACGGCGGTGATGACGGACGTCGAGCAGAAGATCAACGAGGTGCTGGCCCGCGAGCTGGACGTCCAGGCCGAGGTCATGTCGATCGACGAGGCGAAGAAGCAGGGCGCCATCGCCGAGTTCGGCGAGAAGTACGGCGAGCGGGTGCGCGTCGTCACCATCGGCGACTTCTCCAAGGAGCTGTGCGGCGGCACGCACGTGCACAACACGGCCCAGCTGGGTCTGGTGAAGCTGCTCGGCGAGTCGTCCATCGGTTCGGGCGTGCGCCGCATCGAGGCGCTGGTCGGCGTCGACGCGTACAACTTCCTGGCCAAGGAGCACACGGTCGTCGCCCAGCTCCAGGAGCTGGTCAAGGGCCGCTCCGAGGAGCTGCCCGAGAAGATCTCGGCGATGCTCGGCAAGCTCAAGGACGCCGAGAAGGAGATCGAGAAGTTCCGCGCGGAGAAGGTCCTCCAGGCGGCCGGCGGGCTCGCCGACTCCGCCAAGGACGTCCGCGGCGTCGCCCTCGTCACCGGCCAGGTGCCGGACGGCACGAGCACCGACGACCTGCGCAAGCTGGTCCTCGACGTGCGCGGGCGCATCCAGGGCGGCCGGCCCGCCGTCGTCGCGCTGTTCACGACGGCCCAGGGCAAGCCGCTCACGGTCATCGCCACCAACGACGCGGCCCGCGACCGCGGCCTCAAGGCCGGTGACCTGGTCCGCGCCGCGGCCAAGACCCTCGGCGGCGGTGGCGGCGGCAAGCCGGACGTCGCGCAGGGCGGCGGCCAGAACCCGGCCGCGATCGGCGACGCCATCGACGCCGTCGAGCGCCTCGTCGGGGAGACCGCGAACTGATGCGCAGAGGCCGCCGACTGGCGATCGACGTCGGGGACGCCCGGATCGGGGTCGCGTCCTGCGACCCCGACGGGATCCTCGCGACCCCGGTGGAGACCGTGCCGGGACGCGACGTCCCGGCCGCCCACCGCCGGTTGCGGCAGCTCGTCGAGGAGTATGAGCCGATCGAGGTGGTCGTCGGACTGCCCCGCTCGCTCAAGGGGGACGAAGGTCCGGCCGCCACCAAGGTCCGTGGCTTCGCCCAGCAGCTGGCCCGGGGCATCGCACCCGTTCCGGTGAGGCTCGTGGACGAGAGGATGACCACAGTGACGGCCAGTCAGGGCCTGCGCGCCAGCGGCGTAAAGTCCAAAAAGGGCCGTTCTGTCATCGACCAGGCGGCCGCCGTCATCATCCTCCAGCAGGCCCTGGAGTCCGAACGGGCGTCAGGAAACGCTGCTGGCGAGGGCGTCGAAGTGGTTGTCTGATCGCGATACGGTAACGTTCCGCGCGATCGGCGGCGTTCGAACAGCTGCCGCACAGCATCAAGAGGCGGAACGGTTGCCCTCCTGACCGGAAATCGGGCCCTTCCCGCCTCGCGGCTTGTAGGGGACCGATGACTGATTATGGCCGGGGCCAAGGCTCCGAACCGTGGCACCCCGCGGACCCGCTGTACGGGGACCAGGGGTGGGGGCAGCAGGCCGGCCACGGCCAGGCTGCCTACGGCGGCCAGGGGCAGTACGACCCGCAGCAGCCGCAGCAGGGCTACGGCGGTGACTGGACCCAGGGCCAACAGCAGGACGGTCACGGCTACGGCCAGGACCCCGGTTACGGCCAGGACCCCGCCTACGGTCAGGGCTCCGGCTACGACCAGAACCCCGGGTACGGCCAGGGCCCGGGGTACGGCCAGGACCCGGCGTACGGTCAGGACCCGGCGTACGGGCGGCAGGGGTACGGCGGGCAGCAGCAGAGCCAGGACCAGAGCGGTTGGGACCCCGGCGGCCAGGGCGGGCAGGCCCCGTACGGCATCGACCCCACGGACCCGTACAACACCGGCCACCAGGCCGCCTATCAGGGCGGCGACCAGCCGGACTACTACAGCACCCCCGACGCCTACCCCCCGCCGGAACCGCCGGGCCGGCGGCGCGCCCCCGAGCCGCAGACGGAGTGGGACGCGGGCCCCGACCAGGGCGAGGACGCGTTCTTCAACGGCGGCGGGGACGACGACGAGGACGACGACCGGGGCTCGCGGCGCGGCGGCCGCAAACCGAAGAAGCGCCGCAGCGGCTGTGCCTGCCTGGTGCTCACGGTGATCTTCGCGGCCGGTGTCGGCGGCGTCGGCTATTTCGGCTACCAGTTCTACCAGGACCGCTTCGGCGGGGCACCGGACTACGCGGGCGACGGCAACGGCGAGACGGTCAGCGTCGTCATCGACAAGGGCTCGGACGGCTACACCATCGGCCAGAAGCTCAAGGCGGCCGGTGTCGTGCAGAGCGTCGACGCCTTCGTCGCGGCCCAGTCCGCCAACCCGCAGGGCAAGACGATCCAGGCCGGCGCCTACATCCTCCAGAGGGAGATGTCGGCCGGCAGCGCGGTCAAGCTGATGCTCAGCCCGAAGAGCAAAGCCAACATGATCGTCTCCGAGGGCATGCGCAACGCCAAGGTCTACAAGAAGATCGACGCCAAGCTGGACCTCGACCCCGGCACCACGGCCAAGGTCGCCAAGAGCGACTACAAGGACCTGGGCCTGCCGTCCTGGGCGCTCAACCACAAGGACGTCAAGGACCCGCTGGAAGGCTTCCTCTACCCGTCGAGCTACGCGGTCGCCAAGGGCATGAAGCCCGAGGACGTGCTCCAGCAGATGGTCGAGCGGGCCGACGAGAACTACAAGCGGCTCGACCTGGAGGGCCAGGCCGCGAAGCTCGGCCTCGACGGCCCGTGGCAGGTGCTCACCGTCGCCAGCCTCGTGCAGGCCGAGGGCAAGACGCACGACGACTTCCGCAAGATGGCCGAGGTCGTCTACAACCGGCTCAAGCCCGGCAACATGGAGACCGTCGGCAAGCTCCAGTTCGACTCGACGTACAACTACGCCAAGGGCCAGAGCAACATCAACATCGGCGAGTCCGCGATCAACAGCGACTCGGACCCGTACAACACCTACTTCCACAAGGGGCTGCCGCCCGGACCGATCGGCAACCCCGGCGACGAGGCGCTGGCCGCCACGCTGCACCCGACCAGCGACGGCTGGCTGTACTTCGTGGCGACCGACGGCATGCACAAGACCGAGTTCGCCAAGACCAACGCAGAGTTCGAGAAGCTGAAGGACAAGTTCAATGCCAGCCAGCAGGGCAACTGACGCGCGCCGCGCCGCGGTCCTCGGTTCCCCCATCGCCCACTCGCTCTCGCCGCGGCTGCACACCGCGGCGTACCGGGCCCTCGGCCTGGACGGATGGACGTACGACCGGTTCGACGTCGACGAGGCGGCGCTGCCCGGGTTCCTCCGCGGCCTCGGCGCGCGGGAGTGGGCCGGGCTGTCGCTCACGATGCCGCTGAAGCGCGCGGTGATCCCGCTGCTCGACGGGATCACCGGCGCCGCCGCCTCGGTCGAGGCGGTCAACACCGTCGTCTTCCACGCCGACGGGCGCCGGACCGGCGACAACACCGACATCCCCGGCCTGGTCGCCGCGCTGCACGAGCAGGGCGTCGAGAAGGTCGGGTCCGCCGCGATCCTCGGCGCGGGCGCCACCGCGTCCTCGGCGCTCGCCGCGCTGGCCCGGATCTGCACGGGCGAGGTCGTCGTCCACGTCCGCAGCGGGCGACGGGCCGACGAGATGCGCGGCTGGGGCGAGCGGCTCGGCGTCCCCGTGCGCATCGCCGCCTGGGACGACGCGGCCCGCGCCTTCGAGGCGCCGCTGGTCATATCGACGACGCCCAAGGGCAGCACCGACCACCTGGTCGACGCGGTGCCCGCACAGGTGGGCACCCTGTTCGACGTGATCTACGATCCGTGGCCGACGCCGCTCGCGGCGGCCTGGCAGCGGCGCGGCGGACCCGTGCTCAGCGGCCTCGACCTGCTCGTGCACCAGGCCGTCTTCCAGTTCGAACAGTTCACCGGCGACACCCGGCCGGTCCTCGGCGCGATGCGCGAGGAGGCGCTGCGGTCGCTCGGCTGACCGCCGCCCGCGTGTTCCCCGTCTCACCCGACGTCCGCAAGGCGGACACCGGGACGAGCCCCTGGCCGGGCATGGGAGGATCGGAGGATGCGCGGTGGGCCGGTCACATGTGCCGTCCGGCGCCGCCCGCAGAGCCGTTACGCAGAGCGCGAGCATGAGGAGCACCGTTGAGCAGGTTGCGCTGGCTGACCGCGGGGGAGTCGCACGGACCCGCACTTGTCGCGACGCTGGAGGGACTTCCCGCCGGCGTTCCGATCACCACGGAGATGGTGGCGGACCACCTCGCACGGCGGCGCCTCGGCTATGGCCGCGGCGCGCGCATGAAGTTCGAGCAGGACGAGGTCACCTTCCTGGGCGGCGTCCGGCACGGCCTGACGCTGGGCTCCCCGGTCGCGGTCATGGTGGGCAACACCGAGTGGCCGAAGTGGGAGCAGGTCATGGCGGCCGACCCCGTCGACCCCGAGATCCTCAAGGACCTCGCGCGCAACGCGCCGCTGACCCGGCCCCGGCCCGGCCACGCCGACCTCGCGGGCATGCAGAAGTACGGCTTCGACGAGGCCCGGCCGATCCTGGAGCGCGCCTCGGCCCGCGAGACCGCGGCCCGGGTGGCCCTCGGCGCGATCGCCCGGTCGTACCTCAAGGAGACCGCCGGCATCGAGATCGTCAGCCACGTCGTCGAGCTGTGCTCCGTCAAGGCCCCGCACGGCGTGTACCCGACGCCGGCCGACGTGGAGAAGCTGGACGCCGACCCGCTGCGCTGCCTGGACGCCGTCGCCTCGAAGGCCATGGTCGCGGAGGTCGACCAGGCCCACAAGGACGGCGACACGCTCGGCGGTGTCGTCGAGGTGCTCGCCTACGACGTGCCGGTCGGGCTCGGCTCGCACGTGCACTGGGACCGCAAGCTGGACGCCCGGCTCGCGGGCGCCCTCATGGGCATCCAGGCGATCAAGGGCGTCGAGATCGGCGACGGCTTCGACCTGGCGCGGGTGCCGGGCTCGCAGGCCCACGACGAGATCGTCAACACCGCCGAGGGCATCCGCCGCGTCTCCGGCCGGTCCGGCGGCACCGAGGGCGGACTGACCACCGGTGAGCTGCTGCGGGTCCGCGCCGCGATGAAGCCGATCGCGACCGTGCCGCGCGCCCTGAAGACCGTCGACGTCGCCACCGGCGAGGCCACGCAGGCCCACCACCAGCGCTCCGACGTCTCCGCCGTACCGGCCGCCGGCATCGTCGCCGAGGCCATGGTCGCCCTCGTCCTCGCGGACGCCGTCGCGGAGAAGTTCGGCGGCGACAGCGTGCCCGAGACCCGGCGCAACGTGCGGTCCTACCTCGACAACCTCCACATCCGGTGACCGGGCCGAGGATCGTCCTCGTCGGGCCGATGGGCGTGGGCAAGTCGACGGTGGGCGCGCTGCTCGCCGAGCGGCTCGGCTGCACCTACCGGGACACCGACGACGACATCGTGGCCGCGCAGGGCCGGACCATCGCCGACATCTTCGTCGACGAGGGCGAGGACAGTTTCCGCGCCGTCGAGAAGGCGGCCGTCGCCACGGCGCTCGCCGCGCACGAGGGGGTCCTCGCGCTCGGCGGCGGGGCGATCCTCGACGCCGGCACCCGGGCACTGCTCGACGGGCGGCCCGTCGTCTTCCTCTCGATGGACGTGGAGGAGGCGGTCAAGCGGACCGGTCTCAACGTGGCCAGGCCGCTGCTCGCCGTCAACCCCCGCAAGCAGTGGCGGGAGTTGATGGAGGCGCGCCGCCATCTGTACACCGAGGTCGCCCGGGTGGTCGTCGCCACCGACGGCCGCACACCCGACGAGGTCGCGGCGGCCGTCCTCGACGCACTGGAGTTGAAGCAGGCATGAGCGAGCAGATCACCCGGATCCAGGTCGGCGGCACCGCGGGCACCGATCCCTATGAGGTACTGGTGGGCCGTCAGCTCCTGGGCGAGCTGGGCCAGTTGATCGGCGACCGGGTCAAGCGGGTGGCCATCGTGCACCCCGAGGCGCTGGCCGAGACCGGCGAGGCGCTCCGCGCGGACCTGGCCGACCAGGGCTTCGAGGCCGTCGCCATCCAGGTGCCGAACGCGGAGGAGGCGAAGACCGCCGAGGTCGCCGCCTACTGCTGGAAGGCGCTCGGCCAGTCGAACTTCACCCGCTCCGACGTCATCGTCGGCGTCGGCGGCGGCGCGACCACCGACCTCGCCGGGTTCGTGGCCGCGACCTGGCTGCGCGGCGTGCGCTGGATCGCCATTCCGACCACCGTGCTCGCCATGGTGGACGCGGCGGTCGGCGGCAAGACCGGCATCAACACCGCCGAGGGCAAGAACCTCGTCGGCGCCTTCCACCCGCCGGCCGGCGTCCTCTGCGACCTGGCCGCCCTCGACTCGCTCCCGGTCCACGACTACGTGTCCGGGCTGGCCGAGGTCATCAAGGCCGGATTCATCGCCGACGAGCGGATCCTGGAGCTGGTGGAGGAGGACCCGCAGGCGGCGCGGACCCCCGCGGGCCGGCACACCGCCGAGCTGATCGAGCGCGCCATCAAGGTCAAGGCCGAGGTGGTCTCCTCCGACCTCAAGGAGTCGGGCCTGCGCGAGATCCTCAACTACGGGCACACGCTGGCCCACGCCATCGAGAAGAACGAGCGCTACAAGTGGCGGCACGGCGCCGCCGTCTCCGTCGGCATGCACTTCGCCGCCGAACTCGGCCGTCTGGCCGGGCGGTTGGACGACGCCACCGCCGACCGCCACCGCACCGTCCTGGAGTCCGTGGGACTGCC
Source organism: Streptomyces sp. NPDC088785 (assembly GCF_044750685.1). Lineage (NCBI taxonomy): Bacteria > Bacillati > Actinomycetota > Actinomycetes > Kitasatosporales > Streptomycetaceae > Streptomyces > Streptomyces sp. NPDC088785. The sequence goes on from NZ_JBIVKH010000007.1 coordinate 210,961, forward strand.
GCTGTCGTACCGCTACGACCAGTGGCCCAAGCTGCTGGAGACCATGAAGGTCGACAAGAAGTCCCGCGGCGACCTGCTGCGCTTCATCGTCCTCGACGGCCTCGGCAAGCCCACCGTCCTGGAGGGCCCGGACCCCGCCGTCCTGCTCGCCGCCTACGGCGAAGTGGCCGAATAAGCCTGGTCGTCGAGGGGCGGGCACGTTCCGGCCGCCCGGGCCGTTCACACAACGTCGGCCCGGGACGGTACCGTTCGATAGCGCTCGGTTCGCCGACGCCTCCCTGACGGTTGTACGAGACGGAGTGGCACCGGATGCAGCACGCAGTGGGGTCGCCGCTGCCACCGCCCCATCGGCCGGGGCACGGACCGGGCCCGGCCACCCCCGGGAGCCAGGCGCAGCAGCCCGGCGCGCCCGGTTTCGCCGGCGCCCCGCACCACCCGCCCGTCCCGCCGCACCCGCACCAGCCGGTGCCGCCGCGCCGGGACACCACCGGCCATGTGCAGCTGCCGCCCGGCGGCCCGGTCGCCGTGCCGAGCCCGCCGCCCGCGCAGGCCCCCGCCGACCCGGGCAACACGATCCTCGCGGTCCTGCTGATCGGCCCCGCGGGCGCCGGGAAGACCAGCGTCGCCAAGTACTGGGCGGAGCGCCGCCGCGTCCCGACGGCCCACATCAGCCTGGACGACGTACGGGAATGGGTGCGCTCGGGGTTCGCGGACCCGCAGGCCGGCTGGAACGACAACAGCGAGGCGCAGTACCGGCTGGCCCGCCGCACCTGTGGCTTCGCCGCGCGCAACTTCCTGGCGAACGGGATCTCCTGCATCCTCGACGACGCCGTCTTCCCCGACCGGCCGGTCGTCGGTCTCGGTGGCTGGAAGCGGCACGTGGGGCCCGGGCTGCTGCCCGTCGTCCTGCTGCCGGGACTGGAGATCGTCCTGGAGCGCAACGCCCAGCGCAGCGGCAACCGCCGGCTGACCGACGAAGAGGTCGCCCGGATCCACGGGCGCATGGCGGGCTGGTACGGCTCGGGCCTGCCGATCGTCGACAACTCCCAGCTCGACGTCCCCGGCACGGCGCAGGTGCTGGACGAGGTGCTGGCCCGCGCCATCGCGAGCCCGCCCCAGTGGTGAACCGGCGCCGCTGAGCGGCGCCGGCCCTCCGGGCGGGCCCGGCGCCCCCGACGCCCCCGACGCCCCTGGTCACGGGCGTGCGCCGCCCGTCCGGACGCGCTGAACCGGCCGGGGCGGGCGCCCGCTCGTACGCTCGGCCTCATGGCAGAGGTGTACGCGGCCCGACGGGACCGGCTGAGAGAGCGCGCGACAGCGAGCGGCAGTGCGGGCGCGCTGGTGTCGCGGCCCGCCAACGTCCGCTACCTCGCCGGAGCGGCGCCGCACGGCGCGGTGCTCCTGCTGGGCCGGGAGCCCGGCGGCGGTGACGATCTGCTGCTGTGCGCCCGCCCGCCGAGCGGACAGGCCGCGGAGGGCCGGGCCGACGAGGAGCTGCGGATCCAGGTGCTGTCCGCGCCCGCCGGGGACGCGGCCGTGGCCGCCGCGGAGCGGGCGGCGGCCCAGGGCGTCGACTCGCTCGCCGTCGAGGAGCACCACCTGACGGTGACCCGGCACCGGGCGCTCGGCTCGGTCGCGCCGAGGCTGCGGCTGACCGGCCTCGACCGGGCCGTCGAGCAGTTGCGGCTGGTCAAGGACGAGGAGGAGATCTCCTGTCTGCGGATCGCCGCCGAGATCGCCGACCAGGCGCTGGGCGAACTCCTCGAATCGATCCTCGTCGGCCGGACCGAGCGGCATCTCGCCCTGGAACTGGAACGTCGACTTGTCGACCACGGTGCCGACGGGCCCGCCTTCCCCACGTCCGTCGGCACCGGGCCGCACTCGGGACGTACCGGGCACCGGCCCGGCGACCGCAGGGTCGAGGAGGGCGATTTCCTGTCCGTCTGCCTGGGCGCCGCCTACCGCGGCTACCGCTGCGAGATCGGCCGCACCTTCGTCATCGGCACCTCGCCCGCGGACTGGCAGATCGATCTCTACGACCTCGTCTTCGCCGCTCAGCGGGCCGGCCGGGAGAGTCTGCTGCCGGGTGTGCCGTGCCGGGACGTGGACCGGGCCGCCCGTCACGTCCTGGACGGCGCAGGGTATGGTGACGGACTCGCGGAGCTGACCGGACACGGGGTGGGACTCGAAATCGACGAGGACCCGCAGTTGGCCCCCGCCGCCATGGGTAAACTTGACGCTTGTGTGCCGGTCACCGTCGAACCGGGGGTCCACCTCCCGGGCCGGGGCGGCGTCCGGATCGATGACACGCTCGTCGTCCGCCCCGAGGCGGACGGCGGACCCGAGCTACTCACCATCACGACCAAGGAGCTGCTCGCGCTCTAGCCCCGCAGGGCTGGACGCGGGACCCGGGGTCGTCCACGTCAGTCCAGGAGATTCCGCAACCGTGGCTTCCACGAACGACCTCAAGAACGGCCTGGTGCTCAAGCTCGACGGGGGCCAGCTCTGGTCCGTCGTCGAGTTCCAGCACGTCAAGCCCGGCAAGGGCCCTGCCTTCGTGCGCACCAAGCTCAAGAACGTGCTCTCCGGCAAGGTCGTCGACAAGACGTTCAACGCCGGCGTCAAGGTCGAGACGGCCACTGTCGACAAGCGCGACATGCAGTTCTCGTACATGGACGGCGAGTACTTCGTCTTCATGGACATGGAGACCTACGACCAGCTCATGGTCGACCGCAAGGCCGTCGGCGACGCCGCCAACTTCCTGATCGAGGGCTTCACCGCCACGGTCGCCCAGCACGAGGGCGAGGTGCTCTTCGTCGAGCTGCCGGCCGCCGTCGAGCTGGTCGTCAAGGAGACCGAGCCGGGCGTCCAGGGCGACCGGTCCACCGGCGGCACCAAGCCCGCCACGCTGGAGACGGACCACCAGATCCAGGTCCCGCTCTTCATCACGACGGGCGAGAAGATCAAGGTCGACACCCGTGACAGCAGCTACCTCGGCCGGGTGAACAGCTAACCGTGGCCGCCCGTAACACGGCCCGCAAGCGAGCCTTCCAGATCCTCTTCGAGGCCGACCAGCGCGGCGCCGACGTCGTCACGGTCCTCGCCGACTGGATCAAGAACTCGCACAGCGACCCGCAGCAGCCGCCCGTCAGCGAGTACACGATGGAGCTGGTCGAGGGGTACGCCCCCAAGGCGCGCCGGATCGACGACCTGATCTCGCAGTACGCCGTCGACTGGACCCTCGACCGGATGCCCGTCGTCGACCGCAACATCCTGCGGCTCGGCGCGTACGAGCTGATCTGGGTCGACGGGACCCCGGACGCCGTGGTGCTCGACGAGGCCGTCTCCCTGGCCAAGGAATTCTCCACCGACGAGTCCCCGGCGTTCATCAACGGACTTCTGGCCCGCTTCAAGGACCTGAAGCCGTCGCTGCGCCGCGACGAGGCATAAAAGCCGCAGTCGCTCAGCAAGCTCGCAGGCCCGGAGCGGAACATGAACATTGTTCTGCTTCGGGCCTGGTGCGTTCCCGGGGATCCTGCGTAGGTTCACGCCATGTCCCCCTCAGGCCTCCCCGCGCGGGTCCGGATCGGCTACGGCCTCGGCTCCTTCGCCACCGGCACCTTCGGCACCGTCCCCGGTCTGCTGCTGCTCTACTACCTGACCGACGTCCTCGGCGTCGGCGCCGGCCTCGCCGGGCTCCTGATCTTCCTGCCCAAGGCGTGGGACGTGCTGCTCAACCCGTGGATCGGCAGCCTCTCCGACCGCAGCACCCGCTCCCGCTTCGGCCCGCGCCGCTCCTGGATGCTGCTCGGCGCCGTCACCATGCCGCTCTGTTTCGCCGCCATGTTCGCGGCGCCCGGCGGCCTCGAAGGCGGCCCCGCGGCCGCCTATGTGGCCGTCCTCTTCCTGCTGACGGCCTCCGCGTACGCCTTCTTCCAGGTCCCGTACGTCGCCCTGCCCGCGGAACTCACCGACGACCCCGACGAGCGGGCCCGCGTGATGTCCTGGCGCGTCGCCTTCCTCGCCGTCGCGATCCTGCTGGCCGGCGCGGTCGCGCCGGTGCTCGCGGGCTCCACGGGGGACGACCGGGGGAGCGCGGACGGCTACCGGCTGATGGGCCTGGCCGTCGGCGCCGTCCTCGCCTGCGGCATGCTCGCCGCCGTCGGCGCGACGGCCGGCGCCCCGGCCGTCGTCCGCACCACCAGCGAGCCGAACCTGCGCGCCCAGCTGCGGGCGGCCCGCGGCAACGCGCCCTTCGCCCGGCTGCTCGCCGCCTTCGTCGTGCAGGCCGCCGCGACCGGCCTGATGCTCGCGGGCACCCAGTACTTCGCCACGTACATCCTGGACCGGCCGGGCGCCACCACCGTCCTCTTCGCCTGCCTCATCGTGCCGTCCCTGCTCGCCATGCCGCTGTGGCTCGCCGTCGGCCGCCGCACCGGCAAGCGCGACGCGGCGATCGCCGCCTCGCTCTGCTTCCTCGTCGGCGCGCTGGGCGCGGCCGCCGGCCGGCACCTGCCCGACGCCCTGATCTACGCGGCCGTGGCGCTGGCCGGGATCGGGTACGCGGGCATGCAGATGCTGCCGCTCGCCATGCTCGGCGACGCCGTCGCCGCCGACGCGTACACCAGCGGGCGGCGCCGGGCGGGCGTCTTCACCGGGCTGTGGACCGCGGGCGAGACCCTCGGACTCGCGCTGGGGCCCGGCCTGTTCGGACTCGTGCTCTCGCTCGGCGGCTTCGTCTCGTCCGACGCCGACCACCGGGTGGCCCAGCCCGGCTCCGCGCTCACCGCGATCGTGACCGGGTTCGGGGTGCTGCCCGCCGCCCTGCTGCTCCTGAGCCTGCCCCTGCTGGCCCGCTACCGGCTCACCGAGACCGAACTGACCCGGTTGCGGGACGCGGCCGGCACCCGGACCACCGCCTGATCCCGACGGCCGCCCGCCGCCCTTCCCGGCCCTTCGTCCTCCCGTTGTCCGCCCGCCGCACCGCCACCGCCCCGCACCACGAGGAGAGTTCCGCGATGAGTACCGACCACGACGCGATCCTGGAGCGGCTCGCCGAGCTGCGCGCGGGCGACCTGCCCACGCGCGGCGGCCGCACCATGGCCTACGTCTACGACTCCGGGCTCGACGGCCTCGAAGAGCTCGCGAGCGCCGCGCATGCCGCCTTCGCCGGGGTCAACGGCCTCGACATGACGGCCTTCCCCAGCGTCGTGGAGCTGGAGAACGACCTGGTGCGGCGGGCCACCGACCTGCTCGGCGGGGAGGCGGGCACCTTCACCAGCGGCGGCACCGAGAGCTGCCTCCTCGCTGTCCTGACGGCCCGTCAGCACGCGCGCAGGACACGGGGGGTGACCCGGCCCGAGCTGGTGCTCCCCGACACCGCGCACGCGGCCTTCCACAAGGCGGCCGACCTGTTCGGGCTCGACGTCGTGACCGTGCCCGTCGACCCGGACACCTTCAAGGTGCGGCCCGCCGACGTCGCCGACGCGCTCACCGAGCGCACGGCCCTGGTCGTCGTCTCCGCCCCGAGCTACGCGCACGGGGTCGTCGACCCGGTCGCCGAGGTCGCCGCCCTGGCCGCCGCGCGCGGGGTGCTCTGCCACGTGGACGCCTGCATCGGCGGCTGGTACCTGGGCCACCTCAGGCGGGCGGCGGACGCCCCGGACATCCCCGACTTCGGGCTCACCGTCCCCGGCGTGACCTCGCTCTCCGTCGATCTGCACAAGTACGGGTACGCCGCGAAGGGCGCCTCGCTGCTCCTCTTCGCCGAGGCCGGACTGCGCCGTCACGGATGGTTCGCACACGCCTCCTGGCCCGGCTACCCCGTGGTCAACTCCACCCTCCAGGGCACCAAGGCGGCCGGACCGCTCGCCGCGGCCTGGGCGGTGACCGAGCGGGTCGGGACCGACGGTTACACCGCGCTGTCGACGCGCGTACACCGGACGACGCGGGATCTCGCCGAGGGTGTCGGACGCATCGACGGACTGCGACTGCTCGCCCCGCCGGAGGCGTCGCTCCTCGCGCTCGCCTCCGACGACCCCGAGGTGGATGTGTTCGTCGTGGCGGACGAGATGCGCGAGAGCGGCTGGTACCTCCAGCCGCAGCCGGCCTTCGGGGCCTCGCCCGCCAATCTCCACCTGACCGTGACGGCGGCGGTCGCGGACGCGGAGACCGTCCGGGTGCTGCTCGACGAGCTGGACAGGGCCGTGGGCCGGGCGCGGGCGGCCGGACCGGTGCGGATCGACCCGGCGATCATCGAGGCCGCCGGCTCGCTGGACCCGGACGCGCTGACCTCCGACGAGGTGGAGATCGCGCTGGCCCTCGCGGGCGTGGGGGAGGGCGGGGCGCTGCCGCGCCGGATGGCGCCCGTCCTCGCGGTCCTCCAGGCGCTGCCGCCGAGACTGAGCGAGCGGCTGCTGCCCGAGGTCATCGGGCGGCTGTACACGACGGGCCGCTGACGCGCGAAGGGGCGGAGCCGACCGGCTCCGCCCCCTCGATGTGACGTTTCTTCTGTATCGGTCCGCTGAACGGACGACGGCTCAGGCCTCTTCGTGGGCCACGGCGCGACGCGCGTCGGCGTCCAGCACGCCCCAGCTGATCAGCTGCTCGGTGAGAACCGAGGGCGACTGGTCGTAGATGACCGCGAGCGTGCGCAGGTCGTCCTGGCGGATGGACAGCACCTTGCCGTTGTAGTCACCGCGCTGCGACTGGATCGTGGCGGCGTAGCGCTGCAACGGGCCCGCCTTCTCCGGCGGCACGTGGGCCAGGCGCTCCAGGTCCAGGACGAGCTTCGGCGGGGGCTCGGCGGCGCCGCCCGGAGTGGTCCCCGGCAACAGCTCCTGCACGGGCACGCCGTAGAAGTCCGCCAGCTCGGCGAGGCGCTGCACGGTCACGGCACGGTCACCGCGCTCGTACGAACCGACCACGACCGCCTTCCAGCGGCCCTGGGACTTCTCCTCGACACCGTGGAGGGAAAGGCCCTGCTGGGTACGGATCGCGCGGAGCTTCGCCCCGAGCTGTTTGGCGTATTCGCTGGACATATAGCTCCCCGGACACTGCATCACTTAGCGGCTGCGCCGCGTGGCTGGTAACTCACTGTGAGGTTACGCAGCGTTACTTGGCCGCGTCAAGCCGAATGGTCCGTACCGACCATCTCCCGAATCCGCCGATCCCGCACCTTCAGGGGGGTGATCAGCGCCGTTTCGGGGCTGGTAATGTGGATGGCGCAAATCCGACGTCCTTTAAGATCCGTCCCGTGAGGCGGAGAAGGGGGTCCGTTTCGTATGGACACGCAGAATTCCGACGCCAGGTCCGTTCTCGAAGGCCCTGACATCGCGCGGGTACTGACCCGTATCGCCCACGAGATCGTCGAGCGCGCCAAGGGCGCCGAGGACGTCGTGCTCCTGGGCATTCCCACCCGGGGCGTCTTCCTCGCCCGCCGCCTGGCCGAGAAGCTCGACGAGGTCACCGGCCGCGCCGTGCCCGTCGGCTCGCTGGACATCACCATGTACCGCGACGACCTGCGGATGCACCCGCCGCGCGCACTGGCCCGCACCGACATCCCCGCCGAGGGCATCGACGGCCGGCTCGTCGTCCTCGTCGACGACGTGCTCTTCTCGGGCCGCACCATCCGCGCCGCCCTCGACGCCCTGAACGACATCGGGCGCCCGCGCGCCGTGCAGCTCGCGGTCCTCGTCGACCGGGGCCACCGCGAGCTCCCGATCCGCGCCGACTACGTCGGCAAGAACCTCCCCACGTCGCTGCGGGAGACGGTCAAGGTCCAGCTCTCCGAGGAGGACGGCCGGGACGCCGTGCTGCTCGGCGCCAAGCCGGACCCCGAGGCGGCCGAGCAGTAGCCACCTCTCCCGCCGTACGCACGCCCGTACGGCGAGACAGGTGCGCCCGCGCGCGCCCGCATGCCCCGAAACGCCCTGAACTTCCCTACGGAGCACCCCCGATGATGCGACACCTCATCTCGGCCGCCGACCTCACCCGCGACGACGCCGTCCTCGTCCTCGACACCGCCGAGGAGATGGCGCGGGTCGCCGACCGGCCCATCAAGAAGCTGCCCGCGCTGCGCGGCCGGACCATCTGCAACCTCTTCTTCGAGGACTCGACGCGGACGCGGATCTCGTTCGAGGCCGCCGAGAAGCGCCTGTCCGCCGACGTCATCAACTTCGCCGCCAAGGGCTCCAGCGTCTCCAAGGGGGAGTCCCTGAAGGACACCGCGCAGACGCTGGAGGCCATGGGCGTCGACGCGGTCGTCATCCGGCACAGCGCCTCCGGCGCCCCCTACCGGCTCGCGACCTCCGGCTGGATCGACGCCCCCGTCATCAACGCCGGCGACGGCACCCACCAGCACCCGACCCAGGCACTGCTCGACGCCTTCACCATGCGCCGCCGCCTGGTCGGCCCGGACACCGGGATCGGCCAGGGCCTGGACGGCAAGCGCGTCACCCTGGTCGGCGACGTCCTGCACAGCCGCGTCGCCCGCTCGAACGTCGACCTGCTGCACACGCTCGGCGCCCAGGTCACCCTGGTCGCGCCGCCCACCCTGCTGCCCGTCGGCGTCGAGTCCTGGCCCTGCGAGGTCAGCTACGACCTGGACAGCACGCTGCCGAAGACGGACGCCGTGATGATGCTCCGCGTGCAGCGCGAGCGCATGAACGCCGCCTTCTTCCCGACCGAGCGCGAGTACAGCCGCCGCTACGGCCTCGACGGCGACCGCATGGCGCGGATGCCCGGGCACGCCATCGTGATGCACCCGGGCCCGATGGTCCGCGGCATGGAGATCACCGCCGAGGTCGCCGACTCCGAGCGCTGCACGGTCGTCGAACAGGTCGCCAACGGGGTCCACACCCGGATGGCCGTCCTCTACCTGCTTCTGGGCGGCAACGAGCCCGCCGTCACGCACACCCGTACCGAGGGGAACTGAACGACATGAGCAAGATCCTGATCCGTGGTGCGAAGGTGCTCGGCGGCGAGCCGCAGGACGTCCTGATCGACGGCGCGACCATCGCCGAGGTCGGCACCGGCCTGAGCGCCGAGGGCGCCGAGGTCGTCGAGGCCGACGGCAAGGTCCTCCTGCCGGGCCTCGTCGACCTCCACACCCACCTGCGCGAGCCCGGCCGCGAAGACTCCGAGACCGTCCTGACCGGCACCCGGGCCGCCGCCACCGGCGGCTACACCGCCGTGTTCGCCATGGCCAACACCTTCCCCGTCGCCGACACCGCCGGCGTCGTCGAGCAGGTCTACCGGCTCGGCCAGGAGCACGGCTACTGCGACGTGCAGCCCATCGGCGCCGTCACCGTCGGCCTGGAGGGCGCCAAGCTCGCCGAGCTGGGCGCCATGCACGAGTCCGCCGCCGGCGTCACCGTCTTCTCCGACGACGGCAAGTGCGTCCACGACGCCGTGATCATGCGCCGCGCCCTGGAGTACGTGAAGGCCTTCGGCGGCGTCGTCGCCCAGCACGCGCAGGAGCCCCGCCTCACCGAGGGCGCCCAGATGAACGAGGGCACCGTCTCCGCCGAGCTGGGCCTGGGCGGCTGGCCCGCCGTCGCCGAGGAGTCGATCATCGCCCGCGACGTCCTGCTCGCCGAGCACGTCGGGTCCCGCGTCCACATCTGCCACCTGTCGACCGCCGGGTCGGTGGAGATCGTGCGCTGGGCCAAGTCCCGCGGCATCGACGTCACCGCCGAGGTCACCCCGCACCACCTGCTCCTCACCGACGAGCTGGTGCGCTCGTACGACCCGGTCTACAAGGTGAACCCGCCGCTGCGCACCGAGAAGGACGTCAGGGCGCTGCGCGAGGCGCTCGCCGACGGCACCATCGACATCGTCGCCACCGACCACGCCCCGCACCCGCACGAGGACAAGGACTGCGAGTGGGCCGCCGCCGCCATGGGCATGGTCGGCCTGGAGACCGCGCTGAGCGTCGTCCAGCAGACGATGGTCGAGACCGGACTGCTCGACTGGGCCGGCGTCGCCGACCGGATGTCCGCCAGGCCCGCCGCGATCGGCCGGGCCACCGGTCATGGACGTCCCGTCTCGGCAGGTGAGCCCGCCAACCTGGTTCTGGTCGACGCCGACTACCGTGGTGCAGTGGACCCCGCGGGCTTCGCCTCCCGCAGCCGCAACACCCCGTACGAGGGCCGTGAGCTGCCGGGGCGCGTCACCCACACCTGGCTGCGGGGCAAGGCCACCCTCGCCGACGGGAAGCTCGCGTGACACCTCTGCTGCACCTGGCCGCCGAACAGAAGTCGGCGGACGTGACCGACTGGCCCGACCGGATCGGCTGGATCGTCGGGCTCCTCCTCTTCATCGCGCTCGTGTACTGGCTGATGCGCCAGGGCTGGAAGTGGCGCGGCACCCTCCAGGGCGACCTGCCGCCGCTGCCCGCCGCGCCGAGCGCGCAGAGCCCGGCGAAACTGGAGCTGAGCGGTCGCTACCACGGCTCGACCAGCGCCGGGCAGTGGCTCGACCGCATCGTGGCGCACGGCCTCGGCACCCGCAGCCGCGTGGAGCTGACCCTCACCGACGAGGGACTGAACGTCGTACGCCCGGGAGCGAGCGACTTCTTCGTCCCCGCCGCGGCGCTGCGCGAGGCCCGGCTCGACAAGGGCATCGCCGGCAAGGTCCTCACCGAGGGCGGCCTGCTGATCGTCACCTGGAGCCACGGCGACCGGCTGATCGACTCCGGGTTCCGCTCGGACACGGCCGCCGAGCACGCCGCGTGGGTCACCACCATCAACGCAACCCCCAAGACGCCCCTCACGACGGAAGGCACCGCACGATGACCACCTCCACCAGGGGAACCAGCAAAGTTCCCGCCGTTCTCGTCCTGGAGGACGGCCGGGTGTTCCGCGGCCGCGCCTACGGGGCCGTGGGGGAGACCTTCGGCGAGGCCGTGTTCTCCACCGGCATGACCGGCTACCAGGAGACCCTGACCGACCCGTCGTACGACCGCCAGATCGTGGTCGCCACCGCCCCGCAGATCGGCAACACGGGCTGGAACGACGAGGACGACGAGTCGTCCCGCATCTGGGTCTCGGGCTACGTCGTGCGCGACCCCGCCCGCATCCCCTCGAACTGGCGCGCGCGCCGCTCCCTCGACGACGAGCTCGTCGCCCAGAACATCGTCGGCATCTCCGGCATCGACACCCGCGCCCTCACCCGCCACCTGCGCGAGCGCGGCTCGATGCGCTCGGGCATCTTCTCCGGCGAGACGCTGCCGGCCGACGCCGAGCTGGTCGGCAAGGTCCAGTCCCAGCCCCAGATGAAGGGCGCGAGCCTGTACGAGGAGGTCGCCACCAAGGAGGCCTACGTGGTGCCCGCGGTCGGTGAGAAGAAGTTCACCGTCGCCGCGATCGACCTCGGCATCAAGGGCATGACCCCGCACCGCATGGCCGAGCGCGGCATCGAGGTGCACGTGCTCCCCGCCACCGCCACCGCGGACGACGTCTACGCCGTCGCCCCCGACGGCGTGTTCTTCTCCAACGGCCCCGGCGACCCCGCCACCGCCGAGGGCCCGGTCGCCCTGATGACCGCCGTCCTGGAGCGCGGGACGCCGCTGTTCGGCATCTGCTTCGGCAACCAGATCCTCGGCCGCGCCCTCGGCTTCGGCACCTACAAGCTGAAGTACGGCCACCGCGGCATCAACCAGCCGGTGCAGGACCGCACCACCGGCAAGGTCGAGGTCACCGCGCACAACCACGGCTTCGCCGTGGACGCGCCGCTCGACCGGGTGAGCGAGACCCCCTTCGGCCGCGCCGAGGTCTCCCACGTCTGCCTGAACGACCAGGTCGTCGAGGGCCTCCAGCTGCTCGACCGGCCGGCCTTCTCCGTCCAGTACCACCCCGAGGCCGCGGCCGGTCCGCACGACGCCGCCTACCTGTTCGACCGTTTCGTCTCCCTGATGGAGGGCCAGCGTGCCTAAGCGCTCCGATATCCAGTCCGTCCTGGTCATCGGCTCCGGCCCGATCGTCATCGGCCAGGCCGCCGAGTTCGACTACTCCGGCACCCAGGCGTGCCGCGTGCTGAAGTCCGAGGGCCTGCGGGTCATCCTCGTGAACTCCAACCCCGCGACGATCATGACCGACCCGGAGATCGCCGACGCCACGTACGTCGAGCCGATCACCCCCGAGTTCGTCGAGAAGATCATCGCCAAGGAGCGCCCCGACGCGCTGCTGCCGACCCTCGGCGGGCAGACGGCCCTCAACACGGCCATCTCCATGCACGAGCAGGGCGTCCTCGAGAAGTACGGCGTCGAGCTGATCGGCGCCAACGTCGAGGCGATCAACAAGGGCGAGGACCGCGACCTCTTCAAGGGCGTCGTCGAGGAGGTCCGCAAGAAGATCGGCCACGGCGAGTCCGCCCGCTCGGTCATCTGCCACTCCATGGACGACGTCCTGAAGGGCGTCGACACGCTCGGCGGCTACCCCGTCGTCGTGCGCCCCTCCTTCACCATGGGCGGCGCCGGCTCCGGCTTCGCCCACGACGAGGAGGAGCTGCGCCGCATCGCCGGCCAGGGCCTGACCCTGTCCCCCACCACCGAGGTGCTCCTGGAGGAGTCCATCCTCGGCTGGAAGGAGTACGAGCTGGAGCTGATGCGCGACAAGAACGACAACGTCGTGGTCGTCTGCTCCATCGAGAACTTCGACCCGATGGGCGTGCACACCGGCGACTCGATCACCGTCGCGCCCTCGATGACGCTGACCGACCGCGAGTACCAGCGGCTGCGCGACATCGGCATCGCGATCATCCGCGAGGTCGGCGTCGACACCGGCGGCTGCAACATCCAGTTCGCGATCGACCCCGTCGACGGCCGCATCATCGTCATCGAGATGAACCCGCGCGTCTCGCGCTCCTCGGCCCTCGCATCCAAGGCGACCGGCTTCCCGATCGCGAAGATCGCCGCCAAGTTGGCCGTGGGGTACACGCTCGACGAGATCCCCAACGACATCACGGAGAAGACGCCGGCCTCCTTCGAGCCGACCCTCGACTACGTGGTCGTGAAGGCTCCGCGATTCGCGTTCGAGAAGTTCCCGAGCGCCGACTCCACGCTGACCACCACCATGAAGTCGGTCGGCGAGGCCATGGCCATCGGCCGCAACTTCACCGAGGCCTTCCAGAAGGCGCTGCGCTCCCTGGAGAAGAAGGGCAGCCAGTTCACCTTCGTCGGCCCGGTCGGCGACAAGACCGCCCTCCTCGAAGAGGCCGTCCGCCCGACCGACGGCCGGATCAACACCGTCATGGAGGCGATCCGGGCCGGCGCCACCCCCGAGGAGGTCTTCGACTACACGAAGATCGACCCGTGGTTCGTCGACCAGCTGTTCCTGATCAAGGAGGTCGCCGACGAGCTCGCCGCCGTCGAGCGCCTCGACGCCGCGCTGCTCGCCGAGGCCAAGCGCCACGGCTTCTCCGACCACCAGATCGCCGAGATCCGCGGCCTGCGCGAGGACGTCGTCCGCGAGGTCCGGCACGCGCTCGGGGTCCGCCCGGTCTACAAGACGGTCGACACCTGCGCCGCCGAGTTCGCCGCGAAGACGCCGTACTTCTACTCCTCGTACGACGAGGAGTCGGAGGTCGCGCCGCGCACCAGGCCCGCCGTGATCATCCTGGGCTCGGGCCCGAACCGCATCGGCCAGGGCATCGAGTTCGACTACTCCTGCGTCCACGCCTCCTTCGCGCTCAGCGACGCGGGCTACGAGACCGTGATGGTCAACTGCAACCCCGAGACGGTCTCCACCGACTACGACACCTCCGACCGCCTCTACTTCGAGCCGCTGACGCTGGAGGACGTGCTGGAGATCGTGCACGCCGAGTCCCTCGCCGGCCCGCTCGCGGGCGTCATCGTGCAGCTCGGCGGCCAGACCCCGCTGGGCCTCGCGCAGGCCCTGAAGGACAACGGCGTCCCCGTCGTCGGCACCCCGCCGGAGGCGATCCACGCCGCCGAGGACCGCGGCGCCTTCGGCCGCGTCCTCGCCGAGGCGGGCCTGCCCGCCCCGAAGCACGGCACCGCCACCACCTTCACCGAGGCCAAGGCGATCGCCGACGAGATCGGCTACCCCGTCCTCGTCCGCCCGTCGTACGTCCTCGGCGGCCGCGGCATGGAGATCGTCTACGACGAGGCCCGCCTGTCCTCGTACATCGAGGAGTCCACCGAGATCAGCCCCTCGCGGCCGGTCCTCGTGGACCGCTTCCTCGACGACGCCATCGAGATCGACGTCGACGCCCTCTACGACGGCGAGGAGCTCTACCTCGGCGGCGTCATGGAGCACATCGAGGAAGCCGGCATCCACTCCGGCGACTCGGCGTGCGCCCTGCCCCCGATCACCCTCGGCGGCCACGACATCAAGCGGCTGCGCGTCTCGACCGAGGCCATCGCCAAGGGCGTCGGCGTGCGCGGACTGATCAACATCCAGTTCGCCATGGCCGGCGACATCCTCTACGTCCTGGAGGCCAACCCGCGCGCCTCGCGGACCGTCCCCTTCACCTCGAAGGCGACCGCGGTGCCGCTCGCCAAGGCCGCCGCCCGCATCTCGCTGGGCGCCACCGTCGCCGAGCTGCGCGCCGAGGGCCTGCTGCCGAGGACCGGCGACGGCGGCACCCTGCCGCTGGACGCGCCGATCTCCGTCAAGGAGGCCGTCATGCCGTGGTCGCGCTTCCGCGACATCCACGGCCGCGGCGTCGACACCGTCCTCGGCCCGGAGATGCGCTCCACCGGCGAGGTCATGGGCATCGACTCCGTCTTCGGCACGGCCTACGCCAAGTCGCAGGCGGGCGCCTACGGCCCGCTGCCCACCAAGGGCCGCGCCTTCATCTCGGTCGCCAACCGCGACAAGCGCTCGATGATCTTCCCGGCGCGCGAGCTGGTCGCCCACGGCTTCGAGCTGCTCGCCACGTCCGGCACGGCCGAGGTGCTCAAGCGCAACGGCATCAACGCCACCGTCGTGCGCAAGCAGTCCGAGGGCGAGGGCCCGGGCGGCGAGAAGACGATCGTCCAGCTGATCCACGACGGCGGCGTCGACCTGATCGTCAACACGCCGTACGGCACCGGCGGCCGGCTCGACGGCTACGAGATCCGGACGGCCGCCGTGGCCCGCTCCGTGCCCTGCCTCACCACGGTCCAGGCCCTCGCGGCCGCCGTCCAGGGCATCGACGCGCTCAACCACGGCGACGTGGGCGTCAGCTCACTCCAGGAACACGCGGAGCACCTGACCGCGGCCCGCGACTAGCAGCCCGGAGGGGGACACCGAAACGGTGTCCCCCTCTTCATGAGCCCACCGCCTCATGAGCACCCCTAGGACGTCAGTCATGTACAAGTTGTTCTTCCGCCTCGTCTTCCGGCGCATGGACCCCGAGCGGGCGCACCACCTCGCCTTCCGCTGGATCCGCCTCGCGGCCCGCATCCCCGTGCTGCGCACCTTCGTGGCGGCCGTCTTCGCCCCCCGCCACAAGGAGCTGCGCACCGAGGCCCTCGGCCTGCGCATGCACGGCCCCTTCGGGCTCGCCGCCGGCTTCGACAAGAACGCCGTCGCGATCGACGGCATGTCGATGCTCGGCTTCGACCACATCGAGATCGGCACCGTCACCGGCGAGCCGCAGCCCGGCAACCCCGGCAAGCGCCTCTTCCGCCTCGTGCAGGACCGCGCGCTGATCAACCGCATGGGCTTCAACAACGAGGGCTCGCTGGCCGTCGCCGCCCGCCTGGCCTCCCGCACCCCGGCCTTCCGGACCACCGTCGGCGTGAACATCGGCAAGACCAAGGTCGTCCCCGAGGCCGAGGCCGTCGGCGACTACGTGAAGTCCACCGAGCGGCTGGCCGCCTTCGCGGACTACCTCGTGGTCAACGTCTCCTCGCCGAACACGCCGGGCCTGCGCAACCTCCAGGCGACCGAGGCGCTGCGCCCGCTGCTGACCGCCGTGCGCGAGGCCGCCGACCGCACCGTGCGCTCGCGCCGCGTCCCCCTCCTGGTGAAGATCGCGCCCGACCTCGCCGACGAGGACGTCGACGCCGTCGCCGACCTCGCCGTCGAGCTGGGCCTCGACGGCATCATCGCCACGAACACGACGATCTCCCGCGCGGGCCTGACGACCCGGGGCGACGTCGTGAACGAGACCGGCGGCCTGTCCGGCGCGCCCCTCAAGGAGCGCTCCCTGGAGGTCCTCAGCCGCCTGTACGCGCGCGTGGGCGACCGGATCACCCTCGTGGGCGTCGGCGGCGTCGAGAACGCCGAGGACGCCTGGCGGCGCATCCTGGCCGGCGCCACGCTCGTCCAGGGCTACTCGGCCTTCATCTACGAGGGCCCGTTCTACGCCCGCGCGATCCACAAGGGCCTCGCCGCCCGCCTGAACAACTCGCCGTACGCCACGCTCGCCGACGCCGTCGGCGCCGATGTCCGGAAGAAGGCCGCCGCCGCATGACAGTCCTCGCACCCTTCGGTGCCCGCCTGCGCCGCGCCATGGACGAGCGCGGGCCGCTTTGCGTCGGCATCGACCCGCACGCCGCCCTGCTGGCCTCCTGGGGCCTGGAGGACGACATCGCGGGCCTGGAGACCTTCACCCGCACCACCGTCGAGGCGCTGGCCGGGACGGTCGCCGTGGTCAAGCCGCAGATGGCCTTCTTCGAGCGGTTCGGCTCGCGCGGTGTCGCCGTGCTGGAGCGGGCCGTCGCGGACCTGCGGGCCGCGGGCACCCTCGTCGTCATGGACGCCAAGCGCGGCGACATCGGCTCGACCATGGCCGCGTACGCGCAGACCTTCCTGGACCCGGGCTCCCCGCTGTTCTCGGACGCCCTGACCGTGTCGCCGTATCTCGGCTACGGCTCGCTGCGGCCGGCCGTCGACCTCGCGCGCGAGTCCGGCGCCGGGCTCTTCGTGCTCGCGCTCACCTCCAACCCGGAGGGCGGCGAGGTCCAGCACGCCGTCCGGGCCGACGGACGGAACGTGGGCGCCACGATGCTCGCCCACCTCGCCGAGGAGAACGCGGGCGCGACCCCGCTGGGCTCCTTCGGCGCCGTCGTGGGCGCGACCCTGGGCGACCTGTCCGGGTACGAGCTCGGGATCAACGGTCCGCTCCTCGCGCCCGGCATCGGCGCGCAGGGCGCGACGGCGGCCGATCTGCCGTCCGTCTTCGGCTCCGCGGTCCGCGACGTCGTGCCGAACGTGAGCCGCGCCGTGCTCGAGGAAGGGCCGTCCGTGACGGCACTGAGGGACGCGGCCGTGCGGTTCGCGGACGAGGTGCGTGCGGCGGTCGGGACCGCCGGCTGAGCCCGTTCGCGGGTGGCACTGCGTGCCTACCTTGGGCCCGCCGTCCGAATCCTGACCGATTTAGTGGACGATATGTCCGAAATGCACGGCCTGGGCACAGCTGACCAGGACTTTTCCGCTGTTCTCGCTGACTCTGACCGCCGTGGCCGCTAGTCTCCGACGAGAGCGAACGGGCGAACGCAGGCAAGGGCGTTGTCCGTTGCTCACCAGGTGTGGGGCGACCAGCTTCCGCACCGGTCCGTATCCGACAGTTCGACATCCGAGGTGACGTAGGCGTGGCTCTTCCGCCCCTTACCCCTGAACAGCGCGCAGCCGCGCTCGAGAAGGCCGCCGCGGCTCGCCGGGAGCGGGCCGAGGTCAAGAATCGACTCAAGCACTCCGGTGCCTCGCTGCACGAGGTCATCAAGCAGGGCCAGGAGAACGACGTCATCGGCAAGATGAAGGTCTCCGCCCTGCTGGAGTCCCTCCCGGGCGTGGGCAAGGTCCGCGCCAAGCAGATCATGGAGCGTCTGGGGATCTCCGAATCCCGCCGGGTGCGCGGTCTCGGTTCCAACCAGATCGCCTCCCTGGAGCGCGAGTTCGGCAGCACCGGCGCCTGAGTGCTTCCGGACCGGCTCCGGGGCTGGTCCGGGCACTCCGGAACAACTGGAATAATCGCTGCATGAGTGAACGTCCGCGGCTGACCGTGCTCTCCGGCCCCTCCGGGGTCGGCAAGAGCACGGTCGTCGCTCATATGCGCAAGGAACACCCCGAGGTCTGGCTCTCGGTGTCGGCGACGACCCGCAGGCCGCGCCCGGGCGAGAAGCACGGTGTCCAGTACTTCTTCGTCACCGACGAGGAGATGGACAAGCTGATCGCCAACGGCGAGCTCCTGGAGTGGGCCGAGTTCGCGGGGAACCGCTACGGCACTCCGCGACGTGCCGTCCTCGACCGCCTCGAAGCGGGCGAGCCGGTGCTCCTGGAGATCGACCTCCAGGGCGCCCGTCTGGTCCGCGAGTCGATGCCCGAGGCGCAGCTGGTCTTCCTCGCCCCGCCGAGCTGGGAGGAGCTGGTGCGCCGGCTCACCGGGCGGGGGACCGAGTCCGCCGAGGTGATCGAGCGCCGTCTCGACACCGCGAAGGTGGAGCTGGCCTCCGAGGCGGAGTTCGACACGACGCTTGTCAATACCTCCGTCGAGGACGTGGCCCGCGAGCTGCTAGCCTTGATGAAGGTCCTTTGATCTTTACCCCAGTCGGGACTCCGGTCCCGGCCCCCATCGGAAGGCAGAGAGTGTCCTCTTCCATCACCGCGCCCGAGGGCATCATCAACCCGCCGATTGATGAGCTGCTCGAAGCAACCGACTCGAAGTACAGCCTGGTCATCTACGCCGCCAAGCGCGCGCGCCAGATCAACGCGTACTACTCGCAGCTCGGTGAGGGCCTGCTCGAGTACGTCGGCCCGCTGGTGGACACCCACGTCCACGAGAAGCCGCTCTCGATCGCCCTCCGCGAGATCAACGCGGGCCTGCTGACGTCCGAGGCCATCGAGGGCCCCGCGCAGTAGCACCCGTTTCTCGCAGCATTCACGTCACCACAGGCCCGGCAGCGCGACTGCCGGGCCTGTGGTGTGTCATGGAGGCGTACGTGTCCTCGTACGCAGCAGTGGAGTCAGGGGAGAGCCGGTGTCGTCGAAGCCCAACGTCGTCCTGGGGGTCAGCGGCGGTATCGCCGCCTACAAGGCGTGCGAGCTGCTGCGCCGTCTGACGGAGTCCGGCCACGACGTGCGCGTCGTGCCCACGGACTCCGCGCTCCACTTCGTCGGCGCCGCCACCTGGTCGGCCCTGTCCGGCAACCCGGTCTCCACCGAGGTCTGGGACTCCGTCCACGAGGTGCCGCACGTCCGCATCGGCCAGCACGCGGAGGTGGTCGTGGTCGCCCCGGCCACCGCGGACCTGCTCGCCAAGGCCGCCCACGGCCTCGCCGACGACCTCCTGACGAACACCCTGCTCACCGCCCGTTGCCCGGTCGTCTTCGCGCCGGCCATGCACACCGAGATGTGGGAGCACCCGGCGACCCGGGAGAACGTCGCCACGCTGCGCCGCCGCGGCGCCCTCGTCATCGAGCCCGCCGTCGGCCGGCTGACCGGCGTCGACACCGGCAAGGGCCGCTTCCCCGACCCGGTCGAGATCTTCGAGTACGTGCGCCGGGTGCTCGCCCGCGGACCGGTGGTCCCGGACCTGTCCGGCCGGCACGTCGTCGTCAGCGCCGGCGGCACCCGCGAGCCCCTCGACCCGGTCCGCTTCCTCGGCAACCGCTCCTCCGGCAAGCAGGGCTACGCGCTCGCCCGCACCGCCGCCGCGCGCGGCGCCCGGGTCACGCTGCTGTCCGCGAACGCGGGCCTGCCCGACCCGGCCGGTGTCGACGTCGTCCACGTGGGCACCGCCGTCCAGCTGCGGGAGGCGGCCCTGAAGGCGGCCGGGGACGCCGATGCGGTCGTCATGGCGGCGGCCGTCGCCGACTTCCGCCCGCAGACGTACGCCACCGGCAAGATCAAGAAGAAGGACGGCGAGGAGCCCGCGCCGATCGCCCTCGTGCGCAACCCCGACATCCTGGCCGAGATCGCCGCCGGGCGGCCGCGCCCCGGCCAGGTGGTCGTGGGCTTCGCCGCCGAGACCGACGACGTCCTCGCCAACGGCCGCGCCAAGCTCGCCCGCAAGGGTTGTGACCTGCTCGTCGTCAACGAGGTGGGGGAGCGCAAGACGTTCGGCGCGGAGGAGAACGAGGCCGTCATCCTCGGCTCCGACGGCAGCGAGGACCCCGTGCCGTACGGCCCCAAGGAGGCCCTCGCGGAGCGGATCTGGGACGCCGTCGTGTCCCGGTTGCCCCGGGTCGGATGAAAAAAGCGCATTCGCCCCTTTGGGTGCACCCAAGACACGAAAACGCCATGATTTCGGGCGCCCGGCGCTCTTCCTAAGACCGATCGTCATATCGGAGAATGCGGTGTCGCAGGTCACAGCGCTCCCAGTAGGCGAGACACGTGGTCCGGCGAGCGAGCACGACCGATAAACTGTTTCTGGATGTCGTCGGGCGCAGCTCCCGTACCCATCCGTAAATGATCAGCCAGCAGCCGCTGCAACCACAGGGAGCGTTGTGTCCCGTCGCCTGTTCACCTCGGAGTCCGTGACCGAGGGTCACCCCGACAAGATCGCTGACCAGATCAGCGACACCATTCTCGACGCGCTGCTGCGCGAGGACCCCACGTCCCGCGTGGCCGTCGAGACGCTGATCACCACGGGCCTCGTGCACGTGGCCGGCGAGGTCACCACCAAGGCTTACGCGCCGATCGCGCAGCTCGTGCGCGACAAGATCCTGGAGATCGGCTACGACTCGTCGAAGAAGGGCTTCGACGGCGCGTCCTGCGGCGTCTCGGTCTCGATCGGCTCGCAGTCGCCGGACATCGCGCAGGGCGTCGACACCGCGTACGAGAAGCGGGTCGAGGGCGATGACGACGAGCTGGACAAGCAGGGCGCGGGCGACCAGGGCCTGATGTTCGGCTACGCGTGCGACGAGACCCCGGAGCTGATGCCGCTCCCGATCCACCTCGCGCACCGCCTGTCGCGCCGCCTGTCCGAGGTCCGCAAGAACGGCACGATCCCCTACCTGCGCCCCGACGGCAAGACGCAGGTCACCATCGAGTACGACGGCGACAAGGCCGTCCGCCTCGACACCGTCGTGGTCTCCTCGCAGCACGCCTCCGACATCGACCTGGAGTCGCTGCTCGCCCCCGACATCCGCGAGTTCGTCGTGGAGCCGGAGCTGAAGGCGCTCCTCGACGACGGCATCAAGCTGGAGACCGAGAACTACCGCCTCCTGGTCAACCCGACCGGCCGCTTCGAGATCGGCGGCCCGATGGGCGACGCCGGCCTGACCGGCCGCAAGATCATCATCGACACCTACGGCGGCTACGCCCGGCACGGCGGCGGCGCCTTCTCCGGCAAGGACCCGTCCAAGGTCGACCGCTCGGCCGCCTACGCCATGCGCTGGGTCGCCAAGAACGTGGTCGCCGCCGGACTCGCCTCGCGCTGCGAGGTCCAGGTCGCGTACGCGATCGGCAAGGCCGAGCCGGTGGGCCTGTTCGTCGAGACGTTCGGCACGGCGACGGTCGACCCGGACAGGATCGAGTCGGCGATCTCCGAGGTCTTCGACCTCCGCCCGGCCGCGATCATCCGCGACCTCGACCTGCTCCGCCCGATCTACTCCCAGACGGCCGCCTACGGCCACTTCGGGCGCGCGCTGCCCGACTTCACGTGGGAGCGGACCGATCGGGTGGACGCTCTGCGTACGGCCGCGGGGCTGTAACCCGCGTCCTGTCCGGTGGGCTCGGCTCCTCCTTCGGGAGGGCCGGGCCCACCGCTGTGCGCGGGCCCGGTCTGTCGGTGCCCTCTGGTAGGAATGCAGGTGTGAGCAGCGAGGACGGCGGGTCGGGGCAGGGGGGCGGGGAGCCCGAGCAGCTGGCGTTGATCCGGGAGAGTGTGCGGCGGGCCAAGGCGCCGAAGGCCAAGCCTCGGACGTGGCGGGGGGCCGCGCTGGCCGAGGAGCTGCCCGTCGCGCGGGTGCTCGTCGACAAGGGGGTGCTGCACCTCGACCGGTACTTCGAGTACGCGGTGCCCGCGGAGCTGGACGCCGTCGCGCAGCCGGGGGTGCGGGTCCGGGTGCGGTTCGGGGCCGGGGCGAAGAACGTGCGGGACGGGCGGCGCGAGGGCGGCGGCCTCATCGACGGCTTCCTCCTGGAGCGGGTCGCCGAGGCCGAGTACCAGGGGCCCCTCGCCGCCCTGGCGCAGGTCGTGTCGCCCGAGCAGGTGCTCGGGCCGGAGCTGCTGGGCCTGACGCGGGCGGTGGCCGACCGGTACGCCGGGAGCCTCGCGGATGTGCTCCAGCTCGCGATCCCGCCCCGGCACGCCAAGGCCGAGGCCCGGGAGTTCCCGCCGCCGCCCGAGCCGCCCGCCGCGCCCGGGCCCGGCTCCTGGCAGCGGTACGAGCGGGGGGCCGACCTCATCGCCTCGCTCGCCGCGGGCGGCGCCCCGCGCGCCGTGTGGACCGCGCTGCCCGGCCCCGAGTGGGCCGACGAGATCGCCCGGGCCGTGCGGGCGACGCTGGCGTCGGGGCGCGGCGCCCTGGTCGTCGTACCGACCGTGCGGCTCGCCGCCCGGGTCGATCGGGCGATGCGGGAGCTGCTCGGGCCCGGCCAGCACGCCGTGCTCACCGCCGAGGCCGGGCAGCAGCGGCGGTACGCGGAGTGGCTCGCCGTGCGGCGCGGCGCGGTCCGGGCCGTGGTGGGGACCCGGGCCGCCATGTTCGCGCCCGTGCGGGACCTGGGGCTCGTCGTCGTCTGGGACGACGGGGACGCGCACCACAGCGACGACCGGGCGCCGTTCCCGCATGTGCGCGAAGTGCTCGAACTGCGCGCCGCGCGGGACAAGTGCGCCTTCCTGGCCGGGAGTTGGAGCTGCACCGTCGAGGCCGCGCAGCTGGTGCGCAGCGGCTGGGCGGCCGCCGTCGCCGCCCCCCGGGCCGAGGTGCGGCGGACCGCGCCGCTGGTGCGGACCGTCGGCGACCTCGACCTCGCGCGGGACGAGGCGGCGCGGGCCGCCCGGCTGCCCAGCATCGCCTGGGAGACCGCGCGGACGGCGCTGCGCGAGGGGCCCGTGCTGGTGCAGGTGCCCCGGCGCGGCTATGTGCCCCGGCTGGCCTGCCAGCGCTGCCGCGAGCCGGCCCGGTGCCGGGCGTGCGCCGGGCCGCTGGAGGCGCGGGAGGCGACCGGCGTGCTCGCCTGCGGCTGGTGCGGGCGCGAGGAGCCCGGCTGGCAGTGCGCCGAGTGCGACGGCACCCGGCTGCGGGCCCAGGTCGTCGGCGCCCGCCGGACCGCCGAGGAGCTGGGCCGGGCGTTCGCCGCCGTGCCGGTGCGGACCTCGGGCCGCGAGCAGGTCCTCGACAGCGTGTCCGGGGAACCGGCGCTCGTGGTGAGCACCCCGGGCGCCGAGCCGGTGGCCGAGGGCGGGTACGCGGCGGCGCTGCTGCTGGACGGCTGGGCCATGCTCGGGCGGCCCGACCTGCGGGCCGGCGAGGAGGCGCTGCGGCGCTGGATCGCCGCGTCGGCGCTGGTCCGTCCCCAGGAGGCGGGCGGCACCGTCGTCGTCGTGGCCGAGCCGACGCTGCGGCCCGTGCAGGCGCTGGTGCGCTGGGACCCGGTGGGCCACGCCGTGCGGGAGCTCGCCGACCGGGCCGAGCTGGGCTTCCCGCCGGTGTCCCGGATGGCCGCGGTGAGCGGCGCGCCGGACGCGCTGGCGGAGTTCCTGGGGGCGGTCGAACTGCCCGCGGACGCCGAGGTGCTCGGGCCCGTGCCGGTGGCGGGGAGCGGCGGCGGGGGGACCCGCGGGCCGGGCCCGCGGCCCGCGGAGCCCGCGGGCGGCGAGCAGGAGGAGCGGGCGCTCGTGCGGGTGCCGCCGGGCAGCGGCGCCGCGCTCGCGGCGGCGCTCAAGCAGGCGCAGGCGGCGCGCATGGCGCGCGGCGGGAGTGAGCCGGTGCGCGTGCGGGTGGATCCGCTCGACATCGGGTGACCCGGCGTCAGGCGCGGTTGCCGCGGGGGCGTCAACATGGCGAGGCCTCCCCGGACGTGAAGTGCGGGGAGGCTGCGTCGTACGGGGACGGTGCGGTGTCGGCGTCAGCCGTTGCGCGGACCGGGGAACGCGCTGGGGCGCACCTCCTCGCGCAGGCCCGAGCTGCCCGCGGTCGGCTGGGTCGGCATCGACCGGGCGGCGGGCACCGAGGGCAGCGGGCCCGCGGCCAGCGGCACCGGCGGGCGCGGCGCGGTGGCCGTCGGGGTGTCGGTGGCGCGCTCCGCCTCGGCGGCGGCCTGGGTGGCGGCTCGGCGCGCTCCGTAACGGCGGTGCACCGCCTGCTTGGTGACTCCGAGCGCGGAGCCCACCGCGTCCCACGAGAATCCCAGCGAGCGGTCGAAGTCCACGGCCGCTGTCACCAGGGTCTCGACGCTGTCCCGGAGCTCCTGGGCGAGGCGGACGGTCGGGGCGGGCGCCCTGCCGTAGACGACGAACCCCGCGGAGGGGCCGGAGCGGCGCGGGCGGTAGACGTTGCCGAGCTGTGCGGTGAGGGTGCGCAGTGCGTCCACCTGCCGTCGGACCCGCTCGATGTCCCGCACCAGCAGGTGCAGGCTGGCCCGTGCCTGGGCGTCGTGGGTTGCGTGGTCGGCCATTTACAAGCCTCTCGAACCGGCGATGAAGATGAGAATGATGGGCCGCTCGCGCACCGAACGACGACCGTGTCCGGCGACGATCGAGTGCTGACGGCCCGCTGACTGGTCAACTCTTTCTTGACCAACGCGCCATGCGGTGAGGGGTCACGCTGTTCGGGCGTATCCGCATATGCGCAGGGCGCACGTTCTGGCGTGCGCCCCATGCGTGTGTGCGAGCGGGCCCCCATAGACTGGTGCGCTGCCCGTCACCCCGCCCGAGAGGCCACGATCCACCGATGAAGCTCGTCTTCGCCGGCACCCCCGAGGTCGCCGTACCCGCCCTGGACGCCCTGATCGCCTCCGACCGGCACGAGGTCGCCGCGGTCGTCACCCGGCCCGACGCCCCCGCCGGGCGCGGGCGCCGCCTGATCGCGAGCCCGGTCGCCGAGCGGGCCGAGGAGGCGGGCATCGAGGTGCTCAGGCCCGCCAAGCCGCGCGACGAGGAGTTCCTGGCCCGGCTGCGCGAGATCGGCCCGGACTGCTGCCCGGTCGTCGCCTACGGCGCGCTGCTGCCGAAGACCGCGCTCGCCGTGCCCGCCCGCGGCTGGGTCAACCTGCACTTCTCGCTGCTGCCCGCCTGGCGCGGCGCCGCGCCCGTGCAGCACTCGATCATGGCCGGTGACGAGATCACCGGCGCCTCGACCTTCCTCATCGAGGAGGGGCTCGACTCCGGGCCGGTGTACGGCACGGTGACGGAGGCCGTCCGGCCCACGGACACCAGCGGGGACATGCTGACGCGGCTCGCGTTCGCCGGGGCCGGGCTGCTCGTCGCGACCATGGACGGGATCGAGGACGGGTCCGTGCACGCCGTGCCACAGCCCGCCGACGGCGTCTCCCTCGCCCCGAAGATCACCGTCGAGGACGCCCGGATCGACTGGGCGGCGCCCGCGCTCCGCGTCGACCGGGTGGTGCGCGGCTGCACCCCGGCGCCGGGTGCCTGGACCGAGTTCCGCGGCGAGCGGCTCAAGGTGCGCTCCGCCGTGCCGGTGCCGGACCGCACCGACCTGGCGCCGGGCGAGCTGGCCGTCGGCAAGAAGAATCTGTACGTGGGCACCGGCTCGTACGCCGTCGAGCTGCTGTGGGTGCAGGCCCAGGGCAAGAAGCCGATGGCGGCGGCGGACTGGGCGCGCGGGGTGCGCATCGCCGCGGGCGAGCGGCTGGGCTGAGGCCCGGCCGGGCCCGGAAGGGCCCGTGCGGGGGCCGGGCCGTAGGCTGGGAGGGTTGACATCGGCGTGCGCCCCCGCGCGTGACGCCCGTACGAATCCAGCAGCGGAGCACCTTTGAGCGACCAGCCGACCTCGTCGAGCCGTGGCCCCCGCAAGCCCGGCAAGCCCCACCGCCGTCCCAAGAAGGACCCGGTGCGCATCCTCGCCTTCGAGGCGCTGCGCGCGGTCGACGAGAGGGACGCGTACGCGAATCTCGTGCTGCCGCCGCTGCTGCGCAAGGCGCGCGAGAAGGAGGGCCCGGAGAAGTTCGACGGACGGGACGCGGCCCTCGCCACCGAGCTGGTCTACGGCACGCTGCGGCGCCAGGGCACCTACGACGCGATCGTGGCGGCCTGCATCGACCGGCCGCTGCGCGAGGTCGACCCGCCCGTCCTCGACGTGCTGAACCTGGGCGTGCACCAGCTGCTCGGGACCCGGATCCCGACGCACGCCGCCGTCTCCGCCTCGGTGGAGCTGGCGCGCGTGGTGCTCGGCGACGGACGGGCCAAGTTCGTCAACGCCGTGCTGCGCAAGGTCTCGCAGCACGACCTCGACGCCTGGCTGGAGCGCGTCGCGCCGCCGTACGACGAGGACCCCGAGGACCATCTCGCCGTCGTCCATTCGCATCCGCGATGGGTCGTGTCGGCGCTGTGGGACTCGCTGGGCGGCGGGCGCGCCGGGATCGAGGACCTGCTGGAGGCGGACAACGAGCGGCCCGAGGTGACGCTCGTGGCGCGGCCCGGGCGGACCACCGCCGAGGCCGTGCTCGCCGAGGTCGGCGAGGAGTCGGGGCTGCCGGGGCGCTGGTCGCCGTACGCCGTGCGGCTGTCCGAGGGCGGTGAGCCGGGGTCGTTCGACATCGTCAGGACCGGGCGCGCCGGAGTGCAGGACGAGGGCAGCCAGCTCGTCGCGCTCGCGCTCGCGAACGCGCCGGTCGAGGGCTCCGACCGCGCGTGGCTCGACGGGTGCGCCGGGCCGGGCGGCAAGGCCGCCCTGCTCGCCGGGCTCGCCGCCGAGCGCGGCGCCGTGCTCCTCGCCTCCGAGAAGCAACCGCACCGCGCCGGGCTCGTCGCCAAGGCGCTGGCCGGCAACCCGGGCCCCTACCAGGTGATCGCGGCGGACGGGACGCGCCCGCCGTGGCGGTCCGGCACCTTCGACCGCGTCCTGATGGACGTGCCCTGCACGGGACTCGGCGCCCTGCGGCGGCGGCCCGAGGCGCGCTGGCGGCGGCGGCCGGAGGACCTGGACGGGTTCGGCCCGTTGCAGCGGAGCCTGCTGCGGACGGCGCTCGACTCGGTGCGGGTCGGGGGTGTCGTGGGGTACGCGACGTGCTCGCCGCACCTCGCCGAGACCCGGGCCGTCGTCGACGACGTGCTGAAGTCGGTCGGCGGCGCCGAACTCATCGACGCGCGGCCCCTGATGCAGGGCGTGCCGGGGCTCGGCGACGGGCCCGACGTGCAGCTGTGGCCGCACCTGCACGGCACCGACGCGATGTATCTGGCCCTGATCCGGCGGACCTCCTAGCCGCTCCTCACGCTCCGGTGGCCGTGCGGGGCGGGCGCCGGGCCGGAGCGGGCCGGCGGGTGGGGCCACCAGATCTTCGGGCCCACGTCCAGGAACAGCGCCGTCACCAGCACCGACCGCACCACGAAGGTGTCCAGGAGGACGCCGAGGGCCACCGCGAAGCCGATCTCCGCGAACGCCACCATCGGCAGCGTGCCGAGGGCCGCGAAGGTGCCGGCCAGCACCAGGCCCGCCGAGGTGATCACCGCGCCGGTCGCGGCCAGGCCCGTGACGACGCCGGCGCGGGTGCCCTGGCGGATCGCCTCCTCGCGGATGCGGGTCGTGAGGAAGATGTTGTAGTCGATGCCGAGCGCCACCAGGAACACGAAGACGAACAGCGGGAAGTCCGTGCTCTCGCCCGCGTAGCCGAACAGGTGGCGGAAGGCGAACGCGCTGACGCCGAGGGCCGCCGCGAACGACAGCACGACCGTCCCGATCAGCAGCAGCGGCGCGACCAGGGCGCGCAGCAGCAGGGCCAGGATCAGCAGCACGACCACCAGCACCAGCGGGATCACCAGTCTGTTGTCGTGCGTCGTGGCGCGGTCCATGTCGAGCAGGGCCGCCGCGCCGCCGCCCACCGCGGCCCGGGCGCCCGGCACCGCGTGCACCGCCCGCCGCACCCGTTCCACCGTGTCCTGGGCGGCCCGGCTGTCGGACGGGGCGGTCGTCGTCGCCTCGAACAGGACCCGGCCCCCGGCCTCGGGCGCGGTGCCCGGCGGCGCCCCGACGCTCCGCCGGACCACGCCGTCCGTACCGGCGACGGCGCCGCGCACCGCGGCGGCCCGGTCCCGGTCCGCGACGACGACGAGCGGATCGCCGTTGCCCGCGGGGAAGTACTTCGCGGACACCTCCTGCCCGACGATCGAGTCCGGCCTGGTCGTGAACGAGTCGGCGTTGCCGATGCCCTCGGCGCGCAGCTGGAGCAGGCCGAGCGACAGCACCGCCAGGATCCCGGCCGTCGCGCCCCACACCAGACGGGGGCGCAGGGCGATCCGCCGCCCGGAGCGGGCCCAGAAGCCGCGCACCGTGGGCTCCGGGCTGCCCCGCCGCGGCACCAGCGGCCAGAAGATCCAGCGGCCGAGGACCACCAGCAGCGCCGGGAACAGCGTCAGCATCGCGGCCAGGCCGACGGCGACCCCGACGGCGGCGACCGGGCCGAGGCCGCGCGTGGAGTTCATCTCGGCCGTCAGCAGCACCAGCATGCTCAGCACCACGGTCGCGCCGGACGCGAGCACGGCCGGGCCCGCGCGGTGCAGGGCGAGCGCCATCGCCTCGTGCCGGTCCTCGTGGCGGCGCAGCTCCTCCCGGTAGCGGGCGACGAGCAGCAGCGCGTAGTCCGTCCCCGCGCCGAACACGAGGACGGTCAGGATGCCCGCGCTCTGGCCGTTCACCGTCAGCCCGGCGTGCCGGGCCAGCAGATAGACCAGCGCCTGGGCCGTGAACAGCGCCGCCACCACGCTCACCACCGGCACCAGCAGCAGCGAAGGGCTGCGATAGGTGCACAGCAGGATCACGATGACGATGCCGAGCGCCGCGAACAGCAGCGTCGAGTCCAGGCCGTCGAACGCCTCGGCGAAGTCGGCCGAGGTGCCGCCCGGGCCCGTGATGTGGACGGCGAGCCCGCCGTGCGAGGTGCCCGTGCGGTCCCGGACCGCGCCGACGGCGTCGGCGATCTGCTGCCAGCCCTTCGCGTTCATCGTCACGGGGATGTACGTCTGCGCCGCCGCGGGCCGCGCTTCGTCGTCGTAGACCGGGCCCCGGACCTCGGTGCCGCGCAGCCCGAACGTCCCGAGCCGGCGCAGTTCGCCCGCGTCGCGCTCGATGCGGGTCCGGTCCGCCGCGGTGAGGCCGCCCTCGCGCGCGTAGACCACGATGGCCGGGATGGTCTCCGGCCGGAAGTCCTTGGAGGCGCCGAGGACCCGGGTGGACTCGGCGGAGCCGGGCAGCCAGGACTGGGCGTCGTTGTCCTGGGCGCCGGTGAGTCTCTGGGCGAGCGGGGCCGCGCCGACGATGATCACCAGCCACAGCACCAGCACCAGCCACTTGCCGCGCCGCCCGCACACCAGCCGGGCGGCGCCGCGCCGCGCGGGCCGCTCCCGCCGGCCGCGCTCCGTGCGTCCGCCGTCGCGCACCCCGCCCTGCCCGTCCGCCATGGCGCCCCCCGCCGTGTGCCGTGCGGTGCCTGCTCCGCCGGCCGCCCACCATGGCACGCGAGGGCACGGCTCGGCATCGGTCCGCGGGACCGGTCAGGACCGAGGCGGGAAAGCGGCGCCGGGCATGGCAGTCTTGGGGCATGGCCGTTCAGATCAACCCCAGCATCCTCTCCGCGGACTTCGCGCGCCTTGCCGACGAGGCACGGGCGGTCGCGGGCGCCGACTGGCTCCACGTCGACGTCATGGACAACCACTTCGTCCCGAACCTGACCCTGGGGGTGCCGGTCGTAGAGTCGCTGGCACGGGCGACGGACACCCCGCTGGACTGCCACCTGATGATCGAGGACCCCGATCGCTGGGCCCCCCAGTACGTCGAAGCGGGGGCCGGATCCGTCACCTTCCACGCCGAGGCCGCCCACGCGCCGGTCCGCCTCGCCCGGGAGATCCGCGCCAAGGGCGCCCGCGCCTCCATGGCGCTCAAGCCGGCCACGCCCATCGAGCCGTACGAGGACCTGCTCCCCGAGCTCGACATGCTGCTGATCATGACGGTCGAGCCCGGTTTCGGCGGCCAGTCCTTCCTCGACATCATGCTTCCCAAGATCCGCCGGACGCGTGAGCTGATCGCCAAGCACGGCCTGGAGCTGTGGTTGCAGGTCGACGGCGGGGTCTCCGCGTCGACCATCGAGCGGTGCGCGGACGCCGGCGCGGACGTCTTCGTCGCCGGTTCGGCGGTATACGGCGCGAGCGACCCGGCCGAGGCGGTCCGCGCGCTGCGCGAGCAGGCGGCGGCGTCGACGACCTGGGCATGCGGACACTGAGCCACGGTTCCGTGAACGGCGTTCCTTCGGGGCTGATCAAATCCGCGGGATCTGCAAGGATGAACGACGTATCCAGGTTGTGAACAGAAGAGGGTGCGGTGGGCGCCCCATGAGTGCCTGTGTCCACCTTTGTCGTGTGAGTCGTGAAGAAGAGCAGTGAGGAGATCGCCGTGTCCGCATCATCGGCGGGACGCGCAGCCCTGAGGATGGGACCCGCGGAGCTGATGCAGGCGGCGGCCATGGCCCGTCGCTTCTATCTGGAGGGCAAGTCCAAGATCCAGATCGCCGAGGAGTTCGGCGTCAGCCGCTTCAAGGTGGCCCGGGTCCTGGAGACCGCCCTGGAGCGTGATCTCGTACGCATCGAGATCCGGGTCCCGGCCGAGCTGGACGCGGACCGCTCCGACGCGCTGCGCGCGCGGTACGGCCTGCGGCACGTGGTGGTCGTCGAGTCGCCGGCCGACGCCGAGGAGTCGCCCGATCCCGAGAACCTGGGGGAGGTCGCCGCCGACCTCCTGGGCGAACTCGTCACCGAGGGCGACGTCCTCGGTCTCGCGTGGGGCCGCTCCACCATCCACATGGCCGCCGCCCTCGACCGGCTCCCGCCGTGCACCGTCGTGCAGCTGACCGGTGTGTACGACGCCGGGACCGCCGAGCGCGGCTCCGTGGAGGCCGTGCGGCGCGCCGCGCAGGTCTCCGGCGGGGACGCGCACCCGATCTACGCGCCGATGCTGCTGCCCGACGAGGCGACCGCCGCCGCGCTGCGCAATCAGACCGGGATCGCCCGCGCCTTCGAGTACTTCGACAAGGTCACCGTCGCGTGCGTGTCCATCGGCTCCTGGGAGCCGGGCATCTCCACCGTCCACGACATGCTCAGCGACGAGGAGCGCGCGCACTACGCCTCGCTCGGCGTCGCGGCCGAGATGTCCGCCCACCTGTTCGACGCCCAGGGGCGCCGGGTCGGCCGGGACCTCGGCGAGCGCTGCATCACCGTCGAGGCGGACCGGCTGCGCCGCATACCTGAGGTCGTCGCGATCGCGGGCGGGCAGCGCAAGGCCGCCGCCATCGACGCGGTGCTGCGGTCGGGGCTCGTGACCAGCCTGGTCACCGACACGTCCGCGGCCGATTTCCTGCTGACAGCGGGGCCGACGCCCAAGCCCGCGCTCCAGCGGGCCGACCCCGACGGAGTGTGAGGCCGCGGGGCTCGGCCCCGGGCCCCGCTCCTCGACCGCCGGAGGGGTTCATCCGTGGTTCGTCGTCTCCTGTGTCTGGTGCTGGTCTGCGGCGCCCTTCTCCTCGGGTGCTCCGCAGCCGGCTCCGGCACGGACACCGTCCGGGAGAGCCGGCTGCCCGCCGAGGCGCGGCGCACGCTCACCCTCATCGACCGGGGCGGCCCCTTCCCGTACGAGAAGGACGGCAGCGTGTTCGGGAACTACGAGCACGAGCTGCCCGCCGAGCGGCGCGGCTACTACCACGAGTACACCGTGCCCACCCCGGGCTCGCGCGACCGGGGCGCCCGGCGCCTCGTCACCGGTGCGGCGGGGGAGACGTACTACACCGATGACCACTACGAGTCGTTCAAGGAAGTGCTGCGATGAGCGCCAGCGGTGACTGGACGGTCCGCGTCCTGGACCTCGAAGGGGCCGTCGACAAGGCCGCCTTCATGGACCGCTGCGCCACCGCCCTCGACCTGCCCGCGTGGTTCGGGCGGAACTGGGACGCGCTGGCCGACGCGCTCGGCGACGCCGGGCAACTGCCCCCGCCGGCCGCCGGGCACCGACTGCTGCTCGTCGTCACCGGCTGGCGCGGGTACGCCCGGCGCGAGCCCGGCCAGTGGGAGATCGCCCAGGAGGTCTTCGAGCGGGCCGCGGCGGTCCGCGTGGCCCTGGCGCTCGGCCCCCTCTAGGAGCCCGCCGCGGCTCAGGCCCGCCGGACCGGCTCGGCCCCGGCCCGCGGCGCCGAGGAGTGGGGTCCGTCCGCCGTCGCGAAGGTCAGCTTCACCGACAGGTACGCGAAGACCGGCCCCAGGGCGTTCATGGCGACCACGCTCAGCCAGGCCACCCACTCGTCGCCCGGGTCGTGGCCGAAGCCGCCGAAGTACGTGGCGAAGTAGCAGGCGAACCCGAAGAACATGCCGGGGACCAGGGCGAGGGCCCGGAGCCGGCCCGCGTACATCAGGGCGCTGTTCACGACCAGGACGACCAGCGCCTGGAACGTGTCGCGGGCGAGCCGGCCGATGAAGATCGCCCAGGGCGGCAGATGGAGGGCGTTGCCGCCGATGAACGCCGAGGGGAGGAAGGGGTGGGTGCGCGGGTGCCGTGCTGGTGGGCGACCGGGCTCAGGGAGCCAGGAGTTCGCTCGTGCGGGTGGTGCGGGCGACGATCCGGCCCGCCTTGATGACATGGGTGCGGTCGGGGCGGTCCAGGACGATGTCGTCGTAGGTGGTCGAGTCCAGGACCACCAGATCGGCGCGGGCGCCCGGCCGGACCCCGTAGCTCACCCGCGCGCCCCTGCGTTGCTTCACCCGCGC
Organism: Streptomyces sp. NPDC088785; assembly: GCF_044750685.1. NCBI lineage: Bacteria > Bacillati > Actinomycetota > Actinomycetes > Kitasatosporales > Streptomycetaceae > Streptomyces > Streptomyces sp. NPDC088785. Next base: position 243,784 of record NZ_JBIVKH010000007.1, read on the forward strand.
CCTGGACGCCTTCCCCGACCGGCCGACCCCGCCCTGACCTGCGGCGTCACCGCTCCCGCCGGTGGTCTCATGTGATCGTCCAAGCGGATGCGGCACCCTTGGGACGTTCGGCCCGAAGACGCGGCCATGGGCCCCGTGGGAAAATGAGGTACGTGCTTTGTGCCCCGGCGGCATTCTTCCGGGGCTCCCTCCTAGCGATCGGGACCTGCGCACGTGCGTTTCCTCAATGACATCCAGCCCGCGTACGACCTGACGTACGACGACGTCTTCATGGTGCCCCGCCGCAGCGCGGTGGGCTCCCGGCAGGCCGTGGACCTCTCGTCCCCGGACGGCACGGGCACCACGATCCCGCTGGTCGTCGCCAACATGACCGCGATCGCCGGCCGCCGCATGGCGGAGACCGTGGCCCGCCGCGGCGGCATCGTCGTCATTCCGCAGGACATCCCGATCGAGGTCGTCACCGACGTCATCTCCTGGGTCAAGACGCGCCACCTGGTGCTCGACACCCCGATCGTCCTCGCCCCCACCCAGACCGTCGCCGACGCCCTGGCCCTGCTGCCCAAGCGCGCGCACAACGCCGGTGTGGTCGTCGACGACGCCCAGCGCCCCCTCGGCGTCGTCACCGACGAGGACCTGACCGGTGTGGACCGCTTCACCCAGCTGTCCGAGGTCATGTCCCGCGACCTGCTGCTGCTCGACGCGGACATCGATCCGCGGGACGCCTTCAACAAGCTGGACGGCGCCAACCGCCGCTACGCCCCGGCCGTCGACAAGGACGGCCGACTCGCGGGCATCCTGACCCGCACCGGCGCGCTGCGCGCCACCCTCTACAGCCCGGCCACCGACGCCGAGGGCAGGCTGCGCATCGCCGCCGCCGTCGGCATCAACGGCGACGTGGCGGGCAAGGCCAAGCAGCTCCTCGACGCCGGGGTCGACACCCTCGTCATCGACACCGCCCACGGGCACCAGGAGTCGATGATCTCCGCGATCAGGACCGTGCGCGCGCTCGACCCGCACGTCCCGATCGTCGCGGGCAACATCGTCGCCGCCGAGGGCGTCAAGGACCTCATCGAGGCCGGGGCGGACATCATCAAGGTCGGGGTCGGCCCCGGCGCCATGTGCACCACCCGGATGATGACCGGCGTCGGCCGCCCGCAGTTCTCCGCCGTCCTGGAGTGCGCCGCCGAGGCCAAGAAGTACGGCAAGCACGTGTGGGCCGACGGCGGTGTCCGCCACCCGCGCGACGTCGCCATGGCGCTGGCCGCCGGCGCGTCGAACGTGATGATCGGCTCCTGGTTCGCCGGGACCTACGAGTCCCCGGGCGACCTCCAGCACGACGCCAAGGGCCGTGCCTACAAGGAGTCCTTCGGCATGGCCTCCGCCCGCGCCGTCAAGAACCGGACCTCGGACGAGTCCGCGTACGACCGCGCCCGCAAGGCGCTCTTCGAGGAGGGCATCTCCACCTCCCGCATGTTCCTCGACCCGCAGCGTCCGGGCGTCGAGGACCTGATCGACTCGATCATCGCGGGCGTCCGCTCCTCCTGCACCTACGCCGGTGCCAACTCGCTGGCCGAGTTCGAGGAGCGCGCCACCGTCGGCATCCAGTCCGCCGCCGGCTACGCCGAGGGCAAGCCGCTGCACGCCAGCTGGAGCTAGCGGGACCGCGCTCCGCGCACGCGCCGTCCGGACCCGGTCCGGGCGGCGCGCCCCGCCCGCTCACGCCACCGTCGGCGCCGCCCATCCCACGGCGATGCACTTCCCGTCCGCCGCCGGACGCACCGTCAGCTGCTCGGCCAGCCGCTCCACCATGTGCCAGCCGAAGCCGCCCCCGCCGCCGAAGTCCGGCGTGCGCGCCACCGGCGCCCGCGGATCCCCGTCCTCCACCTCCACCGCGAGGCCGCCCGCGTCGGAGCGCAGCCGCAGCCGGGCCAGCGCGCCGGTGTGCCGGGACGCGTTGGTCACCAGCTCCGAGACGACCAGGAGCACCGCGTCCGCGTCGGCCCAGGGACAGTGCTCGGCCAGGAACCGGGCAGCCGTGTGCCGGGCCTGTGTCCCCGTCAGGGGACCGTCCATCACGATCTCCATCTGTACCGGCTACCCCGCCGACGGCGGGGTACCGGTGCCGGTTCCCGCCGGTCCGTCCGGGACCAGGACGGTGTCCAGCCCGGTGATGCGGAAGATCCGTTCGACGACCGGCGACAGCGCGGACACCGCGAGCCGCGAGCCCCGCTCCTGGAGGGCCCGCCGCGCCCGCAGCAGCGCGTTGATGCCGCCCGAGTCGAAGAACCGCACGTCCGACAGGTCGAGGGTGAGCGTGCCGCCGTCCGGCACGGCGACCTCGGTGAGGGTCTCCAGCAGCCGGGGCGCGCTCTCGTAGTCCAGGTCGCCGGTGAGGACGAGCAGCGGACCGGCCGGGCCCGGCTCGGTGGCCAGCCGCAGGGCGTGGGACGGGTCGCCGGGTATCGCCCCGGGCGCGGCGTGGGTCATCGGCTTCTCCGTACGGTCAGGGCGAGCGTGTCGTCCGGGTGCAGGATCACGGTGTGCATCTCCTGGGCCAGGGCCCCGGGAATCTCCTCGGTGGGGCGGTGCCGGTGGCGCACGGCCGCCGCCGTCAGCCGGCGTTCCCCCTCGTAGGGGTCGCGGCGGCTCTCGGTCAGCCCGTCCGTGTACAGGACCAGGAGGTCGTCGGGGGCGAGCCGCTCGTGGCGCAGCCCGTCGCTGCCCGCCAGCGGGTAGCCGATGCCCCGGCCGCGCATCTCCAGGAAGCGGGCGCTGCCGTCGCCGCTCACCAGCAGGGGCGGCGGGTGGCTGCCGTTGGCCAGGGCGACGTGGCCGGACGCCGGGTCGATGCGGACCAGCTGCACCGTCGCCATCAGCTCCCGGTCGTAGGGCAGCAGGATCTCGTCCGTGCGCCCGACGATCGACTCCAGCGAGTGTCCCTCCAGGGTGAGCGTGCGCACGGCGTGGGTGACGTTCAGGGCGCTGCGGGTACTGGTGACACCGTGCCCGAGGGCGTCGACGACCGTGATGTGCACGGTGCCGTCGGGGAGCTCGAACCAGTCGTAGAGGTCGCCGCCGGTCGGCGCGTCGGACCCGGCCGGCGCGTAGTGGATCGCCAGCTCCAGCCCGTCGACCTTGATCGGCGCCGGACGCAGCGCGTCCTCCAGCTCGCGCAGCATCTGGCCGTGCGCGCGCCGCAGCTGCTCGTCGCGCTTCTCCAGCTCCACGTACAGGGCGAGGACACCGCTGTTCGTCTCGTCCAGCTCGTGGGTGAGGCTGCGCCGGTCGGCCTCCAGGGAGTCGGCCCGCTGCACCGCCGTCCGCAGCTCCTCCTCCAGCAGCTCCACGGGGGAGTCCGGAGGCCGGTCGGCCGGGGCCTGCGCGGGCAGCGGGATCCGCCACACCGCGGCGTCCGCCTCGCGCTGGGCGGGCAGAGGAAGGTTCTCCACGGCCGACGCGGAGGGGGCGCGCAGCCGCAGTGTCAGTCCCCGGTCGTCCGCCGCGGGGTCCGGGGCGGCCTCCAGGGTGACCAGCCGGCCCGCCCGCAGTTCGGCCTCGGCCACCCGGGACACGGACTGCGCGAGCCGGGTGCGCAGCTCGGCGGGCAGCCGCATCCGGGCCGCCCACGCCCGTACCGCTGACCGCAGTTCGGGCAGCGACCGGTGCGTCGTACGCTGCTGCGCGGCCGCCTTGTCGGTCATGAACTCCTCCTTGCCGCTCCGGAGACCCGTGCGGTCGCTTCGTCGCGTGTGCTGCGGTGGCCGTGCCCCGGGTCGGCGGCGAGCGGCCGGGGTGGCGTGCCGGGCAGGACGGGCGCGGCGGTGTCGGCCCAGCGTGCGGCGGTGCCGTCGCTGCGCGGCGCCGCGGCGCACTTCTGGGGCATATGCAGCGTACGGGTTCGTGGGCGCCGCGCGTTCCACCCGGCCGCGCCCGCGCCCGGACCCGGCGCACGGCCCCCCACCTGCGCGGCGGGGTGGCGGGCGGCGCGGTGGCCGAGGGTGGCGCGCGCGGTGGCGGCGGGGGCGAGGAGGTCCGCGGTCATCGCTGCGTCCAGCGCGTCGCGGTCACCGTCGTGCCCGCCCCGGGGCGGGTCTCGACATGGAACTCGTCCATCAGGCGGCGGGCGCCGCCCAGCCCGTGGCCGAGCCCGCCGCCGGTGGTGAAGCCGTCCTGGAGCGCCGCGGCGACGTCCGCGATGCCCGGACCGTCGTCCCTTATCACCAGGCGGATGCCGTCGGCGCCGGGGCGGGACAGCAGCTCCACCGTGAGGGTGCCGCCCTTGCCGTGGACGTAGGCGTTGCGGGCGAGCTCGCTCGCCGCCGTCACGACCCGGGTCTGGTCGACCAGGCCGAATCCGCACTGGACGGTGGCCGCGCGCACGGCGTGCCGCACCGTCAGCAGGTCGTCGTCCGAGCGCACCTCGTAGGCGCGCCGGGAGGTCACCCGCGGTCCCGGGGGGTGGGCCGCGGGCGCCGCGTGCTCATCCGAGAGGGTCATGGCCCGGGGCCTCCAGGATCCGCGGTCGCGTCGGCGCGCACGGTCCGGCCGCGCACGTCGGGGCGGCCACGCCGTGCGGCGCGCCGTGCGGGCCGGTCACCGCGGCGTCGCGCGGCCGGAACAGCGGCCGGAACAGGGGAACGCCCGCCGGGCGCGGGACGGTCACCGGGCCGCCGAGCAGGCGACCGCCCGGGGCGCGGCGGGCAGCGGCAGTCCGTGGGGGGAGGCGGCCGGGTGCCGGAGCGGGGTGTTCCCGGCCGGCGCGTCACCGAGGGGCTCGCCGGCGCGGCGGGCCGCCGTGCGGCGCGGTGCGCCCCCGGGCCCGTCCGTACTGCCGAGCGCGGCCCGCTCCCGCGGCGTCGCGGGCGACAGGGTGCGGCTGTCGGTGTCGCTGGTCCTCACAGGCCTCTCTCACATCGCTTCTCCGGGCATGTACGTCGCGCACATGATGCCTTTCCCGAACCACCCCCGCCGAAGCCCGGGAGGGGGTCAGGTCGGCCTCCGGGCCACCGGCAGGGGCGGCCGTTCCGATTACCCCCGAACGGAGCTTTCACTCCCACGCGTCCGATGTGGCCTCGGACACACCGCACGCCCCCCGCGCGGCCGAACGACGCAATGAACACGTGCGTGTTGACGCTCTGCGCAACGATCATCCGGGTGTGCGCAAGGTTGCTGCATTACAGACGGGAACGTGCGTCCTCTAGAGTCATCCGCTGTACGTGGCAAGGCGGGGGACGGCCTGCTCGGCGGTCCCCGGTCAGGGTGTGGACCGTCACGTCTCCTTCCGTCACGGCCGACTCCACCGGCAGCGATCAAGGAGCCAGCGCGTGCTCGACCAGGGAACCCCACCCGCAGCAGGACCCCCCGCAGGGCTCGGCGCCCGCCTCCTGCGGCGCAAACCCGTGGAACGCCTGGTCGCGGAGGGCGGCCAGGGGGAGGGCGGCTCGCTGCGGCGCACCCTCGGCCTCTGGCAGCTGACCATGATCAGCATCGGTGCCACGCTCGGCACCGGGATCTTCGTCGTGCTCGGCGAGGCGGTCCCCAAGGCCGGGCCCGCGGTCACCCTCTCCTTCGTGATCGCCGGTCTCACCGCGCTCTTCTCCGCCCTGTCGTACGCGGAACTGGCCGGGACCATCCCGGTCGCGGGCTCCTCGTACTCGTACGCATACGCAACGATGGGCGAGCTGGTCGCCTGGGTCTGCGGCTGGTGCCTGATCCTGGAGTACGGGGTCTCGGTGGCCGCCGTCGCCGTCGGCTGGGGCGAGTACCTCAACGAACTGCTCGACGGCACGATCGGCGTCACCATCCCGGACGCGCTCTCCGCGCCGCCCGGCGACGGCGGCGTCTTCAACCTGCCCGCGCTCATCGTGGTCCTGCTCGCGATGGGCTTCCTGCTCGGCGGCGCCCGGGAGTCCGCCCGCGCCAACACGATCATGGTCGTGGTGAAGATCGTCTCGCTGCTGCTCTTCTGCGCCATCGGCCTCAAGGGCTTCCAGTCGGGCAACTACGCGGACTTCATGCCGCTGGGCATGGCCGGGGTCAGCGCGGCCGGCGCCACCCTCTTCTTCTCCTACATCGGCTTCGACGCCGCCTCCACCGCCGGTGAGGAGGCGAAGAACGCACAGCGCGACCTGCCCCGCGCGATCATGCTCTCGCTGGTCATCGTCACCGCGCTGTACGTGCTCGTCGCCGCGGTCGCCGTCGGGGCCCGGCCCTGGAAGCAGTTCGACGACACCGAGGCCACCCTCGCCGGGATCATGCAGGACGTCACCGGCCAGTCGTTCTGGGCGACGCTCCTCGCCGCGGGGGCCGTCATCGCGATCGCCTCGGTCGTGCTCACCGTCCTCTACGGCCAGACCCGCATCCTGTTCGCCATGTCGCGGGACGGGCTGGTGCCCAAGGTGTTCGCCAAGGTCCACCCCAGGACCGGCGCGCCGCGCGCCAACACCGTCATCGTCTCCCTGTTCTGCGGGGTGCTCGCCGCCGCGATCCCGCTGGGCCAGCTCGCCGACGCCACCAGCATCGGCACGCTCTTCGCGTTCGCCCTGGTCAACGTCTCCGTGGTGCTGCTGCGCCGGACCCGCCCCGAGATGAACCGCACCTTCCGGGTGCCGCTCTTCCCGGTCCTGCCGGTCCTGGGCTTCGGCTTCTGCATCTGGATGATGGGCAGCCTGTCCTCGATCACCTGGATCGTCTTCGGTGCCTGGATGGCCGTCGGCCTCGTGTTCTACTTCTGCTACGGGATGCGTCGCTCCCGTCTCGCCGCCCCGGAAGTCACCGCTGACCCCCCAGCCCAGAAGTGAACCTCCTGCCTTGCTGAACGATCTCGACGAACGCATCGTGCACGCCCTCGCCGAGGACGCCCGCCGCTCCTACGCCGACATCGGCCAGCTCGTCGGGCTGTCCGCGCCCGCCGTGAAGCGCCGCGTGGACCGGCTGCGGGCCACCGGCGCCATCACCGGCTTCACCGTCCGCGTCGACCCGGCCGCGCTCGGCTGGGAGACCGAGGGGTTCATCGAGGTCTACTGCCGCCGCAACACCTCGCCGGAGTCGATCCGGCGGGGCCTGGAGCGCTATCCGGAGATCGTGGCCGCGTCGACCGTCACCGGGGACGCGGACGCCCTGGTGCAGGTCTTCGCCTCCGACATGCGGCACTTCGAGCGGGTCCTGGAGCGGATCGCGGGCGAGCCCTTCGTGGAGCGGACCAAGTCCGTCCTGGTCCTGTCCCCCTTGATGCGCCGCTTCACCTCCGGCGCCCCGGCCTGACCGCCGGCGGGGGCCTCCCGCACAGGGCGGGACTGCCACCGGCTCGCCGCCTTCGCGGCCCCCCGACCGCCGGGCCGCCCGAGCCGACGGACCCCGGCGACGGGGCGGCGCACGCGGGCCCGGGTACGCGATGCGCCGTTCCGGGCGTCCCCCGCGCAATGAATCGACGCCCACAGCGCCCCGTACGCAACAGATCGCACACGCAGACGCAACAGTCCCGTCTTGCCCGGCTGACCAGCGCAAACGTACCGTTCTCGGGGCCCGCCGAACCGTCGCGGACCGCCCCCCCCCAGCTCGCCCAGGCCGGGCACGCTCCTGTCTCAACCGCGTCCGCAAGGAGTCCGCACCCCATGACGTCCACGGTGCCCACCGCTGTCCAGCACACCGACGCCCAGCCGCCGATCACCATGTTCGGGCCGGACTTCCCGTACGCGTACGACGACTTCCTCGCGCACCCGGCGGGCCTCGGCCAGATACCGGCGACCGAGCACGGCACCGAGGTCGCCGTCATCGGCGGCGGCCTGTCGGGCATCGTCGCCGCGTACGAGCTGATGAAGATGGGCCTCAAGCCCGTCGTGTACGAGGCCGACCAGATCGGCGGGCGGCTGCGGACCGTGGGGTTCGACGGCTGCGACCCGACGCTGACCGCCGAGATGGGCGCGATGCGCTTCCCGCCGTCGTCGACGGCGCTCCAGCACTACATCGACCTGGTCGGCCTGGAGACCCGGGAGTTCCCCAACCCGCTCTCCCCGGCGACCCCGTCGACGGTCGTCGACCTCAAGGGCGCGTCGCACTACGCCGAGACGATCGACGACCTGCCGCAGGTCTACCGCGACGTCGCCGCCGCGTGGAGCGCCTGCCTGGAGGAGGGCGCCGACTTCTCCGACATGAACCAGGCGATGCGCGAGCGGGACGTGCCGCGCATCCGGGAGATCTGGTCGCAGCTCGTCGAGAAGCTCGACAACCAGACCTTCTACGGGTTCCTGTGCGAGTCCGACGCCTTCCGGTCCTTCCGGCACCGGGAGATCTTCGGCCAGGTCGGCTTCGGCACCGGCGGCTGGGACACCGACTTCCCGAACTCGATCCTGGAGATCCTGCGCGTCGTCTACACCGAGGCCGACGACCACCACCGCGGCATCGTCGGCGGCTCGCAGCAGCTGCCGCTGCGGCTGTGGGAGCGCGAGCCGCGCAAGCTGGTGCACTGGGCGCCCGGCACCTCCCTCGCCGCCCTGCACCCCGAGCGCACCCCGCGCCCCGCCGTGACCCGGCTGTCCCGGACCGCAGGCAACCGCATCACCGTGACCGACGCCGACGGCGACATCCGCACCTACCGCGCCGCGATCTTCACCGCCCAGTCGTGGATGCTGCTGTCGAAGGTGGCGTGCGACGACGCGCTCTTCCCCATCGACCACTGGACCGCCATCGAGCGCACCCACTACATGGAGTCCAGCAAGCTGTTCGTCCCCGTCGACCGGCCCTTCTGGCTGGACAAGGACGAGACCACGGGCCGCGACGTCATGTCGATGACGCTCACCGACCGCATGACCCGCGGCACCTACCTCCTGGACGACGGCCCCGACCGGCCCGCCGTCATCTGCCTCTCCTACACCTGGTGCGACGACAGCCTGAAGTGGCTGCCGCTGTCGGCGAACGAGCGGCTCGAAGTGATGCTGAAGTCGCTCGGCGAGATCTATCCCGGCGTCGACATCCGCAAGCACATCATCGGCAACCCGGCGACCGTGTCCTGGGAGAACGAGCCGTACTTCATGGGCGCCTTCAAGGCGAACCTCCCCGGGCACTACCGCTACCAGCGCCGCCTGTTCACCCACTTCATGCAGGACACGCTGCCGGCCGACCGGCGCGGGATCTTCCTGGCCGGCGACGACATCTCCTGGACGGCCGGCTGGGCCGAGGGCGCCGTGCAGACCGCGCTGAACGCGGTGTGGGGCGTCATGCACCACCTGGGCGGCGGGACCGACCCGGCCAACCCCGGCCCCGGCGACCTGTACGACTCCCTCGCACCGGTCGAACTGCCCGAGGACTAGTTCCCGCACGGGTTTGCGGGCCCGGGCGGCGTCCGGAGGGCCCTGCGACGCGAAGTCATGAAGGTTGTATGAGTGCGCGGGTGGTTGTGGGGCAATCGTGCCCTCGGAAGGTGATCGGCACGAGCGTGCGAGGTGGCGGAGGTGAGGGAGTTGGCGACGATGAACGCGTTTCCGATTGTTTCTCTCCGCGGCCGGTACTCGACGCCCGTACGACGAACCGGGTCCCGTCACAAGGACCGGTAAATATCTTTCTCGGTCGCATGTGCGGTTCAGGTCGGGGTACTCGACGAGAGCTCGCAGAGAACGACTCGAAAAAATCAACCCGCAGAACTCGAACGAACGGATTCGTGATGATTGTTATTGGACTGATCCTGCTGATCATCGGCCTGCTGGTGGGCATGGGACTCCTCACCACCATAGGTGGAATCCTGATCCTGGTCGGCGCGATTCTGTGGATTCTCGGAGCCACCGGGCGTGCCGTCGGCGGGCGCAAGCATTACTTCTAGATCTCCAGCAGTGGATCGCGGTCGACCCGCCCTTTTTCTCTGGAGAACCATGCCTCTCAAGAACATGTCCCTCAGGCGACGTCTTCGTCGCAGCGCTCGAGACGTGTTCGGCTGGAAGAGACTGAGAGCGGCGCAGGTCGACGCGATGAGCGCCGTGATGTCGGGGCGGGACACCATGGTCGTGATGCCGACGGGCGCCGGCAAATCGGCTGTCTATCAGGTCCCTGGTGTCCTCCTGAACGGTCCCACCGTGGTCGTGTCGCCACTGATCGCGCTGCAACGCGATCAGGTGGCGGCGCTCACGGGGGCACGCGGCCGCCCCGGCGCGCAGGCCGTCAATTCCGCCCAGGGCAACCGGGCCAACGAAGCCGCCTGGGAGCGGATGCGGGACGGGGCCCTGGACTTCCTCTTCGTCTCGCCCGAGCAGCTGGCCAAGGACGAGGTCGTGGCCGAGATCGCCGCCGCGCACCCCGCGCTGCTGGTGGTCGACGAGGCCCAGTGCGTCTCCACGTGGGGCTATGACTTCCGGCCCGACTACCTCGCCCTCGGGCGGGTGCGCGACCGGCTCGGTCGGCCGCCCCTGCTGGCCCTGACGGCGAGCGCCGCCGCGCCGGTGCGCAACGACATCGTCGAGCGCCTCGGCATGCGGGACGTCCACCAGGTGATCGCCGGTTTCGACCGCCCCAATCTCCACCTGGAAGTCGTCCGCCACCAGCAGGACGCGGAAAAGCGCCGCTGGGTCGTGGAACGCGCCTCCGCCGAGGCGAAACCCGGCATCATCTACGCCGGAACCCGCCGGGAGGCCGAGCAGTACGCCGCCGAACTGTCCGATCTTGGATTCGACAGCGCCGCGTACCACGCCGGACTTTCCGCGGCGGAACGCACGCGGACCCACGAACATTTTCGCGACGGCGCGCTCGATGTCGTCGTCGCCACCTCGGCATTCGGAATGGGAATCGACAAAGCGGATATCCGCTTCGTGCTGCACGCCACCGTTCCCGGTTCGCTGGACGCCTACTACCAGGAGATAGGCCGGGCGGGCCGTGACGGTGAACCGGCCGCCGCGATCCTCGCCTACCGGCCCGAAGACCTCGCGGCCCAGCGCTATCGCGCGGGCGGCCGCCCCGAGGAGGACACCCTCCTGCGACTGATGGACGCCGTGCGCGCCCACCGGAACGGCGTCTCCGGCACCGCGCTGCGGGACGAGACGGACCTGTCGCAGACGGCCCTGACCTCGATGCTGCACCTCCTGGAGGAGGCGGGCGGCGTCCGCTTCACCGCCGAGGGCGACGTGCACGTGGTCCCCGGCGCCCGCCGCGACACCTGCGCCCGCGAGGCGCTGCGCATCGCCGGAGCCCGCGTCAAGCTGGAGCGCTCCCGCCTGGAGATGATGCGGTCCTACGCGGAGGCCGACGGCTGTCGCCGTCGTCAGCTGCTGGGGTATTTCGGCGAATCGCCGGCCAAGAAGAACTGCGGCGGCTGCGACAGCTGCGTGCCCGCCCGCCCCGAGCCCGCCTCCCGCGACCAGCGGAACGGCGTCCTGGCCGGCACCGGCGGCGTCATCTCGCAGCCGCACGCCCCGGGCGCCCCGGGCGCCGCGCCCGGCGGCGGACACGCCGACCTGTTCCTTCCGGGGCAGCGGGTGCGGCACACGTCCTGGGGCGAGGGCGAGGTCATGAGCCAGCAGGAGGACCGGGTCACGGTCCTGTTCGCCGACGCCGGGTACCGCACGCTCTCGCTCAGCGCGATCAGCGAGAACGGCCTGCTGACGGCCGCGACGGGGAACGGCGAGAAGACCCCGGCCTGAGCGTTCCGGGCGCTGTGCCCCGCCCGGCGGTCACCGCCCCGCGTCACTGCTTGCCGGTGCCCACGGGGTCCACGGTGACACCGCCGGAGGGGTTGTCGGTGGCCGGCAGGTTCAGGGTGACCGGCAGGCTCGTGGAGTGGGTCTCGTTCGGGGGCGTCACGACGAGGCTGGTGATGGTCACGCCGGAGCCGCCCGTGGTGTTGGGCGTGTAGTGCAGGTGGAAGCGGGTCTCCTCGCCGTTCTTGAGGACGACCGGCACCGGTGCGACCCCCGAGCGCCCGGCGCTGAGGCTGCCCCCGCCGTTGCGTGCCTTCAGGTCGACCCCCGGGAAGCCCTTGAGCAGGCAGGAGTCGCCGGTGTTCTTCAGGGCGACCATGAAGTCGCCCTCGCCCATGCCGTGCGCGGTGCTGAAGTCGAGGTGCGCGGTCCGGCACGGGCCGGTGTTGATCTGGCCGCCGCCGCTGCCCGGGGCGTCGTCGTCCGTGGCCGCGCCGGCACCGCCCTCGGCGGACGCCGAGCCCGCCGACGCCTCCGAGGACGAGCCGGACGAGCCGGACGAGCCGGACGACGAAGACGACGACGACGATGACGATGACGACGATGACGACGAAGCCGCCGCCGAGGACGAGGCGCCGGAGCCGTCCGGGGCCGATGCCGCGTCGTCGTTGTCCTGGCAGGCGGTCAGGGTGAGGCCGGCGGTGAGGGCGACCGCGGCGAGGGCGAGCTTCTGGGCGCGCATGGTGGCTCCTTCGTGATCGGTGGCGGCGGCCGCCCGGTGTGAGCGGCCCACTGATCATCAGGACACCCCGGCGGCGCGGCCCGTTCCGCCCACCACCGTCCCCATACATGTCTGTTACACGCGATCGGGGAAGGCGGTGGTGGAGCGGGTTCCGCGCGGGGCGCCGGCCGGGCCACCGGCACCGTTCCGTGACACGGCGGCCCTTGACCCGCGGGCCCGGGGGGAGGGGGTCAGACGCCCGCGGCCCGCGCCTTCTCGTACACCTCGGCCGCCACGTCCTTCAGCTCCTCGGCGTCGCGCAGCGGCCCCTGGAGCTCGATCAGGATCTCGTCCAGGCCGACCTCGTCGTGTGCCACCAGGTCCTCGACGATCTGGTCGACGCTGCCCTGGAAGGGCCGGCGGTCGTCGCCGGTGTACGGCTCGGGCGTGCGGACCGTGTTCACCCGCAGCACGCTCTGCAACGGCTCCGTGCGACCGCGCTCCTCGGCCAGCTCCCGCAACTGCGCCCAACTCCGCTTCAGCTCGTCGGCGCCCATCCCCACCGGCATCCAGCCGTCCGCCCGGTCGACGAGCCGACGGCTGGCCTTGGGGCTGCCCGCGGCCAGCAGGATCGGCACCGGCCGGGCCGGCTTCGGGCCGACCACGGACGGCGCGATGGTCGTCAGCCCGCCCTCGTACGCGACCGGGTCCGGCCCCCACACGGCGCGGCACACCTCGATCAGCTCGTCGAGGACCTGCCCGCGCCGGGCGAACGGCGCGACGCCCGCCGCCGCGTACTCGTCGTGGGACCAGCCGGTGCCGAGCCCCGCCACCACCCGGCCGCCGCTCGCCGCGTCCAGGGTGGCCAGCGAGCGCGCCAGCTGGAACGGCACGTGCAGCGGCGCCACCAGCACGCTGGTGCCGAGCCGCGCCGTGCTCGTGGCCGCCGCCGCGAGCGTCAGCGAGACGAGCGGATCGGCGACCGAGCGGTATCCGTCGGGCCACGGCATGCCGGGTATCCCGTACAGCCCCTGCCGGGCGGGCTCCGGATAGAGGATCCGCTCGAAGACCCACAGGCTCTCGTAGCCCGTCGCCTCGGCGGCGCGCGCCACGTCGGGGATGTCACGGCCGATGGCGTATTGCCGCATCTGCGGAAGTCCGAGTCCGAGCCGGGTCGTCATGCGGGTCTCCTTCGTCGTACGTGTCCGATACAACGGGTGTCACACCGTCAACGTAGCCGCACGCCAGGGGAGTTCCGGAGCGGGAACGGCCGGTTTCAGCCGGGGAAGGCGGGCAGCGGAGTGAGCAGCATCCGGCCCACCAGACCCACCGACGCGTCGAGGCGCTGGGCGAACTCGGCCTGGAGCGACGGCAGATCGCGCAGCGCCCACACGGCGCGGGCCGCCGCCCAGGCGCCGTCGCGGGCCCGCTCCAGGCTCCAGGAGCCGAGCAGGTGGGTGAGCGGATCGGCGACCTGGAGCAGGTCGGGGCCCGGCATCAGCTCCTCGCGGACGCGCTCCTCCAGCGAGACGAGCAGGTCACCGACGCGGTCGAACTCGTCCTCCAGCGCGGCCGGTTCGCAGGAGAGGGTGTGGCAGCTGTCCACGACGGCCAGGGCGAGGTCGTGGCCGATGTGGGCGTTGATGCCCGCGAGCGCGAACTGGAGGGGGCGTACCTGCGGGTGGCTGCGGAACTGGAACAGCGGCCGCCAACAGGCCGGTGGCCGCACCCCGCACGCCGCCGCGTCGACGGCCGTCAGATAGCGCTCGGCGAAGCGGACGCCGAGCGCGACGGCCGCCGGGCGGTCCCCGAACCCGCCGCGCGCCCCCTGGTCGATGGCGTGATCCATCGCTTCCGTGACCGACAGGTAGATCCGGTTGAACACCGCCACGCCGTCCTGCGGCGGCAGCCGCGCGGCGACCGCCCGCATCCGTGCGAGCACCGGGTCGACTCCTTGGGCCGGGATGTGCGGCCCCGTGATGCGTTCCGACTGCGCCATGTGCGAAGCGTCCCAGCCCCGGGCCGACGCGGGCGCCGGCCGGCCGGGGCTTCCCCGAAACGAGGGAACGGCCGGCGCGGGAGGGCTACGGCTGCCCGGCCGTCCTCTCCTCGTCGTACGTGGAGGTGCCCTGGTCGAGCAGCGGCTCCTGCTGCTTGAGGTGGGCCGGGGCCATCGCCCGCAGCGCGTGGTAGCCGGTGATGACCACGATGGTGCCGAGGGCGATGCCGCTCAGCGAGAAGTTGTCGGTGAACTTCAGGGACACGTTGCCCACACCGATGATGATGCCGGCGGCGGCCGGCACCAGGTTCAGCGGATTGCGCAGGTCCACCCCGGCGTTGATCCAGATCTGGGCGCCGAGCAGGCCGATCATGCCGTAGAGGATGACGGTGATGCCGCCGAGCACCCCGCCCGGGATCGCGGCCACGATCGCCCCGAACTTCGGGCACAGGCCGAACAGGAGCGCGAAGCCGGCCGCCGCCCAGTAGGCCGCCGTCGAGTAGACGCGGGTCGCCGCCATCACGCCGATGTTCTCGGAGTACGTGGTGTTGGGCGGGCCGCCCACGGCGGTGGAGAGCATCGACGCGACGCCGTCGGCGGAGACCGCGGTGCCCAGCCTGTCGTCGAGGTTGTCGCCGGTCATCTCGCCGACGGCCTTCACGTGCCCGGCGTTCTCCGCGATCAGCGCGATGATCACCGGGAGGGCGACGAGGATCGCCGACCACTGGAAGGACGGGGCGTGGAAGGTCGGCAGCCCGATCCAGTCGGCCTTGCCGACGCCGGACAGGTCGAGCCGCCAGTGGTCCACGGCCCGGGCGCCGCCGTTCGGCGAGTGGATCCGGCCGAAGACCTCGTCGAGGAGCCACGAGAGCAGGTATCCGAAGATCAGCCCGAGGAAGATCGCGATGCGGGACCAGAATCCGCGCAGGCACACCACGGCCAGACCGGTGAACAGCATGACGAGCAGTGCCGTCCACTGGTCGGTCGGCCAGTAGGTGGAGGCCGTCACCGGCGCCAGGTTGAAGCCGATCAGCATGACGACCGCGCCGGTCACGATCGGCGGCATCGCGGCGTGGATGATCCGTGCCCCGAACTTCTGCACCGCAAGACCGACGAAGAAGAGCAGCACCCCGACGGCGAAGACCGCGCCGGTGACCGTGGCGCTGTCGCCGCCCGAGGCCCGGATGACGGCGGCGACCCCGACGAAGGAGAGCGAACAGCCCAGATAGCTGGGGACCCGGCCGCGTGTCGCGAGCAGGAAGATGACCGTGGCGACACCGGACATCATGATCGCGAGGTTCGGGTCGAGACCCATCAGGACCGGGGCGACGAACGAGGCGCCGAACATCGCGACCACGTGCTGGGCGCCGAGCCCGATCGTGCGCGGCCAGGTGAGCCGCTCGTCGGGCCGGACGACGGCACCCGGGGCCGGGACCTTGCCGTCACCGTGCAGTTTCCAGCGGACGCCGAGGTCCATGAGCGCACTCTGCTTTCTGTGGCCTGAAACGATCGCCTCATGTTAATGCGACGTAAGTACGGGGTCCCGCTGTGCCCGTCGCCCGCCCCGTCGCCGCTGAGGTGCAGGTCACGCCGGTCTGCTGAGCGTTTGCTTAGCTTTCCGCCGTACGATGACGCTCCCACCCGCACCGCACCAGGAGCCCCATCCGTGACCGCCGTCACCCCCGACCTCCAGCCCGGCACCACCGGCGGCCCCGGCCGTCCCGTCCCGGCGGTTCCCGTCGAGGTCCACTTCGACGACCTCGACGCGCTCGGCATGCTGCACAACGCCCGCTACCCGGTCCTCGTCGAACGCGCCTGGACCGCGCTGTGGAACGCGCGCGGCCTCGCCTTCGACGGCGACTGGAACGCCGCGGGCGACTTCTGCAACGCGGTCAGGGAACTCACCGTCAGCTACGAGGCCCCGGTCCTGCGCCCCGGCACGTACGCCGTCCACCTGTGGATCGAGCGGCTGGGCAACACCGGGCTCACCTACGGCTTCCGCTTCTGCTCGGCGGACGGCGCCACCACCTACGCGCGCGGGACGCGCGTCCTGGTCCGGCTCGACCCGGGGACGCTGCGCCCCACCCCCTGGAGCGAGCGGTTCAGGGCTTCTGCGCGGGATCTGCTGCCGCGCGACTGACCTGCTCCGGCACCGTCGCCCGGGTCCGGTCGCCGGCCCGCAGCACCCCCGCGAACACCGCGAGCCCGCAGGCCAGCACGGTGACCACGCCGAACGACACCACCAGGCTCGTCGCCTCGGCGATCGTGCCGATCGCGGACGGCGCGACGAGTCCCGAGGTGTACGTGATCGTGGCGACACCGGCGATGGCCTGGCTCGGGTTCGGCCCGCTGCGTCCGGCCGCCGCGAAGGCGAGCGGCACGACCACCGCGATGCCGAGCCCGAGCAGCCCGAATCCGGCCATGGCGACGGCCGGGTTCGGCGCGAGGACCACCATCAGCGCGCCGAAGGCCGCGCCGATGCCGCTGATCCGCACGGTGCGCACCGCCCCGAACCGGTCCACGACCCGGTCGCCCGCGATGCGCGCCACCGCCATGGTGAGGGTGAAGCCGGTGGTGCAGGCGGCCGCGAGCCCGGCCGACGTGTCGAGCACGTCCTTCAGGTACACCGCCGACCAGTCCAGGCTGGCGCCCTCGGCGAACACCGCGCAGAAGCCGACCGCGCCGATCAGCAGCGCGGACCTCGGCGGCAGCGCGAAGCGCGGCGGCGGCTCCTCGTCCTCCGTCGGCCGCAGGTCCAGCACCCACCGGCAGGCGGTGAACCCCGCGACGGTCAGCACCGCCGCGGCGCACACATGGTGCAGCCGGGCGTCCGTGCCCAGATGGGCCGCCAGCGTGCCGCCCGCCGAACCGAGCAGGGCGCCCGTGCTCCACATGCCGTGCAGCCCCGACATGATCGACTTGTCGAGGCGGGTCTCGACCTCCACCCCGAGGGCGTTCATCGCCACGTCCGACATGCCGGCCGTCGCGCCGTAGACGAACAGGCCCACGCAGAGGGTGAGCAGGTTCGGCGCGAGGGAGGGCAGGGTCAGCGCGAGCGTCCACAGCGCGAGCAGCCCGCGCAGCGCCGTCCGGGCCCCGAACCGGTGGCTGATGCTGCCCGCCAGCGGCATCGCCACCGAGGCGCCGATCGCGGGGAAGGCGAGCGCGAGCCCGAGCTGGCCCGCGCTGACGCCCGCGTGGTCCTGGATCCAGGGCACCCGGGTCGCGAACGAACCCGTCACCGCCCCGTGGACGCAGAAGACGGTCGCGACGGCGTACCGCGCCCGCTTCAACTCCCGTGCTCCGTATGTGACTTCACTCATCCCGCGGGTCCCTCCCGGTGTGTCCCATGCTCGTCCCGCACGGTGCCGCCGTAAACTATCAGGAACCCTGCCTGATAGTTAACCTGTTTCCGTCGCCGAGCCGTAGGATCCCGCCATGCCCGCATCGCCGAGGACCGCCCGAGCCATCAACGACCGGCTCGCACTGCGCTTCCTCCAGGAGGAGGGGCCGCTCACCGCGGGCCAGCTGAAGGAACGCACCGGCCTGTCCCGGCCCACCGTCGCCGACCTCGTGGAGCGGCTCACCGCCTCCGGCCTCGTCGAGGTCGCGGGGGAGAGCGGGTCGCAGCGCCGCGGCCCGAACGCGAAGCTGTACGGGATCGTCGCCGGCCGCGCCCACCTCGCCGCCCTCGACGTGCGCACCGAGGGGGTCCGGCTGGTCGTCGCCGACCTGCTCGGCTCCGTCCTCGCCCGGGCCGCCGTCCCCGTCGAGGAGGGGGAGGAGACCGCGGCCGCCGTCGAGCGCGCCGTCGCCCTGCTGGAGCGCACCGCCGAGGAGGTCGGCGCCGGCGCCCTGCACACCGTCGGGGTCGGCGCCCCCGGCCTCATCGACCCCGCGACCGGCGAACTGCGGGACTCCTCCGGACTGCCCGAATGGCACCGCCGGCTGATCGCGGCCCTCCAGGAACGGCTGCCCGCGCGGGTCCTGGTCGAGAACGAGACGAACCTCGCCGCACTCGCCGAACAGCGCGACGGCGCCACCCGGGACCGGGACACGTTCGTGCTGCTCTGGCTCGGTCTCGGCATCGGCGCGGCCGTCGTCCTGGACGGCAGGCTGCGCCGCGGGGCCTCCGGCGGCACCGGTGAGGTGGGCTTCCTGCCCGTGCCCGGCACCGGCGGGGTGCCGTCCGCCACCGACTGCGGCGGCGGGTTCCACTCGCTGGCCGGTGCGGCGGCGATCCTGGCGCTCGCCGCGGAGCACGGGCTCGCGGCGCCGGGGGAGCCCGTGGCGCGGGCCGCCGACGTGGTCCGGGCGGCCGTCGCCGCCGGGGCGGACGCCTTCCTCGACGCGCTGGCCGCGCGGGTGGTGCTCGGCGCCGCCGCGGTCGTCGCCGTGCTCGACCCCGGCTGCGTCGTGCTCGCCGGCGAGGTCGGACGGGCGGGGGGCGATCTCCTGGCCGAACGGGTCGCCGCCCGCCTCGCCGCCATGTCGCCGCTGGCCACCGAGGTGCGGGCCGGGGAGCTGGGAGGCGGGGCCGTGCTGCGCGGGGCGCTGCTGATGGCGCGCGAGGCCGCGCAGGAGGACGTGTTCGCGCCCTAGCCGGCCCGCGCCCGGCCCCCTGTCGGCCGCGCGCCGGAACATGCCCGTCCGCGCTGTGAGTCAGGCCACAGCGGGTGTCCGCATGGACGACGACCCGACGTGGCAGACTGGGCGTGTACCAGAAGCAGCGCACTCCGGGGTCGGTGAAAGTCCGAACCGGCGGTTACAGTCCGCGACCCGGCCACGTCCAGTGGCCGGTTGACCAGGTGAAATTCCTGGACCGACGGTTAAAGTCCGGATGGGAGGCAGTGCGCGGCGGGCGGGCACCACAGGTGCGCGTCGCCGGCTGTTTCGCCGTTCCCGCAAGGGACCGGTGTCGAACACGGCGTCGCCGTTCCCGGTGTCGCGGTCCGCACGTCCTGTCGTCGTCGTACGACAGTGCCCCGGAGTCCAGGCCCCAAGAGGGAGGACCCGGGAAGTGTTCACCGGAATCGTCGAAGAGCTGGGCGAGATCACCGCCGTCGAGATGCTCGATGACGCCTGTCGCTTCCGTGTCCGTGGCCCCGTCGTGACCGAAGGCGCCCAGCACGGAGACTCCATCGCCGTCAACGGCGTCTGCCTCACCGTGGTCGAGCACGGCGACGGCGCGTTCACCGCCGACGTCATGGCGGAGACCCTCAAGCGCTCCGGCCTCGGCGCCCTCGCCGTCGGCTCGCGCGTCAACCTCGAACGCCCGATGGTGGCCGACGGCCGCTTCGGCGGGCACATCGTGCAGGGCCACGTCGACGGCACCGGGACCGTCGTCGAGCGCATCCCCTCCGAGCACTGGGAGATCGTCAAGGTCTCGCTCCCCGCGGAGCTGTCGCGCTACGTCGTCGAGAAGGGCTCGATCACGGTCGACGGCGTCAGCCTCACCGTCGTCGAGGCCGCCGCCGACCACTTCACCATCAGCCTCATCCCCACCACGCTCGCCCTGACCACGCTCGGCCTCAAGCGGCCCGGCGACCCGGTCAACCTGGAGGTCGACGTCATCGCCAAGTACGTCGAGCGGATGCTCGGCGGCCGCGAGGACACCCGGGGAGGCACCCGGTGAACTGGCTCAACACCGAGGCGTTCACGGCCTTCGGCCAGCACATCCTGTGGTCCGACATGATCGGCAACAGCTTCGGCCTGGTCGCCCTCGCGCTCGGCTGGAAGCGCTCCATATGGACCTGGCCCGTGCAGTTCGTCTCCGGCCTGATCCTCTTCGGCGCCTTCGCCGGACACCTGACCGGCAGCGCCGGCAAGCAGGTCGTGGTCATGGTCGTGGCCGCCCTTGGCTGGGCCGCCTGGATCCGCGGCCGCAAGCAGGCGCAGGACGGCACCATCGCCGTGCGCTTCGCCACCTGGAAGGAGCGGGGCCTGATGGTCCTCGCCGGCGCCGCCGGCACGGTCGCCGTCGCGCTGCTCTTCAAGGCCTTCCCCACCCTGTCGTGGGACCCGTGGCCGGACGCGTACATCTTCGTCGGCACCGTCGTCGCCATGTACGCCCAGGCGCGCGGCATGGTCGAGTTCTGGTTCGCCTGGCTGCTGGTCGACGCCGTCGGCGTCCCGCTGAACTTCGCCAACGGCTACGCCTTCTCCGGCTTCGTCTACGTCATCTACGGCGCGCTCGTCCTGTGGGGCATGCGCGACTGGTGGCAGCGGTCCCGCGCGGCCGCCGCCCCCGCTCTGGAAGGAGCGCACGCATGAGCACGGCACCCCGCCTGTACGAGGTCCCCCAGGACGCCCTCGTCCTCGACCCGGTCGAGATGGCGGTCCGCGACATCGCCGCGGGCCGCCCCGTCGTGGTCGTCGACGACGAGGACCGGGAGAACGAGGGCGACCTGATCGTCGCCGCCGAGAAGATCACCCCCGAGATCGTCGCCTTCATGATGAGCGAGTGCCGCGGCCTGATCTGCGCCCCGATGGAGGGCCCCGAACTGGACCGGCTCGACCTGCCGCAGATGGTCGGCGACAACACCGAGTCGATGCAGACCGCCTTCACGGTCTCGGTCGACGCCTCCGGCGCCCACGGCGTCACCACCGGCATCTCGGCCGCCGACCGCGCCGCCACGCTCCGGCTGCTCGCCTCCGGCACGGCGGCGGCGGGCGACTTCGTCCGGCCCGGCCACATCTTCCCGCTGCGCGCCAAGGAGGGCGGGGTCCTCGTCCGCAACGGCCACACCGAGGCCGCCGTCGACCTGGCCCGCCTCGCGGGACTGCGCCCGGCCGGCGCCATCGTGGAGATCGCCGGCGAGGACGGCGTCATGCTGCGGCTGCCCGAGCTGATCCCGTTCGCCCGCAAGCACGGCCTGACGATCATCTCCATCGAGGACCTCATCGCGTACCGCAGGAGCGCCGAGCCCACCGTCAAGCGCGAGGCCACCGTCCGGCTCCCCACCGCCTTCGGCGAGTTCACCGCCCACGGCTACCGCTCCACCGTCGACGGCGTCGAGCACGTCGCCCTCGTCCACGGCGCGATCGGCGACGGCGACGACGTCCTCGTGCGGATCCACTCCGAGTGCCTGACCGGCGACATCTTCCACTCGCTGCGCTGCGACTGCGGCCCCCAGCTGGAGGAGTCCATGCGCCGCGTCGTCGAGACCGGCCGCGGGGTCGTCGTCTACCTGCGCGGCCACGAGGGCCGCGGCATCGGCCTGCTGTCCAAGCTGCGCGCCTACGAACTCCAGGAGCAGGGCCGCGACACCCTCGACGCCAACCTGGAGCTGGGCCTGCCCGCCGACGCCCGCGACTACGCGGCCGGCGCCCAGATCCTCGACGACCTCGGGGTGCGCAGCCTGCGCCTGATGACCAACAACCCCGACAAGACCGATGCCCTGACCCGGCACGGCCTCAAGGTCACCGCCCGCGAGCCGATGCCGGTCACGGCGGGCGAGCACAACCTCCGCTACCTGCGCACCAAGCGGGACCGGATGGGCCACGACCTGCCCTGGTTGGACGCGCCCCGCACGTCCGCCTGCAACAACCAGTGAGCCCTCCTTCCCCCACCCGCATCGACCGACGTCCACCGAACTACGTACCACCGATCTACGTACCACCGATCTACGTACACACGAGGAGAAGCGCGTGAGCGGCAAGGGTGCACCCGAACTGAGCGTGGAGAACTGCGGCGACCTGCGGGTGGCCGTCATCGCCGCCCAGTGGCACGAGAAAGTCATGGACGGCCTGGTCGACGGCGCCCTGCGGGCCCTGAACGAGCTGGGCATCAGCGAGCCCACCGTGCTGCGCGTCCCCGGCAGCTTCGAGCTGCCGGTCGTCGCCAAGCGGCTCGCCGACCGCGGCTACGACGCGATCGTCGCGCTCGGCGTCGTCATCCGCGGCGGCACCCCGCACTTCGAGTACGTGTGCCAGGGCGTCACCCAGGGCCTCACCCAGGTCTCCGTCGACACCGGCGTCCCCGTCGGCTTCGGCGTGCTGACCGTAGACACCGAGGAGCAGGCCCTGGACCGGGCGGGCCTCGCGGGGTCCACCGAGGACAAGGGGCACGAGGCCGTCACCGCCGCCGTCGCCACCGCGACCACGCTGCGCACCATCGCCGAACCCTGGCGCTAGGGGCCGGGGAGAGCCGCGTAAAGTAGGCACCACCATGCCCAATAAGACGTTCGAGGAGCTCTTCGCCGAGCTCCAGCAGAAGGCCGCCACCGGCGACCCCGCCACTTCCCGCACCGCCGAACTGGTCGGCAAGGGTGTCCATGCCATCGGCAAGAAGGTCGTCGAGGAGGCCGCCGAGGTCTGGATGGCCGCCGAGCACGAGGGCAAGGAGGCCGCCGCCGAGGAGATCTCGCAGCTGCTGTACCACGTCCAGGTGATGATGGTCGCCCGCGGCATCTCCCTCGACGACGTGTACGCCCACCTCTGAGCCGCCGGCTCAGCCCGTTTCCGCCCACTCCCTGATCACGCGAAGGAATCCCGCCTCATGCTGCGCATCGCCGTCCCCAACAAGGGTTCACTGTCCGGACCTGCGTCGGCGATGCTGCATGAGGCCGGATACCGCCAGCGCAAGGAGTCCAAGGAACTCGTCACGGTCGACCCGGACAACGAGGTGGAGTTCTTCTACCTCCGCCCCAAGGACATCGCGATCTACGTGTCCTCCGGCAAGCTCGACATCGGCATCACCGGACAGGACCTGCTGATCGACTCGGGCGCCGACGCCGAGACGATCCTGCCGCTCGGCTTCGCCCGCTCCACCTTCCGCTTCGCCTCCCGGCCCGGCGCCGTCAAGGACCTCGCCGACCTCGCGGGCAGGACGATCGCGACGTCCTACGAGGGCATCGTCGGCAAGTACCTCGCCGAGCGCGGCGTCGACGCCTCCGTCGTCCACCTGGACGGCGCCGTCGAGACCGCCATCGAACTGGGCGTCGCCGACGCCATCGCCGACGTCGTCGAGACCGGCACCTCGCTGCGCAACGCGGGCCTGGAGGTCTTCGGCGAGCCGATCATGAGGTCCGAGGCGTGCGTCATCCGCCGCACCGGCGCCGACACCGACAACACCAAGGCGCAGCAGTTCCTGCGCCGCTTGCAGGGCGTCCTCGTCGCCCGTACGTACGTGATGATGGACTACGACTGCCGCGCCGAGCACCTGGAGCGGGCCGTCGCCCTCACTCCGGGCCTGGAGTCGCCGACCGTCTCGCCGCTGCACAACGAGGGCTGGGTCGCCGTGCGCGCCATGGTCCCGTCCAAGGACGCGCAGCGGATCATGGACGACCTGTACGCCCTCGGCGCGCGGGCCATCCTGACGACGGCCATCCACGCCTGCCGCCTCTGAGGACACCGAGACCACCATGCCGGAAGCCCTGCCCAGCCTGCCCGTCACCTTCAGGCCGGGGCGCACCCGCGTGATCCTGCACACGCTCGGCGCCGCCTCCTTCGTCACGATCACCGTCGTCGCGCTCGTCCTGCACGGGATGAGCCCGGCCGAGAAGACCAGCTTCGTCTTCACGGCGGCGCTCTTCTGGGGCGTCCTGGCCCTGCTGGCCCGCCCCAAGGTGGTCGCCGACGGCGACGGCGTCACCGTCGTCAACATCGCGCGCGGCCGCCGTCTGGCCTGGGCGGAGATCGTGCGGGTCAACCTCCGTCCGGGCGACCCCTGGGTGTTCCTCGACCTCACCGACGGCACCAGCATGGCCGCCATGGGCATCCAGCCCGGCCTCGCCCGCCAGAGCGCGATCCGCGACGCGCGGGCCCTGCGCGCCCTGACCGACGCGGCCCACGGCGGCTCCCGGGACTGACCCGCCGCGGTTCGGGGACGGATCAGGGGCCCCGCCCCTGACGCCGCGCCCCCGGTCGTGATTAATCTGTTGGAAGGGCGCGCGTCGAGTGCCGCCCCGCCCCGGCCCGACCGACCGACCGGGGTTCCTGCTAACCGAGGAGTGACTCCCTCCAGCGATGGACGGATCGTCCGGTAGTACCTGCGCCGCCCCCTCCCGACATAGCGCGACCCGCTCGCGTACGTCTTCGGAGGCGGCGGCATGACCATCCCGTTGCTGCTTCTCGCGGCCGCCTTTCTTCTGATCCTCGCCAACGGCTTCTTCGTGGCGGCCGAATTCGGCCTCGTCACCGTGGAACGCCCCGACGCCGAACAGGCCGCGGCCGCGGGCGACAAGCGCGCCCGCACCGTCGTGAGCGCCCTGAAGGAACTCTCCTTCCAGCTCTCCGGCACCCAGCTCGGCATCACCATCACCTCCCTGGTCGTCGGCATGCTCGCCGAACCGGCCCTCGCCGAGCTGCTGCGCGGCCCGTTCACGGCCCTGGGCGTGCCCGGGGGCGCGGTCGGCGGGGTGTCCGTCGTCGTCGGCATGCTGCTGGCCTCCGCCGTGCAGATGGTGGTCGGCGAACTCGTCCCCAAGAACTGGGCGGTGTCGAAGCCGCTCCAGGTGGCCCGCTTCGTGGCCGGCCCGCAGTCGGTGTTCGCCCGGCTGTTCCGCCCGGTCATCGCCCTGCTCAACACCGTCGCCAACCGGCTGGTCCGGGCGCTCGGCGTGGAACCCGCCGACGAACTGGCCTCCGCCCGCACCCCGGGCGAACTGGTGTCGCTGGCCCGCCACTCCGCGCAGGCCGGCGCCCTGGAGCAGGACACCGCCGACCTGTTCGTGCGCACCCTCTCGCTGGGCGAGCTGACCGCGCAGCACGTCATGACACCGCGGGTGAAGGTCAGCGCCCTCCAGTCCTCCGCGACCGCCGAGGACGTGGTCAACCTGACCCGCGCCACCGGCCTGTCCCGCTTCCCCGTCTACCGGGAGCGGATCGACGAGGTCATCGGAGTCGTCCACCTCAAGGACGCCCTCGCGGTGCCCGCCCACGAACGCCTGCGCACCCCGGTGAGCCGGATCGCCCAGGCCCCGCTGCTGATCCCCGAGACCCTCCCGGTCCAGCCGCTCCTGGCCCGGCTGCGCAGCGAGCAGCCGATGGCCGTGGTCGTCGACGAGTACGGCGGCACCGCCGGAGTCGTCACCCTGGAGGACATCGTGGAGGAGCTGGTCGGCGAGGTGCGCGACGAGCACGACGACGTCCTCGACGAGCGGCCCCAGCTGGCCGTCGCGCCCGCCGAGGACGGCCGCCCCGCCTGGGACGCCGACGGCGGCTGCCGGGTCGACCTCCTGCGCCGCATCGGCCTCGACGTCCCCGAGGGCCCCTACGAGACGGTGGCGGGACTCGTCGCCGACCTCCTCGGCCGCATCCCGGCCCCCGGCGACAGGGCCGAGCTCCCGGGCTGGAAGCTCTCGGTCCGCCAGGTCGACCACTACCGGGCCGAGCGGGTCCGGCTCGTCCGCACCGCGGACGCGACGCCGGCCGCAGCCCTGGAGGCGGCCCGATGAGCGCCCTGCAACTGTTCTTCGCCGCGCTCCTGGTGCTGGCCAACGGCTTCTTCGTGGGAGCCGAGTTCGCCCTGGTCTCGGTCCGCCGCAGCCAGATCGAACCGATCCCCGGCAACCGGGCCCGCCAGGTCCTGTACGGGCTCGAACACCTGCCGCAGATGATGGCGGCGGCCCAGTTCGGCATCACCGTCTGCTCGCTGACGCTCGGCGCGGTCGCCGAGCCGACGGTCGCCAAGCTCCTGGAGCCGCTCTTCGAGGCGGTCCACGTGCCGCACGGCGTCATCCACCCGCTGGGGTACGTCATCGCGCTCGCCGCGGTGGTCTTCTTCCACCTCGTCATCGGCGAGATGGTCCCGAAGAACCTGGCGATGGCCGCGCCCGAGAGGACCGCGCTGTGGTTCAGCCCCGGTCTCGTCGCCTTCGCCCGCCTGTGCAAGCCGATCACGCTGGCGCTCGGCGCCTGCGCCCGGCTGATCCTGCGGCTCTTCCGGGTCGAGCCCAAGGACGAGGTGGAGGCGGTCTTCACCAGCGAGCAGCTGAACCGTCTGGTGGAGGACTCCGGACAGGCCGGCCTCCTCGGCCCCGAGGAGCAGGAGCGCCTGGAGGACGCCCTCGAGCTGGGCTCGCGCCCGGTCACGGACGTCCTGCTGACCAAGGCGTCCCTGGTGACGGTCGGCCCGTCGGTCACCCCGGCGGAGGTCATCGCCCGCACCGCCCGCACCGGCTTCTCGCGCTTCCCGATCTGCGCGGACACCGGCGCGTTCATGGGCTACCTGCACGTGAAGGACGTCCTCGACCTGATCGAGGGCCCCGACACCGACCGGGCCGTCCCGCAGCACGTGTGGCGTCCCATGACGACCCTGCGCGCCGAGCTTCCGCTGGACGACGCGCTGAGCGTCATGCGCCGCGCCGCCACCCACCTGGCACAGGTCGCGGACGCCTCCGGCCGGGTCCTCGGGCTCGTCGCGCTGGAGGACGTCCTGGAACTGCTGGTGGGCGAGGTCAGGGACCCGGCCCACCGGGACGACCCGGTGGTCCCGCCGGCCCGCACCCGGCAGGGCGTACCGGCCTGACCCGCCGTGGGGGGGGGGGGGCCCGGGGCCCCCCCCCCCCCCCCCCCCCCCCCCCCCCCCCCCCCCCCCCCCCCCCCCCCCCCCCCCCCCCCGCCAGAGGGGGCGCCCCCCCCCCCGGGCCCCGCCGGTGGGGCCCGCGGGGCCCCCCCGGGGCGGGCCGCCCCGGCCTGCCCCGCCGGGCGGGGCCCCCCCCCGGGCGCCCCCCCCACGGCCCCGTCACAGCCCGCCCGGCCCCCGCCCCGACAGCACCTCGCCGTACGCCTGCATGAGGTCCGCCAGCCGCAGCGTGGCCAGGTCGTCGCGGGTCGGCTCCCGCAGATAGCCGGTCAGCCGCAGATCGCGGTAGGCGCAGGACTTCTCGTACAGGGTCCGCAGGAACCGGCCGTTGCCCAGCTCGTCGATCCAGCCCTGGTCGACGACGTGCCCGGCGATGGAGCGCAGCTCGTCCAGCGCCTCCTCGTCCCACACGTCCCCGTTCTCCGCGGCCAGCACCTCACCGATCGAGGTCAGCTCCAGCGGCCGGTACGAGGGGAAGTCGACCCGCGTCGTGAAGCGCGAGGACAGCCCGGGATTCGCGGCGAGCAGCCGGTCCATGCCCTCGGGATAGCCGGCGAGGATCACCACGAGGTGGTCGCGGTTGTCCTCCGCCCGCTTGAGCAGCACCTGGAGCGCCTCGTCGCCGTACGCGTCGCCCTTGCCGTACCCCGAGTTGGACAGCGCGTACGCCTCGTCGACGAAGAGCACCCCGCCCAGCGCCGAGTCGATCAGCTCGTTCGCCTTGACGGCGGTCTGGCCCAGGTACTCGCCGACCAGGTCCGCCCGCTGCGCCTCCACCAGGTGGTCGCCGCCGAGCAGCCCGAGCGCGTAGAAGACCCGGCCGAGGATCCGGGCGACGGTCGTCTTGCCGGTGCCCGAGGGGCCGGAGAAGACGAAGTGCCGCTTGGGCGGTTGCACCGGCAGGCCCTGCCCGGCCCGCAGCCGCGCCATGTTCAGCTGCGCCGACAACGCCTTGACCTGCCGCTTGACCGGTTCGAGGCCGACCATCGACTCCAGCTCCGTGAGCGCCTCGTCGAGCAGCGTCGGATCGGCCGGCCCGGGCGGCAGCGGCGCCGCCACCGGTACCACCGCCTTCTCCCGCACCCGGTCGGCGTCCTCCGCCGTGCCCGCGCCGGGCGGCGGCAGATCCGGCTCGGACACCTTCAGGTCGCGCCCGTCGCTGGCGAACAGCGGATCGACGGACTCCCCGGTGTCCAAGCCGTCCTGAAAGCCCGTCAGCGACATCGGGGTGAGGTCGGTGCCGTCCGTGAAGTCCGCGTAGCCGTCCCCCTCGGTGATCGCCGCGAGCCGCGCCGCGGTGTCCATGAAGGCGGGGTCGACCCGGTGCACGGCCCGGTACAGCGGCAGCGCGGCGGCCGAGCGGCCGGTGCCCTCGTGCGCGCGGGCCAGCCAGTACCGCAGCTCCTTGCGCTGCGGCTGCTCGCTGCGACAGCGCATCAGGGCCGACGACAGCAGCGGTTCGGCCTGCCCGTACATGTCCAGGCGCACCCGCGCCATGCCGCCGAAGAGCCCCGCCTCGATGCCGAGCATGGGGTCGTCGACCAGCGGGTCCGTGTGCCGGACCAGCTGCTCCCAGTCCTTGACCAGATAGGCCCGGCAGGCGTGCAGGAACCGCACCTGCCGGTCCGCGTCGACCGGCGGCAGCGTGGCCAACGCCCGGTCCAGGTCCGGGACATGGCGGCCGTCCAGCCAGTGCGAGGCGTGCGCGAGCAGCAGGTCGCGCGGGTGCTCGAGCACCGGCTGGACCCACCAGCCCAGCCAGTACCAGGAGTTGAGGGTGCGGCGGTGCCGGGTGCGCTGCTCGCCGAACCGCTCGCGGTGCCGGAACATCCGCAGCAGGGCCGTCGTCGTGTCGATGCGCAGGGCGTGCAGCCCGAGCCAGCCGTCCGCCATCCCCGGATCCATCCGCACGGCGGCCCGGAACTCCTCCTCCGCCTGCGGGTATGCGCCCATCGTGTACGCGTCGACGCCCCGCAGCCAGGCGAGGTCGGCCGGGCCCGTCGGTGGTGCCCCAGTGCCGAAGCTCATCACGTCCCCCACACGCCGTGCCCCCGATGAACCTGAACCGCTCTGTCATGGACGGGAGTTGCCAGGATGCGGACAGCGAGCCGTCCAGAGGCCGCACCGACAGGCATCGTACCTGCGGGCACAGGGCGGGCCGAAGGGCGCAACGGGGTCGGATCGGTGCGCGATCGGGGGATTCGGTGCAGGTGAGCGCGGTACCACAGGGTGACTCTCGGTGAACGAAGTGTGCGCCGGAACACCGGTGAAGGGGCAATGCGGGCAGAACGAAGCCCCCGATCACGGGGGAACAACCGGGGGCTTCGCGACTGCGGGCGGCCCCTAAAGGCCGCACATTCAGAACGTAAGTCCTGTACGGCCCCTGGGTCAAGCCGAGTTGAGGCACTCGCGGAAACTGGCGGAAGGCGCTTTTCGCGCGTTCAGCACACCGCTGGCGGACCCTCACGGTGAGTGACGGAGTGGCGAGTCTGTGTGGTCCCGGCAGGGCCCGTGCGCATCTCGTATCCCTCCGGGCACTCTCTTACCAATTTCTTGGCGAACGGCCGGGAGGGGTCCCGCGCGAAATGCTCGCGCTCCGCTGGAATCCAGCCGTCCCAGAATTCCCGCTGCCCCGCACCGTCCCGCGCGCGCCCGCGCTCCCATGCCGGCCCGTCCGCCATCTCCATCCACAGCAGCTCCGCGAGGAACGGCCGCACCGCCCGCCTCCCGGCCCCCACGCCCTCGACGAGGACCACCCGGGCGGGCGGCAGCGGCCGCGTCCCCGCGAAGCGCCGGGCGTGCCAGTCGTACGTCTCGTAGTGCGCGGTCCGGCCGCGGGAGAGCGGCTCAAGGACCTGGGTGCGCAGCCGCCCGGTCCAGTCGAAGAGGGCGTCGTGGCTCGCGAGGTCGTCGAGGTGCAGCACCGGCGCGTCACCGAGCGCCCGTGCGAGCCGGCCGGCGAAGGTCGACTTGCCGGAACCGGCGTGCCCGTCGACGCCGACGAGCCGGACCGGGCCGCAGGAGGGCGGTAGCCGGCGCAGCCGTTCGGCGTACGGGCCGAGGGGGGTGTGCTGAGGGTCCACACCCGCAAGGGTATGTCGCGCGCCGATCGGTTTCATCGACGCCTCCGCAGGTCATGCCAGTGGTGAAGACCAATATTGGTGGCGCGTGGCCCTCCCGAAACGCTGGTGGAAATCCCGTTCCGGGAGCCATAGTTGGCGCACCGTTCCACCCGGAACGCATCCCGCGCGTCCGTCCGTCCGCCCGACCCGTCGACAGGGGGATCCTCCCGATGACCCGCCCCGACCAGCAGACCTCTTCGACCCCGTCCCGCAGAACCGTGCTGACGGCGGCCGCGGGCGCCGCGCTCGCCGCGACCTCGGCCACCGCCGCGCACGCCGCCGCCCCCGCACACCGGAAGGCCCCCGCCCGACCCGTGGACAACCGCGCCTGGACCACGTACGCCGACTGGCGCTCCGGCACCGGCCGCGGCACCCGCACCGTCGCGGGCGCCCGCCCCGGCGTCACCCTCGCCCGGGCCGCCGGCACGATGAGCTACACCGATCCGCACCTGAACCGGACGGCCGACTGGGAGTACGCGACCTGGACCTCGCCCCTCCACACGCTCGCCGTGCCCGCCACCGAGGTCATCGCCTCCTGGAACGCGCACACCCCGGCCGGCACCTGGATCCAGGTCGAGCTGCGCGGCACGTACACCGACGGCACCGCGACCCCCTGGTACGTCATGGGCCGCTGGACCGCGGGCGACGACGAGAAGGCGGACATCCGGCGCACCTCGGTCGACGACCAGAGCGACGGCCGCTCCAGCATCTGGACCGACACCTTCTCGATCGACGACGCGGCGTCCGGCCTGCGGCTCGTCTCCTACCGCCTGCGGCTCACCCTGCTGCGCACCCCGGGCGCCGAGGCCGCGCCCACCGTCTGGCGGCTCGGCGCGATGGGCTCGGACGTCCCGGACCGCTTCACCGTCCCGGCCTCCGTCCCCGGCTTCGCCGGTGAGCTGCGCGTCCCGCGCTACTCGCAGGACGTGCACGCCGGCCAGTACCCCGAGTACGACGGCGGCGGCGAGGCGTGGTGCAGCCCCACCTCCTCGCAGATGATCATCGAGTCCTGGGGGCGCAGGCCGACCGCCGCGCAGCTCGCCTGGGTCGACCCGTCCTACGCCGACCCGCAGGTCTGCCTCGCGGCCCGCTCGACCTACGACTACCAGTACGAGGGCTGCGGCAACTGGCCGTTCAACGCGGCGTACGCGGCCACGTACAAGGAGCTCCAGGGCGTCGTCACCCGGCTCGGCTCGCTCACCGACCTGGAGACGCTGATCGCGGCGGGCATCCCGGTCATCACCTCCCAGTCGTTCCTGAAGACCGAGCTGACCGGCGCCGGCTACGGCACCTCGGGGCATCTGATGACGGTCATCGGCTTCACCGCCGCGGGCGACGTGATCGCCAACGACCCGGCCTCCCCGGACGACCCGGCGGTGCGCCGCGTCTACCGGCGCCGCGAGTGGGAGAACATCTGGCTGCGCACGAAGCGGTACAACGCCTCCGGCGGTGTCGCCTCCGGCACCGGCGGCGTCTGCTACCTGTACTTCCCGACGCGCGTCACGCCCGCGCAGCGGCGCGCGCTCGCGGAGGTGGGTGTCCGCTAGGCACCGGCCGGGAGACGCGGGAGGGGCCTCGCGGGTGCGGCGGCCCCCCCTCGGGCCGCGTCCGCCCGGCATCGTCGGCCCTCGGATGCCCGGGCGGGGCCCGCGTGATGAAGGTCTCGGTCGCAAGCGGCCCGCGCGGTGGCATGGTGGAGGAGGCGCCGGAGGGGAGTCGGGCGCCCTCGGGGGGAGTTCCTGCCCCGATCAGGCCCCTGATCACGAGCCGAGCGAGACGCCCATGACCGCCAGTTCAGCCCCTGTCGCAGCCCCTGCCACCCGCACCGGCGGCCCCCGGGACCACGGCCCCGAGATCCTCGAACACGTCCTGGGCTGGACCCTCGTCGTGGTGGTCGCGATGCTCGTCACCCAGCTCGGCCTGCTGTGACCCCCGCGTCACCCGGCGTGAGGTGATCCGG
The DNA here is from genome assembly GCF_044750685.1 of Streptomyces sp. NPDC088785. NCBI lineage: Bacteria > Bacillati > Actinomycetota > Actinomycetes > Kitasatosporales > Streptomycetaceae > Streptomyces > Streptomyces sp. NPDC088785. The sequence continues at coordinate 275,733 of NZ_JBIVKH010000007.1, forward strand.
GTCACGGCCGGCCCCGGAGCTGCCATACTGCGACATCCGCAGGAATCGGACACCAGGGCCGGAATTGAAGAACAGTGAACAGCGGGCGCGCGGTACCGATCGCTCGGTCGCGCGCCGCGCCGAACTCATCGCCATCGGGCGGAAGTTGTTCGCCGACACGTCCTACGACGCGCTGTCGATGGACGACATCGCCCAGCACGCCGGGGTCGCCAAGGGCCTGATCTACTACTACTTCACGTCCAAGCGCGGCTACTACCTGGCGATCGTCGAGGAGTCCGTCGGCGACCTCGTCGACCGGGCGAGCAGCGCCGAGGAGCTGGCCCCCCTCGACCGCGTCCACCGCACCCTCGACGGCTACCTGCGCTACGCCGAGCACCACCAGGCGGCCTACCGCACGATCATCACGGGCGGTGTGGGCTTCGACGCCGAGGTGCAGGCCCTGCGCAACGGCGTGCGCGAGGAGATGATCGCGACGATCGCCCGGGGCGCGTACGGCAAGCCCGACGTGCCGGAGCTGGCCCGGCTCGCCCTGCTCGGCTGGCTGAGCAGCGTCGAGGGCGTCACGCTGGAGTGGATCGGCCGCCGCGAGGTCGAACGGGACACGGTGCGGGACCTGTTGGTACGCACCCTCGTCGAAACGATGGGCGTGATCGCGGAGTTCGAGCCCGGTCTGCCGGCCCCTGCGGCGTGAGCGGCCGGGGCCGGCAGCCCGGCCCCGGCCGGCCGGGGTAGCGGCTACCAGGACACCGCCTAGTCGATCGCCTTGATCAGTTCGCCGTCCGCGGTGTCACCGGACAGCTCCCAGACGAAGGTGCCGCCCAGGCCCTGCCGGTTCTTGTAGTCCATCTTGCCCGCGATGGTCTGCGGGGTGTCGTAGCTCCACCAGTCCGAGCCGCAGTGCGCGTACGCGGTGCCGCCGACGGTGCCCGTCGCGGGGCACTTGGTCCGCAGCTCCTTGTAGTCGTCGATGCCGGGCTCGTACTTGCCGGCCGCCGGGCCGGTCGCCGTGCCGCCGGGGGCGTCCTGGGTGACGCCGGTCCAGCCGCGCCCGTAGAACCCGATGCCCAGCAGCAGCTTGGACGCCGGGACGCCCTTCGCCGTGAGCTTGTCGACGGTCGATGCGGAGTTCCAGCTCTCCTTCGGGATCCCGGTGTAGGAGGTCAGCGGCGAGTGCGGGGCCGTCGGACCCTGCGCGTCCCAGGCGCCGAAGTAGTCGTACGTCATCGGGTTGTACCAGTCGACGTACTGGGCGGCGCCCGCGTAGTCGGCGGCGTCCAGCTTGCCGCCGTCCTCGGCGTCGGCCGCGATGGCGGAGGTGATCAGGTAGTCGCCGCCGAACTTCGCGCGCAGCGCCGCCATCAGGTTCTTGTAGGCGTCGGGCCCGCTGGTGTCGCAGGTGAGGCCGCAGGCGTTCGGGTACTCCCAGTCGATGTCGATGCCGTCGAAGACGTCGGCCCACTTGGAGTTCTCGACGAGGTCGTAGCAGGACTGGGCGAACGCGGCCGGGTCCTTCGCCGCCTCGCCGAACCCGCCGGACCAGGTCCAGCCGCCGAACGACCAGAGGATCTTGAGGTTCGGGTGCAGCTTCTTCAGCTTGAGCAGCTGGTTGAAGTTGCCGCGCAGCGGCTGGTCCCAGGTGTCGGCGACGCCGTCCACGGCCTGGTCGGCGGTGTACGCCTTGTCGGTCGCCGCGTAGGAGTCGCCCATGGCGCACTTGCCGCCCTGGACGTTGCCGAAGGCGTAGTTGATGTGCGTCAGCCGATCGGCGGAACCGGACGTCTCGATGTTCTTGACGTGGTAGTTCCGGTCGTAGACGCCCCATTCGGTGAAGTATCCGACGACCTTCGAGCCGGCGGCGGCCGGGGCCGGGCCGGTCTCGGTCCGGGCCGACGCGGTGCCCGCGGAGGCGAGCATGCCGGCGCCGAGGACGACGCCGCACGCGGCGGCGGTCAGCGCTTTGAGGCGCGTGCGGGGGAGGTGCGGCCTGAGCATCTTGTCTCCTCGTGGGGGAGGGGTGACATACGGGATGTGGGGGATTCCGTGCTGGACCTGCGGACGGAACAGTAGGAGGACTAGACCAGTCGGGTCAATGGTCCGTACCAACCTCCGCAGCTTCCGCACACGGGGTGGAGGCCCGTGAAAAACTTGGAGTAAGCGGTCGTTAACTAGTGACGGGAGGCTCCGGATCGGGAATACTCAACACGCCGCAGCCGCTGGTCAGCCGCTTCCGAGACCCGGAAGGGCAGCATCGGTTCGGTCGTGCCCACCCGGTGGCGCCGCCGCACCCCGCGGCACCACCGCAGCGCCCGCCAGGGAGGAGAGCGCCGCCATGCCGGAGCCAGGAGTCGAGCGTCAGCTGCCGACGGACGAAGCCCAGGATCTGATGCAGCTGGTCCGTGACATCGCGCAGCGGGAGATCGCCCCGCGCGCGGCCGAGGAGGAGGACGCCGGCCGCTTCCCCCGCGAGACCTTCGCGCTGCTGTCCTCGTCCGGCCTGCTCGGACTGCCCTACGACGCGGAGTTCGGCGGCGGCGACCAGCCGTACGAGGTGTACCTCCAGGCCCTGGAGGAGCTGGCGGCGGCGCGCCTGACGGTCGGGCTCGGCGTCAGCGTCCACTCGCTGGCCTGCCACGCGCTGGCCAACTTCGGTACGAAGCAGCAGCGTTCCGAGTACCTGCCCGACATGCTCGGCGGGGGACTGCTCGGCGCGTACTGCCTGTCCGAGCCCTCGTCCGGCTCCGACGCCGCCTCCCTGCGGACGAAGGCGGTGCGCGACGGCGACGACTGGGTGCTCTCCGGCACGAAGGCCTGGATCACCCACGGCGGCATCGCCGACTTCTACACCGTGCTGGCCCGCACCGGCGGCGCGGGCGCCCGCGGCATCACGGCGTTCCTGGTCCCCGGCGACGCGCCCGGACTGAGCGCCGCCGTGCCCGAGAAGAAGATGGGCATGAAGGGCTCGCCCACCGCGCAGATCCACTTCGACGGAGTGCGGATCGGCGACGCGCGGCGGATCGGGGACGAGGGGCAGGGTTTCCAGATCGCCCTGTCGGCCCTCGACTCGGGCCGCCTCGGCATCGCGGCCTGCGCGATCGGCGTGGCGCAGGCGGCGCTGGACGAGGCGGTGACGTACGCCAAGGGCCGGTCCCAGTTCGGCCACCCCATCGCCGACTTCCAGGGCCTGCGCTTCATGCTCGCCGACATGGCGACGCAGATAGAGGCGGGCCGCGCCCTGTACCTGTCGGCGGCCCGGCTGCGGGACGCGGGCCGGCCGTTCTCCAAGCAGGCGGCCATGGCGAAGCTGCTGTGCACCGACGCGGCGATGAAGGTCACCACCGACGCGGTGCAGGTCCTCGGCGGATACGGCTACACCGCGGACTTCCCGGCCGAGCGCCTGATGCGCGAGGCCAAGGTGCTCCAGATCGTCGAGGGCACCAATCAGATCCAGCGCATGGTCATCGCCCGTCACCTCGCGGGACCTGAGTCCCGCTGAACTGCCCGGCGCGCACGGTCGGCGCGCTCAGCCGCGCCCACTCGGGGTCGGGCCGGCCCGGCAGCGTCCTGCCGCGGTCGGCCCAGGTGGCGAGCAGGGCCCGGTAGATGGGCGGGTCCTGGTGGACCGCGGGGGCCGCGACGCGCTGATGGGCGTACGGCGCGGCGGGACGCGGCGGCTGCGGTGCGGCGTGGGACAGCTGGGACAGCTGGGGAGGATGCGCCTGGGGTGCCTGCTGTTGCTGATGATGAACCGATTCTGCGGCAACAGGGACGAGGATGCGCCTGCGTCGTCCGGTGGGCGCAGAGGCCGGGATCTCCGTCGGGGTCATGCCAGGTCAACGCCGGGGCGACGGCTCGGGTCACGTGGTGACGGTATCGAGCGTCCGTTCGCGGCATAACCGGTCCGCGGGCGCCGGCGCGGCCGGACGTCTTCTCAGCCGAGCGGAGCTGACGTACCGTCAACTCCGCCGCCGGGCAGGCCGTACCCCTCCGGGCGACGTCAACCGGTCCGCACGCAGGGAGGATGCCCGTGGCCGACGACGAACGTCCCGTGGCGCTCGACGAGTACCCCGTCCACCAGGTGCCGCTGTCCATGCGGCACGTGGCGACCGGGGACCGCAACGCCTACGACCGCTGCATCTTCCACCTCGTCGACCCCGAGGGGCGCTACCTGCTCATCCTCGGCCTCGGCGTCTACCCCAACCTCGGTGTCGTCGACGCCTACGCCACGCTCCGCGCCGGCGACACCCTGCACGCCGTCCGCGCCTCCGACGCGCTGGACGAGGAGCACCGGATGCGGATGGCGGTCGGCCCGCTGCACATCCACGTCGAGCGCCCGCTCAAGGAGTTCGTCCTCACCTGCGCCGCCGAACCCGACGACCCCGACGGCCTCTCCTACGAGCTGACCTGGAAGGCCGGCTTCCCGGCCCTGTGGGAGCCGCACCACCTCCAGCGCCGGGGCGGCCGGCTGACCCTGGAGGGCAAGCGGTTCGTGCAGGCGGGCCGGGTCGACGGACGGCTGCGCGTGGGCGGCCGGGACATCGGCGTCCACGACTGGACCGGCACCCGCGACCGCAGCTGGGGGGTGCGCCCGGTACCGGGCGAGGAGGGCGGCCGGCTCGCACAGGAGCACCCCACCGAGGGCTTCCACTGGATCTGGGCGCCGGTCCGCTTCGACGACCGCTTCCTGATGGTGCTCACCCAGGAGGACGCCGACGGCCACCGCACCCTGACGGACGCCACCCTCGTCCGCGAGGGGCACCCCGACCGCCAACTCGGCTGGCCCCGCACCGACATCACCTACCGCCCGGGCACCCGCCACCCCGAGAGCGCGGTCGTCCACCTCGCCGACCCCCGCACCGGCAGGCCCCTCGAACTCGGCGTGGAGATCCTCACCTCCTCGCCCCTCGCGCTCGGCGCCGGCTATCCGCCCGCCGACGACTGGCAGCACGGCACCTGGCGGGGCCGCGACTGGACCGACCGGCGCACCTACGACCTCTCCGACCCGGCCGCGCACCCGCTGGCGGCGTACGGCGTGACCGACCACGCGGCCCGCTTCACCCTCGACGGGCGGGTCGGCCACGGCATCTTCGAGCACGGCAGCTTCGGCCGGCACGACCCGAGCGGCTTCACCGGCTTCGACGCGGTCGCCCCCGGGCGACCGTAACCCGCCTCCAGGCAGAGGGAGTCCGACGATGGCGACAGCGCCGCGCCCGCGCACCTCCACCCGCGAACCCGAAGAAGTCGGCCGCCTCCTCACCGGGTGGCTCCGCGGCAGGCTGCCGGGCGCCACCGCGGTGGACGTCCGGGTGCCCGAGTCCAACGGCATGTCCAGCGAGACGCTCCTCTTCGACATCGAGCACCCCGCACCCCCGGTGCGCTCCTGCGCGCTGCGGCTGGCCGCCGACCCGGCCGCGTACACGATCTTCCCGGAGTACGACATGCCGCGGCAGTACCGCACGATGCGGCTCGCCGCCGAGCGCGCCCGGATCCCGGTACCGCGCGTGCTGTGGCTGGAGGAGGACCCGGGGCCGCTCGGCGCCCCCTTCTTCGTCATGGAGCGGGTCGCCGGCCGGGTGCCGCCCGACGTCATGCCGTACACCTACGAGGGCAACTGGCTGCACGCGGCGACGGACGCCGAGCGGGCCCGCCTGGAGGAGGCGAGCGTCGGCGTCATCGCCCGGCTGCACGACGGCGTGCCGGCGGCCGACGCGCGGTTCCTGGAACTGCCCGGCGCGGGCAGCCCGCTGCGCCGGCACGTCGGCGCCCAACGCGCCTACTACGCCTGGGTGGTGGCCGGACTGGCCCCCTCACCGCTGATCGAGCGCGCCTTCGCCCGCCTGGAGCGGCTGTGGCCGGACGACGAGGGCGACGCCGTCCTCAACTGGGGCGACGCCCGGATCGGCAACATCATCTACGACGGCTTCGAACCGGCCGCCGTGCTCGACTGGGAGATGGCGGCCCTGGCCCCGCGCGAGGTCGACCTCGGCTGGACCGTCTATCTGCACCGCTTCTTCCAGGACCTCACCGTGAGCTTCGGCCAGCCGGGACTGCCCGGCTTCCTGCGCCGCGACCGGATCGAGGAGAGCTATGCGCGCCGCACCGGCCACACCCCGCGCGACATGGACTTCTACACGCTCTACGCCGCCCTGCGGCACGCCGTGGTGATGCTCAGGGTCGCCTACCGGCAGGCCCACTTCGGCGAGATCGCCGTGCCCGCGGATCCGGACACACTGATCCTGCACCACGACACGCTGCGCGCCATGGTGCAGGGCAGTTACTGGCGGGAGGCCGAGTGACCCCGAACGGGTCAGGCGGCGTCGCTGCGCTGGCGGGGCACCTGGATCGGGCGCGAACCGGGACCGCCGACGTGCGAGAACGGCTGGGTGCGCCAGTCGAGCCCCTGAGGGAGCGTCAACAGCAGCGCGGTGTCCTGCTCCTGAGCGCCCGTCACCGCGTCGGCGGGGCGCGCCTCGGCGGCGGCGCGGCCGGTGCCCGCACAGACGGAGAGCCCGAACGGGTTCCAGGGCGAGGCCACGTGGGCGTGCTCGGGCAGCTCGTCCTCGTCCGCGAGGAGGGCGATGGGCTGGGCGCAGTCCGGGCAGATCACCCGATACATCTCGAACGTGTCGTACGGGTCGGGCTCGTCGCCGGCCTCGTCGTCGAAGCCGGGTTCGACACCCTCCGGCTGGGGCTCGACAACCGCTTGCCTGCGGGTGCCGCGCGCGGCAGGGCGTCCGGGACGCTTCACACTCTGCATGGGATTCTCCCCCTCGGGTGGGCCGGCCGCTGATGTCCATGGGTGGCGGCCTCGACCACAGCAAGCACTTCCCGCCCCGCGCGCGAGGTAACCGCGCGAGACCCCAGGACACGGTCTGAAGGGTGTGGCCTTCGTCACATGTCGATTGCGGGTGCCCGGGGCGCGGTAGACGAGAGGCCCTTCGCGGTACCGGGAGGATCAAGGGACGGGTAGGTTCGTCGCCATGGAGGAGCTCGACCGACAGATCGTGCAGCTGCTCGTCAAGGACGGGCGGATGAGCTACACCGACCTGGGCAAGGCCACCGGCCTGTCCACGTCCGCGGTGCACCAGCGGGTGCGCCGCCTCGAACAGCGCGGCGTGATCCGCGGCTACGCGGCGGTCGTCGACCCCGAGGCGGTCGGGCTGCCGATGACCGCGTTCATCTCGGTCAAGCCGTTCGACCCGAGCGCCCCCGACGACATCGCCGAACGCCTCGCGGGCGTACCGGAGATCGAGGCGTGCCACAGCGTCGCGGGCGACGAGAACTACATCCTGAAGGTCCGCGTGGAGACCCCGCACGAGCTGGAGAACCTGCTGGCGCGGGTCCGCTCCCTCGCCGGCGTCTCGACCCGCACCACGGTCGTCCTGTCGACCCCGTACGAATCCAGGCCCCCGCGCATCTAGGGCCTGTCCGGCGGATCCTGTCGCGGGCGCGGGGTGCCGGCGACATCCCCGACAAGCACCCCGACACCGGACCACTGCGCACGACACGGGAAACTGGTCCCATGAGCACGCCCCCCAGCACCCGCACCGTCCTCCTGCGCCGCGGCGAGGTCCACAGCCCCGCCGACCCCTTCGCGACCGCCATGGTCGTGGAGGCGGGCCATGTCGCCTGGGTCGGCTCGGAGGGCGCGGCGGACGCGTTCGCGGACGGTGCGGACGAGGTCGTCGACCTCGACGGCGCCCTGGTCACCCCCGCGTTCACCGACGCCCACGTGCACACCACGTCGACCGGTCTGGCCCTCACCGGCCTCGACCTCACCGCCGCCCGCACCCGCGCCGAAGCCCTCGCCCTCGTCCGGGAGCACGCCGCCGCCCGCCCCGCCGACCGGGTCCTGCTCGGCCACGGCTGGGACGCCGCCCGCTGGCCGGACCGGCTGCCGCCCACCCGCGCCGAACTCGACGAGGCCACCGGCGGCCGACCCGTCTACCTCAGCCGCATCGACGTGCACTCCGCCGTCGTGAGCACCGCCCTGCTCGGCCTCGTCCCCGGCGTCGCCGACCGCGCCGGCTTCGACCGCACGGGCCCCCTCACCCGCGACGCCCACCACGCCGTCCGCGCCGCCGCCCTCGGCGCCGTCGGCCCGCAGCAGCGCACCGAGGCGCAGCGCGCCGCGCTCCGGCACGCCGCCTCGCTCGGCATCGGCTCGGTCCACGAGTGCGCGGGCCCCGACATCTCCTCCGAGGACGACTTCACCGGCCTGCTCGACCTCGCCCGCTCCGAGCCCGGACCGCGCGTCGCGGGCTACTGGGCGGACCGCGACATCGAGCGGGCCCGCGGCCTGGGCGCGCTCGGCGCCGCGGGCGACCTCTTCGTGGACGGCGCGCTCGGCTCGCACACCGCGCACCTGTGCGAGCCGTACGCCGACGCCGCCCACAGCGGCACCGCCTACCTCACGGCGGACGAGGTCGCCGCCCATGTGGTGGCCTGCACCGAGGCGGGCCTCCAGGCCGGTTTCCACGCCATCGGCGACGCCGCCTGCGCCACCGTCGCCGAGGGGATGCGCGCGGCCGCCGGGAAGATCGGCCTCGCACGGGTGCGCGCCGCACGGCACCGCGTCGAGCACGCCGAGATGCTCACCCCCGCCACCGTCGCCGCGTTCGCGGAGTTCGGCCTCACCGCGTCCGTGCAGCCCGCCTTCGACGCCCTGTGGGGCGGCGCGGACGGCATGTACGCCGACCGCCTCGGCGCCGGCCGGGCCCGCACCCTCAACCCGTACGCCGCCCTGCTGAAGGCCGGCGTCCCGCTCGCCTTCGGCTCGGACAGCCCGGTCACCCCGCTCGACCCGTGGGGCACGATCCGCGCCGCCGCCTTCCACCGCACGCCCGAGCACCGGGTCTCCGTACGGGCCGCGTTCACCGCCCACACGCGCGGCGGCTGGCGCGCCGTCGGCCGCGACGACGCGGGCGTCCTCGTCCCGGGCGCCCCCGCCGACTACGCCGTCTGGCGCACCGACGAACTGGTCGTGCAGGCCCCCGACGACCGGGTGGCCCGCTGGTCGACCGACCCGCGCTCGGGCACCCCGGGCCTGCCGGACCTCACCCCCGGCGGCGCGCTCCCCGTGTGCCTGCGGACCGTCGTGTTCGGACAGACGGTCTTCGTACGGCCGGACGAGTGATGTGCCGGGGCGGCGTGCGGCCGATCGCGCGTCCACGCCGTCCCGCACGACCTGCGTGTCCTCCGCCCTGACCAGGCGTCTTGGCAAAGAGTCGCAGGTCGAAGGGCTGTTGACAGAACGCGGCGGGGGACGGGTAGGTTCGGCCGGGTCCACCACCTTGCAGGCACGACCGGGGAAGTCCACGCAGTCGTCGAACGCAGCTGGGTCAGGGGGTGGTGCGCCGCACCGGCGCACCACCACTGGGAGCCAGGCCCAGCGCCCGCGCCACGGGGCGCTGGAACGTTCCGGCCGGTCGAGCCAGGTGCGACCCGGGTGGGGCCCGGGCGTTCAGTAGACAACGGCTCTCGGTCGACCCGCAGCCAGCGGGCCCCAGGTCGGCCCGAAGGACGCCCGGCCCCGATCCGCAGTTCCCGTACCGCCTCCGCAGGGCGCCTGGTCGGCGTGATCATTCCTGCTCGCTATGGTGGACCCCCTGTGAACGGAAGTCTTAAGGGGAACCTGTGAGCGACGGCGGTGGGCGGAAGTTCGGCCCTCTGGGTACGGCCTTGGTGATCATTCCGACCTTCAACGAGGCGGAGAACATCACGTCCATCGTGGGTCGCGTCCGTGCGGCGGTGCCCGCGGCGCACGTTCTGGTCGCCGACGACAACAGCCCGGACGGCACCGGCAAGCTGGCCGACGAGCTGGCCGCCGAGGACGACCGGGTGCACGTGCTGCACCGCACCGGCAAGGAGGGCCTGGGCGCCGCCTACCTGGCCGGCTTCGCCTGGGGCATCGCGCACGACTACGGCGTCCTGATCGAGATGGACGCCGACGGCTCGCACCAGCCGGAGGAGCTGCCCCGGCTGCTCACCGCCCTCAAGGGCGCCGACCTCGTGCTCGGCTCGCGCTGGGTGCCGGGCGGCCGCGTCGTGAACTGGCCCAAGTCCCGCGAGTTCCTCTCTCGCGGCGGCTCCACCTACTCGCGCCTGCTGCTCGACGTCCCCATCCGCGACGTGACCGGCGGCTTCCGCGCCTTCCGCCGCGAGACCCTCGAAGGACTCGGCCTCGACGAGGTCGCCTCCCAGGGCTACTGCTTCCAGGTCGACCTGGCCCGCCGCGCCATCAAGGCCGGCTACCACGTCGTCGAGGTCCCGATCACCTTCGTCGAGCGCGAGCTGGGCGATTCCAAGATGAGCAAGGACATCGTCGTGGAGGCCCTGTGGCGGGTCACCACATGGGGCGTGGGCGAACGGGTGGGCAAGGTGCTCGGACGCGGGCCGGACAGCCGCTGAGCCCCTCCGGCGGGCTCCGCTGATCCCGCGCTTACGCCGCTTGGACGCGGCAGCGGGCACACTTGAGGCATGACCACTGCCACCCCGCCCCGCAAGTCCCCGGGGGCCCGGCGCTCCCGGGCCCGTACGCTCCTGCCGATCGGCGTCGCCGCGTGGGTGGTCCTGGAGATCTGGCTGGGGACCGTGGTGGCCGGGGCGATCGGCGGATTCCCGTATTTCCTGATCATGGTGGCCGGCTTCGTGCTCGGCGCCGTCGTGATCAAGGCGGCGGGCCGCCGCGCCTTCCAGAGCCTCCAGGAGACGCTCCGGCGCCAGCAGCAGGGCGTCGTGGAGGCGGAGGAGCAGCGCCGCCAGGGCAACGGGCTGCTGCTGCTCGCCGGACTCCTGCTGATGATCCCCGGACTGATCACGGACGCTTTCGGGCTGCTGCTCCTCCTCCCGCCGCTGCGCGCGGCCCTGAGCCGCTACACGGAGCGGACGCTGGAGAAGAGGATCGGCGCGGCGGCCCCGGGCTCGTTGGGGGACGCGTTCCAGCAGGCGCGCATGCGCCGCCCCGGCTCCACGGTGATCCAGGGCGAGGTGGTCCGCGAGGACGGGCAGCCGGGCGGCCGGCGCGACGACGACGCACCGCGGCCGCCGCTCACGCCCTGAGGCGGCGCGGACGCACGACGAGGCCGGGGCCGGACACACGGTGTGTGTCCGGCCCCGGCCTCGTGCGCTGTCGTGAAAAGCCCCGCAGGGTTACGCGGACTTGCGGCTGTCCCTCGGGTGGACCGCGATGTTCATCGCGCCCGAGCGCAGCACCGCCAGGCGCTCCTCGAGGACCTCTTCGAGCTCCTCGCGGGTGCGCCGCTCCATCAGCATGTCCCAATGCGTACGGGCGGGCTTGGCCTTCTTCTCCTCAGGGCCGTCCCCGTCGACGAGAAGTGCCTGGGCCCCGCAGACCTTGCACTCCCACTCCGGCGGAATCTCGGCCTCCACCGAGAAGGGCATCTCGAAGCGATGTCCCTTCTCGCATGCGTACTCCACGGCCTGGCGCGGAGCCAGGTCGATGCCGCGGTCCGTCTCGTAGCTGGTCACTACGAGGCGCGTACCGCGAAGAGCTCGCTCACTCATGAATCGTGCCTCCCGGGCTTGTCGCCCACAGGACAGGTGTCGCTGTCGTCGTCATCCGGTCAACGTCCGGTCGGCGGTAAAGATTCCCCGTCCCCGGGTTATGCGTCGCCGTCGTGGCCGCCCCTTGTTGTACCCACCAGTGCCCGGTTTGTCACATCTGACACCAGATATCACCGAACGTCGCAGATTCTTGACGTGCAGTAACGGTACGCCTGGCAGGCCAACCGCGTACACTACCGGCCTTTGCCTTCAGGTGCTAAATCCGGGTCGGTACGGGATTCCCCGCGTCGCGGATCGCCTCCCGGACAGGTACCCGCGCGAGCAGGACAAAACCGATCAGGAAGAAAACGACCAGGGACACGATCGCGTCCCGGTAGCTGCCGGTCAGCTGGAACGCGAGCCCGAACACCAGCGGGCCCACCCAGCTGATGCCCCGGTCGCTCATCTCGTACGCGGAGAAGTACTCGGCCTCCTTGCCGCCCGGCACCAGGTGGGAGAAGAGGGAGCGGGACAGGGCCTGGGTGCCGCCCAGGACCAGCCCGATGCCGACCGCCAGGGCGTAGAACCAGCCGGGCGAGTCCTTCGGCAGGAAGTAACCCGCCCCGATGGTCGCCGTCCAGGCCACCAGCGAGCCGAGGATCGTGCGCTTCGCGCCGTACGCGCGCGCGAGCCGGCCCATCGCGAGCGCCCCGGCCACCGCCAGGACCTGCACCAGGAGCACCGCCGTGATCAGCGCCGACTGATCGAGGCGCAACTCCTCGGAGCCGTACACGGACGCCTGGGAGATCACCGTCTGCACGCCGTCGTTGTAGACCAGGTAGGCCAGGAGGAAGGAGAGCGTCAACGGATGGCGGCGCATGTCCTTCAAAGTGGCGACCAGCTGACGCAGCCCGGTCGCCGTGCGCGCACCGCCGCCCTGCGCGGGGACCGGGCGCCGCTCACGCAGACGCCGTAGCGGAATCAGGGTGAACGCGCCCCACCACACTCCGGCGGAGGCGAGACAGATCCGCACGGCCGCCGACTCGGTGAGACCGAAGGAGTCGTGGGCCAGATACAGCACCAGGTTCACCACGAGCACCAGCGCGCCGGCCGCGTAGCCGAAGGCCCAGCCGCGCGACGACACGGCGTCGCGCTCCTCCGCGGGGGCGATCTGCGGCAGGAAGGAGTTGTAGAGCGCCATCGAGACGGCCAGCGCGGCGTTCGCCACCACGAGGAGGAGTCCGCCCAGCAGATAGCGGTCGCCGTCCAGGAAGAACATGGCGGTCGTGGCCGCCGCCCCGGTGTAGGCGGAGAGGGCGAGCAGCGGCTTCTTGCGGCCCGACCGGTCGGCGGCCGCTCCCGCGAGCGGCATGACCAGGACCGCGACGACCACCGACAGGGAGACCGTGTACGCGAAGAAGGACCCCGCGCGCACCGGCACGCCCAGCGGACGGACATAGCCGTCCGCGTCGGCCGCGGCCTTCGCCACCGAGGTGAGGTACGGGCCCAGGAACACGGTCAGGACGCTCGTGGAGTAGACCGAGCACGCCCAGTCGTAGAAGTACCAGCCGCGCTGTTCGCGCTTGCGCTCGGCCAGGGCGGTGGCGCCCGCCGCCGTCCCCCGCGCGGTGTCGGTGCCCACCCGTGTCCCCTTGTTGACGTGCTGTCCCCGTGCGTCCCTCACGCCGCGGGCCCGGGTCCTCAGACCCAGCCTCCCCGGTCCTTCAGGACGTCCCGCAGCGTTTCGATGTGATCGGAAACTATGCCATCGACGCCCAGGTCGAGAAGCCGTCTCATCTCGGACTCCTCGTTCACCGTCCACACGTGGACCTGGAGCCCCCGCGCGTGGGCGGCCCGCACGAAACGCCCGTCGACGACCCGGATCCGCCCGTGCGCGACCGGGACCTGGGCGCACACCGCCGAGTCGCGCAGGGCGGCCGGGAGACCGTAGGACCTCAGCCGCAGGCCGAGCACCCCCTTGGTGCCGTACGAGGTCGCGAGGCGGGGTCCGGCGAGGGCCTGCGCCCGGGCGACCCGGCGCTCCGAGAACGAGCCGACGCAGACCCGGTCCCACGCGCGCGTGCGGCGCAGCAGGTCCAGCAGGGGGACGAGGGCCGGTTCGGCCTTCACGTCCACGTTCCAGCGGACGTCGGGGAAGGCCTCCAGCAGGTCCTCGAAGAGGGGGACCGGCTCCCTGCCCGCCACGCGCGCGTGGCGGACCTCGCTCCAGGGGAGGTCGGCGATCCGGCCCCGCGCGTCCGTGACCCGGTCGAGGGTGGCGTCGTGGAACGCGACGAGCCGGCCGTCCTGCGTGGCGTGCACATCGGTCTCGATGTAGCGGTAGCCGAGGTCCACGGCGCGCCGGAACGCCGCGTGCGTGTTCTCCAGGCCGCCCGCCGCCCCGCCGCGGTGGGCGAGGGCGAGCGGACCGGGGTGGTCGAGATAGGGGTGGCGTACGGGGTCGGTCACCGTCGCAGTATCGCCCGGCGCGGCGACACCCCGGTGGCCGCGGTGGTCCCGGCCGGCTGTGCGGGGGCGGCGAAGACGCGCAGGAAGAACTGGGCCAGCGGACCGATGGCGGCCGCGTACAGCACGGTGCCCACCCCGATCGTGCCGCCGAGCAGGAAGCCGGTGACCACGACGGTGACCTCCACGGCCGTACGCATCAGGCGGATCGAGCGGCCCGTGCGCCGGTGCAGTCCCGTCATCAGGCCGTCGCGCGGGCCGGGGCCGAACCGCGCCGCGATGTAGAGGCCGGTCGCCGCCCCGTTCAGCACGATCGCGACGATCATCAGAGGGACGCGCACCCCGTAGGCGTGCACCTCGGGCACCAGGGCGAGCGTGCCGTCCATGGCGAGGCCGACCACGAACACGTTCGACACCGTGCCGAGCCCGGGCCGCTGGCGCAGCGGGATCCACAGGAGCAGCACGCCCGCGCCCACGATGATCGACACCACGCCGATCGAGAGGCCGGTCAGCTCGGCGAGTCCCTGGTGCAGCACGTTCCACGGCTCCAGGCCGAGGCCCGCCTCCACCAGGAGGGCCGAACTGGCGCCGTAGAGGGCGAGTCCGGCGTACAGCCGCAGGAGACGGAGGGCGAGCGGACCGCCCCGGGGCGCCGACGCTCCCGTGGCCGACGGACCGGTCGCCCCGGTCGCCGACGGACCGGTCGCCGACGGTACGGGCTGCGGCGGCTCGGACACCGAGGGCTCTGGCACGGAAGGCTCGGGCGCTGACAAGACATCCCCCTGTGGTGATAGTGGACCGACCCGTGTCACTCTGTGGCCTGTGAACCCCGGCCAACCATGGCCAATTCCGGGAAGGTGGACTGGACCGCATGGCTCAGTGGACTTCGGCGATCGGCTCGGCCCAGCTCGCCCGGCTGCTCACCTCGCAGCAGGACCGCCCGCCCGGCCCCGGCGCCCGGCGCCCGCCCGCCTACCGCGCGCTCGCCGACGGCATCCGCCTGCTCGTCCTGGAGGGCCGGGTCCCGGTGGCCACCCGGCTGCCCGCCGAGCGGGAACTGGCCCAGGCCCTCTCGGTCAGCCGCACCACCGTCGCCGCCGCCTACGAGGCGCTGCGCGGCGAGGGATTCCTGGAGTCGCGCAGGGGCGCGGGCAGCTGGACCGCGGGCCCGGCCGGGAACCCGCTGCCCGCGCGCGGCCTGGAACCCCTGCCGCCCGAGGCCCTCGGCTCGATGATCGACCTCGGCACCGCCGCCCTGCCCGCGCCCGAGCCGTGGCTGACCCGCGCCGTGCGCGGCGCCCTCGACGAGCTGCCGCCCTACGCCCACACCCACGGCGACTACCCGGCCGGGCTGCCCGCGCTGCGCACGATGATCGCCGAGCGGTACACCGCGCACGGCATCCCGACCATGCCCGAGCAGATCATGGTGACGACCGGCGCCATGGGTGCCATCGACGCGATCTGCCATCTCTTCGCGGGCCGCGGCGAGCGCGTCGCCGTCGAGTCGCCCAGCTACGCGAACATCCTCCAGCTGATGCGGGAGGCGGAGCTGCGGCTGGTCCCCGTCGCCATGGCCGACCGGCTCGCCGGCTGGGACCTCGACCGCTGGCGGCAGGTGCTGCGGGACGCCGCGCCCCGGCTCGCCTACGTGGTCGCGGACTTCCACAACCCGACCGGCGCGCTCGCCGACGAGGAGCAGCGCCGCTCGCTGGTCGACGCGGCCCGCTCGGCGGGCACCGTGCTCGTGGTCGACGAGACCATGACCGAACTGCACTTCGACCGGGACCGGGACATGCCGCGCCGCGTCTGCGCGTTCGACCCGGCCGGTTCAACGGTCGTCACGGTGGGCTCCGCGAGCAAGGCGTTCTGGGCCGGCATGCGGATCGGCTGGGTGCGGGCGGCCCCGGACGTGATCCGCAGCCTGGTCGCCGCGCGCGCCTACGCGGACCTGGGCACCCCCGTGCTGGAGCAGCTGGCCGTGAACTGGCTGCTGAACACCGGCGGCTGGGAGGAGGCCGTGGAGCTGCGCCGCTGCCAGGCGCGGGAGAACCGGGACGCCCTGGTGAGCGCCTTGCGCAGGGAACTGCCCGACTGGGAGTTCGACGTGCCGGAGGGCGGCCTGACGCTGTGGGTCCGGGCGGGCGGGCTCTCCGGTTCGCGGCTCGCCGAGGTGGGGGAGCGGGTCGGCGTGCGGGTGCCGTCCGGGCCGCGGTTCGGCGTGGACGGCGCGTTCGAGGGCTATGTGCGGCTGCCGTTCACCGTGGGGGGCGCCGTGGCCGACGAGGCGGCGGTGCGGCTCGCGACGGCGGCCCGGCTCGTGACGGACGGTCAGGGTGCGGGCGGGGACGTGCCGCGCACCCTGATCGCGTGAACCGCCGTCAGCGCTCCGCGAGCGCCTCGGCCTCGTCCGGCACCGCCTCCGCGGCGGTGTCGGCCCCGGCGCTCGCCGACGCCTCGGACGGCTCGGCCGTCGCGGACGGCTCCGCCGGGTGGCCGGGCCGGTCCGGCAGCAGCGCCATGACGGCCTGCCGGTGCGCCTCGCTGGTGGCGTCGTCGTACGGGTCGGGCGTGGCCGGCACCTGGAGCCGGTGGACCGCACCGGTGCCGAGGCGCGCGTAGCCCCGGCCGGGCGGCACGTCGGAGGTGGGCGTGGTCCCCGGCTGGACGCCGAGGACCTCCTCCAGCTCCTCCGCGGTGGCCGGACCGAGCACCACGCGCGCGCGGGTGTGCTGGCGCACCGGCTCGATGAGGGCGTCGAGGCTGTCGAACTGCTCGGCCACGACGACCGTCACCCCGGCCGCGCGCCCGTGTCGCAGCGGCACCTGGAGCAGGGTCTGCGGGTCCTTGCGGCCGTCCGCGGCGGCGAGGTGGCCCAGGGCGCCGGGCCGGTCGAGCAGGATCCACAGCGGGCGCTTGATGTCGTCCGGAGTGGGGTGTCCGGCCTGTCGTGCGCGGTTCGCCGCGATCAGCCGGCGCTCGGTCTCGTGCGCCGCCCATTCGAGACTGGCGAGCGCGCCCGCGAGGCCGCACTCGACGGCGAGGACGCCGTCCCGGCCGACCAGGCTGGCGTAGTCGCCGGTCCCGCTGCCCTCGACGATCAGCACGTCGCCGTGCTGGAGGGCCTGGAGGGCGATCGAGCGCACCAGGGACGTGGTGCCGCTGCCCGGCTGACCCACGGCCAGCAGGTGCGGTTCGGTGGAGCGGACGCCGGTGCGCCACACCACCGGCGGCACGTCGCGCTGCTCCTCGCCGTCCATGACCGGCAGCGTACGCTGCACCCCGGTCCCGTCGGTGAAGCCGAGGACCGTCTCGGCGGGCGCGGTCACGAAGCGCTGGGCGGCGATGTCGGTGGGGAGCGGGGCGAGCACCGTCACGGTGAGGTGGTTGCCCTCCTCGTCCCAGGCGAAGTGGTACTCACGGCCGCGGCCCAGCTTGGCGCCGAGCAGCTGCTCGATCCGCGCCCGTGACTCGGCCTCGCCGTCGGCGAAGTAGGCGGGGTAGCTGATCGTGAGCCGGTCGAAGCGGCCGTCGCCGTCGAAGTCGTACGTCTCGAAGGCCTTCTCCCACTCGCCGCCGTGGGCGTAGAGCGGGCTGGGATCCTCGGCCACGGAGAAGTACGGGACGAGCGCCTCGTAGAGCGAGGAGAGGCGCTTGACCTGGGACTCGTCGGGTCCGGCCGGTGCCTCGGGCTGCTTGGGGTCGCGGCCCTTCCACGCGGCCGCCGCCATGACCGTGATGATCGCGAGCAGCGGCCCGTAGGGAATGAACACCACGACCAGGACCACGGCGGCCACCAGGAACAGCAGCGGTCCGCGCCGGTCCTTGGGGGTGTCGGTCCACTTGCGTCGTCCGGCGGCAGCCAGACGACGCAGGCCGCGGGTGATCGTGATGAGCGGGTGGAGGACGTCGGTGGCGCCGTCGGCGGCCGTCCGTGCCATTTCCCGGCTCCGGGCGATGGAGGCGCTGCCGGTGCTCAGAATCCGGGGCAACGGGGAGTTGGGACGCCTGACCACGTCGGTCTCCTGAAGGTGTGTGCGGGTGGATGGGCCGTCAGAACTTGATCCCGCCGAGCAGGCTGGCGAGGCTCGCCCCGCCCGCCTTGATGCTCGGGGCGATGGCCGTGCCCGCCAGGTAGAAGCCGAAGAGGGCGCATACCAGTGCGTGCGAGGCCTTCAGTCCGTCCTTGCGGAAGAAGAGGAAGACGATGATGCCGAGCAGCACGACGCCCGAGATGGACAGGATCATGAGGGTTCTCCTGGTTGGTGGGGACAGTCACCATGAGTTCTTCCAGGCTCACAGCATGTATCTATACGACAAAAGGTGCAAATGGGTGTTTCTTCCCATGTTTCACCCGGTCGGCAGACGCGGTGAGGTGCCCGGGCGGGCCGCCGGACGGTCGTCCGTTCTGCCCGTGATCTTTGCCTCGGCGGGGTCGGGTCATGTGCCCCGCAGGGCAGTACCCTGGCGATTCACTCGTACGGCCGCACGGCCGTACCCGCACGGATGTGAAAGGCGGTTCGGCCGATGAGCGAAGCCCCCGACCCGGAGGTCGTGGAGCTGGCCACCAAGATCTTCGACCTCGCGCGCCGCGGCGAGACGGAGGCACTCACGGCGTACGTGGACGCGGGCGTGCCCGCGAACCTCACGAACGACCGGGGGGACACGCTCGTCATGCTCGCCGCGTACCACGGCCACGCACCGGCCGTGACCGCGCTGCTGGCGCGCGGCGCCGACGCCAACCGCCCCAACGACAAGGGGCAGACCCCGCTCGCGGGCGCCGTCTTCAAGGGCGAGGAAGCCGTGATCAGGGCGCTGCTCGCGGGCGACGCCGATCCGACGGCGGGCACGCCCTCGGCGGTCGACACGGCCCGCATGTTCGGCAAGGCGGAGCTCCTGGAGCTGTTCGGCGCGTCCTGAGACACCGGCGCTGATCAGGCAGGACGGGGGTCCGGGAAATGTGGTCGCGGCGGGCGGAACCGCTGGGTCATGATGACGGCGTGATTTACGGACGCGATGGCGGGGCAGGTGCTGCCCACGTGCCACGCGGGCCGTAAGTGGCCCGGATCGGGCCTTGGACGAGAGGCAGAGAGATGGTCTACAGCAAGCAGGAAACGGCGGGCACTCCGACGTGTTGTCACGTGGCCAGGTAAGTGCGGATTCCCGGTTGCGTCGACGCTTGATGTGAGGCTGTTTCCCATGTTCGAACCGGTCATAGCGCCCAGCGGTACGCTGCTCGGCCTGTTGCAGCGGGGCCGCGGCGACGGCACGCTGCACGCGCTGACGGCGCCGCGGGACGAGGCTCTCGCGGCTCTCGATCACTGTGTGCTGAGCGACCCCCGCCACGACTGGCAGGTGGAGAACCGCTCGCTGTACTACGCCCGCCTCTACCTCGACCTGCACGGCGGGCTCGGGGCGATCGAGCGGCACCTCTTCGACCCCGCCGACGTCCTGGACACCGACGAGTGCCGTACGGGCCTCGCCCTGTCCGTGCTCGGCCACCTCGCCTCCTACGGCAGGCGGGACGCCCTGGAGCTGCTGCGCAGATACGCCGCCCTCGGCGGGAACTGGGCCTGGGCGCTCGACGAGCTGGCCCTGCGCGACGACGACGCCGGGCTGCGCGCCCTCGCCGAGCCGGTCCTCGCCCGCTTTCCGCTGGACGCCGAGGCGGACCTCGTCGCGGCCGTCCGCGACGCCTTCGAGCCCCGTCCGTGGCGCCTGTGGGCCGACGACCCGCGGCCCCACGTCGGCGCACGCGTGCGTGCCGCCCGGGACGCCGGCTCCTTCGACCGCTGGCAGCGGCAGATGCGCCCCGCCGGGCCGCGCCCCGAGTGGAGCGTGCAGGCCGTCTTCGACTGGGCGCAGCAGGGCTTCGAGCGCGGTGCGGCGCTCTATGTGCCGGCCGCGCGCTGCCTGACCGCCGTCGCGGGCCCCACCGACCGGGCCGAGATCCTGCGCGCCGCCCGCGAGGGCTCGGACGGAGCCCGCTGCACCGCCCTGCGCTACCTCACCGACACCGACGATCCCGAGGTGCTGGATCTCGTCGAGGCCGCCGTGGAGTCACCCTCCAGGGTGGTCGTGGACGCGGCCGTCGACTGCTTCGAGCGGATGCGGTCCGTCGCCGCCGTGGAGCGCGCCCGCCGCTGGTCACCGCGGCCGGACGTGCTCGGCGCCGCCGCCGGCCGGATGCTCGCCTGCCGCGGCGGCACCCAGGACGGCGAGCTGGTCCTGACCGCCCTGAGGGAGGCCGTCCGCGCCGACGGCCCCGACGCCCCCACCCTCTGGCCGCTCGTCGACGGAGCGGGCCGCCTCGGCATCGCCTGCGCGGCCCCCGTCCTGCGGCACGTCTACCGCGAGACCGCCTCCTCCCACGGCCGCGGACAGGCCGCCCGCGCCCTCGCCGCCACCGACCCCTCCTTCGCCGCCGGATTCGCCGTCGAGTGCCTGTGGGACTGCGAGGAGTCCACCCGCGAGATCGCCGCCCGGCACGCCGAGACCGGCGACGCCCGGGTCGTGGACCAGCTGCGCAGGCTCGCCGCCGACCCGGCCGAGGAGGCCGAGGTGCAGACCGCCGTACGCAGCAGGATCGGACCGGACGCGACGGCCCTGTGACGCCCTGATGGACGGGAGGCGGCCCCCGGGCGGGCAGCCGCCTCCCGCCGTTGCCCCCGGTGTCGCGGGGTGACGCAACGCTCACGGGACGTTCCACGGCGGGACAGATCCACGTCGACGCGGGCACGCCGGACCCGGCGAGAACACCCGTATGCGAGTCGTCATCGTGACCGAGTCCTTCCCGCCCGACATCAACGGAGTGGCGCACTGCGCCCTCCAGACCGCCCGGCACCTCGCCGCCCGCGGCCACGAACCCCTGGTCGTCGCCCCGGCCACCCCGGCAGGACCCGAGGCGGACGCCGCCGCGCCCTGCCCGGTGGTGCGCGTCCCCTCCCTGCCCCTGCCCGGCTACCCCCAGGTGCGGGTCGCCCTGCCGAACCGCCGCGTCGACCGGACCCTGGCCGCGCACGGCGCCGACCTCGTCCATCTGGCCGGCCCGTTCGTGCTCGGCGTGCGCGGCATGGCCGCCGCGGCCCGGCTGCGGATCCCCACCGTCGCCGTCTACCAGACCGACCTGGCCGGCTACGCCCGGACGTACCTGGGGACCGGGGAGAGCACGGCCTGGCGGCGGATCCGCGCGGTGCACGGCGCCGCCGACCGCACCCTGGCCCCGTCCACGGCGGCGCGGCGCGACCTGGAGGCCCACGGGGTGCCGCGGGTACGGCTGTGGCCCCGCGGGGTGGACACGGTGCGGTTCCGCCCCGCGCTGCGCGACGCACGGCTGCGCGCCGACCTCGCGCCGCGCGGCGAACTGCTCGTCGGATACGTGGGACGGCTCGCCCCCGAGAAGCGGGTGGAGCTGCTCGCGCGGGTGTGCGGGCGCCCCGGCGTCCAGGTCGTGATCGTCGGCGAAGGACCGAGCGAGGCCGCACTGCGCGGCGCGCTCCCCGGCGCCCGCTTCCTCGGCCGGCGCACCGGCGACGAACTCGCCCGCCTCTACGCCTCCTTGGACGTGTTCGTGCACACCGGCCCGCACGAGACCTTCTGCCAGACCGTGCAGGAGGCCATGGCGAGCGGCGTGCCGGTGGTCGCCCCCGCCGCCGGCGGCCCGCTCGACCTCGTCGCGCACGGCACGACCGGCCTGCTCGTACCGCCCGGCGATCCCGGCGCCGTCCACGACGCGGTACGCACCCTGGCCGTGGCTCCCGCCCGGCGCGCGGCCTACGGAGCCGCGGGCCGGGCCGCCGTGGCGGCACGGACCTGGACGGCGGTGGGCAACCAGCTGCTCGGCCACTACGCCGAGGTGCTGCGCGCCCGCACGGCGGTGGCGGCATGAGCGGGGCCCTGCGCATCGTCCGGCTCGCCAACTTCGTCACACCCGCCTCGGGCGGCCTGCGCACCGCGCTGCGCGAACTGGGCGCGGGCTACGCGGCGGCCGGGCACGACCCCGTGCTGATCGTGCCCGGGGAACGCGCCGCGGACGAGGAGAGCGACCAGGGGCGCGTCATCACCCTGCCGGGCAGAACGCTGCCCGGCACCGGCGGCTACCGCGTGCTCGGCGAACGGCAGCGCGTGGCACGGCTGCTGGAGCGGCTGCGCCCCGACCGCCTGGAGGTCTCCGACCGCACCACCCTGCGCTGGACCGGCGAGTGGGCCCGGCGGGCCCGGGTGCCCGCCGTGATGGTCTCCCACGAGACCGCCCACGGCGTCCTGCGCGCCTGGGGCCTGCCCGAGGCCGCCGCGCGCCGCACCGCCGACGCCCTCAACACCCGTACGGCACACGCCTACGCGCGCGTGGTGTGCACCACCGAATGGGCGGAGCGGGAGTTCGTCCGGCTCGGCGCGCGCAACGTGGTGCGGGCCCCGCTCGGCGTCGACCTCGTCGGCTGCCGCCCCCAGGCCCGGGACAGCCGGCTGCGGGCCCGGCACGCGCGCGCGGACGAGGTCCTGCTCGTCATGTGCACCCGGCTGTCCGTGGAGAAGCGGCCCGGCACGGCCCTCGCCGCCCTGTCGGCGCTGCGCGCGGCGGGCGTCCCGGCCCGGCTGGTCGTCGCCGGGGACGGTCCGCTGCGGGCCGGGCTCCGGCAGCGGGCGCGGGGGCTGCCCGTGACGTTCCTCGGCCATGTCGCCGACCGGGCCGCACTCGCCGCGCTCCAGGCCACGGCCGACGTCTGCCTGGCGCCCGGCCCCGCCGAGACGTTCGGCCTCGCCGCGCTGGAGGCACTGGCCTGCGGAACCCCCGTCGTCGTCAGCGCGTCCTCCGCGCTGCCCGAGGTGATCGGCGCGGCCGGCGCCGTGGCCGCCGACACCGGAGCGGCCTTCGCCCGTGCCGTACGGGAGGTGCTGGCACGGCCCGAACGCCAGCGCCGCGAGGCCGCACGCGCGCGGGCGGAGTGTTTCGGCTGGGGCGCGGCGGTGGACGCCTTCCTGGCGGCGCACGACGCGTCCCGGGTCGTGGCGCATGACGCGTCCCGGATCGCGGCCCACGACGCGTCCCGGATCGTGGCGCATGACGCGTCCCGGCCCCCGGCCCACGACGCGCCCCACGACACGCCGCCGGTCCGGGCGCCCGGCCGGCTTCCGGCGCACCGGGCCGCGCGATGAGCCCGCTGCGGTTCGCCGCGCTCGGCGACTCCCTCACCGAAGGCGTCGGCGACCCGGCCGGCGACGGGCGGTGGCGGGGCTGGGCCGCGCTGCTCGCGGCCGGGCTCGCGCCCGCCCACGTCCCCGTGGAGTTCCACAACCTCGCGGTGAGCGGGGCCCGCACCGGCGACGTCCTGGAGCGGCAGCTGCCCGCCGCGCTGGCCTTCGCCCCCGACGTCGCCTCCGTCGTCGTCGGCGTCAACGACACCCTGCGCCACACCTTCGACCTCCACGCGGTGGCCGCCCGCCTCGACACCGTCTACGGCGCGCTCGGCTCCCGGGGCACGGTCCTGCTCACCGCCTGCCTGCCCGACCCCGGCGCGCTGCTCGGCCTGCCCGGGGCCCTGGCCCGCCCGCTCGCCCGCCGCCAGCGCGCCGTGAACTCCGTGGTCCACGCCCTGTCCGAACGCCACGGAGCGGTCCACCTGCACGCCTCGCAAGGAGATCGGGTGGCCGACCGCACGCTGTGGAGCGCGGACCGGCTGCATCCCGCGGAGCGCGGGCACCGGCTGCTCGCCGCCGGCTTCCACGCCCTGCTGGCCGCGTCGGGGACGGCCCACGGCCCGGCCCCCGGCACCGAGCCGGACGGGCCCGCGCCGACCCGCGCCGCCGCCTGGCGGTGGCTGGCCACCGCGGGCACCGGCTGGGTCGCCCGGCGCTGCACCGACCTGCTGCCCCAGCTGCTCGCCCTCGCCGCGGACGAGGTGCGGCACGGACTGCGCGGGACCGGCGCCCACCTCGACCTGCGTGCCTCGGCCGGGGTGGCGGCGGCCCTGGCCGCGACCCCGGGCCACGCCGCGGGCGGGCGCCCCGCCCCTCTGCGGTCAGTCCGCGAGCAGCCCGAGGTCGCGCAGTGACGCGGCCGAGTCCACGAGCGTCGTCGCCACGTCGCGCGGGCGCCAGCCGAGCTCCGTGCGCGCCCGGTCGTTGTGGATGACCGGGCGGGGCGGCGCGGCGCCCGGCGCCTCCTCGACGGGCACGCGCGCGGCGAGCGGCCCGAGGTGCTCGCGCAGGAGGGCCGCCAGCTCGACGAAGCTGAGCGTCGGGCCGTCCGCGACGGCCAGGAACCGCCGCCCGGCGGCCCCGGGCGCGGCCATCGCCCGCAGGTGCAGGTCCGCCACGTCGCGGACGTCCACGACGCCGAAGCGGGCGCGCGGGGCCACCGGCATCGCGCCGTCGAGCATCGCCTTCACCAACTGCATGGAGGAGCCGAGAGCGGCTGTCAGCGTGGGCCCGAAGATCCCGGTCGGGTTGACCACGACGAGTTCGGTGCCGCCGCCCGCGCGTTCCATCAGGTCCCATGCGGCCCGCTCCGCGATCGCCTTCGACCGCGGATAGGGCGCGAGCCCCGGCGTGTCGGGGTCGGTCCAGTCGGCCTCGGTGAACTCGGCGCCGGGCTTGGGCGTGTAGCCGACCGCCGCGAACGACGAGGTCAGCACCGTGCGCCGGACGCCCGCTGCGCGTGCCGCGCGCAGCACCCGCAGGGTGCCCTCGCGGGCCGGGACGATCAGCTCGTCGGGATCCGCGGGCTGGACCGCCGGGATCGGGGAGGCCACATGGTGCACCTCCGCGCAGCCGGCCACCGCGGCGGCCCAGCCGTCGTCGCTCATCAGGTCCGCCGCGACGACCCGCAGCCCGGAGTCGTCGGCGCCGCCGCGCCGCACCGCCGCGCGCACCTCGGCCTCGCGGGCCGTCGAGCGCACCGTGGCCCGCACCTCGCGGCCCTCCCGCAGCAGGGCGGCGATCACCTGCGTCCCCAGATAGCCGGACCCGCCGGTCACCAGGACGGGGCTCATCGCAGCACCTCCAGACGCCGGGCCGCGTCGAGGGACCGCCGGGTCGCCGCGGCCTCCGCCTCTGCGTCGCCGCGCTCGCGCGCGTCCCACAGGGCGGCCTTCTCGCGCAGGTAGCCGAGCCGGGCCCGCTGGGCGGTGATCTCCTCCTCGACGCGCGCCGCGTGGCGCAGCAGCAGATCACGCTGCTCGGCCGCCGCCGCCCGGCCGCGCGCCCGGTTGCCCTGGTAGGTGCGCATGTCCTCGATGCTCATACCGACCGCGCGCAGGCAGGCCAGCGCCTGGAGGAGATCGAGGTCGTCCTCGGCGTAGCGGCGGTGTCCGCTGCGCTCGTCCCGGCCGACCGGCCCGACCAGCCCCACCTCCTCGTAGTAGCGCAGCGTGGGTTCGCTCAGCCCACTGCGCCGCGATACGTCCTGAATCGTGTAGTGCGCCATGTCCGGCAGCAGAACACACCTCAAGCGCTTGAGGGCAAACGCGGCGGAACGTGGCGCTCGCGCGGGGCGGGGTCGGTACGGCGGCACGATCCGGTACTGCTCGTCCCGGGTGTCGGCGAGGTACATGTGCCCGGGCGCGTGGGTGAGCGCGAACGGCGGCCGGGACGCCCTCGCCGCCGCCTGCGGCGTCACCCCGCACGCCCAGAAGACCGGGATGTCGCCGGGGGACCGCTCCACCGGGTCGCCGAAGTCCGGGCGCGTCGAGGTCGCGGATGCCGAGGGCCCCCCGGTCGCCGATGTGCACAGGCCCGCCGTGCACCGCCGGCATCAGGGAGCTCTCCCGGACCGCCGCCTCCAGGGCCCGCGGCGGGACCGGCCGCATCGACTCGACCAGCGGGCCGCGCAGCCGACCCGCGCCCCGGCACGCGCGCGTGGTGACGTACACCGGCACGTTCCTGCCCTGTTCGACGTGGCGCAGCGGAACCCCGGCGTCCAGGCGGCGGCGCGGTGCTTGTCGGCGGGGCCCCTGGTGCGGCCGTCGGCGACGCTCACCGCAGTTCCTCGCCACGGGTCTCGGGCAGCCCCAGCAGGGCCACGACGGCCAGCGCGTACCCGAGGGCGCCGAAGACGAGCGCGCCGCCCACGCCCCAGCTGTCCGCGAGGAAGCCGACCAGGGTGGGGAAGACCGCGCCGACCGCCCGGCCGGTGTTGTACGTGAAGCCCTGTCCCGTGCCGCGCACGGCCGTCGGGTACAGCTCGCTCAGATACGAGCCGAAGCCGCTGAAGATGGCCGACATGCAGAAGCCGAGCGGGAAACCGAGCACCAGGAGAAGGGTGTTGGCGCCGTCCGGGACGTGCGTGTACACCAGGATGCTCACCGCGGACAGCACCGCGAACAGGACGATGTTCCGCTTCCGGCCGAGCCGGTCGGTGAGGTAACCGCCCGTCAGGTACCCGAGGAACGCGCCGGAGATGAGGAGCGTCAGGTAGCCGCCCGTGTTGACCACCGTCAGGCCGCGCTCCGACTTCAGGTACGTGGGCACCCAGGTGGCGAGCGTGTAGTAGCCGCCCTGGACGCCGGTCGACAGCAGGACCGCGAAGAGCGTCGTGCGCAGCAGGCCGGGCCGGAAGATCTCGGTGAACGACCCCGTGCGCCCATCGGCGTCCAGCCGCTCGGCCGTCCGGGGCGCGTCCTGCACCCGGCGGCGCACCCACAGCACCAGCAGCGCGGGCAGCGCGCCGGTCCAGAACATGACGCGCCAGGCCAGACCGTCGTCGAGGAACCGGAACACCAGGGTGTAGACGACCACGGCCAGGCCCCAGCCCACCGCCCAGGCGCTCTGCACGGCGCCGAGCGTGCGGCCCCGGTCCCGGGTCGAGGCGTACTCGGCGACCAGGATCGCGCCGACCGCCCACTCACCGCCGAAACCGAGCCCCTGGAGGGCGCGGAAGACGAGCAACGTCCCGTAGTCGGGGGCGAATCCGCACGCCACGGTGAACATGGCGTACGTGGCCACCGTGAGCAGCAGGGCCCGGACCCGGCCGAACCGGTCGGCGATCACGCCCGCGACGGCGCCGCCGACGGCCGAGACGACCAGCGTGACGGTGGTGATCAGACCGGTCTGGCCGCTGCTCAGGCCGAAGGAGGCGGCCAGCGCGACCATGCTGAGCGGCAGCGTGAAGTAGTCGTAGGAGTCGAGGGCGTAGCCGCCGAACGCGCCCGCGAACGCGCGCCGGCCCCGCGGCCCGAGCACCCGCAGCCAGCCGAGGGCGCCGTCGGAGCGGGGGAGCGGAGCGCAGGGCGCGGGCGGCGCGGGGACGGTGGGGCCCGGTGCCGGGGGAGTCGTGCTCATGAAGCACCTCGCAGGAGAACTCGGGAACTCACGGGGAGAGGAGCGTGCGTGGCGGTGCGTGCGGCGGAGCGGTGCCTGAACGCCAAGGTAGAGGATCGTTGAACAATCCCTCAATACCCACGTTGTCTCGTTCTTGTATCTGCGCTTGAATTCGGCCGTGGCCACGGAAGAACTGAACGCACTCGCCGACGACCGCGCGCTGCTGGGACGCACCAGCACCGCGGAGCGCGTCGCCGACATCCTCAGGACCCGGATCGCGGAAGGCTTCTTCCCGCCCGGGACCCGCCTGTCGGAGGACAGCATCGGCAGCGCGCTCGGCGTCTCCCGCAACACCCTGCGCGAGTCGTTCCGGCTGCTCACGCACGAGCGCCTGCTGGAACACCGCCTGAACAAGGGCGTCTTCGTCCGCGTCCTGAGCGTCGACGACGTCCGGGACATCTACCGCACCCGGCGCATGATCGAGTGCTCCGTCGTGCGCTCCCTCGGCGAACCGCCCTACGCCCTGGACCGGGTGGCCGCCGCCGTCGAGGACGGCCGGCGGGCCGCCGGGGCGCGGGACTGGAAAGGCGTCTCCACCGCCAACATCCACTTCCACAGCGAACTCGTCGCCCTCGCCGGCAGCGAGCGCACCGACGAACTGATGCGCAGCGTGCTCGCCGAACTCCGCCTCGCCTTCCACGTCGTGGACGACCCGCGCCGCCTCCACGAGCCCTACCTCGCCCGCAACGCGCAGCTCGTCCGGGCCCTCGCCGACGGGCGCCGCGACGAGGCCGAGACCCTGCTCGCCCACTACCTCGACGACTCCCGCGACGGACTCGTCGAGGCGTACGGGCAGCGCGTGGCGCACGAGGCGTGACGCCCCGCGCGGGCCGGGGCATCTGCGTCGTTTCGACCGTTGTCGGACCCAGCGCCTAGTCTGTGCTCCGTGACTTCGCCTGCCCCCACGGAATCCGTTCCGCCCCAGCTCAGCGCGGGGCCGCGCCCCGCACCGGGCCCGGCCGCCGACGAAGGGCTCGCGCGGCGTCTGCGCGCGCTCGCCTGCACCGCGCCCCTGCACGACCTGGACGTGCGCAAGGCGAACCTGGCGGGCGCGTACTCGACGTACGGCATGGCCGAGGTCGCCCTCTGCGCGATCGACCTCGTCACCCTGAACATGGACTTCGACACCGGCGCCGACCACGAGCAGATAGTGGCTCGCCTGATCCCCCGCATCGCCGCCCAGGCCCCCGCGCGGCCGACCGCCGAGCACGAGCGGGTGGCGCGCTGGGTCCTGGAGAACCTGATCAACGTGGGCAGCGTGGACCGCGGCTTCCGCGCCGTCTACGGGACGTTCGCGACGGACGGCTCCTACGTCCGGCGGGACTACGACTTCAAGCTGATCGAGGAGGTCCCCGGCCACGGGGGCAGCGTCTACCTCCGCACGACCGACGAGGCGGTGAACGTCCTCGTCGGAGCCCTCGACACCGATGTCACCAGCGCCCAGATCGCCGCCGAGGTGAAGCTCGAGGTCCTGATCAGCCGGGGCCGCCTGGCCGACGCCCAGCTCGCCGCCGAGCAGGCCCGCTACCGGACCGTGCAGTACTCGGAGACCCTGCGCAAGGCGCTCGACGCCACCCGCCGCAACGTCCGCGCCGTCGACTGGCTGCGGGCCGTCCCCGACATGATCGCCGAGGCCCTGGACCACGTCGCGGACCGCTACCGCCACGAGAACGCGATCCTGACGAACATCCGCAAGGCGCGCGACGAGTCCGAGGACCCCGAGCAGAAGCGCCGCGCGGCCGAACTCGTCGACATCGTCAAGGACTGCATCCGCCGCCACACCCAGCTCCAGTCCCGGCTCCTGGAGGCCGGCCCGCTGTTCCGCGCCGAGCAGGACCGGCAGGCCTTCGCCACGCCCTCCGCGCGCGCGGGCCTCGACCTGTACGGGCAGCTCGTCGCCCCCCTGCTGCCCCTGCCGGTCCAGGAGGCCCGCCGGGTGACGGACGCCTTCTTCGCCCGCGGCACAGGGCTGCGCACCCCCGTCTCGGTACGCGTCGGGGACCTCGTCGACATACTGCTGACCCCGCCCGTGGAGCGGGAGCACCTCGGCGCCGAGATGCCCGAGCCGGACCTCATCGAGACCCCCGACGACAGCCGCTTCAGCGACGCGCAGCTCACGAGCGCCAAGCAGCTCCTCGACCTGCCGCCGGACGCCCCGCGCCGCCTGTCCGGACTGCTCGCCGAGGCCCGCGCCCGCGACCCCGAACTGCCCTACCTGGTCGCCCTGCTGGCCGTGCACGCGGCGAGCCCGGCCGTCGGCACCGCCTACCGGCAGGGCGAGGAGAAGCTGCTCTTCGCCGTGGACGACGGCACCGAGCTCGACGACGACGAGTTCGGCGGCGCCGACCTCATCGTGGGCACCGCCCTGCTCGACGCGGCGGGCATGGCCGCGGACCGGACGGAGGCCGCGTGATGCGCGGACCGCGCCCGACGCACGTAGGAACGATCAAGGAGCACCGCCCGTGACCGAGCACCCCGAAGAGCACGCCGAGCGGGGCGAGCCCGAGGCGCCGGGCCCGGCCAGGGGCGCGGCGCCGGTCACCCCGGCCGACGCCGCCGACGCCGCGCGGCTCGTCGCCTTCGGACTCCAGCCCAAGCTCCAGCCCTCCCGCGACCAGGAGTACCAGGAGCTGCTGCGCCGCTACCGGGAGGACCCCGCGTTCGCCCGGCTCGCCGACGCCGTCGCCTCCGGGCTCGGTCTCGTCGTCCTGGAGGTGTCCGCGCGCGCGGGCATGGCGGTGACCGCCGCCGAGGACTCCGTCTTCGCGGTGCGGATGGGCGACTACGCGCGCCGCACCGCCGTCGACTCCACCGACCGCTTCCTGCACGGCCTCGCCCACCTCGCGCTCGCCGCGCTCGCCTTCCCCCGCCCCGAGGACCTCGCCGACGACGGCTACATCGGACGCGTCAGCGTCAACGGCGTGGACGCGTTCGTCCGGCAGGCCTGCCACAAGCTGGAGGAGCGCGCCGAGGAGCAGGGCGAGAACACCGACCCGGCGACCGAAGCCCCCGGCCTGGAGGCCGCCTGGCGGATCTGGGCCCGGCGCAGCTCCACCGGCGCCACCAAGGACACCCGCCGCCTGGCCCACTCGACCACCGGCATCGTCGCCAAGGCCGTCGCCTTCCTCACCGACTCCGGCTTCCTGCAACGGACCGGCGACGACGGGGGCGGCACCTACCGCACCACGGCCCGCTACCAGCTCCAGGTCCGCGACATGGCGGGCACCGCCGCCATGGCCGAACTGCTCGACCTGGGCGTCGTGGCCGTCACCGACGGATCCGCGAGCCTGGCGCCGCCGATGGACGAGGACGCGGGGGACCTGGTCGCCGACGCGGGACTGCCCTTCCACTCCTGAGCACGAACGTCCTGAACTTCCTTACCTACCACGAGAGTCCGCCATGTACGAGCTGTCCCGGGTTCGCCTCTACTCCATCGGGCCTGCCGGCGCGCGCTACGCCGACACCGTGCTCGACCTGCGGGGCGTCGGCGCGCCCGTGCCCGACCCCGCGCCCACCCAGGCGGAGTTCTTCGAGGACGAGCCCGTCGGCCCGCCGCGCCGCCCCGCGCCGGCCGGAGTGCTCTTCCTGGAGAACGGCGGCGGCAAGTCGGTCCTGCTCAAGCTGATCTTCTCGGTGATGCTGCCCGGCCACCGCAACACCCTCGGCGGCGCCAGCTCCGGCGTGCTGCGCAAGTTCCTCCTCGCCGACGACTGCGGACACGTCGCCCTGGAGTGGCAGCACACCCTCACCGGCGAATGCGTCGTCGTCGGCAAGGTCAGCGAGTGGCGCGGCCGTCAGGTCTCCAACGACCCGCGGAAGTTCGCCGAGGCCTGGTACTCCTTCCGGCCCGGCCCCGGCATGAGCCTGGACGCCCTCCCCGTGGCGGAGTCCAACGCGGTCCGGCCCCTCGTCGAGGGTGCCTCCCACGCCCGGGGCCGCCGCCGCACCATGAAGGGCTTCCGCGACGCGCTCGTCGAGGCGGGCAAGGCCTACCCGCACCTCGAAGTGCACTGGGAGGAGGGCCACGACCGGTGGAACGAGCACCTGGGCGACCTGGGCCTCGACCCCGAACTCTTCCGCTACCAGCGCGAGATGAACGCCGACGAGGGCGAGGCCGCCGGCCTCTTCGCCGTCAAGAAGGACTCCGACTTCACCGACCTGCTGCTGCGCGCCGTCACCGACACCCGGGACACCGACGGCCTCGCCGACCTGGTCAGCGGCTTCGGCAACAAGCTGGGCCGGCGCTCCGAGCTGATGGCCGAGCGGGACTTCACCGCCGGCTCCGTGGACCTGCTGACCCGGATCGTGGAGGCCGCGGGCACCCGCTCCCGCGCGCGGGACATCCACGCCGGGGCCGAGCGCCGCACCCGTACCCTCGCCCGCCGCCTCTCCGCCCGCGCCGCCGTCGAGCGCGGCCGCGCCGGAGACCTCGCCCAGCGGGTCACCGCCGCCGCGCACACCGTCACCGAGGCCGAGTCCGCGCGCGAACGCGGCTCCCTGATCGCCGCCGAACTCGCCTACCGGCACGCCTCGCTGGCCCTCGCGGGAGCCGAGAAGGCCGCCGCGGCCCAGAAGCGCGAGCTGGCCGACGCCCGCACGCTGCACTCCGCCTGGCAGGCCGCCGAGGCCGTCCTGCGCCACCGCGCCGCCGCCGACCGCTCCGCGCGCGTGGCCGTCGCCATCCGCGAGGCCGAGCGGGACGCGGCCCCCGCGCTCGCCGCCCGCGCCAAGGCCGCCCACGACCTGGTCCGGGCCCTGCACGGCGCCGCCGAGCGCGCCGAGACCCACGCGAACGAGGAGGAGGAGCGCTCCGCCGTCCTCCAGGAGGCGGGCGAGACCGCGCACCGCGACGCGACCGCCGCCGCCACCGACGCCCAGCGCGCCCGCAGCGAGCTGGGCCACCTGCGCCAGCGGCTCAGCGAGGTCGAGCAGGAGACCGCCGAGGCCGTCCGGGCCGGCTGGCTCGACGACAGCGCGCCCGACGCCGACCCGGCCCGCGCCGCCCTCGCCGCCGCCGACGCCGAGAAGACGGCCGTCGCCGCCTGGGACACCGCGCGGGAAGCCGCCCGCCGCGCCGCCGAGCAGGCCCGCGAGACCGCCTCCGTCGAGGCCCGCGCCGAGCTGACCGCGGCCCGCGCCGCCGACGCCGCGAGCGCGGCGGAGAGCGCCCACCAGGCCGAGGACCGGGCCGCCGCCGCCCTCGCCGCCGAGGAGCGGCTGGCCGAACTGCTCGGGGTGAACGGGCCGTCGGGGCCGGGCGACGGCCCCGCGTCCGCGGCGGGCCGCACCCGCGCCGCCGCCGACGCCCCCCTGACCGCCGACGACCTCGACCGCGCCGCCGACGACCTCAAGACCCTCCTCGACGACTCCGTGGCCTCCGCCGAGCGGCAGCTGTTCGACCTGCGCACCGCCGCCGCCGACGACTCCCGCATCCTGGGCGCCCTCGGCGACGGCGGTCTGCTGCCGCCCGGCCCGGACGTGCTCGCCACCGTCGAGTTCCTCGGCGAGCACGGCATCCCGGCACTGCCCGGCTGGCGCTACCTCGCCCAGTCCGTCGACCCCGCCGACCACGCGCGCGTGCTCGCCGCCCGGCCCGAGCTGGTCGACGGCGTCATCATCACCGACCCCGCCTCCCACCTGCGGGCCAGGGAGGCGCTCGCCGGCGCCGCACTCCTGCCCCGGTCCGCCGTCGCCGTCGGCACCGCCGCCGCCCTCCTCGCCCCGACCCCGGCGGCGAACGCCACCGACGAGACCGCCGGCAGCGTCTTCCTGGTCCCGCCGAACCCGGCCATGCACGACGAGCACGCCGCCGACGAGGAACGGCAGGCGCTGCGCGAGCGGGCCGCCCGCCGCGACGAGGACATCCGCACCCTCGCCGGACGCCTCGCCAAGGACCGCGAGCTGGCCTCCCGGCTCGGCTCCTGGCGCGCCGGCTGCCCGGCGGGCCGCCTCGCCGAACTGGCGGGCGCCGCACGGCAGGCCCGCACGTTCGCCGAGGAGGCCGAGGCCGAACTCGCCGAGGCCCGCACCGCGCGCGCCGAGGCCGACGAGGCCGCCGCCGAGGCCACCCGGGTCCGCGACGAGCGGCAGGAGGCCGCCCAGAGGTCCCGGCGCGCCGCCGACGCGCTCGCCGGACTCGCCTACCGGCTGCGCGAGCGCGCCGCCTGGCAGGCCAAGGTCCGCGAACTGGCCGACGAGGCGGTCGAGTTCGAGGCCCGCGCCCAGACCTGCCTGGAGGGGGCGCGCGCCGCGGACGAGGACCGGCGGGCCGCCCAGCGCTCCGCCGACGACGCCCACCGCACCGCCCGCACACTGCGCGCCGAGCGCGCCGAGATCGCCGGCGCCCCCGACGACGTACCCGAGGGAGAGGCGCCCAGGGCGTCCCTGCCCGCCCTGCGCGAGGCCTACCGGGCCGCGTCCCAGGTGTACGAGAAGGTCGGCGTCGGCGCCGACCTGCGGGCCGAGCAGGCCCGGGCCGAGAGCGACGAGAGCGCCGCGCTCGCGGACCTGAACCGGCTCAGCAACAAGGTCCGCACCCGCGCCGCCACCCTCCTCGAATCACCGGAGGGCTCCGACGGCCCGTCCCGGCAGGCTGCCGCGGCCCGCGCCGACGAGCACGTCCAGCTCCTGGAGACCCGCGCCTCCACCGCCAGCGAGCAGCTGGGGCGGCTGCGCGGCGAGGCGGAGCGGCACGCGCCCGAGGACGGCGCCGTCCACACCGAACTGCCCGACGCACAGGTCCCGGCCGACATCGAGCAGGCCCAGTCCCTGCTGCGCACGGCCACCACCGAACTCGCCGTCCGCACCGACGCCCTGGCCACCGCCCGCGCCGCCCACGGCGAACTGCTGGACGCGCACCGCGCCGCCGAGGACGGGGCCGGCGGCTTCGACGAGACGGCCGCGCT
Source organism: Streptomyces sp. NPDC088785 (assembly GCF_044750685.1). NCBI lineage: Bacteria > Bacillati > Actinomycetota > Actinomycetes > Kitasatosporales > Streptomycetaceae > Streptomyces > Streptomyces sp. NPDC088785. The sequence goes on from NZ_JBIVKH010000007.1 coordinate 309,920, forward strand.
CCTGCGCGACCTGCTCCGCGACCACACCGCCGACACCGACGAGCAGGAGGAGCCCGAGCCGTACCCGGGCAGCCTGGAGGAGGCCCGCACCGCCGCCGGCGAGACCCGCCGCTCCCTGCGCGGCTGCGCCGGCGACCTGTCCGCCGCCGAGGCCGCCGTCCGCGAGGCGAGCGACATCCTCGTACGGCATGCGAACGCGACGCGGTACGAGGCCGTGCGCACCCCCGCCCGCCAGCAGATCCGGGAGCTGCCGGCCGCCGCGCTGCCCGAGCACGCGCAGAAGTGGGCCGACGCGTTCGCCCCCCGGCTGCGGGTCCTCACCGACGAGCTGACGCAACTGGAGCGCAACCGGGACTCGATCGTCGACCGGCTGCGCGGACTGGTCGAGTCGTCGCTCGCCACCCTGCGCTCGGCCCAGCGGCTCTCCCGGCTGCCGGAGGGCCTCGGCGAATGGTCCGGCCAGGAGTTCCTGCGGATCCGCTTCGAGGAGCCCGACCAGGCCACGCTCACCGAGCGGCTCGGCGAGGTCATCGACGAGGCGACCCGCGCCGCCGTCAAGAAGAACTCCGACCTGCGCCGCGACGGCATGTCCCTGCTGCTGCGCGGCGTCGGCGCCGCGCTCCAGCCCAAGGGGGTGGCCGTCGAGATTCTCAAGCCGGACGCCGTGCTGCGCGCCGAGCGGGTCCCCGTCGGACAGATGGGCGACGTGTTCTCCGGCGGTCAGCTGCTCACCGCCGCCATCGCCCTGTACTGCACGATGGCCGCGCTGCGCTCGAACGACCGGGGCCGCGACAAGCACCGCCACGCGGGCACGCTGTTCCTCGACAACCCCATCGGCCGCGCCAACGCCACGTACCTCCTGGAGTTGCAGCGGGCCGTCTCCGACGCGCTCGGCGTCCAACTCCTCTACACCACCGGCCTGTTCGACACGACGGCGCTCGCCGAGTTCCCCCTCGTCATCAGGCTGCGCAACGACGCCGACCTCCGGGCGGGCCTGAAGTACATCAGCGTGGAGGAGCACCTGCGCCCGGGCCTGCCGCAGCAGGACCCCGAGGGGGAGACGGTGCACGGCGAGATCACGGCCACCCGGATGTACAAGCGGCCGGAGCCCCAGCCGCAGCCGAGCTGACGACGGGCCGGGCCGGGCGGCTCACCCGTGCGTCAACTGCCCGGCTCCGCCCCGCGCCCGTATGTTCTTCGTGTGCCGCCCGCCCGAGCGGGCCGCGCGGCGGGCCTGGCGGCGCTCCTTGCGCAGGCGCCGCGCCGTGCTGGCCGGGACCGACACCACCCCGTTGCGCTGGTTCCACACCTGGCGGGTCACCCAGACGTCCAGGACGCCCCAGGTCGCCACCACGGTGCTGGCGACACTGCTGAGCACCATGGGGAAGGCGAGCCAGGAGTCCGCCAGCGTGCACAGGGTGGCGACCATGGCCTGGATCAGGGTGAGCGACGCTATGAGCGCCGCCCGCACCGCCGCGGTCCGCACGGGATCGGGCATCCGGCGACGCTTCGCCGGCTCCTCGACCCACAGTTCGCGCTGCTCCGCCGTACTCATCACTGCATCACTCCCCGCCGCTCCCGGGCCCGGTTCTGATGCCCCCGCATCGGCCTGCACATTGACTGCCCGGTTTGATCACCTTTACGCCGACCGTGCCGCGTCTCCGGCTCTCTGCGCATGCCCCCGTCCCGCCCTGTGATGTACGACGATCGGCGCGGCCCGAAGATTCCCGCTCCGGACCGCGAAGATCTCCGTATCTCGCCACCGCCCCCACGGGCCGGTCGAGTTCGGGCGCCAGGCACAGCATTCCGGCCAACTCCCCGCGAAGACCGGCCGATAAGGAACACAGGAGTTCGAGGGGATTCCGGACCGCAATCTCCCACCATGACCGGACAACTGCGGACGTCCGCACCGACGACGCGTCGGACAGCATCCGGACAGCCCTTCGAGTTGTTCCTGTCTCAGTAGTAGGCTCGCGCCGCTTGTTGACGCACATGTGTGCCCCTGACCGCTGGGGGTCGATCTGGGGGAGGCCATGCGCTTTCGCGGGAAGTCCATCCGCCGGAAGATCGTGGCGCTGCTGCTGGTGCCGCTGCTGTCCCTGACCGCGATCTGGGCCTTCGCCTCGGTGATCACGGGACGCGCCGCCGTGGAACTGTTCGCCGCGGGCAAGGTCGTCGACAGCATCGGCTATCCGCTGGCCGAGACCGGCCGCGTCCTCCAGGAGGAGCGCCGCCAGACGCTCGTCTACCTCGCGGACCCCCGCGCGTCCGACGCCCAGTCCCTCCTGCGGACCAGGCGCAGCGCCTCCGACGAGGCCATGGGCGAGATCAAGCAGAAGGCCCGCGACACCGACCTCCGCGGCGAGATGGACGACGACACGCGCGCCGTCCTGGACACCGCGGTCGAAGGCTTCGACGGCATCGAGTCGCTGCGCCGCAACGTGGACGAGGGAACCGTCACCCGCGGCCAGGCACTCACCTTCTACAACCGCCTCATTGAACCCACGCACGACTTCCTGCTGGGCGTCGTCTCCTTCGACGACGCCCAGGTGGAGCGCGAGGGACGCGCCGTCGTCGGTGTGGTCCAGGCCCGCGAACTGCTGTCGCGGGAGGACGCGCTGGTCGGCTCCGGACTCGTCGCCGGGCGGCTCACCCACGCCGAACTGCGCCAGGTCTCCGACCTCATCGCCCAGCGCACCCTCCTCTACGAGACCAACCTCGCCCTGCTCTCCGGCGACGAACGCTCCCGCTACCAGCGGTACTGGCGCAGCGCCGACACCGCCTCCCTGCGCAACGCCGAGAAAGCTGTCGTGAACGGCAGCCCTGGCACCCCGAAGGGCGTCACCGCCGAGAGCTGGGACACGGCGTCCGGCCAGGTGCTGCACGCCCTGCGGATGCGCAACACCCAGACCGCCGAGCACTACGAGGACCGGGCCAGGCCCGTCGCCGTCCAGGTCTTCGTGCGGGCCGGCATCGCCGGCGTCCTGGGCCTGCTCGCACTCCTGTTCTCCCTCTTCCTGTCCCTGCGTATCGGCCGCGGTCTCGTCCGCGACCTGCGCCGGCTGCGTCTCGCGGCGCACGAGGCGTCCGGTGTGCGGCTGCCGAGCGTGATGCGCCGCCTCGCGGCGGGCGAGACGGTCGACGTGGAGACCGAGGCGCCGCGCCTGTCCTACGACAAGGACGAGATCGGCCAGGTCGGCCAGGCACTCAACACCCTGCAACGCTCCGCCGTCGAAGCGGCCGTGAAACAGGCCGAGCTGCGCCGCGGCGTCTCCGAGGTCTTCGTCAACCTCGCCCGCCGCAGCCAGGTCCTGCTGCACAAGCAGCTGACCCTGCTCGACGCCATGGAGCGCAGGACCGAGGACACCGACGAACTCGCCGACCTGTTCCGCCTCGACCACCTGACCACCCGCATGCGCCGCCACGCGGAGGGCCTGGTGATCCTCTCCGGCGCCGCCCCGTCCCGGCAGTGGCGCAAGCCCGTCCAGCTGATGGACATCGTGCGCGCCGCCGTCGCCGAGGTGGAGGACTACGAGCGGATCGAGGTGCGCCGCCTGCCGCGGATCGCGGTGACCGGACCCGCCGTCGCCGACCTCACCCACCTGGTGGCCGAACTCCTGGAGAACGCCACGGTGTTCTCGCCCCCGCACACCGCCGTGCAGGTCCTCGGCGAGAGCGTCGCCAACGGCTTCACCCTGGAGATCCACGACCGCGGCCTCGGCATGGCCCCCGACGCACTGCTCGACGCCAACCTCCGGCTCGCCGAGACCCCCGAGTTCGAACTGTCCGACACCGACCGGCTCGGCCTGTTCGTGGTCAGCCGGCTCGCCCAGCGGCAGAACGTCCGCGTGTCGCTCCAGCCGTCCCCCTACGGCGGCACCACCGCGGTCGTCTTCATCCCGGACTCCCTCCTCACGGACGCGACGGACACCGAGGGCGCCGGGTTCCGCCTGGACCGGCCCGAGGCCGTGCGCCGCGCACCCGCCGCCCAGCGCGGCCGGACCCTGACCGCGTCCGAGGGGCTGCCGGGCCTGCCCGCCTCGCTGCTCGACGGCCCGGTGGAGCTGGAAGCGCCGCTGGCCACCTCCGACATGACCGCGTTCCCCGGTGCCCTCGGCGACGACGACAGCGAGCGCGGCGCCCTCTTCCGCCCGCGCCGCCCCGTGGCGGGCAGCGCGGGCGAGCAGCACCAGCAGGCCGCCGAGACCGACCGGGGCGGCGTCTTCGGACCCCGCCGCCGCAGCACCGACGACCACGACGGCGCCCCGAGCGGCGTGCCGGCCGGCGGCCTCGTCCCGCTGCCCCGCCGGCGCACCCCCAAGCTGGTCAGCTCGCACGGCAGGCCCGTCACGCACACCCGGCCGGGGGAGAGCGACCGCACGGGCGCCGCAGCCGGCGAGCGGCACGACCGCAACGCCGCGGAGCGCCCGCGCGACGCCCTCCCGCCCGCGCCGCCCGCCGACCTGCCCACGCGCCGCGCCCGCGCCACCGAGCCCGCCGCCGCCCCGGCACCGCCCGCCCCGCCCGCCGACGCCGGGCGGCCCGGCGCCCCGGCGGGACCCGGCGGCGGCCTGCCCCGCCGCGTCCGGCAGGCGAACCTGGCACCGCAGCTGAAGGACGGCCCCGACCTGCGCGCCGACCGCGCCGCGGAGCCGGCGGGGACGGCCACCACGGACCCCGCCGAGCGGGACGCCGACGAGGTGCGCAGCCGCATGGCCTCGCTCCAGAGCGGCTGGCGACGCGGCCGCGAGGAGAACGCCGCGGACGACGAGACCACCACGACCGACCACGACGCCGCCGGCGACGGGCCCGCCCCGCGCGCCGAGAACGCCGACGGCACAGCACAGGGAACGACATCTGAGGGGGACGGTCGATGACCGCACCGAACGCAGGCGCGCACACCGGCCCGGGGGGTTCGGGTGAGCTGAACTGGCTCCTGGACGACCTGGTGGAACGCGTCGCCAGCATCCGCAAGGCGCTCGTACTGTCCGGGGACGGACTGCCCACCGGGGTCTCCCAGGACCTCACCCGCGAGGACAGCGAGCACCTCGCCGCCGTCGCCTCCGGTTTCCACAGCCTCGCCAAGGGCGTGGGCCGGCACTTCGACGCGGGAGGGGTCCGGCAGACGGTCGTCGAACTCGACGACGCCTTCCTCTTCGTCACCGCGGCGGGCGACGGCAGCTGCCTCGCGGTCCTGTCCGACGCGGACTCCGACGTCGGCCTCGTGGCCTACGAGATGACCTTGCTGGTCAAGCGGGTCGGCGCGCATCTCGCGACGGCGCCGCGCACGGATCCACCCGCCGGAGGGTAGTGGGCTGGCATGAGCGCAGACGGTCAGGGGACGCAGCAGACGCAGCACTGGTTCGACGACGACGCCGGACCCGTCGTGCGTCCGTACGCCATGACGCGCGGCCGCACCACCAGCGCGGGCCAGCACCGCCTCGACCTGATCGCGGTCGTCGTCGCGCAGCAGCGCGGCGGCGACCCGGTCGCCGACCAGACCCTGTCGCCGGAACACGTCGACATCGTCGAACTGTGCCGCGACAGCCCGCAGTCGGTGGCCGAGCTCGCCGCGGAACTCGACCTTCCCATCGGTGTCGTCCGCGTCCTGATCGGCGACCTCGTCGACGACGAGCTGGTCCACGTGACCCGCCCGGTGCCCCCGGCGGACCTCCCCGACGAAAGCATCCTGCGCGATGTGATCGACGGCCTCAGAGCCCTCTGAACGGCGGCCCCGCCCACGCACGACGGCCGCCGCCACCTCGCCCCCCCCCCGCACGACCGGACCAGTCAGGTCAGTCAGGCCAGTCAGGCCAGTCAGGCCAGTCAGCCAGTCAGGAGAGACAACCCATGATCTTCGGGCGTTCCGAGCGCGGCAGGGCCCCCGTCGAGCCCGTCACGCTCAAGATCCTGGTGGCCGGCGGATTCGGCGTGGGCAAGACCACCCTCGTCGGCGCGGTCAGCGAGATCCGGCCGCTGCGCACGGAGGAACTGCTCAGCGAGGCCGGCCGCCCGGTGGACGACACCCAGGGCGTCGAGAGCAAGCACACCACCACCGTGGCCATGGACTTCGGCCGGATCACCGTCCGCGAGAACCTGGTCCTGTACCTCTTCGGCACCCCCGGCCAGGACCGCTTCTGGTTCCTGTGGGACGAGCTCGCCACCGGCGCGCTGGGCGCCGTCGTCCTCGCCGACACCCGCCGCCTGGAGGACTGCTTCGCCGCCATCGACTACTTCGAGCGGCGCGACATCCCCTTCGTCGTCGGCGTCAACTGCTTCGAGGGCGCGGCCCGCTACCCGACCGACACGGTGCGCCAGGCCCTCGACCTCGACCCCACGGTGCCCGTGGTGCTGTGCGACGCGCGCGAGAAGGAATCCGTCAAGCACGTCCTGATCGACATGGTCGAACACGCGGCCGCCGTCTCCGCGCGGCGCCGCGAGCCGGCCGTCACCTGATCCGTCCGCTCCCGTCAGCTCCCGGCTGCTGCCGTCTGTAGCCGGCCGTCGCGCACGCGCGCGGAGAGACACTCTCGCCTCCACGCGCGCGTGCACATGCTCCGTGTCCGGGCCTACACGTCCTCCTCGTGCCAGCCGAGGCTCTTCTCCACCGCCTTGTGCCAGTTGTGGTACTCGCGGTCCCGGGCCTGCGCGTCCATGGACGGGGTCCACTCGACGTCGCGCCGCCAGTGCGCCTTCAGCTCGTCCAGGTCGTTCCACACCCCTGTGGCGAGCCCGGCCGCGTACGCGGCGCCCAGGCACGTCGTCTCCGACACCTTGGGCCGGATCACCGGCACGTCCAGCACGTCCGCCTGATGCTGCATCAGCAGATTGTTCCTGGTCATGCCGCCGTCGACCTTGAGCGTCGTGATCCGCACCCCCGAGTCCTGGTACATCGCGTCGACGACCTCGCGCGTCTGCCAGCTCGTCGCCTCCAGGACGGCCCGTGCGAGGTGCGCCTTGGTGACGTACCGGGTCAGCCCGGCGATCACCCCGCGCGCGTCGGAACGCCAGTAGGGCGCGTACAGGCCGGAGAAGGCGGGCACGATGTACGCCCCGCCGTTGTCGTCGACGCTCGCGGCCAGCGTCTCGATCTCGTCGGCGGTCCTGATGATGCCGAGCTGGTCCCGGAACCACTGGACGAGCGCCCCGGTGATCGCGATGGACCCTTCGAGGCAGTACACCGGCGCCTCGGAGCCGATCTTGTACCCCATGGTGGTGAGCAGCCCGTTCTTCGAGGGGACGGGCCGGTTACCGGTGTTGAGCAGCAGGAAGCTGCCCGTGCCGTACGTGTTCTTCGCCGTCCCCGTGTCGTAGCACGCCTGCCCGAACACGGCCGCCTGCTGATCGCCGAGCGCGGAGGCGACGGGCACCCCGGACAGCTGCCCGACCGCCGTGCCGTACACCTCGGCCGACGAACGGATCTCCGGAAGCACCGCCTCCGGCACCCGCATCGCCGAGAGGATCGAGGTGTCCCACTGAAGGGTCTCCAGGTCCATCAGCATGGTGCGGCCCGCGTTGGTCACATCGGTGACGTGCACACCGCCGTCGGTGCCGCCGGTCAGGTTCCAGATCAGCCAGGAGTCGATCGTGCCGAAGGCGATCTCGCCGCGCTCGGCCCGCGCCCGGAGCCCCGGCACGTTGTCCAGCAGCCAGGCCGCCTTCGGCCCGGAGAAGTAGCTCGCGAGCGGCAGACCCGTCTGCTCACGGAACCGGTCCTGGCCGTCGGTGCCGCCGAGTTCGGCGCAGAGCGCCGACGTCCGCGTGTCCTGCCACACGATGGCGTTGTGCACCGGTTTGCCGGTCGCGCGGTCCCACAGGACCGTGGTCTCCCGCTGGTTGGTGATGCCGAGGGCGCTGAGCTGGTCGGCGCGCAGGCCCGCTTTGGCGATCGCGCCGGCCACGACGGCCTGGACCTTGGACCAGATCTCCGTGGCGTCGTGCTCCACCCAGCCGGGCTTCGGGAAGATCTGGCGGTGCTCACGCTGGTCGACGGCGACGATCTCACCGGCGTGGTCGAAGATGATGCAACGGCTCGACGTGGTGCCCTGATCGATCGCGGCCACGTACTTCACGGAAGTCCCGGGCATGGCTACCCCTTCGTGAGAAGTCGGTCGTGCGTGGATCGGGTGGCGGGACGGCGCGGCGCCGGGCCGGCCGGGCCCCGCGGCCCCTTCAGAACGCTGCGTTGTAGATGACGCCCGCCAGCGCGCCGCCGATCAGCGGACCGACGACCGGCACGAAGGCGTAACCCCAGTCGGAGGTGCCCTTGTTGGGGATGGGCAGCAGTTGGTGCACGATGCGCGGGCCCAGGTCGCGCGCGGGATTGATGGCGTACCCCGTCGGCCCGCCGAGCGACAGGCCGATGCCCACGACCAGCAGCGACACGACCAGCGCCGTCGTGCCCGACTCGCCCAGCCCCTTGCTGAGCCCGAACGCCAGGATCGGCAGCACGAGCGCGATCGTCGCGATGACCTCGGTGAGCAGGTTGGCGACCGGGTTCCGGATCTCGGGGATCGTGGAGAAGATGCCGAGCGTCGGCAGCGGACCGTCCCCGTCGGCCGCCGTCGCGTCACCGGCGACGCCCGCGTTGGCGTTGAACTGCGCGAGATACACCAGGTACGCGAGGACGGCGCCGAGCATCGCGCCGACCATCTGCCCGCACAGATAGACCCAGACCTGGTCCCAGTCGCCGGTGTCGATGGCGATGCCCAGCGTCACGGCGGGGTTGAGGTGGCCGCCCGACAGGGGCGCCGCCGTGTACGCGCCGGCCAGGACGCCGAACCCCCAGCCGAACGCGATGACGATCCAGCCCGAGGCCCTCGCCTTGGAGTGTTTCAGCGTGACGGCGGCGCAGACGCCCGCGCCGAACAGGATCAGGACAGCGGTGCCGATGAGCTCACCGACGAAGATGTCTGCGTTGCTGTGCATAGCGGCTCCTAGCCCCTCGCCCGGAGCGGCGCGCCCCGGTCCTGTGCACAGAGGGCGTTCCCCCCGGCTGGTTCTGGCGACTTCCGCCGGGGCGAGGGAGATCCCGTACCCTGCCCGGCGTCCGTGACGAGCGTGCCCGCACAGCCGGAACCGCGCGTGGGGGAGCGGCCCCGACCTGCCACGACCGGACAGGGGGCGCCTCGGGAACGGCGAGCGGACCCGGGGCGTCGGAGAGGGGCCGTCATGCGGCGAGGCCGACTGACACCCGGAAGTGTTCACCGGCCGTACAGGAGCGTCAAGGTCGCCGACCGCACCGGTTGGCCGGGGGTGCGCGGTTCACCAAGTGCCGTGTCCCGAAGGGGTGTTGACGGCACCGTCCCGACGTGCGCGAAGCCCCTGAAGTGCCGTGTCCCGAAGGGGTGTTGACGGCAGCGTCCCGACGTGCGCGAAGCCCCTGCCGCGTCACCTCGGCGCTCCGCCGCCCCGCCGCACCGGCGCGCCGTCGGGCCCGGCCGGCGCCGCAGGCCCGCGCCGGCCGGTCAGCGGACCGCCACGACCGACGATCCGTGGCCGAAGAGCCCCTGGTTGGCCGTGATCCCGACCCGCGCCCCGGCGACCTGCCGCGCCCCGGCCGTGCCCCGCAACTGCCAGGTCAGCTCGCATACCTGAGCGATGGCCTGCGCCGGTACCGCCTCCCCGAACGACGCGAGGCCGCCGCTGGCGTTCACGGGGATGCGGCCGCCGGGCGCCGTCGCCCCCTCGCGCAGCAGCTTCACCGCCGCCCCTTCGGCACACAGCCCCAGATCCTCGTACCACTGCAACTCCAGCGCGGTGGACAGGTCGTAGACCTCGGCGAGCGACAGGTCCTCGGGTCCGACACCGGCCTCCTCGTAGGCGGCACGCGCGATGGACGACCGGAACGAGGGGCCGTCCGGCCCGGCTCCCGCCGCCGAGTCGGTGGCGATGTCCGGCAGGTCCAGCACCGTGTTCGGATACGTGGGTGTCACCGTGGACACCGCTCTGATCCGGACCGGATCGGCGGCTCCGTGCCGCCGCGCGAACGCCATGCTGGACAGGACCAGGGCCGCACCGCCGTCCGACGTGGCGCAGATGTCCAGGAGCCGCAGCGGATCGGCCACGACGGCGGAGGCGGCGACCTCGTCGGCCGTCACGGCCGCGCGGTACCGGGCGTTCGCATTGAGCGCCCCGCAGGCCGCGTTCTTCACCTTGACCCGGGCGAAGTCCTCTAGCGTGTCCCCGTGCAACGCCATCCGGCGGCGGGCGTACAGGCCGAAGTACGTCGGATTGGTGGCACCGAGCACCCGGAACCGCAGCCAGTCCGGATCGTCCGGCCGGTCGCCGCCGGCCGGCCGGAAGAACCCCTTGGGCGCGGCGTCCGCCCCCACCACGAGCACGACGTCCGCGAGGCCCGCGAGGATCTGCGCCCGCGCCGTGGCGATGGCCTGCGCACCCGAGGCGCACGCCGCGTACACGCTGGTCACGCGGGCCCCCTGCCAGCCCAGCGCCTTCGCGAACGTCGCCCCCGCCACATAGCCGGGATAGCCGCCGCGCACGGTGTCGGCGCCCACCACCGACCCCACCTCCCGCCAGTCGATCCCCGCGTCGGCGAGCGCCGCCCGCGCCGCCGCGGTCCCGTACTCCACGAAACTCCGTCCCCACTTGCCCCAGGGGTGCATGCCCGCGCCGAGCACCGCCACGTCCCCCGTCATGCCGTCACCCCCGTCGGCCGCCAGTGCCAGGTCGTCCAAGCCGTGCCGCCCGCCTCGTCCCCCTCCTCGCCGAGCAGCCCCGGTACGACCTCCACCTCCATGCCGATCTCCAGATCGGCCACGGACACCCCGGGAACCCCCTGCCCGAGCACCACCAATCGCTCAGCAACGAGCTCCACAGCGATCAACGTGTAGGGCTCCCAGGAAAGTTCCCGGTCCGACACGTACGGTTCCGGCGGCCGGTAGCGCGCATCGGTGTACGACCAGATCCGCCCGCGTCGCGAGAGCGGCACCTCGACCAGGTCGCCGCCCGCGCACCCGGGGTTGCGGCAGGCCCCCTCCTCCCGGGGGAAGAACACGGACGCGCAGGCCGAGCAGCGCGTCCCCAACAGGCGGAAGTCCTCACCCTCACCGGCGAACCACCCGGCCACGACCGGTGTGCGCGTACGCGTCACGAACCCTCCCGACACCGAATCTGACGGAACGTCAGAAGTGTGCCACGGGTGGCCGCCCGCCGTCAGGGGGCCCGCGCGACCGCGTGCGGGCTCAGCGCCCGGTCAGCGACCTCCGCGCGACGGGGAAGTCGAAGTACGTGTCCGGGAACAGCTCGGGCTTGTAGGTGAAGTGCCACCACTCCTCGGGCAGGTTGACGAACCCCTGGGCCGACAGCGCGTTCCGCAACAGGTCGCGGTGGGCTCGCTGCACCCCCCGGACCCGGGGGTCGTCGGTGTGCGCCAGCGTGTCGAAGCAGTCGAACCCCGTCCCCATGTCGAGGGAGTTGTCGGGGAAGCGCTCCCGCTGCGGCCCGTAACAGGGCTTGAGGGGCTCGCCCGGCAGGTACGGACGCGTGGGCCGCGCCGGCAGCCGCACGACCGTCAGATCGACGGTGGAGCCCCGGCTGTGGCCGGACTTCTCGGCGATGTAACCGTCCGCGAACAGCCGCGTCTTGTCCACCCGCGGATAGAACTCCGCCTTCATGTCCTGATCGCCGAGGTCCTCGGCCCACCGCACGAAGTGGTCGACGGCCCGCTGCGGCCGGTAACAGTCGTAGACCTTCAGGGAGTAGCCCCGCTTCAGCAGCCCCTGCTGCGCCGTGCGGAGCGCCCGGGCCGCCGGTGCCGTCAGGATGCACATCGGATCGCGGTAGCCGTCGACCCGTTCGCCCACGAAGTTGTGGGCGGTGGAGTAGCGGATCTCCTGGATGATCGTGGGATCGACGCGGCGGAGCGCCACGAACTCCCCGGGCGCCCTGGGATCGGCGGTCGCCCGGGCGGCCGAGGGGGCGGCGGCCGTACCGAGCAGCGCGGCGGCCGTGAGCACAGCGAGTCTCCGCAGAGCGGCGGCAGTTCGAGTCATGGCCCTGCGTCTATCAGGCGACGGGCCCACCGGGGAAGACCCCGCTCCGGTGATCGGATACAGTCCGCGCCGTGTCCGCATCAACCCCTTCCCCGGTCAACCCCGTTCCGGATTCGCACTGTTCCAGCTGCGGAGCCGCCTACGGGACCGACGTACGCGGCTGGCCGCGCACCTGCCCCGCCTGCGACTCCGTCGCCTACCGCAATCCGCTGCCCGTGGCGATCGCCCTGCAACCCGTGTACGACACGACGGGCACCGCCCTCGTCGTGATCACCCGCACCATCGCGCCCGCGCGCGGGGAGGTCGCCCTGCCCGGCGGCTTCGTCGACGACCGGGAGGACTGGCGGCACGCCGTCGTCCGGGAGTTGCGGGAGGAGACGGGCATCGACGCGGCGACCCGCGACGTCCGCCTCGTCGACGCCATGAGCGCCCCCGACGGCCACCTCCTGCTCTTCGGCCTGCTGCCCGAATGCCCGGCCGCCCAGCTGCCCGCCAGCGAGCCCACGGACGAGACCGACGGATGGCACCTGCTGCGCCGCCCGGCCGAACTCGCCTTCCCGCTGCACACCGTGGCCGTACGCGCATGGTTCGAAGGCCGCTACATCTAGGGCCTGCTCTCGAACCGGACGCCGCGAGGCCGCCCCGCGGGCGACCACGCCGCGCGGCCGCTCTTCGGGCGACGACGGGAGTGCGAAGACAGGCCCCGGCCCCGTCGGCACCACCCGACCCGCTCCCCACCCGGACCGTGCGGGGCCCTCACAGGCCCCGCACCCGCACCGGCCGGCGCGGCGGTCCACCGCCCTCGGCCTCCGCCTCCACGACGACCCGATCACCGCTGCGGTACACCCGGAAACGCTCCATCTCCGGCTCCTCGCAGCCGTCCACGTCGCCCGCGAAGACCCCGCCGCCGGTGCGGCCCGGCGCCGGAGCCCACACGTCCAGAGCGATCCCCCCGCCGGCGGCACGCACCGGAACCACGTCACCCGCGCGCGCGAGAACCGGAATCCGCTCCAGCGGAGCGCTCACCGTCACCCGGCCCGGCCCGTCGAACACCTCACCGGTCACCGTGTCGTACCACCGCCCCGGCGGCAGCAGGACGTCCCGACTCCGCACACCGGCCTCCCACACGGGGGCGACCAGCAGGGAGTCCCCCAGCAAGAAGGAGTCCTCGCAGTCACGCAGCGCCCGGTCCTCCGGCGCCGCCCACCACACCGGGCGCACATACGGAGCCCCCGTATGCCGGGCGACGTGCGCGAGCGTCATGAAGTACGGCAGCAGACGCCGCCGCTCCTCCAACGCCACGCGCGCGTGGGCGAGCACGTCGTCGCCGTACACCCACGCCCCACTCGCGCCGCCGCGCGGCGCCGAACGCGTCCTGAACAGCGGCAGGTAGGCGCCCAGCTGCAACCAGCGCAGGAACAGCTCGGGCGACAGCTCCCCGTCGCCCCCGCCCACGTCCGCCCCCGCGTACGGAACCCCGCACAGACCGAGCCCCACCACCAGCGACAGCGACGCCCGCATCCCCGGCCGGCCCGTCTCGACCTCACCGGACCAGCTCCCCCCGTGCCGCTGCATCCCCGCCCAGCCCGACCGCGAGCACACGAAGGGCCGCTCCCGGGGCTGGAGCTCCCGCAGCCCCTCGTGGCCCGCACGCGCCATGCACGCCCCGTACACGTTGTGCACCTCCCGATGGTCGGCGCCCCGGCCGTCGAGATCGTGCCGGGCCGACAGCGGCAGCGCACGGCCCCCGAGCCCGGCGAACGACAAGGGCTCGGCCACCTCGTGCAGGAACCCCGAGAAACCCTGGGCCAGACGCGCCTCGTACAGCCCGCCCCACCACTTGCGCACCCGCTCCGCCGTGAAATCGGGATACACCGACTCACCGCCCGGGACGACTCCCCGCACCACCCGGCCCGCCATGTCGCGCACGAAGGCGTCGATCGCGCGCCCGCCGTCGTACACGGCGGCACCCCGCTCCGGGACGACCCCCGGTTCCACCACGGACACCAGACGCACCCCGTCGGAGCGCAGATCGGCCGCCAGCCGGCGCACGGAGGAAGGCTCCCCGGCCCGCGGCGTCGCCCCCTTCCGCACCCGGTGAGGAGCGGATTCCAGATGCACCGCGTCCAGCGGCAGACCGCGCTCCCGGTGGCCCGCCACCACCCGGCGCACCTCCCGGTCGGTGCCGACCGCGTCGGCGGCCCCCGACACCGCGTGCTGATGGCCCAACGCCCACGAAGGCGGCACCACCGCACCACCGGTCAACTGCGTCCACCCCTGCAACACCCGCGACGGCGTACCCACCAGGGCCCAGCACCGCAGCGGCCCACCCCGCATCCGCAGCTCGCTCGCCCCGGCGCTGTCGTGCCCCGACCCGCCCCCCTCACGCCCCTCGCGCAGCACCACGGTGCCGTCCCACGTCGTGTCGTGGAACACCAGATGCGTCCCCCCGTCCGCGACCACCAGCTGCACCGGCATCGTCACGGACAGCGGATCGTCCCCCGGACCGGACGCACCGTGCGGAGCCGTGTTCCACAGCCGGTACGTGCCCGCCCGCAGCCGCGGTCCCGAGGAACGCCCGCCGAGCCCGAAGAACCGCGCGTCCGCCGCGACCTCCGACCGCTGCGCCCACCGCGCCTCGCCACCCGCCTCGGGCTCCCACCAGCGCGGCGGCAGATCACGCCGCAGCAGCACACCACCCGGAGTGCACAGCGCGACGGCGCCGTGCCGGGACACCGTCACCGTCGCCCGCTCGGCGACCACCCGCCACCCGCCGTCCTTGTCCGGCTCCAGCGTCACCCGCGCGTCCGGTTCCGGACACCGCCCCGCCAGGGCGTACGACGGCTCGGGATCCGCGCCGTCCCACCCCCAGAAGACGGCCCCCTGCACCGTGACCAGGATCCGCAGCTCGGAACGGGCGAAGCGGACCCGCCCGCCACCGGGCGCGGGCTCCACCCCGACCACCGCCCCCGGCACCCGCGCCCGCGCCTGTCCCTGCCGCGGCAGCCCCGCCGAGTCCGCCCTGCGATGCCGCCACGAGGCACGCACGGCCCGCAGCCCCTGGGCGGCACCCACCTGAGAAACCACCTTCACCGAGCGCACCAGGTCACGACCGTTCATGCTGCTCACCCTGCCACCGACCGCCACGCGCGCGTGCCGCGTTCAACTGCCGTTCACCAGTGGTGCAGACACATCGTCGCGACACGGACTATGTGGCGGACGCCCTGGTGTCGAAGTCGATCACGTGGCATCGTCCGTGTCAGCCGCGTCACGCGCACACCCCAGCCCGTGCGCGCCCAGCACGCTCACGCCGCGTACTTCCGGGAGCCGCCCCATGGACACTGCGAACCCCTCGCCGCTCTGGCAGCCCGATCGGGAACAGATCGCCGACGCACGGATCACCCGCTTCCAGGCCTGGGCGGCCGACCACTACGGAGCACCCGCCGACGGCGGCTACGAGGCACTGCACCGCTGGTCGGTGACCGAACTCGACACGTTCTGGAAAGCCGTCACCGACTGGTTCGACGTGCGCTTCACCCACCCCTACGCGCGCGTGCTCGGCAGCCGCACCATGCCGGGCGCCGAATGGTTCCCCGGCGCCACCCTCAACTACGCCGAACACGCCCTGCGCACCGCGGAGGACCCCGCCCGGGCGGACACCCCCGCCATCCTCCACGTCGACGAGACGCAGGAGCCCCGCCCCGTCACCTGGGCGGAGCTGCGCCGCCAGGTCGGCTCCCTCGCGGCGCGCCTGCGCGCCCTCGGCGTCCGCCCCGGCGACCGCGTCAGCGGCTACCTGCCCAACATCCCCGAAGCGGTCGTCGCGCTGCTCGCCACCGCGGCCGTCGGCGGCGTCTGGACCTCCTGCGCGCCCGATTTCGGCGCCCGCAGCGTCCTGGACCGCTTCCAACAGGTCGAACCGGTCGTCCTGTTCACCGTCGACGGCTACCGCTATGGCGGCAAGGAGCACGACCGCCGCGACACCGTCGCCGAACTCCGCTCCGCGCTGCCCTCCCTGCGCGCCGTGGTGCACATCCCGCTGCTGGGCACCGACGCCCCCGACGGCGCCCTCGACTGGGCCGCCCTCACCGCCGGCGACGAGGCGCCCGTCTTCGAGGAGGTGCCGTTCGACCACCCCCTGTGGGTCCTGTACTCCTCGGGCACCACCGGCCTGCCGAAGGCCATCGTCCAGTCGCAGGGCGGCATCCTCGTCGAGCACCTCAAACAGCTCGGCCTCCACTGCGACCTGGGCCCCGACGACCGGTTCTTCTGGTACACGTCGACGGGCTGGATGATGTGGAACTTCCTCGTCTCCGGCCTGCTCACCGGCACCACGATCGTCACCTACGACGGCAGCCCCGGCCACCCCGGGACGGACGCCCAGTGGGCCGTCGCCGAGCGCACCGGAGCGACCCTCTTCGGCACCTCGGCCGCCTACGTCATGGCCTGCCGCAAGGCCGGCGTGCACCCCGCGCGCGACCACGACCTGTCCCGCGTCACCTGCGTGGCGACCACCGGCTCACCGCTCCCGCCCGACGGCTTCCGCTGGCTCCACGACGAGGTCGGCGACGACCTCTGGATCGCCTCGGTCAGCGGCGGCACCGACGTCTGCTCCTGCTTCGCCGGGGCCGTCGCCACCCTCCCCGTCCACATCGGCGAACTCCAGGCCCCCGCCCTCGGCACGGACCTCCAGGCCTGGGACCCGCAGGGCGACCCCCTCGTCGACGAGGTCGGCGAACTCGTCGTCACCAACCCCATGCCGTCCATGCCGATCCGCTTCTGGAACGACCCCGACGGCAGCCGCTACCACGACAGCTACTTCGACACCTATCCCGGCGTCTGGCGCCACGGCGACTGGATCACCCTCACCTCACGCGGCTCCGTCGTCATCCACGGCCGCTCCGACTCCACCCTCAACCGCCAGGGCGTCCGGATGGGATCGGCCGACATCTACGAGGCCGTGGAGCGGCTCCCCGAGATCCGCGAGTCCCTCGTCATCGGCCTCGAACAGCCCGACGGCGGCTACTGGATGCCGCTCTTCGTACACCTCGCACCCGGCGCCACCCTCGACGACGACCTGCGCTCCCGCATCAAGCGGACCATCCGCGAACAGCTCTCACCCCGCCACGTCCCCGACGAGATCATCGAAGCCCCCGGCATCCCTCACACCCTCACCGGCAAACGCATCGAGGTACCGGTCAAGCGCCTCCTCCAGGGCACCCCCCTCGAAAAGGCGGTGAACCCCGGCTCCATCGACAACCTCGACCTGCTCGCGTTCTACGAGGACATCGCCCGCAAGCGCGCCTGAGCACCCGCCGCGGCAGACCCGTTGTCAGTACCCCCGATTACTCTGAGTGAGCATTGATCGAGCACGCTCAGGGGGAATCATGGCGAACACACAGCACGGCAGGACCACCACCTCGCGACAGCTCCTGCGTCGCGAGGTGGCCGGAACCATCGGCCTGTTGGCGGACGAGCAGGACTTCACGGCGATGCGGCGCTACCGCAGCTTCACCTTCCGCGACCACCAGACCTACCTGCGGCAGGTGGAGGGCCTGCTCAAATCCCTGGCCTCCTCCGGCAGCCACACCAGCGTCGCCCTCTTCGACCCCGTCGAATACGCGGAATTCTGCGCGGAGACCGGCATCGAACCGGACACCCCCACGAGCCGCGGCCGCTTCACCGCCGAACTCGCCTCGACCGGCCCCGCCCTGCCGTACGAGGGACAGCCCCTGGCCGACCTCGTCCCCGACCTCGTCGAGGCGGCCGTCCGCCGGGCCACCTGGACCTACGCGTCCTCGGTCCTCGCCCGCCTGGGCCCCTGCGCGATCTGCCACCAGGACATCGGCCGGATCGCCTTCGCCCGGGCCTCCTATCTCGTCACCCGCGTGCTCGACACGATCGGCGCGGGCACCCACCACCTGGTGTGCAGCGCTTCCACCGGCCGCGACCCGCTCCAGGCGGTGCTCCACGCCGACGCGACCGCACCCGACACCCTCGAACTCGACGAGACCGCGACGCTGGAGCTGACCACCGTCCTCGCCCTGGCCCTGGCCACCGGCAGCGCGTGCGCCCTGGTCGTGCGCACGGCCAGGGCGGGGGAGCGGGACCAGGTGTACGGCTGGCGGGTGAAGGAGGAGAGCCTGCGGAAGCTGACGGCGGCACAGGTCTTCGACGCCTACTGCATCGACGCCTACTCCGGCGAGCTGCTGGCCCCCGAGCCCGACGCCGACTACTGCACCGCGCCGGAGGTGCCCACCACCGACCCGGAGGGCGGGCACCGCCACTGACAAACCCGCCCGGACCGCACGAAGGGCGCCCCACCCGAGGTGGGACGCCCTTCGCGGACCGGCGGACCGGTTCGGCTACTCGCCGGACAGCACGGCCTGAGCGGCGTTGCGCGCCTCTTCGGCGGAGTCCGCGGCACGCGCCGCGGACGCCGCGCGCTCGCACTGGGCCAGCGTGTACTTCCCGAGCGTGGCGCGCACGTACGGGATCGACGCGGCACCCATGGACAGGGAGGTGACACCCAGACCGGTCAGCACGCAGGCCAGCAGCGGGTCGGAGGCCGCCTCACCGCAGACACCACAGCTCTTCCCCTCGGCCTTGGCGGCGTCGGCGGAGAACGCCACCAGGTCGAGCAGCGCCGGCTGCCAGGGGTCCTGCAACCGCGACACGGCACCGACCTGACGGTCCGCGGCGAACGTGTACTGCGCGAGGTCATTGGTGCCCAGCGACAGGAACTCGACCTCCTGCAACACGGAACGGGCACGCAGCGCGGCGGAGGGGATCTCCACCATCGCGCCGAACTTGGCCTGGAGCCCGGCCGCCCGGCAGGCGTCGGCGAACGCCTTCGCGTCGGCGCGGTCGGCCACCATCGGCGCCATGACCTCAAGGTGGACCGGCAGGCCCTCGGAGGCCTTGGCCAGCGCGGTGAGCTGCGTGCTCAGCACCTCGGGGTGGTCGAGCAGCGACCGCAGCCCTCGCACGCCGAGCGCGGGGTTGGGCTCGTCGGCGGGGGTCAGGAAGTCCAGCGGCTTGTCGGCGCCCGCGTCCAGGACCCGTACGACGACACGCCCCTCGGGGAACGCCTCCAGCACCTGCCGGTACGCCTCGACCTGCTTCTCCTCGGACGGAGCGTGCGCGCTGTCGTCCAGGAACAGGAACTCGGTGCGGAAGAGACCGACGCCCTCGGCCCCCGCATCGACGGCCGCCGGCACGTCCGCGGGGCCACCGATGTTCGCCAGCAACGGCATCTTGTGCCCGTCCGACGTGGCACCCGGACCCGACGACGCGGACAGGGCGGCCTTGCGCTCGGCGGCCGCGGCCTCGAGGGAGGCGCGCTTCTCGGCGCTCGGGTCGACGAAGATCTCGCCCGTGCTGCCGTCCACGGCGACGACCGTGCCCTCGGCGAGCTCCCCGGCACCGGGCAGCGCCACGACGGCGGGCACCCCGAGGGCACGCGCCAGGATGGCGCTGTGGCTGGTCGGGCCGCCCTCTTCGGTGACGAAACCGAGCACGAGCGCGGGGTCCAGCAGCGCGGTGTCCGCGGGTGCCAGGTCGCGGGCGATAAGGACGTACGGCTCGTCGCTGTCCGGCACACCCGGCATCGGAACACCGAGGAGGCGCGCGACGATACGGTTCCGCACGTCATCGAGGTCGGCCACGCGGCCGGCCATGTACTCACCGGCGCCGGCCAGCAGCTCGCGATAGTGCGAGAAGGCGTCGTAGATACCGCGCTCGGCCGTGCTGCCGACCGTGATGCGACGGTCGACGTCGGCGATCAGCTCGGGGTCCTGAGCGATCATGGCCTGGGCCTCGAGCACCGCCTGTGCCTCGCCGCCGGCCAGATTGCCGCGCGCAATCAGGTCGGCCGCGACAGCTTCGACGGCCTGACGGGCGCGCCCCTGCTCGCGCTCCGCGTCCTCCGGCGCAGTCTGCTTGGCCGGCGGTTCGAGCACCGCCGTCCCCATGTGCCGAACCTCGCCGATCGCCACACCGTGGCTCACGCCGACGCCTCGCAGCGTTGTCTCCATCTCACCCGTCTCCGATAGTGCGGCGGCTGTGCCGCCGCGTTGATTGTCCTGCGGGCCGTCCACGACGGCCGACTGCTACTTCCAGCCGAACAGCGGCTCGCCCGCCGTGAGGTCGCCGGACTCGACGACGTCGGAGAGCGACTCGGCGGTGGCCTCGAGCGCGACGACGGGGCAGACCGGCGACTTGCCGGCGGCCTCGACGGCGGCGGGGTCCCAGCGCACGACCGCCTGGCCGCGCGTCACGGTGTCGCCCTTGTTGACGAGCAGCTCGAAGCCCTCGCCGTTGAGCTGCACGGTGTCGATGCCCAGGTGCGTCAGCACACCGTGTCCCTCTTCGTCGACGACGACGAAGGCGTGCGGGTGCAGGGAAACGACGATGCCGTTGACGGGAGCGACGGCCTCGGAGGGCTCGCGCACGGGGTCGATGGCGGTGCCGGGGCCGACCATCGCACCGGAGAAGACCGGGTCAGGAACGGCAGAGAGCCCAATGGCGCGTCCTGCAAGCGGGGACGTCACATCGGTCATGGCAAGCCTCCCAGGGGGTGGAGATTGATGGTCGTCGTCACTGCCTGTCCTGGACGACGTACCGTTTCGAAGCGTAAGTCATAAAAAGTCCCGGTTCCGCATGAGAGGTACCGGTTGGCTGATGTAGAGCACCCCGCAAACGATTTGCACCGCGCGCGGGGCCCCATGTACTGTCGTACCTCCGCCAGGGAGCAAGAGGTGCCAACGAGTGCCCGGTCTCCTGCGGCCTCTAAGAGTCGAACCCTACCTCTGGTCTAGACCTGTGCACTCACGGGTGTGGTCGGAGGACAGAAAAAAGACTGCTAGAGTTACGGCCGCCGGAAAGGAAAACGCGAAAGCGGAATCCCGGAAGGCGAAGCAAGACCCCGAGGAAATCGGCCAGTAAAACGGTCTGATAGAGTCGGAAACACGAAAGACCGAAGGGAAGCGCCCGGAGGAAAGCCCGAGAGGGTGAGTACAAAGGAAGCGTCCGTTCCTTGAGAACTCAACAGCGTGCCAAAAATCA
>NZ_JBIVKH010000008.1:0-318680 GCF_044750685.1 Streptomyces sp. NPDC088785
GCGTTGATTTTTGGCACGCTGTTGAGTTCTCAAGGAACGGACGCTTCCTTTGTACTCACCCTCTCGGGCTTTCCTCCGGGCGCTTCCCTTCGGTACTTCTTCTTCTTGTTACTGCGTGTTTCCAACCTTACCAGATCCTTTTTCCGTTCCGTTTCCGGTTCGGAATTTGTTTCCGGTGGCCGTTGGAGGGCCTTTGCCTTTCGGCTGGTCAGACTTTATCAGAAGTTTTTGGCCGGTCTGACCGGCTGTTGGTTTCTGAATTAGTCAGAGGGCTTCTCGAAAGAAAGTATTTCGTGAAGCGCGCTAGACACTAACCGCCGCAAGCGAACCCTGTCGAGTTCGGGGCAACTGTTCGAATCTACCTCCCCGTCCAGTCCGTGTCAACGGTCTTTCCGGGGCGAAGAGGAGACTAGCAGCTCAGACGGGCCGGGTGCACATCACGCTGCTGTGGGCAGCAGCGCACTGCGCTCGGACTCCGGTACATCGCCGGTCTCGCCCTCTCGGGCGGCGCGGCCACCGAGGACGTAGACGTAGGCGAGGAAGGCGATTTCGGCGGCGATGCCGATGCCGATACGGGCCCAGGTCGGGAGGCCCGACGGGGTGACGAAGCCTTCGATGGCGCCGGAGACGAAGAGGATCAGGGCCAGGCCGACGGCCATGCCCAGCGCTGCTCTCCCCTCTTCCGCGAGTGCGGTGCGGCGGGTGCGCGGGCCGGGGTCGATGACGGTCCAGCCGAGGCGGAGGCCCGTACCGGCGGCGACGAAGACCGCCGTCAGTTCGAGGAGGCCGTGCGGAAGGATCAGGCCAAGGAAGGTGTCGAGGCGGCCGGCGGAGGTCATGAGGCCGATGCCGACACCGACGTTGAGCACGTTCTGGAAGAGGATCCAGAGGACCGGCAGGCCGAGGAAAACACCGAGGACCAGGCACATCGCGGCGGCCTGGGCGTTGTTCGTCCACACCTGCGCCGCGAACGAGGCCGCCGGGTGGCTGGAGTAGTAGGTCTCGTACTGGCCGCCGGGGCGGGTCATCTCGCGGAGCTCCGCGGGGGCGGCTATGGACGCCTGTATCTCGGGGTGGGTGCCGATCCACCAGCCGATCAGCGCGGCCAGCGCCGTCGAGACGAGCGCCGTGGGCACCCACCAGTGGCGGGCCCGGTAGACGGCGGCCGGGAATCCTCGCGTCAGGAAGTCCGTGACGTCGCGCCATGAAGCGCGACGGGTGCCCGTCACGGCACTGCGCGCGCGGGCCACGAGCTGGGTGAGGCGGCCGACGATCCGGGGATCGGGTGCGCTGGACTGGATGAGGGAGAGATGGGTGGCCGTGCGTTGGTACAGCGTGACCAGTTCGTCCGCCTCCGCGCCGGTGAGGCGGCCGCGCCGGTGCAGCAGAGCGTCGAGTCGGTCCCACTCGGCCCGGTGGGCGGACACGAAGACGTCGAGGTCCATCGGGTCTGCTGCTCCTCGCTTTCCGGCACCTGTGCGGCGCGATGTGCCCTCAGCTTGGCAGACTGGCCGTTCCTAGGGCAGGTCAGGGAAGGGTGGGTGGCCGGTGTGAGTGAGCTGGTGACGGGCGAGGCCGTGGCACTGGAGCTGCGGCCCGCGAAACTGCCGAGCCGGGCGCTCGCCGTGCTCATCGATCTCGCGGTGGCCTTCGCCGTCTACATCGTCGTGACGATGACGATCGTGGCGGCCACGTCTTCGCTGGACGACGCCGCCGCGGCCGCGCTCGCCGTGGCCACGTTCCTCCTCGTGCTGGTCGGCGTGCCCATCGCGGTGGAGACGCTGAGCCGGGGGCGGTCGCTGGGCAAGCTCGCGTGCGGGCTGCGGGTCGTGCGCGACGACGGCGGGCCGATCCGGTTCCGGCACGCGCTGGTGCGGGGGGCCGTCGGCGTCGTGGAGATCCTGATGACCTTCGGGGTCGTGGCGTGCATCGCCTCTCTGGTGTCCGCGCGCGGGCGCCGGGTCGGGGACGTCGTCGCCGGGACCCTCGTGGTGCGTGAGCGGGTGCCCACCGGACAGGCGGCGTTCGTGCCGCCCCCGCCGCCGTGGCTGGTGGGGCGGTTCGCGCAGCTCGACCTGTCCGCCGTGCCCGAGGGGCTGTGGCTCGCGGTACGGCAGTACCTCACGCGGATGGGACAGCTGGACCCGCAGGTGGGACAGGGCATGGCCGGGCGGCTCGCGGCCGATGTCGCCGCGCACACGGGTGCGCCGGCGCCGACCGATGTGCCGCCCGCCGCGTTCCTGGCCGCCGTGGTGCACGAGCGGCAGTCGAGGGAGGCCCGGCGGGCCTTCGGCGCGGGGCAGCAGGGCGGGATGCCCGGAGGAGCGCCGAACGCGTACGGGATGCCGGGGACACCGGGCGCGTACGGGATGCCCGGAGCGCCGGCCGGGTACGGGCCCTCGGGGGCTCCCGCTCCTTATGCCGCTCCTGCCGCTGCCCCGCAGGCCGCCCCCGGCCCGCATGCGTCCGCGCCGGACATGTTCCGCAAGAGCCCGGCGCCCTCCTCGTCGCCCGCGCCCGGCAGCCGGGACGACGGGTCCGAGCCGCCTGCCACCGGGTTCGCGCCCCCGGCCTGAGTCTCCGGGGGCCGGCGCCCGGAGACTCAGGGGAACGCCGACGGTGGGGTCTCCAGGTCCTCCAGCTCGATGCCGGGGGCGGCGAGGACCACGTCGCCGCTGACGTGGACCGTGTGCTGCTCGCCGGTGTCCAGGGCTGTGACCTGGTACGCGTCCACGGTCAGGGGTCCGTTGTCAGTGGCGTGTGCTTCGCTGTTCAGCAAGGTCCAGGACTGGTCCACGGTGCGCGGGGCCAGGACGGGATCGGTGAGGGCGACAAGGCGGACCCGGGTCGCGGGGGAAGCGGGGGTGAGACGCAGCAGACGCGTCGTGGCGATGAGGAACGCGGGGGACGTGCCGGTGAACGCGTGCGCGGGAGCGTTTCCCTCGGTGGCGTGCACGCCGGTCGGGTCGGTGCGCACCCAGGTGACACCGTCGAGTGCGGCGCCGCGCACCTGCCAGCTCGACGCGTTCGCTTCGAGGCGGATGGGGCGGCCGAGTTCGTCCAGGGCGAGGTCGATCGAGCCGGCGTGATCGCCGGAGGGGGTGGTGCGTTGCGCGACGTAGCGCCAGCCGGAAGGGCCGGGCGCGCAGTGGAAGTGTTCTTCGCCGAGGGGGGTGCGATCGTGCGGATCGTGGAGCGAATAACGGCCGCGGGGCATGGGCTTCGTGAGGTCCTCTGTCTGGCCTGGTGACGGCCGCCGCCACCGGTCGCGGGTGCGCGCCGGGTGGTGCGGGCTGGCGTCGAAGGACGTGTCCACCGTAGCCAGCGGTGCGGCAGGTACGGGACAGGCCCCCGGCACGGGGGTGCGGGGGCCTGTCCTGGCAGTCGACTCCGGCGTCCGGCGCGTCAGTGCCGCCGGTGGAGTGCGTCGCCGTCGTGCTCGGTGGCTCAGTAGCGGTAGTGGTCCGGCTTGTACGGGCCCTCGACCTCGACGCCGATGTACGAGGCCTGCTCCGGGCGGAGGGTCGTCAGCTTGACGCCGAGCGAGTCCAGGTGGAGGCGGGCGACCTTCTCGTCGAGGTGCTTGGGCAGGACGTACACGTCGGTCGGGTACTCCGACTGCTTGGTGAACAGCTCGATCTGGGCCAGCGTCTGGTCCGCGAACGAGTTGGACATCACGAACGACGGGTGGCCGGTGGCGTTGCCCAGGTTCAGCAGGCGGCCCTCGGACAGCACGATGATGACCTTGCCGTCGGGGAACGTCCAGGTGTGGACCTGCGGCTTGACCTCGTCCTTGACGATGCCCTCGATCTTCGCGAGGCCGGCCATGTCGATCTCGTTGTCGAAGTGGCCGATGTTTCCGACGATGGCCTGGTGCTTCATCCTGGCCATGTCGGCGGCCATGATGATGTCCTTGTTGCCGGTCGTCGTGACGAAGATGTCGACCTTGTCGACGACCTCGTCGAGCGTGGCGACCTGGAAGCCGTCCATCGCTGCCTGGAGCGCGCAGATCGGGTCGATCTCGGTGACGATCACGCGGGCGCCCTGGCCGCGCAGCGACTCCGCGCAGCCCTTGCCGACGTCGCCGTAGCCGCAGACGAGAGCGGTCTTGCCGCCGATGAGGACGTCCGTGGCGCGGTTGATGCCGTCGATCAGGGAGTGGCGGCAGCCGTACTTGTTGTCGAACTTGGACTTCGTCACCGCGTCGTTCACGTTGATCGCGGGGAAGAGGAGGGAGCCCTCGCGCTGCATCTCGTACAGGCGGTGGACACCCGTCGTCGTCTCCTCGGTGACGCCGCGGATCTCCGAGGCGAGCTGGGTCCACTTCTGCGAACCGGCGGAGATCGTGTCGTTCAGGAGCTGGAGGATGACACGGTGCTCGTCGGACTCGGCGGTGTCGACCGAGGGGACCTTGCCGTCCTTCTCGTACTCGACGCCCTTGTGGACGAGGAGGGTGGCGTCACCACCGTCGTCGAGGATCATGTTCGGACCGCCGGTGGGCGTGTTCGGCCAGGTCAGGGCCTGCTCCGTGCACCACCAGTACTCCTCCAGGGTCTCGCCCTTCCAGGCGAAGACCGGGACGCCCCGCGGGTTGTCCGGGGTGCCGTCGGGGCCCACCGCGATGGCCGCGGCGGCGTGGTCCTGGGTGGAGAAGATGTTGCAGGACGCCCAGCGGACCTCGGCGCCGAGCGCGACGAGGGTCTCGATGAGGACGGCCGTCTGGACCGTCATGTGGAGGGAGCCGGTGACGCGCGCGCCGGCCAGCGGCTGCGCGGCGGCGTACTCCTTGCGGATCGCCATCAGGCCGGGCATCTCGTGCTCGGCGAGGGTGATCTCCTTGCGGCCGAACTCCGCGAGGGAGAGATCGGCGACCTTGAAGTCCTGGCCCTGTCGGTCGGCGACAGAAGTCATAAGTGAGCTGCTCCTCGGTGCAGTTGCGGATGGTCGAGGTGGGCTTCGTCCGCATGCCGTCCGGGTGGAGGCATGCGTGGCTGGTCTGCGGGCGTCGGCGGGCACACGTGTCCCGTCGATACTCGCAGCGCAGTCCGTCGGAGGCCCTCTCTCCCTCGGCCGGCCCGTCGTGCGGGCCGCCCGACCGCCATCAGCAGCGACGTCTGGCTCGTGACAAAGCTACACCGATCGGCCCAGTCAGCCCTACCCCGTCTCGGTATCGGATCCGGGCCGGCCGCGTTTGCGGAGGTCAGTGGCCCGGCGTCGAACCGCCCGGGGTGGGGCCGCCGGGGGCCGCCTCCGGATCGGGGCCCTTGGCGGCCTCGGCGGCGCTGAAGATGTCGGGTTCGAGGTAGATGACCCGGGCGATCGGCACGGCGGCGCGGATGCGGGCCTCGGCGGCGTCGATGGCGCGGGCCACCTCGGCGGCCGTGTCGTCGTGCCGGACGGCGATCTTCGCGGCGACGAGGAGCTCCTCGGGGCCGAGGTGGAGGGTGCGCATGTGGATCAGGCCGGTGACGGTGTCGCCGTCGACGACGGCCTGCTCGATCCTGGTGACCTCCTCCGTGCCGGCGGCCTCGCCGAGGAGCAGGGACTTGGTCTCCAGTGCGAGCACGATGGCGATGGCGATCAGGAGCAGGCCGATGCAGAGGGTGCCGACGCCGTCCCAGACACCGTCGCCGGTCGCGAGGGTGATGCCGACGCCGAGCAGGGCCAGTACGAGACCGATCAGGGCGCCGAAGTCCTCCAGGAGGACGACGGGCAGCTCGGGGGCCTTGGCCCGCCTGATGAACTGGCTCCAGGTCAGCTTGCCGCGCAGCTGGTTGGACTCCTTGATGGCCGTCCGGAAGGAGAAGCCCTCGGCGAGGATCGCGAAGACGAGGACGCCGACCGGCCAGTACCAGTGCTCCAGCTCGTGCGGGTGCTTGATCTTCTCGTAGCCCTCGTAGACGGCGAACATGCCGCCGACCGAGAAGAGCACGATCGACACCAGGAAGGCGTAGATGTAGCGCTCGCGGCCGTAGCCGAAGGGGTGTTGCGGGGTCGCCTCGCGCTGGGCCTTCTTGCCGCCGATCAGCAGCAGCGCCTGGTTCCCGGAGTCGGCGAGGGAGTGGACCGCCTCGGCGAGCATCGACGAGGAGCCGCTGAAGAGGAACGCCACGAACTTCGATGCCGCGATCGCCAGGTTGGCGGCCAGTGCCGCCACGATCGCCTTCGCTCCGCCTGAAGCACTCATGTCGTTCCTGGTGTCCCTTCGAGGTTCTGCGTATGCGTACGTCCCGTGCAGCGGTGGGTCATTGTTGCAGCACGGGACGGCACAGGGGTCTCTCAGGCCACGACCGTCGCGCGGAAAACCGTACCGACTCCGGACACTTCGGTCTTTTCGTCGGCCGGGACGAACACCGAGCCGCCGGGGGTGAGGCCGAGGTCGCCCACCCGGACCGTGCCCGCCGTGCAGAGCAGGATCTGCGGGGTCCGCGCGGTGAGGTCGTGGGGCGCGCCGCCTTCGGACAGCACGTAGCGGGAGAGGCGGAACTCGTCGATGGGGGTGTCGTAGAGCTCCTCGCCGTCGGGCGACGCCTCGGGGCGCAGGACGCCCGGGTCGGTGGCCTCGAAGCGGACGATGCGCAGCAGCTCGGGGACGTCGACGTGCTTGGGGGTGAGGCCGCAGCGCAGGACGTTGTCGGAGTTGGCCATGATCTCGACGCCGAGGCCGTCCAGGTACGCGTGCGGGACGCCGGCGCCGAGGAACAGGGCCTCCCCCGGCTGGAGGCGTACGTGGTTGAGGAGCATCGCCGCGATCACGCCCGGGTCGCCGGGGTAGTGGTGGGCGATGCCCGCATACGGCTCGTAGACGCCGCCGATGCGCTGGGCGGCGGCGGTGGCCTCGGCGACGGTCGCGGCCATCTCGGTGCGGTCCGCGGACAGCACGGCGGTGAGGACCTCGCGCAGCGCGGCCTCTTCGGGGTGGGCGCGCAGCAGGTCCGCGTACGGCTTGAGGCTGTCGACGCCGAGCCCTTCGAGGAGGCGGGCCGACTCCTCGGGGGCGCGGAAGCCGCACAGTCCGTCGAACTCGGTGAGCGCGCAGATCAGTTCGGGCTTGTGGTTGGCGTCCTTGTAGTTGCGGTGGGGGGCGTCGATCGGGACGCCCCGGTTCTCCTCGTCCTCGTACCCCTGCTTGGCCTGGACGAGGTCGGGGTGGACCTGGAGCGAGAGGGGGGCGCCCGCCGCGAGCAGCTTGAGGAGGAAGGGGAGGCGGGGGCCGAACGCGGCCACGGCCGGCTCGCCCAGTTCGCGGGCCGGGTCGGCGGCGATGACCTCGTTCAGCGGGCCGCGCCCGGTGCCCGAGGGGGCGCCGGGGTGGGCGCCCATCCACATCTCGGCCTGGGGTTCGCCGGTCGGTTCGGCGCCGACGAGCCGCGGGATGGCGGTGGTGGAGCCCCAGGCGTAGGGGCGGACGGTGTTGGTGAGGCGGTCCATGGGGTGTTTCTTCTCCGTACGCGGTCCAGGGCGGGGCGGGTCCGGCTGCGGCCGGGGCGAGGACAGGGTGGGCCGCGGATCACGTACCGGAGGCGAGCCCCAGGTAGACGGCGGCGAAATCCGTGACGGCGATCAGCTCCGCGAGGGTCTCCAGGTCGCTGCCCTCCTCGGGCTCCAGCTCGCTGATCGCGGTGCCGTGCGAGAGCGCGAGCTCGCGGGCGGCCGGGGCGGCGCTGAGGCCGCCGGCGGGGCGGTCGCGGAGCAGGACGACGCGGGCGCGCAGGGCCTGGGCCTCGTCGACACGGTCGCGGAAGAAGTCGTCGGGGTCGGCGCCCGCGGCGAGGTCGCCGGCGAGGAACGCGCCGTGGGCGGGCAGCGCCTCGGGCAGGTCGGCGGCGAGCGCGGGGCGGCCGGCCAGCTCGGCGAGCGCGGCGGCGAACCGGCGGCCGGCGGGGCCGGCGGCCGCGCCCTCGGTCCAGATCAGCGGCAGCGCGTCGGCCAGCTCGGAGGCGAGGGTCTTGGCGGGGTTGCCGTAGGTGGCGATGGCCGGTCCGCAGCGTTCGGCGGTGCGGTCCAGGCGGTCGGCGACCTTCTCCAGGTCCTCGGGGGGCGCGCTGAGCAGGCCGGTGCGGTCGAGGAGGGCGAGCAGCGGGGTGAGCAGGGCCCACAGGGAGCCGGGGGCGGAGGCCGCGACCGGGGTCTCCTGCTCCTCGTACGGGGCGGTGGCCATCGGGACGAACAGGCCGTGGGCGCCGGCCACGGTCTCGGTCAGCGGGGAGCCGGAGGGGGCGACCGCGACGACGCTGACGCCTCGGCGGTACGCCTGTTCGACCAGGAGCGACAGGCTCGGCTCGCCGCCGTCCGGGGTGGCGATCAGGAGCAGGTCGACCGAGCCCGCCCAGCCGGGCAGTTCCCAGCGCAGGGCGCCGGTGGCGGGGGCGACGCCGGTGGAGCGCAGGCGGACGACCGGGCAGGCGGAGCCCGCGAGGCGGCCGATGAACTCGGCGACGCCGAGGGCCGCGGTGCCGGGGCCCGCGATCATGACGGCGCGCGGGCGGCCGTCCGGCTTCAGCTCGGCGATGCCGGCCTCGGCGGCGTGGCGGGCCGCGGTGCGCACGCGGGCGCCCGCTTCGGCGGCGCCGCGCAGCAGGGCGCGGCGGTCGGCCCTGGCCAGCGCCTCCGGATCGTCCAGGAGTGTTTCGTCGAACATGGCGCGGGCCTCCAGCGGGTGGCTTCTTTTGCGGGTTACGCGGGGCGGCGGGCCTCGTCGACGAGCAGGACGGGGATGCCGTCGCGGACCGGGTAGGCCAGGCCGCAGTCCTTGGAGGTGCAGATCAGCTCGGCTTCGGCCTCCTTCAGGGGGGCGTGGCAGGCCGGGCAGGCGAGGATCTCCAGGAGGCCGGCTTCGAGCGGCATGAGGGGGGTCCCTTCGGGGTGCGGAGCGGTGGGCGGGCGGTGCTTCTGGTGCGGCCCGGTCAGGGTACCGCCGGGTGCGGGGCGGGGGGCGGGCGCGGCTCCCGTCGTGGCTGGTCGCGCCGTGGGCCGCGCCCCGCGCGGCGGCGGGGAGCCGGATCAGGCGCGGATGAGGGCGAGCGCCTCGTCGCGGATCCGTTCCATGGTGGGCCGGTCGCGCGCCTCGGCGTTCAGCCGGAGCAGGGGTTCGGTGTTCGACGGGCGGACGTTGAACCACCAGTCCTTCGCCGTGACGGTGAGGCCGTCGAGCTCGTCGAGGGTGATGCCGTCCCGGTCCCCGTACGCGGCCTTGATCGCGGCGAGGCGGTCGTCCTGGTCGGTGACCGTGGAGTTGATCTCGCCGGAGCCCGCGTACCGGTCGTAGGAGGAGACCAGGGCGGACAGCGGGCCGTCCTGGCCGCCGAGCGCGGCGAGGACGTGCAGGGCGGCGAGCATGCCCGTGTCCGCGTTCCAGAAGTCCTTGAAGTAGTAGTGCGCGGAGTGCTCGCCGCCAAAGATCGCGCCGGTCGTGGCCATCTCCTGCTTGATGAAGGAGTGGCCCACGCGTGTGCGCACGGGCGTGCCGCCGTGCTCCTCGACCACCTCGGGCACCGACCAGGACGTGATCAGGTTGTGGATGATCGTGCCCGAGCCGCCGTTGCGCGCGAGCTCGCGGGAGGCGACCAGGGCCGTGACCGCCGACGGGGAGACCGGGTCGCCGTGCTCGTCGACGACGAAGCAGCGGTCCGCGTCGCCGTCGAAGGCGAGGCCGAGGTCCGCGCCCTCGGCCCGCACCCGGGCCTGGAGGTCCACCAGGTTCGCCGGGTCCAGCGGGTTCGCCTCGTGGTTCGGGAAGGTGCCGTCCAGCTCGAAGTACATCGGCACGACGTCCAGCGGCAGGCCCGCGAGGACGGTCGGGACGGTGTGTCCGCCCATGCCGTTGCCCGCGTCGACCACGACCTTCAGGGGGCGGATGGCGGTGAGGTCGACCAGGCCGCGCAGGTGCGCCGCGTAGTCGTCGAGGGTGTCCCGGCGGGTGATCGTGCCCGTGGTGGCGGCCGGCTCGGGGGCGCCCGACGCGCTCCACTCCTCGGCCAGCCGGCGGATGTCGGCCAGCCCGGTGTCCCGGCCGACGGGGGCGGCGCCCGCCCGGCACAGTTTGATGCCGTTGTAGCGCGCCGGGTTGTGCGAGGCGGTGAACATGGCGCCCGGCAGGTGCAGCGCGCCCGACGCGTAGTACAGCTGGTCGGTGGAGCACAGGCCGATCTCGGTGACGTCGGCGCCCTGCGCGGCGGCGCCCCGCGCGAACGCCCGGGACAGGCTCGGGGAGGAGGGGCGCATGTCGTGCCCGGTGACGATCGCCGTCGCGTCGGTGACCCGGACGAAGGCGGCGCCGAACAGCTCGGCCAGCTTCTCGTCCCACTGGTCCGGGACCACCCCGCGCACGTCGTACGCCTTGACGATCTGCGACAGATCAGCAGCCATGGCCCGGTCCAGCCCTCCTGAAGTACTACACGGACCCCACAAACTACCGGTCCGCACCGACAACAGAGCGTGAACCCCTCATTCCTCGCAAAGAACCCGCCGTCCGCCATCGGTCCAGGTCACGGCAGCATCCAGGACAGGACCACCGTGCTCTGGGCGTACACGACGAGACACATCACCAGCAGCAGTCCCACACTCCACGGCAGCACCTTGCGCAGCAGATCGCCCTCCCGGCCCGCGAGTCCGACGGCCGCGCAGGCGATGGTGAGGTTCTGCGGGGAGATCATCTTGCCGAGGACGCCGCCCGAGCTGTTGGCGGCGGCGAGGAGTTCGGGTGACAGGCCCGACTGCTGGGCGGCCGTCACCTGGAGGGCGCCGAAGAGGGCGTTGGCCGAGGTGTCGGAGCCGGAGACCGCCACGCCGAACCAGCCCAGCACGGGCGACAGGAAGGCGAGGCCCGCGCCCGCCGCGGCCACGGAGTGCCCGATGGTGGCGGCCTGCCCGGAGAGGTTCATGACGTAGGCGAGGGCGAGCACGCTCGTCACCGTGAGGAGCGCGAACCGCAGTTCGCGGACGGTCTCCAGCCACTCGCGCACCGCCACGCGCGCGTGCACGCGCAGGACGACGGCCGTCAGCGCGCCGGCGATCAGCACGAGGGTGCCTCCGGTGGAGAGCAGCGGCAGCGTGAACACGTTGCCGCCGACCGGGTGGCCGTCGGGTCCCGCGACGTTCAGGAAGGGCCAGTCGACGACGCGGTCGGCCGCGGTGAGCCGGTCCTTGACGACGGGGATCTGGGCGAGGGAGAAGAGGGCGACGATGAGCGCGTAGGGGGCGTAGGCGCGCAGCACTTCGGGCCGCGGGTCCTCCTCGTCGAGGTCCTCGCTGCGTACGCCGGTCAGGACCGCGGCGCGGACCGGCTCGGCGGCGGGCCTGCGCGCCCGGGGCACGGCGACCAGGGCGGCGGCCCCGATCAGCGCGGCCCCGATGTCGGCGAGTTGCGCGGAGACGTAGTTGGAGGCCGCGAACTGGACGACGGCGAAGGCCGCGCCGCAGGCCAGCGCGGGCACCCAGGTCTCGCGCAGGCCGCGCCGCCCGTCGACCAGGGCGACCAGCACCAGCGGCACGACGAGGGCGAGCAGCGGCGTCTGACGGCCCACCACGGAGGCGACGGAGTCCAGCGGCAGGCCGGTGACCTGGGCGAGCGTCACGACGGGGGTGCCCATGGCGCCGAAGGCGACCGGTGCCGTGTTGGCCACCAGGGAGACGACCGCGGCCTTCACCGGGTCGAAGCCGAGCGCGACGAGCATCACCGAGCAGATGGCGACGGGTGCGCCGAAGCCGGCGAGGGCCTCCAGGAGCGCGCCGAAGCAGAACGCGATGACGAGGGCCTGGACGCGCGGGTCGGTGGAGAGCCGGCCGAAGGAGCGGCGCAGGATGTCGAAGTGCCGGGTGCGGATCGTCATCCGGTACACCCACAGGGCGTTGACGACGATCCACAGGATGGGGAAGAGCCCGAACAGCGCGCCCTGTGCGGCGCTGGAGACCGTCTGGCCGAGCGGCATGCCGTACGCGAGGCGGGCGACGAGGACGGCGACGCCGAGGCCGATCGGGCCCGCCAGGTGGGCCTTCATGCGCACGGCGCCGAGCAGGACGAGGACGGTGACGAGGGGCAGGGCCGCGACGAGGGCGGACAGGCCGAGGGAGCCGTTGACCGGCTCCAGTCGCTGGACGAACACGGGCGCCTCCCGGAATCCCGGATTCCCATGGACGGGGTGGCGAAAGTGTTCTGTCCGCCGCGAAGGCGCGTCAACGCGTGGGACGTGGAAGGGGGCGAAGATCCGGTGAAGACGGCGGGCGCGGGCGCGGCGCGCTCCGGGGCGCGGTCAGTTGTCGGGCGAGCGCAGGACCCTGAGGTGGCCGCGGCGGGCGACCTCCATCGGGTCCGCGGTGCGCGGACCGCCGCCGCCGGCCTCGGCGGCCCGCTCCTGGGGGCGGGCGGCCTCGCGCACGGCGTTGGCCAGCGCTTCCAGGTCGTCTCCGCTGGGGCGGCTGGGGCCACTGCTGTTGTTGAGCCGGACGACCTCCCAGCCGCGCGGCGCGGTGAGGCGCTCGGAGTGCTCGGCGCACAGGTCGTAGCAGTGGGGTTCGGCGTAGGTGGCGAGCGGGCCGAGGACCGCGGTCGAGTCGGCGTAGACGTACGTCAGCGTCGCGACGGCGGGACGGCCGCAAGCGGTGCGCGAACAGCGACGTACAGGGCTCACAGCGTTGGACGGTACCGCACTCTTGAGCGGGCCGCGACGACTCTCCCCGAGGTCACCCCACCGTGTCGTGGTGTGAGACGGCGCACACCGGCTCGCGCGTGCGCCCTCGTGACCTGCGGCGACCCGGGGTCGTACGCCCCGCCGACCAGTTGAAAGCGGTCACCACTCAGGACAAATGCCGTCAACTGTCGCGAGTTCAACGGTCCGGGAGGGATACGGAATCTGGCCCGGGAATGGCTTGATCGGTCGGGAAGCGACATGCGGTGGGCCGTCCGGGAGCGCCCCGCTTCGTGCGCCGCTCCGGCGTCCCCAAGGACTACGCTGCGTCGGTGATGGAAAGGTCAGACAGTCAGGTGCCGCGCTCCCCCGGCGAGCCGCGGCCGCCGCGCCGCCGCGACCGGCACGGCCGGGGCATGCGCGGGCCCGTGGCGCCCCCGCAGGTGCCGCTGTCCGCGAGCCGCGCCGACGGCTTCGCGGACCTCGTGCAGGACTCCGTGGAGCGTCTGGAGCGGCGCTGGCCGCAGCTGTCCGAGGTCGACTTCCTGGTCCTCGAGGTGCCGCGGCTGACGGCCGAGGACGAGGCGTGGGGCGGCGACTCGGTGCCGCTGGGCGGCACGATCGCGGCGCGGGAGGACCGCCCCGCGCGCGTGGTGGTCTACCGGCGCCCGATCGAGATCCGCACCAAGGGCCGCGACGAGCGCGCGGCCCTGGTGCACGACGTCGTCGTCGAGCAGGTCGCCGAGGTCCTGGGGCTCACCCCGGAGACCGTCGATCCCCGTTACGGGGACGAGGAGGACTGACCGGCGGCCCGCCGCGCTACTTCTGGAGCACCGACAGGTCCTCGTCCGACCGGGGCACGGAGACCGTCCCCCGGTCGTCCGGCAGCGTCTGGATCGTGAACGCCGGGACGCCGCCCTGCTTCTCCGCCAGCATCCGCGAGCCGTAGACCTTGCCGCCCGACACGGGCTCCACGGTCAGCGCGTACGCGCCCTCCAGGCCGCTCGGCACCGGCGGGGCGACCGACAGGGTCGTGCCGCCCTTGACCGTGTACTCCTTGGTGACCGGAGTGCCGCCCCCGGAACCCGCCGACGCGGTGACCTTCACCCTGCCGGTGGCGCCCGGCGCGGTCAGGGCGAGCGTGGAGCCCTTGGCACGGTTGTCGGCGACCGTCGCGCGCGAGCCGATGTCGCCGCTCGCCGGGATGAACGCGGTCTCCCGGTCGGCGCCCTTGCCGCGCGTGACGCGCAGCGCGGCCACCACCGGCACGGAGTCCTCGCTCGGCGTCAGGATCAGCGAGCCGGGGTCGCCGCGCGTGACGTCCTTCAGGTCGACGGAGGCCGTCATCCCGGACTTCACGTGCAGCGTGTCGTGCCCGGCGGGGGTGATCTTGCCGCTGGACGTGGCGAGCTGGAGCTTCAGGTCGGCGTCGTCCTGGCCCGGCGCGAAGGCCACCAGGCGCACGTCCGTCGCGTCCTCGGGGATCCCGGGCAGCACCAGGGAGGGCGCCGGGTCGGCGGCGGCGGGCAGCCAGTCGCCGCCCAGCTCGGAGTCGGCGGCGGAGACGGCGGCGGCGACCCGGCCGCTGCGCGCGGTGACGTGCAGCGTCAGATTCGGGTACGGCGTGTCCGTCAGCGTCGACAGCAGCACCGGGACGCTGGAGTGCGCGGCGATCTGGATGCCCTCGCCGACCTCGGACTTGATGGCGCCGTCCGGGCCGTACAGCTGGACGTCGACGACCGCGGGCTCGTCGTCGGGGTTCGTGAGGTGGATGTAGTCGCTGCGGTCCTTGGCGGTGGACGCGCCGGGGAAGTAGAAGTCGGTGTCGGGCTGCGAGCAGTCCACGCCGAGCAGGCCGCGGCCCGTGCCCACGTCCACCGAGGTGGTCTGCTGGACGGTCCAACCGGGGGCGAGGGCGCCGTCGGCGGTGCCGACCAGGGCCGGCGCGTCACCGCCCGACGCGTCGCCCGTGGCGGGCTTCCCGGGCTCCTTCGGCGTGACGACGGCCTTGGCCTTCTTGCCCTTGCCCTGGGCGTCGGGGCTGTCGGACGCGCTCGTCCCGGCGGGCATCAGCCGCGCCGTGCCGCCGGCCGCGGTGCCCGCGGACTTCGGGGTGTACGAGGTGTACCGGGTCTCCGCGAGGTCGGACTGGCCGGGCTGCGGGCACAGCAGGCTGGAGCGCTCCACGGGCAGCCGGGCGGCCGCGCCGGCCGGGGTGGCGTCGTCGCCCCCCGAGCGGACGGTGGCGAAGCCCGTGACCGCGGCCAGGGCGGTCACGGCGGCGATCAGGGACAGGGTCGTGCGGTTCACTGCTGGCTCCCGTCGGGGTGCTCACCGTCGGCGCCGGTGCCGTGTCGCGGCGGCTGCTGCGGCTGCTGCTCGTACGTCGGGTCGTACGGCGCCTGTTGGTCGTACGCCTGCTGCTCGTACCCGGCCTGCTGGTCGAACCCGGTCTGCTGGTCGTAGGGGACCTGCTGGTCGTAGCCGCCTCCGTACGCGTACGGGTCGTACTGGCCCGCCTGGTAGGGGTCGGCCTGCTGGTCGTACCCGTAACCGCCCTGCTGGGGGTACTGCTGCTCGCCCGCGGCGTACGCGCCGTACTCGGCGCCCGCGTAGCTGGGCTGCTCCCACTCCCCGTACGCCTGCTGCCGCGGGATGTCCGCGGCCTGCGCCTCCTCCTCGGCGGGCGCCGGCGCGGCGGGGGCGGCCTGCTCGGCCTCGGCCTCCGCCTGGGCGCGCAGCCTGCGGGCCCTGCGGCCCTCGCCCTCCACGGCCTGGGCGGGCACCACGGGCTCCTCAGGGAGGTCGTCGTCGATGTCCTTGCGGCGGCCCGGCAGCGCGAGCACCACGAGGACGATCGCGAGCGCGCCCTGCACCCACAGCCAGAGGGTGTGGGTGAACGGCGTGTCGTAGGTGACGTCGAGCCGGCCGCCCGACGCGGGCAGTTCGAAGCCCTGCGCCCAGCCGTCGACCGTCGTCCGCGTCAGCGGCGTGCCGTCGAGCGTGGCGGTCCAGCCCTCGGCGGCCTGGTCGGCGAGGCGCAGCACGCGGCCGTCCTTGCCCGCGCCGAGGTCCGTGTGGATGTCGACGGGGCCCGCGGCGACCGGCAGGGCGTCGTCCGAGGTGGAGCCGGCGTCGGCCGTGGGCAGCACGACCGCCCGCGCGACCTGGCGGTCGACGCGCCACAGGGCGATGCCGTCCTGCTGGCTGAGCCGGGTCAGGCCGGGGGTGGAGTCCAGGACACGGCCCATCTCGCGCGGCGCCCCGTCCCGCACGAGGACGTAGCGCACGGCGAAGCCGCCGAGCTGGTCGGCCTGGTCGGCGCCGGAGCCCGCGACCAGGTTGGCGACGACCTTGTCGAGGCGGCCGTTCTCGCCCGCCGCGTCGGTCAGTTCGCCGTCGCCGAGGCGGGCGCCCGCGCCCCGCACCAGGGCGTACGCCACATCGCCCGTGCCGCCGTCGAGGACGAGCGTGCGGGCCTGGTCGCGCGTACCGGCCTCCTCGGCGACGAACGCCGGGACCTGCACCGGGTCGCGGCGCTCCAGGGGGCCGTCCGCGCCGCGGATCATCCAGCCCGCGGCGAGCAGCAGCGGCCCCGCGGCGGCGGCGAACGCGATGAGCGCGGCGACCGGCTGGCGCCAGCCGAAGCTCTGCTCGGCCACGCGCGTGCGCGCGCCGTCGGCACCGAGCGCGCCGGCGGCCAGCAGCGCGAGGCCGTAGACGAGGGTGGCGGGGCCCGCCCACGTCGAGCTGTTGGAGAGGACCGCGAAGATCAGGGCCACGACGGCGACGGTCCAGGCGGCGAGGACCGCGAGGCGGCGCTCCTGGCGCAGCAGCGCGGCGAGGGCGGCCAGGACGATGCCGATGAGCAGCAGGCCGCCCATGGTGCCGGGGCCGCCCGGCGAGGCGCCGAGCAGACCGAGCGCGCCGGCCGACCCCTTGCCGAACGGAAGTCCGGCCTCCTTGAAGAAGCCGAACGGGAGCAGCGACAGCGACCACGGGGCGAGCACCAGGAGCGGGGTGCCGAGCGCGGCCAGGAAGCGCAGTCCGTAGGCGGTGATGTCGTCGCGGCGCACCACGAGGAGGGCGAGGCCGAGGACGAGGGCCATCGGCCACACCAGCGGGGTGAAGGCCGTCGTGACCGTCAGCAGCAGCGCGTACGCCCAGGTGGCGCGCCAACTTCCGCGGGTCCCCCGGTCGTTCGTCAGGCCGGACGCCGAGGCGCCCGCGCGGGCGATGAGCGGGAGCAGGATCGCGAGCACCGAGGTGCCGATCCGGCCGCCCGCGAGCGCGCCGGTGGCGGCGGGCAGGAACGCGTACGCGACGGCGGCCCAGGCGCGCAGCAGCCGCGACTCGACCAGGGGCCGGGACGCGAAGTAGGCGGTGAACCCGGCGAGTGGCACCGAGCCGACGAGCAGCACGGTGACGGCGAGTCCGGAGGAGCCGAACAGCACGGTGGCGAGCGCGGCGACGGCCGCCAGGTACGGCGGCGCCGCCTGGGTGCCGCCGGTGCTGGTGGCGTGCCAGGCGTCGAGGTAGCGCGCCCACAGGTCGGAGGAGTCGCCGGGCGCGGGCAGCAGCGCGCCGCCCGCGAGCGCCCCGCTGCCGAGGAGGCCGCGGCAGGCGATCAGGGAGACGAAGAGCAGGACGACGAAGAGCAGCGGTCCGGGGTTGCGGGCGATGCGCTTGAGGCGGGCGAACTGCTCGACCTCGAAGAACTCGTCGTCGCCGGGGCCCGATTCGAGGCCGCCGCCGCCGTGCCGTCCGGCGGTGGTGGTCTCCGGGTCCGCGGCGCCGAACAGATTTCCGGCGACCTGCTCGACGGTGAGCCGCACGGTCGCGCCCGGCGGCGGGAACAGCGGCTTGAGGTCCTTGGGGTCGACGGACCCCTTGCCGCGCTCCCGGCGTCCGGCCATGATCCGGCCGGGCCGCAGCAGCGTCGTGAGCAGGCCCGTGATCTCGTCGAAGGCCTGTCCCGGCACCTTGCCGACGAGGTACGCGACCGTGCGCAGCGCGGTGCCGACGAGGAGGCGGACGAGGATCCAGGGGAGCGCGGCCGTGCGCGCGTTCACCAACAGGCTGTAGACCGCGCCCGCCTTGTCGACCTTGTGCGGGGAGGACGCGGTGCGGCCCACGCAGTCGACGGTGCGGCGCTCGCGCGAGGAGGCCTCGGCGTGCCGCACGACGGCCTCGGGGGCGACGACGACGCGGTGGCCGGCGGCCTGGGCGCGCCAGCACAGGTCGAGGTCGTCGCGCATGAGCGGCAGCCGGCGGTCGAACCCGCCGAGCTGCTCGTAGACATCGCGCCGGATCAGCATGCCGGCGGTGGACACGGACAGGACGGGCCGCACGTGGTCGTGCTGTCCCTGGTCCTGCTCGCGGCGGTCGAGGCCGGTCCAGCGGCGCCCGGAGTGGGCGATGGAGACGCCGACCTCCAGGAGCTGCCTGCGGTCGTACCAGCCGCGCAGCTTGGGGCCGACGATCGCGACGTCGGAGCCCGCCTCGCGCTCCGCCTCGACGACGGCCAGCAGCTGGGCCAGCGCGTCGGGTTCGGGCGCGCAGTCGTCGTGCAGCAGCCACAGCCACTGCTCGGGCTCGCCGTGCGGGAGGTCCGGCAGGTCGTACGCGTCGTCGCGCCAGGAGCGGCTGACGGGGTCCCAGCCGCTGGGGCGCTTGAGGTACGGCAGCTCTTCGGGGGTGAGGACCCCGGCGCCGCGCACCGCCTCGTCGACGGCCTGGCCGAAGCCGGTGCGGCGGGCGAGGTGCAGGACGCGCTCGTCGCCGATCGCCCGGGCGACGAGGGCCGCGGAGTCGTCGGCGCTGCCGGTGTCGGCCGCCATCGCGTTCTGCACCGGGCGCTCCTGGCCGAGCACTCCTGACAGGACGTCGGGCAGCCAGCGCGCGCCGTCGTGCGAGACGAGGACGGCGGTGACGACATGCCTGGGGAACTCGGGGGCGCTGCTCGGGTCGAGCCCTGCGGCGTGCCCCGGGTTGAACGCGGCGGTGGCAGTGCCGAATTGGTCTGCCGAGTGGCTGTGCACGGACATCGAGGTACGGGCCCCGGTTCGTTGGACTGCGGTGGACACCCGTGGCGCACGAGGGCGCCGGGGTGTCTCGGACGGGACCTCACACTAACGGCTGCCGACAACAGCGGCCCGCCGCCTGTGGACAACCCACCTGCGCCGGGCCGTACGTACCGCAGATAACACCGAAATGGCCACAAGGAACGTGCGGGAGACCCGCGAACGAGCTGCCAGGGTCCCGTGACGGACCCGCGGCGGACCCGCGGACGTGCTAGACGGCGGCCTTCTTGAGCCGCCTGCGCTCGCGCTCGGAGAGGCCGCCCCAGATGCCGAACCGCTCGTCGTTGGCGAGGGCGTACTCCAGGCACTCGGAGCGGACCTCGCACGCCAGGCAGACCTTCTTGGCCTCTCTCGTGGAGCCGCCCTTCTCGGGGAAGAAGGACTCGGGGTCGGTCTGCGCGCACAGCGCGCGCTCCTGCCAGCCGAGTTCCTCTTCCGTGTCCTCGACCAGCAGATCCGAAAACGACTCGGTCATAGTGCGCCCCTCGTCCGTCCGTGCGTCCCCGTGATGTTGCCGTTACCGATTTCGGCTGAACGACACGAGTGAAATTACAAGTGTGCCGATCCGGGGCAGTCAAGCCGGGATCTGCTATTGGGCCCCTTATTCACTCTGCGGAACCAAGGCTAAGCGGAAAGTGCGCAAATCGGCAAAAACCGTGACACTTGCCAGCGGCCCATTCAGCTCATCCCGGCCGCCCCAGCCCCTGGACACCTACACAAGGAAGGACGCCGCGGAGTTTGATCTCGTTCCGGCGGCGCCCGCGGAGCGAGCCTGATCACATTCGGATCACAGGATCGCCACGCCGTTTGCGCGCCGGTTCATGCGCCAGTTGTCCGCTGCATGCCCTGCACAAACCTTTCACCAAACAGAACAACCGGAAAGGGCTAAACATATCTCGCATTTCGGACATCGGGTTGACAGGGGAGGCATGACCCGATGTTCTGGTGGGCATGCTCGCTCACTTGGCACTCATGACGACGACCGGCACCGCCGCGTCCGTCCGTGCTGACCGCGTGCACCACAGCTGTTGCTGTTCCAGCTGTTGAGTCGTTGAGCCGCAGGCTCCGACCGCGCTTCACTCCCCACCTCCCCCGCACGCCCTCCGCGCCCGCCTCCACCGCGGGATCCGCCTCCGCGTGCCGCACGGCCCGTCAGCAACGACCCGTCTGATCGACCTGTACGACTGAGGAACCCCACACTCGATGAACAGCGACAGCGACCTCCAGATCGCCGGCGACATCCTCGAAGTCCAGCACCTGCTCCAGCCCGCGCGGGAACACCCCCGGACCGTGGCCGAGTTCGCCGGGCTCGCGCGCTCGCTCGCCGCCGACCGCGCCCAGTGGGCGCACCTGATCGAGTTCGACGCGACGAGCCGCTGGTACCACCGGCTGCGCACCGGCCCCGGCTACGAGGTGTGGCTGCTGTCCTGGGTGCCCGGACAGGGCAGCGGGGTGCACGACCACGGCGGCTCGTCCGGTGTCATGACGCTGCTCCAGGGGGAACTGACGGAGCGTTCGCAGCGGGGCGCGCGGACGCTCGCGGCGGGCGCGCAGCGGGTGTTCGCGCCGGGTTACGTGCACGAGGTCGTGAACGACTCCCTGGAGCCCGCCGTCAGCCTGCACGTCTACTACCCCGGGCTGACCGACATGCCGATGCACACCGCCGCGTGCGCGGTCGCCGCCGGGGCCACCGCCTGAGCCCGGGCGGCCGGGGCCGCGCGCCGGGCCCGCGCGGGGCGGCCCGCGGTTCCGAGACCGGCTGACGGGTTGTCGGTGCTGCCTGCGATGCTGGGCGCATGCGCATTGTGGTTCTGGCAGGCGGCATCGGTGGTGCCCGGTTCCTTCGCGGTCTCAAGCTGGCGGCTCCGGACGCGGACATCACGGTCATCGGCAACACCGGCGACGACATCCATCTCTTCGGCCTGAAGGTCTGTCCGGATCTCGACACGGTGATGTACACGCTGGGCGGGGGGATCAACGAGGAGCAGGGCTGGGGCCGCACCGACGAGACCTTCAAGGTCAAGGAGGAGCTGGCCGCGTACGGGGTCGGGCCGGAGTGGTTCGGGCTCGGCGACCGGGACTTCGCCACCCACATCGTCCGGACGCAGATGCTGGCGGCCGGCTTCCCGCTGAGCGCCGTCACCGAGGCGCTGTGCGAGCGGTGGCAGCCGGGCGTCAGGCTCATCCCCATGTCCGACGACCGCGTGGAGACCCATGTGGCCGTGGACGTCGACGGGGAGCGCAAGGCCGTGCACTTCCAGGAGTACTGGGTGCGGCTGCGGGCCTCCGTGGACGCGCAGGCCGTCATGCCGGTCGGCGCCGAGCGGGCCGCGCCCGCGCCGGGGGTGCTGGAGGCCATCGCCGACGCCGACGTCATCCTCTTCCCGCCGTCGAACCCCGTGGTCAGCGTCGGCACCATCCTGGCCGTGCCCGGCATCCGGGAGGCCATCGCCGAGGCCGGGGTGCCGGTCGTCGGGCTGTCCCCGATCGTGGGCGACGCCCCGGTGCGCGGGATGGCCGACAAGGTGCTCAGCGCGGTCGGCGTCGAGTCCAGTGCCGCCGCCGTCGCCGAGCACTACGGCTCGGGGCTGCTCGACGGCTGGCTCGTCGACACCGTGGACGCGGGCGTCGTGGACCGTGTCGAGGCGGCCGGGATCCGCTGCCGGGCCGTGCCGCTGCTGATGACGGACCCGGAGGAGGGCACCGCCGCCGCCGAGATGGCGCGCGTCGCGCTCGCCCTCGCCGAGGAGGTGCGGGGCGCATGAGCGGACTGCGTGTGTGGGCCGTGCCCGGGATCCCCGAGGTGCGCGAGGGCGACGACCTGGCGAAGCTGATCGCCGCCGCCGGACCCGGGCTCGTGGACGGTGACATCGTGCTCGTCACCTCGAAGATCGTCTCCAAGGCGGAGGGGCGGCTGGTCCGCGCCGCCGACCGGGAGGCCGCCATCGACGCCGAGACGGTCCGGGTGGTCGCGCGGCGCGGCACGCTGCGGATCGTGGAGAACCGGCAGGGCCTGGTGATGGCCGCGGCCGGGGTCGACGCGTCCAACACGCCGGCCGGGACCGTGCTGCTGCTGCCCGAGGACCCCGACGCGTCGGCCGAGGCCGTGCGGGCCGGACTGCGGGACGCCCTCGGCGTCGAGGTCGGCGTCATCGTCACCGACACCTTCGGCCGCCCCTGGCGCACCGGACTGACGGACATCGCCATCGGCGCCGCGGGCGTGCGGGTCCTGGAGGACCTGCGGGGCGGCACCGACGCGTACGGCAATCCGCTGAGCGCGACCGTGGTGGCCACCGCCGACGAGCTGGCCGGCGCCGGGGACCTGGTGAAGGGCAAGGCCGGCGGGCTGCCGGTCGCCGTGGTGCGCGGGCTCGGCGACGCCGTCGTGGCCGGGCCGGGCGGGTCCGCGCGGGAGCTGGTGCGCGGCGCCCGGGACGACATGTTCCGGCTCGGGACGTCGGAGGCCGTGCGGGAGGCCGTGACGCAGCGGCGCACCGTGCGGGCGTTCACCGACGAGCCGGTGGACCCGGGCGCCGTGCGGCGCGCGGTCGCCGCCGCCGTGACCGCTCCGGCGCCGCACCACACGACGCCGTGGCGGTTCGTGCTGCTGGAGTCCGAGGGGGCGCGGGTGCGGCTGCTCGACGCGATGCGGGACGCGTGGATCGAGGACCTGCGGCGGGACGGCAGGAGCGAGGAGTCCATCGCCCGGCGGGTGCGGCGCGGGGACGTGCTGCGCGACGCGCCGTACCTCGTGGTGCCGTGCCTCGTCATGGACGGCTCGCACACGTACGGGGACGCCCGGCGGGACGCCGCGGAGCGGGAGATGTTCGTCGTGGCCGCCGGAGCCGGGGTGCAGAACTTCCTGGTGGCGCTGGCCGGGGAGCGGCTCGGCTCCGCCTGGGTCTCGTCGACCATGTTCTGCCGGGAGGTCGTGCGGGAGGTGCTCGACCTGCCGGCGGGGTGGGACCCGATGGGGGCCGTGGCCGTGGGGCATCCGGACGGGGTGCCGGCCGAGCGGCCGGCCCGGGTCGTGTCGGAGTTCGTGGAGGTCCGCTAGCGGGATCGGCGCACGCCGTCCGCCGCGCCGCTGGGCGCGCGCTCACCACCGGGCGATGTCCACCTTGCGCATCTTGGGGTGTCTGCGGGGCGGGGAGACGCCGGTGAGGAGCAGTAGGCGGGCGGCCCGGTGGCGCTGGCCCGCGTACGGGGCGAGGAGTTCCAGCATGTCGGCGTCGGTGGCGTCGCGGTTGCCCGCCAGGGCGTAGCCGACGATGCCGGGCAGGTGCAGGTCGCCCGTGGTGACCTCGTCGGGGGTGCCGTTCGTGCGCTGGACCGTCTCGGCGGAGGTCCAGGGGCCGATGCCCGGGACCAGTTCCAGGCGGGCCCGTGCCGCGGCGGGTTCCATCGCCGCCGCCTCCTCCAGGCGGCGCGCCACCCGGGCCGCGCGGATGATCGTCGCGGCCCGCTTGTCGTCGACGCCCGCCCTGTGCCACTCCCAGGACGGGATGAGGGTCCAGGTGCGCGGGTCCGGGGGGATCCGCATGCGCAGGTCCTGGCCGCCCGCCGGGCCCGGCGCCGGTTCGCCGAAGGTGTGCAGCAGCAGGCGCCAGGCGCGGTAGGCCTCGTCCGTCGTCACCTTCTGTTCCAGGATCGACGGGATCAGGGACTCCAGGACCAGGCCGGTGCGGACCAGCCGGAGGCCGGGGCGGCGGCGCACCGACTCGGCGAGCAGGCGGTGGCGGGGCTCGAAGGGCGCGGGGTCGTCCAGCTCGCCCAGCAGGACCGGCAACCGGTCGAGGGACCAGGCCGCGCCCGGTCCCCAGGACGCGGCGCGCACCGTGCCGTCCGGGGCGGCGGTCAGCCGGAGGGTGGCCGGGCCCTCGGGGGTGCGGCTGGTCCGCCACACGGTGCCGTCGGGGACGGCGCGGAAGGTGGGGTCCCCCGGGCCGCGCCGCAGGGGTCCCAGGGTGAGGCCCAGGTGGAGCGGGGCGGCCGGGGTGTAGGTGCGGGTGGACTCCGGGGCGGTGAGCGGGCCCGGGGACGGGGCGGGCAC
Source organism: Streptomyces sp. NPDC088785 (assembly GCF_044750685.1). Lineage (NCBI taxonomy): Bacteria > Bacillati > Actinomycetota > Actinomycetes > Kitasatosporales > Streptomycetaceae > Streptomyces > Streptomyces sp. NPDC088785. The sequence goes on from NZ_JBIVKH010000008.1 coordinate 23,763, forward strand.
GCGCGGGGCGCCGTCGCTCGCGGGGGTGCGGGACGGTGCCGGGGTGCGCGGGGTGTATCGGCGGCCTGCCACTGGGGTCCTCGGTGGGTCGGTGTGCCCTTCGAGGGTAGAGGGTCGCCCCGCGTCCCCCGGTTACTGGTCGGACGAGAAGCGGACCGAGGCCGGCGGGAGGGCGGCGTCGCACCAGACGCGGACGCCCGTGTGCAGTTCGTTGTCCGCGCCGACGTGGGCGCCGTCGCCGATGACCGCGCCGGTGAGGACCGTGCGGGCGCCGATCGTGGCGCCCCGGCCGATCAGGGAGTCCGTGATCACCGCTCCGGGTTCGACGGTCGCGCCGTCGAGGATCGCGGAGCCGGAGACGCGGGCGCCCCCGCCCACGCGCGCGTGGGCGCCGACGACCGTGCCCTCGGTCAGCTTCGCGTCGGGGGCGACCACGGCCGTGTCCATCACCAGCCGCTCGCCGCAGCGGCCGGGGACGGCCGGGGACGGGGCGCGGCCCAGCACCAGGTCCGCCGAGCCGCGCACGAACGCCTGCGGGGTGCCCAGGTCCAGCCAGTACGTGGAGTCGACCATGCCCTGGAGGTGGGCGCCGCGGGAGAGCAGGTCGGGGAACGTCTCGCGCTCCACCGACACCGGCCGGCCGGCCGGGATGGTGTCGATGACCGAGCGGCGGAAGACGTACGCGCCCGCGTTGATCTGGTCCGTGACGATCTCTTCGGGGGTCTGCGGCTTCTCCAGGAAGGCCGTGACCCGGCCCGTCCCGTCCGTGGGGACGAGACCGTACGCGCGCGGGTCCTCGACCCGCGACAGGTGCAGGGAGACGTCCGCGCCGGTCGACTCGTGCTCGTGGACCAGGGCGGGGATGTCCAGGCCCGTGAGGATGTCGCCGTTGAAGATCAGGACCGGGTCGTCCGGGCCCGAGCGCAGCCGCGGGGCCACGTTGCGGATCGCGCCGCCGGTGCCGAGGGGCTCGACCTCGGTGACGTACTCCAGGTGGAGGCCGAGGCGGGAGCCGTCGCCGAAGTACGGCTCGAAGACCTCGGCCAGATAGGAGGTGGCCAGCACGATGTGGTCGACGCCCGCCGCTTTCGCGCGCGCCAGCTGGTGCGTGAGGAACGGGACGCCCGCCGCCGGAACCATCGGTTTCGGCGTGTTCACGGTGAGGGGGCGCAGTCTGGTGCCCTTGCCGCCGACCAGGAGGATCGCTTCTGTCACCTGTCGTCTCTGCTTCCTGCTGGGGCCGGCCGAACTGTCTTTCGGCCGGCCAGTGTATGCAGACCGTTCGCGCGGGCCGGGAGCCGGCGTCAGCGGCCCTGGAGGCGGGCCGAGCTGCTACGGGCCGTGCCGAGCTTCTTGTAGAGACGCCGTCCCGGGCATTCGGTTGCGAACCCGTCCCGGTGGCCGGAGATCACCTTCAGCCGTACATTCTTTCCCTTCTTGTACAGATTGCCACCGCCCGACTTCAGATACGTCGTGCCACGAGGGTTGGCTCCGTACAGGCCGAGCTTCCAGGCCGTGAGGCGGGCGATGGCGTTCACCGCGGCCGCGGGCGGGGTGGAGCTGCCGAAGGTGCCGAGTACGGCGATGCCCGTGCTGTTGGTGTTGAAGCCGAGGGTGTGGGCGCCCATGACGGGCTTGGTGACGCCGCCGGCCCGGCCCTCGTAGATGTTTCCGCACTTGTCGACGAGGAAGTTGTAGCCGATGTCCCGCCAGCCGCTGCTCTTGACGTGGTAGCGGTAGATACTGCGAATGACCGAAGAGGCCTGTGAGCAGCGGTAGTTGTTGCCGGATGCGCTGTGGTGGACGAAGGCCGCCTTCACCGTCTTGGTGTAGCCGAACTGGCGTTCGCGCAGCTTCTCGTCGGCGCCCCAGCCCTTGCGGGTGATGATCCGCGGGCGGGGGCCGACGTAGGGGCGGGCCTTGGCGTCGTCGGCGCCGCGGGCCGCGATCAGGTCGTCCTCGCTCTCCTTCTTCGTCAGCGCCGGGATGACGCTCGCGCCGAGCGGGGCGAGGTCGGCGTTGACGGCGGAGGCGGCGGCGGTCTCGGGGGTGAGGACCGCGCCGCGGGGGCCCGCGGCCTCGGCGCCGGCGGCCGGGGGTTCGGCTCCCGGGTCCACGAGTTCCAGGCGCAGGCCCTTGGGGAGCGGCTCGGTGCCGGGGGCGGCGGCGCGGGCGCCCGCCGGGGGCTCCTCGGCCTTGACGCGCACCTCGACGCCGTCGGAGTCGCCGACCCAGAGCGGGGCGGTCGCGCCGCGGAGGGTGCGCGAGGCGTGCTCGGCCGTGTCGGGGTCGGGGGCGTCGTCGCTGTGGGTCTCGACGTCCTGCCAGGTGGACCAGGTGGAGGTGCCGGTGGTGCGGGTGCGGACCTGGACCTGGCCGTGGAGTTGGGCGTCCGGGTCGTCCCAGACCACGCCGACCAGGGAGAAGGGGCGCACGTCGCGGCGGGGCAGGCCCTGTTCCCGGCGCTGCTGGCGCGGGGCCGCGGAGCGGGTGCCGTCGCCGGGCGTCGTCAGAGGGGTGAGGGGGAGGGACTGGGTGGTGCCCGGGACGGACTCCTGCGCCGCGGGCTTCGCCGCGTGCGCGGCTGTGGGCAGGGTGAGGGGGAGGGTGAGGGCGGCCGCACAGGTGACGCCGATCGAGGAAGCAAGAAAACCACGCATGCCCACGATCGTGGACACAAGGGGGCGGGTCCGGCCATCGGGACGGGTCATACGGGTGCCGGGAAGTGGAGGGCGGGGGCCGGGGGGTGACGGAGTGTCGGGGTGTCGGGGTGTCGGGGCCGCGCGGACCGGGGTGGCGGGCGGTGGGGCGGCGGGCGGCAGGCCGGTGGGGCGGCGGGCCGGTGGGCGGTGGATCGGTGGGCGGCGGATCGGTGGGCGGCGGGCAGTGGGTCGGTGGGCAGTGGCCGGTAGGCGGCGGGCCGTAGACGGCGGGCCGGTAGGCGGTGGGTCGGTAGGCGGTGGGTCGGTGGTCGGGGGGCCGGTCGTCGGCGGGCCGGTAGCCGGTGGTCGGCGGCCCGGTAGGCGGCGGGTCGGTAGTCGGGGGGTCGGTGGTCGGCGGGCCGGTAGCCGGTGGGGCGGTAGGTGGTGGGGCACTGGGCGGTAGGGAAGTAGGCGGCGGAAGGGCAGGCCCTAGGGTGGGGGTGTGACTGATGTTGTGCTGACTGCCGCGCGGGTGCTCGACGAGGCGTTGCGGGGTGACCCCGGCCGGCCCCTCGTGACCTACTACGACGACGCCACCGGCGAGCGGGTCGAGCTGTCCGTGGCCACGCTGGCCAACTGGGTGGCCAAGACCGCCAACCTGCTCCAGGGCGACCTGGGCGCCGAGCCCGGGGACCGGGTCGCCGTGCTGCTGCCCGCGCACTGGCAGACCGCCGTCTGGCTGCTCGCGTGCTCGGCCGTCGGGGTCGTCGCCGACGTCGGCGGGGACCCGGCCCGCGCCGACCTCGTCGTCACCGGCCCCGACACCCTGGACGCGGCGCGCGCCTGCTCCGGCGAGCGGGTCGCCCTCGCGCTGCGGCCGCTGGGCGGACGGTTCCCGCAGCCGCCCGAGGGGTTCCTCGACTACGCGGTGGAGGTGCCGGGCCAGGGCGACCGCTTCGCCCCCTTCGCGCCGGTCGACCCGGACGAGGTCGCGCTCGTCGTCGACGGGACCGGGCGCACCGGCGCCGAGGTCGTGGCGCAGGCCCGCGCGGAGGCCGCCCACCCCGGCGCGCGCCTGCTGTCCGGGCTCGGGTACGACACCTGGCGGGGGCTGTCCGCCGGGCTGTACGCGCCGCTGGCGACCGGCGGTTCGGTGGTGCTCTGCCGCCACCTGGACCGGCTCGGCGAGGACGGGCTGGCCCAGCGCGTGGAGAGTGAGCGGGTCACCGCGACGGTCCGGTAGCCCGTTCGGCTCAGCTCCCCCGGCCCCGCACCGCCGACGGGTCCATGGTCGTAGAGACGCGTTCCATGTCTTCTACGTCGCCGAGGGGGATCCGCACGTGACCGACTCCGCCGCCACGCCGCCGTCCGGCTCGCCGTCCGGTGCGTCGCCCACCGGGGCCTGGCGGACGCGGCGGCGCCGGAGATGGCTGCGCAACGCGGCGCTCGGCGTGGCGCTGCTGGTGCTCGCGGCGGGCGGCGCCGGCTGGATCGCGTACCACAAGCTCGACGGGAACATCACGCCGGACGAGGCCGCCGCCACCGAGCTGGCCCGCTACGACAGGGAGCGGCCCACCGTCCTGGTCGACGGGGCGCAGAACCTGCTGCTCATCGGGTCCGACTCGCGGGCCGGCGGGAACCGGAAGTACGGGCACAACGACGGCACCCAGCGCTCGGACACCACGATCCTGCTGCACATCGCCGCCGACCGGAAGAGCGCCACGGCCGTCTCCTTCCCGCGCGACCTGATGATCGACGTACCGGCCTGCCACAAGCCGGACGGCTCCGAGATCGAACCGATGTTCGCGATGTTCAACTACGCGTTCGAGGTGGGCGGTTCGGCGTGCACCATCCGAACCGTGGAGAAGATGACGGGAGTCCGGGTCGACCACCACATGGTCGTGGACTTCCAGGGGTTCAAGAACATGGTCGACGCCGTGGACGGGGTCGAGGTCTGCGTGGACAGGCCGATCGACGACGCCTCCGCGCACCTGAAGCTGGCCGCCGGGCGGCAGCGCCTCGACGGGGAGCAGGCCCTGGGCTACGTCCGCGCCCGCAAGAGTCTCGGCAACGGCAGCGACACCGACCGGATGGACCGCCAGCAGCGCTTCCTCGGCGCGCTCGCCACCAAGATGCAGAGCAGCGGGGTGCTGCTGAACCCGGCGAAGCTGTACCCGGTGCTCGACGCCGCCACCTCCGCGCTGACCACCGACCCGGGGCTCGCCAGCCTGCACGGCCTCTACGACCTCGTGCGCGGCATGCGCGACATCCCGGCCGACCGGATCCAGTTCCTGACCGTGCCCCGCGAGTCGTACGTCTACAACGCCAACCGCGACCAGCTGATCCAGCCCGCCGCCGACCGCCTCTTCGCCCGGATCCGCACCGACGCGCCCGTCGTCGTCTCGAAGGAGACGCCCGCCGCGGTGCGGGCCGAGAGCCAGCAGGAGTACGACAGTTCAGACGAGTCCGGCATGTCGGACGAGGAAGAGGCGTACGAGGGCGAGGAGTACGAGGACGGCGGGGACTACGGCGACGACGGCAAGCCCGGCGCCCGCGGACCGTCCTCGTCCCCGTCCCCCACGCCCACACCCACGCCCACGTTCCGGGGCAACACGGCGGCTCAGGACGCCTGCGGGTAAAGGTCAAGTCATCAGTGGACACACTGGTTTCAAGAAATGGTCCGGATTGCCCAGTTGTAGGGGAGTGGAATTTGTCACCGCCGTCGCTCGACGCTGAACGGGGCGGATAGTGTGAGCGATCCGGTGCACCCGGCCATGCCTCGATACTTCGTCGGCGGGGTCGCGCACTGCTTACCGATCTTGACCGGGCGCCCCCTTTGAGGGGGGTGGGGCGCCGCGTGGCCCCGACGGAGGATGCAGAAAACCGTGGACGCGCAAGGCCGTGGGCGGGCCGACAACAATGTCGATCCCGCAGACCAGTGGGTGCTCAATCCCCAGACCGGCGATTACGAACTGCGACTGACCCCTTCCGGAGGGCAGTCGGCGGTGCCGGGCCCCCGCCGCAGCGCGCCCCGGCGCGGGCAGCAGCAGGAGGTCCCCGCCCAACGCAGGCGGCGCGAGCCGCAGCAGGCGGCGCCGGCCGCGAAGGCGGGCCGTCGCCGCTCGAAGCCGAAGAAGAAGGCCAAGGCCAAGAAGATCCTGCTCTGGTCGAGCGGCAGCCTGGCCTTCGTGGTGCTCGCCACCGCGGCCGGCGCCTACTTCTACTACGAGCACCTCAACGGCAACCTCACCGTCACCGACACCCCCGAGGCGAAGAACAGCTTCAGCAAGGACGAAGCGTTCAACGTCCTCATCATCGGGACGGACAAGCGCACCGGTAAGGGCAACGAGGGCTACGGCGACAAGGGCAGCGTCGGGCACGCCGACACCAACATCCTGCTGCACGTGGCCAAGGACCGGACGAACGCGACGGCGCTGAGCATCCCGCGCGACCTCATCGTGGACGTCCCGGACTGCACGGACGCCGACGGCAACGTGATCGCGGGCACCAGCCAGGTCCGCTTCAACACCAGCCTCGGACAGGACGACCGCGACGCGGGCTGCACCATGAAGACGGTGAAGGCGGTCACGGGCATCACCCCGGACCACTTCATGATGGCCGACTTCAACGCGGTGAAGACGCTGACCAGCGCGGTCGGCGGCGTCGACGTCTGTGTCGCCAAGGACGTGGACGACAAGGAGTCGCACCTCAAGCTCCCCAAGGGCACGTCCACCGTCGAGGGCGAGCAGGCCCTCGCCTTCCTGCGCACCCGGCACAGCTTCGGCAACCAGGGCGACCTGGACCGGATCAAGGTGCAGCAGCAGTTCCTCGGCTCGCTCGCCCGCAAGATGAGCTCCGGCGACACGCTCACCAACCCGCGCAAGCTGACCAGCCTCGCCGAGGCCGCGACCAAGGCGCTCACGGTCGACCAGGGCATAGGAAGTCTGAACAAGCTCAAGGACGTCGCCCTGGAGCTGAAGAAGGTGCCGCCGAAGAACATCTCGTTCGTGACCACGCCGGTCCTCGACAACCCGGCGGAGAAGGTCAAGGCGACGGTCGTCGTGAACCAGGCGAAGGCGCCCGAGGTCTTCAACGCCATCAAGAACGACGTGTCGCTGACCGAGACGAAGAAAAAGAAGAAGGCCGCCGAGTCGGCCAAGCTGAAGGGGCCGAAGTCGGAGGCGGCCGAGGTCCGCGTCGACCTCTACAACGGCAGCCTGAAGACCGGCGCCGCGCAGGAGACCCTGACCTGGCTCCAGAACAGCGCGGGCGTCACCAAGTCCAGCCAGCTGGGCAACAAGCCGACGCAGAAGAAGACGACGCTGGAGTACTCGCCCGACCAGGCCGACCAGGCCCGCCGGCTCGCCGATCTCATGGGGCTGCCCGCCTCCGCGCTGAAGCCCGGCAAGAGCGAGCAGAACGACCAGGGCCTGCCGGCGATGATCCTCGTCCTCGGCCAGGACTTCCAGGGTGCGGGCACACCCATCGACGGCGCCTCGGCGAAGGCGCCGAAGGTCGACGGCCAACAGACAGCGGACAAGACTGTGTGCGCCAAGTGACCAACCCCGGCCGCCTCTCGACTGTCTAACAAGTGACAGCGGGGCGGCCGGGACGCGGGCGCAGGGGGCGGGGAGGGCGGGGAGGACATGGGGCGAAGTGGTGTGCGCGGGGAGCGTTCACGACCGAGTGGCCAGGGCGGACCGACGGCGCACGCCGGGGACCGGGGCGGGAGCGGGGCGCACCAGCGGGGTCCCGGGGGCGCGCCTCCCGGACCGGACGGCCGCGGCTCACCCGGCCACCGGCACAAAGGCACCCGCACCCGGCGCGGGGGCTTTCGAATAATGCGCTGGACCGCGGGCACGCTCGCGGTCCTGGTGCTCGCGACCGGGGGCGCGGGCTACCTCTGGTACCGGCATCTGAACAGCAACATCAAGACGGACAAGCTCAACATCGGGGAGCACCGGGCGGCCAAGCCGACGCCGAACGCGGCGGGGCAGTTCCCGCTGAACATCCTGCTGATCGGCTCCGACAGCCGCAACAGCAAGGAGAACCTGAAGCTCGGCGGGTCCAAGGAGAGCGTCGGCGCGGCGCCGCTCGCCGACGTCCAGATGCTGCTGCACCTGTCGGCCGACCGCACCAACATGTCGGTGGTGAGCATGCCGCGCGACACCCTCGCCCGACTGCCCAAGTGCACCGACCCGGAGAGCGGCAAGGTCTACGACGCGACGGTCACCCGGCAGATGGTGAACACCTCGCTGGGCCGCGGCGGACCGGGCTGCACGGTCGCCACCTGGGAGGAGATCACCGGCATCCACATCGACCACTTCATGATGGTCGACTTCTCCGGTGTGGTGTCGATGGCGGACGCGGTCGGCGGCGTACCGGTCTGTGTCAGCGCCAATGTCTACTCGCGTAACAGCCGGGGCGAGGGCTCGGGCCTGAAGCTGCGGAAGGGCACGACGTCCGTCAAGGGCGAGCAGGCCCTGGCGTGGCTGCGGACCCGGCACGGCTTCGAGGACGGCAGCGACATCGCGCGCGCCAAGGCGCAGCACATGTACATGAGCTCGATGGTGCGCGAGCTGCGCAAGAACGCGACGTTCAGCCACCCCAACAAGCTGCGCACCCTCGCCGAGAAGGCGACGAAGGCGCTGCACGTCGACGACGGCCTGGACACGGTCAAGAAGCTGTACGACCTGAGCAACGAGCTGAAGAAGCCCGAGCCGGACCGGATCACGATGACGACGATGCCGTTCGTGTACGTGGGCGCGCGGGTGGCGCCGAAGGCGGACGACGCGGACGCGCTGTGGCGGCTGATCCGCGACGACGTCGCGCTCGACGGCAAGGACAAGAAGAAGAAGGCGAAGGACGAGGTCTCCGACGATCCGGCGGCCCCCGACGGCAGGATCGCGGTGCAGGTGCGCAACGGCACCCGCACGGCGACGACGACGGCGGTGCCCGGACGGGCCTCGCAGGTGGCGCAGGCGCTCGTCGGCAAGGGCTTCACGGAGTCGGTGCCGGACCAGTCCCAGTCGCTCACCGAGGAGCGGACGGTGCTGCGCTATCCGTCGGACGACCTGGAGGGCGACGCGCAGGCCGTCGCCACGTCCCTCGGCATCCCGCTGAGTTCGGTGAAGAAGGCGACGGACGTGTCCGGGGTGACGCTGATCGTGGGCGCCGACTGGAAGACCGGGAACGCCTATCCGAAGTCCGGCGGCGACGAGGACGCGGGCAAGGCGCTCGACAAGGAGCAGACGCAGAACGGCGCGGACGCCTCGACGTGCATGAAGGTCGAGCCGGGCTACACCTGGTCCTGACCCGCCCCTCCCGCCACGCGACCGGGGGCGCCGGAGTCCCGCTCCGGCGCCCCCGACCTCGTACGACGAGACGTCAGCCGGTGGCGAGCACCGCCGGGCGGCGCGAGGCGATGACCTTCTTCGCCAGCGCCCTGGGGCTGGTGAGGAAGCCCCAGCCCCACGTCATGTGCATGGTGGCCAGGGCGACCGGGATCTGGGCGCGCGCCTTGAGCGGCAGCCCCTTGCCCGCGGGGACGGACCCGGCGGCGATCGCCGCGAGGTAGCCGGCGGGGACCACGAAGCCCCACGGGGTGAGCGCGGCGCCCACCACGACGCCCGCGGCGATCGCGCAGACGGCGGCCGGCGGGGCGAGGTAGCGCAGGTTGATGGAGCCCGAGTGGTAGCGGGCGACGACGTGCCGCCAGCGGCCGTAGTCCTTGTACTGCTTGGCGAGCGCCTTCACCGAGGGCCGCGGGCGGTACGAGACCTTCAGCTCGGGCGAGAACCAGATGAGCCCGCCGGCCTCGCGGATCCGGAAGTTCAGCTCCCAGTCCTGGGCGCGGATGAACTCCTCGTTGTACCCGCCCTGCCGCTCCAGCGCCTCGCGCCGGAAGACGCCGAGGTAGACCGTGTCGGCCTGCTGGGCCTGGCCGCCGGTGTGGAACACGGCGTTGCCGACGCCGATCTTCGAGGTCATCGCGGCGGCGACGGCCTGCTCCCACGCGTTGGTGCCCTCGGCGTGCATGATGCCGCCGACGTTCATCGCGCCGGTCTCCTCCAGGAGGCGGACCGCGGTGGCGATGTAGCCGGCGGACAGCGCGGCGTGGCCGTCGACGCGGACCACGACCGGGTGGCGGGAGGCCTTGATCGCGGCGTTCAGCGCGGCGGGGGTGCGGCCCGTCGGGTTCGGCACGGTGTGCACGCGCTTGTCGGCGGAGGCGGTTTCGGCGACCAGTCGCGCGGCGATCTCGTCCGTGCGGTCGACGGACGGGCCGAGGGCGAGCACGACCTCCATGGGGCCGTCGTACTCCTGCGCCAGGATGGCCTCGACGGCCTCTCGCAGGTGCCGCTCCTCGTTGAGGATGGGCATGATCACGGAGACGGCCGGAAGCCGCTGTCCGGCGGTGTTGGCGGTTGCGTTCATCGGACGTCACGTTACCGCTAATGGGGGACACCGGCGCGCGCCGCCCGCCTCACTACCGCGGGCCGCAGATCGTATCGGCCTACGGTGCTCAGGATCCCACGCCCACCTTCTCGGAGGTGTTCCCCGGTGCCCACGCCGCCCCGCTCCCCCGCCCGCCCGCAGCGTCCACCGCGGCCGGGTCAGAGCCGCCGTCCGGTCCGGCCGCCGCGCCGGAGGAAGCCGCGGTGGGCGATGCGGGTGGCGACCACCTTCTCGGTGACCGTGCTGGCCGCCGCCGGGATCGGGCACGCGCTCGTCACCGGCCTGGACACCGGCATCCAGCGGATCGACCCGTTCAAGGACATGAAGAACCGGCCGGCGGCCGGGCACGGCATGAACGTGCTGCTCGTCGGCACCGACGGCCGCGACCGGATCACCGAGGAGGAGCGGCAGAAGTACCGGCTGGGCGGCTCCCCCTGCCACTGCACGGACACGATCATGATCGTGCACATCTCGGACGACCACACGCGCGCCTCCGTCGTCTCGCTGCCCCGCGACTCCTACGCGGAGATGCCGCCGCACACCGACATGAACAGCGGCGACGAGCACCACGCGCACCCGGTGAAGATCAACGCGGCGTACGCGGAGGGCGGGCCGCAGCTCACCGTGCGCACCGTCGAGCACATGACGCACGTGAAGATCGACCACTACCTGGAGGTCGACTTCACCAGCTTCATGAAGACGGTCGACGAGCTGGGCGGCGTCCGGGTGTGCACCACGCGTCCGCTGCGGGACTCGTACACCGGGCTCGACCTGGGCGTCGGCACCCACGACCTGGACGGCGGGCAGGCCCTCCAGTACGTGCGGGCCCGGCACCTGGACGGCGCGGGGGACCTCGGCCGGATGCAGCGCCAGCAGCGCTTCCTCGCCTCCCTCATCGCGAAGACGACCTCCTCCGGGGTGCTGCTCAACCCGGTCCGCTTCCGTGACGTGGCCCGTACGCTGCTGGGCTCGGTCCGCGCGGACAAGGGCTTCGGCAGCGACGAGATGGTCGAGCTGGCGCGGGCGATGCGCGGCTTCTCGCCGTCGTCGTCGGAGTTCACGACGGTGCCGATCGGCGACATCAGCTTCCCGGTGAAGGGCATCGGCTCGACCGTGAAGTGGGACGCCCGCAAGTCCGAGAAGCTGTTCCGGGCGCTGCGCGACGACAGGCCGCTGGCCCCGCACCGGGCGAAGCGCAGAGCGACCGTCGTCGATGTCGCGCCGCAGCAGATCCGCGTACAGGTGGAGAACGCGACGACGGCGTCCGGGCTCGGCGGGAAGGCCGACGCGGCGCTGCGGGGCACCGGGTTCCGCACGACGGGCGCGCCCGCCGACGCCGCCGGCCGCGCCGCCGCGCACACCACGGTGCTCTACGACCCGCGCTGGGACCGCTCGGCGAAGTCGCTGGCCGCCGCGCTGCCCGGGGCCCGGATGCAGGCCGTGAACGGGCAGGGGGCGGTGCTCAAGGTGGTGGTCGGGGGCGACTGGCACGGGGTGCGGGCGGTGCGGGCCGAGGACGCCTCCGAAGGGGAGTTCGGGGCCGTCACGGGGGACGAGGTCGCCTGTTCGTCGTCGTGACGGGGAGCCGGGCGGCCCGGCCCCCCGGTCCCCGGCGGTTGATCAGAGGTCGTCGTTCAGGCCCTCGGCGATGCGCTGCTCGCGCAGCTCCTTGATCGCGCGGCGGCGGGCCAGGCGGTGCTGGCGGCGGATCTGGGCCTCCTGGTTGCGGCGGCGGTCCTTCTCGGTCTCCATGAGCACCGGGGGCACCGGGCGCGGCTTGCCGTCGGCGTCGACCGCGGCGAAGACCAGGTAGGCGGAGCCGACGCGGGTGGGCGGCGTCGACTCGTTCCACCGCTCGGCCAGCACGCGGACGCCGATCTCCATGGACGTCCGGCCGGTCCAGTTGACCTGTGCGCGCACGTGCACGAGGTCGCCGACGCGGACCGGCTCCATGAAGACCATCTCGTCCATGGAGGCGGTGACGGCGGGGCCGCCCGAGTGCCGGCCCGCGACGGCGCCCGCGACGTCGTCGACGAGTTTCATGATCACGCCGCCGTGCACGGTGCCGAGGAGATTGGTCTCGGCGGCCGTCATGATGTGGCTCAGGGTCGTGCGGGAGGCCGAGACCGGCTTGCCGGAGAGGGTGTCCTCCGGGGTCGCCGCGGCCGATATGGCGTGATCAGTCATGGTTCAACTGTATGGCCCACCGACCGGCCGGGCCGCCTTTGTGTCAGCTCTGCAACAGCCCGGGTCCGATTTCTCACGTGCTCTTGTCGGGCACACAGCCGCTCACTGCACACTGTTCCAATGAGCGATTGGCCCGACGGGCGGAGCGACAGGCAGAGCGGCGGCGGTCGCGGCGGCTACGGCCGTGGCAGCGGTAGCGCACGCCCCGAGGGAGCCCGCGTCATGCGGCAGGTGCGGCGTCCGGTGCCCCAGCAGCAGCCGCCCGCGTACGACGACGGGTACGGGGACGGGTACGGCGACGGCGGGCCCGGCCAGAGCGGGTACGACAGCGGCTACAACACCGGGCAGGTCTACGGCCAGCCCAGCCGCGCGGGCGGCGACGCGGGCGGCGGCCAGGGCGGCTACGGCCCGCCGAGCGGCCGCCCGGCCCGCACCCCGAACTGGCGCAAGCGCATCAAGTGGACGGCGATCACGCTGGTCACGGTGCTCGTGGTGACCAGCGTCGTCACTTACTTCTGGGCCGACTCCAAGCTGAACCGCGACGTCGACCTGGCCAAGGTGATCGACCGGCCGGCGGGCGGCGACGGCACGAACTACCTGATCGTCGGCACCGACAGCCGCGAGGGCATGTCCGCCGAGGAGAAGAAGAAGCTGCACACCGGCTCCGCCGAGGGCAAGCGCACGGACACCATGATGATCCTGCACGTCGGGGACAACGGGGACACGCTCGTCTCGCTCCCCCGCGACTCGAACGTCACGATCCCCAGCTTCAAGGGCGCCGAGTCCGGCAAGCTCTACCCGAACACGGGCCGCCAGACGAAGCTGAACGCCGCCTACGCGGAGGACGGCCCCGAGCTGCTGGTGCGCACCGTCGAGTTCAACACCGGCCTGCACATCGACCACTACGCGGAGATCGGCTTCGGCGGTTTCGCGGGCATCGTGGACGCGGTCGGCGGGGTCGAGATGAACCTGAAGCAGGGCTTCAAGGACAAGTGGTCCGGCGCCGACTTCGAGGCCGGCAAGCAGACCCTCGACGGCCAGCAGGCCCTCGCCTACGTCCGCACCCGGCACGCGTTCGCCGCCTCCGACCTCCAGCGCACCAAGAACCAGCAGGCGTTCCTGGCCGCGCTCGCCCACAAGGTGGCCTCGCCGACCACCCTGATGAACCCGTTCCGGCTCTACCCGACGCTGGGCTCGGGCCTGGACTCGCTCGTCGTCGACAAGGACATGAGCCTGTGGAACCTGGCGTCGATGTTCATGGCCATGAAGTCCGTCTCCGGCGGTGACGGCACGTCCATGAACATGCCGACGGCGGGCAGCGTCGGCGGCAACCTCCTGTGGGACAAGGCCAAGGTCAAGCAGCTCGTCGAGCAGTTCAACCAGGACGAGAAGGTCACCGTCTCGGGCAGCTGAGACACCCGCGCACACCGCGCGAAGGGGCCCCGCCGGTCGTCGGCGGGGCCCCTTCGTCCGTGCGCCGGGGGGCGCTACGGCAGGTTGCGGGCCATCACGATGCGCTGGACCTGGTTCGTGCCCTCGTAGATCTGGGTGATCTTGGCGTCGCGCATCATGCGCTCGACCGGGTAGTCACGGGTGTAGCCGTAGCCGCCGAGGAGCTGGACGGCGTCCGTGGTGACCTCCATCGCCGTGTCCGAGGCGAAGCACTTGGCGGCCGCGCCCAGGTACGTCAGGTCGGCGTCGCCGCGCTCGGAGGCCGCCGCGGCCTGGTAGGTCAGGGCGCGCGCGGCGGAGATCTTCATGGCCATGTCGGCGAGCATGAACTGGATGCCCTGGAAGTCGGCGATGGCCTTGCCGAACTGCTTGCGCTCCTGGACGTAGCCCTTGGCGTAGTCGAGGGCGCCCTGCGCGACGCCGAGCGCCTGGGCGGCGATCGTGATGCGGGTGTGGTCGAGCGTCTTCATCGCGGTGGCGAAGCCGGTGCCCTCGGCGCCGATCATGCGGTCGGCGGGGATGCGCACGTTGTCGAGGTAGACCTCGCGGGTCGGCGAGCCCTTGATGCCGAGCTTCTTCTCCGGGGCCCCGAAGGAGACGCCCTCGTCCGACTTCTCCACGACGAACGCCGAGATGCCCTTCGAGCGCTTCTCGGGGTCGGTGACCGCCATGACCGTGTAGTACTCGGAGACGCCGGCGTTGGTGATCCAGCGCTTCACGCCGTTGAGCACCCAGTCGTCGCCGTCGCGGACCGCGCGGGTCTTCATGCCCGCCGCGTCCGAACCGGCGTCCGGCTCGCTCAGGCAGTAGGAGAACATCGCGTCGCCCTTGGCCAGCGGGCCCAGGTACTTCGTCTTCAGCTCCTCGGAGCCGGAGAGGATCACCGGGAGCGAGCCCAGCTTGTTCACCGCGGGGATCAGGGAGGACGAGACGCAGACGCGGGCGACCTCCTCGATGACGATGACCGTGGCGAGCGCGTCGGCGCCCGCGCCGCCGTACTCCTCCGGCACGTGCACGGCCGCGAGGTCGGCGGCGGCGAGCGCGTCCAGGGCCTCCTGCGGGAAGCGGGCCTCCTCGTCGACCGCGGCCGCGTGCGGGGCGATCTTCGCCTCGGCCAGCGCGCGGACGGTGTCGCGGAGCATGTCGTGCTCCTCGGACGGGCGGTAGAGGTCGAAATCAGCCGATCCGGCCAAGGGTCTCACGCTCCAAGCGACGCTAATTACTGTTAAGTAACCTGAATTTTAGGGGTCTGCCCACGTCGGGGATACGTGAGCTATACGACAGCGGGAATGTGCCCCGTGAGCGGCTCCGGCACGCCCGACTATGCTCAGGCAGCGCAGATCAGCCCCCAGACCTCTGGAGCACCGCATGGCCCCCAAGATCACCGTGATCGGCACCGGCTACCTCGGCGCCACGCACGCCGCGGCCATGGCCGAGCTCGGCT
This sequence comes from Streptomyces sp. NPDC088785, assembly GCF_044750685.1. NCBI lineage: Bacteria > Bacillati > Actinomycetota > Actinomycetes > Kitasatosporales > Streptomycetaceae > Streptomyces > Streptomyces sp. NPDC088785. The sequence continues at coordinate 38,946 of NZ_JBIVKH010000008.1, forward strand.
TCGAGGTGCTCGGCCTTGACGTGGTGCCCGAGAAGATCGAGATGCTCACGCGGGGCGAGGTCCCCATGTACGAGCCCGGTCTGGAGGAGATCCTGCGCAAGCACGTCGCCGGGATCGAGGGATCCACCGGGCGGCTGCGCTTCACCCTGGACTTCGCCGAGGCCGGTGCCTTCGGCGACGTCCACTTCGTGTGCGTGAACACCCCGCAGAAGCACGGCGAGTACGCGTGCGACATGAGCTACGTTGACGCCGCCTTCGCCTCCCTCGCCCCGCACCTGGGCGCGGGCGCCCTGGTCGTCGGCAAGTCGACGGTGCCGGTCGGCTCGGCCGCGCGCCTCGCCGAACTGCTGCCCGAGGGCGTCGAGCTGGCGTGGAACCCGGAGTTCCTGCGCGAGGGCTTCGCCGTCGACGACACCCTGCACCCCGACCGGATCGTGGTCGGGGTGACCAGCGAGCGGGCCGAGAAGCTGCTGCGCGACGTGTACGCGGGACCGCTCGCCGAGGGCACGCCGTTCGTCGTCACCGACTTCCCCACCGCCGAGCTGGTGAAGACGGCCGCGAACTCCTTCCTCGCCACCAAGATCTCCTTCATCAACGCCATGGCCGAGGTGTGCGAGGCCGCGGGCGGCGACGTCGTGAAGCTGGCCGAGGCGATCGGCTACGACGAGCGGATCGGCCGCAAGTTCCTGCGGGCCGGCATCGGCTTCGGCGGCGGCTGCCTGCCCAAGGACATCCGGGCGTTCATGGCGCGCGCCGGGGAGCTCGGCGCCGACCAGGCGCTCACCTTCCTGCGCGAGATCGACTCCATCAACATGCGGCGGCGCGGGGCGATGGTCGAGATGGCCCGCGAGGCCCTCGGCGGCGGCTCGTTCCTCGGCCGGCGGGTCGCCGTGCTCGGCGCGACCTTCAAGCCCGACTCGGACGACGTGCGGGACTCCCCCGCGCTGAACGTCGCGGGGCAGATCCACCTCCAGGGCGGCCAGGTGACCGTCTACGACCCCAAGGGCATGGACAACGCGCGACGGCTCTTCCCCACGCTGGGCTACGCCGCGTCGGCGCTGGACGCCGTGCGGGGCGCCGATGTCGTCCTGCACCTCACCGAGTGGCGGGAGTTCCGCGAGCTGGACCCGGCCGAGCTGGGCGCCGTCGCCTCGGACCGGCTGATCCTCGACGGGCGCAACGCGCTGGACGCCGCGCTGTGGCGGGCGGCCGGCTGGACGTTCCGGGCGATGGGCCGCCCCGCCGCCTGACCCGGCCGGCTGACCCCGCCGCCTGATCCCGCCGGTTGGCCCCACCGCCTGACCCCGGGCCCGGCGGCAGGCCGGCCTACCGGTCCGCCGCCGCGCGGACCCCCGCCCGGTAGGCGCCCGGCGTGCTGCCCGCCGCCCGCGCGAAGGTGTGGACGAAGGCGCTGGTCGTCGCCCAACCGCAGGCGTGCGCGGTGGCGGTGACGCTCGCGCCCTCCGCCAGCATGACCCTCGCCGCGAACAGCCGCGCGCGGGTGCGCCACTGCGGATACGTCATGCCGAACTCCTCGCGGAACAGCCGCGACAGGGTGCGTTCGCCGGCGTGCACCCGGGCGGCGAGCGCGGTGAGCGTGCGGGGCGTGCGCAGATCGCCCTCGACGAGCGCGCACGCCTGCGCGAGCCGCCGGTCGCGGGCGGCGGGCAGGGCCACCGGCTCGGCCGTGACCCGGCGGAGCCGGTCGCGCAGCACCGCGTCGATGTGCCGCACCTCGGCGGGCGCAAGGGCGGTGCCGGTACGCGCGATCAGCAGCTCCCTGACCAGCGCGTCGACCGCGATGACCGTCGGCCGTCCGGCGTCCGGCAGCGGGGGCCGGTCCCCGGCCGGGAAACCGACGGTGTGGAAGCGGCTCGGGCCGTAGAAGCGGTGCTCGTGCCAGGTGTCCGCGGGGATCCACAGGGCCCGGTCGGCGCCCGCGATCCAGGACCCGTGCTCCGTCGTGGCCGCCAGCACGCCCGCGCTCACGTAGATCAGCTGGTGGTCGTCGTGGCGGTGCCGGTCGATGGTGTCGCCGCCGCCGCGCGACTGGGTGCTGGTGGGGGCCACGGCCGTGTGGCGGATCTGCGACATGGATCGGCAGAATACGGGAAGCGCGCCCCGGGCCCCGCTCGTCATCGTGGACGCGTGACTTCGATGCAGGAGACAAGCGCCCGCCGCGGGGCGCCCGCCCCGCCCGGCCCCTGGCGCCGCATGCGGATCTGGGCCGGCGCCCACGCCGTCGACGACTTCTACCAGGGCCTGGTGCCCGCCGCCGTCCCGTACTTCGTGCTGCAACGCGACTTCAGCTACGTCCAGGCCTCCGGGCTCGCGCTGGCCGCGACGCTGGGCAGCGCGCTGCCGCAGGTGCCGATCGGGCTGCTCGCCGACCGCTACCGGCTGCGCTGGATGGCGCCGCTGGGGATCAGCCTGGCGGGGCTCGGGGCGGGGCTGTCGGGGCTCCCGTCCTCGTACGCCGTGGTGTTCGCGCTGCTGCTGACGGCGGGCGTGGGCATCGCCATGTTCCACCCGCCGGCGGGGCGCGACGCACGCCGGGCGGCCGGTGGCAGCGCCACCGCGATGAGCTACTTCGCGGCCGGTGGCAGCGTCGGCTTCTTCGTCGCCCCGGCGCTGGTCACCCCGGCCCTGGACCGCCTCGGGATGGGCGCGACCGCGCTGTTCGTGCCGCCCGCCGTGCTCATGGGCTTCGTCCTGCTGCGCCACCACCACCGCGGCGCGGGACCGGCGGCCGGGCCGGTGCGGCGCGCGGGGCGGGACCGGCCGGGCCTGTTCGCCGCGCTGACCGCCGTGGAGATCGTGCGCTCGACCCTGTCCATCGGCCTCAACACGTTCATCTCCCTGTACTGGATCCGGCACCTGGACGCGAGCAGCGGGCTCGGCGGGCTCGCGCTGACGCTGGAGCTGGGCGGCGGCGTGCTCGGCACCCTGCTCGGCGGGCGGCTCGCGGACCGCGTCGGCATGGTCCGCACGGTGCAGATCGGGAACGCGGCGCTGCTGCCCGCGCTGTGGGCCATGCTGCTGTGCGACGACCGGTACGCGGCGCTGCCGCTCGCGCTGCTCGCGGGGCTGGTCGCCAACATCCCGTTCGCCGTGCTCATCAAGCTCGGCCAGGACTATCTGCCGAGCCGCCCCGGGACCGCCGCCGGGGTCACGCTCGGCCTCGCCATGAGCGCGGGCGGGCTGTTCATGCCGCTGCTCGGCCTCGTCGCCGCCGAGCACGGCCCCCGGGGCGCGCTGATGGTCCTCGCGACGGTGCCGGTGGTCGCGGTGCTGCTGTCGACGGCCCTGCGCGAACCGGACCGGGACCCGGGCGGGCCGGGGCCGGGGCCGAGCGGGGCCAGGGGGGAGCCGCCCTACGGCGTGTCCCGGCCCCGCGCCCGGTAGCGGCGCATCTTCGCCCGGGCCCCGCAGACCGCCATGTCGCACCAGCGGCCGCGGCCCGCGGGGCTCCGGTCGTAGTACGCCCAGTGGCAGTCGTCGGCCTCGCACGCCTTGAGGCGGGGCCAGGTGCCGGCCGTGTGGGCCTCGGCGACGGCCGCCGCCACCCGGGAGGCGAGGGCGTCCGCGTCGACCGGGACCAGCCGCGCCGTGCCGTCCCGCGCGTCGATCGCCACCCGCAGCGGCGCGCACGCCAGCAGCTCGTCCAGCGGCGGCACCGCGCGGTGCGGGCGCTGCCCGGCATGGAGCAGGCACACCGCGCGCAGGGACTCGCGCAGCACGCGGGCCTCCGCCGCGCCGGCCGCCGTGACGCCGAAGGGCGCGCGGCCCCGCGCGGTGTCCAGGGCGTCCGCGCCCGTCCCGATGTCCAGCGTGTTCACCAGCGCGGCCACGAGGGCCAGGCCCCCGGGTGCGGGCTCGCGGTCGTTCATGGTTGCGACGTTACCCCCGATGGGGGAGCATGCGGTAACGACTGCGTTACCCCTTCAGCCGTCGCAGCGGTAACCCCGTAACCCCGGTAACCCCGGTAACCCCGGTGACCCTTCGGAGGAGTCATGCCCCTCGCCCGTTTCGGCGCCACGGTCCTCGACTGTCCCGACCCGCTCGCCCTCGCGGAGTTCTACGCGGCGGTGCTGGGCGGCACGCCCGACGTCAGCCCCGACGAGCCCGGCGAGGACGTCTGGGTCGACCTGCGGATCCCGGACGGCCCGGCGCTCGCCTTCCAGGGGGCGCCGGGTCATGTGGCGCCGCCCTGGCCCTCGCCGGCCGGCGCGCAGCAGTTCCACCTCGACGTCCGGGTGGCCGACCTGGACGCCGCGGAGAAGGAGGTCCTGGCGCTGGGCGCGCGGGCGCTGGACAACACCGACCGGACCCGCACCTGGCGGGTCTACGCGGATCCGGCCGGGCACCCGTTCTGCCTCTGCGCCGACTGACCCCGCGCGCCGGGCCCGTGGGTCAGGGCGTCGCGGTGGACGGCCCCCTGCGGCGCCGGGCGGCCCGCGCGGTGAACTCGGCGACGCGCAGCACCCGTTGGACGTTGCCCCAGGTGAGCAGGGCGAGATCGTCCTCGGGCCAGCCGCGGCTCTGGAGCTCGGCGATCAGCGCGGGGTAGCCCGTGGCGTCCCCGAGGCCCTCGGGGTGCGCGTCCCCGGTGTCGTACATCCCGGACAGGCCGACCGACTCCGGGCCCGCCACGTCGCGCACGTGGTCGAGGTGGTCGGCGACGTCGCGCAGCTCGGGGCCGGTCCGCGCGGCCGAACAGGGCACCAGGCACAGGCCCTTGTGCTCGCCGAGCGCGGCGAGCAGGTCGTCGGGGACGTTGTCCGGGTGCTGGTTGAGGGCGCGGGCGCCGGAGCGGGTGAAGAGCGCGGGCGCCTTGGACACGGCGAGGGCGCCGGCCGTGGTGGCCCGGGAGGAGCCGGTGAGGTCGACGAGCATGCCGAGCCGGTTCATCTCCCGGACGACCTCTTCGCCGAACCGGGTCAGGCCCTGTTCGCACTCCGCCCAGGAGGCGCCGGAGAGGGTCAGCGCGCGCAGCCCGAGGGTGTGCAGGGCGCGCAGGGTGCCCAGGGAGTCGCCGGCGGCGGCGGCCGGGGCCGGGCCGATGACGACGGCGATGCGGCCGTGGGCGCGGGCGTCGGCGGTCTCCGACGCGGAGCGGGCCAGCCGCAGGCCCTCCGGGTAGCGGGCGACGACCTGGTTGATCAGGTCGATCTGCTCCAGGGCCGCCGTGAGGGGGCGGTCCTCGGCGGCGTCGAGGGCCCACAGCAGGGCGCCGGTGCCTCCGGCGCGCAGCCGGGGCAGGTCGCTCTCGACGGAGGTCTCGCCGAGTTCGAGGTCGTGCCAGGGCAGGGTCCGCAGGGTCTCCGGCAGGCCGCAGTAGCCGTCGGCGACGGGGTGGCGGGCCAGGAGGGTGTGCGGGTCGGGGGCGGGAGCGGGGACGGGGACGGTGAGAGGGGGAGCGGGCTGGTCGAGCTCGCCCGCCTCTGCGGGGGCGATGACTTCGCCCTGTAGGTCTGCCATGGCAGGCTCCGAAAACAGTGGGACAGCGTTCGTCCCACCGTCCCACGCACCGTCCGCCCGAGCGCGCCGCACTGCTCCGAACGGGGTCCCGCGCCCGACGGCCCGTCAGCGGCGCCGCTGCTCACCGTCCAGCTGGGCCAGGGTCGCGTTGGAGGGGGCCCGGCGGGCGCGGAGGTCCCGGGAGACGTCCTCGGCGGCGCCCAGCACCCGCACGGCGTTGCGCCATGTCAGCTTCGCCAGGTCGGCCCTGGACCAGCCGCGGTCCAGGAGTTCGGCGATCAGGTTCGGATAGCCCGAGACGTCGTCCAGCCCGTCGGGGGTGAACGCGGTGCCGTCGTAGTCCCCGCCGATCCCGATGTGCTCGACGCCGGCGGCCTCGCGCATGTGGTCGAGATGGTCCGCGACGGTCGAGACGGTGGCGACCGGCCGCGGGTTGCTCTCCTCGAAGGCGCGGTGCAGCTTCATCGCGGCCGGCGACGCGTCCAGGTGGTGGAAGCCGTGCGCGCGCAGGTTGTCGTCGGCGGCGGCCGTCCAGTCGACCGCGGCCTGGAGGACGAACTTCGGCACGAAGGTCACCATCGCGACGCCGCCGTTGCCGGGCAGCCGCTCCAGGACGTCGTCGGGGATGTTGCGCGGGTGGTCGCAGACGGCCCGCGCCGAGGAGTGCGAGAAGATCACCGGCGCCGCCGACTCGTCGAGCGCGGCCCGCATCGTGGTCGCCGCGACGTGCGAGAGGTCGACGAGCATGCCCTCGCGGTTCATCTCGCGCACGACGGCGCGGCCGAACTCCGAGAGCCCGCCGACGCCCGGCTCGTCCGTCGCCGAGTCCGCCCACGCGATGTTGTCGTTGTGGGTGAGCGTCATGTAGCGCACGCCGAGCGCGTACAGCGCGCGCAGCGTGGCCAGCGAGTTGTTGATGGAGTGGCCGCCCTCGGCGCCCTTGAGCGAGGCGATGAGCCGGTCGCGGCGCGCCGCCTCCATGTCGGCGGCCGTCAGCGCGGCCCGCAGCTCGCCCGGGTAGCGCGCCAGCAACTGGTCGACGCAGTCGATCTGTTCGAGCGTGGCGCTGACCGCCGCGTCGCCCGTCAGGTCGGTCCTGACGTACACGGACCAGAACTGCGCGCCCACCCCGCCCGCGCGCAGCCGCGCGAGGTCGGTGTGCAGGTGGGCGCTCTGGTCGGCCGCGATGTCCCGCGCGTCGATGTCGTACGTGACCTGCTCGCGCAGCGCCCACGGCAGGTCGTTGTGCCCGTCGACGACGGGGAACTCGGCGAGCAGCTCCCGGGCCCGCTCCAGCGGCGTGCCCGGCGCGTCCGGTGTGCTCACGCCGCTCACTTCCCGAAGCCGAAGCCGCCGCCCGCGCCCTCGACCTTGGCGCGCAGCCGCTTGCCCTTCTCGGTGGCCTGGTCGTTCAGCTCCTGCTGGAACTCCTTCATGCGGGCCAGCAGGTCCTCGTCGTGCGTGGCGAGGATGCGCGCGGCGAGCAGTCCCGCGTTGCGCGCGCCGCCGACCGAGACGGTCGCGACCGGCACGCCGGCCGGCATCTGCACGATCGACAGCAGCGAGTCCATGCCGTCGAGGTACTTCAGCGGCACCGGCACGCCGATGACCGGCAGCGGCGTCACGGAGGCGAGCATCCCGGGCAGGTGGGCGGCGCCGCCCGCGCCGGCGATGACCGCCTTCAGGCCGCGCCCGGCGGCGTGCTCGCCGTAGGAGATCATCTCGTGCGGCATCCGGTGCGCGGAGACGACGTCGACCTCGTAGGGGATCTCGAACTCGTCGAGGGCCTTGGCGGCGGCCTCCATGACGGGCCAGTCCGAGTCGGATCCCATCACAATGCCTACAACAGGGCTCATTCGGTGATCGTTCCCCTCAGGTATCCGGCTGCGTGACGAGCGCGGTCCAGTACGTCGTCCAGGTCGTCGCCGTAGGTGTTCACGTGGCCGACCTTGCGGCCGGGCTTCACGTCCTTGCCGTACATGTGGATCTTGAGCTGCGGGTCGCGGGCCATGCAGTGCAGGTAGGCGCTGTACATGTCCGGGAAGTCGCCGCCGAGGACGTTGCCCATGACGGTCCACTTCGCGCGCGGGCGCGGGTCGCCGAGCGGCAGGTCGAGGACCGCGCGCACGTGGTTCGCGAACTGCGAGGTGATCGCGCCGTCCTGGGTCCAGTGTCCGGAGTTGTGCGGGCGCATCGCCAGTTCGTTGACCAGGATGCGGCCGTCGCGGGTCTCGAACAGCTCCACCGCGAGGTGGCCGACGACGCCGAGTTCCTTGGCGACGCGCAGCGCGAGCTCCTGCGCCTCGCCCGCCAGCGCCTCGCCGAGGCCGGGGGCCGGGGCGATCACGGTGTCGCAGACGCCGTCGACCTGCTGGGACTCGACGACGGGGTAGGCGACGGCCTGGCCGTGCGGCGAGCGGACGACGTTGGCCGCCAGCTCCCGCGCGAAGTCGACCTTCTCCTCGGCGAGGACGGGCACGCCCGCCTTGAACGGGTCCTCGGCGTCCGCCGCGGAGCGCACCACCCACACGCCCTTGCCGTCGTAGCCGCCGCGCACCGTCTTGAGGACGACGGGGAAGCCCGTGCCCTCCTCGGCGAAGGCGACCACGTCCGCCGGGTCGCGCACGATGCGGTGGCGCGGGCAGGGCACCCCGAGGGCGCTGAGCTTCGCGCGCATCTCGCCCTTGTCCTGGGCGTACAGCAGCGCGTCGGGGCCGGGGCGCACGGGGATGCCGTCCGCCTCCAGGGCCCGCAGATGCGCGGTGGGTACGTGTTCGTGGTCGAAGGTGATCACGTCACAGCCGCGCGCGAACTCGCGCAGCGTGTCCAGGTCGCGGTAGTCGCCGACGACGACGTCGCCGACGACCTGGGCCGCGGAATCCTGCGGGGTGTCACTGAGGAGCTTGAACCTGATGCCGAGCGGGATGCCCGCCTCGTGTGTCATACGAGCGAGCTGGCCGCCGCCGACCATGCCGACTACCGGAAACGTCACCGTCCCAGACTATCGGCCATATGACCGGTTCCTGTACGCCACTCGTTTGGTAGGAAAGGACGAGGCGATCCCGTCACCGCCGTCCGCAGGCGCCCGCGGGGGCCCGTGGTTAGCATGGCTGGGTCGGCTCCTGCGGGGCCGCGTGACCGAACGCACGGGGACGACGGGGGTAGAGGCGACGCTTATGAGTGTGACGACCGGCCGGCCGGCCAAGGGACTCGGCGCACTGCGGGTGCGGTTCGCCGGCCTGGCCCGGGAGATCGCCAAGTTCGGCGTCGTCGGTGCCCTGGGCGTGCTCGTGAACTTCGGCGTCTTCAACCTGATGCGGCACGGCACCGACCTCCAGGTGGTCCGGGCCAGTGTGATCGCCACGGTCGTCGCCATCGTCTTCAACTACGTGGGCTTCCGGTACTTCACCTACCGCGACCGCGACAAGAGCGGCCGCGGCAAGGAACTCACCCTGTTCCTGCTGTTCAGCGTGGTCGGCCTGGTGATCGAGAACGGCGTCCTGTACCTGGCCACGTACGGCTTCGGCTGGGACAGCCCGCTCCAGAGCAACGTCTTCAAGTTCCTCGGGATGGGTCTGGCGACCCTGTTCCGGTTCTGGTCCTACCGCACCTGGGTGTTCCGGGCGCTGCCCGCCAAGGAGGCCGTGGCCAGCGCGGAATCGTTCCTGGACAGCACGCCCACTCCCCCGGTCGCCCCGGTCGAGCGCATCAAGTAGGCGCGGCCCGCTCTAGCGGATCGTCTCGGAGTCCCCGGCCTGCTTCTTCAGCGGCGTACGGGACAGGAACAGGCCGAAGACCGGCGGGCTCGCCTGGAGCATCTCCAGGCGGCCGCCGTCGGCCTCGGCGAGGTCGCGGGCGACCGCGAGGCCGATGCCCGTCGAGTTCCGGCCGCTGATGGTGCGCTCGAAGATCCGCGAGCCCAGCTCGGAGGGGACGCCCGGGCCCTCGTCCGTGACCTCGATGACCGCCTGGTTGCCGGTGACGCGGGTGCGCAGGGCGACGGTGCCGCCGCCGTGCATCAGCGAGTTCTCGATCAGTGCGGCGAGCACCTGGGCGACGGCGCCCGGGGTGCCGACCGCCGTCAGGTGGTGCTTCCCGGAGGAGACGATGGCGCGGCCCGCGCTGCGGTAGGCCGGGCGCCACTCCTCCAGCTGCTGCTTGATCACCTCGTCGAGGTCGAAGGTGACGGCGGAGCCGGTGCGCGGGTCGCGGGCGTTGGTCAGCAGCCGCTCCACGACGTCGGTGAGCCGCTCGACCTGGGTGAGCGCGATCGTCGCCTCCTCCTTCACCTCCGCCAGGTCCTCGGTCATGGTGATCTCCTCCAGGCGCATGGAGAGCGCCGTGAGGGGGGTGCGCAGCTGGTGCGAGGCGTCGGCGGCGAGCCGCCGCTCGGCGGTCAGCATGCGGGCGATGCGCTCGGCGGAGCCGTCCAGCACATCGGCGACCCGGTCCAGCTCGGGCACGCCGTAGCGCTTGTGCCGCGGGCGCGGGTCGCCGGAGCCCAGGCGCTCCGCCGTGGAGGCCAGGTCGGTGAGCGGGGAGGCGAGGCGGTTCGCCTGGCGCACGGCGAGCAGGACGGCGGCCACGATGGCGAGCAGCGCCACCCCGGCGATGAGCAGCAGGGTGCGGCCGACCTCGGCGGTCACCTCGGAGCGCGGCTCCTCGACGGTGACCTTCTCGCCCTGTTCCCCGTCGGCGGTGTACGCGATGACCTCGCCGCCCGGCCGGGAGCCGATCTCGATGGGGCCGCGGCCGGGCATCTCGATGAGCGCCCAGCGCTCCCCCGCGACCTGGTTCTTCAGGACGTCGCCGCTGATCAGCTCGTCGCTGAGCATGCGGCTGTCCACGATCGAGGCGAGCCGGACGGCCTCCGACTGCACCCGCTCCTGGGCGCTGTTGGTGATGGTCCGGGTCTCCACGATGACGAGGGAGATCCCGAACACGGCGATCACGACCAGGACGACGGCGAGCGTGGAGTTGATCAGTCGGCGGCGCATGCGTCCCAGTCTCCCGGACGGCGCGGCGCCGCGGCGGCGGCGCCGCTCAGCTCTTCTCGAAGCGGAAGCCGACGCCGCGCACGGTGGCGATGTAGCGCGGGTTCGCCGCGTCGTCGCCGAGCTTCTTGCGGAGCCAGGAGATGTGCATGTCGAGCGTCTTGGTCGACGACCACCAGGTGGTGTCCCAGACCTCGCGCATCAGCTGGTCGCGGGTCACGACCCGGCCCGCGTCGCGCACGAGCACCCGCAGCAGGTCGAACTCCTTGGCGGTGAGCTGGAGCTCCTCGTCGCCCATCCAGGCCCGGTGCGACTCGACGTCGATCCGGACGCCGTGGGTGGCCGGGGCCTCCTTGGGCTCGGCGGCGCCGCGCCGCAGCAGCGCCCGGACCCGGGCGAGCAGCTCGGCGAGGCGGAACGGCTTGGTGACGTAGTCGTCGGCGCCGGCGTCCAGGCCGACGACCGTGTCCACCTCGTCGGCGCGCGCGGTGAGGATGAGGATCGGCACCGTGTGCCCCTCGGCGCGCAGCCGCCGGGCCACCTCCAGGCCGTCCATCCCGGGCAGGCCGAGGTCGAGGACGACGAGGTCGATGCTTCCCTGTAGTCCGGCGTCGAGGGCGGTGGGGCCGTCCTCGCGCACTTCCACCTCGTACCCCTCCCGGCGCAGGGCGCGGGCCAGCGGCTCCGAGATGGACGCGTCGTCCTCGGCGAGCAGTACACGGGTCATGGGGTGATGGTAGTCCGCGCCGGACGAGGGCCGTGGGGCGATCCGCCGGTATGCGCCCGGGGCGGGTCCCGCACGGGCGCCGGGGACGGGCGGAGCCGCGTCCCGCGTGATTACCTTCTCGGACTTCGAAGTGCGATCCTGGGGAAAACCTTGGAATCTCCGGAACGGTTCCGTGGGTACCTGTGATCCATCTCTCAAGTCCTTCCATATGCCGCACTGTCGTGTCGTATGGTGACCAAACGCCTGATGCACTAATGGGGGACCTTTGGAGCGCACTGCGCCCCGAAGGTCCTTTTCATGTGCGGGCTGGTCTCGTCCAGTCTTGAAAGCAATGACCTGTGGCCGGGCCCTGGAACACGTAAGGAAGCGTGGACGGGGTGTGGATCCCGGATCCCGCTGTGACACCTCCCCCCTCGGGCGTGGGGAGGCTGGCGGGAGACCGGTGCCGGCCGCCCCCCACCGGGCGCTCGGCCGCTGTGCGGCGCGCGTCCCGAAACCCCACAAGGATCGACCATGGCGTCCAGCCTGACGAAGGACTCGGCCAGCACCCCTGGCCCTGAGAAGACCTTCTTCGGCCACCCCCGCGGACTGGCCACCCTCTTCATGACCGAGATGTGGGAGCGCTTCAGCTTCTACGGCATGAGGGCCCTGCTCCCCCTCTACCTGATCGCGCCCGGCGGCCTCCACATGGACGGGGCCACGGCGACGGCGATCTACTCGGTCTACCTGTCGCTGGTCTACCTGCTCGCCATGCCCGGCGGTTGGTTCGCCGACCGCTTCTGGGGTCCCCGCAAGACCGTGATCATCGGCTCGGGCATCGTGATCCTCGGCCACATCACGCTCGCGCTGCCCACCGCGGGCTCCTTCTTCGCGGGTCTCGGCCTGGTCGCCCTCGGCTCGGGCCTGCTGAAGGCCAACATCTCCACGATGGTCGGCCACCTGTACAAGGGCCCGCAGGACCCGCGCCGCGACGCCGGCTTCACCGTCTTCTACATCGGCATCAACGTCGGTGGCTTCCTCGCCCCGCTGACCATCGGCACCGTCGGCGAGAACGTCAACTGGCACTTCGGCTTCGCGCTCGCCGCGGTCGGCATGGCCCTCGGCCTGGTCCAGTTCCTGCTCGGCAGCCGCCACCTGAGCGCCGAGAGCGACGTCGTGGTCAAGCCGGCCACCAAGCAGGAGCGCGCCAAGGCGCTGAAGCAGTCGCTCTACTGGGCGATCGGCGCGGCCGTCTTCTACCTGATCGTCGTGTCGACCGGGCACTACACGCTGAACTGGATCCTGGTCCCGCTGTCGATCATCGGCCTGGTCATCCCGGTCCTGGTCCTGGCCCGCATGAAGCGCGACAAGGACCTGACGGACGACGAGCAGTCCAAGGTCTCCGGCTACATCTGGTTCTTCGTCGTCGCCGCCATCTTCTGGATGATCTACGACCAGAACGGCTCGACCCTGTCGATCTTCGGCGAGGAGTCGACCACCAACTCGCTGCTCGGGTTCGACTTCCCGACCTCGTGGTACCAGTCGCTGAACCCGATCATGATCATGGCGTTCGCCCCGGTGCTCGCGTCGGCCTGGCTGTGGCTGAACAAGCGCGGCAAGGAGCCGAGCACGGCGGTGAAGTTCGCGTCGTCGCTGGTGCTCATCGGCATCTCCTTCGCCGTCTTCCTGATCCCGCTGATCGACACCGCCGCCAACGGCGGCAAGGTCTCCCCGATGTGGCTGGTGGCGATCTACTTCGTCCAGACCATCGGCGAGCTGTGCCTCTCCCCCGTCGGCCTGTCGGTCACGACGAAGATGGCCCCGGCCAAGTACACCGGCCAGATGATGGGCGTCTGGTTCCTCGCGGTCACCGCGGGCGACTCGGTCACCGCCCTGCTCTCGACGTCGGGCGTGAACCTGAACACCAAGGGGGCCGTCGCCGCCGAGGTGCTCATCGCCGTCGCCGCCGGTCTCGGCTTCTGGATGTACCGCAACAAGGTCAAGAGGCTGATGGGCTCCGTCAGCTGACGCGGCCCCGCACGCGCACGGGCCCGGCCCGCACCCCACGGTGCGGACCGGGCCCTCGTGCGTGTGTCACCTCCTGGCCGCCCGGCGCCGCGGCAGGAACGTGAAGACCGCGCCGCCCAGCAGGATCACCGTGCCGGCCACCAGGCCGAGGGCGCGCAGGGCGCCGTCGTTCGAGGCGCCGGTCTCGGCGAGGCCGCCGCTCGCGGCGGAACCGCCCGCCGAACCGCCCGCCGAACCCGCGGCCGCACCGCCGGCCGCGCCCGAGCCGGAGCCCGAGGCGCCGCCCTCCACGGCCGTGGTGTCGATCTCCAGGGAGACCGCGTTCGTGGTCGGCGTGCAGGTGGTGGTCGTGCCCAGCGCCTCCACGGTGAGGACGCCCGGCGACAGCGTCGACCTGCCGTCGGCGCCCGGCTTGTAGGTGCCGGTCAGGTCCGGGACCGCGATCGGCGCACCGGACTTGATGGCCTCCTTGTTGGTGGGGCCCTCGACGTGGACGGTGCCCTTGTCGGCGCCGCCCAGCTTCACCTCCATCGACGGCTTGACCGAGTCGGCCGGGATGTCGGCGGGGCTGTCCATCACGGACTTCTTGAACTGGACGGTCAGGGCGTAGTTCCCGCCGTCCTTCTTCGCGTTGATCTGCACCGGGGACGTGGCGTTCTTGTCGCCGATGGGGGTCTTGCAGGCGTACGGGACGGAGACCTCCTTGCCGGTGAGGTCGGTCTGCCCGCCGGAGCCGCCGGACGTGCCCGCCGCGCCGGAGCCGCCCGCGGTGGTGGTCCCCCCGGAGTCGGTGGTGCCGCCCGAATCGGTGGTGCCCCCGGAGTCGGTGGTACCGCCCGAATCGGTGGTACCGCCCGAATCCGTGGTGCCGCCCGAATCGGTGGTGCCGCCGTCCGAACTCCCGCCGCCGTCCGAGACCTTGATGGTCGCCCCGGGCTTCACCGTCTCCTTCGGCGTGCACTTGGTGTCGGTCGACAGGGGCTTGTTGACGTTGATGTTGTACGCGTCCGGGGTCAGCGTCACGTCACCGGCGGCGGTCAGCTTGACCTTGCCCGTCATCGAGGACAGCTTCATCGGACTGTTCTTGGGGATCGCCGGGTTCTCGCGCGGCCCGCTCATCGCCACGTTCCCGGTCTGCGCCCCGGCCGTCTTCAGCGTGCCGGTGGGCTGCACGGTGTTGGCGTCGAGGTCGAGGACGTCCGGGTTCTTGGAGGCGGCCTGCACGAACTTCCAGGTCACCTGCACCTCGTCGCCGACCTTCGCCGTCGCGGGCGCGGTGATCTCCACCTGCGTGGTGCCCTGGACGGGGTCGAGGCCGGAGATCGCGGGCGGCACGCACTCGGTCTCGTACGAGACGTCGGCGGCCTGCGCGGGGGACGCGAGGAACAGCAGTCCCGCCCCGCCGAGCATCAGGGCGACTCCGGCCGCGCTCACTCTCCGTTCGGTGTTCACGGATTTCCTTTCGTCGTCGTGCTGTTGTCGGACGGTGCGGAGAGCTGCCCGGCCTCCGGGGCGCTGGGACCGGTGTCCGGGGCGAACCAGGGCAGGGTGTTCGGGGAGGTGTCCGGCGCCGGCCCAAGGGGCCGCCCGGCCGGTGGCGGGTCCTGCCGAGGGGGCCTCAGTCCCGGTACGCGCGCGCCGAGCCGGGCCAGCCGGCGCCCGCGGTGCCGGCCCTGCGCCCCGTACCGGTCGCGCGGCCGGATCCGGTCCACGACCGCCATGCCGATCCGGAAGACGGCGGCCGGCACGACGACGCACAGCAGCAGCCAGAAGAGCGTCACGCCCCACGGGCGGCCCACGCCCCAGGGCTGCTCCGCGAGGACCTTCCCGCCGTACTTCAGCGACACCAGATAGCTGCCGTGGGCACCGGCGGTCAGCTCGACGGGCAGCTCGATGCGCGCCTTGCGGCCCGGTTCGACGGTGCCGCGCCACTGCTGCTCCTCCCACTGCGGGGCGAACACGCCGTGCGAGGTGCCGACCTGGAAGACGGGGTCCTTGACCGGGGTCGTCCCGACGTTGCCGACGGTGAAGACGAACGAGCGCGAGGGCGGCGCCCCGAACCAGGTGAGGACGCCGCTCGATCCGTCGAGCCGGGTGTCGGCGACCATCGACAGCCGTCCGGTGCCGGACTCCTTCGGCAGCGGCTTCACCGGATGCCCGGCGACCTGGAAGGCGGCGTCCGCCTGCGCCTTGGGCCCGGTCGCGGTCGCGACGTGCACGACGCAGGGGCAGGCGGCGGGCGGCTCGGCGACCGGCAGCCTCTTCCGGAACGTGCCCGCGGAGTCGGTGGTGACGGCGAGCCCGTCGGCGTTGGCGCAGGAGTTGGTGCCGCCGACGACGCCGCGGGCCGGGGTCGCCTGCCCGCAGACCAGCAGCATCAGCAGCGCCTTCGGGCCCCAGCCCGCGCCCTTCACGGTGATCGAACCGCCCGTCCCCGCCTGGGACGCGGAGAGCGTGACGGTGGGCCTGCCGTCGGCGGCCGGCGCCCATGGCGCGGCGCCCGCCACGAGGGCGGCGACGAGGGCCAGGACGGTCAGCAGCCGCGGTGCGCGGGCGCTGCGGCGGTTCATGTCGATCCCCTTCGTTCCCGGTGGTTGCGTACGTACCAGCAGGCGGCGCAGGCCGCCCCGGCGAGCACCGCCAGGGCGCCGCCGAGCACGCCCCACGGCACGAACCGGGCGGTCGTCGTCGCCGAGTCCGACGCGCCGCCCGCCGCGGTGACCGTCACCCGCACGTCCACCGAGTCGAGCGCGGGCGCGCCGGGCCAGGGCTCGGTGAGCGTGACCCGGCGGCCCGGGAGCACGTCGACGGGCAGGGTGCGGGCGCGCCGGTCGAGGACGGTGCCGAGGACGCCGCGGGCGCGCACGGCCAGGCGGGGGGTGAGGATCGTGTTCCCGCGGTTCACGACGTCGTACGCGATCACGTCCCCGTGCCGCACCCGGACCCGCTCGACGGTGAGCGCGGCGAGGGTGGGCCCGCCGACCCGCAGCCGGACGCTGACCCCGGCGCTGCGGCCGCCGCCCGCGGCGACGATCGCGCCCGGGTGGTCGCCCGGGGTGGCGCCCGCGGGGACCGTCACCGTGAAGGGGACCTCGGCGCGGGTGCGGGCCGGGATCCGCACGCTCGGGTCGGCGAAGCGGATCCAGGCGCCGGTGTCCCGCACGCCCGCCCGCAGGCCGAGGGTGCCGTCGGCGGCGTTGTCCGCGTCGGCGCCGCGCAGGGTGACGCGCAGCGCCTTCCCGGTGGGGTTGGTGACGGCCACCCTGTCCTCCAGGACGCTGCCGGGGTCGCCCTCCGCGTAGATGTACGGGCGGCCGTCGTCGGCGGCGGGGCGGGTGCCGCCGCCCGCCGAGGGGGCGATGGTCCACCGCGGCGGGGCCGCGGTGGCAGGCGTCGTGAGCAGGAGCGCGGCCAGGGCCGCGCCCAGCGCCCACGCGCCGCGGGAGCGCGGGAGTGCGGTGCGGGTGCGCGCCGTGCGTGGTTGCTCGCGCAGTTCCCCGCGCTCCTGACGGCGCGCCATCTACCGCGCCGACTGGTTCCTGCGGGTCAGCCACAGCGCTCCGGCCGCTCCGGCGAGGAGCACCGTGCCGCCCAGGGTGCCGAGCGCGATCGCCGAGTCCTCCGGCCCCGTCTGGGGAAGCGAGGAGCCGCCCGAGGAGGACGACCCGGAGCCGGAGGAGCCCGTCGACCCGGTCGAGCCCGTGGAACCGGTCGAACCGGTCGAGCCGGTGGAGCCCGAGCCGCCGCCCGCCGCCTTGACGTCCAGTTCCAGGGACGGCTTGGGGTTGTTCGACGGGGTGCAGGTCGTCGTGGTGCCCAGCGCCTTGATGGTCAGCACGCCCGCCGTGAACGTCACCTTGCCGCTCTTCTTCGGCGTGTAGGTGCCGCTCAGATCGCTGATCTTGATGGGCGTGTTGGCGGGGATCGCCGCCGTGTTCGGCGCCCCGGAGACCGCCAGCTGACCGCTGTCCGCGCCGCCGATCCTGATGACGGCGCTGGGCTTCATCGCGCCCTTGCCGAGCTCGACCGGGCTGGAGGAGACGCCCTTCTGGAAGGACATCGTGATCTTGTAGCCACTGCCGCTCTTGACCGACTTCATGTCGATCGGGGAGACGGCCCCCTTGTTGCCGATGGGCGTTTTGCACTGATAGTTGACGTCCTGCACCGTGGCCGAAGCGGTGGGGGCGGCCATCAGCACCGCCGAGCCGGCCAGGGCCGCGCTGAGCGCGTACGCGGCGGTTCGTTTCTGGTACGAGCGGTACGACACCTTGAAATCCCTTCACACCGACGGTTACTGACGGTTCATCAGATGCGGGTGGCTCAAGGTACGCCGGGGACCTTGCCGAGGGAAGACAAAGAGCACGCCGGATCGAAGACGATCCGGCGTGCTCGTGACGGCGTGCGGAAGGGGCCCGCGGGGCGGGTCAGGCGGGGGCGCCCACCTCGGCCCAGACGGTCTTGCCCGCGACCCCGGGGGTGCGCACGACCCCCCAGTCCAGGCAGAGCCGCTGGACGATGAACATGCCGTGTCCGCCGGGGCGGCCGGCGCGGTGCGGGGTGCGCGGCGCCGGTTCACCGGCGCCGTGGTCGGTGACCTCGATGCGCAGCACCTTGTTGGCCGGGGAGTCGCCGTAGAACAGCGCGATCTCGTCCGGTCCCTCGGCGTGCAGGCAGGCGTTGGTGACCAGCTCGGAGACGACGAGCAGGACGTCCTCCGCGGCGGCGCGGCGGTCCGCGGACTCGGCCGGCAGCCAGCCCCAGGCCTGGAGCGCCTCCCGGGTGAAGTCACGGGCCAGCGGCACGATGCCGCTCTCGCCGTCGAGGCTCAGCCTGCGAACCCGGCGGTCCCCAGCGGCCGGCTCGTCGCCGGACCCGGGGCCGTGGTCGCCCGGCGAGTAAGGCCGGGTGGCGCTCATCAGCACTTCACCTCACCGATTCACCAAATGTCAGGTTCAAGAGTTCAAGGGTTCAGAAGTTCAGGGGTGGGGGCCGGGGCGCGGGCGCCCCTGTCGGGGGTCTCCTGCCCGAAGGCGCGGAGCGAACACCCCTTACATGCGTGGAGACCCTGTGACGCCGGTAACGCCCCGATCACGTACGGACAACCGGAGCGTAACTTCTGCGTCTCGCGCGTGTGCGCCCTTCGGGAGGCTCCGCATCACTCCGCGGCGAGCGCCGCTTCCAGGGATGCGTGCACGGTAAAAACGGCCTCCGCGCCGGTGATCTCGAAGACCCGGGCCACCACCGGCAGCATCCCGGCCAGGTGGACCCCGCCGCCCGCGGCCTCGGCCTTGAGGCGCGCGCCGAGCAGTACGTTCAGCCCCGTCGAGTCGCAGAACTCCAGGCGTGAACAGTCGACGACCAGACGGGAAAGTCCGTTCGTGAGGCATTCATCCAGGGGTTCGCGCAGCAGATCGGCCGTGTGGTGATCCAGCTCACCCGCCGGTGTCACCACGGCACTGGAGCCCTCCTGCCGCACCTCGACCAGAAGCCGGCCCCGGTTGGCGCTGCCGACTGTCCCGCGGTCCATGACGACCCTCTCCCGCTCAAGCTCTGCGCTGCTGACGACGTGCGGTTGACGCCCTCGCACACTACGCCTTCCTGACATGCCCTGGCATCCGAACAACCCCTAGGAATCGGACATTTCACCATCAAGCGCACTTGCGACTCGATGTGGAAACCGGGTAGGCCTAGTAAGGACACCAATCGACACGGCCGGCTTCGGAGGCGCCGCACACCGCAGTGCACGTATTGGCATCGGCAGCCATATGCCGAGAACGATGGAGGACATCATGTCACCCCGGCTCGACGAATCGCGTCCTGACCAGGCGGCGTCGACTCTCCCCCCGGAACCGCGTGCCGACGCCGACGCCAGCGCTTCGGTCCCGTCCGGCACCCCGGCGGACTCCCTGGACGGGCTCGACGGCCTGCCGGAGATCCCCCCTTACGACGAAGTTGCCCCACTCGACGCCCGAGCGCTCTCCAAGACGCTCTTCGCGCGCCTTGAGTCCCTCGAAGAGGGCACCCACGACTTTTCCTATGTCCGCAACACGCTGGTCGAGCTCAATCTCGCCCTGGTGAAGTTCGCGGCCTCCCGGTTCCGCTCCCGCAGCGAGCCGATGGAGGACATCATCCAGGTCGGCACCATCGGCCTGATCAAGGCGATCGACCGCTTCGAGCTGAGCCGGGGCGTCGAGTTCCCCACGTTCGCGATGCCGACCATCGTCGGCGAGATCAAGCGCTTCTTCCGCGACACCTCCTGGTCGGTGCGCGTACCGCGGCGCCTCCAGGAACTCCGTCTCGACCTCGCCAAGGCGGGCGACGAACTCGCCCAGCAGCTCGATCGCGCCCCCACGGTGGGCGAGCTCGCCGAACGCCTGGGCATCACGAACGAAGAGGTCGTCGAGGGCATGGCGGCGTCCAACGCCTACACCGCCAGCTCGCTCGACGCGCAGCCGGAGGAGGACGACTCCGAGGGCGCCCTCGCGGACCGCATCGGCTACGAGGACCACGGCCTGGAGGGCATCGAGTACGTCGAGTCCCTCAAGCCGCTGATCGCCGAACTCCCGGCGCGCGACCGCAAGATCCTGTCCCTGCGCTTCGTGGCGAACATGACCCAGTCGGAGATCGGCGACGAACTGGGAATCTCGCAGATGCACGTGTCGCGGCTGCTGTCGCGCACGCTGGTCCGTCTGCGCAAGGGGCTGACGGTGGAGGAGTGAGCCCTCCGGACGGTCCCTTACGGTTCCCCGCACGAGCGGGCCCGCCTCCCCGATCCCCGGGGGCCGGGCCCGCTCGTTCTTTCTGTCCGGCGCCGCACGGATCACAGGCCGCGGGCGGCGATGTCGCCCTGCGAGGTGTCCGCCCGGACGGCCAGGGCCGGAGTGCCGCCGGTATTCTTCAGGGAGTCGGCCACCCGGCCGTGACCGGTGCGGGCGTCGAGCGTCGCGGAGGTGCCCGGGGCGGCGCCGACGGTGATGTCGCCCTGCCGGGTGCGCAGCGTCAGGGTCCCCGCGACGGCCTGGACGACCGTCAGATCGCCGCGCTGCGTGGTGAGTTCGCCGTCCCCGGCGAGGCGCCCGATGGTGATGGCGCCGTCCTGGAGGGTGATCCGGGCGCTCGCCGCCTCGGCCAGGTCGACCGGACCGAGGGCGCCCTCGACGACGACGTCGCCGAGCCGGCCCTCGGCGTGCAGCGCGCCGCAGGCCGCCGCGGTCTCGACGTGCGATCCCGCGGGCAGGTGGACGGTCACCTCGACCGCGCCGGACGGGCCGAGGGACCGGTGTCCGGCGCCGGGTGCCTCGATCCGCAGCACGCCGTCCGCGCAGGAGACGGCGGTCCGCTCGGCGGCCTGCTCGTCGCGGCTGCGGCCGGCGGTCGCGGGGCGGACCTCGACGGTGGTGTCGGGCCGGTCGGCCGCGACGAGGCGGACCCGGGCGGCGGGGAGGGCGAGGACGGCGGTGACGGGGGCGGGGGTGGTGAAGCTCTGCATCGTTCTCTCCTGGGAATCGTTGTTTCCGATGAGAGAAACGCTACGTTGCGTTCACAATTTCCTCAATGGCTTTGTTGCGTCGGACTGCGCAACTCCCAGGTGGGAGCGGGTATTTCATTGCAACCGAGGTGGAGTTAACGCAACAGCCGTCTCTCATTTCATTGCAATGAATGGGGGTGAACGCTCCGGAGGGCTTAGGCTGGCCGCCGCAGAACAGGAGCCCTCACCTGCCATGACCAGCCAGCCCGCTCTCTCCGTCCGCGGCGTCTCCCGCGCGGAGCATCTGGCCCACCTCACCCTGTATCCCGGCGTGAGCCATCTCCAGATCCCCGAGTGGGGCGCCGTGAAGCCCGACTGGGAGGCCGAGAGCGTCGGCTGGTTCGACGGCCCGGTCATGGCGGCCGCCGCGCTCGTGCTGTACCGGACGCTGCCGGGGACCCGGCGCACGCTCGCCTACCTGCCCGACGGGCCGTCGATCGACTGGCGCGACCCGCGGCTGGGCCGCTGGCTGGAGCCGCTGGTCGCGCACGTGACCGAGCGCGGGGCGTTCTCGCTGCGCATCGGGCCGCCGCTCGTCGTACGGCAGTGGGAGCCGGCCACCGTCGCCGAGGGCATCGCCGACGGCGGCGTCCGGCATCTGCACGGGATGGCGGCCGACCACATCGACGGCACGGCGCTGGAGGTCGGGGAGCGGCTGCGGCGGCTGGGCTGGCGGCCGTGCGCGGACGGCGACGACGCCGGGTTCGGGGTGGGGCAGCCGCGGTACGGGTGCCAGGTGCCGCTGGCCGGACGCTCGGCGCCGGACGTGCGCGCCGGGCTCGCGCCGCACTGGCGCGAGGAGTTGGCGGCCTCGGCCGCCGCCGGCGTCCGGGTCGCCTGGGGCTCGGCCGCCGACCTGCCCGCCTTCCACCGGCTGTACGTGCGCACCGCCGCCCGGGACGGGTTCAAGGCGCGGCCCGCCGCGTACTTCGACCGCATGTGGCAGGCGCTGAACGCCGAGCACGACGACCGGCTCCGGCTCTGCCTCGCCGAACACGACGGCGAGGTGCTGTCCGCCGCGCTGATGATCTCCGTCGGGTCGCGGGTCTGGCACTCCTACGCCGCGTCCGGCGACCGGGGGCGCGACCTGCGGCCCAGCAACGCCCTGGTGTGGCGGATGCTGGGCGACGCCCGGGACGCGGGCGCGGCCACGTACGACCTGCGGGCCGTCAGCCCGCTGCTCACCGAGGACAACCGGCTGCTGGACCGGCTGCGGTTCGAGACCGGGGCCGGC
Organism: Streptomyces sp. NPDC088785; assembly: GCF_044750685.1. Lineage (NCBI taxonomy): Bacteria > Bacillati > Actinomycetota > Actinomycetes > Kitasatosporales > Streptomycetaceae > Streptomyces > Streptomyces sp. NPDC088785. The sequence continues at coordinate 60,917 of NZ_JBIVKH010000008.1, forward strand.
GGGCGGGCCGTGGAGTACCTGGGCGAGTGGGAGCTTCCCGTCGGGCACCAGGGGCGGGTCCTGCAACGGGCGTTGGGGTTCTACCTCGGCCACCGCTGAGCCGGCCCCGGCCCGGTGCGTCAGGCGACGCGGGCCCCGGCCCGCCAGACCTGCGACACCAGCGGCACGCCCGGCCGGTACGCCAGGTGCACATGGCTGGGGGCGTCCAGGAACGCCAGGTCGGCCCGCGCACCGGGCGCCAGGTGGCCGACGTCGGTGCGGCGCAGCGCCCTGGCGCCGCCCGCCGTCGCGGACCACAGCGCCTCGTCGGGGGTCATCCCCATGTCCCGTACGGCGAGGGCGATGCAGAACGGCACCGAGGACGTGAACGACGAGCCGGGGTTGCAGTCCGTGGAGAGGGCCACCGTGGCACCCGCGTCCAGCAGCCGGCGGGCGTCCGGCCAGGCGGCGCGCGTGGAGAACTCGGCGCCGGGCAGCAGGGTCGCCACCGTGTCGCTGTGGGCGAGGGCGTCGACGTCGGCGTCCGTGAGGTGGGTGCAGTGGTCGGCCGAGGCCGCGTCGAGTTCCACGGCGAGCTGGACGCCCGGGCCGTAGGAGAGCTGGTTGGCGTGGATGCGCGGGAGCAGGCCCCTGGCCCGGCCCGCGGTGAGGATCGCGCGCGCCTGGTCGCCGTCGAAGGCGCCCTTCTCGCAGAAGACGTCGATCCAGCGGGCGTGCGGGGCGCAGGCGTCCAGCATCTCGCCGGTCACGAGCGCGACGTAGGCGGCCGGGTCGTCGGCGAAGTCCGGGGAGACGATGTGGGCGCCGAGGAAGGTGACCTCGTCGGTGTGGGCCGCGGCGATGCGCAGGGCGCGTTCCTCGTCGGCCGTGGTGAGGCCGTAGCCCGACTTCGTCTCGAAGGTGGTCGTGCCCTGGCGGAGCGCCTCCGCGAGGTGGTGGGTGAGGTTCGCCTCCAGCGCGGCGTCCGTGGCGGCGCGGGTGGCGGCCACCGTCGTGCGGATGCCTCCGGCGCGGTAGCTCTGGCCGGACATGCGGGCGTTGAACTCCTCGGTGCGGTCGCCGGCGAAGACCAGGTGGGAGTGGGAGTCGACGAAGCCCGGGATCACGGTCCTGCCTCCGGCGTCCTGGGTGGTGTCGGTGGCCGGGACGCGGTCCGTCGGGCCCGTCCAGGCGATGCGGTCGCCCTCGATGACGAGCGCGGCGTCCTTGATCTGGCCGAGGGGGCCGGTGCCGAGGTCCGGGTTGTTGGTGACCAGGGTGCCGATGTGGGTGATGGCCGTGGAGGTCTGCGTCGTCATGGGTGCTCTCCGTGGGGGTGAGGGGGCGGTTGCCCCTGGCGTGCGTTCGTCTCTGCGGGCCGGTGGGGGCTGGTCGCGCAGTTCCCCGCGCCCCTCAAGGGTCGTTCCCCGTCCGCGGGCCGGTGGGGGCCGGTCGCGCAGTTCCCCGCGCCCCTCAAGGGTCGTTCCCCGTCCGCGGGCCGGTGGGGGCCGGTCGCGCAGTTCCCCGCGCCCCTCAAGGGGCGTTCGCCGGGCGGGGTTGTCAGCGTAGGGCGGTGATCGCTCTGGTCAGGGCGGGGGCTGCGTCGGGGATGAGGGTGTGGTGTCCGTCGCGTACCACCCGGCGCCCGCCCACGACCACGTCGGTGACGTCGGCCCCGCTGGCCGAGAACACCGCCGTCTCCGCCCCGAGCCGCGCCGGCGCCCCCACCGTCCGTACGGAGTCCAGCGTCACCGTGACCAGATCGGCGAGCGCCCCGGGCTCGATCACCCCGGCGTCGGGCCAGCCCAGCGCCGCGTGCCCGTCGGCGGAGGCGGCGCGCAGCAGGGCGTTCGCCGTCCAGTGGCCCCGGGTGCGCGAGCGCAGCCGCTCGTTCAGCTCCATCGCGCGCGCCTCCTCGAAGAGGTCGATCACGGCGTGGCTGTCCGAGCCGAGGCAGAGCGGCGATCCCGCCCGCTGGAGCGGGACGGCGGGCCCGATGCCGTCGGCCAGGTCGCGTTCGGTGGTCGGGCACATGCAGGTGCCGGTGGACGTGTCGCCGATCAGCTTGATGTCGGTGTCGGTGAGGTGGGTGTTGTGGACGCCGGTGGTGCGCGCGCCCAGCACCCCGTGGTCGGCGAGCAGCTGGGTCGGCGTCCGGCCGTGGGCGGCGAGGCAGGCGTCGTTCTCGGCGGTCTGCTCGGAGAGGTGGACGTGCAGCGGCGCGTCCCGCTCGGCGGCCCACGCGGCGACCGTCGCCAGCTGGTCGGCGGGGACCGCGCGGACGGAGTGCACGGCGGCGCCGATCCGGGCGTGCGGCCGGCCGGTCAGCAGCGACGCCCGCTCGGCCCAGGCCTCGGTGGTGCCGTCGGAGAAGCGGAGCTGGTGGCGGTCGGGCTCCTTGCCGAAGCCGGCGGAGACGTACGCCGTGTCGAGGAGGGTGAGCCGGATCCCGGCGTCGGCGGCGGCCGCGATCAGTGCCTCGCCCATCGCGTTCGGGTCGGCGTAGCGGGCGCCGCCGGGGGCGTGGTGCACGTAGTGGAACTCGCCGACGGCCGTGATGCCGGTCAGCGCCATCTCCGCGTACACGGCGCGCGCGAGTGCGTGGTAGGTGTCCGGCGTGAGCCGCTCCGCGACCGCGTACATGACCTCGCGCCAGGTCCAGAACGTGCCGGAGCCGACCTGCACCGTCGCGCGCAGCGCCCGGTGGAAGGCGTGGCTGTGGGCGTTGGCGAGGCCGGGCAGGGTCAGGCCGCGCAGGGCCGTCGCGCCGGGCGGCGGCGCGGGGACGCCGGTGCGCACGGCCGTGATGCGGCCGGCGCCGTCGGTGGGGGTCACGTCGACGGCCACGTCCGGCTCGACGTGGGTGCCGAGCCAGGCGTGCTCCAGCCAGTACGTCGTCGTCACTTGCAGGCCAGCCCTTCCAGTACGTCGGCCAGTGCGCGCACCCCGGCGAGGCAGTCGTCCTCGGCGGCGGTCTCGGCCGGGGAGTGCGAGACGCCCGTCGGGTTGCGCACGAACAGCATGGCGGTGGGGACCGCGGAGGCGAGGATCCCCGCGTCGTGTCCCGCGCCGGTGCCGAGGACGGGTACCGCGAGGCCGGGGCGGTCGGCGCCGAGGCCGAGGATGCGGGCGAGCTCGTCGCGCAGCGCGTGGTCGAACTCGACGACCGGGGTGAAGGACTCGCGGGTGAGGGTGACGTCGATGCCGTGCGCGTCGGCGTACTCGCGGGCCGCGCGCTCGATGGCGGTGACCGTCCGGTCGAGGGCGTCCTGCCCGGCGGCGCGGGAGTCCAGCCAGCCGCGGACCAGCGAGGGGATGGCGTTGACGCCGTTGGGCTCGACGGAGATCTTGCCGAAGGTGGCCACGGCGCCGGCGAGCCGGGCCTCGCGGCGGGCCGCCAGCACCGTCTCCGCGTAGGGCAGCATCGGGTCGCGGCGGTCGGCGAGGCGGGTGGTGCCCGCGTGGTTGGCCTCGCCCGCGAAGTCGAAGCGCCAGCGGCCGTGCGGCCAGATGGAGCTGGCGATGCCGACGGCGTCGCCGGAGAGGTCGAGGGCGCGGCCCTGCTCGACGTGGAGTTCGATGAACGCGCCGATCCGGGCGAGGCGCTCGGGGTCCGGGCCGATCGCCCCGGGGTCGTACCCGGCGCGCTCCATCGCCTGCGGGAGCGTGACGCCGTCGGCGTCGGTGAGCCGGTGCGCGGCCTCGCGGGTGAGGTGGCCGCCGGTGAGCCGGGAGCCGACGCAGGCCAGGCCGAACCGGGCGCCCTCCTCGTCGCCGAAGTTGGTGATGGCGAACGGCTTGGCGAACTCCGCTCCCCTGTGGCGGAGTTCGTCGAGCGCGGCGAAGGAGGAGACCACGCCGAGCGGGCCGTCGAAGGCGCCGCCGTCGGGGACCGAGTCCAGGTGGGAGCCGGTGACGACGGCGTCGCCGGCCAGCGGGTCGCCGAGCCAGGCCCACTGGTTGCCGTTGCGGTCCAGCTCGTAGGTCAGGCCGCGGGACTCGGCCTGGTCGCGGAACCAGGCGCGGCAGTCGGCGTCGGCGCCGGTCCAGGCGTGCCGGCGGTAGCCGCGGGTGTCCTCGTCGCGGCCGACGGGGAGGAGGTCGCGCCACATCTCCAGGAAGCCCGCTCCCCCGTCCCGCGTCCCCGACGGGTCTTGAGTACTCACAGGCTGTCGTCCTCTCGCATCGGAGCGCCTCCCGGCCCACGGACGTCGGCGACGCCACGGTGCATTCGATATTCACATACTCGTCGCCTGAATAGATCTAGTCAACACCTCGGCCCGGCGCCACCCCGGGCGCCGGGCCCCGTCCCCCGACCACCGGGAGCACGCCCGGAACGCCTTCCGCAAGGGCGTGCGGCGGGTGGTCCCGCCGGCACCAACACCGGTGCGTTCAGGCGGAGTCGGCGGATTTTAGACCCTCATCGAATGTTCCACTGGAAAATGCCAGAACGCTCACCAGGCCGCCGTACGGTGCGTAGCGTCTTCGTCACACGCGCATCAGCTTTGCACGAACGCGGCGACAGGTGGGGGGTTTCAGGCGTGCCCGGAATCGACGAGTGCCTGCTAGAGGCCATGCGGCTGCCGGGGGCACGGGGTGCCTCCGTCGTCGACTGGACCAGCGGGCTCGCGCTGGGCACCATCGGCGAGTCGCCCAACGGCGACCACGAGGCCACCGCGACCGAGGCCGCCGAGCTGGCCCGGCTCGCCGCCGAGCACCGGGCGTTCGCCCCCGCCGACGGCAACGACTGGACCGGCGTGTCGGGCGGCGACAAGTCCCCGCCGATCGAGGACGTCATCGTCACCAGCCGCGACGGGTACCACCTGCTGCGCTTCGTGCCGACCACCTTCGACAGCAGCGTCTTCCTGCATCTGTGGCTCGGCCGCGACGAGGGCAATCTCGCCCTGTCCCGCATACGCCTGGCCGACCTGGCCGACCGGCTGGTCCTCGGATGACCACCGCCTCCGCGCCCGCCGCGGGCGTCTCCCCGATGCTCAGCAGACTCGCCGCCGAGCAGGCGACGGGCGCGCTGATCCGCGAACACGGCACCCTCTACCTCGCCGACGGCCGGATCGTGCACGCGGAGTCCCCGGCCACCCCCGGCATGGACGTCCTGCTCACCGCGGGCGGCGCCGTGCACGCCGACGGCTGGTGGGAGGCGGTCGACCGGGCCGGGGCCCGACGCTCCGTCGGCCGCTACCTCGTCGAGCACGGCGGACTCAGCGACGGCGCGCTCGAACTGTGCCACCTGGGCGCCCTGTTCGACGCCGCCTACTTCACCCTCGCGCCCAGCAGCGGCCCGACCCGGTTCCGGTACGGGGTCTCGCACTGGTTCGGGGCGGTGCGCCCGGTGCCGGTGGCGTCCGTCGAGCGGGAGACGCTGCGCCGCCGCGACCTGCTCCAGCGGATCTGGCCCGAGCCGGACACCGACACCGCCCCGCTCACCCGGGCCGGCACCCGCGACCTGCGGGTGCCGCCGCGCCGCCGCCGCGTCCTGGACCTGGTGGACGGCGAGCGCACCGCGTCCCAGATCGCGCTGATGCTCGGCCGGCCCGCCTTCCACACCCTGGTGGACCTGCGGCGGCTCGCCGCGAGCGGCCTGGTCACCACCGCGCCCCCGGCGCCGGCCGCCGACACCGCCCCGCCCGAGTGGCTGGCCCGCGCCGCCGTCGACGACCCGGACGTGGCCCTGCTGCGCCGCCTGCGCAAGGCGCTGGAGGCCCTGTGATACGTCTGCGCCGCGGCACCCGGGGCCCCGCATCCTCCGAACTCTCCGAAGGGAGACCGCCGATGGCGGACGAGGCCGAAGTCCTCGGCGAACTACAGCGGTTGAGAGTCCGGGTGCCCCAGGTCACGGGGGCCCTCGCGGCCAGCGTCGACGGGCTGGTCCTCGCCCAGGACACCTCCGGCGTCGAGCCGGAGGGGGTGGCCGCGCTCACCGCCGCCGCCCTCGGGGTCGCCCAGCGCCTCTCCGACGCCACCGGCCAGGGCGCCTTCCGCGAACTGCTGGTGCGCGGCACGAACGGCTACGTCGCCACGTACGCCGCCGGGGACACCGCGGTCCTGACCCTGCTCGCCGAGAACCGGGTCAACGTCGGACGGCTCCACCTGGAGGGCCGCAGAGCCGGCAGCCGGGTCGGTGAACTCGTCGCCGAGGCGGCCGAACTGCCCGAACCCGTGATGCGGACCAAGGGCCGCGCCCGGGCCCGCACCGCCGCGAACGAGACGGCGCCGACGACCGACAGCGGACTCCCGGTCCGCACCGCCAAGCCGTCCGACCTCGCCCAGCACGTCGAACCCAAGCTCCAGCCCAGAACCGCCCGTTGACGGGCGGCGACCTGCCGCCGGCGCACCGCCGGCGACGCACCCGGAACGCGAAGAAGACACCACCGCACACGGAAGGAACCACCACCATGACCAACGCCGAGACCGCCCTCAAGGACGCCGTCGCCTCCATCGAGGGCGCCAGCGCCGCCGCCCTGGTCGACTACACCAGCGGCATGGCCCTCGGGACGATCGGCGGCTCCAAGTCGTTCGACCTGGAGGTGGCGGCGGCCGGGAACACCGACGTCGTCCGCGCCAAGCTCCGCACCATGGAACACCTCGGCATCAAGGACGAGATCGAGGACATCCTGATCACCCTCAGCACGCAGTACCACCTGATCCGCCTGATCAAGGGCCGCGGGGGCAACGGCCTCTTCCTCTACCTGGTGCTCGACTCCTCGCGCGCCAACCTGGCGATGGCCCGCCACCAGCTCAAGAAGATCGAGGCCGAACTGGAGGTCTGAGCCCGTGCGGCCCGGACTCCGGGACGGACCCTGACGGCGCCGCGCCCCACCCGGGCGCGGCGTCCGCGACGGCCAGCGTCCGCAGCCGGTCCGCCGTGGCCGACCCCGGCTCCGGGGTGTACACCACCAGCGTCTGGTCGGGCTCGCCGGAGACCGTCAGCGTCTCGTAGGGCATGACCAGTTCACCGACGACGGGGTGCGCCATCAGCTTCGCCCCGGTCGTCTTGCGTTTCACCTGGTGGTCGGCCCACAGCCGCCGGAAGTCCGCGCTGGCCAGGGACAGTTCGCCCACCAGCCGGGCCAGCCGCGGATCGCCCGGGTGCAGCCCGGCGTCCAGCCGCAGGTGCGCCACCGTCTCCGCGGCGACCGCGGCCCACTGCGGGTACAGCTCCCGCGCCGCCGGGGCGAGGAACACCTGCCGCGGCATGTTCCGCTCCTTCGGCGCCATCGCCGAGAACCCGAGCAGGGCGTCCCCCAGCGCGTTCCAGGCGAGGACGTCCATGCGGCGGCCGAGCACGAACGCGGGCGCCCGGTCGATGGTGTCCAGGAGCAGGCGCAGGCCGGGCCGCACCCGCTGCTCGCCGTCCCGGCGCACCGCCGGAGCGGGCCGGGCCACCGAGCGCAGATACGCGGTCTCGGTCGGATCGAGCCGCAGCACCCGGCCGACGGCGTCCAGGACGGCGTCGGAGACCGACTGCCCGCGCCCCTGTTCGAGCCGGATGTAGTAGTCGACGCTGACCCCCGCGAGCTGCGCCACCTCCTCGCGCCGCAGCCCCGGCACCCGCCGCCGCCCGTACTCCGGCAGCCCGACCTCCTCGGGCCGGATGCGGGCGCGCCGCGTCCGCAGGAAATCCCCTATGCCGCCCAGTTCCCCGTCGTCGTCCATGCCGCGATCCTAGGGCCGGCCCGCGCGCCCAGCCTGGTACTGGCAGACCCAGGAAAAGCTCTGCCCTGGGTGGCGGGCCCGCGCCGCACCACAGTGGGGGCCATGACGACGACACAGCACCTCGTGCCCACCCCCGCCCCCTACGCCGCCCTCTCCGGCCGCACCGCCCTGATCACCGGCGCCGCCAGCGGCATGGGCGAGGCGACCGCCCGGCTGCTGGCCGCGAACGGGGCGCGGGTCGCCCTGGTGGCCCGCCGGGCGGACCGGCTCGGCGCGCTGGCCGAGCGGATCGGCGCCGACGGCGGCAGCGCGCTGGCCGTGCCCGCCGACCTCACCGACCATGCGTCCGTCGACGCGGCCGCCGAGCGGGTGCACGCCGCGTACGGCACGGTGGACCTCGTGGTGAACGCGGCGGGCGTGATGCTGCCCAACCCGATCGCCGACGGCCGCGCCGACGAGTGGCACCGCATGCTCGACACGAACGTCACCGGCGCGCTGCGGGTGATCCGCGCCTTCGTCCCCGACCTCGTCGCGGCGGCCGGGGCGGGCGGCACCGCGGACCTGGTGAACATCTCCTCGATCGGCGCGCACGTGCCGTTCCCGAACTACGCGGTGTACGGGGCGACCAAGGCCGCGCTGACCTATCTCTCCCAGTCGCTGCGCACCGAACTGGGCCCGCACGACGTCCGGGTGACCAATGTGGAGCCGGGCCTGACCGACACCGAGCTGGTCAGCCACGTCGACAACGCCGACCTCTCCGCCCAGCTGGACGGCATGTTCGACGCGCTCGCCGGGCTCACCGCCGACGACATCGCCGACCTGATCGCCTACACGACCAGCCGGCCGCGCCGGGTCAACCTGCGCCAGGTGATCGCCCTGCCCACCCGCCAGGCGTGAGCGGGCGGACGGCTACCCCTCCCACTCCGAACCCTGCCGGTCCTGCCGGTCCTGCCTGTCCTGCCTGTCCTGCCGGTCCGGCGAGCGCCGTCCGCCGCGCAGCCGGTCCGGCAGCGCCCCGCTGTGCACGGCGTTGACCCCGACGATGCCGCCCCAGGCGATCAGCAGCCCGGGCAGGCCGGCGTTGACCACGGCGATCGCGGACAGCGGGACGGCGAGGACGAGGGAGACGACGGCGAAGCCGAAGCGCTCGCCCCAGCTGCCGCCGTCGCGGCGGCCCCGGCGGCTGTCGCGGGCGGCGGTCATCTGCTGCTCGGCGAGCTGGCGCCGCACCAGGCGGTCGACCATGGGGTCGAGGCGCTGGTCGACCTTGTCGAGGAACGAGTCGACGAGCGCCGACTCGTACTCCGCCCCCAGCTCTCTGCGCGCCTGGACGGTCGCGTCGAGGTCCTTCTTCAGTTCGGCATCGCGTGCGCGTTCGCGGGCTTCCATACCCTCGTACGGTACGGATCCGGCGGCGTCCGGACAGTGGGGCTAACCCCCCGAAATCCGCCGGAGGGTCAGGAGCGGCCCGCTGCGGCCGGCTCGCCCGCGCCCGCCCCCGCGCCCTCGCCGGGCAGGCCCAGGATCGTCGCGTCCGGCACGTGCGAGGTGTCCCGGCGGGCGAGCAGCCAGTACAGGACGGCGGGGACGGCGAGCCCGACGATCCACGAGATGTCGGCGCCGCCGAGCGGACCGACCAGCGGGCCGGTGTAGAACGACGTGGCCAGGAACGGCAGCTGGGCCAGGACCCCGACCGCGTACACGCCGAGCGCGTCCCACCGCCAGGCGCCGTAGCGGCCGTGCGGGTCGGCGAGGGCGGGGATGTCGTAGCGCTCGCGCGAGATCAGGTAGTAGTCGACCAGGTTGACCGCGGACCACGGCGTGAAGAACGTCAGCAGGAACAGCAGGAAGTCCTTGAAGGAGTTCAGGAAGCTGTCCTTGCCGAGCAGGGCGACGGCCGTGCCGGCGATCATGATGACCGCGATGTACGCGGCCCGGCCGCGCGGGCCGAGGGTGCGCCGGCCGCGGAAGCCGCTGACGCCGGTCACCATCGACATGAAGCCGCCGTAGGTGTTGAGCACGTTGATGGTGAGCTTGCCGAGCGCGATCACGAAGTAGAAGACGGAGGCGACGAGACCGGTGCCGCCGAGCGAGACGACGTAGCCGACCTGGTTGTCGATGAAGGCCTCGCCGGCGCTCGCGGCGACCAGCACGCCGAACGCCATCGACCACTGCGAGCCGAGCGCCGAGCCGGCCAGCGTCCACCAGAACGTCGCCCGGCCGCTCGTCGCGCGCGGCAGGTAGCGCGAGTAGTCGGCGACGTACGGGCCGAACGCGAGCTGCCAGGACGCCGAGAGGGAGACGGCGAGCAGGAACATCGGGAGGGAGAAGTGCGCGTCGCCGAGGAGCGCGCCGAGGTCGACGCGGTCCAGGAGCCGGATGCCGAGGTAGACGAAGGCCAGCGCGCAGATCACGCTGGCGACCCGGCCGAGGATGTGGATGACGCGGTAGCCGACGGCCGCCATGACGGCCGTGATCAGCGCGAAGACGACGATGCCGGTGGCGTCGCCGGTGTGCGTCAGCTCGGCGGTCGCCTGGCCGGCGAGCACGCTGCCGCTGGCGAAGAACCCGACATACATCAGGATCACGAGGAGCAGCGGCAGGACGGCGCCCTTGACCCCGAACTGCGCCCGCGACTGGATCATCTGGGGCAGTCCGAGCTTGGGGCCCTGCGCGGAGTGCAGGGCCATGACGGCGCCGCCGAGCAGATTGCCCAGGGCGAGCCCGGCCAGCGACCAGACCACGTCACCGCCGAAGACGACCGCGAGGGCGCCCGTGACGACGGCCGTGATGTGGAGGTTGGCGCCCAGCCAGAGCGTGAACTGGCTGAAGGGGTGTCCGTGCCGTTCGCTGTCGGGGACGACGTCGATGGAGTGCTGCTCCACTACCGCTGCCATGCGGGGCCTCCCTACTTCTTCCGCGTCAGGCCGTGCCGGCGCGCGTAGTCGTTCGCCACGTCCTCGGGGTCCTTCTTGTCCTTGTCGACGAGCCGGTTCAGCTCGGTGAGGTGCTCGGTGGTCAGCACGTTGCCGAGGCGGGCCAGGGCCTTGCGGACGGTCGAGTCGGCCTTGCGGTCGGCGATCAGCGGGACGACGTGCTGGCCGGGGACGAGGTTCTTGGGGTCGGTGAGGACGACCCAGTGGTTGGCGGCGATGTCGGTGTCGGTGGTGAACAGGTTCGCCACGTCGACGTCGCCCTTGCGCAGGGCGCCCTTGACCAGCGGGCCGGACGAGTCGAGGGACTTGAACTCCTTGAACTCGATGCCGTAGACGTCCTTCAGGCCGACGGCGCCGACCTGCCGCTTCTTGACCTCGGGGGCCGCGCCGATGACCAGCCGGCCGTTGTGCCGCGCGAGGTCCGCGAGGGACTTCAGGTGGTACTTCGCGGCGGTCTCGCGGGTGACGACGAAGGCGTCGGAGTCCTCGGCCATCCCGTAGGGGAGGATCTGGAGGCCGTTCGGGAGGGCCATGGCGAGGGCGTTCTGCATCTCGCCCTCCTCGGTGGCCTTCGCCTTGGTGTCGAGGTAGTGCAGGAGGGCGCCCTGGTACTCGGGCAGCAGGTCGATGTCGCCGCCGCGCAGGGCGGGGATGAGGATCTCGCGGGTGCCGAGGTTGGGCCGCACGGAGGTCTTCACCCCGGCGGCGTCGAGGACGGCCGCGTAGAGATGGCCGAGGACCTGGTTCTCGGTGAAGTTGGCGGTGCCGATGGTGACGCCGCCCTTGCTGGAGCCGGAGCCGGAGCCGCCGCCCCCGTCGCCGTTCAGCGAGGTGATGCCACTGGAGCAGGCGGCCAGTGCGGGTACGGAGGCCGCGGCGGCGAGCCCGCCGAGCAGCGTGCGTCGGTTGAGTGTGCTCATCTGGCGTGCTCCTAGGCGGACTTGGGGGTGGCGGCGGGGCGGTGGCGGAACAGCAGGCGCTGGAGTCCGGACAGGGCGAGGTCGAGGACGACGGCGACGACCGCGACGAGCACGGCGCCGCCGAGGACCTGGACGAGGTCGCGCTGGGCGAGCCCGTCGAAGACGTAGCGGCCGAGCCCGCCGAAGGAGACGTACGCGGCGATGGTGGCGGTCGCCACGACCTGGATCAGGGCGAGCCGGAGCCCGGTCATGATCAGCGGCAGCGCGAGCGGCAGTTCGACCTGGAACAGCACCTGGTGGCCGCGCATGCCCTGGCCGCGCGCGGCGTCCCGGACCTCCGGGTCGACGGCGGTCATGCCCGCGTAGGTGTTGGTCACGATGGACGGCACGGCGAGCGCGACGAGGGCGATGTAGACGGGCCACATCGACAGTCCGCTGGCCAGGAAGACCAGCACGACGAGTCCGACGGTGGGCAGGGCGCGGCCGAAGGAGGAGAGGTTGATCGCGACGAACGCGCCGCGGCCGGTGTGCCCGATCAGCAGGCCGACGGGCAGGGCGATCGCGGCGGCGACGAGGGTGGCGATCAGCGAATACTGGAGGTGCTCGGCGAGCCGGTGCGCGATGCCGTCGGGGCCGGTCCACTGCTCGCCGCTGACGAGCCAGGACCCGAGGTTCTTGAACAGTTCGTACATGGCGGTCAGCCCTTCCGGGTCCGGGTCCAGGGCGTGAGCAGCCGCTGCACGGCGACCAGGAGCGCGTCGGCGACGAGCGCGAGCAGCAGCGTGAGCACGACGCCGACGATCACCGGGGTCGGGAAGTTGCGCTGGAACCCGTCGGTGAAGAGCTGGCCGAGGCCGCCGTCGCCGATGTACGTCGCCACGGAGACGAGCGAGATGGACATGACGGTGGCGATGCGGACGCCCGCCATGATGACGGGCAGCGCGAGCGGCAGCTCGACCGTGAGCAGGATGCGCATCGGCCGGGTGCCCATGGCCCTGGCGGCCTCCCGCGTCTTCTGCGGCACGGAGTCCAGGCCCTCGACGGTGTTCCGCAGCAGCACGACCAGGGTGTAGATCGTCAGGCCGATGACGGTGGTGGTGCGGGTCAGCCCGGAGACCGGGAGCAGCAGCACGAACACGGCGATCGAGGGGATCGTGAACAGCACGTTCGACAGCCCGAGCAGGAAGCCGCGCAGGGGGCGGACCCGGTGGGCGACGACGGCGAGCGGCAGGGAGATCAGCAGGCCCAGCAGGACGGCGCCGAGAGCCGCCTGGAGGTGGGAGAGGGTGAGGCTGGTGAGGTCCGAGCCGTGCTCGGATATCCAGGTCCAGTCGATCGTCATGTGGCATCGGCCTCCGCCGCGTCGTGCCCCTCGGGGCCGGTCGGCCGGGACGGGCCGCCCGCCAGGGCCCGCGCGTGCGCGGCACCGGCCCGGGCGTGGATGTCGTCCCGCGACGTGACCCCGGTGAGCACCCCGTCGGCGTCCACCCGGACCACCAGGCCCGGCGGGGAGGCCACGGCCTCGTTCAGCGCCGACAGCAGCGAGTCCGTGTCGCGCAGCGCCCGTACGGGGGTCTCGGCGCCGGTCGCCCGGTCGCGCCAGGCCAGTGGCCTGCGGGCCGCGTCGAGCGTCAGCTCCCAGGGGCCGCCGTCCGGCGCCGTCCCCTGCGCCACCCCGGCCAGGTCGGTGAGCGACAGCAGCTTCAGCCCGCGCTCGGCGCCCAGGAAGTCCGCGACGAAGCCGTCGGCGGGGCGGGCCAGCAGCTCGGCGGGCGTGGCGCACTGCACCAGGTGTCCGCCCTCGCGGAAGACGGCTATCCGGTCGCCGAGCCGCACGGCCTCGTCGATGTCGTGGGTGACGAACACGATGGTCTTGCTCAGCTCCTGCTGGAGCCGGAGCAGCTCGTCCTGGAGCTGGGTGCGCACGACGGGGTCGACGGCGCCGAACGGCTCGTCCATGAGCAGCACCGGCGGGTCGGCGGCGAGCGCGCGGGCCACGCCGACACGCTGCTGCTGGCCGCCGGAGAGCTGGTGCGGGTAGCGCCTGCCCAGCTCGGCGGCGAGGCCGACCCGCTCCAGGAGCTCGGCGGCGACGGCCCGGGCCTTCCTGCGGCCCCAGCCGAGCAGCAGCGGCACGGTGGCGACGTTGTCGAGGACGGTGCGGTGCGGGAAGAGGCCGGACTGCTGGATGACGTATCCGATGGAGCGGCGCAGCTCGGCGGCGTCCTGGTCGAGGACGTCGCGGCCGCCGACCCGGATCGTGCCGGAGGTGGGCTCGACCATGCGGTTGATCATCCGGAGGCTGGTCGTCTTGCCGCACCCCGAGGACCCGACGAAGACGGTGACACCCCCCTCCGGCATGTCGAGGGAGAGGTCGTGCACCGCGGTCGTGCCGTTCGGGAACCTCTTGTGGACCGCTTCGAACTGAATCATGGAGCGCCTCTGGAGTCCTCTTGCCCGTCCTGCATATCGTCATGCAGAGTTCTTGGTGCGTGAATAGATTGTCAATGGCCTGGTGTGAATCGCTGGTAAATCACCGCCGAATCACCCTAGATCGACCGAACTGTGAGACGCAGACGGCTACTTGAGGAGGAAAAGCCCGATATGCCCCCGAAGTCCTCCCCCGCGACGTCCGGCCCCCTGTCCGTCGCCCGCCCGGTCGTCGTCCTCGACGGCCACGGCCTGCCCGTCGCCGACGTGGTCCGCCTCGCACACTCCGAGGCCCGACCGGTGCCCGGGACGGACGCCATGAAACGGGTCGAGGAGTCCTGGCACGCGGCGCGCGAGATCGCCGCGTGGGGCCGCGTCTACGGCCGCTCCACCGGTGTCGGCGCCAACCGCAGCGAGGACGTGCCCACCGAGGCCGCCGCCGACCACGGCCTGCGGCTGCTGCGCAGCCACGCGGGCGCGATCGGCGACGAGCTGCCCGAGCGCGAGGTCCGGGCGATGCTCGCGGTCCGGGCGAACCAGCTGCTGGCGGGCGGCGCCGGCCTGCGCCCCACGGTCGTCACGGCGCTGTGCGAGGCGCTGGAGAACGGCGCGCACCCCGTCGTCAACGAACACGGCTCGGTCGGCACCGGCGACATCGCCCCGCTCGCCCAGATGGGCCTGGCGCTGGCGGGCGAGCACCCCTGGCGCGGCAAGGGCACCCCGCCCGAGCCGCAGCCCCTCGACAACAACGACGCCCTGGCACTGATCTCCTCCAACGCCCTCACCCTCGGCCAGGCCGCGCTCGCCCTGCACGAACTGCGCGCCCTGCTGACCGCGACGCGGCTGGTGGCGGCGCTGAGCCTGATGGCGGTCGACGGCTCCTACGAGGCGTACGCGCTGCCGGTGCACGAGGCCCGCCACCACCGGGGCAGCTACGACGTCGCGGCGGCCATGCGCGCGATCCTCGGCGCCGACGAGCGGCCCACCCCGCCGCTGGGCCGCATCCAGGACCCGTACGGCTTCCGCTGCGTGCCGCAGATCCACGGCCCGGCGCACGACGCGGCCGACGCCCTCGAGGACGTGCTCACCGTCGAGATCAACGCGGCGGCGGAGAACCCGCTCATCTCCCCCGCGGACATGGCGGCCTACCACCACGGCGGCTTCTACATGGCCCAACTGGCGCTCGCCCTGGACCACTTCAGGCTGGCCATGACCCAGGTGGCCCGGCTGTCGACGTCCCGGCTCTCCACCCTGAACGAGCCGAACTTCACCCGTCTGCGGCCCTTCCTCGCGGACGGCGAGGCGGCCGCGTCCGGCGTGATGATCCTGGAATACGCGGCCGGCGGCGCCCTCGCCGACCTGCGCGCCTTCGCGGCCCCCGCCTCGCTCGGCCACGCCGTCCTCTCCCGCGGCGTCGAGGAGCAGGCCAGCTTCGCCTCCCTCGCGGCCCGCCAGACCCTGCGCCTGTGCGCGGCCTACCGCCAGGTGGTCGGCTGCGAACTCGTCGCGGCGGTACGGGCGTTGCGGCTGCGCGACCTCCGCCTGGACCCGGACCTCCCGGTGGGCCGCGCGTTCGCCCTCGCGGACGCGGAGCTGGACCCGCAGATGGCGGACCGCCCCCTGACGCCGGACGTGGAGCGGGCCGCCGAGCTGCTCGGACAGTTCGAGGTCTAGGGAGCGCACCCTGGCGCCGCCCCGCCCCCTTGAATAAGCTCATGCATGAGGCAATCCCCGTGAATGGAGCGACGGGGAACGGACGGGGAGCCATGAGCGAGCACACCGAACAGACCACCGGCACCGGCGCGGGCGGCAGCCCCGCCGCGCGGCTCCAGCACCTCTTCGAGGGGCACCGGCTCACGCCCACCCAGCGCCGCATCGCGCACTGCATGGTGCGGCGCGCCGCCGACGTGCCGTTCCTGTCCTCCGTCGAGCTGGCCGAGCTGGCGGGGGTCAGCCAGCCCTCCGTGACCCGGTTCGCCGTCGCGCTCGGCTTCGACGGCTACCCGGCGCTGCGCAAGCACCTGCGCGAGGTCGCCCCGGCCGCCCCGGCGACACCGCCGCGCACCAACGAGTACCAGCAGGCGGTGGAGGCCGAGATCGCCAACCTGCGGCACCTCGCCGACCTGCTCGCCGACCCCGCGCCCGTCGAACGGGCCGGCCGGCTGCTCGCCGCCTCCCGCCCGCTGCCGGTCCTCGGACTGCGCGCGGCGGCCTCGCAGGCCTACGGGTTCTCGTACTTCGCGGCCAAGGTCCACCCGGACGTCCGGCTGCTCGACGAGGGCGGCACGATGCTCGCCGACCGGATCGACGCGGCGGTCCGGGCGGGCGCCACCGCGCTGCTCTGCTTCGCGCTGCCCCGCCACCCCCGCGAGGTGGTCGACGCGCTCGGGTACGCCCAGTCGGCGGGCCTGACCGTGGTCACCGTCGCCGACTCGGCGTTCGCCCCCGTCGCCCGGCACAGCGACCTCCTGCTGCCGGCCGCGGTCGGCACCGGCCTCGCCTTCGACACGGCGTGCGCGCCGATGCTGCTCGGCCGGGTGCTGCTGGAGGCGATGTGCGACGGACTGCCGCAGGCGCAGGCGCGGCTGGAGGAGTTCGACGTGCGGGCGACCGAGCGCGGCCTGTTCGTCGAGTAGACCCGGGCCCGGGGCGCCGGAAGGAGAGTTGCGCGGGGACCGCCGCACCCCCGTGTGACGGGGGGCGGGACGACGGCGGTCCCCGCGGGGGACGCGCACAGCCCGGTCAGGGCCGGGCTGCCACGTCCTGGGCGTCCTTGGAGGTCCGGGAGCCGCTCCGGAGGTCCTGACGCCGCTACGGTGCCGGCTGGGGCGGGGAGCCGCTCCCGCCCCTTCCGACATCCACCAATCTGCCGGACGCGTGTTAAGCGTGTGCTGCGGGCACGTGACACGCTCGTACCGTTTTCCCGAACCTCCCCGGCGGACCTACCGGGCGGCGTCCTTGGCCAGGAACGCGAGCAGGTCCTGACGGCTCACGACACCGGTCGGCCGGCCCTCGACCAGCACGATCGCCGCGTCCGCCGAACCGAGCACGCTCATCAGGTCCGCCACCGGCTCCCCGGAACCGACCTGCGGCAGCGGCGCCGACATGTGCTTCTCCAGCGCGTCGCCGAGCGAGGCCCGCCCGGTGAACAGCGCGTCGAGCAGCTCCCGCTCCACCACCGACCCGATGACCTCGGCCGCCATCACGTCCGGGTGCCCGGCGCCCGGCTTCACGATCGGCATCTGCGAGACGCCGTACTCCCGCAGCACGTCGATCGCCTCGCCGACCGTCTCCTCGGGGTGCATGTGGACCAGCTCCGGCAGGGCGCCGCCGGCCTTGTCCTTCATGACGTCGCCGACGCGCGCGCTGGGCCCGGCGTCCTCCAGGAAGCCGTAGTCCGCCATCCACTCGTCGTTGAAGATCTTGCTGAGGTAGCCGCGCCCGCTGTCCGGCAGCAGCACCACCACGATGTCGTCGGGGCCGAGCCGCTCCGCGACGCGCAGCGCGGCCACGACCGCCATCCCGCAGGAGCCGCCGACCAGCAGCCCCTCCTCCTTGGCGAGCCGGCGCGTCATCTGGAAGGAGTCCTTGTCGGACACCGGCACGATCTCGTCGGCGACGTCACGGTCGTACGCCGACGGCCAGAAGTCCTCGCCGACGCCCTCGACCAGGTACGGCCGCCCGGAGCCCCCGGAGTAGACCGAGCCCTCGGGGTCCGCGCCGACGACCTGGACCCGGCCCTCGCTCGCGTCCTTCAGGTAGCGGCCGGTCCCGGAGATGGTGCCGCCGGTGCCGACGCCCGCGACGAAATGGGTGATCCTGCCGTCCGTCTGCTCCCACAGCTCGGGGCCGGTCGAGTGGTAGTGGGAGAGCGGGTTGTTCGGGTTGGAGTACTGGTCGGGCTTCCAGGCGCCCGGCGTCTCGCGCACGAGGCGGTCCGAGACGTTGTAGTACGAGTCCGGGTGCTCGGGGTCCACCGCCGTGGGGCAGACCACCACCTCGGCGCCGTACGCACGCAGCACGTTGATCTTGTCGGTGGACACCTTGTCGGGGCACACGAAAATGCACTTGTACCCCTTCTGCTGGGCGACGATGGCCAGGCCGACGCCGGTGTTTCCGCTGGTCGGTTCGACGATGGTGCCGCCCGGCTCCAGCTCCCCGCTCCGCTCGGCCGCCTCGATCATGCGCAGCGCGATGCGGTCCTTCACGGAACCGCCGGGGTTGAAGTACTCGACCTTGGCCAGGACGGTCGCCTGGAGGCCTTCGGTCACCTTGTTGAGCCTCAGCAGCGGGGTGTTGCCGACGAGGCTGATCATCGAGTCGTGGATCTGCACGTTCTACTCCGGGTCTGCCGGTGGATGTCCTGCTGGATGTCCTGTTGCGGGATGCCGCCAGAGTATTGCGCGGAGCGGGCCTTCAGCTCATCCCGCGATTGGCCGACGGTGCTTACGGGGCAAGGAGTTCATGTGGCCGTGGGAAAGCGCGGCACGGACAGCGCACTGGCGGATCGCGAGAGACAGGTGGCCGCGGAACATGTCGAGCAGGGCGAGGGTGGCACGGCGGATCGCCGCGGGCGCGGCGTACGGCGGCGGCGGGATCGGGCTCCTCGGGGCAGCCGCGGTCGGGGTGGTGCTCGCGGAGGTGCAGATGGCGCGGCGCCAGGTCGGCAACCAGGGCCCCGACCCGGTCCACGTGCCGTCCGCCGACGGGCTGTACGGCCGGGCCTACGACGTCGAGCACCGCGCCCCCCTGCGGTTCGTGGTGCTCGGCGACTCCACGGCCGCCGGACAGGGCGTGCACCGGGCCCGGCAGACGCCGGGGGCGCTGCTCGCCTCGGGGCTCGCGGCGGTGGCGGAGCGCGCGGTGGAGCTGCGCAACGTGGCACTGCCCGGCGCCCAGTCCGACGACCTCGACCGGCAGGTCGCCCTGGTCCTCGGCGACCCGGAGTGGCTGCCCGACGTCTGCGTCATCATGATCGGCGCCAATGACGTGACCCACCGGATCCCGGCGACCAAGTCCGTACGGCACCTGTCGGCCGCCGTCCGGCGGCTGCGCACGGCCGGGGCCGAGGTGGTGGTCGGCACCTGTCCCGACCTGGGGTCGGTGGAGCCGGTGCAGCAGCCGCTGCGCTGGATCGCCCGGCGGGCCTCGCGGCAGCTGGCCGCGGCGCAGACCATCGGGACCGTGGAGCAGGGCGGGCGCACGGTGTCGCTGATGGACCTGCTCGGCCCGGAGTTCTCGGCGAATCCGCGCGAGCTGTTCGGGCCGGACAACTTCCATCCGTCCGCCGAGGGGTACGCCACGGCGGCGATGGCGGTGCTGCCGACGCTCTGCGCCGCGCTGGGGCTCTGGCCGGAGGAGGAGCGGCCCGACGCGACCCGCGAGGAGGGGTTCCTGCCGGTGGCGCGGGCCGCCGTGCGGGCCGCGTCCGAGGGGGGCACCGAGGTCACGGGGGCCATGCCCACCGGGCCCCGGGGGCCCTGGGCCCTCCTCAAGCGGCGGCGCCGGCGCCGCGTCCCCACCCAGGACCCGGCCCCGGTCACCTCGTAGGGCCCGGGACCGGGGACGCGCACCACCCTGAGCAAGCGCTTAGTAAAATGCGGCCGGAGTCACACGCCCGGGACGGTGACCCGCGCCATACGTACGGGTAACTTCCCAGACGGTCCCACCTGAAAAGGCCAACGAACTCCTGGAGCCGTGATGCCCGAAGCAGTGATCGTCTCAGCCGCCCGTTCCCCGATCGGCCGGGCCTTCAAGGGCTCGCTCAAGGATCTGCGCGCGGACGACCTGACCGCCACGATCATCCAGGCGGCCCTCGCCAAGGTCCCCGAGCTCGACCCGCACGACATCGACGACCTCATGCTCGGCTGCGGCCTGCCCGGCGGCGAGCAGGGCAACAACCTGGGCCGCATCGTCGCCGTCCAGATGGGCATGGACCA
The DNA here is from genome assembly GCF_044750685.1 of Streptomyces sp. NPDC088785. NCBI lineage: Bacteria > Bacillati > Actinomycetota > Actinomycetes > Kitasatosporales > Streptomycetaceae > Streptomyces > Streptomyces sp. NPDC088785. The sequence goes on from NZ_JBIVKH010000008.1 coordinate 80,795, forward strand.
CCTCCCGGGCTGCACCGTCACCCGGTACTGCTCCAGCTCCCTCCAGACGACCCGGATGGCGCTGCACGCGATCAAGGCGGGCGAGGGCGACGTCTTCATCTCCGCCGGCGTGGAGATGGTGTCCCGGTTCGCGAAGGGCAACTCCGACTCGCTCCCCGACACCCGCAACCCCTTCTTCGCCGAGGCGGAGGCCCGCACCGCGGCCGTCGCCCAGCAGGAGGGCACCAGCTGGCACGACCCGCGCGAGGACGGCCTGGTCCCGGACGCGTACATCGCGATGGGCCAGACCGCCGAGAACCTGGCGCGCCTGAAGGGCGTCACCCGCGAGGACATGGACCTGTTCGGCGTCCGCTCGCAGAACCGCGCCGAGGAAGCCATCAAGAACGGCTTCTGGGAGCGCGAGATCACCCCGGTGACCACCCCCGACGGCACGGTCGTCGGCAAGGACGACGGCCCGCGCGCCGGCGTCACCCTGGAGGGTGTCTCGGGCCTCAAGCCCGTCTTCCGCCCGGACGGACTGGTCACGGCCGGCAACTGCTGCCCGCTCAACGACGGCGCCGCCGCCCTCGTGATCATGTCCGACACCAAGGCCCGCGAGCTGGGCCTGACCCCGCTCGCCCGCGTGGTGTCCACCGGCGTCTCCGGCCTGTCCCCCGAGATCATGGGCCTCGGCCCGGTGGAGGCCAGCAAGCAGGCGCTGAAGCGCGCCGGGCTCGGCGTCTCCGACATCGACCTGTTCGAGATCAACGAGGCGTTCGCCGCCCAGGTCATCCCGTCCGCCCGCGACCTGGGCATCGACGAGGACAAGCTGAACGTCAACGGGGGCGCCATCGCCGTCGGCCACCCCTTCGGCATGACCGGCGCCCGCATCACCGGCACGCTGATCAACAGCCTCCAGTTCCACGACAAGCAGTTCGGCCTGGAGACCATGTGCGTCGGCGGGGGCCAGGGCATGGCGATGGTCGTCGAGCGCCTGAGCTGACCGGAAACCGGCTATCCGTTCGTGATCGAAATTCCCCCATGATGTGATCTGCGTCATGGGGGAAAGTCGTTTTCGCAGGTCAGACCGGTACCCAGGCCATATCAGGGCTAAACGCCCGGCCAAAAGACCTGTCCAATTCGTGACGTAATGCACTGACAGCAGGTTCTTACAGGCTTCAAGCTGATGTAGGAAGTCGGGGGTCGACTTGAAACCGGGAGTACGTCAGTGAGCGCCTTGCCTGCCACCCTCAGTGTCCTGCTGCTCGCCTCGGCCGCTGCCACGGCCGTCGGCGCCGTCACCCTGCACCATGTGCGGGGCCTGCGCCGGCAGCTCGCGGACCTGAGAGACGAGCTGGCGCGGGGCCGCGCGAGCGCCGCGCGGTCGGCCACCGTCCCGGCGGCCCGCACCGCGACCGACACCGACGCGATACGCGCCGCGGTCGCCGACGCGCTCGCCGAGGAGCGGGAGCGGGAGCTGGCCGAGGCGCGGGCGTTCTGGGCGGCGCAGGAGTCGCGGGACACCTCCGACCTGCCGCCGTTCCTCGCGGGCGGCACGCTCGGCGAGGAGTTCTTCCTGCCCCGGCAGGCCGACTTCGCCGGGCTGGAGCCGGTCGGCGAGCCGGTGCTCGAACCCATGCTGGAGATCGAGGACGAGTTCGCGGACGAGTCGCCCGAGCTGGCCGCCGCGCGCCGGCGGCACCCCTCGCACCCCGACTTCGTGCCGGTGCAGTCGCCCGCCGCCGACGGGATCGGGGACCACGAGCGCACCGTGGCGTGTCTGGAGGGCCTGGCGCAGGCGCGCACCGCTCTCGCCGATGTGCGGCCCGGGCCACTCGGCACGCTCGATGTCTACGTGTTCGCCGACGGGACCACGCTGTGCATGACCCCGGGCCACCGGGAGACCGCGGAGCGGCTGGCCGACGCGTTGCGGGGCGGGGATGTGCCGGTGCTGCTCGGCGGGTCCGGTGTCTCGGGCGCCTACGCCCTGACCTTCGAGTGCGGCGCCGACTCCGTCTACATCCTGGCCGACCGAGTCATAGCCTCCACCTGACCCCGCGCACCACCGCCGTGGCCGCTCGCGCAGTTCCCCGCGCCCCCAGGACCGTCGTCGGCTCCCGGCCGGTGGCCGCTTCTCGCGCAGTTCCCCGCGCCCCTGAGATGCGCACTGCGTGCGGCATCTCATCAAGGGCGGCCCACCGGGCCGTCCAGCAAGGAGAGGCGCGCGGAAGTGCGCAGCCTCAGACAAGGGACGTGCGCGGGAGTGCGCAGCCTCAGACAGGGGGAGGCGCGCGGAACGCAGCCTCAGGGCAGGGGGAGGCGCGCGGAGCGCAGCCTCAGGGCAGGGGAGGCTGCGCGCAGCGCGTGCCTCAGGGGCGCGGGGAACTGCGCGAGAAGAGGCCACCGGGCCGCAGACGAAACGCCACCCAGGAGCGGAGCTAGACGCCGGCGCGCTTCATCGCCGACTCCACCATTTCCACGGCCCGCACCAGATCCCGCTCATCCCCCAGCACCACCCCGAGATCCCGCCCCGCAACGGTGAGTTGATCAGCGGCGGCGAACATCCCGGCATCCGGCATCTCCCGCACCGCCCCCACCCCGGGCTCCTCCAGCCGCTGAGCCCACCCGGACAGCTCCCGGGCCAGGTCGAGGGCCGCCGCGGCGGCCCCCCGCTGCAACCGACTCTGCGGCGCGGCCCGCAGCCGGTCCGCGAACTGGTCCACCGCTGCGGTCAAAGGCGTCGTATCAAGCACTCGGCGACTGTAGCTGTTTACAAGGCCCCGATGCTCAGGCACGGTGACGTGAAGACCCGGCCACATCGAAGCGTTCCGGAGGCGCCGATGTCCCAAGTCTTCTCCGAGGAGACCCACCGCAATCTACTCGCCCGCATCCCCCACTGCACCGGCCGTGAAGTCGGCGACTGGCTGCGCACCGTAGAAGAAGGCCCCTGCTTCCTTCGCTTCGAAGAGAAGGTCAGCTGGCTGCGCGGGGAGCACGACCTCGCGTACGGCCACGCCAAGGCGATCGTCCACGAGTACGACCTCAGGCGCGCGGCCCGCCGGTTCGGGTAGCCGCCGCGACTCCCCGCACCGGAACGGCGAAGGGCCCGCGCACCGGGGTGCGCGGGCCCGAGAACTGCGGCGGAGCCGTCAGTCGTTGCCCTGGAGGATCGCGATGAGGCGCAGGAACTCCATGTAGATCCAGACCAGCGTCATGGTCAGACCGAACGCGGCGAGCCACGCCTCTTCCTTCGGGGCGCCGTACGCGATGCCGTCCTCGACCTGCTTGAAGTCCAGGGCCAGGAAGCACGCGCCGAGCAGCACGCCGATGATGCCGAACAGGATGCCGAGGCCACCGCTGCGGAAGCCGAGGCCGTCGCCGCCGCCGAAGACCGCGAACAGCAGGTTCACGGCCATGAGCAGGACGAAGCCCATCGCCGCGGCCATGACGAAGCCGTAGAAGCGGCGGTTGACGCGGATCCAGCCCGCCTTGTAGGCGACGAGGACCGCGACGAACACGGCCATCGTCCCGAGCACGGCCTGCATGGCCGCGCCGCTGGCGATGTAGTTGTCGACGACGCTCGACAGGACGCCCAGGAAGACACCCTCGAGAGCGGCGTACGCCAGGATGATCGGCGGCGACGCCTTGCGCTTGAAGGCCTGGACGAAGCCGAGCACCATCGCGATCAGTCCGGAGACGATGGCGATGCCGTACGACCTGCCGAGGTGGGCCTCGTCGACCGGCAGCAGCACCCAGGCGAGCACCGCGGTGACGACCAGGGTGCCGAGCGTGGTCGCGGTGCGCATGACGACGTCGTCCATCGTCATGCGGCCGGTGGTGGCCGGCGCCTGCGGCGCGCCGTACTGGACGTCCTGCTGGGCGTACGGGTTCTGCGCGTACGGGTTGCCCGCGGGGGCCTGCGCGTACGGGTTACCTTCGGCCGTGCCGACAGCGGGGCCCCCGGCCTGCGGCTGCGCGTTGAACTGCGCGTAGCCGTTGTCGCGGCTGAACCCCCGTCGCGAGAAGACCGGGTTGCTGCTCCTCATTTCACTCCTCTGTGGCCACCGTGCATGGCCTCGCCATCAAGAGTAATGCTCTGGCAAAGATACGTCCCTAATGCTCAAGGAGGATCTTTCCCGTCCTGTGACGGTGGAACGTCGCGGCGCCCCAGGGTGTTCCGTCTCACAGCGGAAACCCTGTGTAACCCTCCGCGAGATCGGTCTCGGCGGCGTGTGCGCTGGTCACGCGGTCGAGCGCGGCCCGCTGGAGCCGCTCGTCGAAGAGGGTGGCGTCGGGCGCGCGGTGCAGCATCGTCGTCAGGGCGTAGCTGAACCGCTCGGCCTGCCAGACCCGGCGCAGGCAGGTCTCGGAGTAGGCGTCGAGGGGCGCCGGGTCCCCCGTGTCGCGCAGGGCGAGCAGGGCGCGGGCGAAGGTGACGACGTCGCCGACGGCGAGGTTGAGGCCCTTGGCGCCGGTGGGCGGGACGATGTGGGCGGCGTCCCCGGCGAGGAAGAGCCGGCCGTGCCGCATCGGTTCGTGCACGTACGACCGCATGGGTGTCACGGACTTCGCGGTGACGGGTCCGCGGGCGAGCCGCCACCCCGGGTCGTCGACCTCCAGGCGGCGGTCGAGCTCGTCCCAGATCTCCGCGTCGGACCAGTCGGCGGCGTCGGTGCCCGCGGGGACCTGGAGGTAGGCGCGGGTCACGGCCGGGGAGCGCATGCTCAGCAGGGCGAAGCCGCGCTCGCCGCGGGCGTAGACCAGCTCGTCGTGGGAGGGGGCGACGTCGGCGAGGATGCCGAGCCAGGCGAACGGGTACGTGCGTTCGTACGTGGCCGAGAGCGCGGCCGGGACGGCCTTCCTGGCCACGCCCCGGAAGCCGTCGCAGCCCACGACGTAGTCGCAGTCGAGGACGTCCTCGCGGCCCGCGTGGCGGAAGCGGACGCGGGGGCGGTCCGTCGCGGCGTCCTCCACCGCCAGCGCCTGCGCCCCGAAGAGCAGGGGCCCGCCGTCGGCGAGCTGGGCCGCGATCAGGTCCTTGCAGACCTCGGTCTGCGCGTAGACCATCACCCGCCGGCCGCCGGTCAGGGCGGGGAGGTCGACGCGGTGGCGGCGCCGGTCGAAGCGGAGTTCGATGCCGTCGTGCGGCAGCCCCTCGCGGTCCATCCGGCCGCCGACCCCGGCCGCGCGCAGCACGTCGACGGTGCCCTGCTCCAGGATCCCGGCGCGCTGGCGCTGTTCCACGTACGCGCGGTCCCGGCTCTCCAGGACGACGGACCCGATCCCGGCGTTGTGCAGCAGCCTGGCCAGGAGCAGCCCCGCGGGCCCCGCTCCGACGATGCCGACGGTGGTGCGCATCCGACCCCCTCGCGTTCGCGTGGCGAACTTTTGTTCATCACGGATCGCTGCGGATCCTCGTCCGCGGGCGCGCGGGTGTCAATGGGTGACCTTCCGAACGGGCGTCGGCGACCGTCGGACGGGCGTCCGCGAGTGGCGTCGGAGGTGCCCGGAGCCGGACTTGCCTCCGTCTCGGAGCGGCGGACGGAATGCCACGGACGGAAGGGTCCGCCCCTCGGGGCGGGCCGGTGCCCGGGGTGGGGTTCGAACCCACACTCGACCGCGTTTAAGGCGGCTGCGTCTACCAGTTGCGCGACCCGGGCCGGAGCCTCGAAGGCGGGCGACGTTTCTACGCCGACGAGGTGCATTGCCACTCGTACACGGCTCTCCTGGCGTGTGACTTGAGGTCCGGTCGAGCGGCGACGGCTCGACCGTCTCACCTTCTCGCACGTCAGCGCCGTGGAAGTGCCGAAATCGGACATCCTCTGCGATCAATACGACCAAAAAGGGGAGGGCGAGCGCCGGTTCATGAGCGCGTCGGCCTCGGTGTGCACCCACGTCATGGCGGCGACGTTGAGGGACGGCATGGGGAAGTAGCGGAGCCCGCCTCGCGAGCTGGATCCCGGGCCCGGATGCGACGAGGTGGACGATCAGGTTCGGCGGGAGCGGGAGCCGGTACGACGCGGTCGAGCCGCCGCCCCCGCCCGCCGCGCTGATCTCGGGGTGCGGGTTGGGGTCGGCGGGCAGCCATCCGCGCCGACAGCAGCGTCGGTGCGGAAGTGGATCCAGCATTCGGGAGGGCACCCCAACACCGCTTCCGCCTGGACTGCTACAAGCGGAGCGAAGAGCGGACCTGGGGCATGTCACAGATCTCGATCAGGGAGTCGCCTCGCCGGGCACGTCGTCACCTCACCACGACGTTGTCCCCGGACGAGGTCGAGGGACCGGTGGTGGTGTTGCCGTAGTAGGCCCAGCGCCAGGTGCCCGTCTTGGTCGCCTTCATGGTTGTCTTGAGGGCGCCCGAGCCGTTGGCGTGCACCTTTTTCACCGTGGTGTAGGACGAGGAACCGCTGGGCTTGAACTGGAGGCTGACCAGGCGGTCTGCGTAGGTCCCGTACTTCTTGGTCTCCCAGTTGGCCCGCGTGACCTTGCCGGTCACGGTGATCGTCTTGCCCTTGACCACCGGTTCGGGTGAGGCGTTGACGGTCAGGCGGCTGTTGCGCTTCATGTAGACCGTGACGTTCGAGCCGTCGGTGTCACCGCCTCCGCCCGAGAACCGCACCTGGGCGCCTACCTTCCAGGCTCCCGCCTCGCTGTTGAGCGTGTCCCACTCGCGGGGGTCGAAGTCCAGCGACCCGGTGAAGTCGCAGACACCCGGACCCGCGTGGACGCAGTCGCTGGTCCCGACGGCGTGCCACAGCACGTTGTCCGTATTGCCCCGGTACAGGAACACCAAGGGCCACTCCCACTTGCGGGTGGTCGTCATACGGAACGAGGTGGGCGCACTGACCGCCCCCACGCCCATCACGATGGGCTTGCCGCCGTTCACCTTGATGCGGGTGAACGACACCCCACCCTCGGCCGCGCCCGCCGGGGCCGCCGCGACGGCAGCGAACACTGCCGCCGCCCCACCGGCCACTAGAGCTCTCCAGACCATCTTGCCCACTTGAACCCCGATTTCTCTGCTCACGCGTACGCCGACCTGTTCGGAAAAGACGCCGGCAGCCAATCCTCCGGCGCCTCTCCGACCGCTAGCTGTGGCGTGCAGTTGCACGGCTCGGAGTCACAATTACGCATCGGCAGCGGGAGTTGCCGTCGACCGCGGTCCAAGCGGATCCGTGGAAGTCGAGTGCGCTGGGTAGGCACCCCGGGAGAGCCGCCTTGGGGGGAAGAATCTCCGCGTCAAGGCCCTTGCTTGTCGGTGCGGTCGGCGCCGGGGCGGTACTGCCGACCGACCACGTGAGCGCCGCCGCGGAGGCGCTGCGTACTCCGAGATGGAGCACCAGGGACTCCGTGCGCCAGCGGTGCGCCGGCGCCACGGACGGGTGACGACGGCGATCGGCCTTCTCACCTGGCCAGCCGCTCTCGCGTCGGAGGTGCCCGGAACCGGACTTGAACCGGTACGCCCGCGAAGGGCAGCGAGGTTTAAGCTCGCCGTGTCTGCATTCCACCATCCGGGCAGGGTGAGCGGCTCCGCGTCGACCGTCCGAGACTATCCGGCGGCATCCCTCGAACAGCGGAACAATGGAACGATGTTGTCTTATTTTATTGACGTCTGAGGGTGCATCAGCCCACGACAGCGGCCATCCGCACTTGCCGGGGGCCCTTCCACGCGCGGGGGCGCCCACTCGGTGATTGACGGAATTTCACCTCCGCCCCACGTGCGGTGGGACGGGTTCCGCTCCGCGGGGCTCCGGGGCGGCGTCCTCGGGGTCCGGTGTCATACCTGGGGATGACTCCCGCTCCCCCGGTCCACCGGAAGTCGCCCACCGGAACGGGAACTGCGGCTGACTTCGGCGGCACGATCGGCACCGAGGATGGAACCAGACCTCGATCACCCCCCGATCGCCTCGCCGATCACCTCCCCGACGGACAGGAGCACCCTCCCGTGACCACCACCCCGCTCGCCGGCCGGACCACCACGGCGGCCGCCCGCGCCACGGATCTCTCCAAGATCTACGGACAGGGCGAGACCCAGGTGGTCGCGCTCGACCGGGTCTCCGTCGAGTTCCGGCAGGCCGAGTTCACCGCGATCATGGGCCCGTCCGGCTCCGGCAAGTCGACGCTGATGCACTGCGTCGCGGGCCTGGACACCTTCTCCTCCGGCTCCGTCCGCATCGGCGAGACCGAGCTGGGCACGCTCAAGGACAAGCAGCTCACCAAGCTGCGCCGGGACAAGATCGGCTTCATCTTCCAGGCGTTCAACCTGCTGCCGACGCTGACCGCCCTGGAGAACATCACGCTCCCCATGGACATCGCGGGCCGCAAGCCCGACCAGCAGTGGCTGGAGAACGTGATCCAGATGGTCGGCCTCTCCGGCCGCCTCGGCCACCGGCCCGCGCAGCTCTCCGGCGGCCAGCAGCAGCGCGTCGCCGTCGCCCGCGCGCTCGCCTCGCAGCCCGACATCATCTTCGGCGACGAGCCCACCGGAAACCTCGACTCGCGCTCCGGCGCCGAGGTCCTGGGCTTCCTGCGCAACTCCGTCCGGGAGCTGGGGCAGACGGTCGTCATGGTCACCCACGACCCCGTCGCGGCGGCCTACGCGGACCGCGTCGTCTTCCTCGCCGACGGCCGCATCGTCGACGAGATGCACCAGCCGACGGCCGACACGGTCCTGGACCGCATGAAGCGCTTCGACACCAAGGGCCGCACCAGCTGACCCCGGCCGCGCCGGCGTCCCCTGCCCCACCTGCCCCACCTGCCCCGCACGGGCGGCACACGCCCCCGCCGGGGCGCGGGGAGCCGCGCGAGAAGCCCCACCGGCCCGCAGTCGTCGACGAACCGGCGACCCGCGACGGCGCCGAGGCACCGGCCCCCGCCCCGGGCCCGCTCCCCGATCGCCGCAGGGGCAGGAAAACGCCCCGACGAACCCTGGACTGAGCTGACACCCATGTTCAAAACCGCCCTGCGCAACGTGTTCGCGCACAAGGCCCGCCTCCTGATGACGGTCCTCGCCGTCATGCTCGGCGTCGCCTTCGTCAGCGGCACCCTCGTCTTCACCAACACCATCTCCTCCGCGCTGGAGAAGTCCTCCGCCAAGGGCTTCGACCACGTCGACGTCGCGCTGACCCCCGGCTCCACCAAGGCCGAGGGCGACCGGGTCGGCAAGGAGCGGAAGCTGACCGACGCCACCCTGAAGACGGCGCGCGACGTGCCGGGCGCCGCCTCGGCGACCGGTGTCGTCAGCGGCTACGCGGCCGTCGCCGACCAGGACGGCAAGCTCGTCGGCAACGGCTTCTCGACCAGGGGCGGCAACTACGCCGGCACCCCGGGCCACGAGGACACCCGCTATCCGCTGGCCCGCGGCACCGCACCGCACGGCGCCCACCAGGTGGCCCTGGACTCCGAGACGGCGGCGCGCGCCGGGTACAAGGTCGGCGACCAGGTCCGGATGTCCGTCGACGGACCCGTCCTCACCCCGACCCTGACCGGCGTCTTCACCACCGACGACGGCAACGTCGCGGCCGGCGGCTCGCTCGCCCTGTTCGACACGGCGACCGCGCAGCGGCTCTTCCACAAGCCCGGCGCGTATGACGAGATCGACGTGCGGGCCGCGGCCGGCACCAGCCAGGACCGGCTGAAGACCCAGCTCGCCCAGGCGCTCGGCGACGACGCCGTGCACATCGAGACCGGCCGGCAGCTCGCCGACGACCAGGCCGAGCAGATCTCGGCGTCGATGAGCTCCATGAAGACGATGCTGCTGGTCTTCGCCGGGATCGCGCTCTTCGTCGGCATCTTCATCATCGCCAACACCTTCACGATGCTGGTCGCCCAGCGCACCAAGGAGCTGGCCCTGCTGCGCGCCGTCGGCGCCTCCCGCCGCCAGGTCACCCGGTCGGTGCTCCTGGAGGCGTTCGTCGTGGGCGCCGTCGCCGCCGTCACCGGCCTCGCGGTCGGCATCGGCATCGGCGCCGGGATGCGCGCGCTGATGAACGGCACCGGCGCGGTCATCCCGGACGGCCCGCTGGTCGTCTCGGCCGGCACCGTGGTCTCCGCGCTCGTCGTCGGCGTCGTCGTCACCATGCTGGCCGCCTGGCTGCCGGGCCGCCGCGCCGCGAAGATCCCGCCGGTCGCCGCGATGAACGCGGTGCACGCGGCCCCGACCGCTAAATCGATGGTGCTGCGCAACACGCTCGGCGCGCTGGTCTCCGCCGCCGGCGTCGCGGCCGTGCTCGCCGCGACGACGATGAGCGGCGACTCCGGCCAGGCCCCCATGGGCCTCGGCGCCGGCCTGCTCGTCATCGGCGTCTTCATCCTGACGCCGCTGCTGTCGCGCCCGCTGATCGCGGCGGCCGCCCCGGTGCTGCGCGTCTTCGGCATCTCCGGCAAGCTCGCCCGCCTGAACTCGGTGCGCAACCCGCGCCGCACCGCCGCCACCGCCTCGGCCCTGATGATCGGCCTGACCCTGATCACCGGCCTGACGGTGATCGCGGGCAGCGTCCAGGGCGCGATCGACAAGATGGCCGCCGACTCCATCAAGGCGGACTACGTCGTCTCGATGGCGAACGGCAACCCGCTCTCCCCCGACGTCCTGAAGACCCTGGAGCGCACGGACGGCGTCACGGCCGGCACCGGCCTGACCAACTCGCCCTCCCGGATCGACGGCAGGACCGAGTACCTGACCGGGGTCGACGGAAGGACCATCGGCGAGCTGGCCGCGCTCACCATGGACAGCGGCCGGTTCACCGTCGGCGGCGGTGACGTGGTCGTCGACGACAAGACGGCGAAGGACCACGGCTGGAAGGCCGGCTCCGCCTTCACCACGACCTACGAGGACGGCCGCAAGCAGCGGCTGACCGTCGCGGGCGTCTACGAGGGCAACGAGATGATGCGGGGCGTCCTGCTCGACTCCGCGACCCTGGACCCGCACATCGACGGCGCCGCCACCGACCTCCAGGTGATGGTGAAGATGTCCGGCGGCGCCACCGAGGCCAACCAGGACAGGCTCACCAAGGCCCTCGGCGAGAACCCCGCCATCCAGGTCCAGGACAAGCAGGACATCTCCAACCAGATCGCTCAGATCTTCACGCTGATGCTGAACATGCTCTACGGCCTGCTCGCCATGGCGGTGATCGTCGCCGTCCTCGGGGTCATCAACACCCTGGCGATGTCGGTCTTCGAGCGCCAGCAGGAGATCGGGATGCTCCGCGCCATCGGCATCGACCGCAAGGGCATCAAGCGCATGGTCCGGCTGGAGTCCCTGGTGATCTCCCTGTTCGGCGGCGTGCTCGGCATCGGCCTCGGCGTGTTCTTCGGCTGGGCGGCCGGCCGGCTGATCGGCAACGCGATGTCGACCTACGCACTGATCCTGCCGTGGGGCCGGATGGGCCTCTTCCTCGCCCTGGCCGCCGTGGTCGGCATCCTGGCGGCCCTGTGGCCGGCCCGCCGCGCGGCCCGGCTGAACATGCTGGCGGCGATCAAGTCCGAGTAGCGGACCGCGCGCGTACGCGACAGGGGGCGCCCGGTGCTGCACCGGGCGCCCCCTGTCGCGCGCGTACGGCCGCGCCGGTCCCTAGTTCCAGGTCCGGGCCCGCAGCGGCATCCCCGACGCGCCGTCCGGCGGGGTCTTCACGGCGAGGATCTGGTTGACCCCGATCCGGTTGCGCTCGAAGCTCAGCGCCGAGGCCGCCATGTACAGCCGCCAGATCCTGGCCCGGCCGGGGGTGACCAGCTGCTGGGCCTCGGCCCAGCGGGCCTCCAGGTTGCGCACCCACTGGCGCAGGGTGAGGGCGTAGTGCTCCCGGATCGCCTCGATGTCGCGCACCTCGAACCCGGCCCGCTCCAGGAGCCCGGCCGTGCTGCCGACGGGCGCCAGCTCCCCGTCGGGGAAGACGTAGGCGTCGATGAACTCGTCGACCTCGTACGCCGACTCGTCGCGCTGCGGGCGGCGCGCGATCTGGTGGTTGAGCAGCCGGCCGCCCGGCACCAGGAGGGCGTACAGATCCTGCGCGTACTCCAGGTAGCGGTCGGCGCCGACGTGCTCGGCCATGCCGATGGAGGAGATCGCGTCGTAGGGGCCGTCCCGCACGTCCCGGTAGTCCTGCACGCGGATCTCGACGCGGTCGGTCAGCCCCTCGTCGGCGACGCGCTTGCGGGCGAACGCGGCCTGTTCCTGCGACAGGGTGACGCCGACGACGCTCACCCCGTGCTCGCGGGCGGCGTGGATGGCCATCGACCCCCAGCCGCAGCCGACGTCGAGCAGCCGCATGCCGGGCTCCAGGCCGAGCTTGCGGGAGATCAGCTCCAGCTTGTCGCGCTGGGCCGATTCGAGGGTCGCGCCGGGCGACTCCCAGTAGGCGCACGAGTAGACCATCGAGGGGCCGAGCACCAGCGCGTAGAAGTCGTTGCCGACGTCGTAGTGGTGGCTGATGGCCTTCCTGTCGCTGCCCTTGGTGTGCAGGTGCAGGCGGCCCTTGCGGCGCAGTTCCTCGGCGGGCGGCGCGGGCGGCGGGTAGGGGCCCGCCAGCTTCACCAGCTCGCGCGCGCCGGCCCGGACGGCCGGGTCCCGCAGCGCCTCGGCGAGGCTCCTGCGCGGGGCGTCGTCGTCGTGCTCCCAGATGAGCTCCGCCATGGCGTCCAGGGCGGCGTACAGGTCGCCCTCGACGTCCAGGTCACCCGCCACCCAGGCGCGGGCCAGACCGAGTTCGCCCGGCTTCCACAGCAGGCGGCGCAGGGCGCGCCGGTTGCGGACGACGAGGGCGGGGGCGTCCGGGGGGCCGGCCTCGGAGCCGTCCCAGGCGCGCAGGCGCACGGGAAGTTCGGTGCCGAGCAGCTGCTCGGCGAGGTTCTTCAGCCGCTGTGCGGCGTGGGGCATGGCGCACACCTCCGTGATGTCGGAAGACACCGGAACGCCCCGACATCGCGGTCCGGTCCAACAGCAGGTAAACACCGACGGCCCGGCTCCGCAGTCCCGTGACCGGGTCACGGAACGGCAAAATACATGTAGCCACCACGTATTCCGGCGGGCCGCGACCCCCGCACGGCGCCCCGCCGCACCACCCGGCAACGCCGAAGGGACCGCCTGCACCACGGATGGCAGGCGGCCCCTTCGGGCTACGGACGGACGGCGGTTACGAGGCCTTGGCCTCGGCCTTCTTCTCCTCGGCCTTGGGGGCCTCGGCCGCGGCGGGCTTCGGCGCCGGCTTGGCGGCCTCGTAGAACTCCTCGCGCGGAGTCTCCAGGGCGCCGAGCGCGGTGATGTCGCGCTTCTGGAACATGTTGATCGTCCACTCGGCGATCACCCGGATCTTGCGGTTGTACGTCGGCATGGCCATGCCGTGGTAGCCGCGGTGCATGTACCAGGCGAGACGGCCCTTGAGCTTGATCTTCATCTTGCCCATGACGATCATCGCGACGCCCTTGTGCAGGCCGAGACCGGCGACCGCACCCTTGTTGGCGTGCTTGTACTCGCCCTGCGGGAAGCCGCGCATGCCCGAGACCACGTTGTCCGCGAGGACCTTGGCCTGGCGCATGGCGTGCTGCGCGTTCGGCGGGCACCAGGCGTTCTCGTTGCCGTTGGCGCGGCCGACGAGGTCCGGCACCTGGGCGTTGTCGCCCGCGGCCCAGATGTAGTCGGTGCCCTGCACCTGGAGGGTGGCGGCGGTGTCCACGTGGCCGCGCGGGCCGAGCGGGAGACCGAAGCGGGCGAGCGCCGGGTTCGGCTTCACACCGGCGGTCCACACGATGGTGTTGGCGTCGACCTCCAGGCCGTTGCTCAGCACCACGTGACCGTCGACGCAGGACGGCATCGTCGTCTTCAGGTAGACCTCGATACCGCGCGACTCCAGGTGCTTGCGGCCGTACGTGCCCAGGTCCGGGCCGACCTCCGGCAGCACCTTGTCGGCGGCGTCGACGAGCACGAAGCGCATGTCCTCGCGCTTGACGTTCTTGTAGAACTTGGCCGCGTCGCGCGCCAGGTCCTCCACCTCACCGATGGTCTCGGCGCCCGCGAAGCCACCGCCGACGAAGACGAAGGTGAGCGCCTTGCGGCGGATCTCCTCGTCGGTCGTCGACTCGGCCTTGTCGAGCTGCTCGAGGACGTGGTTGCGCAGGCCGATGGCCTCCTCGACACCCTTCATGCCGATGCCCGCCTCGGCGAGGCCCGGCGTCGGGAAGGTGCGGGAGACCGCGCCGAGCGCGATCACCAGGTAGTCGAAGGGCACCTCGTACGCCTCGCCGACGAGCGGGGCGACCGTGGCGACCTTGCGGTCCTGGTCGATGGTGGTCACGCGGCCGGTGAGAATCTCGGCTCCCGGCACAGCGCGTCGCAGCGGGACGACGACGTTGCGCGGCGAGATGCTGCCGGCGGCGGTCTCGGGGAGGAAGGGCTGGTACGTCATGTACGAGCGCGGGTCCACGACCGTGACGGTCGCTTCCGCGTAACGCATCTTCTTGAGGATGCGACGCGCTGCGTACAGGCCTACGTACCCACCCCCGACAATGAGGATCCTGGGACGCTCCGTGGTGCTCATGCCATCGAGTATCCACCCGAGTGGAGGGGGGTGCTCGTGCGCCCCTTCACAAGGTTCCCGCACCCCTCTGCTACACTTCGCCGCCCACGTGACCCATGTCATGGTCGCCCGGGGGAACCGCGCGGCGGCGCCAGTCGTTGCACACCCCTCTTGAGCAGCGACGGCGGGCATTCGGCGGCACTGGACCACCCCTCCGCGTCATCCGCCCGTAACACCCCTGGAACCCCCCGGACCGCCCTCGGTGGTGCCCCGCGCGGGCCCCGGACGGACCCGTGGGCCCGTAACGGCGTCCAACAGGGCCGAATTCCTTGTGAAGAACTTCACGAACTTTCCCGACGGAGTGTCGCCGAGGGGTGTCGCGACCCCCTCCAGGGGTGCTCAGACGCTGTGCGGCGTGCTCAGAAGTGGGGTCTCGCGGGCCGCGCGCTCCTGCCGCAGGCGCCACCAGGCGAGGGCGAATCCGACCCCCGCGAGGAGGGCGGGGACGGCCAGCTCGACGCTGAGGGACGCCAGCCAGTCCGGGTTCAGCGGCCTCGTGAGGCCACTGGTGTAGCGGCAGGTCGCCTGGGGCGGCAGAAAGCTCGGGTCGAGGGTCCGCGGCGCCTGCGTCCCCCAGTCCGCCCCGGCCGCGCAGGCCGACGAGGGCCCGGCGAGCAGCCGCCCGCCGGCCAGCGCGTAGCACCCGGCGAAGACCGAGCCCGTCACGAAGAACGCGGTGCCGGTGCGGCGCAGCTTGGCCGCCCGGGTCATGGGCACGACGTGGTCCGGGCCCGGGACCGGTTCGCAGCACTCCGCGGCCAGCGCGAGCAGCAGACAGCCCACGAGCCCCGCCAGGGCCAGCCAGGACAGCGCGGCGAGCGGCCACCGCCCGCCGACGGAGGTGACGTCCCCGCCGGCGAACTCGCAGACCGTGGCGGGCGGGAACGCCTGGTCGTGGATGTCGCCGAGCGCCCCGGAACCCGTGATCAGCCCCTGCGCGCACCGCTCGTGGAACTCCAGCATCCCGAACAGCGCGAGCCCCGAGCAGAGCACCAGGACACCGAGGCAGACGCCCGCCGCGCCCCACAGCGGACCGGTCCGGTAGGCGCCGTGCCGCGCCGTCGTCTCCCCCATGCGCGGCACCCTACAAGGGGGCCGCGCCGATGGCCCGGGGTCAGGCGAGGGACCAGGCGATGCCGTCGAGGATGTCGTGCTCGCTGACGACGACCTCGCGGGCCCCCGTCCACTCCATGATCATCCGCAGCACCAGTGCGCCGGAGGCGATCACGTCGACCCGGCCGGGGTGGATGACCGGCTTCAGGGCGCGCTGGTCGTGCGTCGAGGACAGCAGCCAGTCCGTCAGCCCGGCGACCTTCTCGTAGGGGATCCGGGAGTGGTGGATCGCCGTGGAGTCGTAGGCGTCCAGGCCGAGGGCCAGGGCGGCCACCGTCGTCACCGAACCGGCCAGGCCCACCAGGGTGCGCGCGGAGCGGATCGGCACGGTCCGGGTGACCCGGTCGAGGGCCTCGGTGATGTCGGCGCGGACGGCCCCGATCTGCTCGGCGGTGGGCGGGTCGGTGATCCGCCCGTCCTCGCCCACCAGGTGCCGCTCGGTCATCCGCACGCAGCCGATGTCGACGGAGAGCGCCGCGTCGACGCGCTCCGCGCCGACCACGAACTCGGTGGAGCCGCCGCCGATGTCGACGACCAGGAACGGGGTGTCGAGGTCGGCGCGGCCGGTCAGTTCCCTCGTCGCACCCGTGAAGGAGAACTGCGCCTCCTGCTCGCCCGTGATCACCTCGGGCTCGACGCCCAGGATGTCGAGGACGCCCCGGACGAACGTGTCGCGGTTCTCCGCGTCGCGGGACGCCGAGGTGGCGACGAAGCGGGTCCGCTCGGCCCCCAGTTCCTTGATCACGGCGGCGTACTCGCGGCAGGCCGCGAAGGTGCGCTCCAGCGCCTCCGGCGCGAGCCGGCCGGTGCGGTCGACGCCCTGGCCGAGCCGGACGATGGTCATGCGCCGGTCCAGGTCGGTCAGTTCGCCCGTCTCCGGGTTCACGTCCGCGACGAGGAGCCGGATCGAGTTCGTACCGCAGTCGACGGCCGCCACCCGGCTCACGCGTCCTCCTCCACGGTGCAGGCGCTCACGCACGGGCCCTTCTTCCACCACTCGGGCAGCATCGCGATCGCCTCGTCGCCGAGCGGGTTCACGCCCGGGCCCGCGGCCAGGGAGTGGCCGACCAGGACGTGCAGGCACTTCACGCGGTCCGGCATGCCGCCCGCGCTGGGGAAGCCCTCCAGGACCTCGATGGCGTCGCGGCGCGCGAGGTAGTCCTCGTGGGCGGCGCGGTACTGGCGCGCCAGCTCCGGGTCCGTCGTCAGCCGCTGCGTCATCTCCTTCATGACGCCGTTGGCCTCCAGCGTGCCGATGGCGGAGGCCGCGCGGGGGCACGTCAGGTAGTACGTCGTCGGGAACGGCGTGCCGTCCTCCAGACGCGGAGCGGTCTCGACCACGTCCGGGTTGCCGCAGGGGCAGCGGTGGGCGATGGCGCGCAGGCCGCGCGGCGGGCGGCCGAGCTGCTCCTTGAACGCGTGGATGTCGGCGTCCGTGGGCTCGGTGCGCTCGGTCTGGGGCGGGGGCGTGTCCATGACTTCCTGGGGTGTCTCTCGTGTGTCAGTTGGCTGCCTGGTCGGCCTTGTCGACGCCGTCCCAGACGTTCGAGTACCAGGCGCGCTCGGCCGGGCTCTGGTCCGGGCGGCCGGTGCTGGTGGCGCGCGCGTCGGGCACCACGTAGCCGGTCTCGCCCGGCATCACCATGTGCAGGCGCTCCCGGATCCGCTGCTCGGCGTACGCGTCGTCCTGCCAGCGCGCCTTCTCGTCGCGGAGCCGGTCGACGCGCTCCTCGGCCTGCCGCTGCTGGCGCTGGAGGTCCGCGACCTCGCCGCGCTGGGAGACGTATTGCCGCATCGGGTAGGCGAGCGCCACGACGAGGGTGCAGACGACGAGGGCGAGCAGGGCCGCGCGGCCGGTCAGCCGGGAGCGGCGCGCCTGGCGCCTGGTCTGCGAGCGGTAGACCCGCTCCGCGGTCTGCTCGCCGAGCAGTCGCAGGCGGGTCGCCGTGGAGAAGCGGGCCGAGTCGTCACGGCCCCTGTCTCGGAGCTTTCCCGGCATGGCTCCTCCGCCTCCCCGTCCGGCAGTGCTGTCTACGTGCGTACGTCCCCGCACACGGTACGGGACCGAGTGCGGGGACGTACGGAACTACTGCCTCAGCAGGCGCGGGGCCGGTCAGCCCTTGAAGCGCGGGAAGGCGCTGCGGCCGGCGTAGACCGCGGCGTCGTCGAGGATCTCCTCGATGCGCAGGAGCTGGTTGTACTTGGCGACGCGCTCGGAGCGGGCCGGGGCGCCGGTCTTGATCTGGCCGCAGTTCGTGGCGACGGCGAGGTCCGCGATCGTCACGTCCTCGGTCTCGCCGGAGCGGTGCGACATCATGCACTTGAAGCCGTTGCGCTGGGCCAGCTCGACGGCGTCCAGGGTCTCGGTCAGCGAACCGATCTGGTTGACCTTGACGAGCAGGGCGTTGGCCGAGTTCTCCTCGATGCCGCGGGCCAGGCGCTCCGGGTTGGTGACGAAGAGGTCGTCGCCGACGAGCTGGACCTTGTCGCCCAGCTTCTCGGTGATGACGTGCCAGCCGGCCCAGTCGTCCTCGTACAGCGGGTCCTCGATGGACACGAGCGGGTACGCGGAGACGAGCTCCTCGTAGTACTCGGTCATCTCGGCCGCCGAGCGCTCCTTGCCCTCGAACTGGTACTTGCCGTCCTTGTAGAACTCGGAGGCGGCGACGTCCAGCGCGAGCGCGATCTGCTGGCCGGGGATGTAGCCGGCCTCCTTGATCGCTTCGAGGATGAGGTCGAGCGCGGCGCGGTTCGACTCCAGGTTCGGGGCGAAGCCGCCCTCGTCGCCGAGGCCGGTGGACAGGCCCTTGGTCTTCAGCACCTTCTTGAGGGTGTGGTAGACCTCGGCGCCCCAGCGCAGGGCCTCGGAGAAGGACTCCGCGCCGATCGGGGCGATCATGAACTCCTGGATGTCGACGTTGGAGTCGGCGTGCGACCCGCCGTTCAGGATGTTCATCATCGGGACGGGCAGCAGGTGCGCGTTCGGACCGCCCAGGTAGCGGAAGAGCGGCAGGTCGGACGCCTCGGAAGCGGCGTGCGCGACGGCGAGCGAGACGCCGAGGATGGCGTTGGCGCCCAGCGAGCCCTTGTTGTCCGTGGCGTCCAGGTCGAACATCGCCTGGTCGATCAGGCGCTGCTCGGTGGCGTCGTAGCCGACCAGCTCCGGGCCGATCTGCTCGATGACGGCGAGGACGGCCTTCTCGACGCCCTTGCCGAGGTAACGGTTGGGGTCACCGTCACGGAGTTCGATGGCCTCGAAGGCACCGGTGGAGGCGCCCGACGGAACGGCAGCACGACCCGTGCTGCCGTCGTCGAGGCCGACCTCGACCTCGACCGTGGGGTTGCCTCGGGAGTCCAGGATTTCCCGGGCTACGACGACGTCGATGGACGGCACGAGCATCTCCTTCTGGGATGTGACGCGGACGGTGCGGGGCCGGTTGGTTCGGTCCCGCACCCTCTGAGCCTAACCGGCTCCGAGGCATCGGCCATCCGACCGCCCGGCCAGTGGACAACGCCCAGAGCGAAATGTTTCTTAACGGAACAAAGACAGCAGCCCCCGCCCGCTGCATGGGGCGGGGGCTGCTCAGGTGAGCGGCCCACCGGGGAGTGGGGACGGGGGTGCGGCCGGTGACCCGGCGTCCGCCGACGCCGGGCCCGCGGCACTCCCGCGCGGTCCTACTTCAGGTGGAGCTGCTGACCCGGGAAGATCAGGTCGGCGTTCTTGACGATGTCCTTGTTGAGCTTGAACACCTTCTGCCAGTCCGTGCCGTGCGCGTCGGCGATCTTGCTGAGGGTGTCGCCGGTCTTGACCTTGTACTCGCCGTCGCCCTTCTCGACCTTCTGGCCGGTGGGGGTGGTGACGGTGTCGCGCGACTGCGAGCGGGAGGCGGCCGAGGAGTCGGTGTGCTGCTCGGTCGACTTCTGCTGCTGCGGCTGGCTCTGCTGCGGCTGCTGCTGCTGCGGCTGGGACTGCTGGGTGTCCTGCTGGGGGGCCGGGGCGGAGTTGCCCGTGGAGGCGCCCGAGAGGCCCACGCCGCAGCTCGGCCAGGCGCCCTTGCCCTGCGAGGCGAGGACCTTCTCGGCGACCGAGATCTGCTGGGCCTTGGAGGCGCCCGCGGCGGAGGACGCGTACTGCGTGCCGCCGTAGGCCGCCCAGGTGGACGGCGAGAACTGGAGGCCGCCGGAGAAACCGTTGCCCGTGTTGATCGACCAGTTGCCGCCGGACTCGCACTGCGCGACCTGGTCCCACTCGGAGGCGGAGGCGGCGGAGGCCGAGGTGGCGCCCATCAGCGGGACGGCGACGGCGGCACCGGCGACACCGGCGAGCGTGGCGACACGGACGGCCTTGGACGGGCGGCGGTGCTTGCCCTTGCTGGAAAGCAGCATGGAGAGATCCCCTCACCGACGCCTACGAGGTGAGCTGTCGGGTTCGGGCCAGTGAGTGCCCGGCCGCGCATCCTTGTGCGCGGCTTAACCCCAAGCCGTCTCGGTCTCCCTCGACGGCGGCTTACCTGGGTCCCCCGCTCCTGCCTACGGCGCTTACGCGTCGACTGTTCCCGTACGGACGTTGGCAGGATTCGGCGTGACGTCCGTCGGGGCCCGCTGTGGCGAGCGGTCAGACCGTAAGCAGTGGATCCGCCCGATTTCAAAGACGATCAGGGTCTTTGAGACTCATGTCTCACTCGATCAAAAGCGGACATACAGGCCTCAAAGACCCCGTAACTCCCGCTACTTTTCGACCGATTCAGACCCAAGATCCAGACTCTGACCAGGGAGGATGAGGTTCGGGTCGGTACCGACCGTCTTCTGGTTCGCGTCGTAGAGCGCGGACCACCCGCCGGGCACGTTCTGGGCGTCGGCGATGTCCCAGAGGTTGTCACCCGAGCGGACCACATAGGCGTCGCCGTCGCGCCGCTCGTCGCGCGAGGCGTGACGGCCGTCGCCCGTACGCGAGTCGGCGCCGTCGTCGGTGGCGCGGTCGCCCCGGTGCCGGCCGCCCGCGGAGGCGTCGGCGGGGGCGGTGGAGTCGTCGGCGGCGGTGTCCGGGGAGTCCGGCGAGGCGGTGCCGGACGGAGCCGACGCGGCGTCACTCGCCCCGCCCTCCTCGCTGTTACCCGAGGTAGCGGCGGAGTCGTCCGCCGACGGGCCGTCGGACGGGCCGTCCGACGCCGCGTCCGACGCGCCGTCCGTGGCATCGTCCGACGCCTTGTCCGACACCTTGTCCGATGCGCCGGATCCGTCGTGATTCTTGTCTCCCGGATCCGCACTCGCGTCCGCGTCCGCGCCGGAGTTCGAACCCGAGTCCGAGCCGGAGTCCGAGCCGGAGTCCGTCCCGGCCGTCGCACCGCCGTCGCCGGGGGCCTTGGGGGTGGCACTCGCGCCCGGGTCGACGTCCGCCGAGCCGGCGCCCTGCGCCAGGCCGGCGGTGGCCGAGCAGCTCGGCCAGGCGCTCGGCCCCTTGGCGTCGAGGACCTTCTCGGCGACGGCTATCTGCTGCGAGCGGCTGGCCTGGTCGGCGCGCGGGGCGTAGTCGAGACCGCCGTACTCCTCCCACATCTCCTGCGAGAACTGAAGGCCGCCGTAGTAGCCGTTGCGCGCGTCCAGGCTCCACTGCCCGCCGCTCTCGCACTCGGCGACCTTGTCCCACGTGGTGGCCGTCGCCGCGTGCGCGCCGGTGGCGCCGAGCAGCGGGATCGCGATGGCGCTGCCGGTGACCCCGGCGGCGACGACGAGAGCAGGGGCCTGGCGGGGGCGACGGTGTCGACCGTTCCCGGAGAGCATGCGGTTGCCTTTCGCGAGACTGATACAGCTGCACGCGACAAGGTGGATGCGTGGTGCCTGTTGTGCGTGTGTCGCGATGACTGGTGAACGTAGCGGGACTCGAACGCTTGTCACAAGTCGATGCAGCGTAGATCACGCCTCCATCACAGATTTGACACAACGTCAGCTTTCGGGGGTCTGTGGGCCGTCGTGAACTGTGCGGTGAATGGGCCCCGTTCGCGGCTTTCCGGGATGCCGACAAACCATCCCGTGCCGCCCGCGCGCACGGCGCCGAGTGGCACCGGTCACACGCGTTCCCGCTGGCCGGACCGCCTCCGGGTACGGTCGGGATGTGAACACCGCGCCCGCCCCCGAACTCTTCACCTGGGAGTTCGCCACCGATCCGTATCCCGCCTACGCCTGGCTGCGCGAGCACTCCCCCGTGCACCGCACCACCCTGCCCAGCGGCGTCGAGGCGTGGCTCGTGACCCGGTACGCGGACGCGCGTCAGGCGCTCGCGGACCCGCGGCTGTCGAAGAACCCGGTGCACCACGCGGACGACGCGCAAGGCAGGAGCAGGACCGGCATCCCCGGCGAGCGCAGCGCCGGCCTGATGACCCATCTGCTGAACATCGACCCGCCGGACCACACCCGGCTGCGGCGCCTGGTCTCCAAGGCGTTCACCCCGCGCCGGGTGGCCGAGTTCGCGCCGCGCGTGCAGGAACTGACGGACGGCCTCATCGACGGCTTCGCGGCGCGCGGCAGCGCCGACCTCATCCACGAGTTCGCCTTCCCGCTGCCCATCTACGCGATCTGCGACCTGCTCGGCGTCCCGCGCGAGGACCAGGACGACCTGCGGGACTGGGCGGGCATGATGATCCGTCACGGCAAGGGGCCGCGCGGCGGCGTCGCCCGCGCCGTGAAGAAGATCCGCCGCTATCTCGCCGACCTCATCCACCGCAAGCGCCTCGGCGACGGCGACGACCTGATCTCCGGCCTCATCCGCGCCTCCGACCACGGCGAGCACCTCACCGAGGACGAGGTGGTGGCGATGTGCTTCGTGCTGCTGTTCGCCGGCTTCGAGACGACCATCAACCTGATCGGCAACGGCACCCACGCCCTGCTGCGCCACCCCGGGCAGCGGGCCGTCCTCCAGGACGCGCTCGCGCGGGGCGAGCACGGGCTGCTGGAGACGGGCGTGGAGGAGCTGCTGCGCTTCGACGGGCCGGTGGAGATGGCGACCTGGCGGTACGCGACCGAGGACCTGGAGATCGGCGGCGTCCCGGTCGCCGTGGGCGACCCGGTGCTCGTGGTGCTCGCGGCGGCCGACCGCGACCCGGCCCGGTTCGACGCCCCCGACACCCTCGACCTGGCCCGCCGCGACACCAAGCACCTGGGGTACGGGCACGGCATCCACTACTGCGTCGGCGCCCCGCTCGCCCGGCTGGAGGGGCAGACGGCGCTGGCGACCCTGCTGACCCGGCTGCCGGACCTGCGGCTCGGCGCGGACCCCGCCGAGCTGCGCTGGCGCGGCGGGCTCATCATGCGGGGGCTGCGGACGCTGCCGGTGGAGTTCGCCCCCCGCTGAGCGCGGCCCTACGCCCCTACAGTCCCCCGGCCCCCGGCCCCCGGCTACAGTCCCTCGGCGCCGCGCACCGCGTCGCGGTAGGCGCGGGCCGCCTCCCTGAGCGCCGCCTCCGGGTCGACGCCGGACGCCTCGGCGCGCAGGGCGAGCGCCAGCAGCTCGTGGCCGACGCCCTCCCCCGGCGGCACCGGCACGTCCAGGCCCGCCGTGCGCACCCGCGAACCGAGCTTCGCGGCGAGGGCCAGGCCCGGCTGGCCGACGGGCACGCCGTCCGTGACGGAGGCGCGCCGCTTCGACTCGGCCTTCCTGCGCAGCCAGATCTCCCGGACCTCCTCGGGGGTGGCCGCGCTCTCGTCGCCGAAGACGTGCGGATGGCGGTGGATGAGCTTGTCGACGATGGCGCCCGCGACGTCGTCGACGGAGAACGGCTCCTCGGGGTCCTCCTCGGCGATCCGGGCGTGGAAGACGACCTGGAGCAGGACGTCGCCGAGCTCCTCGCGCAGCTCCTCCCGGTCGCCGGTCTCGATCGCCTCGACCAGCTCGTACGCCTCCTCGATGACGTACTTCGCCAGGTCCTCGTGGGTGCGCGGCGCCGACCACGGGCACGCGTCGCGGATCCGGTCCATCACCTGGACGAGGTCGAGGAGCCGGGCGCCCGGCAGGTCGTAGGAGCCGGGGAGGAGTTCGAGGGACGGCATCGCGACGCGGCCGGAGCCGGCCAGCGCCGCCAGGCCGTCGGTGAGGCCGCGGTCGCCCTGCGCCGTGGTCAGCACGACGACGGTGCGCCCGCCGTCGGCGCAGCGCTCGACGAGGTCGCGGGCGGCGGGCGTCGCGAGGGCGACCTCGACGCCCGCCTCCTTCAGATAGGGCAGCTGCGGGTGCGCGGGGTCGGCGCACAGCACGTCGTCGGCGGCGTGCAGGACCTGCCAGGCCTGCCAGGACAGCAGTCCGGGGGCGACCCGGTGGCTGGTGGTGAGCAGGACGACGCGGCCGGCGTCGGGAGTGGTGTCGTCGTTCACGCCCCCGAACGTAACGCAGGCCGCCGCCCGGCCGCGCCCCGCGCCCGGCACGGCGCCGGGCCGCGGGCCCGCGGCGCGGCGCCGCTACGCCGTCTGCTGCTGGTCCGCGGGCGCCTCGCGGGTGACCTGGGTCAGCCACGGGGTCTTGGCGTCGACCCGGCCCACGGTGCCGGTCCTGGTGACGCCCCAGCTGCCGTAGCGGGGGTTCAGGTCGATGTTCAGCTCCTTGGAGGCCCGGGAGAGGGCCTTCCAGAAGGCGGCCTGGCCCGCGGGCGTCCGGGTGTCGACGCCGAGCGACGTGGCCAGCTTCTGCGCCTCGATCTCGGTGCGCAGCGACTCCGTGAGCCGCTTGGGCGGCACGTTGTACTGCTGGAGCCAGGACGTCTCCAACTGCTTGGCGCCGCCCGCCTGTTGTTCCAGGCCCGCCCGCATCTGCTGCATCTCCCTGCGGGAGACGGAGACCCCGGCGTCGGTGGCGGCGCGGTGCAGCACCCGGTCCAGGACCATGGTGTGCAGGGTGTTGCGGGTGAGGCCGCCCGACTTGGCGACGGCCTGCTCGTACTGCGCGCCGCCGTCGGTGGCGTCCTGCTGCGCCCGGCGCACCTCGGTCACCCGGCTCTCCAGCTGGGAGACCGTGATGCGCTGGCCGCCGACGACGGCCGCGGCTCCGGGGTGCGCCTCGCTTCCGCAGGCGGTGAGGGCGGGGATCGCGGCGATGGCGGCGGTGGACAGGACGAGCGCGGTGCGGCGGCTGTTGCGGCGGTGCAAGGTGGGCCTCCCTGCGGCGAGTTTGTGCGTCGGTGCACAAAGTCCGGCGATGATGATGTTAGGAGGTGGCCGATGCCTCGGCCACCTATTCGACAACGATTCGCCGCGACTTGAGGTACTGAGCCGCCGTCAGCCGGTGCCCGCGCTCCGGTGCGCGGGTGGCCCGGGGCCTTTCGCTAGGAGCCCAGCGCCGCGGTCACCTTCGCGGCGAGCCGCTTCGCCGTCGCGGCGCCGTCGTCGTGGCCGTCCGTGGACATGACCGTGACGACGTCGGTGCCCTTGCGGACCGCGATCAGGGTGGTGCCGTTGGTCCAGGTCGGGTCGGTCAGCGTGATGGTGTACGCGCTGTCGCCGAGGCCGTCGGTCGCCGCTCCGGCCACCGTGACCCGGGACTTGGTGTCCGCGTCGCGGTAGGCGGGGCAGGCGGCGACGACCTTTTCGAGGTGCCGCATCACGGTGCCGGCCGTCGCGCCGCGGAAGGTGTCGATCTCCTGGGCGATGTCGACGGAGGAGTCGGCGTCGACGTAGTCGTTCTGCGCGAAGGAGACGCCCTCGTCGCCGGTGAGCGCGATCCAGCTGGTG
Organism: Streptomyces sp. NPDC088785; assembly: GCF_044750685.1. Classification (NCBI taxonomy): domain Bacteria; kingdom Bacillati; phylum Actinomycetota; class Actinomycetes; order Kitasatosporales; family Streptomycetaceae; genus Streptomyces; species Streptomyces sp. NPDC088785. The sequence continues at coordinate 106,168 of NZ_JBIVKH010000008.1, forward strand.
CCGCCGAGCTTGGTGCAGTCGGGGTGGGCGAGCGCGGCCGGGTGGGCGGCCTGCTTCTGGTAGGTGTCGCCGGTGTCCCGGGCCGCGGACGGGTCCAGGGAGTAGCCGGAGCCGAAGAACGCGGCGGGTGCGAGCGCCTTCTTCAGCCGGGCGCCGGTGGCCAGGCCCGCGTCGGGGTCCTTCGCGCGGCCGGAGGAGGCCGCCGGCGCCTTGGCGTCGGTGCTGTCGTCCGGGCCGCAGGCGGTCAGGGCGAGCGGGAGGGCGGCGGTCGCGCAGAGCAGGACGGCGGCACGGGTCATGGAGCGCATGGGGGTGTTCTCGGTGTTTCTCGTGAGACAGGAATACGCGGATGCTCCAGCAGTCCCCGGCGCGGTGAGGGCCGGGGCGGGGCATGCCCGGGGACGGGGCAGCGCACTGCGAGCCAGCTGATCATGCCGGGTGGTGTGCGGAACAGCCAGCCCACTGACAGTTCTTGACCGGTGGATGACCGGTTCTTTGCCGCTCAGCCCCTGACCTGGCCGAGCCACTGGAGGGTGCGCCGGACCTCGTTGGGGAACGGGTGGGAGGGGCCGTGCAGGCGCTCCGCGTCGTGCAGCAGCCGGACCAGGGTCTCCTGGGCGGCGCCCCGGTCGCCGACCGCGAGCAGCAACTGGCCGATGCGGCGGCGCACTTCGAGGGCGAGCCGCAGGTCCGTCGTCGCGTACTGGTTCTCGTAGTACGGCAGCAGGGAGCGGTACTCGGCGAGCGCCGCGGCCGGTTCGCCGAGGGCTTCGAGGCACTGGGCGACCTCGTAGCGGAACTGGAGGGACCGCGGGTCGGCGTGGCCCGCCTCGGCGGCCCGTTCGTCGGCGAGGCGGCGCAGTTCGGGCAGGGCGCGGCGGTACTGGCCGTCGTCCATGAGCGTGGCCGCGTACTGCTTGCGCAGGGTGCGCACGACGGGCGAGTGCTCGCCGTGCTGGGCGGCCGCGGCGGGCAGGATCGCGCCGAGGATGTCGACGGCCTGGGTGATGCGGCCCTCGCCGAGGAGCCGCTTGACCTCGTCGACGGCGCGGGCCACGTCGGGCCGGTCGCCCTGGACGTCGGAGCCGGCGGGCTGCGGCGCGGGCGTCACGGCCCGGTCGGGCCACGGGGCGTGCGGGCGCAGGAACGGGCGGGTGGGGTCCAGCGGGCGGCCGGTGGGCACGCCCCGCGCGGGCAGCAGCGGCAGCAGCTCCTCGTACGTCTGCTGGGCGGACGCCGGCCGGTGCTGCGGGTCCTTGGCGAGCAGGCGCAGGACCAGCTGCTCCAGCGCCTCGGGGACCTCCGGGCGCAGCCGGCGGACCGGGACCGGGGCCTCGTACAGATGGCGGTGCAGGATGCCGAGGGCGGTGGTGCCCGCGAACGGGACGTCGCCGCTGAGCAGTTCGTGGAGCAGCACCCCGAGCGCGTACAGGTCGGTGTACGGGCCGACGGCGCCGCCCATCGCCTGCTCGGGTGCCATGTACGCGGGCGTGCCGATGGGTGAGCCGGTGTGGGTGAGGCGGGTGGTGTCGGTGTCGAGGACGGAGGCGACGCCGAGGTCGAGGACGGTGACGGTGCCGTCCTTCTTCACCATCACGTTGCGCGGCTTGAGGTCGCGGTGGACGATCGGCACCGCGTGCACGGCCGACAGCACGGCGCACAGCTGCGCGGCGACCGAGACCGCCCACGGCCACGGGTACGGGTCGTGCTCGGCGAGGTGGTCGGCGAGGTCGGAGCCGTCGACGTACTGCATGACGAGATAGAGGAACGAGGCCCCGCCGGTGCCCTCGCCGCCCTCGGTGCCGGCGTCGTGCACGGTGACCAGGCCGGGGTGGTCGACCTGGGCCGTGACGCGGCACTCGCGCAGGAAGCGGCGGCGCAGCTCCTCGGCCTCGGCGCCCGCGACCCGGTCGGGGCGGACGAGCTTCACCGCGACGCGGCGGTCGAGGCGCTGGTCGTACGCCGTCCAGACCTGGCCCATGCCGCCCTGGCCGATGAGCGAGGAGAGTTCGTAGCGCCCCGCGATGAGGTGGCCGCCGGCGGTGGGCAGGCCGGGGTGCGCGGACAGAGCTGTCACCGGCCGCCGTCCTGCTTGCGCAGGTAGTCGCTCAGCTCGTCAAGCTCCGCGCGGACCTGGTCGATGCGCTGCGGCGGCTGGGGCTGGGGCTGTGCGCTGGGCCGGGGCGCGGGGGCGGGCGTGGGCAGGGGCGTGCCGCCGCCCGTCTGCGTGCCCATCCCGTGCATCGGCGGCGCGACCGGCCCCTGCGGGTACTGCTGGGGCTGGGGCTGGGGCTGGGGCTGGGGCTGGGGGTAGCCGTACACGGGGGGCGGCTGCATGCCGTACGGCGCCGGGGCCACGGGGTGCGGGTGGCTGCGGGCGAAGTGGATGTCGCGGATCAGGTAGTAGGAGACCGAGGCGACGACGTTCACGAGCATGAGCCCCATCGCGGTGTTCCCCCACCAGGTGGTGAACTCCTCGGCGCCCGGGTCGCCGAACACGCCCGCCCAGCAGACGAGCTGGACCGCCGCGACGGCGGCGAAGACGCTCCAGTCGGCCTTCCTGCGGGTGGTCACGGCGAGCCGGAGCACCGGCACGAACCCGAGGAAGCCGCACGAGAGCACGCCGATGGCCACGAAGAGCACGCGCAGACCCGACTGCGCTCCGGACGAGGGGAGCCTGGGCGGAGGCGCGTAGCCGTGGCCGTGCATGGATGCTCCTGCTGGTGTGTGACCGGTGTTCGAACCGCGTGCTCCTTCGAGCGTATAGGCCGATCATGACAACCGGCCCGGGGTTGTACCGAACCGTTGCGGACCTGCCTGTTCCGTGACGGTCACTCGGGGGCGAGCGTGCCGTCCGTCAGGCCGTCGTGGAGGCCCTGGACGAGCTGTTCGCCGAGCCGGGACGCGAGCCGCAGGGCGTCCTCGAACGCGGCCAGTGCCTTGAACCGCTCGCCGTACCCGGCCTGTTCGGGCAGCGGGAGGCGGGGCAGTTGCAGCCGGCGCACGTCGAGCCGGGTCGCCGTGGAGGCGTAGCTGCTGGCCTGCCGGTTGTTGGCGGTGGAGCGCAGGAACCCGGCGACGAACCAGGGGTCGAGCGCGGCCGGGTCGGGGCGCAGCAGGGCGAGGCCGCGGCCGAGAGCGGCGCCCTCGGTGGGACCGTCCACCACGCGCGCGGTGGCGCCGCCGCCGACGACGGGCACGACGACGTCCCCGGCCCGCAGCAGGAACGGCTCGTCGTCGCCGCCGAAGGTGCCGGAGGGGGCGGCGCCGGTGAGCACGTCGTGGTCGGTGAGGACCGGGACCGGCACCCGCGCGGCGCCGCCCGTGCGGGAGTCGGCCCCCGAGGCGGCCGGGGTGCGCAGGAACAGGGCGCCCGCGCGCGCGAGTTCGCCGACCGTGGTGAGCGGCCAGCGGGCGGGGTCGGCGGCGGGGACGGCGGGCCGCGGGGTGAGCCCGGTGGTCAGCCGCAGGGTCCCGGCGAGCTCCTCGCGCACGGCGGTCAGCCCGGCGGCGCCGCTGCCGCCCGCGGCCGGCGGGGGCAGCCGGCGGGCGGGCGCGAGGTCGACCTCGTCGTCGAGGAGTTCGATGACCGGCACCGAACGGGCCACCCCCGGGCGCTCGGCCAGCGTCCCCGCGCGGTCGAAGGCGCGCCAGGCGTCGAGCACGGCGTCCTGCACGGTGGCCCAGGCCTGCTGCTCGCGCACGTCGCCCGGGGCGGCCAGCGAGGTGGTGTCGACGAGGAGCAGTTCGGGGGCGGGGACCGCGGTGCCGCCGGGCCGGCGCAGGACCCACAGGTGCAGCGGGATGTTGTTCGGCGGGACCGCGCCCGCGGGCAGCGCGATCACGGCGCGCAGGGCGCCGCGGCGCAGCAGGTCGGCGCGGATCCGCCGGCCCGAGCGGCGGGAGGCGACGGTGGGCGGCATCAGCAGGACCGCGGTGCCGCCGTCGCGCAGGCGGGCCAGCGCGTGCTGCACCCAGGCCAGTTCGGACTCGGTGCGGGCCGGGAAGCCGTACTCCCAGCGCGGATCGTAGGCCAGCTCGTCGTGGCCCCAGCCGCGCTCGTTGAACGGCGGGTGGGCGAGGACGACGTCGGCGCTGACGCCGTCGAGCGCGTCGGCGAGCAGGGTGTCGGCGGCGGCGGTGCGCACGGTGGGGCCCGCGCCCTCGCCCGCGGGCCCGTCGAGCGCGAGCCGCAGGGCGGTCAGGGCGGCCAGCTCGGGCGCGGAGTCCTGGCCGTAGAGGCGCTGTCCGCAGGGGGCGCCGTGGGTGCGCACGGCGTGCAGCAGGGCGCCGGTGCCGCAGGCCGGGTCGAGGGCGGTGGCGGCGGGCCCGGCGAGGGCGGCCATCAGGGCGGCGGGGCCGGGCGGGGTCAGCGTGTACTGGCGCGGGTTCGCGTCCAGGTGGCGGCCGAGCAGGAACGCGAAGGCGCGGCGCGCGCCGACGTCCGCGGCGAGTTCGGCGGCGCCGCGCAGCAGCGGGACGGACGGGACGAGGGCGGCGGGCGCCGGGGTCGCGAGGGCGCGCCCGGGGGGCGCCCCGAAGCGGGGGGTGAGGACGCCTTCGAGGGCGGCCGACAGGCGCTCGGCGAGGCCGCGGTCGTCGGTCGTGGCGCTCAGGGCGAGCCATTCGGTGGGCCGGTCGTGCACGAGGAGCAGGACGCTCCCGGCGTGCAGCAGTGCGGTGACCGGGCCCGCCGGGTGGCCGGCGAGCTGCTGCCAGACGCGCTCGCGCAGCGGGACCTCGGCGAGCTTGCCCTGCTCGCGCAGCCACTCCTCGATCTCGGTGAGCGCGAAGGAGGGGCTGGTGTCGGTGCCGCCCACGGGCTTGGGGAAGTCGGCGTGCCGCCGCCGCCAGTTGGAGACCGCGGCCCGGCCGACCCCGGCGAGCCGGGCGATCCCGGCGGCCGTCACCTCTGTCGCGTTGTCCCGCACCGCTCCGGCTCCCCTCGTGGCATGACGTGTGGACCCGACCCTATCGACCTCCACCTAAGAACCGCATTCACAACCGATCGCCACCAGATTCATGTGAACACGGTTGATTCGGTTCACAGATGATGGTGTTCTTGACCCAGCCAACCGCCGGATACACGGAAAGCCGGGGGGAGGTTGGCTTCTCTCATCACGGAGGAACAGTCATGTCTCAGACCCAGCCGCAGCAGCACCCGCAGTACCCGCCGTTCCAGCAGCCGCAGCCCCAGCAGGCGGCGCGGAACGGGCTGGGGACGGCGGCGCTGATCCTGGGCATCGTCGGCGCCGTGTCGGGCGTGGTCCCGATCCTGTTCTGGCTGGCCGGGGTCCTCGGGCTGATCGCCCTGATCCTGGGCCTGACGGGCCGGGGCCGCGCCAGGCGGGGCGAGGCCACGAACAAGGGCGTGGCGCTGACCGGCGCGCTCCTCGGCCTGGCCGCGATGGGCCTCGCGGTCTTCGGCGCGTACACGACGTTCAAGGCCGTCGACGACGCGGTCGACCAGTTCAACGAGTCGGTGTCGGACACGAAGGCCAAGGGCACCGAGAGCGCCCCGAAGAGCGACAAGGGCGACAAGGGCGACACCGACAAGGCCAACAAGGACGACAAGGCCGACAAGCCGGCCGCGGGCAAGGCGCTCGACGCGGGCGACGCGGTGGTCTACGACGACGACCTGACGGTGTCGGTGTCGAACGCGGTGCGGTTCGCCCCGGACGCGTACGCCGCGGGCCACAGCAAGGGCAACAAGGCGTACAAGGTCACCGTCACGGTCACCAACGACAGCAAGGCGAAGTTCGACGCGACGCTGCTGACCGCCGACGCCCGCGCCGGCAAGGCGGGCGTGACCGCCGAGCAGATCTTCGACGGCAAGGTCGGCGGGGGCTTCAGCGGGACGATCCTGCCCGGCAGGAAGGCGACGGTCGTCTACGCCTTCGACGCCCCGGCCGACGCCGAGAACCTCACGGTCGAGGTCACGCCGAGCTTCGAGTACGACGGCACGCAGTGGGACCTCACCATCTGATCCCGCGCGGTCGCGGACGAGAGCCCGCCCGAGGGGACGCCGAACACGGCACGCGCCGAAGAGCGCGTGCCGTGTTCATCTGGGTTCATCTGGCGTGGAAGCGCGAGGGCGCCGCGGTCGGATTCCCGCCGGTGGGCAGCTTCTGGTCGGGGCAGCCGCCCAGCACCTTCTTCATGGCGTCGCGCTCGGCGCCGGTCACCCACAGCCCGTACTTCTTCTTCACGGCGACCTGACCGGCGACGTACGTGCAGCGGAAGCCCTTGTCGGGCGGCAGCCAGGTCGCGGTGTCGCCGTCGCCCTTGCTGCGGTTGGGGGTCGCGTCGACGGCCAGCAGGTTCAGCGGGTCGTTGGCGAGCGCGATGCGCTTGCCCGGCTCCCACTTGAAGGCGCCCTTCTGCCAGGCGTCGGACAGGGAGACCAGGTGGTCGATGTCGACCTTGCTGCTGCCGCGGGTGAAGGTGACGTCCTTGCCGCTGTACGGGTCGGGGTCGAGCCGGCCGCCGGAGACCTTGCACTCGCCGTCGGAGAACCGGACGCTCTTCAGGTCCCGCTTGAGGATGTCGTCCCGGGTGTCGCAGTGGTTGGAGTCGGTGTCGGCCCAGGCGGTGCCGAACCGTTCCCGCGCGTAACCGGTCTTGGGCGCCCGCCCCTTGACGGTGAGCGAGTCGACGGCCGCCAGCGCGCTGCCCGCCTTGCCCCGCGCCCCGGCTCCCGGGTTCCCGCCCCCGCTCCCGGTCGCGCTCCCGCCGGTGTCCAGCTCGGCCTTGCAGCCGGTGACCGCCACCCCGGCCAGCACGACGGCCACCGCACCCCGCCCCACGCCTCGCATCACGCCACCCCTCCCACACGTCCGCATCCGATGCCCGTCGCACCGGCCACGCCGGTCCAAGGCTACGAATGCCCCGTGCGGGCCGGGGGATGCGGGGGCTCCCCGGGCGCGCCGGGCGCCCGGGGAGCGGGGGTCACGACCCCAGGATCGTCGTCAGGAACTCGCCGACCCAGGCCAGCAGCTGACGGCCGACCAGGGGCTTGCCGCCGACCTTGGCCGTCTTCGGGCGGGGGACGAGGATCTGGTGGGTGGCCGGCTTGATGACCGTGCCGGGGTGCAGGCGCTTCAGCCGCAGCTCCTGCGACTCCCGCAACTCCACCGGCGCGAAGCGGATGTTGTTGCCCTGGAGGACGATCTCGCCCACCCCGCAGGCGCGCGCCAGCATGCGCAGCCCCGCCACCAGCAGCAGGTTCTCCACCGGTTCGGGCAGCTTGCCGTAGCGGTCGGTGAGTTCCTCGCGGACGTGGGTGACGTCCTCCTCGGAGTTCGCCGAGGCGATGGAGCGGTAGGCCTGGAGGCGCAGCCGCTCCCCCGGCGCGTAGTCGTGCGGGACGTGCGCGTCGACCGGCAGCTCGATCTTCACCTCCAGCGGCGGCTCCTCCTCCACCCCGCCGTCCAGGGAGGCCCGGTAGTCGGCGACGGCCTCGCCGACCATGCGCACGTACAGGTCGAAGCCGACGCCCGCGATGTGGCCCGACTGCTCGCCGCCGAGCAGGTTGCCCGCGCCGCGGATCTCCAGGTCCTTCATCGCCACGTACATGCCGGCGCCCATCTCCGTGTGCTGGGCGATGGTCGCGAGCCGCTCGTGCGCGGTCTCCGTGAGCGGCTTCTCCGGCGGGTACAGGAAGTACGCGTAGCCGCGGTCGCGGCCGCGGCCCACCCGGCCGCGCAGCTGGTGCAGCTGGGACAGGCCGAAGTTGTCGCCGCGCTCGACGATGAGGGTGTTGGCGTTCGAGATGTCGATGCCGGACTCGACGATCGTCGTGGAGACCAGGACGTCGAACTTCTTCTCCCAGAAGTCCACGACCACCTGCTCCAGGGCCTGTTCGGACATCTGGCCGTGCGCCGTCGCGATCCGCGCCTCCGGCACGATCTCGCGCAGCCGGGCCGCCGCGCGGTCGATGGACTCGACCCGGTTGTGGATGTAGAAGACCTGCCCCTCGCGCAGCAGTTCGCGGCGGACGGCCGCGCCGATCTGCTTCTCCTCGTAGGGGCCGACGAAGGTGAGGACCGGGTGGCGCTCCTCGGGCGGCGTCGTGATCGTCGACATCTCGCGGATGCCGGTGACGGCCATCTCCAGCGTACGGGGGATGGGGGTCGCGGACATCGTCAGCACGTCGACGTTGGCCCGCAGCTTCTTCAGCTGCTCCTTGTGCTCGACGCCGAACCGCTGCTCCTCGTCGACGATGACCAGGCCCAGGTCCTTGAATCTGGTCTCGGAGGAGAACAGCCGGTGGGTGCCGATGACGATGTCGACGGAGCCCTCGCGCAGCCCCTCCAGGGTGGCCTTCGACTCGGTCTCCGTCTGGAACCGGCTCAGCGCCTTCACGCTGACCGGGAACTGGGCGTAGCGCTCGGAGAACGTGCCGAAGTGCTGCTGCACGAGCAGCGTCGTCGGGACCAGGACCGCGACCTGCTTGCCGTCCTGGACCGCCTTGAAGGCCGCGCGGACGGCGATCTCCGTCTTGCCGTAGCCGACGTCGCCGCAGATCAGCCGGTCCATCGGGACCGTCTTCTCCATGTCGTCCTTGACCTCGGCGATCGTGGTCAGCTGGTCGGGCGTCTCCGCGTACGGGAACGCGTCCTCCAGCTCGCGCTGCCAGGGCGTGTCCGCGCCGAAGGCGTGGCCGGGCGCCGCCATGCGGGCCGAATACAGCTTGATCAGGTCGGCGGCGATCTCCTTGACGGCCTTCTTGGCGCGCGCCTTGGTCTTGGTCCAGTCGGCGCCGCCGAGCCGGTGCAGCGTGGGGGCCTCGCCGCCCACGTATTTGGTGATCTGCTCCAGCTGGTCGGTGGGGATGTACAGCCGGTCGCCGGGCTGGCCGCGCTTGGCGGGCGCGTACTCGACGACCAGGTACTCGCGGGTGGCGCCCTGCACGGTGCGCTGCACCATCTCGATGTAGCGGCCGACGCCGTGCTGCTCGTGCACGATGTAGTCGCCGGATTCGAGGGTGAGCGGGTCGATGGTCTTGCGGCGGCGGGCTGGCATCCGCTGGCCGTCCTTGCCGGCCGTCCGCTGCCCGGTGAGGTCGGTCTCGGTGAGGACGGCGACCTTCAGGTCCGGGTGGACGAAGCCGAATTCGAGGCTGCCGCAGGACACCTGGACGACGGAGGGCGCCAGGTCGCCCAGGTCCTTGTCCAGGCGGGCGGCGATGCCCTCGCCGCCGAGCACCTCGACGGTGCGGGAGGCGGGGCCGTGCCCCTCGGTGACGTAGACCGCGCGCCAGCCGTCGGCGAGCCAGCCCTTGGTGTCGGCCAGGGCGCGGGCGGTGTCGCCCCGGTAGGTCTCGGGGGCGTGCATGCCGAGCTGGAGGGTGTCCGCGTCGAGCCCGGCGGCGTCGGCGGCGAACGGCGACACCGTCCACCACATCATGCCCAGCTCGCGGGCCCGCTCCCGGACCTCGGCGATGGCGCGCAGCGAGGCCGCGCCCACGTCGATGGGGGCCTCGCCGCCGGTCGCGGACGCCGCCCAGGACGCCTGGAGGAACTCCTGGGAGGTCGCCACCAGGTCGGTGGCGCGGGTGCGCACGCGCTCGGGGTCGCAGACGACGGCCATGGCGCCGGCCGGGAGCACGTCGATCAGCAGTTCCATCTCGTCGACGAGGACGGGGGCGAGCGACTCCATGCCCTCGACCGCGATGCCCTCGGCGATCTTGCCGAGCAGTTCGCCCAGCTCGGGGTGGCGCTCCGCCAGCTCGGCCGCTCGGGCCCGGACGTCGTCGGTGAGCAGCAGCTCGCGGCAGGGCGGCGCCCACAGCCCGTGCTCGGCGACCTCCAGGGAACGCTGGTCGGCGACCTTGAAGTAGCGGATCTCCTCGATGTCGTCGCCCCAGAACTCCACGCGCAGCGGGTGCTCCTCGGTCGGCGGGAACACGTCGAGGATGCCGCCGCGCACGGCGAAGTCGCCGCGCTTCTCAACCAGCTCCACGCGCGCGTAGGCCGCCGCGGCGAGCGCTCCCACCGTCGCGTTCAGATCCGCGGACTCGCCGGTGCGCAGCGCCACGGGCTCCAGGTCGCCGAGGCCCTTGACCTGCGGCTGGAGCACGGAGCGGATCGGGGCGACGACCACCGAGACCGGGCCGGTCTCCGGGTCGTCGGCGCGGGGGTGGCGCAGCCGGCGCAGCACGGCGAGGCGGCGGCCGACGGTGTCCGAGCGCGGGGAGAGCCGCTCGTGCGGCAGCGTCTCCCAGGAGGGGTACTCCACGATGCCGTCGGCGGGCAGCAGCGAGCGCAGCGCCGCGGCCAGGTCCTCGGCCTCCCGGCCGGTCGCGGTGACGGCGAGCACGGGCCGCCCGGCCTCGCGGGCGAGCGCGGCCACCGTGAAGGGGCGGGACGCGGGCGGGCCCACCAGGTCGATGTGCATGCGGTTGCCGTCACCCGCGGCCTTCACCGCTTCGGTGAGGGCCGCGTCCTTGACGACGGCGTCGAGCAGTCCGTGCAGGCTCATGGGGGCCTAGGCCTTTCCCGTCCGGGGTGGGCAACGCAAAGGGCCCGACACGTCTCACGGGCCGGGGTCCTCCAGGGTACGTCGCCGGAGCGGGTGCCGCCCGGACGAGGCCGTCCCCGCGGCGGGCACGGCCGGAGGGGCCCGGGGAGCGTGCGCTCCCCGGGCCCCTCGGGGCACCGGCCGGTCAGTCGGTGGCGATCGCGTTCAGTACGTTCATCCGGCCCGCCCGGAACGCCGGGATCAGCGCGGCGAACAGTCCGACGAAGGCCGAGCCGACGAAGACCGAGAGGATCGTCGGCCACGGGATCTCCAGGACGCCCAGTCCCTCCAGGGCGAGGAGCTGCTGGGCGGTCGCGCCCCAGCCCATGCCGAGGCCGAGGCCGAGCAGGGCGCCGAAGAGGGCGATGACGACCGACTCCAGGCGGATCATGCGGCGCAGCTGGCGGCGGGAGAGGCCGATGGCCCGCATCAGGCCGATCTCCCGGGTGCGCTCCACCACCGACAGGGCGAGGGTGTTCACGACGCCGAGCACCGCCACGATGATCGCGAGGGCGAGCAGCCCGTAGATCATGTTGAGGAGCTGGCCGATCTGGTCCTTGAGGGTCTGCTTGTAGTCGGTCTGGTCCTTGACCTTGACGGTCGGGTCGGCGGCGACGGACTTCTTGAGCGCCGCGTACGCCTGGTCGGCCTTGCCGTCGGCGGCCTTGGCGAACATCATCCCGTTGAGCGGGACGCGGTCCTCGGGCAGGTACCGGGCGGGGGTCGCGATATTGGTGTACATCGCGCCCTTGTCGAAGACGGTGTCGTCGGAGGTGATCGCGGCGACCTTGAGCTTCGCGGTGCGGCCGTGCTCGAAGGCGACGGTCAGCACGTCGCCGACCTCGACGCCGGTCTTCTCGGCGAAGGCGGAGCCGACCGACATGGCGTTCTTGCCGTAGGCCGCCGCCAGCGTGCCGGAGGTGGCCTCGCGGCGCAGGTCCTGGGCGTAGGACGGGCTGGCGGCGACCAGCTCCTGCTTCTCCTGGGTGCCGTCGGGCGTGGTCAGCGTGGTCTGGACGTACTTGACCTCGGTGACGTGGTCGAGGTCGCCGGTCGCCGTGACCTTCTTCAGGGCGGCGGCGGCCTGCGGGGTGATCACGCCGTTGCCGGGCTCGACGATGAAGTCCGCGCCGACCGACCTGTCGAGCTGGTCGGTGGCCGAGGCGACCATCGAGGAGCCGACGACGGAGAGGCAGGCGACGAGCGCGAGGCCGATCATCAGGGCCGCGCCGGTGGCGCCGGTGCGGCGCGGGTTGCGCAGCGCGTTGCGCTCGGCCATGCGGCCCACGGGCCCGAAGAAGCGGAGCAGCACGGCGCTGATGACGCGGACGACGAGCCCGGCCAGGAGCGGACCGACGACGACGAACCCGATGAGGGTGGCGACGATGCCGGCGCCGAGCCACAGCGAGCCCTGGCCGGCCTTGTCGGCCCGGGTCGCGAGGTAGAGGGCGTACCCGCCGCCGCCCGTGAGGAGGATGCCGAGGACGGCGCGGACGGCTCCGGCCCGGGTGTCGGCGGGGGTGCCCGCGTCGCGCAGGGCGGCCATCGGGGAGACCTTGCCGGCCCGGCGGGCGGGCAGGTAGGCGGCGAGGACGGTGACGACGATGCCGAGGAGCAGGCCGATCGCGGGGGTCGACCACCGCACGGTGAGGTCGTCGGTGGACAGGTCCATGCCGGCGGCGGACATCAGCTTCATCAGCCCGACGGCGAGTCCGACCCCGGCGCCGACGCCGAGGACGGAGCCGACGACGCCGAGCAGCAGCGCCTCGACGAGCACCGACCGGTTGACCTGCTTGCGGCTCGACCCGATGGCGCGCATCAGGCCGATCTCGCGGGTGCGCTGGGCGACCAGCATCGAGAAGGTGTTGATGATCAGGAAGATGCCGACGAGGAACGCGATCCCGGCGAAGCCGAGCAGCGCGTACTTGATGACGTCCATGAAGGAGGAGACGCCGGAGGCGTTGGCGTCCGCGGCCTCCTGCTGCGTCTGGACCTTGTACGGGGTGGTGAGAGCGTCCTGGACGTGCCGCTTGACCTGCGCGTCGCTGTAACCGCTCGCGGCGACGGCGTTGATCTGCGTGAACCGGCCGGTCGTGCCGAGGAGTTCGCGCTGGGCGGTGGCGGTGTCGAAGTAGAAGACGGCCGCGCCGGGGTTGGTGACGGTGAAGGCGGCGATGCCGGCGATCCGGGCCGTGTGGTCGCCGGTGGCGGCGATGGTGCGCAGCTCGTCGCCCAGCTTCAGGTGGTGCTTGGCGACGGTGTCGGAGTCGACCATGACCTCGGTCGGTCCGCGCGGGGCGTGGCCGGCGGTGATCTCCATGGAGCGGAGGTCGTTGCGGGTCCAGTTGCCCGCGATCGTCGGCGCGCCGTTCTCGGAGCCCATGTTCTTGTTCTTCGCGTCGACGACGGTCACGTTCATCGAACTGACCGCGCCCTCGGCCGACTTGACGCCCCGGGCCTTCGCGACGGCGGCGACGGCGGAGGCGGGCAGCGACTCGGGGCGGCCGGTCGCGCTGCCCTCGGCGGCGGAGCCCTTCGGGCTGACGGTGACGTCCGACGACGTGGCCGTGAACAGCTTGTCGAAGGTCTTGTCCATCGTGTCCGTGAACACGAGCGTGCCGCAGACGAAGGCGACGGACAGCAGGACGGCGATCGCCGAGAGGGCCATCCGGCCCTTGTGGGCGACGAAGTTGCGCAGCGACGTCTTCAGGACGGTGTTGGCGCTCATGACGTACGGCCCCGGGAGTCGAAGTCCTTCATGCGGTCCAGGACGGCGTCGGCGGTCGGCCGGTGCATCTCGTCGACGATGCGGCCGTCGGCCAGGTACAGGACGCGGTCGGCGTAGGCGGCGGCGACGGGGTCGTGGGTGACCATCACGATGGTCTGGCCCAGCTCGTCGACCGAGCGGCGCAGGAAGCCGAGCACCTCGGCGCCGGCCCGCGAGTCGAGGTTTCCGGTCGGCTCGTCACCGAAGATGATCTCGGGGCGGGCGGCCAGGGCGCGGGCGACGGCGACGCGCTGCTGCTGGCCGCCGGAGAGCTGCGCGGGCCGGTGCTTGAGGCGCCCGGCGAGGCCGACGGTCTCCACGACCCGGTCCAGCCAGGCGCGGTCGGGCCTGCGGCCCGCGATGTCCATCGGGAGCGTGATGTTCTCCAGCGCGTTCAGCGTCGGCAGCAGGTTGAACGCCTGGAAGATGAAGCCGATCCGGTCCCGGCGCAGCTGGGTGAGCTTCTTGTCCTTCAAGCCGGTGATCTCGGTCTCGTCGAGGTGGATCCGGCCGCCGCTCACGGTGTCGAGCCCGGCGAGGCAGTGCATGAGGGTGGACTTGCCGGAGCCCGACGGGCCCATGATCGCGGTGAACTGCCCCCGCGCGATGTCGACGTCCACGTGGTCGAGCGCGACGACCCGGGTCTCCCCCGACCCGTACGCCTTCACGACCTGCCGCGCCCGCGCGGCAACGGCCGTACGCTCTCCAGTGCCCCCGGTCCTGGGAATGGTCACAGCCGATGTCACGGTAGGTCTCCTATGTCGGTGACGCGGATCCATACGTGTCCGCGCCGTGGCCTCAAGTCTCGTGTCGCGGGGCCCCGGACGCCCTGGTGGAAGTCACCGTCCTTCCCGGGGGAAAACCCCACCCCTCGACGGTAGGAAGAACCCCCGCACCGCTCCTCCTCCGGCGGGACGAACCGTCCCCGGTCCGGTCTACGGAGGTACCCCTAGGGGCGGTCCACCCTGAGGTGGAGCCCTACTCAGGGTCGACTCCACCCGCATAAGCTCCCCCGGAAGATAGGTGCAGGGGGAAAGAAATGCGGAGCAGGAACACGCGCGGCCCGGTGGTCGCCGCACTGATGCTGTCCATGGCGCTGGCGGCGCTCGACTCCACCATCGTCTCCACCGCGGTGCCGCAGATCGTCGGGGACCTCGGCGGCTTCTCGGTCTTCTCGTGGCTGTTCTCCGGCTACCTGCTCGCGGTGACGGTCACGCTGCCCGTGTACGGGAAGCTGTCGGACACCCTCGGCCGCAAACCGGTGCTGCTCGCCGGCAGCGTGCTGTTCCTGGCCGGGTCGGTGCTGTGCGCGAGCGCGTGGAACATGGCGGCGCTCATCGCGTTCCGGGTGGTGCAGGGGCTGGGCGGCGGCGCGATCCAGGGCACCGTGCAGACGCTGGCCGCCGACCTCTACCCGCTGGAGCAACGCCCCAGGATCCAGGCGCGGTTGTCGACGGTGTGGGCGACGTCGTCCGTCCTCGGTCCGGCGCTCGGCGGGCTGCTCGCCTCGACGGCGGGCTGGCGCTGGATCTTCCTGATCAACCTGCCGATCGGCGCGGTCGCGCTGTTCCTCGTCGTACGGCACCTGCACGAGCCGGCCCGTGCGCCCGGGCCGCGCCCGCGGATCGACTGGGCGGGCGCGCTCGGGGTGTTCGCGGCGGGCGGGGTGCTGCTGACCTGGCTGGTGCAGGGCGGGGTGGCCTGGGCGTGGGGGTCGGCGACGTCGGTGGCGCTGCTGTGCACCGGGGTCGCGCTGATCGGCGGGGTCGTCCTGGTCGAGCGGCGGGTGCCCGAGCCGATCCTGCCCGGCTGGGTGTGGCGGCGGCGCACCATCGCGGCGGTCAATCTGGCGCTGTGCGCGATGGGGCTGCTGATGGTGGCGCCGACGACGTTCCTGCCCACCTACGCGCAGTCGGTGCTCGGCCTGTCGCCGACGGCGGCCGGGTTCGTGCTGTCGGTGATGACGCTGAGCTGGCCGGTCTCGGCGGCGCTCAGCCAGCACGTGTATCGCAGGATCGGCTTCCGGGACACCGCGCTGATCGGGATGACGGCGGCGCTCGGGCTGCTGGCCGCGTTCCCGCTGCTGCCGTTCCCCGGCGCCGTCTGGCAGCCCACGCTGCTGAGTCTGCTGCTCGGGGCGGCGCTCGGGCTGTTCCAACTGCCGCTCATCATCGGCGTGCAGTCCACCGTGGGGTGGGCGGAGCGCGGCACGGCCACCGCGTCCATCCTCTTCTACCGGCAGATCGGGCAGACCGTCGGCGCGGCCGTCTTCGGGGCCGTCGCCAACGGCGTGATCTCGCACCGGCTCGGCGCCGGCACCGATCTCGACTCGGTGGTCGGCGGGGCCGGCACGGACGGTGTGCGCCGGGCCATCGACGCGGCGGTCGATGCCGTGTACGTGGGTGCCGCGTGTGCCGGTGCCGTGGCGCTCGCCGTACTGATCGCCCTGGCCCCGCGCCGCTTCCCGGTCCTGACCTCACCCCCCACTCCCCCCACAACACTCCCCCACCCCCTGCCCCACCCCTCCCCCCACGACTGACCCCACCATTGCCCAACCCGCCCTTCCGGACGGCTCGTCGAGCGCGCCACCGTCGCGGCTGGTCGCGCAGTTCCCCGCGCCCCTAGGTCGTTCTTCACGCGCGCCACCGTCGTGGCTGGTCGCGCAGTTCCCCGCGCCCCTGAGATGCGCACTGCGTGCGCCATCTCATCGGAGAGGCGCACCACCGACCCACCTCCCAGGAGAGGCGCGCCACCCTCCCGCCTCCCAGGAGAGGCGCACCACCGTTCCGCGCGCCCGGGAGAGGCGCGCGAAGCGCAGCCTCAAGGGGAGGCTGCGCGCAGCGCACGCCTCAGGGGCGCGGGGAACTGCGCGAGACGCGGCCACCGGCCCGCAGACGAACAACTACCCAGGGGCGCGGGGAACTGCGCGACCAGCCCCCACGGTGGCGCGCGTAACAGACGGCCCAGGGGCGCGGGGAACTGCGCGACCGGCCCCCACCGGGCCGCACCCCGAGAAATACCCCCGCGCGCGGCCCGGCCGGATCGGGGAAAGGGGTCACCCGGGCGGCTACCTCCGAGTAACGTTCCGGCTCCCCACACCCCTCCCTGCGGCCCGCCCGACCCGGCGGCCCCGAGCCAGGCAAGGAGACCGGGATGCCGTACCGCCCACCGCAGACACACACCCACCGCCTCCCCCGACACCCCGACCTGCCACCCCCCACCGGCCCCAGCGGCGACCTGCGCCTGCTGCGCACCGCCTACCGCTGGCAGCGCCGGGTCGCCACCCTCACCGCCCTCGGCCACTTCACCCTCTTCCTGCTCCTGTCGGCGTTCGCCCCCGGCCTGATGAACCGCTCCGTCAGCGGCGGCCTCTCGACGGGGCTGCTCATCGGCCTGCTCCAACTCCCGGTCACCGGCGTCGCGTTGATCCTCTACGAGCGCACGGCCCGACGCCGCGTCGACCCGCTGGCCCACCGGCTGCGCCGCCTGGGCGGCCGCCCGTGACCGCGCTGGGGGCGACCTCGGCCGAGTCCATGTCGCTGGCCGCGTTCACGGCGGTGGCGACGGCGACGCTGCTGCTGTGCATCGTGACCAGCCCCGAGCGCGACGACCTGGAGGAGTTCTACACGGGCTTCGGCCGGCTGACCCCGATGCGCAACGGGCTGGCGATCGCTGGCGACTACATCTCGGCGGCGACCGTCCTGACGACCACCGGCATCATCGCGCTGGTCGGCTACGACGGCGTGGTGCTGGCCCTGAGCACGGCGCTCTCGCTGACGCTGCTGATGTTCCTGCTCGCCGAACCACTGCGCAACGCGGGCCTGTTCACCCTGGGCGACGTCCTCGCCCGCCGGATGCCGGGCCGGGCGGCGCGGACGGCGGCCTGCGCGGTGACGCTGGCGGCGCTCGTCCCGCTCATGCTGGTGCAGCTCGCGGGCGCGGGCGACCTGCTGGCGTTCCTGCTGGGCTTCAGCGACGAGACCTTCAAGACGGTCTGCGTGGTCGGCGTCGGCGCACTCATGATCAGCTACGCGGCGATCGGCGGCATGAAGGGCACCGCCGTCATCCAGATCTTCAAGATGGTGATGCTGCTCGGCTCGGGCGTCGCCGTCGCGGCGGTGATCCTGTACCGCTTCGACTGGGACCCGGGCGCCCTGCTCGCCGAGGCGGCCCACCGCAGCGGCGCGGGCCGCGCCTACCTGACCTCGGGGCTCCAGTTCACCGGCAGCGCCTTCCCCCGCCTGGACATGATCAGCGCGGAGCTGACCGTGGTCCTCGGCGGCGCCACGCTCCCGCACGTCACGATGCGTATGAACACGGCGCGCAACGCCCGCGAGGTGCGCCGCTCGATGTCCTGGGCGGTGTCCGCGGTCGGCGTCTTCATGCTGGTCGTCGCGGTGCTCGGGGTCGGCGCGGCCGCCCTGGTGGGACGTACGGGGATCGTGTCGGCCAGCGCGCAGGGCAGCACGGCGTTCCTGCTCGGAGCGCGCGCCGCGTTCGGCCGCACCCTGTCGACGGCGGAGGCGCTGCTGTTCACGGCGGTCACCACGGCCATCTTCCTGACCCTGCTGGCGTCGGTGGCGGGCATGATCCTGGCCTGCGCCAACTCGCTGGCCCACGACGTGTTCGCGTACGGGAGGCGGGCGCGGGAACCGCGCGGCGAGCTGAAGGCGGCCCGGGTGTCGGCCCTGGCGGTGGGCGGCGCCGCCGTCCTCCTGGCCACCCTGGTCCAGCACCGCAACGTCCAGCCGCTGACCACGCTCTCCTTCTGCCTGGGCGCCTCCGCCCTGGCCCCCGCCCTGGTCTACAGCCTCTTCTGGCGCCGCTACACCCGGGCGGGCCTGCTGTGGACCCTGCTCGGCGGGACCACGGCCTGCCTGGTCCTGATGGCGGGCTCCAACCTGGTCTCGGGCTCCCCCGGGTCGGCCTTCCCCGGCCACGACCTGAACTGGTTCCCGTTCACGACCACCGGCATCGTCTCGATCCCCCTGGGCTTCCTCCTCGGCTGGCTGGGCACCGTCCTGACCCCGCCGGGCAGGGCGGCACGCCAGCGGCAGCAGTACGAGGCGGTGGAGACCTGGATCCTGGCGGGCGCGCCGGCGGCGGCGCCGGACGGACGCACCGGCCCCCGACCGCCCGGCACCGGCTGAGCGGCCCCCGGGGAGCTAGGGCCGGCCGTCGCGCGGGGCGAAGGTGCGCAGCGCCTCGGCGTCGCCGACGGCAGCGCGCACGTACGTGTCGGCCCAGGCGCGGCCGCCGGGGTAGTCCGACGCGCGGGCGATGCGGTCCACGGCCGCGTCGACGTCGAACGCGGTGTGCCGCAGCTGCACCTGGCCGTCGCGCAGGAGCGCCCAGGAGGCGCCGGGCCTCCCGTACGGCATGCCGACGCTTCCGGAGTTGACGACGAGGCGTCCGTCGACGAGCCGCAGGAACGGCATGTGCGTGTGCCCGCAGACCACCGTCGTGACGTCGTCGGGCAGGTCGGCGAAGACCTCCGCCCAGCGCTCCGGGCGGGTGTCGACGAGGACGACCTCCTCGTCGTCGCGCGGCGTCCCGTGGCACAGGACGACCGTGCCGAAGCCGTCGACGTGCCGGGTCACCGGGTGGGGCAGCGCCGCGAGGAACGCGACGTCCGCGGGCCGCAGCCGGCCGGCGGCCCACAGGTCGATGTCACAGGCCGCGCCGCCGGGGACCGCGCCGCGCGCCAGGGCGACGAGCTCGCGGTCGGCGTTGCCGCGGACCAGGACGGCCCGCTCGCCGAGCGCCCGCAGCCGGTCCAGCACCTCCACGGGCTGCGGGCCGGCCACGTGGTCGCCGGTGACCACGATCAGTTCGGCCGACCGGACGTCGGGCTCGGCCAGGACCGCCTCCAGGGCCGGCAGCACGCCGTGGACATCGGACAGGACGGCGACACTGGCGACCATGGGCAGACCTCGCGACCTCGGGTGGTGGACCCTGCCGGGTTCCCCCGGACGCGTGGACGAAGCCATGGGTCCGGGGGGACTGGGGCACCGCGGGTGCGGGCGGCGGGGATCAGGGCGCGGCCGCGCACACCGCCGCCCGCGTGACCAGCTTGCGGTGCGGGCCGAGGAGGTCCACGTCCCAGTAGGCGCGGTCGTAGCCGATGCCGACCGCCGTGACCTCGCGGCTCATCAGGGACGCGTAGATGTCGTTGCCCGGGTCCGGGTCGGTGACGGTGTCCGCGAAGTAGGCGTCGTTCCGGTAGCCGGAGTACATGAACTCCTCGGCGTGGGCGGAGAAGAGTCCGGCGTCGGTCAGCCGGGTCCGCAGGTCGCGCCCGTCGCTGCCCACCGTGCTGAGCCGGCCCCGGCCCGCCATGTCGCGGGCGTGGGCGCCCGCCACCTCGGAGGCCCGGTCGGACAGCCGCAGGCCGGGCAGCCCGTGCGCGGCCCGCTCCTGGTTGACCTGGCAGGTGATCCAGTCCACGTCCGGGTGGTAGGCGGCCCCGGGCTCCGGGGCCCCGGCCGCCGCCGTGCCCGCGGTCCCGGCCAGCAGGGCCACCGAGGCCGCCGCCGTCGCCAGGACCCCCGCCATCGTGCTGCGCTTCACGCTCGTCCCTCTCGTCGCGCCGCGCCCGCGGACCGTTCACCGGGGCGCTGCCAGCAGTGTGCCGACGAGCGGGGGCCCGGGCCCGGCGCAACATGCCGGGCGGCGGGCGCCGAACTCACTTGCCCAGGCGCTCCGCCACCGCCGCCCGCCGGGCCAGCACCCCGTCGCGCAGCTCCGCCATCTCGCGCAGCGCGTCCCGCCGCTCGCGCTGGGCGAGGCGGTCGAGGTAGAGGCGGCCGTGCAGGTGGTCCGTCTCGTGCTGGAGGCAGCGGGCGAAGTAGCCGCGGCCCTCCACCACCAGCGGGGCGCCGTCCTTGTCCCGGCCGCGCACGACCGTGTGGTCGGCGCGGGCGACCGCCTTGTAGGGGCCGGGCACGGACAGGCAGCCCTCCATGCCCTCGATCAGCCGCCGCCGGGCCGGCGGCTCCTCGTCGAGCACCGGGTTGGCGATGGCGCCGGTGTGCCGCACGCCCCAGTCGTCCTCCATGTCGTAGACGAACAGCTGGAGGTCGACGTCGACCTGGTTGGCGGCGATGGCCGCGCCGTGGGCGACGTGGTTGGTGGCGAACATGTCGTCGATCAGGCGGTCGAGCGCGGGGGTGCCGAAGTGCTCCTGGGTGAGCGGCCGGCAGCGCCGCCGCAGCACGTCCTCGCCGACGACGGTGATGCGCCGCACGGCTCCCCGCTCGACCTCCGGCAGCAGCCGCTCCTCGCTCGTCACCGTCAACCCCTGCCTTCCGTATGCCCGTTGGCGCCCCGGCGGCGCCGGTCCCGGCAACGTAGCAGGCGGCACCCGCCCGGCGGCCCCCCTACTCGGACTCGGCCGGCGCCCGCCCGGTCAGCGCGGCCAGCGAGCTGCGTACGTGGTCCATGTGGGCCCGCAGCTCCTCGCGCGCCTCCCCGTGCTCGCGCAGCACCCCCTCGGTCTCCCGCCCGATCCGCTCCTCGCGCGCCCTGGCCTGCGCGACCAGCTCGGCCGCGGCGGCGTCGGCGTCCTCCTGCCGGTGCCGCGCCGCCTCCTCGGCCTCGGCCAGGGCCCGCTTCGCGTCGGACAGCCGCGCCTCGGCCTCGGCGACGGCGGCGGTCTCCCGGGCCTCGGCGGCGGCCACGCGTCCGGCGTCCTCGCGCTCCAGCTCCTCGATCCGCCCGGCCTGCTCCTTGGCCTGGTCGGCGAGGGCGCTCTCGCAGCGGCGGCGCATGTCCCGCAGCGCCTCCAGGGCCGCGCTCCGCGTCTCCTTGACCTCCCGGCGGGCGGCGACGCGGACCTCGTCGGCGGCGGCCCGGGTCGCCGCCTCCCGCTGCCGGGCCCACTCCTCGGCCGCGCCGCGCACCTCGTCGGCGTAGGCCTGCGCGGCGTCCCGCAGCTCGGCGCCGGCCCGCCCGGCGGCCTCGGTGGCGCTCTGCGCGTCGCCGCGCCCGGTGTGCCGCACCGCGGCGGTCTCCTCCTCCACCAGCTCCAGGAGGTACTGGGCGCGCTTGCCCAGCGAGGCGTACGTCTGAGGGGCGAGCCGGGCCACGGCCTCGCGCAGCCGCTCCGCCTCCGCCTCCATCTCCTTGTGCAGGACGGTCAGCCGCGCGACCCGCTCCCAGGCGGCGTCGCGCTCCTGCGACAGCCCCCCGGCGAAGGCCTCCACCTGCTCGGGCCGGTAGCCGCGCACACCCCGGCCCCGGGTGACGACGAAGCCGTACGCCGACGCTCCGGAAGCCGACGCACCCGTACCCGCACCGCTGGCGCTCACAGGGCTCATTCTGGGTTCACCTCTCCACACCGACACAGCGGCCGACCGACGCACGACGTTCTGCGTGATTGGCGCACATCTTTGTAGATCAGACGGAAGTGCTCATAACGCGACACACGTCACACACCGCATGACCCACTCGGTCAAGGATGCGTCAATTGCTGCCGAAAGTCGGAATCGTCGTGTCGGAGCGGAGCGCCGAGAAGAGTTCCGCGGCCTCGGCCGCGTCCCACTCGACGACGTCACCGACCCCGGGAACGGAGGGCTCGCCCGCGATCGGCACCGTCGTCGTGGAGCCGTCGCCGTGCGAGATGTCGTCCATCTCCGTACCCAGCTTGCCGAGATTCAGCAGTCCCGCGTCCCGGTCCACAGTGAGCGCGTCCAGCGAGGCGCCCAGGAACGGCAGCAGCCTCCAGGGCAGCAGCAGCGTGCCCGGGCTCAGCGCCTTGTCCGCGATCGCCGCGATCAGTTGCTGCTGCGCCCGGACCCGGCCCAGGTCGCCGTCGGCGTAGCTGTGCCGGTCGCGGGCGTAGGCCAGGGCCTGGGTGCCGTCCATGGTCTGGCAGCCGGCCTTGAAGTCGGCCCCCGAGTACGAGTCGCTGACGTCCCGCGGCACACACACCTCGACCCCGCCCAGCGCGTCCACGACGTCCACGAACCCGCCGAAGTCCACCTCCGCGTAGTGGTCGAGGCGCAGCCCCGTCGCCTGCTCGACCGTGCGCGTCAGCAGGGCGGGCCCACCCAGCGCGTACGAGGCGTTGATCTTGTTCTTGCCGTGGCCGGGGATGCCGACGTAGCTGTCGCGCGGGATCGACACCAGATACGGGCCGCTCGCGCCGTAGTGCAGCACGATGATGGTGTCCGTCTCGTCGCCCGAGTCGGAGCCGACATGCAGGTCCTGCTGCTGCTCCTTGCTGAGGTTCTTGCGGGTGTCGGAGCCGACCAGCAGCCAGTTCGTACCCTTGCCCGCGGCGGGCCGCCCCGCGTAACCGCCCAGGGCGTCCGTCCGCTGGACCTGCGCCACGGCCCAGATCCCGACCCCGACCCCGTACGCGACCACGAGCACGACCACCACGAGGAGCGCCAGCAGGATCCGCCGCAGCGGACCGCGCCGCCGGGCACCCCCGGCGCCGCGCCCGCGCCGCCACCCGCGCCGCCCCGAGCGGTACACCGTGGTGCTGCTCGCGGGCGGCAGCGGGCGGTCCGGCCGCTCCGGTCCCGGCTGCTCTGGCGGCGTCGTCATGGTACGAACCTGACACAGCACCAGAAAAGCCGCAGGGCGACGCACCCTTACGGTGCATCGCCCCACGCCGCACGGACCCCTACAGCAGCCCGTCCCACATCTGCTCCAGGAGCACCGACCACCAGGTCTCGGGCGAGCCGAGCGCGGCCGGGTCCAGCGCGTTCAGCTGGGCCTGGAAGTCCACGGTCCAGCGGCCCGCCTGCTCCGGATTGAGCCCGTAGCGCAGCCGCCACATCCGGCCCAGCAGCGCCAGCGACCGGGCGAACTCCGGCAGCCCCGAGTTCACGAACTGCGGCGGCACCGGCGCCCCGGCCGCCTCCACCGGCACGGCCACGATGTGCGCCGTCCCGTACTGCACGCACAGCGCCTTGCCGAAGTCGGAGCCCATCACCAGGTACGAGCCCGCGTCCGGCGCCGGCCGCGCCCCGCGCTCCTGCGCCAGCTCGGCCAGCGTCGGCACCGGCCGGCCCGGCTGGGCCTGCGCCCAGAAGAACGGCCCGAAGTCGGCGGGCAGCCCCGCGACGACGAGGGTGTGCGCGACGACGTCCGGGACGCCCTGGCGCGACACCGCCCGCTGGTCGAAGCGGAACACCCCGGGCCCGAAGGCCGCCGCCAGCTCCTGCGCGATGCCCTCCGGCGGCACCGGCGGCGCCGGCTGCGCGGGCGGCAGCGGCGCGCGCACCGGCGCCGGACGCGCCGGACCGTCGGCGACCTGGTGCAACTCGCCCTGGTGCGCCAGCAGTTGCGACATGCCCTGCTGGCGCGAGGCGTGATCGGTGCCGTACGGCGCGATGGACGTGATCCGCGCCTGCGGCCACTGCTCCTGGATCATGCGGGAGCAGTAGGCGCCGGGCAGCGCGCACGACTCCAGCTCCGTGTGCAGCTCCAGCACCTGGTCCGGCGGGACGTTCATGCCGCGCAGCTCGTGGAAGATCTGCCACTCGGGGTGCGGGACACCGGGCGCCGAGCGGCGGATGAGCTGCTGCTCGGAGCCGTCGGGCGCGCGGTAGCGCAGCACCGCCTGGTAGCCGGGCCCCACCGTCGGCGGACCGGCCGGGCGGCCGGCGGGAGCCGGCTGCGGATATCCGTACGCGGGCGGCGGCCCGCCCGGGACCTGCTGCCCGGGCACCGGCGGCGGCATCGCGCCCGGCGGCACCGGGCCGGGCGGCGGCAGCTGCGATCCGGGACCCGAGAGCATCGTGGCCGCGTGGTGCACCGCGTCCCCGCCCGGCACCGGAGGCGGAGGCGGACCCGGCGGACCGGGCGGCTGCGGAGTGCCGGGCGCACCGGGCGGACCGGGCGGCTGCGGGGCGCCGGGCGCACCCGGGCCCGCGAGCGGCGGGCCCGAGAGCATGGTCGCCGCGTGGTGCACCCCGGCGCCGGGCGGCGCGGCCGGCGGCTGCGGCTGCCCGTCGGGGCCGGGCGCCCGCACCAGCTGCGTCGGCACGTACCCGCCGCCGGGCGTCCCCGGGCTGCCGGGCGGCGGCGGGGTCTGCGCACCCCCGCCACGCGGCGGCGGCGCCTTGCTGGTCGCGGCGTCCGCGATGTCCCGCGCGTCGGGCGGCAGCGGCCCCCCGGCGCCCTGCGGATAGCCGTACGCGGGCACCGCCCCCGGCGGCGGCGTCAGCGGCACGGCGGTACCGGGCACCGGCGGCGGCAGCGGCGCACCCCCGGACAGCCCGCCGGACCCCGCGGCAGGACCCGCGGCGGGCGGCGGCGGCAGCGGCGGCGACACCGGAGGCGGCGGAGGCGTCAGCAGGGCCGCGTCCGGCACCGGCTCGGGCAGCGCCTCCTCGACCGGCGGCGGCGGGGGCGAGAACACCGTGTCGGGCAGCGGGACCAGCCGGTCCTCCTCGTCCCCCACCCCATTGGTGTCCGTACCGGCCCACGGCGTCGCGTCGGCCGGCACCGGCGCGGGGAGCGGCTCGGGCGCGGGGGGCTCGGGCGCGGGCGGCGCGGCGGACGCACCGGCCGGCACCGCGTCCTGCGGCTCCGCGGCCCCGGACCGCTCCGCCGCCGGGCCACCGCCCGCGATGCCCAGCTTGTCCGCCGCCTCCTGCAACCACTCCGGCGGCGACAGCAGGAACGACGTCTGATTCAGGTCCACCCGCTCCGGCGGCCGCGGCGCCCCGGCCCCCGTCGGAGCCTCCGGCAGCCCGTACTCCTCCTCGTACCGCCGGATGACCTCCCCCACGGGCAGACAGGGCCACAGCGTCGCCTCCGCCGAGTCCCGGGCGATCACCAGCCGCTGCCGGCCCCCCTCGGAGACCGCACCGCCCTCACGGTCCTCGGCCCACACCACGAAGCCCAGCTCGAACTCCCGGACCCGCACCTCCCGGTGCCGGACCGCGGGCACGTCACCGTTGATCCACTCCTCGGCGCGCTCCTGCGCCTGTGCGAACGTCACCATCGGACCCTCACCCCTCGTCCGGCGCACCGGTCGGCACGGCCTGCGCGAAACCGCCGTCCACCATCAGATTCGCCACCGTCTCCAGCTCCGGCGGATTGCCCGCCAGCCGGGACAGGAAGGCGTCGAAGTCGTCACCGCAGGGCAGCAGCAGCCGCTCCACCCGCTCCGGCACCGACCAGTGCGCCGTCCCCCCGCCGTCCCGCGCGTCGTCGTACGCGCAGAACCACACCGAACCGGTCGCCTCGCCCCGCACCCGCACGGCGAGGATCCCGCCCTGCACGAACGCGACACCCAGATAGTCCTTGGTCAGGTGATCACGCAGACACTTGTTGACGTACACCAGGTCGTTGACCGCCGCCTCGTCGCGCACCGTGAAGAACGGCTGGTCGATCAGCAGCCCCAACTCGGCGTCCAGCGCCGCCCCGACCGGGGCGCACCCGCCGCCCGCCTTCAGGAACGACCGGTAGGCGCCCGGCAGTCGGCAGCCCAGGTCCTCCTCGGCGCCCAGCACCTGCTGCTCCGTCACCGCCACCGCCGACTTCGGCAGCCCGAAGTGCGCGGGCCGGGTGTCCTGCAACGCACGCGTGCCCCGCTTGTGCTGGTCGACGCCGGCCGTGGCGAGACCGCCGTGATGACGCAACAGCGCCTTCACCTCCACCGGCACCAGCTCCAGGCGGCGCGACCCCCGCACGTGGTGCCACGTCCAGCCGTGCGGAGTCGCCACCGGCGGGATGGTGTCCCACAGTTCGTGCCCCGCCGCCGCCTGCACCGCGTTCGCCGACACGTAGTCCGTGAGCCGCAGTTCATCGACGCCGAACCCCTCCGGCGGCTCGGCGATCTCGGCCGCCGCGCGCGCGTACGCGGAGAAGTCCGGATAGCCGTCACGGTCCATCCGCACCCCGCGCGGATGGCGGGCGGCACGGACCGGATCCGGGAAGTGCACTACCTGCCCGGCGTAGGCCGCGTTCGGCGGCGCGGCCTGCTGCCCGAGCCGACCTGTCGTCATGGCGGTTGCCCCCTGCGGCGCTGTGGACGATGTTGATGGTTCCCCGTCATGACAGCCTATGCGGTTGTACGACACCGGGCATCGGGCCTCCACTTCCATGACCAGCAGTCACCCCACCGTCACCACCCCGTGACGAACGGGCGTGTCGCGGGGTACCGACTTCCGCACCGCCCGCCCCATTTGGCACTCTGTCCAGGCAACCCGGGGGTTCGCAGCGGGCGACCGCAGGAGGGGAAGCACCACATGAACAGCGCCACGGCCCAGTCCGCCACACCCGCCGACACCACGGCGGGCGCCGACCCACGCGTGGGCTGGAGCGCCACCGGCACCGCGCCCGCACCGGCGCTGCGGGGCCGGCGCGACGGCATCCTGCCCACCGTCGCCGCGGCCCTGTCCGTCCGCGGCTCCACCCTCACCT
Organism: Streptomyces sp. NPDC088785; assembly: GCF_044750685.1. Lineage (NCBI taxonomy): Bacteria > Bacillati > Actinomycetota > Actinomycetes > Kitasatosporales > Streptomycetaceae > Streptomyces > Streptomyces sp. NPDC088785. The sequence continues at coordinate 132,842 of NZ_JBIVKH010000008.1, forward strand.
CCACCGCCGCCCGGGGTGAACAGGCGCCCGCCCTGCACCCGTTGGTCAAGGACTTCCTCGACACCCTGACGAGCACCCAGCGCGACCGCTTCACCGGCCGCTGCGCCGAAGCCATCCTCATCTCCCGGCACCTGTCCTCGACGGACACCGAGCGCACGGAGAAGTCCAAACGGGCCCGGCGCAGACCGATGACGATGAGCGAGGCCCGCAAGTCCCTCAAGCACGCCAAACTCACCACCCGCCGGATCCGCGAGGACGGCGACCCGCTGCACGGCGGCTTCGCCCGCCCCTGCCGCGCCTGCGCCGCGCTGACCGCCCACTTCGGCGTCCGCGTGGTGGACCCGACCGACGAATCCGACGAGGCCGCCCGCTGATGCCCGACTCCCCCGCCCGCTTCACCGCCCCCGCCGACGCGGCCCTGCGCGCCGCCGGCTGGCAGCCCGGACGCTGGGACATCAAGCAGGCCGAGTACTGGGCCGACGCCCTGCGCACCCACGTCTCCCCCGCGGGCCACCGGCACGCCGTCTTCCCCGCCGCCGTCGAGGCCTGGGCCGAGTTCGGCGGACTGCACGTCACCCCGACCGGACCCGGCCGGCACATAGCGCCCTCCCAGCCGCACCTCGACCCGCTGCACGGCCTGCACATGGCCCGCACCCTCGGCGACCTCGGCCGCGCCCTCGACACCGAGGTCAGCCCGCTCGGCGCCGAGTCGGGCACCGAGGCACTGCTCGCCATCGACACCGAGGGCCGGGTCTACGCCCTCGACCACAGCGGCGACTGGTACCTCGGCCCCACCATCGACCAGGCCCTGGAAACCCTGATCACCGGCCTCCAGCCACCCCGCCTCCAGGCCGCCTAGGGCGTGTCCGGCGGATCAGGTCGCAGTCGGGTGGCCCGCGTATTTCTGTGCTGGTGAGCGGGGTCCGGTGCGTCGGGATGCAAGGCGGAGGAGGGCGTCGACGCGGAGCGTCGGCAACCGACGACAACGCCGCAGGTCGGCGTGCCGGACCCCGCGCCCGCGACACGATCCGCCGGACAGGCCCCAGCCCCGACGCGGGACACCGCTACAGCGCGGCGACCCGCGCCGGCAGCACCGCCGACACCCGGAAGCCCCCCGCGTCGGTGGGCCCGGACACGAACACCCCGCCGAGCCCGGCCACCCGCTCCTTCATCCCCACCAGTCCGTTCCCCCCCGACGGCAGCCGCACCGCGGCCGCCGACGACACCGGCGGCGGCTCGTTCTCCACCTGCATCGCCACCTCGGCCCCCCGGTGCGCGAGCCGCACATACGTCTTCGCGCCCGCCGCGTGCTTGTGCACATTGGTCAGCGCCTCCTGCACCACCCGGTAGGCCGTCTGCTCCACCACCGAGGCGTACCCCCGCACATCCCCCTCGACCGACACCTCCACGACCATCCCGGCCGCCCGCGACTGCCCCACCAGCTCCTCGATCTCGGCCAGGCTCGGACCGCCCTCGCCCTCGCCCTCCGCCTCGGCCTCCGCCCGCGACGCGGCGGCCGCCGCCGCCACCCCGACGGCCTGGAGCGGCACCTCGGGCACCCGCCGCGGCACCGCCTCGACGGACCGCAGCACCCCGAGCATCTCCCGCAGCTCGGTCAGCGCCTGCCGGCCCATGTCCCCCACCAGCGCCGCGTTCTTCACCGCCTTCTCCGGGTCCTTGCGGGCCACCGCCTGCAACGCCGCCGCGTGCACCACCATGAGCGACACCCGGTGCGCGACCACGTCGTGCATCTCCCGCGCGATACGGGTCCGCTCCTCGCCCCGCGCCCACTCCGCCCGCTCCTCGGCCCGCTCCGCCAGCAGCGACAGCTCCCGCTCCAGCGACTCGTTGCGCTCCCGCAGGCTCTCCATCAGCCGCCGGCGCGCACCCACGTACATGCCGAGCAGCAGCGGCGGCGCCGTGACGCCCAGCGCCGTGGTGATCGCGATGAAGGGGACCAGCCAGCTGCCGACCTGGAACGCGTCGACACCGCGCGCCGCGTCCTGCTGCGCCCGCACGACCGTCACGATCAGCGTCCCCGCGAACGACATCGACGCCAGCGCGCCGATGATCCGCCGGGGCATCTCGGACGCCGCGAGCGAGTACAGGGCGACGACGGTCATCAGCACGCCCATCTCGGCCGGCGTGATCGCCACCGACACCAGGACCACCGCGATCGGCCACTGCCGCCGCAGCACCAGCGTCGCCCCGGCGAGCACCCCGAACACGACACCGGCCGCGGCCGGCAGCCCCGCCTTGTCCGCGAACGACACCCCCTCGACCGCGCACTCCGCGGCCGACAGCGCCCCCAGACCCAGATCGAACAGCGCGCTGCGCCATCGCTCCCACCACCACGGCCCCCCGGCCGTGGCTCGGTGAACTTCCCCCGTCGCGGTCATCCCTCCACCCTACGGGCGGTGTGCGCCCGATTTCCGGTGAGTTTCGCGGACCGGCCCCCACCACTCCCCGCCCTCGAACAGAAGCGAATCCACCCGGTATCACTCGAACTGCTGGCCCCCCATACGTTTCCACCCGGAACGCGGTGTTCCGGCGGAGCCTTTGCCTATGACGCATGCCACAGGCACGACCACGGATTTCGAGACCCTGCGGGAGCACGCGGTACGGCTGCGCCGTGAGGGCCTGAGCCGCCGTCTGATCCGCGAGCGACTCGGCATCCACAACAACGACGTCCTCAACCGCCTCCTGGAGGGCGAGCCGCCGCCCGACTGGACCAGGCGCCCGAACGCCAAGGACGGGCTGCGCGACCGCGCTCGCGAGCTGCGCCTGCGCGGCTGGACCTACGACCGGATCCAGGCCGAGCTGGGCTGTTCGAAGAGCTCGATCTCGCTGTGGGTGCGGGATCTGCCGAAGCCGGAGCGGCGCGACCCGTCCGAGCAGGCGCGGCTGGCGGCCAGCAAGCGGTGGGAGCACGAGAGCGCCGTGCGGGAGAGCGCGCGACAGCGGACCAAGGAGGCGGCCCGGCGGGACGTCGGTCCGCTGACCGGGCGCGAGCTGTTCCTCACGGGAGTCGCCCTCTACTGGGCGGAGGGCACCAAGGACAAGCCGCACGCACGCCGGGAGACCGTCACCTTCGTGAACAGCGATCCGGGGATGATCCAGGTGTTCCTGGCCTGGCTCGACCTGCTCGGCGTCGACCGCGACAGGCTCCGCTTCGGGCTGCTGATCCACGAGTCCGCGAACGTGGAGGGAGCCGAGCGGTACTGGGCCGACCTGACCGGAGCGCCGCGGAGCGCCTTCTACAGAACGACGCTCAAGAAGCACAACCCGAAGACGGTCCGCAAGAATGTGGGCGAGGGCTATCGGGGCTGCCTCGTGATCAAAGTCCGGCGCAGTGCCGACTTGTACCGTCGCATCGAAGGCGCTTGGTACGGCATAGTAGGGGCGGCGCTCGGCACCGATTCAGCAAATCGGACATAGGGCACAGACGATCCCGAGTCGTCTAATGGCAGGACAAATGGTTTTGGTCCATTGAATGAGGGTTCGATTCCTTCCTCGGGAGCAGTGCAGCGGGGCCCGACCGACACCGGTCCGGCCCCGCCCTTATTTCCCCCCGGAAACCCCCCGGTATCCTGCGAATGTCCACCCCACATCGCATCCAGAGCCGAAGGGCACCCCCGTGAGCAGCGCCACGAACCCGGCCGCCGTAGTCGTTCTCGCCGCGGGTGAGGGCACCCGCATGAAATCGGCCACCCCCAAAGTCCTGCACGAGCTCTGTGGCCGCTCGCTGGTCGGCCACGTGCTGGCCGCCGCCCGGGAGTTGAGCCCGCAGCGGCTCGTCGTGGTCGTGGGCCACGAGCGCGAGAAGGTCACCGCGCACGTGAACGCGATCGACGGCGACGCCCGCACCGCCGTCCAGCACGAGCAGAACGGAACGGGCCACGCGGTCCGCATGGGCCTGGAGGGCATCGACCCGGCCGGCTCCCTCGACGGCACGGTGATCGTGGTCTGCGGCGACACCCCGCTGCTCACCGGCGGCACCCTCACCGACCTGGCCGCCACCCACACCGCGGACGGCAACGCCGTGACGGTGCTGACCGCCGAGGTCCCCGACGCGACCGGCTACGGCCGCATCGTGCGCGAGGAGGGCACCGGCGCGGTGACCGCGATCGTCGAGCACAAGGACGCCACCGAGGCGCAGCGCGCGATCGGCGAGATCAACTCGGGTGTCTTCGCCTTCGACGGCCGCCTCCTGGCGGACGCCCTGAAGAAGGTGCGCACCGACAACAGCCAGGGCGAGGAGTACCTGACCGACGTCCTCGGCATCCTGCGCGAGGCCGGTCACCGGGTCGGGGCGTCGGTCGCCCGCGACCACCGCGAGATCGCCGGGATCAACAACCGCGTACAGCTGTCCGAGGCGCGTCGCATCCTGAACGACCGGCTGCTGCGCGCGGCGATGCTGGACGGGGTGACGGTGATCGACCCGGCGTCCACGTTCGTGGACGTGACGGTGACGTTCGAGCGGGACGCGACGGTGCTGCCGGGCACGCAGCTGCACGGCACGACGCATCTCGCGGAAGGCGCGGTCGTGGGTCCGAACACCCGGCTGACGAACACGGTGGTGGGTGCGGGGGCCCGGGTGGACAACGCGGTGGCGTTCGACTCGGAGATCGGTCCGCAGGCGTCGGTGGGTCCGTTCGCGTATCTGCGTCCGGGGTCCCGGCTCGGCGTGAAGTCCAAGATCGGCACCTATGTCGAGACGAAGAACGCGACGATCGGCGACGGGACGAAGGTCCCGCACCTGTCGTACGTCGGGGACGCGACGATCGGCGACTTCACCAACATCGGCGCGGCCAGTGTCTTTGTGAACTACGACGGCGAGAGCAAGCACCACACGACGGTGGGGTCGCACTGCAAGACCGGATCCGACAACATGTTTGTGGCGCCTGTCACGGTCGGGGACGGTGCGTACACCGCCGCGGGCTCCGTGATCACGAAGGACGTGCCGGCCGGTTCGCTGGCCGTGGCGCGGGGCCAGCAAAGGAATATCGAGGGTTGGGTGGCCCGTAAGCGACCCGGGAGCGCGGCCGCGAAGGCGGCCGAAGCCGCTGCTCGGGAGCCGGACAGCGAGGGCTGACCGGAAACCGGTGCGTCCGACACGGCGTACCGTGATAGGTGCACACGATTCGCCTGGCTCGCTGCTATAGGGACGCGCGGGCAGCTGCGGCGGACGAACTCGTCTGAGGAGACTAGTGCTGTGACCGGGATCAAGACGACCGGCGAGAAGAAGCTCATGCTCTTCTCCGGCCGCGCCCACCCTGAGCTCGCCGAGGAGGTCGCGCACCAGCTCGGTGTCGGGATCGTCCCGACCAAGGCGTTCGATTTCGCCAACGGTGAGATCTACGTCCGCTACCAGGAGTCCGCTCGTGGCGCCGACTGCTTCCTGATCCAGAGCCACACGGCTCCGATCAATAAGTGGATCATGGAGCAGTTGATCATGATCGACGCGCTGAAGCGTGCGTCGGCCCGCTCCATCACCGTCATCGTGCCGTTCTACGGTTACGCGCGGCAGGACAAGAAGCACCGCGGGCGTGAACCGATCTCGGCGCGTCTGATCGCGGACCTGCTGAAGACGGCGGGCGCGCACCGGATCCTGACGATCGACCTGCACACGGACCAGATCCAGGGCTTCTTCGACGGCCCGGTGGACCACCTGTTCGCGCTGCCGATCCTCGCGGACTACGTGGGGGCGAAGGTCGACCGCGACAAGCTGACGGTGGTCTCCCCCGACGCCGGCCGGGTGCGGGTCGCCGACCGCTGGTGCGACCGTCTGGGCGCGCCGCTGGCGATCGTGCACAAGCGCCGCGACAAGGACGTCGCCAACCAGGTGACCGTGCACGAGGTCGTCGGTGACGTGAAGGGCCGGGTCTGTGTCCTGGTCGACGACATGATCGACACGGGTGGCACGATCTGCGCCGCCGCCGACGCCCTGTTCGCGCACGGCGCCGAGGACGTCATCGTGACGGCGACGCACGGCGTGCTGTCGGGTCCGGCCGCGGACCGGCTGAAGAACTCGAAGGTGAGCGAGTTCGTCTTCACGAACACGCTGCCGACGCCGAACGAGCTGGAGCTCGACAAGATCACGGTCCTGTCGATCGCCCCGACGATCGCCTCCGCGGTGCGCGAGGTCTTCGAGGACGGCTCGGTCACCAGCCTCTTCGAGGGCGAAGCCTGATCGGCCCCGGCACCTCGTAGAAGATCCATTTGGGTACGGCCTTCCCGCCGGGTAATCTGTCACAGTTGCTCGGCGAGGGAGGCCGTACGCGTCTGCGTGCGGCGGTCCGTTATCGACGCGCTCTTCGTAGCAGGCCGTTCGTGGCCGGGTGACCTTTCCCCCGAGAGTTCTACGAGGAGTTGAGAGCACATGTCCGAGGTCAAGCTCGCCGCCGAGTCCCGTTCGGAGTTCGGCAAGGGTGCCGCCCGCCGCATCCGCCGTGAGAACAAGGTTCCCGCCGTGGTCTACGGTCACGGTGCCGACCCGGTCCACATCACGCTGCCGGGCCACGAGCTGCTGCTCGCCCTGCGTACCCCGAACGTCCTGCTGTCCCTGGACATCGACGGCAAGAACGAGCTGGCGATCCCGAAGGCCGTGCAGCGCGACCCGCTGAAGGGCTTCCTGGAGCACGTCGACCTGCTCCTCGTGAAGCGCGGCGAGAAGGTCACCGTCGAGCTCCCCATCGTCATCGAGGGCGAGCTGGCCCCGGGTGCGAACCTGCTGGAGCACGTCCTGAACACGCTGGCCGTCGAGACCGAGGCCACGCACATCCCCGAGTCGGTCACCCTGTCCGTGGCCGGCCTGGACGCCGGTGACTCCGTCCTCGCCAAGGACGTCGAGCTGCCCAAGGGCACCACGCTGGCCGTCGACGAGGACGCGGTCGTCGTCCAGGTCCTGGCCGCGCAGGCCGAGGAGGCCCCGGCCGAGGGCGCCGAGGACGACGAGGCCGCCGCGGAGGCCTGAGCCGTCTAGGTTCTTCGACGCTCCGTACGGGGTGGTGGGCTCGGCCCGCCACCCCGTTCTGCTCGGTCCGACCGTCTCCGTGACACCGAAAGAAGGCTCATGTCCGACGAGAACGCTCCCTGGCTCATCGCCGGGCTGGGCAATCCCGGTCCCGAGTACGCGATGAACCGGCACAACGTCGGTTTCATGGTGGCCGACCTGCTCGCGCGGCGCATGGGCGCCAGGTTCAAGCGGGCGACCAAGGGCCAGGCGCAGGTCGTGGAGGGGCGGATCGGCCCGCCCGGTCCCGCGAACCGCCGGGTGATCCTCGCCAAGCCGATGTCGTACATGAACGTGTCGGGCGGTCCGGTGACGGCGCTGCGCGACTTCTACAAGGTGCCGACGGAGCGGATCGTGGCGGTCCACGACGAGCTGGACATCGACTACGGCGTGCTGCGGCTCAAGCTGGGCGGTGGCGACAACGGGCACAACGGGCTCAAGTCGATGACGAAGGCGATGGGCCCCGACTACCACCGGGTGCGGTTCGGGATCGGCCGGCCGCCGGGCCGGATGCAGGTCGCGGACTTCGTCCTGAAGGACTTCTCGTCGACGGAGCGCAAGGAGCTGGACTACTTCGTGGACCGGGCGGCCGACGCGGTCGAGGCGCTCGTCACCGAGGGCCTGGAGCGCGCGCAGTCGTCGTACAACTCCTGACCTGTACGGACATGGCCGCCGCGGCAGTTGACCGGCGGGCCTTCCATGGCCAAGGATCCCGGCCATGGCTTCAGCGGTGTCCCTCTCGCGCCAGGTCGTGTCGGCGGCTCTCGCCCTGCTCCTGCTGATCGCGGGGTTCTGGGCGTCCTGGGGGACGGCCCAGCACGTGATGCTCCAGACCGGGCGCGAGCACGGTCATCTGGTGGTGGCCCGGTGCTCGGGCGGCACGTGCGCCGGGGCCTTCGAGCCGTCGGCCGAGGGGCCGGTGCGGACGCCGAGGGTGACGATGAGCCGGTCGGTCGGCGAGAGGAAGGGCGTCCGGTTGCCCGTGGTGATCAAGCCGGGTTCGGCGCAGGCGGTCCGGACCGGTCCGGCCGGGTTCTTCAAGGCGTGGATCCCGCTGGGCGGTGCGCTGCTGCTCGCCTGTGTGGTGATCGCGGGCGGGATGCGCCACCGGCGCCTCGCGTGGATCACGGGAGGCGCCGGGACGCTGCTGCTGTCGGCGGCCTGGGCCGCCCTGACTTTCTAGTCCCGGGCTTCTGGAGAAGTGTGCTTGCGGACCCGGGCTTCCGGATCAGCCGGTGTTGCGCAGGCCGGCCGCGACACCGTTGACGGTGAGCAGCAGGGCGCGGGCCAGCGTGGGGTCCGGCTCGTCGCCCGCCGCGGCGGCCTCGCGCTGCCGCTTGAGCAGGGCGACCTGGAGGTAGGAGATCGGGTCGAGGTAGGCGTCGCGGATGGCGAACGTCTGCTTCAGCACGGGCTGGGTGTCGAGGAGTTCGGCGCCGCCGGTGATCCGCAGGACCTCGGCCACGGTCAGCGCGTGCTCGGCCTCGATGGCGTCGAAGACGTGCTTGAGGTGGTCGGGGACGAGGGTGTCGACGTAGTGCCGGGCGATCCGCAGGTCCGTCTTCGCGAGCGTCATCTCGACGTTGGAGATGAAGTTGCGGAAGAAGTGCCAGTGCTCGTTCATCTCGTCGAGGACGGTGTCCAGGCCGGCCTCGCGCAGTGCCTTGAGGCCGGAGCCGACGCCGAACCAGCCGGGCACGATCTGCCGGGACTGGGTCCAGCCGAACACCCACGGGATGGCGCGCAGGCCGTCGAGCGAGGCGTCGGAGCCGGGGCGGCGGGAGGGCCGGGAGCCGAGGTGCAGGTCGGCGAGCTGGTCGACGGGGGTCGACGCGAGGAAGTACGGGGACAGGTCGGGGTCCTCGACGAGTCCGCGGTACGCCGCGTGCGCCGCGTCGCTGACCACGTCCATGGCCGCGTCCCAGCGGGCCAGGGCCTCGTCGGACTGGCGGGGCGCGGTGTGCAGCGCGGAGGCCTGGAGGGTGGCGGCGACGGTCAGTTCGAGGTTCTCGCGGGCCAGCGACGGTACGAGGTACTTGTCGGAGATGACCTCGCCCTGCTCGGTGACCTTGATCTCGCCCTCCAGGGTGCCCCAGGGCTGGGCGAGGATCGCGTCGTGGGAGGGGCCGCCGCCGCGGCCGACGGTGCCGCCGCGGCCGTGGAAGAGGCGCAGCCGCACGCCGTAGCGGTGGGCGACGTCGCGCAGCCGGCGCTGGGCGCGGTGGATCTCCCACTGGGAGGTGGTGATGCCGCCGAACTTGGAGGAGTCGGAGTAGCCGAGCATGACCTCCTGCACGTCCCCGTTGAGCGCGACCAGGCGCCGGTAGGACGGGTCGGAGAGCATGTCCTCCAGGATGGTGTCGGCGGCCTTCAGCTCGTCGGTGGTCTCCAGGAGCGGCACGATGCCGATCTTGGTCCAGCCGGCGTGCAGGTCGACGAGTCCGGCTTCGCGGGCGAGGACGGCGGCGGCGAAGACGTCGTCGGCGCCCTGGCACATCGAGATGATGTAGGACTCGATGACCTCGGGGCCGAAGACGTCGAGGGCGCGCTTGACGGTGTGGAAGACGCCGAGGGTCTTCTCGCCCGCGGCGTCCAGCGGCGCCGGGGTGGGGGCGAGCGGGCGGCGCGAGCGCAGTTCCTTGGCGAGCAGCTTGCCGCGGTAGTCGCGGGGCATGTCGGCGTAGCGCCAGGACTCCTCGCCGAGCCGGTCGAAGAGCTGGCCGAGGGCGTGGTGGTGGGCGTCGGCGTGTTCGCGGACGTCCATGGTGGCGAGCTGGAGGCCGAACGCGGAGAGGGTGCGGATGGTGCGGTTCATCCGGCCCTCGGCGAAGAGGCCGCCGCGGTGCTCGCGCAGCGAGGTCTGGATGAGGGTGAGGTCGTGCAGCAGCTCGGCGGTGCCCAGGTAGTCGCGGCCGTCGACGTGCGGGGTGTTGCGTGCCAGGCGCTCCTTGGTGTTCTCCAGCTTCTGGCGGATCGCGGTGGCCTTGAGCCGGTAGGGCTCCTCGGCGTTGAGCCGCTTGTAGCGGGGGCTGATCTCGGGGAGCCGCTCCAGGTCGGCCTGGAGCGAGGTCAGCAGCTCCTCGGTGGCGCCGGTGTAGCGGATGGAGTTGGAGAGGAAGCCGCGCAGCTCGTCGATCATGTCGAGCGCGTCGTTGATGCCGTGCTCGTGCTGGAGGATCAGGACGTCCCAGGTGACCTGCGGGGTCACGTTCGGGTTGCCGTCGCGGTCGCCGCCGATCCAGGTGCCGAAGGTGAGCGGGCGGGTCTGCTCGGGCAGGGTGACGCCGACGCGCTCCAGCTCGGCGGTGAGGTCCTCCAGGACGTCGCCGACGGCGCCGGCGTGCAGTTCGTCGAGGTAGTAGATCGCGTTGCGCGACTCGTCGGTGACCTCGGGGCGGACCACGCGCAGTTCGTCGGTCTGCCACACCAGGTCGATGTTCTCGGCGAGCCGGGTGTCGTAGCGGCGGCGGTCGGTCTCCAGGACGGGGGTCTCCAGGAGCTCGGCGATCCGGCGGAGCTTGTTGAGGACGCTGCGCCGGGCGGCCTCGGTCGGGTGGGCGGTGAAGACCGGGCGCACGTTCAGGTTCTGCACGGTGGCGCGCAGGTGGTCCGGGTCGGCGTCCTTGAGGCGGTCCGCGGTCCGGGCGAGCAGGCCGCCCTCGGCGGCGCGCTTGGCGCGCAGCTCACGGCCGCGGTGCACCTGCTCCGTTACGTTGGCCAGGTGGAAGTAGGTGGAGAAGGCGCGGACCAGCTTGGCCGCGGTCTCCAGTTCCGTTCCGCGCAGCAGCTCGGCGGCGGCCTCGCCGTCCTCACGCGTCAGGCGGCGGACCTTCTCGACGAGGTCGAGGAGCTCGGGCCCCTCCTGGCGGACGAGCGTCTCGCCCAGCAGATCTCCGAGGCGGCGGATGTCGGCGCGCAGCTCGGGACTGGTGCTCGTCGCAGTCGTCTGATCGTCGGCACTGCTCACAGGTGCGGCTCCTTGCAGTGGTGAAGCACGTCTGGAGGGAAGGATCCCCTGAACCGGGTACTAGTCCGGGGTGGAGATTCGAAGCGGACCGCGCTGTCCGACCGTTCCCCAGGATATGTGCCCGTGCGCCGGGCGCGGGCCGGGGCCTCGTGCCGTCCGGTGGCGCGCTGCCATACTTACGGTGCCGTAGGTTACGCAACCGTAGGCATGGCGTCGCCGCGCCGTCGGCGGTCCCGGTGCCCCCACGGACTCCGTGGGAGCCCGGAGGATCTCCTGACCCGCCCAGGACCGTCTCAATCCTTGATTTATCTCACCCCTCGACGATTCATCTCACCCTTCGACCCTCAGGGACGCCCCATGGCCACAAGTTCCGATGTGATCGACGACGCCCCCCGTCAGACGTCCGCCGGCGCCGCCGGTGCCGCCGCGCCGCCGTCGGCGACGCTGGGCGGTGAGCAGAAACGCTCCCTGGAGCAGATCACGCTGCTCCTGTTCATCATCGTGCCGTTCCTGGCCCTGGTCGCGGCGGTGCCGCTGACCTGGGGCTGGGGTGTCAGCTGGCTGGATCTGGGCCTGCTGGTGCTCTTCTACTACATCGGCTGTCACGGCATCACGATCGGTTTCCACCGGTACTTCACGCACGGTTCCTTCAAGGCGAAGCGGCCGCTGCGGATCGCGCTGGCGGTCATGGGCTCGCTCGCGGTGGAGGGCCCGCTGGTCCGCTGGGTCGCCGATCACCGCAAGCACCACAGGTTCTCCGACGCGGAGGGCGACCCGCACTCGCCGTGGCGGTTCGGGGAGACGCTGCCGGCCCTGATGAAGGGCCTGTGGTGGGCGCACATCGGCTGGATGTTCGACGAGGAGCAGACGCCGCAGGAGAAGTACGCGCCCGACCTGGTGAAGGATCCGGCGATCCGGGCGATCTCGCGCCAGTTCGTGATGTGGACGCTCGTCTCGCTGTTCCTGCCGCCGCTGATCGGCGGGCTGGTGACGATGTCGTGGTGGGGCGCGTTCACGGCGTTCTTCTGGGGCTCGCTGGTGCGGGTGGCGCTGCTGCACCACGTGACCTGGTCGATCAACTCGATCTGCCACGCGGTCGGCAAGCGTCCCTTCAAGTCCCGGGACCGGTCGGGGAACGTGTGGTGGCTGGCCGTGCTGTCCTGCGGCGAGTCCTGGCACAACCTGCACCACGCGGACCCGACGTCGGCGCGGCACGGGGTGATGCGCGGGCAGGTCGACTCCTCGGCGCGGCTGATCCGCTGGTTCGAGCGGGCGGGCTGGGCGTACGACGTGCGGTGGCCGTCGAAGGACCGGATCGCCGCGCGCCGCAAGGTCGATGCCGCCGACGCGGCGTGACCCCGGCACGGCATGATGGATGACGTGGCGACCGACTCAAGCACCCCGAGCAGTGACCGGCCCGAGAAGCCACGGCGTGCGCGCCGTACGCGGATGACGGGGGCGGAGCGTCGGCAGCAGTTGCTGGAGATCGGCCGCACCGTCTTCGCCGCGAAGGGGTTCGAGGGCACGTCGGTGGAGGAGATCGCGGCGAAGGCCGGGGTCTCCAAGCCGGTGGTGTACGAGCACTTCGGCGGCAAGGAGGGCCTGTACGCGGTCGTGGTGGACCGCGAGATGCGCCAGCTCCTCGACATGGTGACCGGTTCGCTGACGGCGGGGCATCCGCGGGAGCTGTGCGAGCAGGCGGCGTTCGCGCTCCTGGACTACATCGAGGAGTACACGGACGGTTTCCGCATCCTGGTGCGCGACTCCCCGATCCCGCAGTCGACGGGTTCCTTCGCGTCGCTGATCTCCGACATCGCCACGCAGGTGGAGGACATCCTGGGCCGCGAGTTCAAGGCCCGGGGCTTCGATCCGAAGCTGGCGCCGATGTACGCGCAGGCGCTGGTGGGCATGGTGGCGCTGACCGGTCAGTGGTGGCTGGACGCCCGCAAGCCGAAGAAGGCGGAGGTCGCGGCCCATCTGGTGAACCTGGCCTGGCACGGTCTGGACGGCCTGGAGCCGAAGCCCCGCCTGATAGGGCACCGCAAGAGCTGAGCCCCGGCCGGGGCGCGGGGGCCCCGCGCCCCGGCAACGAAGCGGCAACAAACCCTTCGCGCCGCGTGCATGGATCCGGCCCGGGCCCGCCCTTAGCGTTCTCGTACCGCCCCGCACGCAGACGAGAGGGTTAGTTTGTCATGAGCACCTCCAGCACGTCCGGCAGTGCATCCGGTCCCACCCGCCGCGGCCTCCTCGGCACCGCGGCGGCCGTCGCCGCCGGCGCCACCCTGCCCGCGCTCGCCGCCTCCCCCGCCCGCGCCGCCGCCCGGCCGAACGTGCTGCTGATCGTCACCGACGACCAGCCCAAGCAGACGGAGTGGGCCACCCCGAAGACCGTCTCCTGGCTGACCGGCCAGGGCGTGCGCTTCACCAACGGCCACGTCACCACCCCGCTGTGCGCGCCGTCGCGCTCCTCGGTCTTCTCCGGCCGCTTCGCCCACAACCACGGCGTCCGCAACAACGGCGCCTCGCACGCGCTCGACCAGCACACCACCCTCCAGCGGTACCTGGCGCAGGCCGGCTACCGCACGGGCCTGTTCGGCAAGTACCTCAACTCCTGGAACGTCGCCGACAACCCGCCGCACTTCGAGGACTTCGCCCTGCTCAGACCCTCGTACGTGGACGGCACGTTCAACGTGAACGGGACCGTGCAGACGATCGACGGCTACACCACGACCGTGGTCAGGAACCGCACCCTCGCCTTTCTGGAGAAGGCCCGCACCGACGACCGCCCCTGGTTCGCCTACGTCACCCCCTACGCCTCGCACGGCCCGCGCACCCCCGAGCCCAAGTACGCCGGGACCGACGTGCCCGCCTGGGACGGGCGCCCCTCGGTGCCCGAGGACGACCGCAGCGACAAGCCCCCCTACGTCCGCAACGCCACCCAGACCCTGGCCGACGGCCGCCGGGTGCGCGCCGAGCAGCTGCGCACCCTGCGCTCGGTGGACGACGCGGTCCAGGCGTTCCACGACAAGCTGGCCGCGCTCGGGCAGCTCGACAACACCCTGGTCATCTACATCGGCGACAACGGCTTCAACTGGGCCGACCACGGCCTGACCGGCAAGGGCGTGCCCTACCGGCCCGCCCACGAGGTGCCGTTCTACCTCTCCTGGCCCGGCGGCGGGCTCGGCGGCGGCACCACCGACAACCGCATCGTGGCGAACATCGACATCGCGCCCACCGTCCTCGACGCGGCCGGCATCACCCCGGACACCCCGCACGACGGCCGCTCGCTGCTCAGCGGCTACTCCCGCGACCACCTGCTCATCGAGTGGTGGAAGCAGGGCACGGGGGCGGGCCAGAAGACCTGGTCGTCGTACGTCTCCAAGGACCGCCAGTACACCGAGTACTACGACCTGCACACCGACGCCTCGGGCACGGTGACCGGCACCGGACAGGTCGGGTTCCGCGAGTACTACGACCTCCAGGCGGACCCCTACCAGCTCAGCAACAGCCTCTACCAGGCGACGCCCGCGCAGGAGAAGGCCCTCGGGGTGCCGGGGCTCGCGGCGGCCCTGGCCGCGGACCGCACCGCCTGACGGCACCGGCGCACCCCCCGCCGCACGCCCGACGACACCACCGAGAGGACCCCCGATGAGCCGCCGCTGCTGCGCCCCCGACCGCTCCGCCGCGCCGGGCCCGACCACCCTGCCGCCGCCCGCCCGCGGCGCCGGGGAGCAGCACGGCGGCCACGCCCCCGGGGAGCGGCCGGGCGGCGCCTTCGCGCCGCTCCTGTCCCTCCCCGGCGGCGCCTTCCGGATGGGCACCCGGGACGCCGACGCGTTCCCCGACGACGGCGAGGGGCCGGTGCGCACGGTCGAGGTGGCGCCGTTCCGCATCGCGGCCACGGCCGTCAGCCACGCCGAGTTCCGCGCCTTCGCCGACGCCACCGGCCACCGCACCGATGCCGAGCGCTTCGGCTACTCGTTCGTCTTCCGCGGCAGCGTCACCGCCGCGGCCCGGGAGCGGGCGGAGGCCGTGCCCGGCGCCGACTGGTGGCTCGCGGTGCCGGGCGCCTGGCACCGCGCGCCCGAAGGCCCCGGATCGTCCTCGGACGACCGCCTGGACCACCCCGTCACCCATGTCTCCTGGCACGACGCGCTGGCGTACTGCGCCTGGTCGGGGACCCGGCTGCCCACCGAGGCGGAGTGGGAGCACGCCGCCCGCGGCGGCCTCGACCAGGCCCGCCACCCCTGGGGCGACGAGCCGCCCACCCCGGACCGCGCGGTGATCTTCCGCGGCACGTTCCCCGACGGCCCCACGGCCCCGGTCGGCACCGCCCCCGTGCACTCCCTGGCCCCCAACGGCTACGGGCTGCACCACGCGGTCGGCAACGTCTGGGAGTGGACCGCCGACCGGTTCGCGCCCGGCTCGCCCGCCCGGGCCCTGCGCGGCGGCTCCCACCTGTGCCACGCCTCGTACTGCAACCGCTACCGCTGCTCGGCGCGGACGTCCAACACCCCGGACGCGTCGACGGGCCACACGGGCTTCCGGGTGGCGGCCGACGGCGCCGGGGGCGACGGTCACCCGGGCTTCACCGCCACCGCGAAGATCCGGCGGAACGGCAGCACGGTGCCGTACGAGGTCGCCGGGTAGGCCGCCCGCAGCAGGTCGCGGTAGGCGGCGACGAACGCGTCGCGCTCCGCCGGGTCGTCGGCGAGCGCGGTGAGGACGGGGCGCAGCCCGGTCCCCTTCACCCAGTCGAGCACCGGGTCCGCGCCCTCCAGCAGGTGCAGGTACGTGGTCTCCCAGGCGTCCACCGCGCAGCCGAGCCCGGCGAGCCGCTCCAGGTAGCCGGCGGGGTCGAGGACCGCGTCGCCGTGCCGCAGCACCCCGTCCAGCCGGTCCCTCCAGCGGGCGGAGCCGGCCAGCTCCCGCATCAGGGCGTGGCTGGGGGCGTCGAAGTTGCCGGGCACCTGGAAGGCGAGGGTGCCGCCGGGGGCGAGCGCGTCGAGCCAGCGCGGGAAGGCGTCGACGTGGCCGGGGACCCATTGCAGCGTCGCGTTCGAGGCGATCAGGTCATACGTCTCCGTGGGCGCCCAGTGCCGGACGTCGGCGGGCGCGAAGCCGATCCGGCCGCCGCCGGACGTGCGGCCCGCGTGCTCCTCGGCGCGGGCGAGCATCTGCGGCGAGTTGTCGTAGCCGGTGACGAAGGCGTCCGGCCAGCGGGCCGCGAGCAGGGTGGTGAGTCCGCCCGGGCCGCAGCCCAGATCCGCGATCCGGGGCGGGGTGCGGGGCGGTTCCGGGATCCGGGCGAGGAGGTCCGCGAAGGGGCGGGCGCGGTGGTCCGCGTGGCGGAGGTACTGCTGCGGGTCCCAGGTGGGTGAGCTGATCGTCATGGCGTCCAGGCTCCCTCCGCGAATCTCTTGATGTCAAGACACTCGACTTCAAGAGACTTCATGTCGACACACCCCCTACACTGATCGTCATGGAGGACGAGGTCGACCGTCTGGTCGCAGCGTGGCGCCGGGAGCGCCCCGACCTCGACGTGGAGCCCCTGGAGGTGCTCAGTCGGGTCAGCAGGCTTGCGCGCCATCTCGACCGGGCGCGCCGGCTGGCCTTCGCCGAGCATCAGCTGGAGCCGTGGGAGTTCGACGTCCTGACCTCGCTGCGGCGGGCCGGGGCGCCGTATCAGCTCTCCCCCGGGCAGCTGCTCACGCAGACGCTGGTGACGTCGGGCACGATGACCAATCGCATCGACCGGCTCACCAAGAAGGGGCTGGTCGAGCGGCTGCCCGATCCCAGTGACCGGCGCGGGGTGCTGGTGCGGCTCACCGGTGAGGGGCAGGACCGGGCCGATCAGGCGCTCGCCGGGCTGCTCGATCAGGAGCGGGCCATCCTCGCCGAGCTCTCCCGAGGGGACCGGGCCGAACTGGCATCGCTGCTCCGCCAGTTGACGGCCCCCTTCGACAACATCCCGGGCTGACCCCCGAAACACCTCTCCGCCCGCGGGCCGGTGGGGGTGGCGCAGTTCCCCGCGCTTCTGGGCCGCATCTCGTCCGCGGCCCGGCGGCCACTTCTCGCGCAGTTCCCCGCGCCCCTGGGTAGCGCTTCGTCCGCGGCCCGGTGGCCTCTTCTCGCGCAGTTCCCCGCGCCCCCAGGTCGCATCTCGTCCGCGCCACCGTCGTGGCTGGTCGCGCAGTTCCCCGCGCCCCTGAGATGCGCACTGCGTGCGCCATCTCATCGGGAGAGGCGCACGCCCCCGCCCCCGGGGAGAGGCGCGCGAAGCGCAGCCTCAGGGGGAGGCTGCGCGTCAGCGCATGCCTCAGGGGCGCGGGGAACTGCGCGACCAGCCACGACGGTGGCGCGCCCGACCAACCACCCAAGAGCGCGACCAGCCGCAACGAGGGCGCGCGTGAAAGGCGGCCCAGGGGCGCGGGGGACCCTGCAATCAGTCGTTGGCGGGGACGGTGGTGTGCAGGTCCCCGGGGCTCAGCTGGCGGCCTCCAGGTCGGCGGGGCCGACGCCCGCGCGGCGGGCCAGCGCCACGGCGGCGAGGGTGGAGTGGACCCCGAGCTTGCCCAGCACGTTCTGCATATGGGTCCGGACGGTGTGCGGCGACAGGAACAGCCGCTCGGCGACGGCCTTGCGGCCGAGCCCGGCGACCATGCACCGCAGAACCTCCCGCTCCCGGGGCGTCAGCGACTCCACCAGCCGCTCCGACTCGGTGCGGTGCTTACGGGCCGCGGTCAGCTCCCGCAACACCCCGGTGAGCAGCGCCGGAGGCAGATGCGTCTCGTCACGCAGCACCCCCCGTATGACATTGAGCAGCCGCGACAGGGAGCAGTCCTTGGCGACCCACCCCGAGGCCCCGGCCTGCAACGCGAGCGCCGCCCGCCGCGGATCGTCCCGCTCGGCGAGCACCACCGTGCGCACCGCGGGCTGCCCGGAACGGACGCCCGCGACCAGCGAGATGCCGTCCACCAGCCCGTCCTGCGCACCGCCCTCGGGGACCACGGTCGGCGGGCGCATGCCCTGGAAGGACGCCGCGCCCAGGTCGGCGTCGACGAGCAGCACATCGAATCTGCGCCCCTCGGCGGCCGCCCGCTCCAGCGAGCGCAGCGCGGCGGGCCCGCTGCCCGCGGCCGACACGTCGACATCCGGCTCGGCGGCGAGCGCCGCGGCGAGGGACTCGGCGAAGATGCGATGGTCGTCGACGACCAGAACCCGAATTCGTACCACTAGATACCCCCACTGGTCGGAGGATGACCAACGCAGGTACGGCGCCCGGAGCTTCGGGTCACCGCAGCCGCACGGCCGCCGCCGCGCTGAAACCGCTACCCCCGCTCCGGGCGTCGTACCCGGCTGTCTCGCCCCCTGATCAACACCGGCCCCCACCGGTGCTGTCCTCAGAGTAGGGCTGCGGGCCCCGAGGGGAAGGCAATTCACAGAACTGGTCCGCAGTTGACCGACAGGCGACTGTCCAGCGCGTTTATCGTGGGGCACATGTTTCACTTTGAGACAGAAGTCGATAAAGAGCGCGGACTTCTGCTCCGCTCGCTGCTGAGGGACGCCAACACCGCGGCCTCCCCGGCGATCCGCGCCCTGCGCGGCACCCCGCCGAGCGCGAACTCCCCTTGCAGATATGGGCGTTCGACGCCTCGGACGGTTCTCTGGCGGGGGGTCTCGACGGGCACGTGTGGGCGACCTGGCTGCACGTCGACCAGTTGTGGGTCGCGGACCGGCACCGCGGCGCGGGACTCGGTTCCCGGCTGCTGACGGAGGCCGAGAACCGCGCGGCCGAACAGCACGGATGCGCCAATTCCCGCGTGGAGACCTGGGATTTCCAGGCTCCGGGTTTCTATCGCCAGCACGGCTACGAGGTGGTGGCGGTGATCCCCGACTATCCGCCGGGGATCAAGGAATTCACCCTGACGAAGCGGCTGGGCTGAGCCCCTTCGCCGGCCGCCTCAGGCCAGCCGGCGGGCGCCCGCCGACGGCACGGCCGGGAAGACCCGGGGCGCGGTGTACCCGGCGTCAGTGAAGGCGGCGAGCACCGCCTTGGTCACCGTGTCGGCGTCCCCGGTCTCGACCAGCACCACGGCCGACCCGCCGAATCCGCCGCCGGTCATCCGGGCCCCGACCGCACCGGCCCGCACGGCCGTGGCGACGACCAGGTCCAGCTCCGGGCAGGAGATCCGCAGGTCGTCGCGGAGCGAGACGTGCCCCTCGTCGAGCACGGGCCCGATGCCGCGGACGTCCCCGGCGGCGAGCAGGTCGATGACCCGCTCCACCCGGTGGTCGTCGGTGACGATGTGCCGGACGTAGCGGACGACCTTCTCGTCGGCCCCGGCCCGCTCCAGCGTGCCGATGGCGTCGTCGAGCCCGGCGAACGGGACGTCGCGCAGGTGGGACACGCCGAGCAGCCGGGCGCCCTCCTCGCAGCCCGCCCGCCGCTCCGCGTACGCCCCGTCGCCCAGTTCGTGCTTGACGCGGGTGTCCACGACGAGCAGGCGCAGCCCCTCGGCGGCCAGGTCGAACGGCACCTGCCGGACCGACAGGTCGCGGCAGTCGAGGTGCAGCGCGTGGCCCTCCTCGGCGCAGGCCGACGCCATCTGGTCCATGACCCCGCACGGCACGCCGACGAACCGGTTCTCGGCGCGCTGCGCAAGGACGGCCAGCTCCTGCGTGCCGAGCCCGAAGCCGAACAGGTCGTTGAGCGCGTACGCCGTCACGACCTCCAGGGCCGCGGAGGAGGACAGCCCCGCCCCGGTGGGCACGGTGGAGGCGAGGTGCAGGTCGGCGCCGGTGACGAGGTGGCCGGCCGCGCGCAGCGCCCAGACCACGCCGGCCGGGTAGGCGGCCCAGCCGCCCTGCCCGTACCTGCTGAGCGGGGTCAGCTCGTCGACGCGCAGTTCGGCGACGGGGGCGTCGATGTCGGCGGAGTGCAGCCGCAGCACCCCGTCGTCGCGCCGCGCCACGGCCGCCACCGCGGTGTGCGGCAGGGCGAGGGGCAGCACGAAGCCCTCGTTGAAGTCGGTGTACTCCCCGATGAGGTTCACGCGGCCCGGGGCCGCCCACACCCCGGCGGGCTCGTACCCGTACAGATCACTGAACTGCGCGGCGATGGACATGGGTCGGGGCCCCCTACTTCTCCTGCTGGCGCGCCTGGGCGAACGCCCAGGCGTCGGCGACGATTCCCGCGAGGTCCGCGCGGGTCGGGTTCCAGCCGAGGCGCTCGCGCGCGGTGGCCGCGGAGGCGACCAGGACCGCGGGGTCGCCGCCGCGGCGCGGGGCGACGGTCTCGGGGATCGGGTGGCCCGTGACGGCGCGGACGGTCTCGATGACCTCGCGGACCGAGAAGCCGTTGCCGTTGCCGAGGTTGCAGATCAGGTGCTCGGCGGGGCGGGCGGCATCGACGGCCAGCAGGTGGGCCTCGGCGAGGTCCGCGACGTGGATGTAGTCGCGCACGCAGGTGCCGTCGGGGGTGGGGTAGTCGTCGCCGAAGACCGAGATGGCCTCGCGGCGGCCCTGGGCGACCTGGAGGACGAGCGGGATGAGGTGCGACTCGGGGTCGTGCCGCTCGCCGTGGTCGCCGTACGCGCCCGCCACGTTGAAGTAGCGCAGGGAGACGGCCGCCAGGCCGTGCGCCGCCGCCTCGCCGCTGATCATGTGGTCGACGGCGAGCTTGGAGGCGCCGTAGGGGGAGGTGGGGGCGGTCGGGTCGGTCTCGGTGATCGGGGTGCCGACCGGCTCGCCGTAGGTGGCGGCGGTGGAGGAGAAGACGAGCGTGCGCACCCCGGCGGCGCGCATCGCGGCGAGCAGGGCCATCGTCCCGCCGACGTTGTTGTCCCAGTACTTCTCGGGCTTCACGACGGACTCGCCGACCTGGGAGAAGGCGGCGAAGTGCAGCACGGCGTCGTAGGAGGCGTCGAGCCACTTGGCGGCGTCGCGGATGTCGCCCTCGACGAAGTCCGCCCCGGCGGGGACGCCTTCGCGGAAGCCGGTGGAGAGGTTGTCGAGGACGGTGACGGCGTGGCCCGCCTCCAGGAGGTGCTGCGCGACGACGCCGCCGACGTACCCCGCGCCGCCCGTGACCATGTACTTCCGAGAATCGGCCTTGCCCATTACTTGCTCGCTACCTCTCGCAGTCGCTCGGCCGCGGTCTCCGGCGGCACGTCGTTGATGAACACGCTCATGCCGGACTCGGAGCCCGCGAGGAACTTCAGCTTGCCGGAAGTGCGGCGGATGGTGAAAAGCTCCAGGTGCAGCGCGAAGTCGTCCCGGGTGATGCCGTCGAACTCGTCCAGCGGTCCGAACGGCGCCTGGTGCCAGGCGGCGATGTACGGCGTCACCGGCTGGTCCGCGCCGAAGATCCGGTCGAAGCGCCGCAGCAGCTCCAGATACATCCGGGGGAACTCCGCGCGCGCCGCGTCGTCCAGCGCGAGCAGGTCCGGGACCCGGCGCCTGGGGTAGAGGTGCACCTCATAGGGCCAGTGGGCGGCGTACGGCACGAAGGCCACCCAGTGCTCGCCCTCCAGGACGATCCGGGCGCCGTCCTCGATCTCCCGCGCCAGCGTGTCGTCGAAGAGGTTGCGCCCGCCGGTCCCCTCCTTGTGCCGGGCGGCGGAGCGCAGCATCAGCGCGGTGCGCGGGGTGGTGAAGGGGTAGCCGTAGATCTGGCCGTGCGGATGGCCGAGGGTGACGCCGATCTCGGCCCCGCGGTTCTCGAAACAGAAGACCTGTTCGACGGAGTCGAGATGGGACAGCTCCGCCGTGCGGTCGGTCCACGCCTCCAGGACGAGCCCGGCCTGCTCCTCGTCGAGGTCGGCGAAGGACTTGTCGTGGTCGGAGGTGAAGCAGACCACCTCGCAGCGGCCGGCGTCCCCGGCGAGCGAGGGGAAGCGGTTCTCGAAGACCACGACGTCGTAGGCGGAGTCGGGGATCTCGGAGAGCCGCTCGCCCGCGGAGGGGCACAGCGGGCACTCGTCGGCCGGCGGGTGGTAGGTGCGGCCCTGGCGGTGCGAGGCGACGGCGACCGCGTCGCCGAGGAGCGGGTCGTGGCGGATCTCGGAGGTGGTGACCGTGGGGTCGAGGGGGCGCCGGTCCACGGCGTCGCGCACCAGGTCGTCCCGCGCGTCGTAATAGATCAGTTCACGACCGTCGGCGAGCCGGGTCGACGTCTTCTTCACGTCCGATGCTCCTCATCGCACCAACAAACAAACAGAACCAAACACAACAAAGCATAAGGCAACACATGAGTCAAGGGTTGTGCCGAGGCGGGAGGGGAAGACGAGTTCTCGATCACAATCCAACAAAGAACATCACATTGACTGTTCACTTATTGAACGCAACGGCGTAGGTTCCCGACTGTTTCAGTTCGCGCAACGAAGCGAGTACTCATGCTGTCCCCCACAACCACGCTCGCGGCAGGGCTACGGCTGCCCACCAACGGCCTCGACTACGCGATCCTCGCGATCTACTTCGTCGTGGTCCTCGGCATCGGCTTCATGGCCCGCCGCTCGGTGAAGACCAGCCTCGACTTCTTCCTCTCCGGCCGTTCCCTGCCCGCATGGGTGACCGGCCTCGCCTTCGTCGCCGCCAACCTGGGCGCGACCGAGATCCTCGGCATGGCCGCGACCGGCGCGCAGTACGGCGTCGCCGTCGTGCACTGGTACTGGATCGGCGCCATCCCCGCCATGGTCTTCCTCGGCCTGGTCATGATGCCGTTCTACTACCGCTCGAAGGTCCGCTCGGTCCCGGAGTTCCTGCTCCAGCGGTTCGACAGGTCGGCCCACCTGCTCAGCTCGATCCTGTTCGCCTTCGCGGCGATACTCATCGCGGGCGTGAACCTCTACGCCCTGTCGATCGTCGTCGAGGCCCTGCTCGGCTGGCCGCAGTGGGTGGCCATCGTGGTGGCGGGCGCGTTCGTCCTCGCGTACATCACGATCGGCGGCCTGTCGTCGGCGATCTACAACGAGGTCCTCCAGTTCTTCGTGATCCTGGCGGCCCTGATCCCGATCTGCATCATCGGCCTCAAGCGCGTCGGCGGCTGGGGCGGCATGACCGACTCCCTGAAGTCGAGCCACGGCGACAACTTCCTGTCCGCCTGGGGCGGCACCGGCATCGGCGACGCCAACCCGCTCGGCGCGAACTGGCTCACGATCATCCTCGGCCTGGGCTTCGTGCTCTCCTTCGGCTACTGGACGACGAACTTCGCCGAGGTGCAGCGCGCCCTGTCCGCGAAGAACCTCTCCGCCGCCCAGCGCACCCCGCTCATCGCCGCGTTCCCGAAGATCTTCATCGTGTTCCTGGTGATGATCCCGGGCATGGTCGCCGCCGTCCTCGTCCCGAAGATCGGCACGGGCGGCTCCGACCTCACCTACAACGACGCGATCCCGTACCTGATGCAGGAGCTGCTCCCCAACGGCGTGCTCGGCATCGCGGTGACCGGTCTGCTGGCCGCCTTCATGGCGGGCATGGCGGCCAACGTGTCGTCCTTCAACACCGTGTTCACGTACGACATCTGGGCCAAGTACGTGAAGACCGACAAGCCCGACGGCTACTACCTCCGGTTCGGCCGGCTCATCACGGCGATCGGTGTGGTCCTGTCGATCGGCACGGCGTTCATCGCGTCGTCGTTCTCGAACATCATGGGCTACCTCCAGACGCTGTTCTCCTTCTTCAACGTCCCGATGTTCGTGGTCTTCATCATCGGCATGTTCTGGAAGCGCGCCTCCATGAAGTCCGGCGTCTGGGGCCTGCTCGCGGGCACCACCGCCGCGATGCTCAACTACTTCTGGATCTACAAGCAGGGCGTCATCGACATCCCGACCGACCAGGGCGCCAACTTCGTCTCGGCGATCGTCGGCTTCGTCGCGGGCGCGGTCGTCATGATCGTCGTCACCCTGTTCACGGCGCCCAAGCCGGAGGCGGAGCTGGCCGGTCTGGTCTACGGCACGACGGCCCCCGGCCTGGAGGAGCCGCCCGCCCAGGGCGACGACGCCTGGTACCGCAGGCCGGCCCTGCTCGGCTGGGGCGCGGTCGTCCTCGCGGCGCTCTGCTACCTCCCCTACTCCCTCTGATCGGAGGCTCGGTCCCCATGTCCGATCTGCACAACGAAGTCTCCGACCTGGAGAGCAAGTCGGCGACCGCGGCGCGGCTCTTCGACATCCGCCGCATCATCGGCGGGCTGTTCGTGGTCTACGGCGTGATCGTCACGATCGCGGGCATCACCGCGTCGGACGCCGACCTGAAGAAGGCCGAGAACATCAACATCAACCTGTGGACGGGCCTCGGCATGCTCGCCCTGGGCCTGTTCTTCCTGGTGTGGCTCAAGCTCCGCCCGACGGCCCCGCCGACGCCCGACGACGAGGCGTGAAGCGGAAGGGGCCGGGCGCACCGCACGACGCGGCGCGCCCGGCCCCTTCGCGCCCCCGCGCCCGCGGGAACGCGAAAGGCCCGCCCCGTCGAGAACGGGGCGGGCCTTCCACCTGTGGAGCGCCGGGCAGGCCTTGCACCTGCATTTCCCCGCAGGAAGCGGGGCGTCTTTCCTTGGACCACCAACGCACTGTCCCGCACTGTCAGTTGCAGCGCCGAACGCAAGATCGACTATAGCTCATGAACCGTGGTCGTGGGAAGCGGAGGAGTGTTCGGCCACCGGACCCGCCCGGTCGAGCAGGCCCGTGCGGGCCGCGAGGGCGGCGGCCTCCAGGCGGGAGCCGACGCCCAGCTTCATGAGGACGCGCTGCACGTGGGTGCGGGCCGTGGACGGGGCGATGCCCATGCCGGCCGCGATCAGCCGGGTGTCCTCGCCGTCGGCGACCCGGACCAGCACCTCCACCTCGCGCGGGGTGAGCATCTGGAGCAGCCGCTGCCCCTCGTCGTCCGGCTGGGCCACCGGGTTGAGCAGGTCGCTGAACGCGCCCTGGAGCAGCGCGGGGGCCACGGCCGCCTCGCCCGCCCGCGCCTTCATCAGGGCCCGCTCCACTCCCTCTATCCGCTCGTCGTGCCGTACGTAGCCGGAGGCGCCCGCGGCGAACGCCGCCGCGATGCCGCGCGGGGACGGGACCGGGCCGAGGACCACCACCGCCACCTGGGGGCGCTCCTTCTTGATCCGGACGACCGGGTCGAAGGTGCCCGGCTCCGCCGGGGCGGACGTGCCCAGGAGGCAGACCTCCGGGGCGCGGGAGATGACCAGTTCGGCGGCGCCCGCGGCGGGCGCCGCGGCGGCGAGGACACGGTGTCCGCGCAGTTTCAGGGCCGAGGCGAGCGCCTCGGCCAACAGGCGGTGGTCGTCGACCACCATGAGCCGCACTCCCATCGGGCCAACCCCCCAGTTCGACCCAGAAGCAGCACATGTCCCCTGGGCCCCCCACGGACCGGCGAGCCCCCCGACTCCCCGTCCTCCTTCATCCACCGGAAGCTACACGCTTGTTCGACGTTGCGCGCCCCCTACTGGTCAGAAGCGGCACTGAATGCTGAAATCGCAGCTTTTCAGGGGTGATTGGGGGTGCGGGAGCGCAAAAGCGGGCCGCCACACGCCCGCTTGTGATCAGTGCGCGCGCCCGCCCGCCGCGAAGGCGACGGCAGCGTACTGCCGATGGCCCTTCGCCGCGCTCCCTCCGACCTGGGCCCGGCCGAGGAACAACCGGCCCTCGGCGTAGCGCACTTCGGAGCCGCCGAGCCCGACGCCCATGGCGCGGAGGGTGGCCGCGGCCCGGGCTCCGGCCGGGGTGCGCAGCAGTGTGGTCGCCTTCATCGACCGGGGGTCGAGGGAGACGACGCGCGCGCCCTCGGCGGGCGAACCGCCCGCGTAGGCGAGGACGTTCCCGCCGTCCGTCCGGAGCGGGAAGAGCGGCTGCCCGGCGCCGTCGGCCGGCCGGCCCGCGCGCCGTCCGGAGGCGAGTCCGAAGGAGACGATCCCGTCGCCCGCGCCGGATTCCGCGTGCTGACGGACCGACAGGTAGATCCGGCCGTTGCCGACGACGATCTTCCGGCAGCCGTCGGTCCGGCCGGCGTCGCAGCCGAGGTCGTACGCGCCGGTGTCGAGGGAGATGGTGGACAGGGGCTTGCCGGTGGCGCTCATCGGGACGACGGCGGTGACCGCGCCCGCCGCGTCCTGTCCGGTGGCGACGCCGACGACGACCGGGTCGGTGGACAGCACCCGGACGCCGCGGACCCCGTCGGCGAGCTGGTACGTCCACTTGGGGCGGCCGGTCCTGGGGTCCAGGAGCTGGACCTCGTACCGGTCCCGGCCGCCGACGGCGCATCTGCGGACGGTGGCCAGCTGGGCGCCGCCCGCGTAGCCGACGTCCTCGCAGGCGCCGCGCTGCGGCTGCCACAGGATCCGGCCGGTGGTGACGTCGAGGGCGGCGCCGCCGCGCGGGCCGCCGCCGAGCGCGAGGGTGTCGCCGGACAGGACCGGTTCCGTGAAGGGGACGGTGGAGGAGCCGGTGCCGATGCTCCTCGTCCACACCTTGCGGCCGGTGTTCACGTCGAACAGGGTGATCTGCGAGCAGACCGGGTGCCGGCCGTCCGCGGTCCACGCGCCGTTCTCGCTGACGACGGCGGCCAGCGCGTCCTTGGTGACGTCCTCGGTGGCGCCGCAGGTCTGGCCGGGCAGCCGCAGCGTCCAGGTCGTCCGCCCGGTCGCCGGGTCGTGACCCACGATCTCGCCGACGCCCGCCTTGGCGTACGTGCGGTCGGTGAGCCAGGAGCCCGCGACGCTGTCGACGCGGTTCCCGGCGGCCCGGGGCGCGGGCAGGGCGAAGGCGAGCCGGGCGGCGGGGTCGGCGGGGACCTTCTCCTCGCCCGGGGCGCCGAATCCGCTCCCGGAACCCGTCCCGGTCGCACCGCGCCCGCCGCCGGCTGCGGTCCCGGCCCCTCCGGCGCCGCCACCGCCGTCGGAGGTCGCGTACAGGACGCCGCCGCCGATGATCAGCGCGATGACGACGACGGCCGCGACGACGATCCAGACCACCGGCGCACCGGGGCCGGGTGGTGCCGGGGGCGGCGGCGGGGTGGCCGGGCTGTGGGGCGGCGGGGGTGGCGGGGTGGCCGGGGATCGCGGGGACTGCGGGGACTGCGGGGACTGCGGTGACCGCCGGGATCCGTACGGGTCCTGCGGCGGGCCGGGGTGGCCGGGATCCCGGGCGGGCGGGGGTGCGGCGGGGGTGCGGCCGGGTGGGGGCGGCGGGGTGGCCGGGGGTCGGGGGTGGGCGTACGCGTCCTGTGGCCGGCCAGGGGCGTGGTGGGGGTGCGGGGGCGTCGGCGGGCCGTCGGCGGACGGCCTCGGGTCGGGTGGCTGAGTCAACAGCCCTCCCCTTTCTTCGCTGACGGCCCCCGGTGGCGTGCGTCCGGACGCGCGCCTCCCCAGGGCGCCGGACGCCTCTTTCTACCACCCGGCGTACGGCCCCGGCTCAGGCGTCCTCGGCCAGCTCCAGCCAGCGCATCTCCAGCTCCTCGCGCTCGGCGACGAGTCCGCGCAGGTCGGCGTCGAGCTTGGCGACCTTGCCGAAGTCCGTCGCGTTGTCCGCGATCTGGGTGTGCAGCTTGGCCTCCTTCTCGGAGATCTTGTCCATCTGCCGCTCGATCTTCTGCAACTCCTTCTTCGCGGCGCGGGTGTCCGCCGCGGAGGGGCCGGACCTGGCGGCGGTCGCGGCGGCGGCCGGCGCCGGGACGGCGGCCTCGATCATCCGCTGCCTGCGCTCCAGGTACTCCTCGATGCCGCGCGGCAGCATCCGCAGGGCGCCGTCGCCGAGCAGCGCGAAGGTGTTGTCGGTGGTGCGCTCGATGAAGAACCGGTCGTGGGAGATCACGACCATGGAGCCGGGCCACCCGTCGAGCAGGTCCTCCAGCTGGGTCAGGGTCTCGATGTCGAGGTCGTTCGTCGGCTCGTCGAGGAACAGCACGTTCGGCTCGTCCATCAGCAGCCGGAGGAGCTGGAGCCGGCGCCGCTCACCGCCGGAGAGGTCGCCGACCGGCGTCCACTGCTTCTCCTTGCTGAACCCGAACTGCTCGCACAGCTGCCCCGCCGTCATCTCGCGGCCCTTGCCCAGGTCGACGCGGTCGCGGATCTGCTGCACGGCCTCCAGCACCCGCAGCGAGCCCGGGAGTTCGGTCACGTCCTGCGACAGGTAGGCGAGCCGGACCGTCTTGCCGACGACGACCTTCCCGGCGGCCGGCTGGTCGTCGCCGTGGCTGGTGGCGGCGTCGGCGAGGGCGCGCAGCAGGGACGTCTTGCCCGCGCCGTTCACCCCGACCAGGCCGACGCGGTCGCCGGGGCCGAGCTGCCAGGTCAGGTGCTTCAGGAGCACCTTGGGCCCGGCCTGGACGGTCACGTCCTCCAGGTCGAAGACGGTCTTGCCGAGCCGGGCGTTGGCGAACTTCATCAGCTCGCTCTTGTCGCGCGGCGGCGGCACGTCGGCGATCAGTTCGTTGGCCGCCTCGATGCGGTAGCGGGGCTTGGAGGTGCGGGCGGGGGCGCCGCGGCGCAGCCACGCCAGCTCCTTGCGCATCAGGTTCTGCCGCTTGGTCTCCTCGGTCGCCGCGATCCGCTCGCGCTCGGCGCGGGCGAACACATAGTCCGAGTAGCCGCCCTCGTACTCGTAGACGTCGCCCTTCTGCACGTCCCACATGCGGGTGCAGACCTGGTCGAGGAACCAGCGGTCGTGGGTGACGCAGACGAGGGCGGAGCGGCGGGCCTGGAGGTGGCGGGCGAGCCAGGAGATGCCCTCGACGTCCAGGTGGTTCGTGGGCTCGTCGAGGACGAGCAGGTCCTGCTCGGCGATGAGCAGCTTCGCGAGGGCGATGCGGCGGCGCTCGCCGCCGGAGAGCGGGGCGATCACCGTGTCCAGGCCCTGCGGGAAGCCGGGCAGGTCCAGGCCGCCGAAGAGGCCGGTGAGGACGTCCCTGATCTTCGCGTTGCCCGCCCACTCGTGGTCGGCGAGGTCGCCGATCACCTCGTGCCGGACGGTGGCCGCCGGGTCGAGGGAGTCGTGCTGGGTGAGGACGCCGAGGGTCAGGCCGCCGCTGTGGGTGACCCGGCCGGAGTCGGCCTCCTCCAGCTTCGCGAGCATCCGGATGAGGGTGGTCTTGCCGTCGCCGTTACGGCCCACGACGCCGATCCGGTCGCCTTCCGAGACGCCGAGAGAGACTCCGTCGAGCAGTGCCCGGGTGCCGTACACCTTGGAGACGTTCTCGACGTTGACCAGATTGACTGCCATTTTGCTCCTGCCGCGGGGTTGTGCCGGGCCCTCCCGGACGGGTCCGACGGTCCAGCGTAGTCGGGAGCGCGCCGGCCGTGTCCCGCCGTCCACCGGGCACGCCCCGGCGGCGGCCTCTGAGCAGGGGAGCGACCTCGTGGGGGCGGGTCATCCGGCCGGCGCCCGCGCCGAGGCCGGGCGGCGGGAGGGGATGGCCGCGCGCGGCGAGCGCCGCGTGCAGCCCGAACAGGGCGACCGCCCCGAGCGGTACGGCGACCCGGCGCATCCGGCGACGGCGACGGCCTCGTGGTCTCTGCATGGGCACAGCGTCCCGCGCCGGACCGGCGGCGCGGCACCGTGCGCGTACTCAGTTACCGCTGAGTACGGTCGCGCCGGGCGCGGGTGAGCCCGCCACCCGTACGGCCCGGCAGGTACCGGACGCGGCGAGCCGGTCGGCGACGGCGCGGGCCCCCGCCTCGTCGGCCGCGAGGAACGCCGTCGTCGGGCCGGAGCCGGACACCAGCGCGGCCACGGCGCCGGCGGCCGTCCCGGCGTCGAGGGTCTGCTTCAGCGTGGGGAAGAGGGAGAGCGCGGCGGGCTGGAGGTCGTTGGTGACCGTGGCCGCGAGCCGCTCCACGTCGCCGGTGCGCAGCGCGTCGAGGAGGGCGGGCGCGGCGACGGGTGCGGGCGCCGCGGGGCTGAGCCGGTCGAACTCGCGGTACACGGCCGGGGTGGACAGTCCCCCGTCGGCGACGGCGAACACCCACCAGAACTCCCCGCCGACCGGCAGCGGCCGCAGCCGCTCGCCGCGTCCGGTGCCGAGCGCGGCCCCGCCGACCAGGCTGAACGGCACGTCGCTGCCCAGTTCGGCGCAGATGTCGAGGAGTTCGGCGCGGGACGCCCCGGTGCCCCACAGCGCGTCGCACGCCACGAGGGCGCCGGCCGCGTCGGCCGAGCCGCCCGCCATGCCGCCCGCGACGGGGATGTCCTTGGTGACGCGGATGCGGACCCCGGGGTCGCCGAGTCCGTGCCGCCCGGCCAGCGCGAGGGCGGCGCGGGCGGCGAGGTTCGTGCGGTCGAGGGGGACGTCGGGGACGGGGTCGCCGCCCGGGTCCGTGCAGGTCAGGGTCAGTTCGTCGGCCGGCTCGACGGTCACCTCGTCGTAGAGGCCGACGGCCAGGAAGACGTTGGCCAGGTCGTGGAAGCCGTCGGGGCGGGCGCCGCCGACGGCGAGCTGGACGTTGACCTTGGCCGGGACGCGTACGGTCACACTCACTGCTGCTTGGCCTCCGCGATCCGGGCGAACTCCTCCACCGTCAGGGCCTCGCCGCGGGCCTGCGGGGAGATCCCGGCCGCGACCAGGGCCTCCTCGGCGGCCTGCGCCGATCCGGCCCAGCCCGCGAGGGCGGCGCGCAGCGTCTTGCGGCGCTGGGCGAACGCGGCGTCGACCACGGCGAAGACCTCCGCCTTCGAGGCCGTGGTGGCGACCGGCGCGGCGCGGCGCACCAGCGCGACCAGGCCGGAGTCGACGTTGGGCGCGGGCCAGAAGACGTTGCGGCCGATGCTGCCGGCGCGCTTGACGTCGGCGTACCAGTTGGCCTTCACGGAGGGGACGCCGTAGACCTTGTTGCCGGGGCGGGCCGCGAGGCGGTCGGCGACCTCGGCCTGGACCATGACGAGGGTGCGCTCGATGGTCGGGAACGTGTCGAGCATGTGCAGCAGGACCGGCACCGCCACGTTGTACGGCAGGTTCGCGACCAGGGCGGTGGGAGGCGGGCCGGGGAGTTCGGTGACCTGCATCGCGTCGATGTTGATCAGGTCGAAGGCGTCCTTCTTCGCCGGGAGGCGGGCGGCGATGGTCGCCGGGAGCGCCGAGGCGAGGACGTCGTCGATCTCGACCGCCGTGACGTGGTGGGCCGCGTCGAGCAGGGCGAGGGTGAGCGAGCCGAGGCCCGGTCCGACCTCTACGACGTTGTCGTCGCCGGTGACCTCCGCGGTGCGGACGATGCGGCGGACCGTGTTCGCGTCGATCACGAAGTTCTGGCCGCGCTGTTTGGTGGGCCGGACGTTGAGGGCCGCTGCCAGTTCGCGGATGTCGGCTGCGCCGAACAGGGGGTCTTGAGGCTCTGTGGTGCTCACCTCCCCAGGGTAGCCGGGCCTCCCCCCACCCCACCGCCCCCTTCACCCCCCACCATCACCACCCCGGCAACACCTCCCGGCCCCCTCTTCCCACGCCCCTGGGCCGTCCCTTACGCGCGCCACCGCGGCGGCTGGCCGCGCAGTTCCCCGCGCCCCTGGGTGGTTCGTCATCCGCGGCCCGGCGGCCGCTTCTCGCGCAGTTCCCCGCGCCCCTGAGGCATGCGCTGCGCGCAGCCTCCCCTTGAGGCTGCGCTTCGCGCGCCTCCACTGAGAGGCGGACGGTGGCGCGCCCCTCCTGAGAGGCGGGGCGGTGGTGCACCTCTCCCAGGAGGCGGGACGGTGGTCCGCCCCTCCTGGGGGGCGGGACGATGGCGCGCCCCTCCTGGGGGGCGGGACGATGGCGCGCCCCTCCTGATGAGATGGCGCACGCAGTGCGCATCTCAGGGGCGCGGGGAACTGCGCGACCAGCCACGACGGCGGCGCACCCAAAAGACCACCCAGGGGCGCGGGGAACTGCGCGAGACGCGGCCACCGGGCCGCAGGCGGCCGACCACCCAGGGGCGCGGGGAACTGCGCGACCAGCCACGACGGCGGCGCACCCGAAAGACCACCCAGGGGCGCGGGGAACTGCGCGAGACGCGGCCACCGAGCCGCGCCCGAAAGACCACCCAGGAGTGCGGGGCGCCCCGGTGTCGGTCGTCGCCGGGGGGCGGGCGGGAGTTAGCCGTGCAAGCGGGGGCCGCAATGGGGCCAGGGGGTCGCGCCGCGGCGGACGTACAGTTGCTTCGCCCGGTACGTCTGCTCGGCGGCAGACGCCTCCTGCGGCCGGCCCGAGCCGCCGAGGCTCTGCCAGGTCTGGGTGTCGAACTGGTAGAGGCCGCCATAGGTCCCGGTGGCGTCGAGCGCCCCGGGCCGCCCGCCCGACTCACAGGCGGCGAGCCCGGACCAGTTCAGCGCATCGGCCCCGGCGACGGACGACGGCATCGCCCGGGTGCCCACCCTGACCACCCGCGCCCGCGGCTCCCGCACCACCTCGGTCCTGGTGCGCCGCGGCCTCTGCCGGACCCCGTTGACGGTGCGCAGCTCGTACGTGACCCGCTTGACCCCGGCCTCCCCGGCCTGCTCGACGACCTCGGTGCCGACGAACAGCGACGGGTCCCGGGTGCGCTCGACGGCGAACGGGATCGACTCCTCCCGGGTCTCCTTGGTGCCGGTCACCCGCATGACGGTGACGGTCTGCCCGTCGCGCGGGAAGCTGCTCGCCGGCACCGAGGTGGTGTCCTGCCCGCGCAGCGTGATCCCGGCCTCGGAGACGGCCTCGCCGACGGTGGCCGCGTTGGTGCGGATGGTGCGGCGCCGCCCGTCGGCCATGACGGTGACGCTGCGCTCGGTGCGGACGGCGAGGTCGAGCCCGTGCCGCCCGATGCTCTGCGAGCGCGAGGTGGAGACGTAGGCGCCCTCGGCCCGTACGCCGAGCTGCCGCAGCGCGCCGTCGACGGTGTGGGCGGTGGTCCACACCTTGCGGCGCTGTCCGTCGAGGGTCAGCTGCACGGGCCGGCCGTAGTGCACGGAGACCTGGTCGCCGCTGGCCAGGGCGGTGCCCTCGGCGGGGGCGACGAGATCGTGCTCGCCGACGGCGACGCCCTCGTCGGCGAGGAGTTCGGTGACGTCGTCGGCGAAGGTGTGCAGGGTGCGTTCCTTGCCGTCGACGGTCAGTTCGATGGCCTTGTCGTTGGCGACGAACGCCGAGGTGCCGCCCGCGAGGAACGCCACGACGAGGGCCTGCGGCAGCAGCCGGCGCAGCCCGTCGGGGCGGTGGTCGGTCTTCTTGCGGCGGGCGGCGCGACGCGCGGCGGCCCGCCCGCCGTCCCGGCCCGCGTCCTGGCCGGCGCGCGCCGCCTGGCGCGGCAGCAGCGGTTCGTCGCCCGCCCCGGCGTGCGGCTCGTAGGACGGGTACGGCTCGTAGGGCTGGTACGAGTCCTGCGGCTCGTACGACGGCTGATACGTCGTCTCGTACGGCGATGTGCTCACGACGAGGCTCCAGGCGCTCCAAGGGTCCGGCCCCGGGAGGGCGGATCGGGCGAGCAGAACCTAGCGGAGCGATCGTCACTCTCCAAAGCAGCGCGACCACACCGTGTCACGATCATGCCCGAGGGTGAGCGGGTCCGGTCGTGATGGCTCAGTAACCGAAGGCGCGTGCCGTGTTGGCGGAGACCGCCGCGGCGAGGGCTTCTTCGGTGACGCCCTTGACCTCGGCCATCGCCCGCAGCGTGACCGGAATGAGATAAGGGGCGTTAGGCCGACCGCGGTACGGCGCGGGCGTCAGGAACGGCGCGTCGGTCTCGACGAGGACCAGTTCCGCCGGTGCCACCGCGAGGGCGTCGCGCAGCGGCTGCGCGTTCTTGAACGTCACGTTGCCCGCGAACGACATGAAGTAGCCGTTCTCCGCGCAGACTTGGGCCATGGCGGCGTCGCCGGAGTAGCAGTGGAAGACGGTGCGCTCGGGGGCGCCCTCCTCCTTCAGGATGCGCAGCACGTCCTCGTGGGCCTCGCGATCGTGGATGACGAGGGCCTTGCCGTGCCGTTTGGCGATCTCGATGTGGGCGCGGAAGGAGCGTTCCTGGGCGTCCTTGCCGTCGGGGCCGGTGCGGAAGTGGTCGAGGCCGGTCTCGCCGACGCCCTTGACCTGGTCCAGCGCGGCGAGCCGGTCGATCTCGGCCAGCGCCTCGTCGAGCCCGGCGTCGCCGAGCGGTGTGCGGGCGCCCTGCCGGGACCAGCCGTCGGGGTCGCCGTGGACGATGCGCGGCGCTTCGTTGGGGTGCAGGGCGACGGTGGCGTGCACGGCCGCGTGCTCCCGGGCCACCGCGGCGGCCCAGCGCGATCCGGCGAGGTCGCAGCCGACCTGCACCACGGTCGTCACCCCCACCGACGCCGCCTTGGCGAGGGCCTCCTCCACGGTGCCCGCCTGCATGTCCAGGTGGGTGTGGGAGTCGGCGACCTCGACCGGGAGCGGTGCGGGCAGCGGTGGCGGGGTGACGTCCTTGGCACGATCGGGGCTCATGCCCCCGATCCTACGAAGCCCCGGCCGCGACCCCGGGGCCGCGGGTCAGGACCTGGGCCCGTCCTTGCGGTGGTGGGCGAAGGGGTGCAGGAGGTCGGACAGGTGCCAGTGGTGGTGCTCGCCGGGCTCGGGCCCGGTGGCCGGTCCGGGGACCTCGACGGGTCCGGCGGCCGGCGGGGTGTGCTTGCGGTCCAGCACCTCGCGCACGGACGAGACGCGGCCGGACCGCATGATCCGTACGAGGTGGCCCCCGCAGTTCAGGCAGGTGGGACTGGACAGCGGCGACGGCACCCGCTCGCCGTTCGCCACGTACATGACGAATTCGGCACCCTCCCCGTCGATGTGGTGCTCGATCTCGTAGGACTGCTCCCAGCCGTGCCCGCAGCGCATGCAGGCGAACGCGTACGCCTCGTGGACGACGGATATCGCCGTGCCCCGGCTCGTCGCCGGGTGCGCGGGTGTGGTGGTGGCCGTCTCGGAGGCCGCGATCTCGCTCATGCCAGCTCCTCTTGTCCGCTGGACAAGCGCTGCCCGGAGGCAGCGTGGGGACGGGTGCGTCCCTTCAACCAGTGGACGCCCGCGCCGGGCCGAGCGCAAAAGACCTGTCGACTGTTGGAGCCGATTTGGCATTTCCCCGCCCTGGACGGCCTGCCACCCGGTCTTCGCTTTGCTTTCGGTGCCTGTCTTTTACGCCCCTATGGGGTGCTTCGATTCGCATTCTTTGCCGCGACCACGGCATCGAAGACGACCCGCTTGGGTAGCCCGGCATCAGCGGCGACCGCCGCGATGGCCTCCTTGCGCCGCTCCCCCGCCTCCTCGCGCACCCGCACCCTGCGCACCAGCTCATCGGGGGTGAGGTCGTCGCCGGACTTCTCCGGGGCGCCCTCCACGACGACCGTGATCTCGCCGCGCACCCCCTCGGCGGCCCACTCGGCGAGGTCCTTCAGGGAGCCCCGCTTGATCTCCTCGTAGGTCTTGGTCAGCTCGCGGCACACGGCGGCCCGGCGCTCGCCGCCGAACGCCTCGGCCATCGCGGCGAGGGTGTCGTCCAGCCGGTGCGGGGCCTCGAAGTACACGAGGGTGCGCCGCTCCTCGGCCACCTCCCGAAGGCGCGAGAGGCGCTCGCCGGCCTTGCGCGGCAGGAATCCCTCGAAGCAGAACCGGTCGACGGGCAGCCCGGACAGGGCGAGGGCGGTGAGCACGGCGGAGGGGCCGGGGACCGCGGTGACCCGGATGTCGCGCTCGACGGCCGCGGCGACCAGGCGGTAGCCCGGGTCGGACACCGACGGCATCCCCGCGTCGGTGACGAGCAGCACCCGCGCGCCGCCCGCCAGCGCCTCGACCAGCTCGGGCGTGCGCGCGCTCTCGTTGCCCTCGAAGTACGACACGACGCGGCCGCCGACCTGTGCCCCGAGCGCCTGCGCGAGCCGCTTCATGCGGCGGGTGTCCTCGGCGGCGACGACATCGGCGACGGCCAGCTCCTGGGCGAGCCGCGGCGGGGCGTCGGAGACGGCGCCGATGGGCGTCCCGGCGAGCACGAGCGTGCCGGCCTGGGCACCGGCGGCGGGCCCCGCCGGCGTTCCGGTTGAATCTGCGGTTCCTGTCACGGTTCCATCCTCGCAGGCACGGGACGCGGCCGGCCCGGCTGCGCCCTCTCACGGGACTCGCACAGCGCTGTTCCCTACGATGGCGCGGTGACCAGTACCTCGTCGTCGGCCAAGGCGAACCCGACCAGTCCCCCGCCGGACCAGGCCCCCCTGGCAGATCCGTCGGCGCAGGCCCCGGCGTGGCTGCGCGGGCTGCGCAGGTTCGGCTACCGCGGCCCGGAGGCGGAAGGGGGCGCGGAGGTCAGGGACGGCGGCGTCCGCGACCGGCTCGTGCCCCCGCATCCCGCGCCGTCGTCGCGGCTGTGGGCGGCGTGGGGGCTCGGCGGGTTCTCCGCCGCCCGGCTGTCCCGGATCGTGGGCTGGGGCGGCCCGCTGCTCGTCACGCTCGTCGCCGGACTGCTGCGCTTCTGGAACCTCGGCAGCCCGAAGGCCGTGATATTCGACGAGACGTACTACGCGAAGGACGCGTGGGCGCTCGTCCACCGCGGCTTCGAGGTGAACTGGCCGAAGAACGCCAATGACCTGATCCTCAAGAACAACGGCGACATCCCGCTCCCTTCGGATGCCTCGTACGTCGTGCACCCGCCGGTCGGCAAGTACGTCATCGGGATCGGCGAGCAGCTCTTCGGGCTCGACCCGTTCGGCTGGCGGTTCATGACGGCGCTGCTCGGCACGTTGTGCGTGCTGATGGTGTGCCGGATCGGCCGCCGGCTGTTCCGCTCGACGTTCCTGGGCTGTCTCGCCGGGGTGCTGCTCACGGTGGACGGGCTCGCGTTCGTCATGAGCCGGACCGCGCTGCTCGACTCGGTGCTGGTGTTCTTCGTGCTCGCCGCGTTCGGCTGCCTGGTCGTCGACCGGGACCGGGCGCGGGCCCGGATGGCGGCGGCGCTGCCCGGCGACGAGCACGGCCTGACCCGTCCCGACCCGCACGTCGCCGCAACGCTGTCCCTGGGCCTGCGTCCGTGGCGGCTGCTCGCCGGGCTCTGCCTGGGCCTGGCGTGCGGCACGAAGTGGAACGGCTTCATCTACGTCGCCGTGTTCGCCGTCATGACGGTGCTGTGGGACGTCGGCACCCGCCGCGTGGCGGGCGCCGAGCGCCCGTACCTCGCGGTGCTGCGGCACGACGTGGTCCCGGCGTTCCTGGTCACGGTGCCGGTCGCGCTCGCCACGTACGTGCTGTCGTGGCTCGGCTGGATCCTCTCCCCCGACGACGGCAGCGGCGGCTACTTCCGCGACTGGGCGGTGACCGCGGGCAAGGGCGGCGGGCACACCTGGCTGCCCGAGTGGGTGCGCAGCCTGTGGCACTACGAGCACGAGGTCTGGGAGTTCAACACCCACCTCACGTCGGCGCACACCTACCAGTCCAACCCGTGGAGCTGGATGGTCGACGGCCGGCCGGTCTCGTACTTCTACGAGTCCCCGACGGCGGGCCGGGACGGCTGCCCGGCGGACGCGACGGAGAAGTGCGCCCGCGAGGTCCTCGCCCTCGGCACGCCGCTGCTGTGGTGGGCGGCCTGCTTCGCGGTGCTCTACCTGCTGTGGCGCTGGGTGTTCCGGCGCGACTGGCGGGCGGGCGCGCTGGTGGGCGCCATCGCCGCCGGCTATCTGCCCTGGTTCAACTACCAGGAGCGGACGATCTTCTACTTCTACGCGGTCGTCTTCGCGCCGTTCCTCTGTCTGGCGCTGGCGATGATGCTGGGCGGGATCATCGGCAGACCCGGATCGGGCGAGCGCCGCCGAATGGTCGGCGCGGCGGGTGCGGGGGTGCTGGTCCTGCTGATCGTGTGGAACTTCGTGTACTTCTGGCCGATCTACACGGGCACCGCCATCCCGATCGACTCCTGGCGTTCACGGATGTGGCTGGATACCTGGGTCTAGCGGACTTTCAGCCTCATTTGTGATCACTCTTCGGACACCTTCGGACACCAAGTGGACAACACACCGACCTGGTGACCCCGGACGTGCCTAGAGTCCCTTCGGTAGTCCTGGGGAGGGGGAGCGCTGATGCGCAGGGGGGTCAAGGTCGCCATCGTCGGCGGGGTGTTCACCGTGATGGTGGGCGGCGCCGGGTACGGAGCCTTCAACATCGTGTCGGCCGTCACGGACGACGGCGGGTCGTCGTCGCTGGGCGGGTCGCCGGCCAGGCGGACCGGACCGCCGACGGCCGGGGAGATCAAGGAGACGTCGCACAAGTTCCTGACGGCGTGGGCGAGGAACGATCCGGACGAGGCGTCGCACTACACGAACAACGCCGAGAGCGCGCTCGCCGCGATCGGGGGCTGGCGCGACGACGCGTTCGTCACGCGCACCGTGCTGACGCCGGGCAGGGCGGCCGGCGCCAAGGTCCCGTTCACCGTGCGGGCCACGGTGACCTGGGACGGGAAGAAGCGGACGCTGAAGTACGCCTCGTCGCTCACCGTCGTCCGCGGCCGGACCACGGGCCGCGCCCTGGTCGACTGGGAGCCGTCCGTGCTCCACCCGGACCTGCGCAAGGGCGAGCGGCTCGTCACCGGAGAGGCGGCGGCGCCCCCGATCGAGGCCGTGGACCGCGACGGCGCGGTGCTGACCGCCGCGAAGTACCCGTCCCTCGGCCCGGTCCTGGACCAGCTGCGGGCCAAGTTCGGTGAGGAGGCCGGGGGTTCGCCGGGCGTGGAGACGTCCATCGAGCGGACCGACGCCGACGGCTCGGCGACGACCACCAAGACGCTGCTGACCCTCACCGAGGGCAAACCCGGCAGGCTCCGGACGACGATCAGCGCGAGCGCGCAGGCCGCGGCCGAGCAGGCGGTGACGAAGTACCCCAAGGCGGCCGTGGTGGCCGTGCAGCCGCAGACCGGCGGGGTGCTGGCCGTCGCCAACCACGGGTACGGGGAGTTCAACGCCGCGTTCCTCGGGAAGCGGGCGCCCGGCTCCACCATGAAGATCATCACCGCGGCGGCGCTGCTCGACAACCGCGTCGTGCCGTCCATGGACGGGAGCGCTCCCTGCCCGGACTCGGTGCTGGCGCTCAGCCAGACCTTCCACAACCTCACGGGCATGGCCCCCGACGACCACGCGACGCTGAGCAGCAGCTTCCAGCGCTCCTGCAACACCTCCTTCATCAAGCTCTCCGACGACCTGGGCGCCGACAGGTTCGCGGCGGAGGCGACCCAGCGGTTCGGCCTCGGCGGCGACGACTGGCAGTCCGGGATCGAGTCGTTCGACGGCTCCGTCCCGGTCAACGGCGACGCGCAGGACCCGGCCGGGATGATCGGGCAGGGCAATGTGCAGATGAACCCGCTGAACATGGCGTCGGTCACCGCGACCGCCATCACCGGCACGTTCCGCCAGCCGATCCTCGTCCCCCCCGACTACGGCGACCGCAGGCTCGCCACCGCGCAGGGGCTGCCCGCCCCGACGGTGACCCAGCTGCGGGCGATGATGCACGCCACGGCGACCTCCTCGATCGGCACGGCCACCCGGGCGATGGCCGGGGTGCCCGGGTACATCGGCGCCAAGACGGGCTCGGCGGAGAGCGACGGGCAGGCGGTCTCCGACTCCTGGTTCACCGGCTTCCGCGACGGGGTCGCCACCGCCGCGGCGATGGTGGAGAACGGCGGCCACGGCGGCACCGCGGCCGGGCCCGTCGTGGCGGCGGTGCTCAAGAGCGCCCGGTAGGGGGCGCGGGGAGGCCGCGCGAGCGACCGCGACGAAACCGCGGGGGCCTCCACGGCGTTATGGAGTACGGCGCGTACGGCTCGTGCGGCTCGTCCCCGGCCGGGCGCACCGGTCCGCGCGCCCCCTCAGGGGGCCTTACCCTTGCCGTTCGCACAACTCCCGGAGGAACCGTGGGCACCAGAGGCAAGCGCCCCGATACCGCGGCGCGCCGCCATGTGAACGCGCTGGTGCTCGGCGGCGCCGTCGTCGCCGTCGTCGGGGCGGGCGTCGGCGCCTACGCCCTGATGGACGGCTCCGGGGACCGGGAGGGCGGCTCGGCGTCGGCCGACGGCAGACCGCGGGTCAGGACGGGCCCGCCCGCCGCCGCGGAGGTGCGCGCGGCGGCCGACGGCTTCCTGACCGCCTGGCAGCACGGCGACGCGGCGAAGGCCGCCGCGTACACCGACGACGCGGCGGCCGCCGAGAAGGCGCTCACCGGGCTGGCCAAGGACGCCCACCTCACGGACGTGAAGCTGACGCCGGGGCGGCGCACGGGCGCGAAGGTCCCGTTCCACGTGACGTCGACGGTCACGTGGAAGGCCGGCAAGCCGGACAAGGGCGAGAAGCTCAGCAAGCCCCTCGCCTACGACTCCGCGCTGACGGCCGTGCGCCGCAAGAACGACGGGAAGGTGCTCGTCGACTGGCGGCCGGCCGTGCTGCACCCGGAGTTGCGGGACGGCGACCGGCTGGTCACCGGCGAGGCGGGCGATCCGCCGGTCGACGCCGTGGACCGCACCGGCGCCGAGCTGGACGTGAAGAAGTACCCGTCGCTGGCCACGGTCGTGGACGGGCTGCGCGAGAAGTTCGGCAGGACCGCGGGCGGCACCGCCGGCGTCGAACTGCGCATCGTGCGCAAGGACACGAAGAAGAAGGACGCCCAGCCGGACAAGACCCTGCTCACCCTCTCCGAGGGCACCCCCGGCAAGGTCACGACCACGCTGTCGCCCACCCTCCAGGCGGCGGCCGAGAAGCAGGTCGCCGCGCGCAAGCGGGCCTCGGTGGTGGTGATCCGGCCGTCCACCGGCGAGATCCTCGCCGTCGCCAACACGGACCCGGGGTTCAACACGGCCTTCCAGGGCTCCCTCGCGCCCGGCTCGACGATGAAGGTCATCACGTCGTCGCTGCTGCTCGAAAAGGGGCTGGCGGGCGTCGACAAGGTGCACCCGTGCCCGAAGTACTTCACGTACGGGCACTGGAAGTTCCAGAACGACGACAAGTTCCAGATCAAGGGCGGCACCTTCAGGGCGAGCTTCGCCCGGTCCTGCAACACGGCCTTCATCAGCCAGGCGCCGAAGCTGGACGACGACTCGCTGACCAAGCAGGCGCAGCAGGTGTTCGGGCTCGGCATGGACAACTGGGCGGTGGGCGTGCCCAGTTTCGACGGTTCGGTGCCGGTGCAGTCCGACGCGCAGATGGCCGCCTCGCTGATCGGGCAGGGCGGCGTGCGGATGAACCCGCTGAACATGGCGTCGGTCGCGGCGACCGTGAAGAACGGCACGTTCCACCAGCCGTACCTCGTGTCGCCGGACGTCGACCACCGCACGGTCGCGAGGGCTTCGCGCTCGCTGTCCGCGAAGACCCTCGCGGATCTGCGGGAGTTGATGCACTACACGGCGGTCGCGGGCACCGCCGTCGAGCCGATGTCGGGGCTCGGGGCGGACATGGGCGCGAAGACCGGTTCGGCGGAGGTCGACGGGCAGAAGCAGCCGAACGGCTGGTTCACGGCGTACCGCGGCGACCTGGCGGCGGCGGCCGTGGTGCAGGCGGGCGGGCACGGCGGCGACTCGGCGGGCCCGGTCGTGCGGCAGATGTTCCTCACCGGCGGCTGAGCCGCCCCGGGGGTGCCGGTGCTCGTCCTCGACGTACGGGGGTGATGTCCCCGGCGCGTCAGGGCCTGGCGCCCTTGAAGCCCGTGTGGACGGCGGTGAGGCCCCCGTCCACCGGCAGCACGGTCCCGGTCACCCATGCGGCGTCCGCCGACGCCAGGAACGCCACGGCCGCCGCGATGTCCTCCGGCTCCCCGACCCGCCCCAGCGGATACAGGCCGCGCACGGTGTCGGGGTCGCGCCCGCCGTCCGTCCAGGCCTGTGTGCGGACGGTCCCCGGTGCCACGAGGTTGACCCGCACGCCGCGCGGGCCCGCGTGCCCGGCGAGGGTGCGGGTCAGGGACGCCAGGCCGGCCTTCGCCGCGCTGTAGGCGTGGTTGCCGAAGTCCTGGATGCCGTTCACCGAGCCGATGTTGACGATGGCGCCGCGGCCGGAGGCCACCAGGTGCGGGAGCGCGGCGCGGCTGCACCGGTAGGCGCCGGAGAGGGTGAGGTCGAGGTCGCGGGCCCAGCCCTCGTCGTCCTCGTCCTCGAAGAGCGGGGCGTCGGGGTGGCACCCGTAGGCGTTGTTCACCAGGACGTCGAGCCGTCCGAAGACGTCGACGGCGTGCGCGACGGCGGCCCGCACGGACTCCCGGTCGCCGACGTCGCAGCCGAACTCCTCGGCCGCGCCGCCCTTCTCGCGGATTCCGGCGGCGGTGCCGCGGGCGCCGGGCAGGTCGATGTCGGTGACCAGGACGCGCGCGCCCTCCGCGGCGAGCCGCTGGGCGACGGCGGCGCCGATTCCGCGTCCGGCGCCGGTGACCAGGGCCGCGTACCCCTCGAAACGTGTCATGGCCGGGACGCTACCCGGAAGATCGCCGGGTGATCCCCCGGGGTCCGTCGCGGCCGTCCTGGCCCCGGCGCGACGCGCGCCGCGCCGGGGCCCCTGCGGGCCGGCTACGCGCCGTGGCGGCCCAGCGCCGCCCGCACGGCCCCGACCAGGGCCTGGGCGCGCGGGTCGGCGGTGACGCCCCGCCGCATCCCGTTCGTCACGTAGCCGAGGGCGATGCCGGACTCGGGGTCGGCGAGGCCGAGGGCGCCGCCGCGGCCCGGGTGGCCGAAGGAGTGCGGGCCGAGGAGCGGGGAGGCGACGCCGTGCAGCAGGTAGCCGAGGCCGAAGCGGGTGGGGACGACGAGGACCCGGTCGGGGCCCGCGGACGCCTCGGCGCGGGCCAGCCGGAGCGTCTCGGGGGTGAACAGCCGGGTGCCGCCGTCGACGTCGCCGATGAGCGCGGCGTAGAAGCGGGCGAGGCCGTCCGCCGTGCCGATGCCGTTGGCCCCCGGGAGCAGGCCGGCGCGGTACGCCGGGTCGTTCTCGTCCGGCGCCGGGTCGACCGCCCCGAAGGCGCGGCGGGTGAGCGAGTCCGGGTCCCCGTACGCCTCGGCGAGCCGGCGGCTGGGCCGGGCGCGCAGCCCGCCCGGGGCGGCCGGCGCCGCGACGGGTCCGATCCGCCCGGCCCGGTGGGCCTGCGCCGCGGGCAGCCCGATCCACACGTCGGCGGCGGCCGGAGCGGCGATCTCCTCGGCGACGAAGGTCCCGATGTCGCGTCCGGTGACCCGCCGCACCAGCTCGGCGACGAGCCAGCCGTAGGTCTGCGCGTGGTAGCCGTGGTCGGTGCCGGGCGCCCAGACGGGGGCCTGGGCGGCGACGGCGGCGGCCGCGCGGTCCGGGTCGAGGGCCTCGGCGGGCGTCAGCGGGCGGTCCAGGGCCGGCACCCCGGCGCGGTGCGCGAGGACGTCGCGGACCCGGGCGTGCTCCTTGCCGTGGACCTTGAACTCCGGCCAGTACGCGCCGACCGGCGCGTCCAGGTCGAGGACGCCGCGCTGGTGCAGGAGCAGCGGCGCGGCGGCGGCGACGCCCTTGGTGGCGGAGCGCAGGATCTGGGCGGTGCCGGGCTCCCAGGGCGGTCCCTCGCCGTCGACGTCGCGGCTGCCCGCGTACAGGTCGACGACCTTGTGCCCGTGGGCGTAGACGACGACGGCGGCGCCGCGCTCACCGCGGGCCGCCATGTTCGCGCGGAAGGCCTCCCGCACGCCCTCGAAGCCGTCGGCGACGGTTCCGTTCACCGCGCTGTCCACGGTGGCGGCAGCAGGCCCCCGTCCGCGCCGCCGGAGACCGTGCGCGGGTCGAAGCCGAAGGGGAGTTCCAGGCGGTGGGCCCGCATCAGGGCGTCGTCGGCGAGGAGGTCGCCGGTGGGGCCGTCGGCGGCGATGACGCCCTCGCTGAGGATCAGCGAGCGCGGGCAGAGTTCGAGGGCGTACGGCATGTCGTGGGTGACCATGAGGACCGTCACGTCGAGGGCGCGCAGGATGTCGGCCAGCTCGCGGCGCGAGGCCGGGTCGAGGTTGGACGACG
This sequence comes from Streptomyces sp. NPDC088785, assembly GCF_044750685.1. NCBI lineage: Bacteria > Bacillati > Actinomycetota > Actinomycetes > Kitasatosporales > Streptomycetaceae > Streptomyces > Streptomyces sp. NPDC088785. The sequence continues at coordinate 176,751 of NZ_JBIVKH010000008.1, forward strand.
GCTCGTCGAGGACGAGGATCTCGGGTTCCATCGCGAGGACGGTCGCCACGGCGACCCGGCGGCGCTGGCCGAAGGAGAGGTGGTGCGGGGGGCGGTCCGCGAACTCCGCCATGCCGACCCGGGAGAGCGCCGTGTGGACCCGGGCCTCCAGTGCGGCGCCCTTCATCCCGGCGGCGGCCGGGCCGAAGGCGACGTCCTCGCGGACGGTGGGCATGAAGAGCTGGTCGTCGGGGTCCTGGAAGACGATGCCGACCTTGCGCCGGATCTCCGCCATGTTGCGCTTGTCGACGGGCAGGCCGGCGACCCGCACGGTTCCGGCGCCGCCGGTCAGGATGCCGTTGAGGTGCAGGACGAGGGTGGTCTTGCCCGCGCCGTTCGGGCCGAGCAGGGCGACGCGCTCGCCGCGGCCGACGGTGAAGTCGACGCCGAAGAGGGCCTGGTGGCCGTCGGGGTAGGCGAAGGCGAGTCCGGAGACGTCCAGAGAGGCGAGAGAAGCAGAAGTCACAGCATCCATCCCAGCAGACACACCACGAGCGCCGCACCCGGCAGGGCGAGCGCGGACGACCACTGTGCACGCGACGCCGTCGCCTCGTCGATCACCGGCATCGAACCCGCGTACCCGCGGCTGACCATGGCGAGGTGCACGCGCTCGCCGCGCTCGTAGGAGCGGATGAAGAGGGCGCCCGCCGATTTGGCGAGCACGCCCCAGTGCCGGACGCCGGACGCCTCGAAGCCGCGCGACTCGCGCGCGATCCGCATGCGCCGCATCTCGTCCGTGATGACATCCCCGTACCGGATCATGAAGGACGCGATCTGGACCAGGAGCGGCGGCAGCTTCAGGCGCTGGAGGCCGAGCAGCAGCTCGCGCAGTTCGGTGGTGGAGGCGAGCAGCACGGAGGCGGCGACGCCGAGGGTGCCCTTGGCGAGCACGTTCCAGGCGCCCCACAGGCCGCTCTCGCTGAGCGACATCCCGAGGACCTGGATCCGCTCGCCCTCGGCGACGAACGGCATGAGCACGGCGAAGGCCACGAACGGGATCTCGATGAGCAGCCGCTTGAGCAGGTAGCCGGCCGGGACCCGCGCCGCCCGGGCGACCGCCGCGAGCAGCACGGCGTACAGGGCGAACGCCCACATCGCCTCGCGGGGCGTGGAGACCACGACGACGACGAAGCAGAAGACGGCGGCGAGCTTGGTGTGCGGGGGCAGCCCGTGCACGGGCGAGTGTCCGTGCCGGTAGAGCCGGTGTGCGTGTCCCGCGCCCATCAGAGGTCGCCGGAGCGGCCCGCGGGGGCGCGGTCGGGGGCGCTGTCGGGGGCGGCGGTCGCGGTGGACGCGGCGTCGGCGGTGCGGCGCCTGCGCAGGGCCCAGAAGACGGCGGAGCCCGCGACGACGGTCACGCCGACGCCGATGACGCCGGCGAGGCCGCCGGAGAGCCGGGCGTCGGTGATGTCCTTGACGCCGTAGTCGGCGAGCGGGGAGTCGGCGGAGGCGTGCTCCTCGGTCCTGCGGTCGATGCCCTTGTCGTGGGCGACCTTCTCCAGGCCGTCGGGGTTCGCGGAGGCGTAGAAGGAGACGAATCCGGCGAGCACGAGGGAGGTGATCAGGCCGGCGATCCAGATCCTGCGGTGCGAGCGGGCGGCGGCCGGCGCGGCGGGGGCCGCGGCCGGCGCGTCGACGAGTTCCCCGCCGACCCGCAGCTTCAGCGGCGCGGTCAGGCCGCGGGCGCCGTGCACGAGGTCGGGGCGGACGGCGACGACCGCGCCGACGGTGAGCGCGGTGATGACGGCCTCGCCGATGCCGATGAGGACGTGGACGCCGATCATCGCGGTGGCGACCTTGCCGATGGAGACGTCGGTCGTCCCTCCGATGGCGTAGACGAGGGTGAAGACGACGGCGGCGGCCGGGACCGACACGAGGGCGGCCACGAAGGAGGCGACGGTGACGGAGCGGCGCCCCCGGGGCAGCACCTTCACCAGGCCGCGGAAGAGCAGGTAGGACACGACGGTGGTGGTGAGCGCCATGTCCGTGATGTTCACGCCGAGGGCGGTCAGGCCGCCGTCGGCGAAGAGCACGCCCTGCATGAGCAGGACCACGGAGACGCAGAGGACCCCGGTGTAGGGGCCGACGAGTATCGCGGCCAGCGCCCCGCCCAGGAGGTGGCCGCTGGTACCGGCCGCCACCGGGAAGTTGAGCATCTGCACGGCGAAGATGAACGCGGCGACGAGCCCGGCCAGCGGCGCGGTGCGTTCGTCCAGCTCACGGCGGGCGCCGCGCAGGCTGACGGCGACGGCGCCCGCGGCGACGACACCGGCGGCCGCCGAGACGGGGGCGTTGATGAATCCGTCGGGGACATGCATGGCGGATCTCCGGCGCTCGGCAGTTGATGAACCGTTCGATGATAGTGCCTTGTTGCAAACTGCTCGCAAGAGCGCCCGTCCGTCAATTACTCCTGGCCCGAATATCCGTATATATGGGACATTTGACTCATGAGTGCCGACGAGCAGTACGTCGAGCAGTACGCCCGCGCCCATCTCGTCACCGGCACCGCGGACGGGCACCGGCCCGTGCCGGTGGTGCTCCGCTACGGCGGTGACGGGCAGGTCCGGGTCGCGCTGCCCGCGCCGGAGGGCGAGTGGACCTTCCCGCGCGAGCTGCTCGAACGCGGGCTGCGCGCGCCCGCCACCGGCGGCGACATCCGGATCTGGCCGTGCGGCCGGGTCCAGGCGGTCATCGAGTTCCCGGCACGCGAAGGGGTGGCGGTCGTGCAGTTCGACGTGAAGCCGCTGATCCGCTTCCTGCGTCGTACGTACACGGCCACCACCCCGGTGACGACCCGCGGCTGACCAGGCGGCTGACTAGGCGGAGACCAGCTCCCGGTCACCGTCGTCGTCCGCGCCCGACGCGCCGGAGGCGGCCGCCAGGCCCTCGCCCTCCACGTCGACGTTCGGCAGCACCCGGTCCAGCCACTTCGGCAGCCACCAGGCCCGCTTGCCGAGCAGCGCCAGGACGGCGGGCACGATCGTCATGCGGACGACGAACGCGTCGAAGAAGACGGCGATGGCGAGGCCGAAGCCGATCATCTTCACCATCTGCTCGGACGAGCCGATGAAGCCCGCGAACACCGCGATCATGATGACGGCGGCGGCGGTGACCACCCGGGCCCCGTGCCGGAACCCGGTGACGATCGCCTGCGCCGGGCGCTCCCCGTGGACGTACGCCTCGCGCATCCGGGTCACGAGGAACACCTCGTAGTCCATCGCGAGGCCGAAGACCACGCCCACCATGAAGATCGGCATCATCGACATGACCGGGCCGGTCTGCTCGACGCCGAAGAGCGAGCCGAGCCAGCCCCACTGGAAGACGGCGACGACGGCGCCGAGCGCGGCGAGCACCGAGAGCAGGAAGCCGAGCGCCGCCTTGAGCGGGACCAGGACCGAGCGGAAGACGACCATCAGGAGCAGGAACGCCAGGCCGACGACCAGGGCCAGGTACGGCACGAGCGCGTCGTTGAGCTTCTGCGAGACGTCGATGTTCATGGCGGTGGAGCCGGTGACGCTCAGCTCGGCGCCGGTGTCGGCCTCGATGTCCCGGCCCGCGGTCCGGATGTCGTGCACGACGTCCTCGGTCTGCACCGAGGAGGGCTTGTACTTCGAGACCACGCTGACGATGGCGGTGTCGCCCGCCTTGTTGAAGGTCGCGGGCGCGACGGCCGCGACCCCCTCGGTCTTCTTGATCGTCGAGACGACGTCGTCGACGGCGGCCTTCGGGTCGTCCGCGCCGCGGGCGTCGACGACCGTCATCAGCGGGCCGTTGAAGCCGGGACCGAAGCCCTCCGAGAGCAGGTCGTACGCCTTGCGCTGGGTGGTGCTGGTGGGCTGGCTGCCGTCGTCGGGCAGGCCGAGTTCGAGCGAGGCGACCGGGACCGCCATGGCGCCGAGGCCGATGACCCCGGCGACGAGGACCAGCACCGGGCGGCGCAGCACGAAGCGGGCCCAGCGGGTGCCCATGTTGGGCCTGGCGTCGGCGGGTGCGCCGGACGCGGCGGCCTTGCGGGCCTTGCGGCCGTGGACGCGCTTGCCCGCGTAGCCGAGCAGCGCCGGGATCAGGGTGAGCGCGATGAGCACGGCGATGGCGACGGTGCCGGCGGCGGCGACGCCCATCTTGGTCAGCATCGGGATGTTGACGACGGCGAGGCCGACGAGCGCGATGACGACGGTGAGCCCGGCGAAGACGACGGCCGAGCCGGCGGTGCCGACGGCCCGTCCCGCGGCCTCCTCGCGGGTGCGGCCCTCGGCCAGCTCGGCGCGGAAGCGGGAGACGATGAACAGCGCGTAGTCGATGCCGACCGCGAGGCCGATCATCATGGCGAGGGTGGAGGTGGTGCTGCCCAGGTCCAGGGCGTTGGCGAGCGCGGTGATGGTCGAGACGCCGATGCCGACACCGATCAGCGCGGTGAGCAGCGGCAGTCCGGCGGCGACCAGCGAGCCGAAGGTGATCACGAGGACGACGGCGGCCACCGCGATGCCGATGACCTCGGTCGCGCCGGTCTCCGGCATGGCCTGGAGCGCGTCGCCGCCGACCTCGACGGTCAGCCCGGTGTCCTGGGCGTCGTCGATGACCTTCTGGAGCGCGTCCCGGTCGTCGTCGGTCAGCTCCATCGAGGAGACCTTGTACGAGGCCGAGGTGTACGCGATCGTGCCGTTCTTGCTGACCGTGTTCCCCTCGAACGGGTCGGCGACGGACGCGACCTGCTTCGAGCTGGAGCGGATCGCGGAGACGGTGTCCTGGATGTCCGCCTTGTTGGCGGCGTCCGTGAGCTTCTCGTGGGCGGGCGCCTTGAAGACGACCCGGGCGGTCGCGCCGTCGGCGGCCGAGCCCGGGAAGCGCTGGTCGAGGAGGTCGAAGGCCTTCTGCGCCTCGGTGCCGGGGATGGAGAAGGAGCTGGAGGCGGCGGTCGGCGCGGAGGCCGCGCCGACGCCCGCGAGCGTCAGCAGCGCCACCCATATCAGGGCGACGAAGTGCCGTCGGCGGAAGGCGAGCTTGCCGAGTCGGTAGAGGAAGGTGGCCACGAAGGCGTACTCCGGTCAGGTCGTGGGGGCGGGGCTCCGGGCCCCCGGGGCAGGGAAAATCAGCCCGACGACGTTGAGCGGTGCGCGTCAGGTGAACGTGACTGATCTCCGGGAGGAGCTCAGGCGACGAGGGCGGGGAGGACCACTGCGTCGATGTACGAGGTGAGGTAGGCCTGGGTGGGCGGCTGCTCGTCGATGAGGGTCCGGGTGGCGAAGCCGCCGACCAGCATGTGGATGATGTAGGCGCGCGCGGGGTTGTCGGCCCGCATCTCACCCCGGTCCACCGCTCTTTGCAGCACCCGGTCCACGCCGGACATCTCCGGTTCGACGATCCATTCCTTGAAGGCGGCGAGCAGATCGGGGTTGGCGTGCACGGCCACCATCAGGCCGCGCATCAGCGCGCTGTTCTGCTCCATGTGACAGTCGTCGTCACGGAGCACCATCGCGTGCAGATCGCCGCGCAGCGACCCCGTGTCGACCTCGTCGAAGTGCGGCTTCTGGTGCCGCAGCGCCTTCACGACCAGCTCGGCCTTGCCGCCCCACTGGCGGTAGAGCGTCGCCTTGCTGGCCCGCGTCCTGGTGGCCACGGCGTCCATCGTCAGGGCGTCGTAGCCGACCTCCCGGAGCAGGTCGAGCACGGCCGCGTACAGCTCCGCCTCGCGCTCGGGCGTGATCCGGCTGCGTCGCGCCGTCGCTTCGGCCACCATGACCTCACCTCTCCGGGTTCGTACGCTCAGAACATACCCCGCCCCCTAACGAAACGAAACGGTTTCGTTCGTGTGCTGCGCCACATCCGGCTCCCCGGCGGGTCCCGGTTGCCGCAGGCCCCTGCGCGGAAAAGCATGGTGAGGTGACTGAAGATGCAGCCGAGGCGTACCTGAGATTCCCGCACCTGCACGGCGAGCGGCTGTGCTTCGCGGCCGAGGACGATCTGTGGACCGCACCGCTCGACGGCTCGGCCCGGGCCTGGCGGCTCACCGTCGACCGCACGAAGGTCAGCCACCCGCGCTTCTCGCCCGACGGCACCCACATCGCGTACACGAGCTGGCGCAGCCTCGACCCGGAGATCCACGTGGCACCGGTCGACGGCGGCTCGGCGCGCCGGCTCACGTACTGGGGCAGCGTGGACACGCGGGTCCGCGGCTGGTCGCCCCCCGACAAGGACGGGCGGACCGACATCCTCGCGGTCGCCTCGCACGGTGAGCCCTTCTCCTACTTCACCTTCGCCTACAGCGTCCCCACCGACGGCTCCCCCGGCGGCAAGCTGCCCTGGGGCCCGGTCTCCGACATCCAGGTCGCCGACATCGCCGGCGAACGGCGGACCCTGCTGCTCACGGGCACGCCCCCGCACGAACCGGCCGCCTGGAAGCGGTACCGGGGCGGCGCCCAGGGCCGCCTGTGGGTGCACGGTCAGCGCATCCTCGCCGACCTCGACGGCCACCTGGACGCCCCGATGTTCGTGGCCGGCCGGATCGCCTTCCTCTCCGACCACGAGGGCATCGGCAACGTCTACTCCTGCCTGCCCGACGGCTCCGGCCTCACCCGGCACACCGACCACGACGCCTTCTACGCCCGGCACGCCTCGACCGACGGCACCCGGGTCGTCTACCAGTGCGCGGGCGAGCTGTGGATCCTGGACTCGCTGCGCCCCGACTCCCGACCGCGCCGGCTGCGGGTGCGGCTCGGCGGGCCGCGCGCGGGGCGCCGCTGCCACCAGGTGCCGGCCGCCCGCCACGTCGACTCGCTGTCCGTCGACGAGACCGGCCGGGCCAGCGCGGTCGTCGTGCGCGGCTCCCTGTACTGGCTCACCCACCGCGACGGCCCGGCCCGCACCATCGCCGACACCCCGGGCGTGCGGGTGCGGCTGCCCGAGATGCTGGGCTCCGGCGGACAGGTCGCCTACGTCACCGACGCGGCGGGCGAGGACGCCGTCGAGATCGCCTACCTGCCCCGGGCCAGCGGCGACCGCCCGCCCCGGCGGCTCGCCTCGGGCGGCCTCGGCCGGGTGCAGGAGCTGGTCGCCGACCCCGACGGCGGGCGCCTCGCCGTCGCCTCCAACGACGGCCGCCTGCTGCTGCTCACCGTGCCCGGCGACGGCGCCACCGAGGTGACGGCCACCGGGACCACGGAGACCGCCGAGGTCACCGAGCTGATCCGGTCCACGAACGGCCCGGTCCGCGATCTCGCCTTCTCCCCCGACGGCGCCTGGCTCACCTGGTCGCACCCCGGCATCGGCCGCTCGCTGCGCCAGATCAAGATGGCCCGCATCACCGGCCCCGGCGAGCGCACGGTCGTCGACGTCACCAACGGCCGCTTCGAGGACGAGAACCCGGTCTTCACCCGCGACGGCCGCTACCTCGCCTTCTTGTCCTGGCGCGGCTTCGACCCCGTCTACGACGTGCACACCGGCGACCTGTCGTTCCCGCTCGGCTGCCGCCCCTACCTCGTACCGCTCTCCTCGGCGACGCCGTCCCCCTTCGCGCTGTCGCCCGACGGGCGCACCGCCGCCGGCGGCCTCGACCCGGTGGAGGACACCGGCGGCGACGGCACCCCGACGGTCGAGATCGAGGGCCTGGCCAACCGGGTCGTGCCGTTCCCGGTCGCGGCCTCCAAGTACTCGGCGCTGCACCCGGTCGCCGGCGGCGGCCTGGTCTGGCTGCGCTGGCCGATCTCCGGCGCGCTCGGCGAGACGTTCGCCAACCCGGCCGACACCTCCTCCCAGCCGACCCTCGAACACTTCAACCTCAGCAAGGGCAAGAAGACGCAGCTCGTCGACCACATGGACTGGTTCGCGGTCAGCGGCGACGGCACCCGGCTCGTCGTCGCCGACGAGGGCGACCTCCAGGCCGTCCCCGCCACCGAGGCCGGCGACGGCGACTCCACGGTCTGGATCGACCTGCGCCGCATCCTGCACGAGGTCGACCCGGCCGCCGAGTGGCGCCAGGCCTTCGACGAGGCGGGCCGGATCATCCGCGCCTACTTCTGGGAACCGGGGATGTGCGGCATCGACTGGGACGCCGTCCTCGACCAGTACCGGCCGCTGGTGGAGCGGGTCGCCTCCCCCGACGAGTTCGCCGACCTGCTGCGCGAGGTGCTCGGCGAACTGGGCACCTCGCACGCCTACGTCTCCCCGGCCCGCCGCAACGAGGGCCCGCCGCACTACCAGCGCGCCCAGGGCCTGCTCGGCGCCAACTTCGTCTGCCGTGACGGCAGCTGGGTGATCAGCCGGATCCTGCCCGGCGACTCCTCCGACTCCCGGGCCCGCTCCCCGCTGTCCGGCACCGGCATCCGCGAGGGCGCCGCGCTCACCCACGTCGACGGCCGCCGGGTCGACCCGGTCACGGGCCCCTTCCCGCTGCTCGCGGGCGCCGGCGGCACCACGGTGGAGCTGACCTTCGACCCGGCCGAGGAGGGCCGCGGGGCGCGCCGCGTCGCGGTGGTCCCGCTGGTCGACGAGCGGCCGCTGCGCTATCAGGACTGGGTCGCCAAACGCCGGGCCGTCGTACGGGAGTTGAGCAACGGCAAGTGCGGATACCTGCACATCCCCGACCTGGGCGGCTCGGGCTGGGCCCAGTTCAACCGCGACCTGCGCATGGAGGTCTCCCGCCCCGCCCTCATCATCGACGTGCGCGGCAACGCGGGCGGCCACATCAGCGAACTCGTCGTCGAGAAGCTGTCCCGCCGCATCCTCGGCTGGGACCTCACCCGCAACGCGCAGCCGGTGTCGTACGCGTCCAACGCGCCGCGCGGCCCGGTGGTCGCCCTCGCCGACGAGGCGACCTCGTCCGACGGCGACATGATCACCGCCGCGTTCAAGCTGCTCGCGCTCGGCCCGGTCGTCGGCCAGCGCACCTGGGGCGGCGTCGTCGGCATGACCGGACGGCACAAGCTCGGCGACGGCACGGCGATCACGGTGCCGATGAACGCGGCCTGGTTCCCCGAGTACGGCTGGTCCGTCGAGAACCGCGGTGTCGACCCCGACATCGAGGCGCTGCGCACCCCGCTGGACTGGGCGGAGGGCCGGCACGCCCAGCTCGACGACGCCGTCGAACTCGCCCTGGACCTGCTGCGCGAGCAGGGCGCCCTCACCCCGCCCGACTACACGGACGTACCCGACCGGCGACGGCCGCCCCTGCCGCCCCGGTGAACCGGTGAACGCGCGATCGGGCCCCACCCGTTGGTGCCGGGTGGGGCCCGATGCGTGGATCCGCGGGGCGCTCGGGGAGCGCCCGGGTCAGGAGTCCTGCTGGAACTTCTCCCGGGCCTGCTGCGAGCGCTCGCCCGCCTCGTCCCCGGCCTGCTGAGCACGCTCACCGGCCTGGTCCCGGGCCTGCCGGGAGCGCTCGCCCGCCTCGTCCTTGGCGCCGCCGAACTTCTCCTTCGCCTGCTCCTGGAGCTGGTCGGCCTTGTCCTTGAACTGGTCCTTGATGCCCATGCTTGTTCACTCCCGTGGTGGGTGAGGGGGGTTGGGGCCTCGACCAGACTGACACGGGGCGACATGGGCCGCATTTCGATCATTAACGGACCGTGTGGGACCGGGAGAACGGCAGCTCAGCGGGCCCGCACCGACTCGTCGGCGGCCCCGCCGGCCCCCACCAGACCCTTCGGGACCTGGGCGAGCCGCCCCTCGAACCGGCGCATCTCGCGCTGCCCGACGGTCCCGATGAGCGAGGGCAGCGACCCCCGGATGCCCTGCATGCCGCGCAGCCACCACTGCGCGTACACGTGCGAGGACCGCCGCTCGATGCCGTCCACGATCCGGTCGACCGCCGGGCCCAGCGGATACGTCTTGTTGGACGGCCACGGCAGCCGCTGGCGCAGCTCGCGCATCACGTCGTCCTGGTCCGCGCCGCGCACCATGTCGGTGTCGGTCCACGACAGATAGCCGACGCCGACCCGCACGCCCCGGTAGCCGACCTCGGCCCGCAGGCTGTGCGCGTACGCCTCCACGCCCGACTTCGACGCGCAGTAGGCGGTCATCATCGGCGCCGGGGTGATCGCGGCGAGCGAGGCGATCTGGAGCAGATAGCCGCGCGACTCCATGAGGACCGGCAGGAAGGCGCGGGCGGTGACGGCGGACCCGATGAGGTTGACCTCGATGACGCGCCGCCAGGCGACGGGGTCGGAGTCGACGAAGGGGCCGCCGGTCGCCACCCCCGCGTTCGCCACGACGATGTCGACCTTCCCGAACCGGTCCTTCACCTCCCGTGCGACCTGCGCCATCGCCTCGTGATCGGTGACGTCGGCGTGCCACCAGTCGGCGTCGGCGTGCAGCCGCCCCGCGACCTGCTTCAACTCGTCCGGCTCCAGACCGACCAGCGCGATCTTGGCGCCGCGCGCCGACAGCTTGCGGGCGAGCAGTTCGCCGACCCCGCGCGCCGCGCCCGTGACGACCGCGACCTGCCCTTCGAGACTGACCTTGCTCATGCGGCGTCCACCCCTTCCCGATCCTTCTCCACCTGTATGTACGTACGGGACAGTTCCCGGATCCTGCCGGTGACCGCCTCCGGTGCCTCGATCGGCGTCATGTGGCCGAGTCCCGGCAGCTCGGTCAGGCCCACGCAGTTCGGCAGCGCGGCGGCGATCCGCCGGGCCAGCACGACGGGCGTCATCCGGTCGGCGGTGCCGGCGAGCACGGCCACCGGCATGGTCAACTCGCCCACCCCGGCGTCCACCTGGAGCTGTTCGAGCACCTGCGACCAGCCGTGGCGCACCCCGCGCGGGCACGCGTGCACGATCCGCGCGCACGCCTCGACCTTGTCGGGCGAGGAGCCCGGGCCCATCGTCGCGTACCTGAGGACCTTCTTGCCGACCGGAGTGACCGGCCCGAGCGGCGCCTTCGAGCCGAGGACCGCCCGGGTCAGCCGGGTGCGCAGCCCGCCCGGGGGCAGCAGCGGCACCACGGTGGACTCCGCGACCAGGCGCGAACTGCCGGTGCTGCACAGCAGCAGCGCCGCCGCGTGCTCGGCGACCTTCGCCCGCCCCGCGGCGGCCATCAGCGTCATGCCGCCCATGGAGTGCCCGGCGAGCACCGCCGGCCGCCCGGGGGCGAGTGTCGCGCCCAGCACCGCCTCCAGGTCGTCGGCCAGCATCTGCGTGGTGTACGGGACCTCGGCGGCGGGGCTGCGGCCGTGCCCGCGCTGGTCGTACACGATCACCCGGTGGTCGGTGGCGAGGGCCCGGGTCTGCGCCGCCCAGAAGGCGGTCGAGCAGGTCCAGCCGTGGGCCAGCACGACGGCCGGCCCGTCGGCGGGGCCGTGCACCTCGACGTGCAGCCGGGCGCCGTCCGCCGAGGTGACGGTCAGCTCCTCGGCGGCCACGGGCGGCGCGTAGGGCCCGGTCCGCACATGCATGAGACGGCTCACGCCGCGTTCACCTCTGCCTTCTTCTCCGTACGGGACGTCGTACCGGACGCCGTGGACACCGCTGCGGCCGGCGGGCGCAGCACCTCGTACTCCCCCACGTCGACCCGGCGCGTGGCCTGCCGGAACTCGGTCGTGGTGCCGGGCCAGACCGTCGTGTTGCGGCCGTTGTCGTCGAGGTACCAGCTGTCGCAGCCGCCGGTGTTCCACACCGTGCGCCTCATCCGGTCCTGCACCCGGTTGTTCCAGCCGGTGACGGCGGTCTCCCGGGGTGTGAGGGCGACCCGGCCGCCGAGCACGTCCAACTGCCGCATGTAGTCGGCCAGATAGTTCAGCTGGGACTCGATCATCAGGATCATCGAGGAGTTCCCGAGGCCGGTGTTCGGGCCGATGATCGTCATGAAGTTCGGGAACCCGGCGGCCGTGGCGCCGCGCAGCGCCGCCATCCCGCCCTTCCAGCTCTCGGCGAGGCTGACCCCGTCCGCGCCCACGACCCGCTCGGCGATCGGCATGTCGGTGACGTGGAACCCGGTGCCGAACACGATCGCGTCGGCCTCGGTCTCGGTGCCGTCGGCGGCGACCAGCGTGCTCCCGCGGACCTCGGCGAGCCCGGACGCGACCACGTCGACGTTGGGCCGGGCCAGCGCCGGATAGTAGGCGTTGGAGAGCAGGATGCGCTTGCAGCCGATGCGGTAGTCCGGGGTGAGGCGGGCGCGCAGCGCCGGGTCCTTGATCGCCCGGTGCATGTTCCGCCTGGCGAGCCGCTCGACCAGGCCCAGTTCGTCGGGCCGCTTGGTGAACGCCTGGACCTGCAACTCCCGGATGCCCCAGAGCAGTCCGCGGCGCGCCTGGGTGGTGAACGGCAGCCGCCGGTGCAGCCAGCGCTCGGCCGGGGTGATGGCGCGGTCGGCGCGCGGCATGACCCAGGGGGGCGTGCGCTGGAACAGGGTCAGGTGCCCGGCCACCGGCTGGACGGCGGGCACGATCTGGATGGCGGAGGCGCCGGTCCCGATCATCGCGACGCGCTTGCCTCGCAGGTCGAAGTCGTGGTCCCAGCGCGCCGAGTGGAAGACCTTGCCGGGGAAGGTGTCGAGCCCCGCGATGTCCGGGATCTTCGGGTCGGACAGCGGTCCGGTCGCGGAGACGACGACGTCGGCGGTGAGCGTGCCGCTCGCGGTCTCCAGCTCCCACCACAGCTTCTCGGCGTCCCATCGCGCCCGCCGCACCTCGGAGTCGAAGCGCAGGTGCGGGCGGAGCCCGAAGGTGTCGGCGACGCCCTCCAGGTACTCCTGGATGCGCTCCTGCCCGGAGAAGGTGCGCGGCCAGTCCGGATTCGGGGCGAAGGAGAACGAGTACAGGTGCGAGGGCACGTCACAGGCGCAGCCCGGGTAGCTGTTGTCCCGCCAGGTCCCGCCGACGGTGCCCGCCCGCTCCAGGACCACGAAGTCGGTGATGCCCTCACGGCGCAGTCTGACCGCCGCGCCGAGCCCGCCGAACCCGGACCCGATCACCGCCACCCGTACATGCTCGTGCTCGGTCATCCCGGGGCCTCCCTGTGCCGCACGACTCTGCCAGTGAACACTGGCGTAGTCCGGAGACTAGAGCAGCGTCCTACCGAGCGGTAGGGGTAGGACCGAGGAAAGTTACCGGTGGTACAACATAGGCTCGGGGCGTGCCCACAGAAGCGACGGAACCCGCGACAGGACCCGGCGAGCAGCGCGAGTACCGCATGGAGGAGCTGGCCAGGGCGGCCGGCATCACGGTGCGCACCGTGCGCTTCTACCGCGAGCGCGGCCTCATCAGGCCGCCGCGCCGCGAGGGCCGCATCGCCTGGTACGACGACACGCACCTGGCCCGCCTGCACACGATCGCCCAGCTCCTGGAGCGCGGCCACACCCTCACCGGCATCGCCGAACTCTCCGAGGCGTTCGACCGCGGCCGCGACGTCGCCGAGCTGCTCGGCATCGGCGAACCCACCGAGGAGGTCCCGGTCCGCCTGACCGCCACCGAACTCGCCGACCACTTCGCGGGCGACGTCACCCCGGAGAACCTCCAGGCGGCCCTGGACCTCGGCTATCTCGGCACCGACGGCGAGGAGATCGTGCACGTCAGCCGCCGGCTGCTGGACGTCTCCGCGGCCCTGGTCCGCGAGGGCATCCCGCTCGCCGAGGTGCTGGCGGCGGCCCGCACGGTCCGCGAGCACGCGGAGTCGCTGGCCGCCCTCTTCCACGACCTGATCCTCGCCCACGGCGACGAGAAGGACGCCCAGCGCCTGCGCCCGCTGGCCAGGTCGGTGGTGGAGGCCGAGCTCTCGATGGCCCTGGACCGCAGGCTCAGCCCGCCGCAGGGTCCGCCCTACTCGTAGACGACGGTGACCGGGGCGTGGTCCGACCAGCGCTCGGCGTGCGTCGCCGCCCGCTCCACGAAGCCCTTGACCGCGCGCCGCGCGAGGCCCGGCGTCGCCATCTGGTAGTCGATGCGCCAGCCCGCGTCGTTGTCGAAGGCCCGCCCGCGGTACGACCACCACGAGTACGGCCCCTCGACGTCCGGGTGCAGCGCGCGCACGACGTCGGTGTACCCGCCGTCCTGCGCGTCGACGACCCGGCCCAGCCACTCCCGCTCCTCGGGCAGGAAGCCGGAGTTCTTCCGGTTGGCCTTCCAGTTCTTGAGGTCGGCCTCCTGGTGGGCGATGTTCCAGTCGCCGCAGACGACGACCTCCCGCCCGTCGGCGGCGGCCCGCTCGCGCAGGTCCTTCAGATAGGCGTGGAACTCGCCCATGAAGCGGATCTTCTCGTCCTGCCGCTCGGTGCCGACCTCGCCGGAGGGCAGATAGAGGGAGGCGACGGTGACGCCGGGCAGGTCCGCCTCGACGTAGCGCCCGCTGCCGTCGAACTCGGCCGACCCGAACCCGATCCGGACCCGCTCCGGCTCGCGCCGCGTATAGAGGGAGACACCGGCCCGCCCCTTGGCGGCGGCCGGGGCGTGCACGACGTGCCACCCCTCGGGCGCGCGCACCTCGTCGGGCAGCTGCTGCGGCTCGGCCCGCACCTCCTGGAGGCACAGGACGTCGGCGGAGGTCTCGGCGAGCCACTCCACGAAGCCCTTCTTGGCGGCGGCCCGCAGCCCGTTCACATTCACAGAGGTCACAGTCAGCACCCGGCCACGGTACCGGCACACTGGACGGACCCGACCACACCCGTCAGCATAGAGTTACGATAGACTGTATGAGTATCCAGTCCGCGCCGGCCGCCACCGCCGCCGGCATCACCCTGCGCCCCGTCTCCTTCGGCCACCCCGACGCGGTCGCGCTCAACGACCGCGTCCAGCTCGAATACGCGGAGCGCTACGGCGACGAGGGCGACGTCACCCCGCTCGACCCGACGATGTTCGACGCCCCGCGCGGGCGCTACCTCATCGCGTACGACGCGTCGGGCGCGCCGCTGGCCACCGGCGGGTGGCGCACCCAGGACGAGAACGACGAGGGGTACGCGGACGGGGACGCCGAGCTCAAGCGGATGTACGTCACCCCGGAGGCGCGCGGGCTCGGGCTGGCCCGCCGCATCCTGGCCGCCCTGGAGGAGGACGCCCGCGCGGCGGGCCGCACCCGCATGGTGCTGGAGACCGGCACCAAGCAGCCCGAGGCCATAGCCCTGTACCTGTCCAGCGGGTACGAGGCGTGCGCCAAGTTCGGCCACTACCGGTTCGAGCAGCTCAGCCGCTGCTACGCCAAGCCGCTCCGAGGCTGAGCGTCACAGCAGCCCGGGCCGGCGCCACTCGGCGCCGGTGACGTGGTGGTCGAGGAAGTTCAGGAACGTCTCGTACCAGACCTCGATGTGACCGGGCGCGAGGATCCAGTGGCCCTCGTCCGGGAAGTAGAGGTACTTCGCGGGGATCTCGAACCGCTGGAGGTCCTGGAAGAGCGCCGCGCCCTGGCCGACGGGCACCCGGTAGTCCTTCCCGCCGTGGATGACCAGCATCGGGGTGCGGATCTTCGCGACGTCCACGTACGGCGAGTCGGCCTCGTAGCGCTCGGGGCGGGTCAGCGGGTCGCCGAAGATCCGCTGGAAGTACCAGGGCACGTCGTTGTCGCCCTGGAACATCCGCAGGTCCCACAGGCCCGCGTGGCTGACGATCGCCCGGAACCGGTCGGTGCTGGTCGCGACCCGGTTGGCCATGTAGCCGCCGTAGGAGCCGCCCGCGAGCGCCGTGCGCGTGGCGTCGATGTCGGCGCGGCCCTCGACCGCGTCGGTCAGCGCCATCACGTCGTCGTACGGACGCCCGCCCCACTGCCCCCAGCCGCGCCGGTGGTTGAGCTGCCCGTAGCCGGTCGACAGCGCGGGGTCCGGGAGCAGCACCGCGTAGCCGCGCGCCGCGAACGGCCACGGGTTCCACCGCCAGGTCCACGCGTTCCAGCTGCTCTGCGGTCCGCCGTGGACGGAGACGAGCAGCGGCGCCGGCCGCTCGGGACCGGCGCCCGCGGGGAGCACGAGCCAGCCGCGCAGCGGGAAGCCGTCGTCCGCCTCGACGTGCACCTCGGTGAGGGTGCCGGGCAGTGCGCCGACCGCGCCGGGGGCGGGCAGTTCGGCGGGCACCTGGCCGGGCGCCGCCGCGTCGAGGCGGACCGGGCGCGGCGGCGCGTCGATCGCGTTGCGCAGGGCGTACAGGGTGCGGCCGTCGGGGGCCACGCACAGGGATCCGTAGGCGCCGGAGGCGGTGAGCCGGGTGACGGTGCCGTCGGCGTCGCGCCGGAAGACGGGGTGGTGGCCCAGCTCGTCGGCGGTGAAGAAGAGCGTGTCGTCGGCCGGTGAACAGACGGCGCCGACGGGCCAGTTGTCGAACCCGGGCAGCAGGTCGACGGTCTCGCCGCTGTCGATGTCGACGCGCACGAGGGTGGCGTCCCAGGGTTCGTCGTACGTGGGGAAGCGCATCCGGGAGCACACGACGGCGGCGCCGTCGGCGGTGAAGGCGGGCGCTTCGTAGAGGTGGACCGTGTCGCCGAGCAGGTGGAGCTGCGCGCCGGTGGTGGCGTCGGCGATCACCACGGCGGTGCGGTTGTAGTCCGGGACCCGGCCGGTGACGAACCGGGTGTACGCCACCCGCGTGCCGTCCGGCGAGAGCACGGCGTCGCCGGGGGCCTCCAGGGCGGCGCCCTGGCCGCCGGCGTCGACCGGCTCGGCGCCGTCCCGGGCGCGGACGAGGACGTGCGGGTCCTCGGGGCCGAGGTCGCGGTCCCAGGCGCGGGTCGGCCCGGACTCGTAGAGGATCGCGGTGACCTTCGCGTCCTTGCGCTCCGTGCGGAGCCTGCCGTGCGCGGCGGCGTCGGCGGCGCCGGGCAGCAGCCCCGCGGTGAGGGCGAGCGCGCCGCTGTCGCGGGCGACGGCGTACGCGGCGATGCCGCCCGGATGCCGGGCCACGACAGCGGCCTCGCCGCGCGGGGGCAGCGCCCACACGGCGGCGCCCTCGTGCTCGCCGTCGTCCTCGTCGTCACCGGGGCGCCCCGACAGGAAGTGGAGCACTCCGTCCGGGCCGAACGCGGGCCCGGACTCGCCCTTCCCGGACCGGGTCAGCCGGACCGGCTCGCGCACGCCGGCCGGGTCGATGTCCCACAGCGCGGAGACGAACCGGGTGCCGTCGCCCGACAGGTTCTGCACGGCGGCGACGAGCCGGCCGCCGTCGGCGGACAGCGCCAGGGAGTTGACGCGGGGCCGGGCGAGAAAGGCGGACAGGTCGTGGAAGACGGAGGCGCCGGGGGTGGTCCCGGGAGTGTCAGGAGTCTGGGGCATGGACGCGATTGTCGCTCGCGACAGCCGTGCGGACCAGGGGATTTGACCGCCGCCTGACCGCCCACGCAAAGATCCCGCCCGGTCTGAAGACCGGACGGGATCTTGTCCACCGTCTGCGAGTCGCCTCACAAGCGGTGTTGCAGTGGGGTGTTCACGAGTACCGCTGACCAGGGGCTCACGAAGCGCTTGGAGATCGCTTCCCGTGGGGCGGGTGATCGTTTCCCAGACGGGGATGGATCAGTCCCACCAGAAGTCCCAGCTGTGGGCTCCGATGATCTGCTCGGCGTACGCGGTCAGCGTGTACGGTCGGCTGCCCTGCCATACGTTGTCTGGGCAGAAGGCGAAGTGCTCCGCCGCGACCAGGAGGGCGTCTTCCTCGTTCAGTGGTGGCGCGGCGACGCTGAGGTGCAGGGTGGAGAAGCCGACCGCGACAACCCGGACGCCAAAACGGTGCTCCCAGTCGCGGATGACCGCAGAGAACTTGGCGGTGTCGTTGTCGTAGTTGAGGGGGCCGCACCAGCCTGCAACCGCGAGGGCCTCAGCGCCGGATGCGGCTGCGACCAGTCCCAGCCGGGACTGCGGACGGCTGGCGAGAAACACCTGGGCGTACTCGGCTGCCAGTTCGTCGGGGTCGGTCGCGGCCGACCGAGCGGGAGCGATGCCGGGCCAGTCCTGCCCGAAGGGAGCCGTAACGGCGAGGCGCTTCTTAGCGGAGAGCATGTCGTCGTCTTCATCGACGGCGGTGTACGTCGCCCACCACTCCTGGAGAAGACCAGCCGGGTCGTGGCTCGCCGGAGAAGACATCCGCTCGGGCATGAGCTCTCCCGATCCCCACGGCCGGAACTCATCATCGTCCGGATCCAGCGCGTCGAGCAGCAGCGGCCACAGGCCGGAGCGAGTGTGCTCGGCATCTATCTGGGCCCACAGTCCGGCCGTGGCCGGCCGATCGCTGAGCCACAGGGGCTGCTCGTCTCCATCGCCTTCGTCGGATGTGATCATCCGTCCGGGCGGGGGTGGGGCCGCAAGGCTCAGTCGGGGTTCAGGGTGCACGGGTGGATGCTAGTGGTGTGGCTCGGCGGGGCCGGACACGCGGTCGCGGAACTGCTGGAACGCATGCCAGCCCGACGTCTGCCCGGCAGTGATCAAGTCGCCTTCGGCACAGTCGAGGACCTTGCAGCCGAGAGTTTCGGCAAGCCGGAAGACGGGTGTGAGCACGTCGTCGCCGGAGCCCCGGATGTGCAACATGATTGAGTCCACTGGGTCCTCGTCGCCGATGTTGAGTTCCATGGACCAGGTGGGTCCGAGGAGCTCTCCCCAGGATGGGTCCGAGAGATCTGCGTCGGGGGCGGCCTGGGCGACGGCCGCGAGCACGTCGTGGAGGCGGCCGAGCGGGGGCGAGGTGTGATCGCCTGGGATCTCATGGACCGAGGTCACGTTGTCGGGAAGGCGGAGGAGAAGTACATCCCAGCTCATGGCGGCCTTCCAGATGGAATCAGATAGTGGTTGCGGTGCGGTC
The DNA here is from genome assembly GCF_044750685.1 of Streptomyces sp. NPDC088785. NCBI lineage: Bacteria > Bacillati > Actinomycetota > Actinomycetes > Kitasatosporales > Streptomycetaceae > Streptomyces > Streptomyces sp. NPDC088785. The sequence continues at coordinate 195,481 of NZ_JBIVKH010000008.1, forward strand.
AGATGAGGCTGAGCTGTTTTCCGAGCGGCTGTGGCAGGAGCACGTTCTGCAGGCGGCGGACATTCACGCGCTAGGGGCCGCCATCGGATTCCGCCCGTAGGTCCATCAGCTCGGACAGGTCGGTCATGACGCGGTCAAGGGCCTGAAGGGCGAGATCGCGCAGGCCGGTGAGATCAGGAAGGGGCTCTTCCGGCCCATAAACGGGATCGGCAGGCTCGCCGCCGGGGCATTGCGCGGCGACGAGGGCGGCGGCAGCAACGGCTTCCTCAGATTCGGGTGCTTCCAGATAGCCCGCAGTGTCGATCACACGGGTGAGAATGCCGCGGACGATGCCCTCACGTTCGCCTGCGGCTGCCTCATCGAGGTCGCCACAGAAGTCCGCTGCGGTGTCGTTATCGAAGGGGCCGACATCCCAAGTGCCCATGGTCTCTCCAGATCAGCCTTGGTCTTGACCGAGGCATCCTGACAGAGGCCACTGACAGCAGCCGCGCAGTCGAAGGGATGTCCGCGAGCCCCTCCAGTGATGCTTCAAGCAGAGAGGAAGAGCGCTTCCTGAACCGGCGGATGTCCCGTCCGATCCCTGCCGGCGGCCCCAAGGCCCCTCCGGTGTCAGTGACACGAACCAGGATGGACGGCATGACGAAGACCGGAGCGGACTACGCGTGGTTCGAAGACGACTTTCCAGAAATCGCCGAGGCGTATTGCTTCACCCTGGTGCGGGGCCTCTCACCTGCTGAGGTGGTATCTCGGCTCGACGGACGACCGGAGGCGCCCCTTCAGGGCATAGCCGCAGTCGTCGACGCCGCCTTCGCCCAGTACGACCTGGAGGAGGGCGACCGTCAGCTGGTCGCCATGACGACTGTGGGCGCCTGGACGCTGCTGATCGAGCCCAACGGGTACATCGGAGTCACCGAAGATCGAGCCCTGCCGGCCTCGGCCGGGGCGAGCTGGGTCTCTCACTTCGTCAACATCAACGCCGTCGGCACGTTCCTCTGGGCGGAGGACCGGGTCCTGCGACTCTGCTTCGACCCCATGTTCCCGGAGGACCGATGGGGCACCGCACCCGACGAGCTCCTGGACGTCATGGTGCGGATCGGCTTCCACCTCGAGGACGAGTCCCCGGAAACGGATCTGTCCTCACCAACGGCCTTCGCTCTGGCAGAGCACCTGACCGGCGTGGCCATCACTCCGGAGCTGCTCCAGGACACGACCTTCACCTGCGCCACTGTCCAGGTCCGATGACATCGCGCGACCACCCTCCCCGGTCCTTCCCTGTGAGTGCGGTGTGGATGATGGCGCGGTGACGAACATCAGGGACGCCCACGTGAAGGTCCACTTCCGGATGAACATAGGTGAGGACGGCTGGCCGCCGGCGAGTGTCGAGAGCCTGTGGGCAGTGGACCTTAGTGACGGCACAGTGCGGTTGGACAACACGCCATGGTTCGTACGTGGAATCGCCAGCGGAGACATCGTCAAGGTGGAGCTCGATGACGACGGACTTTTCTGGGCTGGGGAGACGGTCCGTCCGTCTCAGAACTGCACGATCCGGCTGATCGTGTTGAAGGACGGCGGCTCGGCCGCTGCCCGGCAGAGCGTTCTGGAGATCTTCCACAAGCTCGGCACGACGGGCGAGGGCATCGAGCAGGTCCGGATGGTGGCGCTGGATGTCCCGCCTGAGGCGGACCTGCCGCGGATCCGCAAGCTTTTGGAACACGGTGCGGCGCAGGGCTGGTGGCACTGGGAGGAAGGGTGCGTCACCGCTGCCTGGAGGTCCACGGCCACGGACTGACTGGCTGCGCGTGCTGTGGGAGGGCCGCCGAGGTCTCTGTCAGTGGCGCCGTGGATGATCGGGCGCATGACACATGGTTCCCGGGATGCCCTTCGCTCCCTTGTCTTGCAGCATCTGTCGCCCGAGGATGCTGAGACGTGGATCGGTCTGCTTCGCCCTGGCGTGCGTCTTGAGGTAGCGACTGGCTCTGACGACGTGGTGGGTCGCCTCGGTGGCCTTCCAGCCTTGCCGGCTGCCTCGGAGTGGCCGGTGTGGGATGAGCACGGTCCGCTCTCTTTCGTCGCCTCGATCGACTGCGGGCACCTGCCGACGGCTGCGCTGGACATCGATCTGCCCGCACCGGGAACACTGCTGTTCTTCTACTTCGACGGACAGCTGGACGGCGGTGAAGCTCTCGTTCTGGCCGAGGACCGGGAGAGCTGGGCGGGCGCCCGAGTGCTCTATGTGACGGCTGACGAGAAGGTGGCGGAGCGCGGGACGCCTGCAGGCCTCAAGCCGTATCCGGTGGTGCCTCTGACCGCTCGGGTGGAGATGACGGCGACCGAGCCCTGGCATCCGTCCGTCCGGGCCGCCTTCGCCCCGGGCGCCCCGCTGGGGAACCGGTACGACCACCCTGTCTGCTCACAGGAGTTCCTCGAGGCGCTGTGGGAGTTCGACGACGAGGTGGGGCATCAGATCGGCGGCCACGCTCACTCCGTTCAGAACCCTGTGGAGATCGAGATCGCGGAGGCGGTCCTGGACGGCCAGGTGTCCTGGGAGGACCCTCGGCTGTCCGAGGAGGCCGGCAACTGGGTGCTGCTGGCCCAGTTCGACAGCGAGGACGCCGCAGACATGATGTGGGGCGATGCCGGAGCCCTGTACTGGCTGATCCGCCCGGAAGACCTGGCCGAGCGGCGCTTCGAGCGGGCGATGTTCACCTGGCAGTGCAGCTGATGAGCGCGGCGCCTCCCGCCTGGGGAGTCCAGTACACGCTGAGCCTGCCGAGTGAGGACGCTGCCCGCGCCGCCGCGGCCGAGCTTTCCGGGATGGGCCACCGTCTGACGGCAGTGCGCGTCCACGATCACTTCCGGTTCGTTCCGTCGAGCTTCTGGTACGGAAAGCCGTCGATGGACCCGGAGCTGGAGGGGTGGTGGCAGGTCTTCTCGCTGGCCGTCTACAGCGGGTACGAGCGCATGGCTCTCGAGCCGTTCTTCCGGAGTGAACGGATTCGGGTGGCCGGCGTGGCCCGTGCCCACGCTGGTTTTCAGCAGGGGTGCAGCGAGGGCCATGCTGCGACTCTCGAAGGAGTCTTCCCACGGGACGGCCTGGTCCATGAGCAGGCCGGCGCCGACGTCGCCCTTCCGAGCCCTCTGCCCGAGGATCCCGCGCGGCCTCCGGCCGGTCCGCCGTGGAAGTGCAGTGAGGTCGGTGAGCCCGCAGCGGTGGTCCAGGCCGTAGTGGCGGTCGCAGAGCGCACGTACGGCAGCGCGGAGGATGCTCCGGACGCCGTGGGGTGGCTGCTCGACGAGGAGTTCGCGTTCGGCGAGCCCTACGGGTCAACGGGCGAGTTCCTCAGCGATCTCGCGGATGCCGTGGCCCACCAAGGCACTTGCACCGACACCACCGTCGAGGCTGTCCCATTCCTCATGGAGCTGATCTGCGACGACAGCGTCGCGCCCGGCAGCCGGCTGGTTCTGCTCGGCGACCTGTTGCGGCTTGCTGCTTCGGGGCCGACTGCAGAGGTCTCCCTGGCCGATCGCATCACCGCGCTCGGGGGTGCCTGCGAGGAGTCTGCAGCTGAGTACCTGACACGGCGGGCCATCGGCAGCGAGCTGCCGAGACTGCTGTCCCGCTGGGAGAACGAGAGCGATGCCGTCCGATTCGCTCTTGCCGCCCTCACGGCACTCTGTGGCACTCGTGACCAGCGCGCACTCTCAGGGCTGGCCGCTCTCCCGACTCCAACAGGCAGCTCCCGCGCCGATGTCGTGTCCCTCGTGGCAGCCCTGCTCAGTGACGACCGAGAAGACTTGGTACCTGCACTGGACGGGCTGGCCTCCTGGTCGCCCCGCATTGCAGAGAAGGCAGCCAGCCCGAACGTGGACCCTCAGACTCTGGGACTGGCCATCCTTCCGGACCTCGTCCTCGAAGACGTGGCATCAGGAATCGCAGCAGAGCGTGATCTGCCATAACTGTTAACGACGTAAAGAATTACGACTGGCATCGCAGACACGCAGGTCAGGGGCGCCAGACGTCAGATTCAGGCTCCGCCGCGCCTCAACTGCCAGACTTCGTTGGCTATTTGACTGCCGGGCACGACTGGCATTCCCTACGATGACTGCCGTTGTCCTGTCGTACGGGAGGGCCGAGGAGGGCGGATGGACTTCACAGAGGCGGGCGAGCCGGATGCGGCTCCCGGGTTGCGGACGGCTGTTGGGATCTACTCCGGCAAGACCGATCGGACGCTGGCTCGGATCTCGGAGCTCGAAGCAGAGCTCGCGGACCTTCGAGTCGAGGCGGCAAAGTACGCGAGCACTCGCGATCAGTTGAGCGAAGCTCTCTCCGAGCTCCTCGCAGGCCGCTCGGCGCCGTCCGAGGGCGACCAAAACCCCCAGCAGGACGCTGACGCGGAGGACGAGGACGGCGATGCGTCCGCCGGTGACGAGTCGGAACCGAGCGAGCCGTCTGAGGAGACGCGTGCCGGGCAGGGCGGGCCTTCGCGGTCGCCGTCCGGGCAGTTGATGCAGGCGGTCGAGCAGATCCTCGTGGGCGCCGGACGGCCGATGAAGGTCAAAGACATCACAGAGGCCCTTGGCCGTCCGACGAAGGGCGACGAAGGGCGGGCGCCCATCGAGACGACCCGCGCGACGTGCAAGCGGCTGGTGAAGAACGGCCGGGCCGTGGAGAAACCGGTCGGGACCTTCGCCGCCCGCCGGGTCACGGAATCGCAGGGAGGGGACGCCTGACGCCGCCGCCCTGAACATGAGACGCCCCCTCCTCCCATTGCGGGGAGAAGGGGACGGGCTCCGTTGAGCTTGGACCCTCTTCGGAGCCAGTGACGTGGACCCTCGTAGTGGCTCACGCATCCCCGAGGCTAGAGCAATCCGCCTCGCCTCGGGGGCGCGTGGCCTATTTCGTCGTTCCTTGGGGCGGGTTTCCCTGGGGACGGGAAGGCCGATTTTGATGCGTACTGCACATTCCGTCCCGCGGGTACAGCGGGACGGCGAGGAAGTCTTCCAGGCGGGCAACGGTGACGACGTCCGGCCAGCACCGGCCGGCGAGCAGGTCGGCAATGGCCTGCCGGTTGACCCCGGATCCGATAGCGACCTTCCGCAGGCTTCGCTTCTCGCGCTCCAGGGCGAGCGCGAGCGCGCGGGCGATGGCCTGGACGACTCCGGCGGCGACGTCGTCGACGGCGGAGTCGGGCCAGGATTCCGGATCGCGGGCAAGGTTTCGCGGCGCGGTCTTACGGGCCAAACCTCCGACCATGTCGATGCACTCCTTTCCGTGAAGATCGCCTTCGACGTCTTCACTGGCTGCTTGTCCAGCCGGTTCTGTTGGTCTGTGACACTGAGCTCGGAGGTCTCCAGCAAGATCCGCGACTACCGGCCCCGGCTGCCGCACCGGCAGTGGGGACCGGTCGCCGAGCTGGTGAGAGCCACCGTGGCGGCGACAGCTCCGGCCACCTGCTACGCCGCGGAGCATCTGCTGCATGTGATCGGCCGGATCGCGGTCTGGGCGGACCGGAGCGGGCTGCCGCGCGACCCGGGAACCTGGCTGCGGACCGAGACGATCGACGCCTTCATCCTGTCGGGCTGCGTTGCGGCAAAGGACTCGACAGTACTGACCTACCGAACCTGGCTGCGGCGGGCGCGGGAGGCTCTGGTGTGGGTCCAGCGCGGAGAGGCCCCTCCGGCTCGGCTTTCCTCGCCTCGCACGCCTCAGCCGCCTTATGGTGCGGGGGAGTTGGCTCGCCTGCGGGATTGGGCGAATCATCTGCCGGCCCAAGCTCGACTCGACGGCCTCGCCCTCATGACGCTCGGAGCCGGGTGTGGCCTGATGCCGGGCGAGGTCCCGCCCATGCGAGGCAGCCATGTTCGCGTGACCTCCGGCGGGGTCGCGGTGCTGGAGGAGAAGCTGCTCGCCCGACTCGTGGCGTGCCACTCCGACTGGGAAGGCACGCTGGCCGAGCTCGCAGAGACCTCCGGACCCGGATTCCTCTTCCGGCCGGGACGGAAGGTCGCGGCAGCCAAGAACCTCGTCTCGTCCTGGCCTGCCCGCCATCGGCCCCACGCGGGTCTGCCGCCGCTCTCCGCTCGGCGGTTGCGGTCGACGTGGATCGTGGGCCGGCTTTCCGAGGGCATCAGTCCGGAGGCGGTCGCTTCCGCCGCGGGCATGGCCTCCCCTGCCGGTTTGGCGGGCTACCACCACTGGGTGCCCCCACTACCCAGGGCGGAGGTGATCCGCTTGCTGCGTGGCCGCCGCTCGTGAGGGCACGGCCTGAAGCCGATCAGCTGGCCGCCCGCCATGCGCGGCCCCGACTGCGGCCTGGACGGCTCACCGAGATCCCAGACTCGAAGGTCGGACAGCTGCTGACCGTCCTCGAACGCTCCGGCCTGCCACAGCAGCTGGAGGACATGCTGCGAGGCCGTCCTGGGCCACCAGGCGTGCGGCCGAGGACCGTGCTGGCCGGCCTGATGCTCGCCGTGTACTACACGGGCCGAGCCACGGTCTCCGACGCCTGGCGGATCCTGCACTTCCGTCTCCAGCCCGCAGCCCGCGCGTGGCTCGGCATCCCCGAGGTTCCGCCGTCCACGGCACGTGCGTGCATAGCTGCCAGTCGTCGCCTCTACCGGGGGCTGGACCGGATCACCACCGCGCTCGACCCGGCACGCTGCGACCGGCGCCGGCGCCTGGACCAAGCGGAGGCGGACATCCACTCCGCTGCCTGGGACGAGGCTGTCGGCCGCGCGGCCGCGAACCGGCTCCAACGGCTGGCGAACGATCTCGTACTGGTCCCGGTCCGGCTGGCACAGCAACGGGGATACCTTCGGAACTGGGCCGGTGACGTGGGCGTGGACGCCACCTCCATCCCGGTTCTGGCCAACCCCGATAGCGACTACTCGGGCACGGCCTCCGTCGAGATCACCGCCGGCTGGCACTTCAGCGGCGGCTCCGACAAGGGCATCTTCGGCTACAGCGCGAGCCTGCTCGTCGCCGCCCACTCCCGCACGGGCGAAGGAGCCACGAAGGGCCGCCGCGCGCCCTCCTACCCGCAACTCTGCCTCGGCCTCAGCCTGGACACTCCGACCGTCCGTACGGGCGAGAACGCGGTCACCGTGTTGAAGCACCTCGCCGAGCTTCGACTGCCGACAGGTACCTGTGCCGCAGATCGGGCCTACACCGGCTGCTCGCCGGAGAACTTTCAGGTTCCGGTACGCCGACTCGGCTACCGCCTGGCCCTGGACTACAAGGCGGCCGACCGTGGCATCCAGGGCAGCTGGCAAGGAGCCGTACTGATCGACGGCTCCCTCGCCTGCCCACACATCCCCAACGCCCTGGCTCAGGCCACTCACGGCATGGACGACAAGACCTTCCGCCGACGGCTCGACGATCTGAAACCTCTGGTCGCCGAGCGACTGCCCTACTTCCTCAAGCTCAAGCAGAACGCCGACGCCCGCGGAACCGTGCGCCTGCAATGCCCGGCGGCCGGGCCGTCCCCTTCGGTGAACTGTCCACGCCGAGAACGCCTCCGCCCTGCTCGACCGACCGCCTCGGGCCCGCCTCAGACCGTGATCAAACTGGCGGATCTCCGCTCCCGCGCCAGCCACGCCTCGGCTCGCCCGACCGTCCAGCTCCCTGACAGAGAGTGGACGGACCCTCCCGGCAAGGAGGCGCTGCCCGCCGTCTGCGGGGCCTCCGCGATCAGCGTCCCCGTCGACGCGGCCGGAGACCTGAAGATCGCCAAGTTCCGGCAGGACAGCCACTACCTCAGCCTCGCCTGGGATCGGATCTACAAGCCGATCCGTTCCCACAACGAGGGCCTCAACGGCCGCCTCAAGGGCGCCTACATGGACATCGGGAACCCGATGCACCGCCGAGCGCCCGGCCAGGTGGCCCAGACGATCCTGATCGCGATCATGTTGGCCATCGGAAACCTGGACATCCTGGAAACCTGGCTCTACGAGCGCACTGGCAGCCGACTCTCCGACGCAGACTTCGAATCCGTTCCAGCTGCCCCAGATCATGACCTGGCGTACATGCCCACCCCACTCGACATGGGGCGGCATCCGCCGGCCAACCTCTGATCGGGCAGCGTCACAGCCGCACAGCACCATCACCAGCCCCGGGCGACCGGGGCCAGTTCGCATGCCCCGGCAGCGGTGAGGCACCTGCCGAGCAACCCGCCAGACCCGATACGCCGCCATCCACCACCCCGAACAGGCATCGAACGACCCCCGAAACGACGAAGATCCCGCCCGATCTTGCGATCGGACGGGATCTCGTCACCATTCCTGAGCTAACTCAAGAACTGTCGTGCAGTGGACCTGAGGGGATTCGAACCCCTGGCCCCCTCGATGCGAACGAGGTGCGCTACCAGACTGCGCCACAGGCCCTTGCAACGAGTGAAACTCTAGCACCCCGATCGAGGTGCTTGGAAATCCGTTCCGGGCTGGTCAGCCCGGTCACTCGTTGGCGGCGCGCGGGCGGCCGTCCGCGCCCTCGTCGTACTGGTCGAAGAGCGGCGTGCGGCCGCGCTCGCGCGAGCGGCGGGCGGAGGCCGCGCGGCGGGCGTCGCTGCGTCCGTCGTCGGCGACGGGCGACTCCTCGGCCCGCTCCTCCTCGACGGCCGAGGAGCGGGCGGCGCTCCACGTCTCGGGGGCGCCGTAGTCGATGCCGCCGCCCGCGCGCGGGGCGACCGGCGCGGTCACGTACGTCGGCAGCGGGACCGGGACGGGGTCCCAGCTGTCGCCCGAGCCGGGGCGCCGCTGGCGCTCGCGCTGCTGGTCGACCCACTCGGCGTGGTCGGTCTGCTCGACGAGGGCGCGCCGGTCCGCGGCGAGCGCTTCGAGACCGGGGTCGGTCGCGAGGTCCTCGGCGTCTGGTCCGTCCTCCGCGGTGTCCGGGTACTCGGTGTACTCGGCGGGAGCGCGGCCCGCGGCCTGCTGGCGGCGGCGGGGCTGGCGCTCGCGCAGCCGCTGGGCGGCGATCTCGGCGCGGCGCCGGTCCATGACGTAGGCGAAGCGGCGGCGTTCCTGGGCGCGCAGATAGACGATGTACGCGCTGAGCAGGAGGGCCGGCGCGGCGGGCGCCCACAGGAAGGCGATGCCGCCGACCCCGGCGACGATCGCGCCGATGCTGAACGCGATGAAGAGCATCACGGTCGTCCGGCGACGGCGGGCGAGCACCTTGGTGCGGCGGGCGCGGGCCTGGGCCTCCGCGGACGCGGCGCGGGCCGCGCGGGACCTGGCGGCCTCGGTCGCCGGGTCGCGGGCGGGCTCGGGCTGGTCGCGCGCGGGGGCCGGGGGCCGCTGCGCGGGTGCGGGGCGCTGGGCGGCCGGGGGGCGCTGCGGGGTCGGGGGGCGGTCGTCGACCGGGGATCGCTCGCCGGACGGAGGCGTGATGAAGGCCCGGACGTCCACCGGATCGGTGGGCACGTCCGGGTCGGCCGGGTCGCCACGCCGCTCGTCCTCGGGCGAGCGAGCCTGGAGGTCCTTGGCGTACCGGCGCTCCATGCCCGCCCGACCGGAGAGAAGTCGGATCGCGGTGCTGAAGCGTTCCGTAGGACGTGCTTCGTTCAGCTCGTCCTGCCTACGGAGCCACATCGGCACCAAGTAGGCGGCCCAGGCCCCGACAATGACTGCGTAGATGAGGCCGCTGCTGCTCACGGTCACACCGTAGAGGGGTTTCCGTGAGACCATCCGCCAATTGGGCCGGTGTGTCGCACGATCTGGCTGATATTTCGAGCTTTTTTTGCGACTCGTGCGATCAACTGGCTGACCGGGGCGGGAATTTAATGGCTCTCCCGGTCCACCCGCGATCAAATTCGAACATTTATTTTATTTCCAGGGGGTTCCCGGGTCCGCCCGGTCGGGTGCCCCCGGACCTGCGCCGTTGCCGGGCCGTTCGCGGCGCCAGCGGCGGAGCATCCCCTCGGGGACCTCTTCGGCGGTGAGCGCGAAGACCAGGTGATCGCGCCAGCCGCCGTCGATGTGGAGATAGCGCGGGCGCAGCCCCTCCTCGCGGAATCCGAGCTTTTCCACGACGCGGCGGCTCGGCCCGTTCTCCGGGCGAATGCAGACCTCGATGCGGTGCAGGCCCACGGTGCGGAAGCAGTGGTCGACGGCGAGCGCGACGGCCGTCGGCATCACCCCGCGCCCGGCCACGGACTGGTCGACCCAGTAGCCGACGTGCCCCGAGCACATCGAGCCCCAGGTGATCCCGGCGACGGTCAACTGGCCCACCAGCTGGCCCTGGTACTCGATGACGAAGGGCAGCATCCGGCCCGCGCCCGCCTCCGAGCGCAGGTGGCGGACCATCTGACGGTAGGTCGGGCGGTGGGTGATCGGGCCGCTGGGGGTCGGCGGCGGGATCGTCGCCTCCCAGGGGCGCAGCCAGTCGCGGTTGCGCCGGTTCACCTCACGCCAGGCTCGCTGGTCGCGCAGCCTTATCGGGCGCAGGACGACATCACCGTCCACCAGGTCCACGGGCCAGGACGGGCTGTTCAGGGCGCACCCCCGGCGTGCGCGTCCGGTCCGCCGTCCGGGCGGGGGTGGTCGCCGCCGCGGAGCTGGTCCACGGCGTGGACGAGCAGCGGGGCCAGGACGGCGAGGCCGTCCTTCACTCCCCCGCTGGACCCGGGCAGGTTCACGATCAGAGTGCGTCCGGCGACGCCGGCGAGGCCGCGGGAGAGCGCGGCCGTGGGCACCTTCCGCCGGCCGTGGGCGCGGATGGCCTCGGGGATGCCGGGGACCTCGTGGTCGAGGACGCGGGCGGTCGCCTCGGGGGTGCGGTCGGTGGGCGAGATGCCGGTGCCGCCGGTGGTGACGACGACGTCGTACCCGGCTTCCGCGGCGGCCCGCAGCGCGGCTTCGACGGGGTCGCCGTCCGGGACGACCTGCGGCCCCTCGACCTGGAACCCGAGCGCGCGCAGCCCGTCGGCGATCAGCGGACCGCCCGTGTCGGCGTAGACGCCGGCGGCGGCCCGGTTGGAGGCGGTGACGACGAGCGCGCGGTATCCGTCAGCCGTGCCGGACTGCCCGCCCGGCGGTGGGGTCACGGTCACGCCCGGCTCCAGTCACCCGACTTGCCGCCCGTCTTCTCCTCGACCCGCACGTCGGAGATCACGGCGCCCTTGTCGACCGCCTTGACCATGTCGACCACGGTGAGGGCGGCGACCGAGACCGCCGTCAGGGCCTCCATCTCGACGCCGGTGCGGTCCGTGGTGCGCACGGTGGCCACGATCTCCACGGCGTCGTCCGCCACCGACAGGTCGACCTCGACGCCGGACACGGCGAGCGGGTGGCACAGCGGGATCAGGTCGGGGGTGCGCTTGGCTCCCATGATCCCGGCGATCCGCGCGGTCGCGAGGGCGTCGCCCTTGGGCACGCCCTCGCCGCGCAGCAGCTCGACCACGCGCGACGACACGCGCACGCGCCCGCTGGCCCGCGCGGTGCGTGCGGTGACGTCCTTGCCGGACACGTCGACCATGCGGGCCGCGCCCGCCTCGTCGAGGTGCGTGAGCCGCGTGGGCCGGTCTTGCGAAGTGCTCATGACGTGGTGGCGCTCCCGATCCGAGCCGTGCGCGGTGCGGGCGCGCCGGACTGTTGTGCGCGACACGGTATCGCGAGCCCGCGACGGCCGGGCCGGTCAGCCCAGGACAACCACGTCCACCTCGGTGCCGGGCTCCACGGACGTGACGTCCTCGGGCACCACGATCAGCGCGTCGGCCCGGGCGAGCGCGGCGACGAGGTGGGAGCCGGACCCGCCGACGGGCTCGACCCGGCCCGCCTCCGCGTCGTAGACCCCGCGCAGGAACTGGCGGCGGCCGGCGGGCGAGGTCAGCGCCTTGTCGACGGCCAGCTCTGCGCGGACCCGCGGGCGCCGGACGGTCTCGGCGGGCAGTCCCATCAGCGTCCGGACGGCGGGCCTGACGAACAGTTCGAAGGAGACGTAGCTGGAGACCGGGTTGCCCGGCAGGGCGAGCAGCGGGGTGTGGTCGGGGCCGACCGAGCCGAAGCCCTGCGGCTTGCCGGGCTGCATGGCGAGCTTGCGGAACTCGACGCCGCTGCCCGCGCCGAGCCCGCCCTCGTCGTCGGGGTCGCCGATGGAGGTCAGGGCCTCCTTCACGACGTCGTACGCGCCGACGCTGACCCCGCCCGTGGTGACGATGAGGTCGGCGCGGATCAGCTGGTCCTCGATGGTGGAGCGGAGCGTCTCGGCGTCGTCGGTGACCGCGCCGACCCGGTAGGCGATGGCTCCGGCGTCGCGGGCGGCGGCGGTCAGCGCGAAGCTGTTGGAGTCGAAGATCTGGCCGTCGGCCAACTGCTCTCCGGGCTGGACGAGTTCGCTGCCGGTGGAGACGACGACCACGCGCGGGCGCGGGCGTACGCGTACGGAGCCGCGGCCGACGGCGGCGAGCAGGGCGATCTGCGGCGGGCCGAGCACGGTGCCGGCGGCGAGGGCCTTGTCGCCGGCCCTGACGTCGCTGCCCTGCGCGCGGACGTGTGCGCGTGCCGGGGCGGGGCGGTGGACGCGGACGTCGCCCGAGGCGCCCTCGGGGGCCGCGCTGTGGGCCGCCATGGACGTGACCGGGCCGGCGCCGAGGCCGCCGTCGGTCCACTCCACGGGGACGACGGCCTCGGCGCCGGGCGGCAGCGGGGCGCCGGTCATGATGCGGGCGGCCTGGCCGGGGCCGACGGTGAGCCGGCCGTCGGGTCCCGCCGCGCCCGCCGCGACGTCGCCGATCACGGTGAGCACGGCGGGGAACTCCTCGCTCGCGCCCGCGACATCGGCGACGCGGACGGCGTATCCGTCCATCGAGCTGTTGTCGAACGGCGGCAGCGAGACCGGCACCGTCACGTCCTCGACGAGCACGCAGCCCTGGGCGTCGAGGAGTTGCAGTTCGATCGGGTCGAGCGGCTGGACGGTGGTGAGGATGTCGTCCAGGTGCTCGTCCACCGTCCAGAGCTGGCCGTGGCCGGCGGGGGCCACGGACACGGACGACGCTGACGTCGCTGACGACGCTGACGACGCTGACGGCGGGGTCGCGCTGCTCAAGGTGCTACATCTCCTCGGTGACGTAACTGCGGAGCCAGGTCCGGAAGTCCGGGCCCAGGTCTTCACGTTCGCACGCGAGTCTGACAATGGCACGCAGATAGTCGCCGCGGTCACCGGTGTCATAGCGGCGGCCCTTGAAGACGACGCCGTGCACGGGACCGCCGATCGTCTCGTCCGCGGCGAGTTTCTGGAGGGCGTCGGTGAGCTGGATCTCGCCGCCGCGGCCCGGCTCGGTCTTGCGCAGTATGTCGAAGATGTTCGGGTCGAGGACGTAGCGTCCGATGACCGCGTAGTGGGAGGGCGCGTCCGCCGGGTCCGGCTTCTCGACGAGGTCGGTGACCCGCACGACGTCGCTGTCGGCGGTGGTCTCGACGGCGGCGCAGCCGTAGAGGTGGATCTGCGAGGGCTCGACCTCCATGAGCGCGACGACGCTGCCGCCGTGCCGCTCGCGGACGTCGACCATGCGGGCGAGGAGCGGGTCGCGCGGGTCGATGAGGTCGTCGCCCAGGAGGACCGCGAAGGGCTCGTGGCCGACGTGCGGGGCGGCGCACAGGACGGCGTGGCCGAGGCCCCTGGGGTCGCCCTGGCGGACGTAGTGCATGGTCGCGAGGTCGCTGGACTCCTGGACCTTGGCGAGGCGGCTGGCGTCGCCCTTCTTCTGGAGGGCGGACTCCAGTTCGTAGTTGCGGTCGAAGTGGTCCTCAAGAGGGCGCTTGTTGCGGCCTGTGATCATGAGTACGTCATCGAGACCCGCTGACACGGCCTCTTCGACCACGTACTGGATCGCGGGCTTGTCGACGACCGGGAGCATCTCCTTGGGAGTCGCCTTGGTGGCCGGCAGGAACCGGGTTCCGAGGCCGGCGGCGGGGATGACAGCCTTGGTGATCCTGGCGTGCGAGTCAGTCATGCCGGTCACCATATCCGGCCTCAATGGGCGGAATCTGTGGGTCCGCTTTGTTGATGCGTAGATGAGCGGATGAGGAGAGGTTTGTGAGTTCCCGATGAGTCCCGACCCGCGTGACGCGCGTGACGCAGAGCCTGACAAGCGCACATTGCGGCGGGAGTTCCTGGCGGTGAGGAACGCGTTGCCAGTGGATGACGTCCAGGAGGCGCGCACGGTTCTCGCCCGGCGCGCCCTCGGTCTCACCGAGCTGGCGACGGCCTCCACCGTCGCGGCGTACGTCTCGGTGGGCACCGAGCCCGGCACGGGCGCCCTGCTGGACGCGCTCCACGCGCGCGGGACGCGCGTGCTGCTGCCGGTGCTGCTGCCCGACAACGACCTGGACTGGGGCGCGTACGACGGGCCCGGCTCGCTCGTCGACGTACCGCGTCCGGGCAGGATGACGCTCGCGGAGCCGGCCGGGGAGCGCCTCGGCCGGGACGCGGTGCTCGCGGCGGACGCCGTGCTGCTGCCCGGGCTCGCGGTGGACGCGCGCGGCACGCGGCTCGGCCGCGGCGGCGGCTCCTACGACCGCGTCCTGGCCCGCCTGGAGGCCGCGGGCGCGCACCCGGCGCTGGTCGTGCTGCTCTACGACAGCGAGGTCGTGGAGCGGCTTCCGCACGAGGCCCACGACCAGGCCGTGCACGCGGTGGTGACCCCGTCCGGAACGCGCCGCTTCTAGGTTCCGAGGACGCGTGCGGGAGCACGTGAGGGGGGCCGTCGCGCGCGCGACGGCCCCCCTCACGTGGTCATGCACCCCGGTGTCAGGGCTTCAGGAGCAGCGTGTCCGACGTGGAGTCGTCCACGGCGTCCTTCGTGAAGGACCACGGCAGCAGTTCGCCCTTGACCCACTTGTCGGTCTGGTCCGTGTAGTGCGCGCTGAACGTGTGGCCCGAGGCGCCGGTCAGGTTGATCCACTGGGACTTGTCGAGGTCGTCCAGGTTGACCACCATGCGCATCGAGGGCACCCAGTCGACGCCGTAGCCGCCCGCCGCGTTCCAGCCGGTCGCGTCGACGGCCGCCTCGCCGCCGCCGAGCTTCCAGGGCCCGCGGTTGAGGACGTACTGGAGCCAGCCCGGGCCCGCGGTGCCGAGCGTCTGGTTCTTCAGCTCCAGCTTGTGCAGGCGGCCCCAGCTCCAGGTGTCGATGTCCTTGCCGAGCTTGGCCGTCAGGTCCCAGCGGGCGTCCTCCAGGGCGCGTCCGAACAGCTCGTCACGGGTGTGCGTGGCCTGGTCGGTACGCGACTTGGGCGAGGTCCACCAGTCGTTCTTCTCGTCCTTGAGGAGATTGCGGACGACCTGGAACCAGCGGTCGCCGCCGTCGGGCTGCGCCGAGTCCGTGTCGCGCTCGCCGCACTCGCGGACCTTGCGGTCCTCGTCGGCCGGGCCCGTGTTGTCGACCGGGTCGACGGTCAGGCACTGGCCCTCGACCCGCAGCTCCTTGGGCAGCTTGTTGCCGAAGGCGAGCTTGAGGACGTTGCGCCAGACCGAGTTGAAGTAGGCGGCGGCCGCCGAGTCCGGGTTCTGGGTGTAGTCCCAGTTCTCCAGCAGCTGCTGGGCCTGGCGGACGTCCTTGTCCTGGACGTCGATCTTCAGCAGGTAGGGCACCAGCAGCTTGGCGATCTCGCTGCTGTTGTCCATCTGGGTCGTGCGCATGTCGTCGGTGGAGATCTTGCCGCCGCCCTTGATCTTCGACGCGATCAGGTCGGAGATGCGCTGGCTGCGGGTGCCGTAGCCCCAGTCCGTGGTGAGCGTGTACGGGTAGTCCTTGCCGACCACCGCCTGGTTGGCGGTCACGATGTAGCCCCGCTCGGGGTTGTACTCGTAGGGCAGCGCGGACTGCGGGATGTACTTGGTCCACCGGTACTTCGAGTCCCAGCCCGGCGACGGCAGCGAGCCGTCGCCCGCTCCGCGCTCGGGGATGCGGCCGGGCAGCGTGTAGCCGATGTTGTTCTCGGTGTCGGCGTACGTGAGGTTCTGCGAGGGCACCTGGAAGTCGGTGGCCGCCTTGCGGAACTCGCTCCAGTCCGACGCCTTGTCGATCTCGAAGACCGCGTCCATGGTGTTGCCGGGCTGGAGCGCGGTCCAGCGCAGCGCGATGCCGTAGCCGTCGCCGCGGTCGGGCGCCGAGGAGCCGACGGTCGCCTTCTTGCCGACCTTCACCAGCTCGTCGTTGCGGTCGGACAGCAGCGGCCCGTTGTTGGTCTCGCGGACCGTGATGGTCCTGGAGTCGCCGCCCGCGACCCGGATGACTTCCTTGCGGGTGGTGAACGGCCTGGTCTTGCCGTCGTACAGGTAGCCGTCGCCGCTGAACTTCTCCAGGTACAGGTCGGTGACGTCGACGCCGGAGTTGGTCAGGCCCCAGGAGATGTGCTGGTTGTGGCCGATGACCACGCCCGGCATCCCGGCGAAGGTGTAGCCCGTCACGTCGTACTGGCACTTCGCGCTGACGTTCGTGCAGTGCAGGCCCATCTGGTACCAGACCGACGGAAGTTGCGGCGCCAGGTGCGGGTCGTTGGCCAGCAGCGGCTTGCCGCTGACGGTGTGGCGGCCCGAGACGACCCAGGAGTTCGACCCGATGCCGTTGCCGTTCGGCCCCAGGCCCGCGGAGTCGGGGATCTGGTCCAGGACGTCGGAGAGGCCGCCCAGCTGGCCCTGGAGGCCGCTGGGGGCCTGGGTGCCGCCCGTGAGGCCGGTGCCCGCCGCCCCGCCGGTGGTGGTGCCGGACTGCCCAGACTGCCCGGACTGCCCAGACTGCCCGGACTGCCCGGTCTGCCCGGACTGCGACGAGCTGCCGGTGGCGTCCGGGTCGTACGTCCCGGTGGCCGCGTCGAAGGCGCCCTCCTGGACGATCGGCTTGTTCCGGTCGTACGGGTACGCCGGGTAGAGATCGGCGATCTGCTTCGGGCCGAGCCGGCTCGTCATCAGGGAGCGGTCGATCTCGTCCTGCATGTTGCCGCGCAGGTCCCAGGCCATCGCCTTCAGCCAGGCCACCGAGTCGACCGGCGTCCACGCCTGCGGCTTGTAGTCGTTCTCGAAGCCCAGGGCGACGTACTCGGCGGAGATCGCCTTGCCGCTCTTGCCCGACAGGTAGGCGTTGACCCCCTTGGAGTACGCCTGGAGGTACTTCTTGGTCGCCGGTGCGAGCTCGGAGTCGTACTCCTTCTGCGCCACCCGGTGCCAGCCCAGCGTGCGCAGGAACTCGTCGGTCTTCACCTGCCCCTTGCCGAACATCTCGGAGAGCCGGCCCGAGGTCGTGTGGCGGCGCACGTCCATCTCGTAGAACCGGTCCTGCGCCTGCACGAAGCCCTGGGCCATGAACAGGTCCCGGTCCGATGAGGCGTAGATCTGCGGGATGCCGTAGCCGTCCCGCTTGACCTGGACGGGCCCGTCGAGACCGTCGATCTTCACCGAGCCCGTGGTCTGCGGCAGGGAGGCACGGACGCTGTCGACGCTCCAGTAGGCGCCGTACCCGATGCCCGCGATCACCGCCAACACCAGGACGATCACGATCAGTCGGGCTCGGCGCCCCTTCTTCTTGCCGGGCTTGCTGCCGGCAGAGGCGTTCGTAGTGGAGGGCATCGCGATCCTTGCTGTCCTTCGCTAGCGGCGGGCGAGAGCAACCATACGAGCAGTGCGCCGCGCGCTCGGACGCGGAGTCAGGAAGGAGGCGTCCGCAAGCGGTCGGCGGATCCGCCCTCGCGTCAAGAAAGCGTCAAAGATTAGGTAAGGTAACGAAGTAACTCCCCCACGCCGACCGTGCGAAGCCTCCTCCCGGAAGGAACGGCCCCTGACTGTCCACCACCTCAACCAGCTCCTGCTCGTCAGCGCCCTGGTGCTGCTCATCGCGGTCGCCGCGGTGCGCGTCTCCTCGCGCAGCGGGCTGCCCAGCCTCCTGCTCTACCTCGGCATCGGCGTCGCCATGGGCCAGGACGGCATCGGCGACGTCTCCTTCAGTGACGCCGAGATGACCCAGGTCATCGGATACGCGGCGCTCGTCGTGATCCTGGCCGAGGGCGGCCTCGGCACGAAGTGGAAGGAGATCAGGCCCGCCCTCCCGGCGGCGGTCGCGCTGTCGCTCGTGGGCGTCGCGGTGAGCGTCGGCGTGACCGCGGCGGGCGCGCACTACGTGGTGGGCCTGGACTGGCGGCCGTCCCTGATCATCGGCGCGGTGGTGTCCTCCACGGACGCCGCCGCCGTCTTCTCGGTGCTGCGCAAGGTGCCGCTGCCGGCCCGCATCACCGGCATCCTGGAGGCCGAGTCGGGGTTCAACGACGCCCCGGTGGTGATCCTCGTGGTCGCCTTCTCGGCCGCCGGCCCGGTGGAGCACTGGTACGTCCTCGTCGGCGAGATCGCCCTGGAGCTGGCCATCGGCGCCGCGACGGGCCTCGCGGTCGGGTGGCTCGGCTCCTACGGGCTGCGGCACGTCGCGCTGCCCGCCTCCGGCCTCTACCCGATCGCCGTGATGGCCATCGCGACCGTCGCCTACGCCGCGGGCGCCATGGCCCACGGCAGCGGATTCCTCGCCGTCTATCTGGCCGCCATGGTGATGGGCAACGCCAAACTGCCCCACTGGCCGGCCACCCGCGGCTTCGCCGAGGGGCTCGGCTGGATCGCGCAGATCGGCATGTTCGTGCTGCTCGGCCTGCTGGTCACCCCGCACGAGCTGGCCGACGACATCGTGCCCGCGCTGCTCATCGGACTCGTGCTCACCATGGTCGCCAGACCGCTGGAGGTACTGGTCAGCCTCGCGCCGTTCCGCATGAAATGGCAGGAGCAGGCCCTCATGTCGTGGGCCGGGCTGCGCGGCGCGGTGCCCATCATCCTGGCGACCATCCCGATGGTGACCGGCGTCGCCGACAGCCAGCGGATCTTCAACATCGTCTTCGTGCTGGTCGTCGTCTACACCCTCGTCCAGGGCCCCACGCTGCCCTGGCTGGCCAGGAAGCTGAACCTGGGCGACTCCGCGGAGGCCGCCGACCTCGGCATCGAATCGGCGCCCCTGGAGCGGCTGCGCGGGCACCTGCTGTCCGTGTCCGTGCCCAAGGGCTCGCGGATGCACGGCGTGGAGGTCGGGGAGCTGCGACTACCCAAGGGCGCCTCCGTCACGCTCGTCGTGCGCGAGGGGGAGTCGTTCGTCCCCGGCCCGACGACCGTGCTGCGGCGCGGCGACGAACTGCTCGTGGTCGCGACCGACCCCGTACGGGACGCGGCCGAGGCCCGGCTGCGCGCCATCGGCCACGGCGGCAAGCTCGCCGGCTGGCTGGGCACCGGACCGGAAACCGGCCGTTAACATGGATGTCCGGACGCACGTACGGCGTTCTCCGTAAGCCGTACGCGTCCCCACGAACCACCGACGTACCACCGACTCTGCCTGAAGTAGAGCCGGCGCGACCGCAAAGCGGCCGCGGTCCCCCTGCGGCGCCCGCACCACGCGCGCGAACCGCTCGGCCAGGGCCTCTCCTGGCGCGGCCCCACCTGGCGCGGACCGCCGGCATCACTCGGTTCCCGGCGCATGAGGACGGCTCTCGGTGTCCTCCTCCCCGACCGGGAGGCGGGCACTACCAGGCGGCAGAAAGGCAAGGGCCGTGCCACAGAAGGACACGGTCACCGGACCCGACGAGGGGCGGACCAAGCGCCCCGGTTACGGCCAGCTGCTGCGCACCCGCGGCGCCTGGACGTTCCTGCTGCCCGGCTTCGCCGCGCGCCAGCCGTTCGCGATGCTGACCATCTCGATCGTCCTGCTCGTCCAGCACACCACCGGCTCGTACGGCACCGCAGGCGCGGTCTCCGCGACGACCGGTGTCTCCATGGCGCTGTTCGCGCCCTACAGCGGCAAGCTGGCCGACCGCTTCGGCCAGCGCGCCGTCCTGCTGCCCGGCGTCCTGGTGCACTGCGCCGCCGGTCTCACCCTGACGCTGCTCGCCCTGTCGGGGGCGCCCACCTGGACGCTGTTCCTGGCCGCCGTGCCGACCGGTGCCTCCACGCCGCAGATCGGGCCGATGGTCCGCTCCCGCTGGGGCGTGAAGCTCCAGGGCTCGCCCCTGGTGCAGACCGCCGCGGCCTTCGAGTCGGTCACGGACGAGTTCACCTTCGTCCTCGGGCCGCTGTTCGCCACCGCCCTGTGCACCGGCGTCGACCCGGCCGCCGGCCTGTTCACCGAGGCCGCGCTCACCCTGGTGGGCGGCCTGCTGTTCGCCGCCCAGAAGGGCACCCAGCCCCCGGTGCGCACCTTCGAGGAGCACGCGCGCGTGGAGCACGCCTCCGCGCTGCGGGTGCCCGGCGTGCGCGTCCTGATCGTCACGTTCCTCGGCATCGGCGCCGTCTTCGGCGGCATGCAGGTCTCGCTCGCCGCCTACTCCGAGGCGATCGGCCGGCCCGGCCTGAACGGCGTCCTGTACGGGATCTTCGCCGCCGGGAACATGCTCTCCGGGCTCGTCTGCGGCGCCGTCGCCTGGAAGATCGCCCCGCAGCGCCGGCTGCTCATCGGCTACACGGCGCTCGCGGTCACCGCGTCCGGCCTGTGGGCCGCGCAGTCCGTCGTCGTGCTCGCCGGGCTCGGTCTGCTGGTCGGCGTGTGCATCGCGCCCGCCCTCATCACCGGGTACACGCTCGTCGAGAAGATCGTGCCGGCGACCTCCCGCACGGAGGCCTTCACCTGGCTCACCGGCGCGGTCGCGCTCGGTCAGGCGGCCGCCGTCACGGTGGCCGGGCAGCTGGAGGACGGCTTCTGGGACGGGGCGGGGTTCCTCGTCCCGATGGGCGGCACCGTGCTCGCCCTGGTGGTCATGTTCCTGCTGCGTTCGCGGCTCGTCCCGCCGCCCGCGGGGCGGACCGTGGCACGTGGCGTGGGTCACCGCGTGCCGGTGGCAGTGGACTGATCCCGTGGAATAGGCCACTATGGAGCGTCGTTAGCACTCATTGAGTGAGAGTGCCAGGAGGAAGACACAGTGCCGACTTACCAGTACCAGTGCACCGAGTGCGGCGAGGGCCTCGAGGCGGTGCAGAAGTTCACCGACGACGCCCTGACCGAGTGCCCCAACTGCGGTGGCCGCCTGAAGAAGGTGTTCTCGGCCGTCGGCATCGTGTTCAAGGGCTCCGGTTTCTACCGCAATGACAGCCGCGGCTCCTCGTCGAGCAGCAGCCCGGCGTCGTCGAAGTCCGAGGCGAAGTCCGATTCGAAGACGGACACGAAGTCGGGTTCCTCGACGTCGTCGACCTCTTCGTCCGCTTCGTCGTCGTCGGACTCGAAGTCGTCCTCGTCGAGCACGTCGAGCTCGTCCAGCTCGTCGTCCGCCGCCTAGGCGCACCGCTCGGACGTCCCACGAGACCCTGCCGTCCCCGACGGCGGGGTCTTCGGCGTTGCCGGGTTTGGCTACTGTGCTGACCATGGCGACGAACGCGAACACAAGTGCCAGCGCCGAGATCGGCGTGATCGGCGGCTCCGGCTTCTACTCGTTCCTGGACGACGTGACCGAGGTCCAGGTGGACACGCCCTACGGTCCGCCGAGCGACTCGCTCTTCCTCGGCGAGGTGGCCGGGCGCCGCGTCGCCTTCCTGCCCCGCCACGGGCGCGGCCACCATCTGCCGCCGCACCGCATCAACTACCGCGCCAATCTGTGGGCGCTGCGTTCGGTGGGGGTGCGCCAGGTGCTCGGCCCGTGCGCGGTGGGCGGACTGCGGCCGGAGTACGGGCCGGGGACGCTGCTGGTGCCGGACCAGTTCGTGGACCGCACGAAGGCCCGGGCGCAGACCTACTTCGACGGGCATCCGCTGCCGGACGGCTCCGTGCCGCACGTCGTGCACGTGTCGGCGGCCGACCCGTACTGCCCCGCGGGACGGCGGGCGGCGGTGGCCGCGGCCCGCGGCAAGGACTGGGAGCCGGTGGACGGCGGCACCCTCGTCGTCGTCGAGGGGCCGCGCTTCTCGACCCGCGCCGAGTCGCGGTGGCACGCCGCCATGGGCTGGTCCGTGGTCGGCATGACGGGCCACCCCGAGGCGATGCTCGCCCGTGAACTGGAGCTCTGCTACACGTCGATGACGCTCGTCACCGACCTGGACGCGGGCGCCGAGAGCGGCGAGGGGGTCTCGCACGAGGAGGTGCTCAAGGTGTTCGCGCAGAACGTGGACCGGCTGCGGACCGTGCTGTTCGACGCGGTGGCGGGACTGCCGGCGACCGAGGAGCGGGACTGCCTGTGCGCGAACGCGCTCGGCGGGGCGGACCCCGGGTTCCGGCTGCCGTAGCACGCGGACGGCCTCCTTCGGGTGAGGGGGATTTCCACAACCGCTCGGTAGTGCACGGGGCGCGGCGGGAGGCGGGGCGGAGGCGGATCGTGGTCGGCGAGACGGGCGCGGTGCCCGGCTCGGCCGGTCCCGGCCTCCCTCCGACCGCCTGGCGGTGACGTCCGTGTTCGCTGACTCCAGCTCTCGCCCCCTGACTCGTCCTGGTTCTGGTTCTGGTCCTGGTTCTCATCCTGGTTCTGGTCGTCGCAGTGATTCCGTCGGCTCTTCCGCTTTCGCCTCCGCTTCCGGGCCGGCGGTCACGTCGGCCGGGTGCGGCATCGGTGTGCCGCCGACCTCGGTGGTGCCCGCCTTCGCGCCGGTACGGGTGCGGGGCGGGCGGCGGTGCTCCGGTGCGGGGCGCCGGCGGCGGGCCGTGATCGGGGCCGGACTCGCCCTGACCGCGGCGGCGTTGGTGGCGGCGGTGCCCGCGTCGGAGCCCGCTCCGGGGACTGGATCGGGGTCGGGGCCCGGGCACGGGCGGGCGCAGGCGCCGCCGGGTGCGCGGGCGGGGGCGTCGCGCGCGGCCGTGGTGTCGGCCCCGGTGCGGATCGCGGACGCGGGGGCGGTGCGGTTGTTGCGGCCCGGTGACCGGGTCGATGTGGTGGCGGCGCGGGCGGACGGCGTGCCGGGGGCGCGGGTGCTGGCCTCGGGGGCGCGGGTCGCCTCGGTGCCGAGGGTCGGGCGGTCCGGCGGGCCCGGTGAGGTCGCGGCCGACGGCGGGGCGCTGGTGGTGCTGTCGGTGGAGCGCGGGACGGCCGCGCGGCTCGCGGGCGCGGGCGCCGCCTCCCGGCTGGCGGTGACGGTGTGGTGAGCGCGGGCGCCGCGCAGGGGACCGGAATTGAGACGGCCTTGCGCCCTGGTCACCCGCTCGGAGTACGGAATTGGACATGCCCGGAACAGCCCGACTTAGGTGACGCGGGGGTCTCGCACCCCTCCCCCACCTGTCGAGAAGGGCTCCAGAGTGACCGAGGAAAAGACAAGCGTCCTGGACGGCTTCAAAGCCTTCCTGCTCCGTGGCAACGTGGTCGACCTCGCGGTCGCGGTCGTCATCGGCGCCGCGTTCACGAACGTCGTGAACTCCGTGGTCAAGGGAGTGATCAATCCGCTGGTGGGTGCGTTCGGCACCCAGGACCTCGACCACTACAGCTCGTGCCTGAAGGCCCCCTGCAAGGTGAACGCGGCGGGGGAGGTCACCAGCGGTATCCCGATCATGTGGGGCACGGTGCTCAGCGCCGTCCTCAGCTTCCTGATCACCGCCGCGGTCGTCTACTTCCTGATGGTGCTGCCGATGGCCAAGTATCTGGCCAGGGCGGCGGCCCGGAAGGCGGCGAAGGAGGGCGCCCAGGAGACGATCGAGGTCTCGGAGCTGGAGGTCCTCAAGGAGATCCGCGACGCGCTCGTCGCGCAGCGCGGCCGGGGCACGGGGCACGACACCCCGTAGCGGATCAGATGTGGTGGGGCGGCTTCTCGTCGAGGAAGCGGGCCAGGTCGGCGGCGCTGTTGTCGGACGCCGTCGGCCGCTCGCCCCACCCGCGGTCCGAGTCGTCAGCGGACTGGGCCGTGAGCGGATCGTCGAAGATCAGTGCGGCCTTCGGGTCACGCTTCCTCGGATCGCGCTGCGGTGCGTCGTGCTGCGGGGGCTCGGGGGCGGGGCTCATGGTTCCAGGGTACGTCGCGGGGGCGGGCCCGGAGCCGGGCCGGGATCCGGGCCCGGGGACACCGGGGTCAGACGGCGGTGAGGCCGTGGGCCTCGAAGACCGACCTGGCCGCGGCGATCTGCTCGGGGCTGGGCGAGGGGGTGTCGCGCAGGGTGAAGTCCTTGCCGAGCGCCTCCCACTTCGCCTCGCCGAGCTTGTGGAAGGGCAGCACGTCGACCCGGGAGACGTTGCCCAGGGAGCCGGCGAAGGAGGCGACGCCCTCGATGTTGGCGGGGTCGTCGGTCAGGCCGGGGACGAGCACGAAGCGCACCCAGACGTTCTTGCCGAGGGCGGCCAGGCGGTGCGCGAAGTCGAGGGTGGGCCGCAGCGGGCGCCCGGTCACCTTCTGGTAGGTGTCGCGGTCCCAGGACTTGATGTCGAGCAGCACCAGGTCGACGTCGCGCAGCAGGGCGTCGGTGGCGCGCACTCCGAGGAAGCCCGAGGTGTCCAGGGCGGTGTGCAGGCCCAGTTCGTGCTTGAAGCGGTGCAGCAGTTCCCCGGCGAAGACGGGCTGGAGGAGGGGTTCGCCGCCGCTGATGGTGGCGCCGCCGCCCGCGGCCTCGATGAACCGGGTGTACTTGGCGGCCTCCGCGACGATCGCGTCGGCCGAGGTGCGCTTGCCGTCGCGCATCCGCCAGGTGTCGGGGTTGTGGCAGTACAGGCAGGTCAGCGGGCACCCGGAGAGGAACGTGACGAAGCGTGTGCCCGGTCCGTCGACGCCGGTCGACAGGTCCCAGGAGTGCACCGAGCCCTCGGTGGGGCGGTGCGTCGCGGCGGCGGCCGGGGTGGCGGCGTCGGTCGCGGTCAGGTTCTGGGTGAGCAGCACGGTCATGGCAGGGCTCCTCGACGTCCGAGGTGGAGGTGGGGGGTGCGCGCCGCCCGGGGCCGGGGTGAGGGCCCGGCCCCGGGGGCGCGGATCAGCGGAGGCTCACAGGGAGCCGTGGAAGGTGCGGTTGATGACGTCCAGCTGCTGCTCGCGCGTCAGGCGGACGAAGTTCACCGCGTAGCCCGAGACCCGGATGGTGAGCTGCGGGTAGTTCTCCGGGTGGGCCATGGCGTCCTCCAGGGTCGCCTTGTCCAGGACGTTGACGTTCATGTGGAAGCCGTCGCTGGCCATGAAGCCGTCGAGCACGCCGGAGAGGTTGCCGATCCGCTCGGTGGGCGTGCGGCCCAGGGCGTCCGGGGTGATCGTGTTGGTCAGCGAGATGCCGTCCTCGGCGTCGTCGTAGGGGAGCTTCGCGACCGACAGCGCGGAGGCGATGTAGCCGTGCTCGTCGCGCCCGTTCATCGGGTTGGCGCCGGGGGCGAACGGCATGCCGGCGCGGCGGCCGTCGGGGGTGTTGCCGGTCTTCTTGCCGTAGACGACGTTCGAGGTGATCGTCAGGACGGACTGGGTGTGGACCGCGTCCCGGTAGGTGGGGTGCTTGCGGACCTTCTCCATGAAGCCGTGGACGATCGCCTTGGCGATCTGGTCGGCGCGGTCGTCGTTGTTGCCGTAGGCCGGGTAGTCGCCCTCGATCTCGTAGTCGACGGCCAGGCCGGTCTCGTCGCGGATCACCTTGACCTTGGCGTGCTTGATCGCCGAGAGGGAGTCGGCGGCGACCGACAGGCCCGCGATGCCGCAGGCCATGGTGCGCAGGATGTCCTGGTCGTGCAGGGCCATCTCGATGCGCTCGTAGGCGTACTTGTCGTGCATGTAGTGGATGACGTTGAGCGCGTGGACGTACGTCTTCGCCAGCCAGTCCAGCATCGCGTCGTAGCGCTCGGCGACGGTGTCGTAGTCCAGGTAGTCGCCCTCGACGGGCTCGAAGCCCTCGACGACGCGCTTGCCGGACTTCTCGTCGCGGCCGCCGTTGATCGCGTAGAGCAGGGCCTTGGCGACGTTCACGCGGGCGCCGAAGAACTGCATCTGCTTGCCGACGGCCATCGCGGAGACGCAGCAGGCGATCGCGGTGTCGTCGCCGTACTTGGGGCGCATCAGGTCGTCGGACTCGAACTGGATGGCCGAGCTGTCGATGGCGACCTGGGAGGCGAAGTCCTTGAACCCCTTGGGCAGGTCGCGCGACCAGAAGACCGTCAGGTTCGGCTCGGGGGCCGGGCCGAGGTTGTAGAGGGTCTGGAGGGCGCGGAAGGTGGTCCGCGAGACCAGCGGGCGGCCGTCCTCGCCGATGCCGGCCATCGACCAGGTCACCCAGGTCGGGTCGCCGGAGTAGAGGTCGTTGTACTCGGGGGTGCGCAGGAAGCGGACGATGCGGAGCTTGATGACGAAGTCGTCGATGAACTCCTGGGCCTCGGACTCGGTGAGCAGGCCGTTGTCGATGTCGCGCTGGAGGTAGATGTCGAGGAAGTTGTCGATGCGGCCGATCGACATGGCCGCGCCGTTCTGCTCCTTCACGGCGGCGAGGTAGCCGAAGTACAGCCACTGGACGGCCTCGCGGCCGGTGCGGGCGGGGCCGGAGATGTCGTAGCCGTACGACTGGGCCATGGCCTTCAGCTCGCCGAGCGCCTTGATCTGCTCGGAGATCTCCTCGCGGTCGCGGATGACGTGCTCGGTGGCCCACTCGGCGCCGAGCCGGTCCTTGTCGGCCTGCTTGGCGGCGATGAGGCGGTCGACGCCGTAGAGGGCGACGCGCCGGTAGTCGCCGATGATGCGGCCGCGGCCGTAGGCGTCGGGCAGGCCGGTGATGATGCCGGAGGAGCGGCAGGCGCGGATCTCGGGGGTGTAGGCGTCGAAGACGCCCTCGTTGTGGGTCTTGCGGAGGTGGGTGTAGATCTCCTTGACCTCGGGGTCGGCCTCGTAGCCATAGGCGTTGAGGGCGCCCTCGACCATGCGCCAGCCGCCGTTGGGCATGATCGCGCGCTTGAGCGCGCCGTCCGTCTGGAGGCCGACGATCAGGTCCTGGTGGTCCTTGGCGTCGCCGTCGATGTAGCCGGGCCGGAAGGCGTCGATGCGGGAGGGGGTCTTCGCGTCGACGTCGTAGATGCCGCGCTCGATCTCCGTGGGGAACATCGACAGCAGCTTGTTCCACACGGCGGTGGTGCGCTCGGTCGGGCCGGCGAGGAAGGAGCCGTCGCCCTCGTAGGGGGTGTAGTTCTGCTGGACGAAGTCGCGGACGTCGACGGCGTCGCGCCACAGGCCTCCCTTGAAGCCGTCCCAGGCCTCGCCGTGGGTCATCTCTTGCGTCGTCTTCTCCGCGGGAGTGGCAGTCATCTGCGGCACCTTCCCCATCTCTTCGACCGGTTCGTTGCTACGTATTCATTGGACTCCCGCCGGGCCGCCGCCGGGGGCCGCAATGGTCCTGAATGCGGGACCATTGGGCCTGTTTCCGGGGCGGCCGCGGCGGCGATTCGCCGTCTGACCTGGGGTTTCTTTCGGGACTTTCGACCCAGGTTCGCTTGTGAACGCATTCACAAGAATTTCCCGAAAAAATCAGCTCGGGGACTCGGCGCCCTTGCGGGCGTAGAACCACCAGCAGACGACGACACAGGTGGCGTAGAAGCCGACGAAGCACCACAGGGCGCTGGTGACGGCGAAGTTGGCGAACATCGCGGGGATGAAGAAGAAGCCGTAGGCGGCGATCGCCGAGGTGAATCCGGTGACGGCGCCGGACTCCATCTCCGCCTGCTTGAGCGCCTTCGCGTACGCGGGGGTGCCCTCCGTCAGGTTCTTCAGGTGCTGGCCGCGGAAGATCACGGGGATCTGGCGGAACGTGGAGCCGTTGCCGACGCCGCTGAAGAGGAACGCCAGGTAGAAGCAGGCGAGGAAGCCCCAGAAGGAGCCGCCGGCGCCGTTGGACGGCATGAAGTTGATGACGCCGATGATCGAGGCGGCCATGCCGACGAACGAGATGATCGTGACGCGCGCGCCGCCCAGCTTGTCGCCGAGCCAGCCGCCGCCCCAGCGGGCGAGGGCGCCGATGGCCGGGCCGATCCAGGCGTAGGTGGCGGCGGTGTAGGCCGCGTCGATCGGCGTCCACGTGGTCTTGATCAGCATGGGCAGGGCGGCGGCGAAGCCGATGAACGAGCCGAAGGTGCCGACGTAGAGCCAGGTCATCAGCCAGTTGTGCTTGCGCTTGAAGATGACCTTCTGCTGCTTGAAGGGGGTGGAGGCGACCTTGAGGTCGTTCTGGCCGACCCAGGCGATCGCGGCGAGGACGACGAGCACGGGGACCCAGAGGAACGCCGCGTTCTGCAAGTAGACGGGGGTGCCGTCGCCCTTGTGCTGGGCGGAGCCGATCGCGAGCACCGAGCTGGTGATGACGATCGGGGTGAGCAGCTGGACGACGGAGACGCCGAGGTTGCCGAGGCCGCCGTTGATGCCGGTGGCGCTGCCCTTCTCCCGCTTGGGGAAGAAGAAGCCGATGTTGGCGAGGGAGGAGGCGAAGTTGGCGCCGCCGATGCCGCAGAGCGCGGCGATGGCGACCATCACGCCGTAGGGGGTGCCGGTGTTCTGCACGGCGACGCCGAGCCAGATCAGCGGGACCACCAGGACCAGGGTGGACAGCGCGGTGAAGCGGCGCTGGCCGATGCGCGGGCCGAGGAAGGTGTAGAAGATCCGGGCCGTACCGCCGGTGAGCCCGGGGATCGCGGTCAGCCAGAACAGCTGCGAGGTGCTGTAGGCGAAGCCGACGTCCGTCAGGTTCGTCGCGGTGACGCTCCACACCTGCCACACCACGAAGGCCACGAGGAGTGCGGGGACGGCGATCCAGAGGTTGCGGGTGGCGACCCGCTTGCCGATGGACTTCCAGAAGAGGTCGTTCTCGGGTTCCCAGTCGGTGATGGTGCGGCCCGGCCGGTACTGCCCCGGGTCGTAGGAAGAGGTGACGTCGTCGACCGCGGCGTCCCTGACGGCAGGACTCATGACGTGTTCCCGATGGTGAGAAGGGGTTTCCTGACAGTTGCTGCTCCTCAAGCGTCCCGCTGGGGTAAGGGGGCCGTAAGGGGAGTTGGTCGGGTGTCGGGCGCCCCGAAAGTACGGGCCCGGGGGCGACCAAGGTCCCGCCGCGGACGGCGCGTCGACGGCACCGGTTCGTCCGTGGCGCGGGCCCGCGGCGCGGCTGATCTGCTGTGCTTGCCCCATGACGTCGTCCACACCGCACGATCCGCACCCGCACCCGCACCCGCACCCGGGCCAGGACCAGGACCAGGACCAAGCCCAGGGCCAGGGCCGGGACAGGCCCGGGGCACCGGCGTCCGGCGCCTCGCCCGCCGCCTCCCGGGAGCGGGGGGAGCCGGCCCGGCGCTCCCCCGTCCGCCGCATGGTCGAGCGGGGGCGGGACGAGCAGCACCGGGTGGCCTCGTCGCTGGAGCTGTTCTTCGATCTCTGCTTCGTCGTGGCGGTCGCCCAGGGCGGGGTGGAGCTGGTGCACGCCGTCGCCGAGGGGCACGCGGGCAGCGGTGTCGTGAACTACGCGCGGATCTTCTTCGCCATCTGGTGGGCGTGGATGAACTTCACCTGGTTCGCCTCCGCGTACGACAACGACGACGTGATCTACCGGCTCGTCACGCTCGTCCAGATCGCGGGGGTGCTGGTGCTCGCGGCGGGTGTCTCGCGGGCCTTCGAGGACGACGACTTCACCGTCGTCTGGCTCGGCTACGTGATCATGCGGGTCGCGATGGCGGCGCACTGGCTGCGGGCCGCCCGTGCGAGCGAGGGGGCGGAGCGCAGGGTCGCCCTGCGGTACGCGGGCGGGGTGCTGCTGTGCCAGGTGGGCTGGCTGGCCCTGATGCTCACGCCCGACTGGGCCGTGCAGAGCTGGGTGTTCCTGGCGATGGCGGTGCTGGAGATGTGCGTGCCCGTGTACGCGGAGCGGGACCGGCAGACGTCCTGGCACGCGCACCACATCTCCGAGCGGTACGGCCTGTTCACGATCATCGTGATCGGCGAGACGATCGCCGCGGCGACGGTCGCGGTGAAGTCGGGCATCGAGGAGCACGACGCGCTCGGCGAGCTGCTGCCGATCGCGGCCGGCGGGCTGCTCATCGTCTTCGCCGCGTGGTGGATCTACTTCGCGGTGCCGATCCACGACCGGCTGCACGACAACCGGCAGGCGTTCGTGTGGGGGTACGGCCATTACCTGATCTTCGCGTCGGCGGCGGCGATCGGCGCCGGCATCGAGGTCTCGGTCGAACAGGCCGTCGGCGAGGCGCACCTGAGCAGGACGGCCGCGTCCGCCGCGGTGACCGTCCCGTGCGCGGTGTTCCTCGTGATGGTGTGGGCGCTGCACGCGCGGTTCTTCAAGGTGGGCCCGGCCCAGCAACTGACGTTGCCGGTGAGTGCGCTGGCGGTGCTCGCCTGCACGTTCGCCGGGCACTGGGCGGTGCTCGCGGCCGGGATCGTGACGGCGCTGACGGTGGCGGTGTCGATGACGCTGTCGGCGCGGGGCGCGCGGGAGGAGGCGGTCCCGGCTGCGAGCCGGTAGCTCAACTGCCGTGCTAGGCATGGACCATGACGCTTTCTCATGACGCCCTGACCGATGTGCGCGGGCTGCGCGTGGGGCACGCCACGTGCGCGGGCGACGGCTTCCTGACCGGGACCACGGTGGTGCTCGCGCCCGAGGGAGGCGCGGTGACCGCGGTCGACGTGCGCGGGGGCGGGCCCGGCACCCGGGAGACCGACGCGCTGGACCCGCGCAATCTGGTGCAGCGGATCGAGGCGATCACCCTGACGGGCGGCAGCGCGTTCGGCCTGGACGCGGCGTCGGGGGTCGTGGCCTGGCTGGAGGAGCAGGGGCGCGGGGTGCCGGTGGGCGGGCCCGGGCAGGTGGTGCCGGTGGTGCCGGCGGCCTGTGTGTTCGACCTGGGCCGGGGCGGCGACTGGCGGGCCCGGCCCGGGGCCGCCACCGGCCGCGCGGCGGTGGAGGCGGCGGCGCGCAGTGCGCTCGGCGCCCCCGTCGCGGAGGGCGGCGTGGGCGCGGGCACCGGGGCGCTCGTCGGCGCGGTGCGGGGCGGCGTCGGCACCGCGTCGGTCGTGCTCGACTCGGGGATCACGGTCGGGGTGCTGGTCGTCGCCAACGCGGCGGGCTCGGCGGTCGACCCGGCGACGGGGGCGCTCTACGGGGAGTTCTTCGCGGGGCGCGGCCCGGTGGCGTACCCCTCCCCCGCCGTGCACGAGGCGGCGGGGCGGCGGCTCGCCCGGGCCCGGGCGGAGGCCGAGGCGGCGCACGGCCCGGCGCCCCTGACCGAGCGCCGGGCCACGGACGCGGACGGGCCGACGACGCGGCGGGGGCCGGCCACGGACGAGGGCACGCCGACGACACCGCGGGGGCCGGCCGCGGACGGGGACGCGCCGTCCTCCCCGCCTCCGCTGAACACGACCCTCGCCGTCGTCGCCACCGACGCCGACCTGACCCGCGCCCAGGCGCAGAAGGTGGCGGGCACCGCGCACGACGGCATCGCACGGGCCGTGCGCCCCGTCCACCTGCTGAACGACGGCGACACGGTCTTCGCCCTCGCCACCGGGGAGCGGCCGCTCGACGCCGCGGACCCGCTGGCGCTGAACGAGATCCTGGCGGCGGGCGCGGACCTGGTGACGCGGGCGATCGTGCGGGCGGTGCGGTCGGCGGAGTCGCTGGTCACGCCCGGCGGGGCGCACCTGGCGTACAGCGATCTCTACGGAGCGTAGGACGGTTGGGTAACAGACGTAACAGAACTGTCCCTGTGGCTGCCTTCACAACAAACGGAAGGAACTCTTCCGCTCTTCTCGGACTCTCTCCTCGTACCGGAGAAACCGCCGGGAGCGGCGGAAAAGCCGTAGAAGACACCTAGAAGGAGCAGACCGTGAGCAGGCAGAACATAGCCGTCATCGGTGCCGCCCTCGCCCTCGGCGCGCTGACCCTCACGGCCTGCGGGGGCGCCGCCACCGCGGACGACGAGAAGGGCGGCCGGGGCGGGAAGGGCGCGGACGCCCCGCGCATCACCATCTCCGCCAAGGACGGCTCCACCGGCGCGTCCATCAACGCCACCGGGGTCGAGGTCGCCGACGGCCGGCTCACCGCCGTGAAGATGACGGAGGTGGCCGGCGGCAAGCGGGTCGCCGGGGCCATCGCCGCGGACGGCGCGTCCTGGAAACCGAAGGGGCAGCTGGAGCGCGGCACCAAGTACCGCGTCTCGGCGACCGCCGTGGACGGCGACGGGGACAGGGCGGCCGCCAACTCCATCTTCACGACGGTGTCCACGGCCGGCAGCTTCATCGGCACGTACACGCCCGACAACGGCACGACGGTCGGGGTGGGCATGCCGGTGTCGTTCACGTTCGACAAGGCGATCACCCGCCAGAAGGACGTGCGGGCGCACATCAAGGTGACCTCCAGCAGCGGGCAGCGGGTGGTGGGCCACTGGTTCAACGCGCAGCGCCTCGACTTCCGGCCCGAGGAGTACTGGAAGGCCGGCTCCAAGGTCACGATGAAGATCGACCTCGACGGGGTCGAGGGGGCGGACGGGGTGCGCGGCGTGCAGCACAAGACGGTCACCTTCACCGTCGGCCGCGCCCAGGTCTCCACCGTCGACGTGAACACGCAGAAGATGACCGTGGTGCGCGACGGGCGGACCCTCAAGACGGTCCCGGTCTCCACGGGCAGCGCGGCCCACCCCACCTACAACGGCCAGATGGTGATCTCCGAGAAGTTCGTCCAGACCCGGATGAACGGCGACACGGTCGGCTTCGGCGGCGAGTACGACATCGCGGACGTGCCGCACGCGATGCGGCTGTCGCAGTCGGGCACGTTCATCCACGGCAACTACTGGAGCTCGCCGTCGATCTTCGGCGCGCAGGGCACCAGCCACGGCTGCGTCGGATTGCAGGACGTGCGGGGCGCGGGCGGCGACACGACGGCGAAGTGGTTCTTCGACAACTCCCTCGTCGGTGACGTCGTCGTCGTGAAGAACTCCCACGACAAGACGATCCCGGCGGACAACGGTCTCAACGGCTGGAACATGCCGTGGAGCCAGTGGACCGCCGCCGGCAACGGCTGACCGCCCCGGGCCCGGGTGCCCCGAGGACGTGCGGGCCGCGCAGGAACATACCGCGCGGCCCGCACGTTGTCGGGGTGGAAGCGGGAGGCGGTGCGGGGTGCGACCAAATCCCCCTCCCTGTTTGTGATTTCACGGACACGATGTCCGACCGAGGCGCTACGGTATGCACCCACTAGGTGACATGCAGCAATGCCGGGAGGGGTCTTGAGCGTTCCGTACGACGACGAGTCCTGCCATCCGTACGACGTCCCGTCTCCCCGCTCGCCCGAGGAGCAGCTGACACGGCTCCTGGGCCGCTCGATCAACTCCTTCGAGCTGCCGGACGAGACCCTGGAGGGCATCGACTGCGCGCTGGCGTACGACAGTTCCCTGCACTCGGCCCACCACAGCGCGGGCCTGCACCGCGAGACCTACCGGCACACCTGGCTGCTCGTCGACGGCAGCCCGCTGACCCTGTGGGAGCTGGTGCACAACACGGGCCGCGACGGCCTCACCCAGTACGAGGTCTACGTCACGGCGGACGAGGTGCACCTGGCGACCGGCCGGCTGCCGATGCCGCCGGAGGCCGCGCCGGGCTTCGCCCTCGACGTGTCCGTCTCCGCCGAGACCTTCACGGCCTTCCCGGATGCGGACCCGGAGGCGCCGGACGCCCACGAGGCCGCCGTCCTCGACGGGTTCACCCATGTCACCGGGTCCTTCCCGTACGCGGAGCTGCCGGGGTTCACGGCGGAGTTCCCGGGGTTCACGGTCGACGTCCCCGAGGCTGAGGTGCGGCTGCCGCCGGTCCCGGCGCCGCGTCCCGCCTTCGGGCCCGCCGACCCGGACAGCTCCGTCGACCACGCCCGCCGCCTGCTGCGCCGCGCGGAGAACCCGGAGGCGGAGACGCGCCCGGGGCCCGGCACCGCCCGGCTGCTGCGGGAGGCGTGCGCGCACCAGATCACGCAGGCGTTCGGCTGCCGGCTCGGGCCGGGGTTCGCGCTGTACGAGCACGCGTTCCTGCTGCGCGACGGCTGCGAGGTCAGCCTGTGGGAGGTCGAGCACACGGCGACGCCGGACGGCTCGCACCGCTGCGAGGTGTACCTGAACCAGGACGCCGCGCGGGCCGCGATCGACCGCAGGGCCGCCTCCCGCGTCCGGCGCTGACCGGGCAGGCACCGGACGACCGACTGGTGGCCGGTGGTTGGTGGCCGGTGGCCGGTGGCTGGTGGCTAGCGGCGGCTGAACTGGCGTACCAGTCCGGCGAACGCGTCCTGTTCGTCGGCGGTCAGCGGCACCGACTCCACGGCCGGCGCCCGCCCCTGACCGGGCAGCACACCCAGCGGCAGCGGCCGGGGCGGCTCGGGCGGGGCGATCGCGACGACACGTACCAGGCGGACCAGACCGACCACCCAGGCCACAGTGGCGAGCGCGAGGATCGCCAGGCCCATCTGCTGAAGGATCGACACGTGCTCAGGCATGCGGTCCAGTGAACACCACGGTCCGGGACTTTGGTCCCGGACCGTGACGTATCTCGCAGTACGCGCAGTTCACGCAGTCGTCGCAGTCCTCGCAGGAGCGGACACTTCGGCCGGTCGGTTCAGGCGGCGGCCGGGACCTGGGGTTCCGTCGGGGTGGCCGCCGTCCCGGCCCCCTTCGGGGCGTTCCGGCGCATCCCCTTCAGGACGACCACCAGCGCGGTGGCGACACAGACTCCGGCCGCGACGGCGACGAGGTAGAGCCAGGGGTTGCCGATCAGCGGGACCACGAAGATCCCGCCGTGCGGCGCGCGCAGCGTGCAGCCGAAGGCCATCGACAGGGCGCCGGTGACGGCGCCGCCCGCCATCGATGCGGGGATGACGCGCAGCGGGTCGGCGGCGGCGAACGGGATCGCGCCCTCGGTGATGAAGGAGGCGCCGAGCACCCAGGCCGCCTTGCCGTTCTCCCGCTCCGCGCGGGTGAAGAGCCCGCCGCGCACGGTGGTGGCCAGGGCCATCGCCAGCGGCGGCACCATGCCGGCGGCCATCACGGCGGCCATGATCTTCAGCGAGCCGTCGGTGGGGTCGGCGAGGCCGCCGACCGCGAAGGCGTAGGCGACCTTGTTGAGCGGACCGCCCAGGTCGAAGCACATCATCAGGCCGAGGAGGCCGCCGAGCAGCAGCGCGTTGGCGCCGGACAGCGAGTTCAGCCAGTCGGTCAGCCCGCTCTGGAGCGAGGCGATCGGCTTGCCGATCACGACGAACATCAGGAAGCCCACGACGATCGACGACAGCAGCGGGATCACGACGACCGGCATGATGCCGCGCAGCACCGCCGGGATGTTGACCTTCTGGATCGCCATGACGACACCGCCCGCGATGAGGCCCGCCGCGAGACCGCCGAGGAAGCCCGCGTTCACGGTCAGCGCGATGGAGCCGCCGACGAAGCCGGGGACGAGTCCCGGCCGGTCCGCCATGCCGTACGCGATGTAGCCGGCCAGGACCGGGACGAGGAAGGCGAAGGCGGCCTGGCCGGTGTAGAAGAGGAGCGCGGCCCAGCTCGTCGACGAGGTCCAGTCGAAGCCGTTGAGCAGGGTCTCGACCTTCACGTCGGCGATCTCGTAGCCGCCGATCGCGAAACCGAGGGCGATGAGCAGGCCTCCGGCGGCGACGAAGGGCACCATGTAACTGACGCCGGACATCAGCCATTTGCGGAGTTTCGTCCCGTATCCGTCCCCGGCTTCACCGGAGTTGTCCACAGCTGTGGATGACGCGTCGGGCCCGTCGCCCGATCCGGCCCCTGCTCCGGCTCCGGCTCCGGTGACCTCGCCGCGGGCCGCCTTGTCGCGCACCTCGGTGATGAGGTCGGCGGGGCGGCTGATGCCCGCCTTCACGCCGACGTCGACCGTCGGCTTCCCGGCGAAGCGTTCCTTCTCGCGCACGGGCACGTCGTGCGCGAAGATCACGCCGTCCGCCGCCGCGATGACCGCCGGGTCGAGGCGGGTGAACCCGGCCGAGCCCTGGGTCTCGACGACGAGGTCGACTCCGTCGGTGTCGCGGGCCGTGTTCTCCAGCGACTCGGCCGCCATGTAGGTGTGCGCGATGCCGGTGGGGCAGGAGGTGACGGCGACGATCTTGAAAGTGCCGGGGTGCGCGGGTGCGGGCCGGTCGGGCCCGGGCGGGGTGGTGTCGGCGTCACGGGGGTTGTCGGCGTCGCGGGGGTTCTCGGCGTCGCGGATGCTGTCGGCGTCGTCGCTCTGGGGCGGCCGGGTGTCTCCGCGGATCAGTGCCGCCGTCTCCCGTGCGTCGGTCGCCGTGCGCAGCGCCGTCTTGAAGTCCTCGTCCATCAGCTGGCGGGCCAGCGCGGAGAGGATCGTCAGGTGGGCGTCGTCGGCTCCGGCCGGCGCGGCGATCAGGAAGATCAGGTCGGCCGGGCCGTCCGGCGCCCCGAAGTCGATGCCGCGCGGGGCGCGGCCGAAGGCGAGGGTGGGTTCGGTGACGTGGGTGCTGCGGCAGTGCGGGATGCCGATGCCGCCGTCGAGGCCGGTCGGCATCTGGGCCTCCCGTGCCGCCACGTCGGCCAGGAAGCCGTCCAGGTCGGTGACGCGGCCGAGGCGGGTCATGCGCTCTGCCAGGGAGCGGGTCGCCGCGTCCTTCGTTTCGGCGGTCAGGTCGAGGTCGACCAGGTCCGCCGTGATCATCTGGGCCGTGGTCATCGCGGGCTCCTTTGCCTACGCGCCTGCTGGCTGGCTCGTTCGGGGGTGGGGGTCGGGTGAGGGAGGGGGAGAGGGAGAGGGGCGGGGGCCGGGCGCGTCACCGGGCGCGTCACGGGGCCGGGGTCTTCAGGAGGCGGGTGGTCGGGACGGTCCGGGTCAGGGTCACCGCGTCCGGCGCCAGGTCGGCCGGGGTCGGCATGGCACTGCCCGGAAGCTGGACGGCCGCCGCGCCGTGGGCCACCGCCGAGGCGAGGGCGTCGGGGCCGGTGCCGCCCGCGATCAGGAACCCGGCGAGGGAGGAGTCGCCCGCGCCGACGTCGCTGCGGACGGCGGCGACCTCGGCGGCGGCGAACCAGGTGCCGGACGCCTCGACGAGGAGCTGGCCGTCGGCGCCGAGGGAGGCGAGGACGGCGGTGGCGCCCGCGCCGCGCAGCTCCTGGGCCGCCGCGACGGCGTCACCGATCGTGGTGAGCTGGCGGCCCACCGCCTCGGCCAGTTCCTCGGCGTTGGGCTTGACGACGTCGGGGCGTTCCTTGAGGGCCGCGAGCAGGGCCGGCCCCGAGGTGTCGAGCGCGATCCGGGCGCCCGCACGGTGCGCGCGGGCCACCAGCTCGGCGTACCAGGCGGGGTCGAGGCCGCGCGGCAGGCTGCCGCAGCAGGCGATCCAGTCGGCGCCCGCCGACCGCTCGGCGACCGTGGCGAGCAGCGATTCGGCCTCGCGCGGGCTGAGTTCGGGCCCCGGGGCGTTGATCTTCGTCAGGGTGCCGTCGGGTTCGGCGAGGGCGATGTTCGAACGGGTCAGGCCCGCCACGGGCACCGGGGCCACCGCGATGCCCTGCGCGGCGAGCAGGTCGGCGACCAGGGCGCCGGGGGCGCCGCCCAGGGGCAGCACCGCGAGGGTGGGGGCGCCGGCGGCGGCGACCGCCCGCGAGACGTTCACCCCCTTGCCGCCCGGGTCCATGCGCTCGCCCGCGGCGCGGACGACCTCGCCGCGGTCCAGGCCGGGGATCTCGTACGTGCGGTCGAGGGAGGGATTGGGGGTGACGGTGAGGATCATGCGCGTATCGCCGTTTCCGAACTCGGGGCCGTGCCGGGGGTGCTGGTGCCGCTCACGCGCGGATCACCTCCGTGCCGCCCGCCTCGATCGCGGCCGTGTCGGCGTCGCCGAGGCCGGTGTCGGTGATGAGCAGGTCGACGTCGGCGAGGTCGCCGAAGCGGGCGAAGTGCTCCTGGCCGTGCTTCGCGGAGTCGGCGAGCAGCACGACCCGGCGGGCCGCGGCGACGGCGGCCCGCTTGACGGCGGCCTCGGCGAGGTCGGGGGTGGTCAGGCCGGACGCGGCCGAGAAGCCGTTGGCCGCGATCAGGGCGACGTCCGCGCGGATCTCGGCGTAGGCCCGCAGCGCCCAGGCGTCGACGGCGGCGCGCGTGCGGTGGCGGACCCGGCCGCCGACGAGGTGGAGCTGGATGCCGGGGTGGTCGGCGAGCCGGGCGGCGACGGGCAGCGCGTGCGTGACCACGGTCAGGCCCGACTCCGGCGGCAGGAGGCCGGCGACCCGGGCGAGCGTGGACCCCGCGTCGAGGACGACGCTGCCCTCGCCCGGCAGCTCGGCGAGCGCGGCGCGGGCGATGCGGTCCTTCTCGTCGGCCGCGGTGGACTCGCGCTCGGCGAGGTCGGGCTCGAAGTCGAGGCGGCCGGCCGGGATGGCGCCGCCGTGCACCCGGCGCAGGAGTCCGGCGCGGTCCAGTGCCTTCAGGTCGCGCCGGATCGTCTCGGCGGTGACCTGGAACTCCTCGGCCAGCGACAGCACGTCCACCCGGCCCCCGTCCCGTGCCAGTCGGAGGATCTCCTGCTGCCGCTCCGGTGCGTACATGCCCGTATACCTGTGCTTTCACCTGCGAGTGTGCCCGAATCTGTGGCTTCACTGGCAGGCTACGGCCAAATGTCCAGAAAGTAAACAGACTCGGGCATCAAGCAGACATGAACGGGCGTCCAGGCGGGCCCTGAGCACTCCACGGACCTCCGCAGGCTCCGCGGACTCCGCGGACTCCGCGGACTCCGCGGGTTCTTCCGGTCCTACTGGCCCATGACGTACTTCACCGTCGGGCCCGTGGTCCAGCCGCCGTCGACGGCCAGCTCGGCGCCGGTCACGTACGCCGCGTCGTCCGACAGCAGGAACACCACGGCGGCGGCGATCTCCCCGGCCTCGCCGACCCGGCCCATCGGGGTGTTGGGGTAGCCGCCGTCGCCGCGCGGGATGCCGAGCTGGGCGGTCATCGGGGTGTACGTCATGCCGGGGTGCACGGAGTTCACGCGGATCCGCGCCGTGCCCTGCTCCACCGCCGCGATCTTGGTGAGGCCGCGCACGGCCCACTTCGAGGCGCCGTACGAGGAGGTGAGCGCGAGTCCCATCAGGCCCGCGGCGGAGGAGATGTTGACGATGGAGCCGCCGCCCGCCTCCTTCATCGCCGGGATCGCGGTCCGCATGCCCGCGAAGACGCCGACCAGGTTGATCTCGACGACCTTGCGGAAGTGCTCCACGCTCTCCTGCTCCAGGGGCGTCCCGGTGGAGACGCCCGCGTTGTTGACGAGGCCGTGGACGGCGCCGAACTCCTGGACCGCGTACGCCACGGCCGACTGCCACGCCTCCTCCGAGGTCACGTCGAGGGGGACGAAGCGCGCCCGCTCGCCCAGCTCGGCGGCGAGCGCGCGGCCCTCGTCCGCCAGGACGTCGCCGATCACGACGGCGCCGCCCGCGGCCACCACGTGGCGGGCCGTCTCCGCGCCGATGCCGCGGGCTCCGCCGGAGACGAGGACGGTCTTGCCGGTCAGGTCGTTCATCACAGGCTCCACTTCGCTGGGGATGTGCCGGTGCGGTGCACCGGAGAGGGGCGGCACGGCCGCCGGGCGGCCATGCCTGCCACACCGTCAGGATATGCCCGTGTGGCACAATGTGCCACGGACGAAAGACCTGGGGAACTCACAACAGAACAGCGGGGAAAGCGCAGTGCGGCGACGGCGGTTCCTTCTTCACACGCTTCACACGGCGGGCCTGGGCGGGGCGGGCGCCCTGGCGATGAGCGGCTGCGGCCCGGGCGGTGCCGGCGGCGGGGACGCCGTCACGCTGGAGCTGCTGCTCGCCGGGTACGACGGCACGGTCGGCACGTCCATCGAGAAGCGCTGGACCGGCGCGGTGCGGGCCTTCGAGAAGAAGCACCCGGCGATCACGGTGAAGGTCGAGCGCGTCCCCTTCCTCACGCTGGACGCCACGCTCGCCCGCCGGGTCAAGGACGGCCGCGCCCCCGACATCTCCGAGGGCAACTTCTTCGCGCCGTACGCCGAGGAGGGCAGGCTCTACCGGGCCGAGCAGCTGTTCGACGTGCCGGTGCAGGCGAACTTCATCACCTCGTTCGCCGCCGCGGGCAAGGTCGACGGCATCCAGTACGGCATCCCGACGCAGGCCAGCGCCCCGCGCCTGTTCTACAACAAGGCCCTGTTCGCCCAGGCCGGGCTCACCGCGGCCCCCACGTCCTGGGCCGAGCTGCGCTCGTGCGCGGACGCGCTCCGGCGGATCGGGGTCGCCACGCCGTACGCGCTCACCTTCGGCCCCGAGGCCGCCGAGGACGAACTGCTCGCCTGGCTGCTCGCGGGCGACGGCGGCTACGCCTCGCTGTCCGGGTACGACTTCGCGGCGCCGGAGAACGTGGCGACGCTGACCTGGCTGCGCGACAAGCTCGTCGCCCCGGGCCTGGCGGGCCCCGACCCGGCGAAGCTCACCCGCACCCAGGCGTACGCGCTGTTCCTCAAGGGCCGGGCCGGCATGCTGCTGGCCCACCCGGTGCTGCTGCCCGCGGCCGCGCGGGCGGGCCTGGCGTTCGCGACCGCGCCCTTCCCGAAGCGGGACGGCGGTGGGGCCGCGCCGCCGGTCGGCCTCAACGACTGGCTGATGGCGTTCAAGGACAACGGGCGGCTGGACGCGGCGAAGACCTTCCTGACCTTCCTGTTCACCTCGCACGCCGCCCGCACCTACGGCTCGGACACCGGCACCCTGCCCGCGACGGTCAGCGACTCCGAGGAGTTGCAGGAGGACCGCGCGCAGCGGGAGCTGTGGCCGTTCGTGCGGCAGTTGCCGGACGCCGAGTTCCATCCGGTCGGGCTGCGGTCGTGGGCCACGGTGCGCGCCGCCGTCCGGCAGCGGATCGGGCAGGCCGTGGCGCCCGGAGGGAGCCCCGCGCACGTGCTTCAGGCGCTGGACCAGGTGGGGTCCAGCGCCTGAGGCCCGCGCGCCGCTACGGGGCCGCGACCAGCTCCCGCCCGCTCTCCGGCTCCGCCGACCCGGCGGGCCCCTCCGGTCCCTCGGGTCCGTTGGGTCCCTCGGCGGCCGCCCGCTTCGGCAGGGCGAACATCAGCAGGAAGATGCCGACGAGGATCCCGGCCACCCACAGCAGGGCGCCGCGGAACCCGTCGACGAAGGCCGTGCCGCCCTGCGCGGCATGGTCCTCGACGACCGTGAAGAAGACGACCGAGACCAGGCTCAGGCCCAGCGCGTTGCCCATCTGCATCACCGTGTTGATCAGCCCGGACGCCGATCCGGCGTGCTCGCGCGGCACCTCGGACAGCACCGCGTCGGTGAGCGGCGCGACGATCAGCCCCATGCCGAGACCCATGACGACCAGCGGCAGCGCCATCTGCCAGGAGGCGATCCCGAGCCCGTAGTGCCCGGCCTCCCCCACGTAGATCAGCACACCGGCGGCCATCAGCAGAGCGCCCGCCTGGAGCACCTTGCGGCCGAAGCGCGGCACCAGCTTCTGCACCGACATCCCCGCGGCGACCGACACCGCGATCGAGAACGGCACCCCGGTCAGCCCGGCCCGCAGCGGGCTCCAGCCGAGGCCGAGCTGCATGTAGAGCGTCCAGGTCAGGAAGAAGATGCCGGTGGTGACGCCGAAGACGGTCTGCACGGCGATGCCCGCCGCGAAGCTCTTCACCCGGAACAGGGACAGCTCGACGAGCGGGGAGCCGTCGCGCCGGGTCTTGGCCTTCTCGTACGCGACGAGCGCGGCGACGATCAGCACGGAGGCCGCCATCATCACGAACCCCCAGACCGGCCAGCCGTTCTCGTGGCCCTCGGTCAGCGGATAGACCAGCGCGAGCATCGCGAGGGTGACCAGGACGACGCCGACCAGGTCCAGCTTGAGCGCCCGGGACGCCTTCGACTCGGTGATGACGCGGGAGCCGAGGACCAGCGCGGCGATGCCGACGGGCAGGTTGATGAGGAAGATCGGACGCCACTCCAGGCCGCCGATGTTCCACTCGGTGAGCAGCGCGCCGAGCAGCGGGCCGGTAACCGCGCCGAGTCCGACGATGGCGCCGAACAGGCCGAACACCTTGCCGCGCTCGTGGGCGGGGAACGTGGCATGCACGATCGACAGGACCTGCGGCACCATCATCGCCGCCATGCCGCCCTGGAGGATCCGGGAGGCGACCAGCATCTCCGGGTCCACGGCGAACCCGCACAGCGCGGAGGCGACGGTGAAGCCGCCTATGCCGAGCAGGAACAGCCGCTTGCGGCCGAACACGTCACCGAGCCGGCCGCCCGTGATGAGCAGGGCCGCGAAGGCGAGCGCGTACCCGGCGGTGATCCACTGGATCTGGCCGGAGGTGGCGCCTTCGTCGTGCTGGATGGTGGGCAGGGCGACGTTCACGATCGTGACGTCCACCAGGTCCATGAACGCCGCCGTCATCACGATGGCGAGGGCGAACCAGCGACGCCGGTCGCCGTGGTCCGTACCGGCCGTCGCTCCGGCCGCGGTTGCTGCGCTTGAGGTCATGCCCCCACGGTAGGACCCATCTAGGCCAGAGCGTGTCCTAGATGGCAGGCATCCTGGAGGACATGACGACGCCCAGCACGGACACTCCGGCCCGGCTCCTCCACCTCCTCTCCCTGTTGCAGACCCCGCGCGAATGGCCCGGCGGCGAACTCTCCGAGCGGCTGGGGGTCTCGCGGCGCACCATCCGCCGCGACATCGACCGGCTGCGCGACCTGGGCTATCCGGTCCAGGCGACGCTGGGCGCCGATGGCGGCTACCGGCTGGTCGCGGGCAAGGCGCTGCCCCCGCTCGTGCTCGACGACGAGGAGGCCGTCGCCATCGCGGTGGGGCTGCGCGCCGGTGCCGGGCACGCGGTCGAGGGGGTGGAGGAGGCGTCGGTGCGCGCGCTCGCCAAGCTGGAGCAGGTGCTGCCGGGCCGGCTGCGGCACCGGGTGGCCACCCTCCAGGCGGCGACGATCCCGCTGACCTCGGGGGACGGTGCCACCATCGCGCCCGAGACGCTGACGGTGATCGCCTCCGCGACGGCCGGCACCGAGCGGCTGCGCTTCCACTACCGGGCGGCCGACGGCTCCGAGACGCGCCGCCTGGTCGAGCCGAGCCGGCTCGTCTCCACCGGGCGCCGCTGGTACCTCGTGGCGTACGACATCGATCGCGACGCCTGGCGGACGTTCCGGGTCGACCGGCTCACCGAGCCGTTCGCCACCGGGGCGCGGTTCACGCCGCGGGAGATTCCGGACGGGGACGCGGCCGCGTTCGTGCGGCGGTCGGTGTCGTCGCGGGGCGCGGTCCCCTATCGGCTGGACGTGGAGTTCTCGGCGCCGGTGGACGCGGTCGCCGAACGGATTCCCGGCGCGGTGGGGACGCTCGACGCGCTGCCGGGCGGGGGGTGCCGGCTGCGCGGGTCCGTGCCGGACCCCGTGGAGTGGATGGCCGTGCGCCTGGCGATGACCGGGTTCGACTTCCGCGTCCGGGGCCCCGAGGAACTGATCTCCGCCGTGCGGGAGTTGGGGGGCCGCCTGGTGCGGGCCGCTCCGTGACTCCGTGACTCCGTGACTCCGTGACTCCGTATGGGGTGCGGGGTGCTCGGTACTCGGGTCGGTACCCGGTACGCGGTACGTGAGCGGGGGCGCCCGCGGCTCTTCAGCATCTGGTCGGGCGACTGGTCGGAAGCGGCTGGGCGGGGCGGGGCCGATCGGGACGGCGGGGCCAGGAGGGTGCCCCCGCCGTCCCCGGAGGGGCTACGCGGCCGCGTCGAAGCCGGTGTCGCGGGCCAGCTTCTTCAGCTCCAGCAGCGCGTGCTTCTCGATCTGCCGGATGCGCTCGCGGGTCAGCCCGTGCTCCTTGCCGACCTCGGTGAGGGTGCGCTCGCGCCCGTCCTCGATCCCGTACCGCATCTTGATGATCGACGCGGTGCGCTGGTCGAGCCGGCCGATCAGA
Source organism: Streptomyces sp. NPDC088785 (assembly GCF_044750685.1). Classification (NCBI taxonomy): domain Bacteria; kingdom Bacillati; phylum Actinomycetota; class Actinomycetes; order Kitasatosporales; family Streptomycetaceae; genus Streptomyces; species Streptomyces sp. NPDC088785. Next base: position 239,354 of record NZ_JBIVKH010000008.1, read on the forward strand.
TCGTCCAGCTCCTCGCTGCGCAGCAGGGTCAGGACCGACTGCTCGGGGGAGACCGCGGAGGTGTCCTCCAGCAGGTCCCCGAACTGCGTCTCGCCCTCGTCGTCCACCGACATGTTCAGCGAGACCGGGTCGCGGGCCCAGTCCAGCACGTCGGTGACGCGCTCCGCCGTCGTCTTGTCGAGCTGCGCGGCGATCTCCGCGGGCTCCGGCTCGCGCCCGTGCTCGCGGTTGAACTCGCGCTGCACCCGGCGGATCCGGCCCAGCTCCTCGACCAGGTGGACGGGGAGGCGGATGGTGCGGGACTGGTCGGCTATGGAACGGGTGATGGCCTGACGGATCCACCACGTCGCGTACGTCGAGAACTTGAAGCCCTTGCGGTAGTCGAACTTCTCGACGGCGCGGACCAGGCCGGCGTTCCCCTCCTGGATCAGGTCGAGCAGGGGGAGGCCGGAGCGCGGGTAGCGCCGGGCCACCGCGACCACCAGCCGCAGGTTCGACCGGATGAAGATGTCCTTGGCCTTCTCGGACTCGGCGACCAGCGCTTCCAGCTCCTCGCGGGACGCCTTCCCCGCGGCTTCGCTGTCGCCGAAATCGCCCAGCCGGCCGTCGAGGATCTGCTGGGCGTACACGCCCGCCTCGATGGTCTGCGAGAGCTCTACTTCCTTGGCGGCGTCGAGCAGCGGTGTCCGCGCGATCTCGTCGAGGTACATGCCGACCAGGTCGCGGTCGGCGATCTCCCCGCCTACGGCGCGAACACTGCGTGCCGCATCAGTCTCGCCGGAGGCGGCGGACTTACGACGGGCTACGGCACGGGTTGCCATGCGTGCTCCCTTGCGGTGGTAGGTCGGCTTGTCGCCCTTCACGGGTGCCCTGCATCCGAAGGAATCAACGCCTGGAATCCGGACAGAATTCCCAAGCCGCCCATCTTTTTTGTGATCATGCAGTACCCTGTCGCGCCACACTGCGCGAGGAGGCCGGCGCGATACCGCCGGGGTCCACAGAAACGCAGGTCAAGCCGTGATGCGCGGGCGACGTCACCCACGGTCGGCGGCGGGCCTCTGTCACCTGAGACGACCCTGGTGCTCCGATGGTTGCCTGTTCCGGGCCGGCGTGCCGCCCGCAAAGGTCACGAGAACCAGGGCCTTTCGTCACCCGTCGGAGTCGGCGCCGCCGAGATCCTTCTCGAACCAGGCGACGTCGTGGTACCGGCCGAACTTCCGCCCCACCTCGTGGTAGGTGCCGATCGGGCGGAACCCGAAGCGGGTGTGCAGCCGCACGGACGCCTCGTTGGGCTGGGTCACGCCCGCGTACGCCCGGTGCACGTCCTCGCCGCTCAGCGCCTCGAACAGCGCCTCGTACAGCCGGGTTCCGATGCCGCGTCCGCCTGCGTCCGGGGCGCAGTAGACGGTGACCTCGACGGATGTGGAGTACGCCGCTTTCGGCCGGAACGCGCTTGAGGTCGCGTACCCGAGAATGCGGTCTCCATCCTCGGCGACCAGGAGGCGGTGCGGGCCGTGGGGTGGGTGCGCGTGCAGCCAGGGGCGTCGCGCTTCCTCGGTGAACGGTTCGGTGTCGAAGGTGATCGGGGTCGTGCGGACGTACTCGTTGTACAGCCGGGTCAGCGCCCCGAGATCCGCCTCGCGCCCGTCCCTGATCACCACATCACCCATCCCCGAACCTTAAGCCGCCACCACCCGCGCCCCTGGGTCGCACTTCACCTGCGGGCCGGTGGCCTCTTCCCGCGCAGTTCCCCGCGCCCCTGAGGCATGCGCTGACGCGCAGCCTCCCGCAGAGGCTGCGCTCCGCGCGCCTCCACTGAGGGGCGGGACGGGGGCGCGCCTCTCCTGATGAGATGGCGCACGCAGTGCGCATCTCAGGGGCGCGGGGAACTGCGCGAGAAGCCCCACCGGGCCGCAGACGAAGAACCACCCAGGGGCGCGGGGAACTGCGCGACCAGCCCCCACCGGGCCGCAGACGAAGAACTCACCCAGCGAGGCGCGGGGAACCCCGACACCGGCCGCGCGTCAGCCGAATTGCAGGGAGCGTTTGGCCAGGCCCATCCAGAAACCGTCGATCACGGAGCGCTGCACCGCCAGCTCACCGGAGGCCTCGGCCACGCCCAGCGTCACGAACAACGGAGCGAAGTGCTCGGTGCGCGGATGCGCCAGCGCACCGGCCGGCGACTTGCGCGTGAAGTCGAGGAGCGCGTCCACGTCCCCGGCGTCCAGCGCCCGCTGCCCCCAGTCGTCGAACTCCGCCGACCAGGAGGGGACGCCGCCCTGCCGCAGCGCGGCGAGGTTGTGCGTGAAGAAGCCGGAGCCGACGATCAGCACGCCCTCGTCGCGCAGCGGCGCCAGCCGCCGCCCGATGTCCATCAGCTTCCGCGGGTCGAGCGTCGGCATGGAGACCTGGAGGACGGGGATGTCGGCGTCCGGGTACATCTCGACGAGCGGAACGTACGCGCCGTGGTCGAGGCCGCGGTCCGGCACGTCCTGCACCGGCGTCCCCGGAGCGCGCAGCAGCTTGCGTACGGACGCGGCGAGCGCGGGCGCGCCCGGGGCCGCGTACGTCACTCGGTAGTAGTGCTCGGGGAAGCCCCAGAAGTCGTAGACCAGCGGGACCGTCTCGACGGCACCGAGCGCGAGCGGGGCCTCCTCCCAGTGCGCCGAGACGATCAGGATCGCCGTGGGGCGGGGCAGACCGGCCGACCAGGCGGCGAGCTGGCCGGGCCAGAGCGCGTCGTCGGCGAGCGGCGGGGCGCCGTGGGAGAGGTAGAGCGCGGGCATGCGCTCGGGGGCGAGGGGGGCGGTCACGACAACCTCCTTGAAGATTCAAGTGCTGCTGTACACGAAAGTACGCGCCAATTGTTTAATATTCAAGAAGGAGGTCTCTACGATGGACGCCATGGAGCCGAAGAACAGCGCGGACAGCAGCACCGGGCCCGACAGCACCGGGCCCGAGTGGCTCACCGAGGACGAGCAGCGCGTCTGGCGGGCGTACCTCCATGCCACCACGCTCCTGGAGGACCACCTGGACCGCCAGCTCCAGCGCGACGCGAAGATGCCGCACGTCTACTTCGGGCTGCTGGTCAAGCTGAGCGAGTCGCCGCGCAGGCGGCTGCGGATGACGGAGCTGGCGCGGGACGCGAAGATCACCCGCTCCCGCCTCTCGCACGCGATCGCCCGCCTGGAGGCGAACGGCTGGGTGCGCCGCGAGGACTGCCCCTCGGACAAGCGGGGCCAGTTCGCGGTGCTCACCGAGGAGGGCCTCGGCGTCCTGGAGCGGACCGCGCCGGGCCATGTGGCCGCCGTCCGGCACGCGCTCTTCGACCGGCTGGACGCGGAACAGCGGAAGTCCCTCGGCGAGATCATGCGGATCGTCGCCGAGGGACTCCAGCCGGAGGCGGCCGGGGCGGACCTCCCCTGGCTCAGGTGAGGTCCGCCGCGGCGCGGATCAGTGCGCGATCACCGGCACCTTGAACTCGTCCTCGGCGCCGTCCGTGTCGCCGGACGTGGCCGAGGCCGCGCCGACACCCGGGACCCCGGTGTTGATCATGGTGAAGGCGATCGTCGCCGAGACCAGCAGGATGCCGACGGCCCACCAGATGGCGTGGGTGTAGCCGCTCACCATGCCCTGCGCCTGGAGCAGCTTCTGGCTGCGGGCGCCCGCGGCGTGGTCCGCCAGGTACGAGGCGGTGGCCGAGGCGGCGATCGTGTTCAGCAGCGCGGTGCCGATGGCGCCGCCGACCTGCTGCGAGGTGTTGACCATCGCGGAGGCCACACCGGCGTCCCGCGGCTCGACGCCGATGGTGGCGAGCGACATGGCGGGCATGAATGCCGTACCCATGCCGAGGCCGAGCAGCAGCTGGGCCGGCAGGACCAGCGCCGGGTAGGACGCGTCGACCGACAGCTGGGTCAGCAGGCCCATGCCGAGCGCGGCGACCAGGAAGCCCGGGCCCATCAGCAGGCGCGGCGGCACCCGGGTCATCAGGCGGGCGCCGATCTGGGTGGAGCCCGCGATCATGCCCGCGATCATCGGCAGGAACGCGAAACCGGTCTTGACCGGCGAGAAGCCCTTCACGATCTGGAGGTAGTAGGTCAGGAAGAGGAACAGGCCGAACATGCCGATGACGGCGAGACCGAGCGAGGCGTAGACACCGCCGCGATTGCGGTCGGCGACGACGCGCAGCGGCAGCAGCGGGTGCTTGACCCGGGCCTCGACGGCGACGAAGGCGAACAGCAGCACCGCCGAGGAGACGAACAGGCCGATGGTGGTGGCGTCCGACCAGCCGTTGGCCTCGGCGCGCGTGAAGCCGTAGACCAGCGAGACCAGGCCGAGCGTGGACAGCAGCACGCCGGGGATGTCGAGCGGCGAGCGGTTGCGGCTGCCGACCGGCTCGCGGATCACGAAGTAGGCACCGGCGGCGGCGACGATCGCGAACGGGATGTTCACGAAGAAGGTCCAGCGCCAGTTCAGGTACTCGGTGAGGAAACCGCCGAGGATCAGGCCGACGGCGCCACCGCCACCGGCGATCGCACCGTAGATGCCGAACGCCTTCGCGCGCTCCTTGGCGTCCGTGAACATCACGGCGAGCAGGGACAGCGCGGCCGGCGCGAGCAGCGCGCCGAAGAGGCCCTGGAGGGCCCGGGCGCCGAACATCATGGCCTCGTTCTGCGCCGCGCCGCCGATCGCGGAGGCGAGGGCGAAGCCGAGCAGGCCGGTGACGAAGGTGCGCTTGCGGCCCCACAGGTCGGCGATGCGTCCGCCGAACAGGAGCAGGCCGCCGAAGGCGAGCGCGTAGGCCGTGATGACCCACTGCTTGTTGCCGTCGGATATGCCCAGGTCGCTCTGGGCGGCGGGCAGGGCGATGTTCACGATGGTGGCGTCGAGGACCACCATCAGCTGGGCGAGCGCGATGAAGACGAGAGCCTTCCAGCGTCGCGCGTCGGGTGCCGTGACAGGCAAGGGCGTACCCACAGCGGGACTCCAAGTCATGAATAAGCGTGAGAATTCGGGTGCGTACGGGCGCCGGGCGGCCGTGTGCATACGTGCCCGGGGTGTGCCCGGGGTGTACGGAAAACGCGGGGCTCGGGTGCGGAGCCGGGAGCGAGGAGCTAGTCCTGGCGGAGGTCCTCCAAGGTCGCGGCCGCACCCGGGAGTTCCGAGCGGGCGGGTGTCATCAGGCCGTCGAGGAACAGCTGGAGATGACGGTGGACGAAGCGGTCGAAGCCGAGGCATGCCGTGCCCGGCAGCGGCCTGGTGAGCTGGGAGAGGGCGACCATGAGGTCCCCGACGCCGACGTCGGGGCGCAGCCGCCCGGCCGCGTGGGCGCGGCCGATGAGGTCCTCGATGGCGGCGGTGAGCCGGTCCAGGGAGGCGACCACCTCGGGGTGGTCCTTGTCGAAGGTCGCGTTGAGCAGCGGACACAGCGCGCCGATGCGCTCGTCCGCGGCGGCGTGCACGAAGCCGCGCAGCACGGTGAAGGGGTCCTCGCCGGCGTCCTCGGCGGCGAGTGCCCGCTCCGCGTGGTCCGTCACGTGGTCGGTGACCGACAGGACGACGTGGTGCAGCAGCTCTCCCCGGTCCTTGAAGTTCCGGTAGAGCGTCGCGTTGCCGACCCCCGCGCGGCGGGCCACCTCGTCGAGCGGGAGCTCCGTCCCGTGCTCGACGAGCAGCTCGCGCGCGGCGGCCACGATCCGCTCCCGGTTGCGCACGGCGTCGGCCCGCGGGCGCGGGACGCGGCGCTGCGGCTGCTCGGTCACGGGGGCGGTGGCCACGGCGGTCTCCTCGGTACGGGAAGTGGGGATCTGGTCCCCGCTTTGCGGGACATCTGGTCAAACGGGGAAAGCGTCCCCGGTTATTTCCCCGATCCCATGTGACCTGAGTCACACCTCCTGGAGGCAGAAACCCACGATCGGCGCACCCAGCGCGCGACCCGCCGCACCTCGTCACAGGGTGATCGAAACGGACCCCGGACCACGACGGTGAGGCGGATCGGATGCGGCAGCAGATACGCAGGGGCCGGCGCGGCGCGCTGCTCGCCGGGGCCACCGCGGTGGCCCTCGCGCTGACCATGTCCGCCAGCACCGGCCGGACCGTCGAGGGCCGGACCACCGCCGCGGGCCCGGTCGCCCTGGCCCGGTCCACCTCCCTCGGCTCCTGCATGATCCGCGGCGCGCTCGGCGTCCAGATGTCCGAGGGCGTCCCCACCGCCACCGGCTACGCCCGCTCGACCGGCACCGTCCACGCGCTCAACCTGATGGTCGACTTCCCCGACGCCCCCGGCGAGGGCAGCGCCACGGACCGGCTCGCGGAGTTCTTCCCGCAGACCCAGCGCTGGTTCGCCACCGCCTCGTACGGCCGGCTCGACTACGTGCCCGAGGCCCCCGTCGGACACTGGCTGCGGATGCCGAAGGCGTTCAGCGCGTACGGGATAGAGCGCGGCGCCCCCTTCGATCCCGGCTACCGCGAGCTGGTCGACGACATCGTGGCGGCCGCCGACCCCGACGTGGACTTCCGCGACTACGACCTCGTGAACATCCTCGTCACCCCGAACGCCGGGCCGTCCGCCCTGGACACCGTGCTGTCCGTGACCTTCGCCGGGAACCAGGAGGCGCCGGTCGCCGACGGGGTGCCGCTGTCGAACGCGTCCTTCGTGTACTCCCGGCAGGACGACGGCTCCGGCTCGTACGCGGAGACCGGGTACCGGGTGCTGCCGCACGAGAACGGGCACGTCTTCGGGCTGCCCGACCTCTACACCCAGGACGGCGGGGGCGCCGTCGGGCACTGGGACATCATGAGCGAGGACTGGGGCGTGGGGAACGATCTGCTCGGCTGGCACAAGTGGAAGCTGGGCTGGCTCGACGACTCCCAGATCCGCTGCGCCGCCCAGCCGGGCACCACCCAGCACGTGATCTCGCCGATGTCCGTGCGCGACGGCGGGACGAAGATGGCGTTCGTGCCGCTCACCGCCAAGACCGGGTTCGCGGTCGAGGTGCGCACCCCCGGCGGCAACGACGAGGCCGTGTGCCGGCCCGGGGCGCTGATCTACCGGGTCGACGCCGACGTGGACACCGGGCACGGACCCGTCACCGTGGAGGACGCGACGCCCGACTCCGGGGGCTGCACGCGCCGCCCCAACGTCCACGCCGAACTCTCCGACGCCACGTGGCGGCCCGGCGAGGTGTTCCGGGATCGGGGGGCGGGGGTGCGTATCGCGGTGACCGGGGTGGACGCGTCCGGCGACTACAGAATCACGATCACCCGCAACTGACCCCCGTCCCCTGGGCCGCACGTCGCCCGCGGCCCGGTGGGGGCTGATCGCGCAGTTCCCCGCGCCCCCAGGTCACATCTCGTCCACGCCACCGTCGTGGCTGGTCCCCCAGGTCGCATCTCGTCCGCGGCCCGGTGGCCTCTTCTCGCGCAGTTCCCCGCGCCCCTGAGATGCGCACTGCGTGCGCCATCTCATCAAGAGAGGCGCACCCCCAAGGGCGAGCGACGCGCCCCCGCCCCCGCCCCCGGGCGGAGAGGCGCGCGAAGCGCAGCCTCAGGGGGAGGCTGCGCGCAGCGCACGCCTCAGGGGCGCGGGGAACTGCGCGAGAAGAGGCCACCGGCCCGCAGACGAACAACTACCCAGGGGCGCGGGGAACTGCGCGACCAGCCCCCACGGTGGCGCGCGTAAAAGATCACCCCGAGGCGGAGTGCGGGTCACAGGAGGGTGTGGCGGATCTTGTGTTTCAGGATCTTTCCCGTGGCGTTCCGCGGCAACGCGTCACCCTGCACCACCACCCGCTCCGGCACCTTGAAAGCGGCCAGCGCCCCCGCAGCGAACTCCCGCACCCCACCCGCATCGAGCCCCGACCCACCCCGCACCCGCACCACGGCGGCGACCGTCTCCCCCAGCACCGGATGCGGCACCCCCACCACCGCCGCCTCCAGCACGTCGGGATGCCCGTGCAGCACCCCTTCGACCTCGACGCAGTACACGTTCTCCCCGCCCCGGATCACCATGTCCTTGATCCGGTCGACGACGCTGATCAGCCCGTCGGAGATCTCGGCGAGGTCCCCGGTCCTGAACCACCCGTCCTCGCCGAACGCGGCCGCCGTCGCCCCCGGATCACCCCAGTAGCCCCGGATCAGACTCTGCCCGCGCAACCACAGCTCCCCCACCTCCCCCGCCCCGAGCACCGCCCCGCCCGGACCGACGACCCGCGCCTCGACGGCGGGCGCGGTCCGCCCCACGCTGCCGGGCACCCGCCGGTACTGCTCCCCGAAGTTGGCGCTGACGCCGCCGAGCGTCTCGGTGAGTCCGTAGCCGTTGCGGGGTTCGATCCGGTCGCCGAAGCGGGCGGTGAGCCGGGCCACCAGTTCCGGCGGCGCGGCGGCCCCGCCGGTGTTGAACATGGTCAGGGTCGGCAGGTCGTCGTCCAGTTCGTCGGCCCTGGCGAGGAGTTGGAGCGCCGTCGCCGGGACCCCGCCGAAACTGCCGATGCCGTGCTCGCGGATCAGGGCGAGCGCGGCGTCGGTGTCCCACTTGCGCATCAGGACGAGCGTGCCGCCCGCCGCCATGGCCCCGTAGAACCCGGTGAAGGCCGCGACATGGAAGAAGGGGAAGGTGAGCAGCCCGGGAAGGAGCGGCCCCTGGCCGGGGATCACGCCCCGCCCGAGGGACGACAGGGCCGCGAAATAGCGGGGGTTGGCGATGGCCGCCATGTGCGCGTGGTGCGTGGCGACGGCGCCCTTGGGGCGGCCGGTGGTGCCGGAGGTGTAGAGGATCGTGGCGTCGGCGTCCGGGGAGACCTCGACGTCGGGCGGCCCGAGCAGCGGATCGGCGACGGGCAGATCCGCGTACCGCTCGACGCGCGGCCCGGCCACCTCCCGCCCCTCCTCGTGGCAGACCAGCGTCCAGGGCCGCGCACCGGCCGCGGCGCCGGCCAGCCAGGGCGCGACGCGCTCGTACCGCTCCCCGTCGACGACCAGCACGCGCGGGCGGCAGTCGTCCAGGGCGTGGGCCAGCTCGGCGGCGGTCCACCAGGAGTTCAGCGGCACCGCGACGAGCCCCGCCAACTGGGCCGCCCAGAAGGCGACCTGCCACTCGGGATGGTTGCGCAGGGCGATGACGGCGCGGTCGCCGGGCCGCAGCCCGTACCCGCCCTCGTCCTCGGCGGCCAGGAACCGGCGGGCCAGCGCGCACGCCCCCGCGAAGAACTCGCCGTACGTGAGCCGGCCGCTGTCGGCGATCAGGAAGGGCGTGTCGCCGAACGCCCAGGTCGTCTCGGCGAACTCCCGCAGCGTGCGCGGCCCTTCGGCGTAGGACAGGCGTCCGCCCTCGTCGCGTTCGACGGCGAAGGGCGCGCCGGGGGCGGTGAGCAGGGCTTCCAGGGCTCTCAGATCTTCCGGTGACGAGGCCATACCGGACGGTACGTCCCCGGGCCCGGCCCGCGTCAAGGTGCCTGCGCCCGCGCCCTTTCCGGGAAGGAACGTCACACCGCGCGGGCGTGCCTCCGGGCGCCTCCCGGGCACATCCGACAGGTGTCCCCCGTTCGAGTGACAGGCGGTGTCGGGGTGTGCAACGCTCCGTGTCTGGAAACCGGTCCACCAGTGGAGTCCTCCGGAGTCCCGCCGGGAGAGGTGAGTTCCCCCCATGGCCACGCAGAGCAACAACCCCGAGCACGGCAACCTGCCCCTGGAGACCACGGCGTTCATCGGCCGCTCCCGGCAGACCGACGAGGTCCTGGAGGCGCTCGGCACCTCCCGGCTCGTCACCCTCACCGGCCCCGGAGGCATCGGCAAGACCCGGATCGCGCTGCGGGCCGCCGCCCGGACCGCGCCCGGCTTCGCCCAGGGCGCCTGGCTGGTGGAGCTGTCCCCGGTCCTCTCCCCCGACCTGCTGGAACACACCGTCGCCGGGGTCCTCGGCGTGGCCGACCAGACGAACCGGCCCCTCGTCGACGTCCTCTCCGCCTATCTGCGCGAGCGCGACCTGCTCCTCGTCCTCGACACCTGCGAGCACCTGGTCAAGGAGTGCGCCGAGCTGGTGCGGACGCTGCTCGCGGCGGCCCCGGGCCTGCGCGTCCTCGCCACCAGCCGGCAGGCCCTCGACATCCCCGACGAGCACCCCGTCGCCGTCGGCCCGATGGACACCGGCCCGCAGGGCGAGGCCCCGGCGCTGCTGCGCGCCCGCGCCTGGCCGGACGGCGCCCCGCCCGAGGGGAGCGGCCGGATCGACCCGGCCGACCTGGCCCGGCTGTGCACCCTGCTGGACGGTGTCCCGCTCGCCATCGAGCTGGCCGCCGGCCTGCTGCGGGCCACCTCCGTCGACCATCTCGTCACCCGGCTGCACGAACGCATGAACGTCCTGTCGTCGAACGCCGGGGCCGAGCCGCCCGCGCCCGACGTCACCCTCGACGGCGAGGCGCCGACGGTCCAGCGGCCCGTCCGGCACAGCGGCCTGCGCACCACGATCGGCTGGAGCCACGAGTGGTGCACCCCGCAGGAGCGGCTGCTGTGGGCCCGGCTCTCCGTCTTCCCCGGCAGCTTCGACGCCCGGGCCGTCGACTTCGTGTGCAGCGCGGAACCGCTCGCCGACTGCGCGCTCACCGACGTCCTGCACGGCCTCGTGGCCAAGTCCGTCCTGCTGCGGGAGGGCCCGCCGCAGGACGCGCGCTACCGGCTCCTCGACACCGTGCGCGAGTACGGCGCCGAGTGGCTCGACCGGCTCGGCGAGAGCGAGCGGCTGCGGCTGCGCCACCGGGACTACTACCGGCACCTGGCGCACCGCGGCGACCAGGAGTGGATCGGCCCCGACCAGGCGCAGTGGCAGGCCCGCACCGTCACCGAACTGCCCAACCTGCGGGCCGCCCTCGACACCTGCCTGCTCACCGAGCCCGACACGGCCCTGGAGATGACGAGCGACCTCGTCTACTTCTGGTTCTGCTGCGGGCACCTGCGGGAGGGCCGGCACTACACGGAGGCGGCCCTGGCGCTCACCCCCGACCGCCCGCGCGAGGCGGCGCGGGCGCTGTGGTCGTGCGGCATGGTCGCCGTCGGCCAGGGCGACCTGGAGGCCGCCAGCCGGCTGACGGCGGAGGCCCGCGCGCTGGCCGAGCGGTACGCCGACGAACCCGCGCTGGCCGGCGCCCTGTGCGTGCACGCCAGCGCGCTGACCTTGCAGGGCGCCCCCGACCGGGCCCTGCCCCTCTACGCGGCGGCCCACGAGCAGGCCGCGCGGACCGGCCCGCGCATCATCGAGCTGATCTCGCTGCCCGTGTGGGGCTACGCGCACATGATGCTCGGCGACGCCGACGGCGTGCGGGCCCGCGTCGACCGCCTCAAGGAGCTGACGGCCCCGATCGGCGAGCGGTGGGCGGGCGCCTACGCCGACTACGTGTGGGGCAACCAGTGCATCGCCCAGGGCAGCCCCGCCGAGGCGATCGCCCCGCTGTGCTCGTCCCTGGAGGCCAAGTGCCACCTGGACGACCTCTACGGAGTCGCGGTCACCCTGGACTCCCTCGCCCTCGCCGCCACCGGCGACAGCCGACCGGAGCTGGCGGCCCGCATCTTCGGCCTGGTCGACCGCGCCTGGAACGTCCTGGGCACCCCGCACCTGGGCTCCCCGGAGATGACCGAACACCGCCGCACCTGCGAATCGGCGGTGCGCACGACGCTGTCGCCGACGACGTTCACCGCCCTCTACACCGAGGGCGCGGACGCCCCGACGATCCACCGGGGCGTCACCGACCTGCTGGAGACACTGGACGCCCCCTGACGAGCCTCCAGGACCCACCAGGACCTCCCCGCCCCACCGGCCCCTCCGGCCCCTCCGGTCCCTCCGGCGGATCAGCGGAGGTCGGGGCCGCCGGCTTCGGCGAGCTTGCCGAGCAGGCTGATCTCCTCGTCGCTCCCGTCCGGGGCGTCCGACGTGTCCGGGCCGACGTCGGGGAACGCACCGGCCTCCTCGTCGGCGGCGAGCTGCGGGTACTTCTCCAGGAGGAAGCGCCGCCGGTACGCGAGGTCGGCGGCGTCGACGATCCCCTCCAAGGTGGTCCAGTTGAGGGCGCCTCCGACGACGATCCCGAACGCGGGCACGGCCTTGCCGAGCCCCTTCTTGGTGAGGCGGAAGCCGAACGCCTTGGCGAACTGCTGGGAGACCTTGGTGATCACGGACTCGCTCAGGACCTCCCACGTCCTGCCGCGCACGAGCGCCTGGGTGAGGCGGGACAGGTCGGCCATCGCGGCGCTCTTGGCACTGGCCGACGTCGCCGTTCCGGCATTGACGACAGACATCACGAAGAGCTTCTCGGCGGGCTCGTCGGGGTCGTAGCCGTAGAGCAGCGAGATCTGGCCCACGGAACGGGACGCGAGGCCGAGGACGAGCGCCGCGTCGGCGGTGAACGCACCGGCGATCGCGCCTCCCGAGGGCGCGGCCGCGGCGCCGGCGGAGGCGGCCACGGCGAGCTGCCCGCCCGAGATCACCAGCCCCGCGCCCGCACCGGACAGGGCCGCGGCGGCCGGGTAGTACCAGCTCGAAGCCCGCCCGCGGACGGCGTCGATCTCCTCGAGGTCGAGCCGGCGCAGATCGGACAGCCGGGAGACGCCGTGCCCCCGCCGCTCGTGCAGGGCCACCACGCGCCGGGAGGACAGCCCCGCCCGTGAGACGCGCCCCACGGTCTGCCGCACGGACCGAAGGGCGGTGCCGCTCCACTCGGGCAGCGCCTCGGAGGCCCCGCGGGCCCCGTCGCCGACCTTGCGCGCACCCTTGGCGGCGATCTCCTGCCCGCGCGCCACCGCGGACCGGGCCCGCGGATGGTTCTCCAGGTACTTCGTGGCCCGCTTGCCGACCTGCGCGGCACCGGCGGCCACCTGCTCCCCGGCGCTCCTCACCACGCGGGACAGAGGACGCCCCCTGAACGCCTGGATGTCACGCCACGCGGCGATTTCGTAGTCCGAGGGATCCGCCATCCCGCGATCGTAATGGCGCTCCCCCGAGCACGGGGCGGAAACGTCATACGCCGGTTCACCGCGGCCCGGCGAGCGGGGACGACGGAGCATGAACCGGCCGTACCCCGGTGAAACAGCAGCCAAAGACCAGACATTGACGACCAGTCAGTGAATCAGTTCGCGGACGAGGGCGTCGACCTCGGTCCGCCAGGCCCGCACCTGGTCGTACGTGGGTCCGAGCTACGTCCGAGCTACACAACTGCGGCGGGTGATCACTCTCTGTTCACCACCAGCAGCACCTCCTCTGTCTCTTCCGGCTGACGCCCCGCATGCGGCGTCAGCCCGCCCGATCCACGGGCACATACGAATTGGCTGATAGGGGCCGCTGTATGGCGGGGAGCCGACCTTGACCAGGTTCCGCGAGAGCTGGTCCGCTTGTGCGCGTCGAGGCGTCGGATTCGGGGGTTGCCTTCGTGACCAGATCCACAACGGTTGGGCGATGCCGTGTCACAGGTGACCAGCCAGGGCGCGGCAATTCCTGCTCCGGCAAGGCAACCCGGGCATGAGGCTCCAGCGAGGGATCACGGTCGCCGTCGTGGCCGCCGGCGGAGCCGTGACGACGTTGCTGGTCGGTCTCGTCACGAATGCGGTGTCCGAGTCGGAGTGGCCAGGGTGGCTGGGGTGGTTACAGCACCATGCCTGGTTCTCGTTCGCTGTACTGGGCGGCGCTCTGGTCGGGCTGACCGTGCTTCTTGCGGCGCTGTCGGAATCAGGTACACCGGAACGTCCCGCTGATCCGGCGCCGCGAGCAGGGGAAGGCGCGGAGCCTCCGGATGCCGCGCTCGTGCTGCGGTCTCTGCCACGCGATACCACCGCGTTCACCAATCGGACCGCCGAGCTGGAGGCGTTGGTGCGGTCCGTACAGAACTCGCAGGAGAGTGGCGAAGCGCTGCCTGTGCATGTGATCGACGGAATGCCAGGGGTGGGGAAGACGACGTTCGCCGTGCACGCGGGGCATGTGCTGTCGGAGCGGTTTCCCGACGGCCAGCTCTTCGTGAACCTCAACGGGCACACCACGGGCCGGCCGCCCGTCCAGGCCACCGAGGCGCTGGCCTCCTTGCTGGCGGCGTCCGGAGTGCCGGCGCAGCGGATCCCCGTCGGCGACGATCTGGGTGCGGTCACCGAGGCACGGGCGGCCATGTGGCGGAGCCAGCTCGCGGACAAGAAAGCGCTGCTCATCCTCGACAACGCGACCAGCTACCGGCAGTTGGAGCCCCTGCTCCCCGGCGGAAGCGGCTGTCTCGTGCTGGTGACCAGCCGGAAGCGACTGGCCGCGTACGAAGAGGTGGTCCTGGCGGTGGAGGCGCTCCCACCGGAGCATGCGATCGACTTGTTCGTACGGCTCAGTGGACGGCCGGCGGCCTCACTCGATCGCGACGTCCTGGAACAGCTGGTGGCGCTGTGCGGATACCTGCCACTCGGGGTGTCACTGCTCGCCGCGCGGCTGCGCCATCATCCGTCGTGGGGCGCCGAGGATCTGCGTACCCGCCTGGCCGCGACCCGGGACCGGCCGGGAGAACTCCAGGCCGGGGAACGTGGGGTCGCCGCAACGTTCAACCTGTCCTACCAGGACCTCACACCTGAGCGGCAACACTTCTTCCGGTGTCTCGGCCTCTACCCCGGCACCGACCTCGACGCCTTTTCCGGGGCCGCGCTCGGCTCGGTTTCCGTGGCGGTGGCACGCGAGCGACTCGACGGGCTCTACGACGCCCATCTGATCGATGAGCACCCTGGGAGCCGCTTCCGGCTTCACGATCTCCTACGCGACTACGCCCGCGGTCTCGCCGACGAGGGAGGCACCATGGAAGCCGTTCAGGCCGTTCGACGCGTGTGCACCTACTACCTGGCCACCCTCGCTGTCACGAACCGCCACATCGGCCGCAGTGGCGCGACCTGTCCACCACCTCAGGCGCCTCAGGGCGGCGCCACCGCGGTCGAAACCCCGCCCGTCGAGTCGCGGACAGCGGCCCTGCGCTGGCTGGAGGACGAGCGGGCCAACGTGCTGGCCTCCATTCGGAGGGCGAACGACCTCGGGCTGTACGAGCTGGTGATCCACATGGCTGCGGCGATGGCACCCTTCCTCCGCCAGGCCGGCCCCTGGGACCAGGCCGTCGGCCTCCACCGAACAGCCGCCGAAGCCGCTCGGCGCACTGGAGACCGACGGGCCCTGGCGGACGCGCTGGCCGAGCTCGGAGTCGTACGGCGCTTCATGGCGGCCTACCCCGAGGCCATCGAGGCACTGAACGAGGCGGTGACGGAGTACGAGATGGCCGGGGAGAAACAGGGCAGGGCCGACGCCCTCAACCAGGTGGGCATCGTCTGGTACATGATCGCGGACAACGAAGCATCCGCACGGGCCCAGATCGATTCCCTCGCGCTCTACCGCGAGCTCGGCGACCGGCTCGGCCAGGCGAACGCTCTCGCGGACCTCGGCATGGTGCGCCGGCAGACCAGCCGCTTCGACGCGGCGGTGGAAGCGCAGACCGAAGCGCTGTCGATCTACCGTGAGCTGGGAGACCGATACGGGGAGGCCAACTCCCTGCGGGACCTTGGAATCGTGCACTGCCTCCTGGGCGAGTACCGGCTGGCCGCGCAGCACCATCGTGAGGCGTTCGACATCTACCGGGAGCTCGACGACCGGGCCCACCAGGCGTACGCACTCAACGAGCTCGGAGTGGTGCGGCGCCTGACCGGCGATCTCGCCGAAGCGCGCGAGGCCCACAGCCGGGCACTGGAGTACTTCTCTGAGCTCGGCGAACGGTTCGGGTGCGCGAACAGCATCCGCCACCTCGGGGTGCTGGACCGCATGGACGGGAACGTCACCGAGGCGATCCAGCTGCTGGATGACGCCTTGGGCTCGTACCGCGATCTCGGCAGCCGTAGCGGGGAGGCCGCCTCGCTCGGCGAGCTCGGTGTGGCGCGAGGGGACGCTGGAGAGCGGGACGGTGCCGTCGAGTCGTTCCGGCGGAGTCTGGAGATCCTGCGGGAGCTCAGCGACCGGTGCGGTGAGGCGGAGGTCCTGAACCACTGGGGGGCACTGCTGCGGTCCTCGGGCGACTGGGCCGCCGCACGCGAACTCTTCGGACAGGCGGTGGAGTTGGCCCGGGACATCCGCTGCCCGCTGGAAGAGGCACGGGCCCTGGAGGGGATCGGCCGTTGCGACTGGATGGCCGGCGAGCGGGCGCAGGCCGAGGAATCGCTGCGTGAAGCACTCGATGTGTACCGGCGGTTGGGCGTGGGCGGGGCGGGAGATGCCGTCGAGAGACTACTCGCACCGCGCGCCGGGTGAGCCGGGCACGTGGCCTGATCCGGTATGCCGGCGAAACTGCCGGTGCTGCTACGTTGCGGGCTGGTCTGCTCACTCAGTTGCCGCTGCACTGCCCCGAGGAGCGTCGAATGCCGTCACGCACGCCGGTTCCCGCGCAGGACGTCTCAGCACCCCTCGTCGCGGAACCCGCGCACGGATCGGTCGTCCTGGACCGTGTCGCCGTCCGCGTACGGCAACGGCTGGCAGCCGAGCAGTCCGCGTCCAACCGCGTCGGTGAGGGTGGCCACCAGGCTTCGCTGATCTGGACCCGGCCTCTGTGAGCCCTACCCCGCGATGACACCTCGCGAGGACATCGCTCCCTTCCGGTCGTTCATTCTCAAGGTCGCCAACCGCTGCAACATCGACTGCGACTACTGCTACGTCTTCAACTCCGCGGACCAGGCGTGGCGGCATCTGCCCGCCCGGATGAGTACGGCCGTGGCCCGGGCCGCGGGACGACGGATCGGTGAGCATGCGGCAGCACACGGGCTGCGGGACGTGCATGTCGTGCTGCACGGCGGTGAACCCCTGCTCACTGGCCCCCGGCACATGGCGGACCTGCTCAGCGCCGTACGGGCAGGTGTGCCGGCAGGGGTGGCTATCCGTTTCGAACTGCAGACCAACGGGACCCTTCTCACGAATCAGTGGCTGGACCTCTTCGAGCAGTACGAGGTCGTCGTGGGCGTCAGTCTCGACGGGCCGCCTGCCACGAATGACCGGCATCGGCTCACTCGCACCTCACGGTCGAGCGCCGCCTCGGCCGTCCGCGGAATCGAACTGTTGCGGTCCCGACCGCAGCTGTTCGCGGGGCTGCTCGCCGTCGTCGACCTGGCCAACGATCCGGTCGAGGTCCATGACTACCTGGCATCGTTCGAGCCACCGGTGATCGACTTCGGTCTGCCGCACGGAACGCACGACGAGCCGCCGCCTCGTGACGATCCACGCGTGCCCGAGTACGGGCTGTGGATGAGCCGCGTCTATGACGTCTGGCTCACCCGACCTGAGAATCGGCACAGCGTGCGAATGCTGGAGGACATCGTGGGGCTGATCTCCGGTGTGCGCGGCTCGGTGGAGTCCCTCGGCCTGGCCCCGTCGACGAGCGTCGTGGTGGAGTCGGACGGAACGATCGAGGGCGTGGACACCCTGAGGTCGGTCGAGGAGGGTGCCTCCTGGCTGGGGCACGATGTGTTCGGGCAGTCCTTCGACGAGGTCCTTGACCATCCGAAGCTCCTCCACCGGCGAGGCGGGAAGGCCGCACTCGCCGGACAGTGCCAGAGCTGTCCTCTGGTGGAGGTGTGCGGCGGAGGCTACCTGCCTCACCGCTTCAGTACCGACCACGGCTATCGGAATCCCTCCGTCTACTGCGCAGATCTGGAGTACCTCATTCGGCATGTTCAGGGCTCTCTGCGCCAGCACGGCTGGGCACCGCATACTGTGACGCCCCCGTAGCCACAAGCCGTGCCGTCACAGCAGGATCAGGCGTTGGAACGAGCGAGCGAAGCGAAGAGCGACAGGAGATCTCGGTGACCGTGACTATTCGCCCGGCCGGCAGGAGCGACATCGAGGCTCTGGCCGAACTGATCGAGGAAATCGAGCGGTTCTACGGATCGACCGAGATCCAGCCCCTCGAAGAGCGCCGCTCCCAGGTGGAGGAGGCACTTTTCGGCTCCCCGCCGCTGGCCTCCGCACTCGTGGTCGAGGATGAGGTTGGCGTTCTCGTGGGGCTCGCCGCCTACTCGTTTCTCTGGCCGGCAGCCGGGTCCTCCCACTCCCTGTTCCTGAAAGAGCTGTACGTCCGGGACACCCTCCGCCGCCAGGGCGTTGGCGCCCGGCTCATGGGCGAGCTCCGCGCCCTGGCCGCCGCACGTCCCGGATGCAGCCGGGTCGAATGGATGACGGACCACGACAACTCCGGGGCGCGGGCCTTCTACAAGTCATTGGGGTTCACGGAGTTCGACGGGAAGATCGTCTACCGCGTGGACAGCGACGCGAGGTGAGGGTGGGGCAGTTCCGTGTCGGAAGAATGCTCCGATCGCTGTGACTTCGTCATCGGTCTGGGCTGTGCGTGGCGCCCGACGGGTCCACACCAAGGGCGCGGACAGCGACCTCGTCCCGACTGTCGCGGCAGCACTTTTCTGCTGACACGGTTCTGATCTCGGTTCTGATCTCCCCCACGCAGTGCGCGCACCTTCGCGGAGCCGTCAGCCACCTGCCCGAAGATCTGGTCATCCGCCACGCTGGGGCTGGATTCACTCACCACCGGCCAAGCTCTGGGACTGGTCGATTCGGCACGCCAGGCGGTACGGCGGTGCAAGGATTGCCAGACAGCGCTGCGACGCTCCCCTCTGGCGTCCCGTCCCAACCGGCCATGACCAAAGTCCGGCGGCCTCGCTCATCCCACGCTGTCCGGTGCACTCGAACCTGCGGCGGATGCCTCTTCCGCCTCATCGTTGTAGCCCTCGGAGCCTCGCCGCCTGTAGGAATGCGCCACTGCAAGTGATCGGGCCACAGGATCAGGCGATCACCTGTCGATCGCCGCCGTTCCTGCAAGCAAGGGCATTGGCGCTCAGCCTTTGGTCGGAATGCGGACCCATCTCACGCACGCCACGGATGGAGCACCCCTGGAGGAGCGGGTCCGGAAAGGAATCTCTAGTGATCTTTCACTAGCGACTGAGCTCCATCTCACGCTTGGGTCGGCCGCCTCGCGCGGTCTGTCCAAACGCAGCGCAGATGACACGCAAAACCCACCGCCAGTGCTGGCGCGAATCAAATTGTTGGTGCGAGCCCCTTCGCCAGATCTCGCCGAACGCCGCCCTCGGGGACCGCCTCAAGGGATTCCGCCAAGACAGCGAGTCCACCGACTGCACCCCCGACCACTCCCACCAAGACCAGCGCCTGCCGGCCTATGGCGCCCCCGGAGCCCTGCTCATCTACCTCCGATCGCCCTCTGCACTGTGGGTGAGCCACACAGGTAGGCCGCTGCCTGACTGGCGGCCGGGTAGCTGTCACCGCAGGGCCGGGCGGGCATCCCCCTCGCCTGCGCACCCTCACCCGCTACACTGGCGACGGCGCGCCAGGCCACTGGCGCACCGCTGGATCAGCGGATCGACGTGTCCGGGATTGCGGCTTCCGCCGTAATTTCCTACACATGTTCCGACAGATCCCCGCCTTCGTAGCTCAGGGGATAGAGCACCGCTCTCCTAAAGCGGGTGTCGCAGGTTCGAATCCTGCCGGGGGCACAGCACTGAGGGCCAGTTTCGGAGTCATGATTTCTGAAACTGGCCCTTTGCCATGAATCTACGGTCCCGTGCTCCTTCTGGACCATCGAGCCGAGCGGGTCGACGATCTCGCGATCACGGCGTGTTGCCCTGGGGCGAAGATCGTGAGAGTGGGCATCCACCGTGAGGCCCGCCTTCCTCCTCGCGCCGATCGCCCACCCTCACTCTTCAAGCAGCGCTGTCCGCACCGCTGAGGCGCCTAAGCTCGGCCCATGAACGAGGATTCGCAACTCTTGGCCAACTGCCGAGTCCACGTGGTGCCGACAGTCCTGGCTCTGGCCAACCCGCCCTGGCAACGGGACGTATGGCTGGACACGTCCACGTTCGAAAGCCTGGATCACGTCTTCCACACCCTCTTCGACGACTTCTGTGATGCCGACGAGCCCGAGCGGTTCCTCGGCATCAGCCTCAGGACCGAGGAAGAGGTGACTCTGATGCGCGAGTTGGGCGTTACCCTCAACGCGGCGGCGGCGCAGGCGCCCGACGACACTGACGAACAGCATCTTCAGTCGGCCCAGTGGCCCGAGGTCGTGGCCGTCGCAGGGCGGCTCGCTCGCGTCATGGTCTCCAATGACCTGGGCGAACTCGTCGCGCTGCACGAGCGCGGAGCCTGGAATCAGTCAACCGACCAGGCCGGCAGGGAAGAACCACGCTGAGTGTCCAGCTGCGGTCGGCAGTGGGACGGCATCCCTCGCCATGAGGAGGCCAAGGCTAAGAAGCGCGCGATACGTAGGAAACGCTAGGCCAAGCTGACAGCGCCCGGTGAGGGCAGACTCCCCGCAGGGCAGAAGGAGCGAGGCGCGGCCGCTGAGTGAGCTTCGGCAAGGCGTGACGGTTCGCGGGACGATCACTAGTCATAGACCCTGGGGGCTCACGGCGAGGCTCGACGCGTACGAGCCCGTGGGCGCCTCCCTGGACACGATCCACCGCAGGAACGAGCCCGGGGTGCGGCGGCGCTGCCGGCGGGTGGGGCGGGCGTCGATCTCGTGATCGGTGAGGTGCGCGGAGGGGGGCGGGCCGCGGCTGTGGGGCGGCCTCGCGGCGCCGGGTTCAGCCGACGGCTGGCCTTCCCCGACCCTATGGGCCTGACCAGCGAGAACCCGTACTGTTCGCCCCATGGTGACAGCGACGGTCCGTGAGTGGTGGGACGAGGAGGGGTGGGGAGTGCTCGACTCCTCCGAGACGCCCGGCGGGTGTTGGGGGCACTACTCCGACATCCAGCGACCGGGCTTTCGCACGCTGTCGCCCGGTCAGACGGTGGACCTGAAGTGGGAGGCGCCGGGGTTCCTGCAGGACGGGTACCCGTTCAGGGCGGTCGCCATCGTGCCCCGCACGGCATGACGGCGCGCGGGGAAGGGAGTGGGCCCGCAGACCGGCGGAGCTCTCGCGGTGCCACCGTCCTCTACACGGTCGCGGCGACCTGCGGCGCCCTGGGCGTGCTGCTGCGCGTCCGCGGTCATGTCCGTTCCGCACCCACCCTGTCGGGCTCCGTCTTCGGGTCCGTGTACAGCGGGCCCGACCCCTCCCCCTGGCGGTTCTGGTCGCCGGACGTGCCCGAGGCACGGCTCGGGATGTATCTGATCGTGGCGGCGGTGGCGCTCGCCGTCGTGGCGCGGCTGGTCGCCGTCTGGCGGGACTAGGGCCTGTCCGGCGGATCTTGTCGCGGGCGCGGGGTCTGGCACGCCGACCTGCGGCGTTGTCGTCGGTTGCCAACGCTCCGCGTTGACGCCCTCCTCCGCCTTGCATCCCGACGCACCAGACCCCGCTCACCAGCACAGAAATACGCGGGCCACCCGACTACGACCTGATCCGCCGGACACGCCCTAGGCGGCAGCCGCGGCACGCGGCACGCTTCAGTGCCGCGGGCCGCGCGGCGAGGTGGGCACGGTCGGCAGGCGTCCGCCCAGCATGTACCTGTAGCCGGGTAGGCGGTGCAGGTGGCCCTCCCGCACGAGCACGGCGAGGAGCAGCTCGGTGCGCACCGGGTCCATGTCCGGCAGGGAGCCCGCCAGTTGGGACGCGGTGACGGGGCCGCTCGGGGCCCGGCACACCGCCTCCAGGACGCGCAGCGAATCCCGGACCGACCGCCGCGCTGACTCCCCCTCCACCGCCCGCTTCGGCACCGCCCTGGAGAGCGCCGCCTTGGAGAGCGCCGTCGCCGTCCCCGTGGAGAACGCCTCCCGCACCGCCCCCGCGCGATTCAGCATCAGGTCCATCCCCGTGAACTCGGTGAGGACGGCCGCCGTACGCTCCGGAGCCCACGGCAGCCCGTCGCCGGAGCGGTCGGCGAGGCGATGGCCCCCTCCCGTGCCCCCGCCGTGTCCCGAGCCCCCGCCGCGCGCCAGGCCCAGGTCCTCGATCGTCACGGTCCGGCCCAGCCGCTCCGTGAACAGCGCCGCCAGCACGCCCGGCACCGGGGCGCGCGGGACCTCTCCCTGGTCCAGCCAGCGCCGGACCCGCGAGGTGTCCGTCGCGAGCCGCGGGTGGCCCAGAGCCGCCGCCCGGCGGTTGATCAGGACGGCCAGTTCGCCCCTGGCCCAGCCGGACCGGGCGAGGACGTCGGCGAGACGGGTGTTGGCGGCGGGGTGGGGGCCGCGGGATGGGGCCGGCGCCGCCGTCACGCGGACCGTGCGGCCCAGGGCCGTCCGCAGGTGCGCGGCGAGCTGTTCCGCGCCCCGCGCGACCGCGTCGGGGTCCAGCTCCCGGGGCGCCGTGAACACGATCGAATCGCGGGTGAGGGTACGGGCGTGGAAGGGCAGGCCCAGTTCTCCCGTCGCCCTCGACCAGGCCCGCCGCGTGCGCCACAGCGCGATCCGGCGGCCGAGCGCCGTCGCCGCGAGGGCGTCGGCCGGAAAGCGCCGTCCGGGCCGGGCCGTGGTGCCGTACGCGGCCGCCAGGAGCAGCGACACCGCGAGCGTGGGGGCGAGCAGCGGCCAGCGGTCGCACAGGGCCTGGAGGTCGACCCCCGTGCCGGGGGACCGGGCCGGGCCGGTACGTCGCCGGTGGCCCCCGAGGTGCCGTCCGGCCGCCGCCCACGCGATGCCGGCCACCAGCACCGCGGTGAGGCCCGCGCGCAGCAGCGCCATGCCGCGCGAGACGTGGGTGGCCACGGTGCCCGGGGACCTGTCCATCAGGGCCGCCGTCTCCGCCTGGGTGCGGCCCATCGCCTTCGTCGTCCACACGGCGGTGCGCTGCGACGGCGTCAGCCTCGCCATGGCCTGTTGCAGGGCGCAGCGGTTCACGACCAGGGTGGAGAAGTCGGCGACCCGCACCGGGTCGCGGCGCAGGGGGTCCGCGGCGCGGACGGCGTCCAGCCGGCGCCGGTTCGCCTGTCGGCGGGCCCGGCCGGCCGCGTCGGTGCGGATCAGCCGGTGCAGGTAGGCGGACGGGTGGCGGATGACCGAGGGGTTCCGCAGCGCCTTGTCGAAGGCGTCCTGCACGAGGTCCTCGGCCGAGGCGACCGACTCGGGCACCCCGTGGGCGGCGAGCGACCTGCGCGCCGCCACCAGGAACGCGCCCCGGTGACTCGCATAGAGCGCCCCCAGCGCGGCGGCCGTCGTCCCCTCCTCGGGCACGGGATTCCGCTCGGGCACGGAGTACCGCTCGGGTACGGGATTCCGCTCAGGCACGTCCCTCACGCCCGCTCCCGCCCTCGTGCCGCGGGCGCCGGGCCCGGATGACCTCGGCCCTGGCCAGGGCCCGATTGCGGTACGCGACGCTGTCGAGCCAGTCCTTGACCGCGGGGGTCAGCGGGGCCATGACGGTGAGGAGTGCGGCTGCCAGCTCCAACGTTCAACCTCCTTGAATGTGCCGGGCGTTCAGAGAGGAGAGGGCCGAGCACGCCGTTCTCTTGACGTACCCGACGACGAACCGGCCGACGTACCGACCGGCGAACCGGCCGACGTACCGGCCGACGTACCGGTCGGGATTCTGCCGCGCACCCAACTCCGCATCCGCACCTGACCAGTTGATGTGCGAAGCTGTCCGCATCTGATCGCGGAGGGAGCTCACCGTGCGGCAGGACGACATGCGGGCCGGGGTGATCGACACCAGCAGGCCGCACCCTGCTCGGATCTACGACTACCTGCTGGGCGGCAAGAACAACTACGACGTGGACCGGCAGGCCGGCGAGGACCTCATCGCCGTGGCGCCCGAGGCGCGCGACGGGGTGCGGGCCAACCGGGCGTTCATGGAGCGCGCCGTGCGGTTCGCCGTCGGCCAGGGGGTGCGCCAGGTCCTGGACATCGGGACGGGGCTGCCGACCACGCCGAACGTGCACGAGATCGCGGAGTCGGTCGCCGCCGGGGGCGTGCGCGTCGCGTACGTCGACAACGATCCGATCGTGAAGGCGCACGGAGACGCCCTGCTCAGCCGCACCGGCTCGACGGGCATCGTCCTGGGCGACGTACGGGATCCGGGGAGCATCACCGGGCATCCCGACGTGCGGCGGCTGATCGACTTCGACGAGCCGGTGGTGCTGCTGCTCGTCGCGGTGCTGCACTTCCTCGCCGACGCCGACGAGCCGGAGCGCGTCGCCGCCGAGCTGCGCGACGCGCTGCCCGCCGGGAGCTATCTGGTGCTCTCGCACGCCACGGGCGACTTCGCCGACCGCAGGAACGCCGAGGCCGGCTACAGCAGCAAGGCCTCCGCCTCGCTGAACCTGCGGGCGAAGGAGCGGGTGGAGCGGTTCTTCGCGGGGTTCGAGCTGGTCGAGCCCGGTCTCGCGCAGATCTCCTACTGGCGGCCCGACTCCCCGCCGCCCGCGGACGCGGCGCGGATCGGGTTCTACGGAGGCGTGGGCCGCAAGGCCTGAGCCCCGGAACCGGCCCCGGAACCGGCCCCGGCCCGCCGCTCAGATCCGCCGCTCAGGCCCGCCGCTCAGACCCGCCGCTCAGGTCTGCTGGATGCGGACGTGGACGTGCATGTCGTGCCAGCCGTCGGGGTGCAGGGCGGAGCTGCGCCGGGTGCCCTCCAGCGGGTAGCCGGCCTTCTCCGCGACCCGGCACGAGGGCTCGTTGCCGGTGGAGTGCTCCAGGTCGACGCGGTGGAATCCGGCCGCCAGCGCCCAGTCCGTCATCGCGGTCAGCGCCCTGGGCGCCACACCGAGGCCCCGGGCGTCCGCGAGGACCCAGTAGCCGACCTCGGCGGTCCCTTCCTCCAGGTCCATCAGCCGCAGCGCCATCCGGCCGAGCGGCGCTCCGTCGGCGGCCCGGACCACCAGCCACTGGGCGCCGGTCTCCTTCAGCCAGTCCTCGCGCACCGACTCCACCCACTGCGCCGCCTCCTCCGTGGAGTCCATCGAGCGAAGGTGCCAGTACTGGAGCACCGGGTCCTGGAAGGCGGCGTGCACGGCGGCCGCGTCGCCGGGGACGAAGGGGCGCAGGGCGAGTTCGCCGTCGGCCGTGCGCAGGGTCGGCTGCGGGGTGCGGGAGAAGGTGCCCGGCGCGATGGCGGGCTGGATCAGCAGGGGCATGGGCGCAGCCTGCCGGGTGGGGCGGGCGGCCGCATCCGGTTTCCGGGACGAGCGGCGACGGCCGGGGGGCTGTTGCAGCATGTGCACGCCCGTTGCGGAGCGGCTGTTAGCGTCGGGCGGAGCGAGCCCGCAGCCCGGGCCCCGCAGCCCCCGCACGTCACAGGACAGGAGCCGACCGTGCCGCCCCCGCACCGCCCCGAGGTGATCTGCCTCGGCGAGACCATGGCGCAGCTGACCCCGGCCGACGGTGCGGGTCTGGAGCACAGTCGGCAGGTGCGGCTCGCGGTCGCGGGCGCCGAGTCGACCGTGGCGCAGTACCTCGCCGACCTGGGACACCGCGCGGCCTGGGCGAGCCGGGTCGGCGACGATCCGTTCGGGCGGCGGATCGTCGCGGCGGTCGCGGGCCGCGGTGTGGACGTCGGGCAGGTGTCCGTCGACGAGGACGCCCCGACCGGTGTCTACTTCAAGGATCCCGGCCCGGACGGCACCACCCGCGTCCACTACTACCGGCGCGGCTCGGCCGCCTCCCGGATGACGGCCGCCGACGCGGAGCGGATCGCCCTGGACGGCGTACGGCTCGTGCACCTGACCGGGATCACGCCGGCCCTGTCCGCGGGCTGCGCCGAGGCCGTGCGCGTCCTCGCCGAGCGGGCCGCCGCGCACGGCGCCCTGTTCTCCTTCGACGTCAACTACCGGCCCGGCCTGTGGAGTGCGAAGGCGGTCGCGGCGCGGACGCTGCTCGGCCTGGCCCGGCGCGCGGACCTGGTGCTCGTCGGGCGCGACGAGGGCGAGGCGCTGTGGGGTCCCGCCACCGCCGACGCCCTGCACGCGTGGCTCGCGCCGCGCGGCACGCTCGTGGTGAAGGACGGCGCGGTCGGCGCGACCGCGTTCGCCCCGGGGGTACGGGAGTTCGTGGCCGCGCCCGCCGTCGAGGTCGTCGAGGCGGTCGGCGCGGGGGACGCCTTCGCGGCCGGATATCTGGGCGGGCTGCTCGCCGGGGCGGCGCAGGCCGACCGGCTCGCCCTCGGCCACCGGCTCGCCGCACGCACCCTGCGCAGCATCGAGGACTACGTCCCCGCGAGCGCCGAAGAGAGCCGGTGAGCCCGTGTCCCAGACCGTTCGGCGGGCCGTCGACATCCTGGAGTACGTCGCCCGCAGCCCGCGCACCCAGACCGAGGTCGGCGACCACCTGGGCGTGCACCGCTCGACGGCGCTGCGCATCCTGGAGTCGCTCACCGCGGGCGGCCTCGCGCGCCGGCTGCCCGACGGGCGGTACGCGGTCGGATACCGGCTCGCCGGACTCGCCCACCTGGCCCGGGAGCAGTTCGGCCTGCGGGACGTCGCCGCCGGGCCGCTGCGGGCCCTCGGTGCGGCGTGCGGGCACACCGTGCACCTGGCCGCGCTGGAGGACGAGCGGATCGTCTACGCCGACAAGGCCGACCCCGAGGACGGGCCGCGGCTGTATGCGGAGATCGGGCGGCCCGTGCCGCTGCACACCGCCGGCGCCGCCAAGGCGATCCTCGCCCACCTGCCGTCCGAGCGGGCCGAACCGCTGCTGGCCGACTGCGACTTCGCGCCGCGCACCGGCACCACCCTGACCGATCCGGCCGGTTACCGGGCCGCCCTCGCCACCGTGCGGGCCCGCGGCTTCGCCGTCGACGACGGCGAGTACGAGTCCTTCGTGAACTGTGTCGCCGTCCCCGTGCGGGACTGCGGCGGCGAGGTCGTCGCGGCGGTGTCGGTGACCGCGCTCAAGGCGCGGGCCGGCCTCGACGCGCTGATCCGTGACGTCCTGCCCGATCTGCTGACCACCGCCGAGACGATCTCCAAGGAGCTGGGATGGCGACCGTGAAAACCGACGAGAACCCCGCCGCGACCACCTTCGACACGCTGTTCGCCGGGGTGCCGGTGATGGCGATCCTGCGCGGGATGTCCGCCGAGAGGTCGGTGGAGCTGGCCGTGCGGGCCTGGGACCTGGGCATCGAGTGCGTCGAGGTGCCGGTGCAGAGCGCCGGGGCCGCGCGGGTGCTGGAGGCGGTGGCCGCCGCCGGTGCCGAGCGGGGGAAGCCGGTGGGGGCCGGGACCGTCACCAGCGCCGAGCGGCTGGGGTGGGCGGTGGCGGCGGGGGCGGCGTTCACGGTGGCGCCGGGGCTGAACGCGGCCGTGGTGCGGGCCAGCGCGACCGCCGGGCTGCCGCATCTGCCCGGCGTGGCGACGCCCACCGACGTGCAGGCCGCGCGGGGGCTCGGACTCGACTGGCTGAAGGCGTTCCCGGCGAGTGTGCTGGGGGTGGAGTGGTTCCGCGCGATGCGGGGGCCGTTCCCCGAGGTGCCGTTCGTGGCGACCGGGGGGATGGACGCCGGGAACGCCGCCGCCTATCTGGCGGCGGGCGCCCGGGTCGTCGCCGTCGGGTCGGCCCTGGAGGACCCCGCCCAGCTCCCCCGCCTCGCCGAGCTGCTGCGCCGCTGAGGCGGGGCCGCGGCCGGCGCCGGGCGGACGGTCAGCGGAGCTCCTCGGGGCACGGGGTGCCCCGGGACCACTGGTAGGGGGCCGCCAGGTGGTAGGTGCCGGGCTTCGGGGCGAGGAGGACGGTCCACTGGTCGCCGGAGTCGTCCTTGTCGGTCTCCATCAGGCACCCGTGCACGTTGTCGAACGCCCGAGGCAGGCTGTCGTCCCGCTCCCGCGCCCGCTTCGACGCGCCGGTCTCCTGGGGCGTGCCGAGACTCTTGCCGTCGGCGTCGACGACGGACAGCCACGGCGAGTACGGGATCCGGATCAGCACCCGCCCGGGCTGCGTCACCTCGATGGTCAGCTCCCCCTGCTCGGCGGCGTCGACCATGGCGTGCGGCTCGGCGAGCGGTGTCGGGTCGGTGACGGAGAACAGCTGCCAGTTCGCGTCGCCCCACACCTGCTTGAGATACGGCAGCCCGCGCTGCACCAGCTCCCGCTCCCGCTCGCCGCCCGAGCCGTCGGGCTCGCCCTTGGGCAGCACCACGTAGTGCACGGCCCAGCGCTTCAGCCATTCGTGATAGTTCGCGGAGTTGAGGGTGTCGTCGTAGAAGAGCGGGTTGCGGTCCATGTCGGCCTGCCGGTTCCAGCCGCGGGCCAGGTTCACGTACGGCGCGAGCGCGGACGCCTCCCGGTGCGAGCGGGCGGGCACGACCTCGACGCGGCCGCGCTCGGCGCTGACCTCCTGGAGTTCGTTGACGAGCGGCGCCAGCTCGCGGGCCCAGGAGGCGGCGGGGGTGGTGTGCACGACGTCGTCGACGGACTTGAAGCCGATCCACACGTTGAAGCCGACGAACGCGATGACGGTGACGTACCACTTGCGGGAGCGCGGCACCGTGAACGGCAGCGCGGCGAGCAGCGCGACGCCCGCGAACAGCATGGGCAGCCGCGTGATGTTGGAGCCGATCTGCGAGCTGATCAGCCACACCAGCAGCACGGCGAGGGTGTAGACGGCGGACGTGATCCGGACCGTCAGCCATTCCTTCGGTACGAGGGCGTAGGTGAGGACGCCGTAGACCATGGGCAGCAGCGCCGACCAGAACGACATCGGCTGCGTCCCCGAGAACGGGAACAGCCACGCCGAGAGGCCGACCACGACGGCGGGCGCGAGGCCGAGCGCGTACGCTCCGGGCCGTCTCTTCTGGAGGAACAGCGCCACGGCGACGAGCCCCACGAAGAGCCCGGCGACCGGCGAACAGGCGGTCGCGATGCCGGCCAGCGGCGCGGCGACGCCGGCCTTGGCCCAGCGCCTGTAGCGCCAGCGGTGGGGCCAGCAGAAGACGGCGGCGACGGCGCCGAGCCCGAACATCATGCCGAGCCCGAAGGTGACGCGGCCCGACGCGGCGTTGCACAGCAGCGCGAAGACCCCGGCGAGCGCGGGCCACAGCGGCCGGGCGACGGCGCGGGTGCGGATCAGCAGGAGGGTGAGCAGGGCGGCGGAGAGCGTGCCCGCGATCATCATGGTGGTCCGCACGCCGAGCACGGACATCAGATAGGGCGACACCACGCTGTACGAGACCGGGTGCATGCCGCCGTACCAGGCGAGGTTGTACGCGGAGTCGGGGTGCCGGCCCACGAACTCGGCCCAGGCGTCCTGGGCCGCGAGGTCGCCGCCGCTGTTCGCGAACGTGAAGAACCAGATGAGGTGGAGGATCCCGGCGGTCGCCGTGGCGACCAGCACGGGGTGGCGTGCGGCGCGCCGTGCCGACGCGGCCCAGAAGGTGTCGCGTGTGCGCTGCGCGGGCCGTATTCGTACGCGCTCCGAGCCCGGCTCCGCGTCCGCGTCGTCGGCGCGCGTCGGCTCCGCTGTGGCCACTGCTGACTCTCCCCGTACGTACCGTTGTGACGAACGACCGGAGGGAACGTCCCGAACGCCCCGGTCTCGCGACGCTAGCACGGCGCCCGCGCCCGGGCGCCGCGGGAGGCCGGTGGGCACCGGCCTCCCGCGCGGGCCTCAGCCGATGCGCTTGATCTTCGCTCCGAAGCCGGGCTCGGCGAGGTCGCTCTGGAGCGCGACGGGCACCTCGACGGCCCCGCCCTCCCCGTCGCCCACCTTGAGCACGCCGACCGGGGTGCCCGCCTTCGCGGTGTGCGGAACGGTTTTTCCGCTCTGGTCGGCGATCTCCAGCCGGACGGTCTTGCCGGCCCAGCCGACGGCGGTGACGTTCTTGGTCAGCACCACCGGGGTGTGCCCGCCGAGGCCGTCGTCCACGTATCCGACGACGTCGCCCTTCTTGAGGATGGTCGCCGACTTCAGGGCGTCCTGGGCGCCGATCATCGCGGTCTTGCTGACCGCGTTGACGGTGTCGATGATCGGCGACCGGTGCTGGCCGAGGATCGCGCCGACGACGGTGACGGTCTCGCCGCCGACCTCCTTGGTGGCCGCGAACAGCAGGTTGCCGCCCGCCTTCGTCGTGGTGCCCGTCTTGATGCCGATGGCGCCGTCGTAGGGGACGAGCCGGTTGTAGTTGGTCCACTTCTTGCCCGACGGGTCCTTCCACACCGGCAGCTTGGTGATGTCCGTCAGGGCCTTGATCTGCACCAGTTCGTTGCCGAGCTTCACCTGGTCCTCGGCGGTGGAGACGGTGGTCTCCTTCAGGCCCGAGGGGTCGGTGTACGTGGTGTTCTTCATGCCGAGCTTCTTGGCGGTGGCGTTCATCTTCTTGACGAACGCCTCCTCGGAACCGGCGTCCCAGCGCGCGAGCAGCCGCGCGATGTTGTTGGCCGACGGGATCATGACGGCGGACAGCGCGTCCTGCTCGGTGAGCTTGTCGCCCTCCTTGACCGTGTTCAGCGTCGACTCGTTCTGCCCGTCGGCGTCGTAGCCGCCCTCCTTCTCGGCGGTCTTGTCGACGGTGATCTCGGGGCCGCCCGTGCCCGCCTTCAGGGGGTGGTCGCGCAGGATGATGTACGCGGTCATGGACTTGGCGACCGAGCCGATCGGGACCGGCGTCTGCTTGCCGAAGTCGTCCATGGTGCCGATGCCCTGGACGTCCATCCAGCCCTGGCCCTCGGACGGCCACGGCAGCTTCGTGCTGTCGCCGTCGAAGGAGTACGAGTCGTCGGCGGTCAGGGCGAGCGTCGGGGTCGGCAGCGGGCGGACGGCCTGCACGATCGCGAACGCGACGATCAGGAGCAGGACGATC
Source organism: Streptomyces sp. NPDC088785 (assembly GCF_044750685.1). Classification (NCBI taxonomy): domain Bacteria; kingdom Bacillati; phylum Actinomycetota; class Actinomycetes; order Kitasatosporales; family Streptomycetaceae; genus Streptomyces; species Streptomyces sp. NPDC088785. Next base: position 270,065 of record NZ_JBIVKH010000008.1, read on the forward strand.
GGCGTCCACACCTTGACCCGGCGCACCGCGGTGCGGACGCGGGTCTCCGGCGGGGGCGGGGTGTTGGTCAGTTCGGCGAGCAGGTCCAGCGGCGGCTTCGGCGGCAGCGGCTGCTGACGGGTCCGCTCCGGCTCGGCGACCGCGGGCGTCTCCGCCTTCGCGGCGCCCGCGCCGGTGGCCCCGTCGAGCGGCTTCAGCGGCACGAACCGGCTGGTCCGCTCGGCCTCGCTCTCGCCCTTGCTCCCGGGCTTCCCGGCGGCGGGGGACTTCAGCGAGGTGGTCGGCTGGTCGACCGGCGGCGGTACGGCCTTGAACACGGAGGTCGGCTGATCGACGGCCGCCCGCCCGCCGTCGGCGCCGGGCCTGTCCTTCTGCTCGGCCTCGTCGGCGGCCTTCGCCTTCGCGGGCTTCGCGTCGGCGGGGGCCGCGTCGTCCGCGCCCTTCGCCCAGGCGGGCTTCGAGCCCCGCCCCTTGGCCCCGACGCCACCGGCCCCGGCGGCCGCCGCCCCGGCCCCCCTCGGATCGACGGGCCCCCCCTCCACACGGCCACCACCACCGGGCTTCGCACCGGCGGGCTTGGCGTCCGAGGGCTCCGCACCGGCGGACTCGGCGCCCGCAGGCTCGTCGACCCCGGCCTTCACACCGGCGGGCGTGGCGTCTGCGGGCGTGGCGCCCGACGGCTCGTCGCCCGAGGGCTTCGCACCAGCGGGCTTAGTGTTCGCGGTACTCGCACCGGCGGACTCGGCGCCCCCAGGCCCGTCGACCCCGGCCTTTGCACCAGCGGGCTCACCGCCCAAGGGCTTCGCACCGGCGGGCGTGGCATCTGCGGGCTTGGCGTCCGAGGGCTCGTCGGCCCCGGCCTTCGCACCCGCGGGCGCGGCGTCTGCGGGCTTGGCGCCCGCGGGCCCGTCGCCCCTGGTCTTCGCGCCGGCGGACTCGGCGCCCGCAGGCTCGTCGACCCCGGCCCTCGCACCGGCGGCCCCGGCTCCGACGGACCCCGCGCCCGCGCTCGCGGCACCAGCGCCCGTGGCCGCGGCATCGGCGGCTCGCGGGTCGGCAGACTTGCCGCCCGTGGACTTGGCGTCCGCCACCTTTGCGTCCGGAACCTTTGCTTCCGTGTCCTTCGAGTCGGCCGACTCGCTGCCCCCGGGCTTCACAGCGGCATCCTCGGCGTCCTCGGCGAGAGGCTCGGCGCTCCTCGCCTCGTCGGCCTTCGCGTCGGCGCTCCTGGCCACCGCCTCGGCGGCAGCGACCTTGGCCGCGGCCGCATCGGCCGCCGCCTCCGCCGCACCGGACGAGGCGTCCTCCCGGGCGCCGGCCCCGGCGCCGGACGGCTCGGCATCGGCATCGGCATCGGCAGGCCCATCGGCCGAACCCGCACCGCCAGAACCCTTGCCACCTCCGGACCCGGCAGCGGCCCGCGCCGCGACCGCCCCGCCGTCCCCGGCGGGCTCGCCGTCGGACGGCTCCTCGGAACCGTCACCCGGACCGGTACCGCCGCCGTTCACCCACGCGGCCACGGCGGCGCGCAGCCGCGCGTCGCCGGGCTCGGCCGGCCCGGAACCGGTCCCGGGGGCCGGCCCCGCCTCCGGGTCCGCACCGGCCCGCTCGCCGGCCGGGGCACCGGATCCGGAACCGGACCCCGTCCCCGCCGCGTCACGGACCGAGAAGACCGCCGTAGCGCGATCCACGTCCGGGCCCGTCTCCCGCGCCACCGCAAGGCGCGGATCGCGCTCCTGCGAGCCCGGGCCTCCCGACGCCTGCTGCTCTCCCGACCTGTCGGGGGTCCCCGCCACCGATGCCTCCTCGACCGCTAACCACTAGACGCCGACGCAAACCAGCGCTGTCCGAACCATGTACCAGTGTCCTGTGTGGGGGCTTCACCCTCGTGGTAGACGAGAACGACATACCTACTGGTTCCCGCCCAAAGCCCCCACGCACTCTCGACAGACCAATGTGAGAGGGGTCACCCTGTCATTCATCCACGCGGGGAGGCATGGATGGGCAGGAGCCGCAGAACCATTCCGGAGGAGCTTCTGCTGCTCGCTCTGGACCCGGCCACGGGTACCACAGCGCAGCCGCAGTCGCTCGACCTAGGTCTGGCCGGAGCACAGCTAGTAGAGCTGGCGCTGGCCGGACGGATAGCCCCAGACGGGGATCGTATCGCCGTGGTGGCACCACGGCCGACCGGAGATCCGACTCTGGACTGCGCGTTGGAGTTGCTGCGAAGGCGTGGCGCTCCCGTGCGGGCAGTCCACTGGATTGGCGGGCCACGACTGGGGCTCCGCCAGACCTACCTCTCGCACCTGGAGCGGTGCGGCATGGTGCATGCCGTGGCCGGCCAGATGTGCGGGGTACTGCCGACGACTCGCTACCAGGCGACGGACACGGCGATCAGCCGGGAGATCAGGTCCCGGCTGGACAGTGCGATCCGTACCGGCGTCCCGCCGGACCCACGGACCGCGGCGCTCGCCGCACTGGCCCACGCGGTCGGACTCGGCAAGCACCTGTACCCGGGGAACGAGGGACGATCGTCCCGCTCCCGGCTGCGGGACCTGATCAGGCACGACCCGATGGGCGGCCTCGTGGCGCACGCCGTGATGGACGTCCAGAACGGGGTGGCCGCGCAGCCACGCCGGTCGCCCGCCGCTCCGGCGGGCCGGGGCGCACCGGAGCCCGCGAGGGGCGTTCCGATGCAGCAGCACCACGGTTCCATGGCACGCGTGGCGGCCCACTGAGGAGACTCGGGGGCCGACGGCACAGCACCACACGTGCCCCGCGCACCACGGACACCCGCCGTACCGGAACGTACCGAACGCAGTGAACGTACCGAGCGCACCAACCGCACCAGCGCCGCACCGCAGTCCCCAAGACCCGGTTCGGGAGCCGCTGTACCGCGCGGGGTGATGCTCCGGACGTCCGACCTCCGCCCTGCGGAGCGGACCCCGGGGCATCGCCCCGCGCGGTCGCGTTCCGGTTGCGTGCCCCGTACATATCCGCTGTTTGGCAGCGCTGACGGCGCGTTGGTGGCAATCTGCTGAGCAGCAGATACGCAACGTACAAAAAAATGCACGCAGCCGGAGGTGCACGTCCCGTGGCGTCCAACGTCAATCCCACCGTCAGGCGACGCCGGTTGGGCCAGGAGCTGCGGAGGCTCCGGGAGCTCAAGGGCATGACCGCCGAAGAGGTCGCCGAGCGCCTGCTGGTGTCGCAGTCGAAGATCAGCCGCCTGGAGAACGGGCGGCGCAGCATCAGCCAGCGCGACGTGCGCGACCTGTGCGGGGTCTACGAGGTCGAGGACCACCGCATCGTGGACTCGCTGATGCAGATGGCCAAGGACTCGCGCCAGCAGGGCTGGTGGCACTCCTTCGGCGACATCCCGTACAGCGTCTACATCGGCCTGGAGACCGACGCGGCGAGCCTGCGCGTCTACGACCCCCAGGTCGTCCCCGGCCTGCTCCAGACCCGCGGCTACGCGGAGTCGCTCATCAACGGCGCGCTGCCGGAGACCACGCCGTCGGACATCGACAAGCGCGTGCAGGTCCGCATGCGGCGTCAGGAGCGCATCCAGGCGCCCGAGAACCCGCTGCGCCTGTGGACGGTGCTGGACGAGGCGGCGCTGCGGCGCACCGTCGGCGGCCGGGGCATCATGCGCGAGCAGCTGGAGCACCTGGTCGAGCAGTCGCAGCTGCCGCACGTGACGGTGCAGGTGATCCCGTTCGAGATGGGCGCGCACCCCGGGCTCAACGGGCAGTACGCGATCCTGGAGTTCCCCGACGCGGCGGACTCCAGCGTCGTCTACATCGAGGGCGTCACCAGCGACCTGTACCTGGAGAAGGCCAACGACGTACAGAAATACAGTGTCATGTACGAGCATCTGCGGGCCCAGGCGCTGAACGTGGACCAGTCGCGGCAGTTCATCTCGGAGATCGCCAAGGAGTACGCCCGCTGACGCCCCGCGGCGGCCTCGCGAAACGCGACGGCGCGGCACGGTACACCTTCGTCTCCGGCTAACGGAAGACCCCGGTGGAATATGCCATCCGGTCGAGTGAATGCCCGCTTCATGCGGGCGAGTTGGCGAGTAGCGTCGATCACGCCATCAGGACACCACTGTTGGCGAGAACCGCTCTGGATCTCAGGGCGGGACGTCATTCGGCCACTGGTCGATCACTGCTGAACCGGAGCGAACATGGCAATCCAGCAAGGCGCCACGGAATCCTGGATCAAGTCCTCGTATTCCACGGGCAACGGCGCGTGCGTCGAGGTCAAGTCTCCCGTCGCGCACGCGATCGCGGTGCGCGACTCGAAGGTCCTGGAAGGGCCCTCGATCGGCTTCGCACCCGATTCGTGGACCGCGTTCGTGCAGGAAGTGAGCACGAGCACGTTCTGACCGGACCGAGAGGTCCGCGGCACCACCGGTGCCGACGCAGTACAGCTCCACCGAAGTACAGCTCCACCGCGGTCGGTTCCACCACCGCGTACGCACGGTCTAGCACCACTGTGAGAGCCCTCTCGACTGGTCCGCCGTCCTGGCCGAGGGGGCTCGGCCGTGTCAGCGCAGCCGGTCCACGTAGGTGTCGGTCCCCGGCACCGTCGGGACGAACGGCGCCAGCAGCTCCACGCGCGCCCCGAGTCCGGCCTGCGCCACCCGCTCCCCCAGCCCCGCGAAGTGCTCCTGCCAGCAGGCGCGCGGGTCCGCCTCCAGGAACCACAGCAGGGTCAGCCGGGTGCCGACGCCCTCGACCTGCTTCACGTACGTCATCCGGTCGCCCGGCAGCGGGGTCGGGCCGAAGAGCGTGACCATGGCCGCCGGCGACCCCCTGAGGGCCTTGGGCAGGTGCCGGGAGAGCAGCCACTCCAGCAGTTCGGGCCGCTGCTCGGGCCGCTCGACGTCGATGACCTCCAGGACCAGCCCGGCGTACGGGTGGTCGAGCGCGTGGAAGTCCCGGGGGCCCGCCGCGCCGTCCCGGTAGACGGTCGCCGCGTGGTCCTGGAAGGCCGTGAAGACGTGCGTGCGGTCCTGGTAGACCCGGCCGTCGCGGTTGAGCCGCTGGTTGATGCCGACGGTCCACCGCATGTGCTCGTCGTAGCGGCCCTCGGTGACCCAGTACGTGGAGAGGTAGCAGCCCGCCGTGACCGGCTCGGCCACCGCCGACTTCTCCGGGACGCGCAGCAGCTGGAGGTCGCGGGTGGCGACCCAGCGGCGCCCGGCGTACATCCAGGGCATCGCCATCGCGCCGGCGTAGTAGTGGTCGTCCTCGTACCAGCGGTTGTACGCGTACTCGTGCCCCGGGTGCGGCTCGACCATGGTGATCAGGGCGTGCCCGGGCCGCACCCCGTAGGGCCCGACGGCCGCCAGCTCGGCGTACGCGTCGCCGTGGGGGGTGTAGGGGTCGTGGAACTCGCTCATGCCGCCGCCCTTTCGCCGCGAGGGTTCCGACTTGCGCACCGCGCCCCTACTCTGACGCCCCGTCAGATAGAAGGCCAGAGCCGGGAGGCAACCGATGGACAGCGGGATGGGCAGCGGTGGACCGCTCACCGGGAAGACCGTGATCGTCTCCGGGGTCGGCGCGGGCCTCGGCCACCAGGTGGCCGCGGCCGTGCTGCGCGACGGCGGCAACGCCGTGCTCGGGGCGCGCACGGAGGCCAATCTGGCCAAGGCGGCGGCCGAGCTGGACCCGGCGGGCGCCCGGACCGCGTACCGGGCCACGGACATCACCGACGAGGAGCAGTGCGCGGCCCTCGCCGGGCTGGCCCGGGAGCGGTTCGGCGGGGTGGATGCGGTGGTCCACGTCGCGGCGTGGGACAGCTGCTTCGGCGGCCTGGAGGACGCCGACTTCGAGACCTGGCGCGGCGTGCTGGACGTGAACCTGCTCGGCACGCTGCGCATGACCCGGGCCTGCCTGCCCGCCCTGAAGGAGCGCGGCGGCTCGGTCGTCATCATCGGGACGCAGTCGGCGGTGGCCGCGCCGACCCAGGTCCGCCAGGCGGCGTACGCGGCGTCGAAGGGCGCGCTGACCAGCGCGATGTACTCGCTTGCGCGGGAGCTCGGGCCGCACCGGATCCGGGTGAACACGGTGCTGCCGGGGTGGATGTGGGGCCCGCCGGTGCAGGCCTTCGTCCAGTTCACGGCGCACACCGAGAAGGTGCCGGAGGACGAGGTCCTCGGGCGGCTCACCGCGCGCATGGCCCTGCCCGAACTCGCCACGGACGGCGACGTGGCGGACGCGGCGGTGTTCTTCGCGTCGGACCGGGCCCGCGCGATCACCGGCCAGCAACTCCTGGTGAATGCGGGCGAACTCATGCACTGACCAGACCTCACCCACTCCTTCCACGCGACCGCACGGGACCCGCATCCCGTGCGGTCCTTCGCGTCCGTGCACCGTGTGCGGCTACTGACGAAGGGCCCGCTCATGGTGTGGCCCCGGTCACGTTCACGACAACTCCCCACCCGGTCACGAAAGTGCAAAATCGTTCGCCTTGCTGATCTCGGTTCACATCCATGACCGCAGAGGCTCTTGACCGGCCCACCGGGCAAGGGGTTCAATCCCCGAAGTCCCCACACCCGTACGGGGGCGCCCGCTGAAACGGACGTACTGACGAAGAGCCGCAACGTTCACAAGGCGGACCCCTGGAGGGGGCACATGAACAGTCTCGACTGGGTCGTGCTCATCGGCTATTTCGGCATCATGGTCGCGATCGGCGTCTGGTCCCACAAACGCGTGGACAACGTCTCCGACTTCTTCACCGCGGGCGGCAAGATGCCGTGGTGGCTGTCGGGCATCTCGCACCACATGTCCGGCTACAGCGCGGTGATGTTCACCGGATACGCCGGCATCGCGTACACGTACGGCGTGACGTCCTTCGTCACCTGGTCCTTCCCGATCGCGATCGGGATCGCCATCGGCGCCACCCTGTTCGCGCCCCGGGTCAACCGGCTGCGCTCCCGGCTGCACGTGGCCTCGCCCCTCGAATACCTGAAGAACCGCTACAACCTGCCGACCCAGCAGGCCCTCGCCTGGTCCGGCATGCTGCTGAAGATCGTGGACGTGGCGGCGAAGTGGGCGGCCATCGCCACCCTGCTCTCCGTGTTCACCGGCATCTCGCTCAACCAGGGCATCCTGATCACCGGCGCCATCACCGCCGTCTACTGCACCATCGGCGGACTGTGGGCCGACGCCCTCACCGAGCTGGGGCAGTTCATCATCCAACTGCTCGCCGGCGTCTCGATGTTCGTCGCGGTCGTCGTCAAGCTCGACGACAAAAACATCGGCTTCCTCGACGCCTGGAACCAGCCCGAACTCCAGGGCCACGGCAAGCCGCTGGTCGGCCAGTACGGCGCCGTGTTCCTGCTCGCGTTCCTGTTCATCAAGCTCTTCGAGTACAACGGCGGCATGCTGAACCAGGCCCAGCGCTACATGGCCACCGGCTCCGCCAAGGAGGCCACCCGCTCGGCCCGGCTCTCCGCCGTGCTGTGGCTGGTGTGGCCCGTGGTGCTGTTCTTCCCCATGTGGATGTCGCCGCTGCTCGTCCACGCGCAGAAGCCGGACGGCTCCGACTCCTACGGCCTGATGACCGAACAGCTGCTGCCGCACGGCCTGCTGGGCCTCGTCATCGTCGGCTTCTTCTCGCACACGATGGCCATGTGCTCCTCCGACGCCAACGCCATCGCGGCCGTCTTCACCCGGGACGTCGCGCCGGTGCTCTCCGCCAGGGCGCGCTCCTGGAACGAGCGGCGGGGCCTGATCGCGGCCCGGCTCACCACCGTCGTCTTCCTCGCCCTGTCCATGGCGGTGGCCACCCAGGTCAACTCGCCCACGTTCAAGGACATCATCACCGTCGTCATCAAGTGGGTCGCCGGTCTGATGGGGCCGATCGCGATTCCGATGATGCTGGGGCTGCTGCGCACGTTCCGCAAGTCCGGGCCGACCGCCGCGCTCTCCAGCTGGGCGCTGGGACTGCTGGCCTTCTGGCTGGTCAACTACCCGATCAGCTGGAACGTCGACGGGGGCGTGCCGCTCCAGTACCAGGTCTCGATCCCGCTGGCCGTCTCGCTCGTCCTCTACATCGTCATCGGCCTCGTCAAGCCCGAGGACACCCCCGAGCGCGACGACATCATCGAGCGCATCAACACGGACGGGGACGGCCCCGGCGCCGGCTCGACCGCCGCCCAGGTCCCGGCCCCGGCCGGCGCCCAGGACGACGCCCGGCAGCGGTAGCCCCCCGGCGCGGTTCCCCGGGGTCAGGCGCCCCGGGGATACCGGGCCAGCCACCCCTCGGACGCCCCGGCGGGGCCGTGCAGCGCGGCCCCCTGGGTCATCTCCATGGCGAAGTCGTCCGCCAGCTCCAGAATGGTGGGCCGCCCCTCCAGCTCCACCACCCACGCCGGAGGCAGCGCGGTCTCCCCGTGCATGGCCCCCAGCAACCCGCCGCAGAGCGCCCCGACGGCCGCCGAGGGCCCGTCGTGGTGCACGGCGAGCCCGAGCCCGTGCCGGATGTCCTCCCCGACCAGCGCGCAGTACACGGCGGCGGCGAGCGCCCCGACGGCCCCGCCGTCCCCGACCAGCTCCCCGACCCGCGCCGCGTTCGGCATCCCCTGCCGCACGGCGCCCAGCGCCTGCTTGAGCGCGTCGGCGACCGGCGGATGGCCGGGCCGGGCGGCGAGCAGGGCCAGCGCGCGCTGCACGGCCGCGTCCAGGGACTCCCCGCGCGCGAGGGCGTGCACGACCACGGCGTACGCGCCCGCCGACAGATACGCCTGCGGAGCCCCGTGCGTGTGGACCGCGCACTCGACGGCCAGCTGGAGCACGAGCTGCGGCTCCCAGCCGACCAGCAGCCCGAACCCGGCCGACCGCGTCACCGCCTCGGGCCCGTCCGCCTCCGGGTTCTTGGGCGTGTCCAGGGTGCCCATGACGTCGTTGCCGAGCCCCAGCAGACACGCGGAGGCGGCCCCGCGCCGCGAGTACAGCCACTCCTCGCGAGCCAGCCAGCCGTCCTCCTTGCGCCGCTCGTCGGGCCCCCAGTCGCGCTGGGTGGCCGCCCACCGCAGATAGGCCCGGTGCACATCGGTGGGCGGATGCCAGGCGCCGGTGTCGCGGCGCACCTGCGCGCGGATCAGCCCGTCGACGGTGAACAGCGCGAGCTGGGTGGCGGCCGTGACGGCGCCCGCGCGGCCGTAGGCGGGCAGCAGCTCGGCGCCGCGCGCCGCCGGGGCGTCCGGCGGCGCCTTCTCGTCGAGCGGGGCACCCAGCGCGTCCCCGAGCGCGGAGCCGAGCAGCGCGCCGCGCACCCGGCTGCGGAAGTCCTGCTGTTCGGCGCGGCCCCAGACGGCCCCGGCGGCGGGTGGTGCGCCCATGGCTCTCCTTCGCTGCCCTGCGGCCCTCGACTCGCAGCACTGTAATCGACCAGGAACGTTCGCTTCAGCGATCCACGCGACCTCAACTGATAGGGGCCAAGACGCCCTTGTGGTCACATCGGGCCACATTTGCCCAGTTCGCGAAGGTACAGAGGATTCCGCTTCCCGAGGTTCCCGCGCCGTTCACCGGGCCGACGCGCCCCGCTCTCCGACGGGCCGAAACATCCGCCTCATGACGCACACCAAGCAGCAGACGACGCGGGTCAGGGGCACGGTCACCGCGCTGTCGGCCGCCGCCCTCCTGGCCGCCCTCGCGACCCCCGCGGCCGCCGCGCACCCCGCACCCGCCGGGCACCACGCGCCGTCCGCCCGGATCCCCTTCACCCGGGCCGTCGTCACGGCGGCCGCGGACCCGGGCACCTACGAGATCTCCTGGAAGGCGCCCGGCACCCGGCACGTCAGCGTCCGGGCCGACGGCCGCACCGTCGCGCGCGGCGGCGCCACCGGCACGGTGCGGGTCACCGGCCTGCCCGCGCACGTCGACCGGCAGTGGTTCGACCTCGTGCCCGACCGCGGCCGCGGCCTGCACCTGGCCGACCGGCTCGTCAAGCTCGACGGCGCGGTGAACTTCCGCGACGCGGGCGGCTACCGCACCGCCGACGGCCACTGGGTGAAGATGGGCGAGATCTACCGCTCGGACGCGCTGGACAGGCTGACCCCCGCCGACCTGGCGAAGCTGGAGCGGCTCGGCATCGGCACGGACTTCGACCTGCGCATGGCCTCCGAGCGGTCCGCCGCGCCGGACCGCGTCCCGGCCGGCACCTCGTACGTGGTCGCGGACGTCCTCGCGGGCTCCCCCGCCCACACGGCGATGCCCACGACGGAGGCCGAGGCCGTCGCGATGATGACCGACGGCGAGAAGTACATGGTCAGCGGCGCCTCCGCGAAGGCCGCCTACGGCACGGTGTTCGCGGGCATCGCCGACGGCGACGGCGTGCTGTTCCACTGCACGGCCGGCAAGGACCGCACCGGCTGGGCGAACGCCGCGCTGCTCACCGCGCTCGGCGTCCCCCGCGAGACGGTGCTGGCCGACTACCTCGCCTCGAACGACTACCGCGCCGCGGCCAACGCGGCGGCGCTCGCCTCGATGCCGCCGGAGCAGGCCAAGGTCTACAAGCCGCTGCTGGACGTCCGCACGGCGTACCTGAACTCCGGCTTCGCCGAGGTCCGCGACGCGTACGGCTCGTTCGCCGGGTACGAGCGCCGGGGCCTCGGGCTCAGCGCGCGCGACGTGCGCGACCTCAAGCGCGACCTGCTGGTCTGAGCCGCGGGGAGGGGCCGGGCCGGCCCCTCCCCGGCCCGCTCAGTTCTCCAGCACCGGCAGCAGCTCCGGCAGATGCCCGTCCGACGCGGCGGCGGCCCGCACCCGCTCCTCCGGGACGGTGCCGTACAGCGTCGTGCGGGGCCTGGCCGGGCGGCCCGCCGCGTCGGCGACCGCGACCAGGTCCTTGACCGACTTGTACGAGCCGTACGAGGAGCCCGCCATCCGGGAGATGGTCTCCTCCATCAGCGTGCCGCCCAGGTCGTTGGCGCCGGAGCGGAGCATCTCGGCGGCGCCCTCCGTGCCGAGCTTGACCCAGCTGGTCTGGATGTTGGGGATGTGCGGGTGCAGCAGGACGCGGGCCATCGCGGTGACCGCGCGGTTGTCGCGGGTGGTCGGGCCGGGGCGGGCGATGCCCGCGAGGTAGACCGGCGCGTTGGTGTGGATGAACGGCAGCGTCACGAACTCCGTGAAGCCGCCGGTCTCCTGCTGGATGCCGGCCAGGGTGCGCAGGTGCCCGAGCCAGTGGCGGGGCTGGTCCACATGCCCGTACATCATGGTGGACGAGGAGCGGATGCCCAGCTCGTGGGCGGTCCTGACGACCTCGATCCAGGTCGCCGTGGGCAGCTTGCCCTTGGTGAGGATCCAGCGGACCTCGTCGTCGAGGATCTCGGCGGCCGTGCCGGGGATGGAGTCGAGGCCCGCCTCCCTGGCGGCGGTCAGCCACTCGCGGATCGACAGGCCCGTGCGGCTCGCGCCGTTGACGACCTCCATCGGCGAGAAGGCGTGGACGTGCATGCCGGGCACGCGCTCCTTCACGGCCCTCGCGATGTCGAAGTAGGCGGTGCCGGGCAGGTCCGGGTGGATGCCGCCCTGCATGCAGACCTCGACCGCGCCGACCTCCCACGCCTGCTGGGCGCGGTCGGCGACCTGGTCGAGGGAGAGGGTGTACGCGTCGGCGTCCGTGCGCCGCTGGGCGAAGGCGCAGAACCGGCAGCCGGTGTAGCAGACGTTCGTGAAGTTGATGTTCCGGGTGACGATGTACGTGACGTCGTCGCCGTTCACCGTCTTCCTGATGTCGTCGGCGACCTGGCAGAGCGCGTCGAGCGCCGGGCCGTCCGCGTGCAGGAGGGCGAGCGCCTGGTCGTCGGTGAGCCGCGTCGGGTCGTCCGCCGCGACGGCCAGCGCCTCCCGCGCGTCGCCGTCGATGCGCGAGGGCACCATGCCGGGCGCGGCCTGCTCGCGCAGCGCCTCCCAGTCGCCGTACACCTCGTCGAAGTCGTCGCGGCGGTCGGTGGTGCGGCCCTCGGTGTCGATGGTGCGGTGCAGGTCGGTGCGGCCGGACGCGGCGACGTACCCCTCGTCGGGCTCCTGCCACGGCCGGCCGACGACCGGCGCGTCCGCGACCGCGAGACCGGTGTCCGGGTCGGCGAGGGCGCGGACGTGCGGGAGCAGCCGCGGATCGAGCCACGGCTCGCCGCGCGTCACGAACTCCGGGTACACGCACAGCCGTTCGCGCAGCTCGAAGCCGGCCAGCGCCGACTGCGCGGCCAGCTCGTCGAGGCGCGGCCACGGCTTCTCGGGGTTGACGTGGTCGATGGTGACCGGGGAGACCCCGCCCCAGTCGTCGATGCCCGCGCCGATGAGCCGGGCGTACTCGCCGTCGACGAGGTTCGGCGGCGCCTGGAGGTTGCCGGACGGGCCCATGATGTGGCGGGCGACGGCGACGGTCGCGACCAGGTCGTCGAGGTCGGCGTCGGGCATCCCGCGCATCGCCGTGTCCGGCTTGGCGCGGAAGTTCTGGATGATCAGTTCCTGGATGCCGTGGTAGGAGCGTGCGGTGCGGCGCAGCGCGAACAGCGACTCGGCGCGCTCCTCGTACGTCTCGCCGATGCCGATGAGCAGCCCGCTGGTGAAGGGGACCGAGGACCGGCCGGCGTCCTCCAGGACGCGCAGCCGCACGGCCGGTTCCTTGTCCGGGGAGCCGTGGTGCGGCATGCCCGGCTCGGACCACAGCCGCTCGGCGGTCGTCTCCAGCATCATGCCCATGCTGGGTGCGACGGGCTTGAGCCGCTGGAAGTCGGTCCAGGACAGGACGCCCGGGTTGAGGTGCGGCAGCAGCCCGGTCTCCTCCAGGATGCGGATGGATATGGCCCGCACATAGGCGATGGTGTCGTCGTAGCCGTGCGCGTCCAGCCACTCGCGGGCCTCGGGCCAGCGGTCCTCCGGCTTGTCGCCGAGGGTGATCAGGGCTTCCTTGCAGCCGAGTGCGGCGCCCTTGCGGGCGACGTCCAGGACCTCGTCCGGCGACATGAACATCCCGTGCCCGGCGCGGCGCAGCTTGCCGGGGACGGTCACGAACGTGCAGTAGTGGCACTTGTCGCGGCACAGCCGGGTGAGCGGCACGAAGACGCTCCTGGAGTACGTGATGACGCCGGGCCGCCCGGCGGCGGCGAGGCCCGCGTCGCGCACCCGGGCCGCCGACGCCGTGAGGTCGTCCAGGTCGGCGCCGCGCGCCCGCAGCAGCACGGCGGCCTCCGTGACGTCGAGCGCGACACCGTCCCTGGCCCGTTTCAGCGCGCGGCGCATCGCGTTGGCCGTGGGACGGTCGTCGGTCTGCTGCGTCTGGGGTACGGCGTCCTGATCACTCATGGATCGAGCATACGAGCGGGGCCCCGGGCCCTTCGAGAGCGCGTCGGGTGACCCGCGCCGTTCCGGGGGGGGCGCACTCGGCCTCACAGGTGGCGGCCGTGGGCGTCGAGCGCCTTCAGGACGGTCGCGGGGTCGCCCGGCGGGAGTTGCAGCACGACCTCCTCGATGCCCTGGTCCGCGTAGTGCGCCAGCTTGCCGGGGGTGGGCAGCACCGCATACGGCACGATCTCCAGCGCGCCGGGGTCGCGGCCGGCCTCCTGCCAGCGCTCCCGCAGTTCGGGCACGGTCCGGCCCAGGCCCGCGCCGCCGATGGGCATCCAGCCGTCGGCGTACGCGCAGATGTGGGCGAACAGCCGGGGTCCGGCCGCGCCGCCGACGAGGATCCGGGGCGCGCCGCCGCGCACCGGCTTGGGGAAGGCGAGGCTGGCGCGGACGCCGGGCCCGTGGCCGCCCGGGTGCGCGGTGGGCTCGGCCGCCCACAGGGCCCGCATCACGCCCATCCGCTCCAGGACGAGGTCGCGGCGCGTGCGCCACTCGGTGACGCCGTGGTCGGCGGCCTCCTCGCGGTTCCAGCCGAAGCCGACGCCGAGCGTGAAGCGGCCGCCGGAGAGGTGGTCGAGGGTGGCGACCTGCTTGGCCAGGGCGATCGGGTCGTGCTCCGTGGGGAGGGCGACGCCGGTGCCGAGGGCGAGGTGTCCGGTGACGGCGGCGGCCTGCGCGAGCGCGACGAACGGGTCGAGGGTGCGGGTGTACTCGCGGGGCAGGTCACCGCCGTTGGGGTACGGGGTGGTGCGCTCGACGGGGATGTGGGTGTGCTCGGGCAGGTAGAGCCCGGCGAAGCCGCGCTGTTCGAGCTCGCGGGCGAGGTGCACGGGGGTGATGGTCTCGTCGGTCAGGAAGATCGTGGTCGAGATCCGCATGCGGCTTTCCTACCGGCGGGGGTTCCAGGAGTCCATGGGCACGGCTACGCTCCCTGATCGCCAAGGGCGACGGTCCGTCGCCGGGCTCTACGTCACGGGGGTTCTCGATGCAGGTGTCAGCGTCAAGGTCACGGCGGCCGCGTGCCGCGGCGGTGCTGTTGCTGCTGGGCGCGCTGCTGTTCGGGGCGGTCCCGGCGGCGACGGCGTCCGCCGGGACCGCGTCCGGGACGGCGTCGGCGACCGTGTCGTCCGGGTCGGCCGGGTCGGCCGGGTCGGCCGGGTCGGCCGGCGCGTCCGGGTCCGGGGCGGTGTCGGCGGCGGGCGCCCCGGCGGGCCGGGCCGACCGGGCCGGGGCCGCCACGCGCGTGCGCACGTCGGCCGGCCGGGTCACGGAGGCGAAGTCGATCCGCAAGTCGAAGCGGCGGCACAAGTCCCGGCACGGCGGCGGGATCGGCTTCATCGGCGTGATCCTGATCATCCTCCTGGTGGTCGTGGTGCTGGCCCTGCTGCTCCTGCTCCGCAGGCGCTCCCGGTCGTAACCCGCCGTTCCCCTTCCGTGGGAGGGCGGTTCACGGCCCGGCGCCACAGTGGACCGGGCCGCATCCGACACCCCGGGGAGCCGCCGCATGTGCACGGAAGCCGACCACGGAGCCGGCCGGGAGGACCTCGGCAGGCGCGCCCTGCTGGTGACCGGCGCGGCCACCGCGCTCACGCTGGGCACCATGAGCTTCGCCGGCGCCGCCGAGGGCGCCCGGTCGACCAGGACCCTCACCGGGACGCTGCCGCCGGGCGCGCCCGACTACGTGTACCTGCCGGTGGAAGTGCCGCGCGGGGTACGGGAGATCAGGGTCGCGTACGCGTACACGAAGGCCACCGTGCCGGCCGGCACGCAGAACAACGCGCTGGACATCGGCGTCTTCGACGAGCGCGGCACGGCGCTCGGCGGTGACGGCTTCCGGGGCTGGTCGGGCGGGGCCCGCACCGAGTTCTTCGTGCGCGCCGACGACGCGACGCCCGGCTACCTCCCGGGGCCGGTGCGCGCCGGGACCTGGCACGTCGCGCTCGCCCCGTACACGGTGGCGCCGGACGGGCTGCCGTACACGGTCACGGTGACGCTGACGCACGGCCGCGACACGGGTCCCGCGCCGGAGCCGAGGTACCCGCCGCGGCGGGCGCGCGGGCGCGGCCGGGCCTGGTACCGGGGCGACTGCCATCTGCACTCCTGGCACTCCGACGGCCGGCGCACGCCCGCCGAGATCGGCGCCCTGGCGCGGGCGGCCGGTCTGGACTTCCTGTGCACCTCGGACCACAACACGCACTCCGCGCACCCGCACTGGGCGGACGTGGCGGGCGACGACCTGCTGGTGATGCTCGGCGAGGAGATCACGACCCGCAACGGCCATGTGCTCGCCCTCGGCACCGACCCGGGCACGTTCGTCGACTGGCGCTACCGCGCCCGGGACAACCGCTGGGCGGCGTACGCCGGCCGGATCCGTCGGGCCGGGGGCCTGGTGGTCCCGGCGCACCCGCACGCGACCTGCGTCGGCTGCGGCTGGAAGTTCGGCTTCGGGGAGGCGGACGCGGTGGAGGTGTGGAACGGGCCGTACACGGCGGACGACGAGGTCTCCCTGGCCGAGTGGGACAACACCCTGGTGGCGTACGCCCGTTCGCGCGGCGGCGGGCGGGGGCCGGGCTCCTGGCTCCCCGCGATGGGCAACAGCGACGCCCACCGCGATCCGGACCGGGTCGGCGGCCCCCAGACGGTGGTCCTCGCCGACGACCTGACGCGGGACGCGATCCAGGCGGGCATCAGGGCGGGCCACGCCTATGTGGCGGAGTCCGCGGAGGTGACGGTCCGCCTCACGGCGACCGGGGGCGGGGGCCGCACGGCGGGGCTCGGCGAGCGGCTCCGCGCGGACGCCGGCGGCCCGGTGACGGTGGACCTGGAGGTGCGGGGCGCTCCCGGCTGCACCCTGCACCTCGTCACGGACCAGGGCACCCTCTTCACGTCCGCCGCGCTGCCCGGCTCCGGGGCGGGCGGGGCGCGCTGGGTGACGACCCCCGCCCGCGCCGCGTACGTCCGCGCGGAGGTCCGGCACCCCGCGACGGTGCCCGGCCTGCCGGGCGCCCTGGCCGCCTTCACGAACCCGGTCTTCCTCGGCGGGTGAGGGCCGGAGGAAGGCCGGACAGGACGGGATGAGACGGGGGTCCATCTAGGACAGGAGCTGGCCTAGATGGGTCCTACTGTGAGGTCACCGGCGTCCGAGCGGCCTCGCGGCCGCCGGGACCGGCATCCCGAGCAGCTCACCGAAGGCGGACATCATGACCAGCGACGACACGCTCACCCGCGCCCAGTCCGAGCCCACCACCCCGGTGGCCACCGGGGAGCACGCCGACTGGCTCGAAGGACTGGCCAAGCAGCGGCACTTCCTCACGTTCACGGCACGCGACCTCACCGACGAGCAGGCCGGCCTGCGGACCACCGCCAGCGAGCTGTGCGTGGGCGGGCTGATCAAGCACGTCACGTCGGTGGAGCGGAGCTGGGTGCGGTTCATCCAGGAGGGCCCGTCCGGGCTGCCCGACTTCACCGCCATGACCGACGCGGACTGGGCCGAGCGTGCGGCGAGCTTCCGGATGCTGCCCGGCGAGACGCTGGCGGGCGTCCTGGCCGCCTATGAGGAGGCGGCCCACGACACCGACGCCGTGGTGCTCGCGCAGGCGGACCTGGGCGCGTCGTGGCCGCTGCCGAAGGCGCCGTGGCACGAGCCCGGCACCGTCTGGTCGATCCGGCGCGTCCTGATGCACCTCGTGGCCGAGACGGCCCAGCACTGCGGCCACGCCGACATCATCCGGGAGTCCCTGGACGGCGCGAAGAGCATGGGCTAGCGAGCCAGGCGCCGACCGCCTCGACGTCGTCGGCGCGCAGGCCCCGCGCCGGGTCCACCCGGTACAGCAGCGCGGCGTCCGCCCACCGCGCCGCCCAGGCCCGGTCGGCGTCCCCGATCTCGTCGTCGACCCAGACGAACGGCCGCCCCGCCGCCCAGCGGGCGAGGACCGGCAGCTTCCAGTGCGCCCCGCCGACGTGCGGGGCGCCGGCCGTGTCGGGCCACTCCACGACCGCCAGCGGCCCCAGACCGAGCCACGGCGCCACCACGTCGTTGGCCTCGGCCCCCCAGGTGGTGGCCCACACCAGCTCGCACGGCAGCGCACGCAGCAGCGGCCCGAGGGCCGGGTCGAGGCGGGGCAGGAGAGGGTTGCCGGCCGGGCCCGGGGTCCAGGGCCCCGGGTAGGTGCGGTGGCCCGTCGGGTTCCCGAACGGGAGCAGCGGGCCGTCGACGTCGAGGAAGAGCAGGGGCGCGTCCGTCATGCCCCAGGATCCGCCGCCCCGCTACTCCTCCACCACCAGCACCTCGGTCTGGCGGTTCAGCACCTCGCCCCGGAAGAAGGCCGGGCTGCGGCGGCTCATCACCAGCATGATCACGAAGCCGACGAGCAGCAGGCCGACGCCGATGACGAAGACCGAGCCGACGCCGAACACCGACGAGCCGGAGCCGTACGCCGGGTTCCACATGTCGACCAGGGTCTTCACGAAGACCGCCGACAGCAGCAGCCCGCCGAGGGCCGGGAAGACGCCCTTGAAGGCGAGGTCGCGGACCGAGGAGCGCAGCTCGGCCTTGAAGTACCAGGCGCAGGCGAACGCCGTGAGGGCGTAGTAGAAGCAGATCATGAGCCCGAGCGCGTAGATCGTGTCGACCAGGACGTGCTCGGAGACGAGCGTCATGGCCGTGTAGAAGACGGCCGTGGCCACGCCCGCCGTGACGGTGGCGCGGCCCGGTGTCCTGAAGCGCGGGTGGACCCGTGCGTAGGAGGCCGGGAGCGCCTCGTACGTCGACATGGCGAGGACGGTGCGGGCGACGGGGATGAACGTGGTCTGGAGGCTGGCCGCCGCCGAGGCGAGGACCGCGAGGAAGAGCAGGATGCCCAGGGTGGGGCCCATCACCGGTCCGGCCAGCGCCGCGAAGACGTTGTCGGAGGTCTCTGGGTTCGCGAGGCCGAGGCCCTTCCCCCCGGAGCCGACGATCATCTGGGCGGCGACGCCGGTGGCCAGGTAGGAGCCGACGAGGACGACCATCGCGATGAGCGCGGCGCGGCCGGGCGTGCGGTCCGAGCCGATCGTCTCCTCGTTGGCGGTCAGGCAGGTGTCCCAGCCCCAGTACATGAAGATGGACAGGGAGAGCCCGGCGGTGAACGCGCCGAAGGACTGCACCGAGAACGGGTTGAGCCAGGACCAGGAGAACGGCACCGAGGTCGGGAAGCCGGCCGAGCCCGCCTTGGACACCGCCATCGCGACGAAGACGGCGAGCACGACCAGTTGCAGGCCGACCAGCGTGTACTGGACGCCCTTGGTGGCGGTCATCCCGCGGTAGCTGATCGCGGTCGCGGCGGCGATGAGGACCAGGCAGGTGACGATGTGGACGGCCTTGTCGTCGTCGAGGCCGGCCACCGCGGAGTTGTTGGTGATCTCCCCGGCGAGCAGCCAGAAGTACGAGGTCGCGACGCCGGCCAGGTTCGACAGGACGATGATCGTGGCGATCACCAGGCCCCAGCCGCACATCCAGCCCACGCGCGGCCCGAAGGCCTTCACGGTCCAGGTGAAGGACGTGCCGCAGTCCGGCATCACCTTGTTCAGCTCCCGGTACGCGAACGCGACCAGCAGCATCGGCAGGAAACCGGCCAGGAACACGGCGGGCATCTGAAGGCCGACCTCGCCGGCGGTGGAGCCGAGGGTCGAGGTGAGGCAGTAGACGGGCGCGACGGTGGAGACGCCGATGACGGCGCTGCCGAGCAGCCCGACGGAGTTCCCGCCGAGGCCCTTGCCCTCGCCCTTCCCTGTGCCCGCCCGGGGCCGCGCGTCCAGCTGAGTCATGAACAGGACGTTAAATCCTGCGGTTTCCACATCTGGCGGGATTCGTCACGCCATGGGCTCTTAATGATCCATGGGCAATTCGGGCAACGACCTAAGGGTTAAGGGCCGACCTCGCCACTCTAGCCTCACTTTGCAAGGCGATCGGCCCGGCGTCCGATATTCGGTAATCGCAGCCGGGTCCGATTTGCCCTGTTCGAAAATTTCCCGTGACGGTTGGGTCACGTCACCCCGGCCACACGATCGACTGCATCTCGCTGTAGGCGTGCAGCGCGTACGAGCCGACGTCCCGGCCCACCCCGCTGCGCTTGAACCCGCCGAACGGCGCCTCCATGTTCCGCCCGACCGTGTTCACCCCGACCCCGCCGGCCCGCAGCCGCCGCGCGACCCGGAAGCCGCGGGCCACGTCGCCGGTCCACACGTAGTCGATGAGCCCGTAGGCGGAGTCGTTGGCCAGCGCCACCGCCTCGTCCTCGTCGCCCGCCCCCGCCCCGCCGAAGGGGACGACCGTGACGACCGGCCCGAAGATCTCCTCGCGCACCACCCGCATGTCGTTGGTGCACCCGGCGAGCAGGGTCGGCGCCACGTAGAAGCCGGTGTCCGTGCCGGGCCCGGCGGGCCGCTCCCCGCCCGCGACGACCGTCGCCCCCTCCTTGCGCCCCAGCTCCACGTACGCCTCCACGCGCTCGCGGTGCGCCGCCGAGATGACCGGCCCGACGACGGTGCCCCGCTCCCGCGGGTCGCCGACCTTCAGGAACCCGATGTAGGCGGCGAGCCGGTCGACGAACGCGTCGTACACCGAGCGGTGCACGAGCGCCCGGGTCGGGGCCGTGCAGATCTGCCCGCTGTAGAAGGCGTACGTCGTGCCGATCCCGGCGACGGCCGCGTCCAGGTCGGCGTCGCCGAAGACGAGCGCGGCGCCCTTCCCGCCCAGCTCCATCAGCTGCCGCTTCATGGACCGCCCGCACACCTCGCCGATGCGCTGCCCGACGGCCGTGGACCCGGTGAAGCTGACCATGTCGACGTCCGGCGCGTCGACGGCCGCCTCCCCGACGTCCACGGCGGCCCCGCCGACCACGTTCACCACCCCCGGCGGCACCCCGGCCTCCTCCAGCGCGGCCGCCATCCGGAACACGGAGAGCGGATCCTGCGGGGCCGGCTTCACCACGACGGTGTTGCCCATGGCCAGCGCCGGGGCGACCTTGCCCGCCGGATTGGCCCACGGGTTGTTGTACGAGGTGATGCAGGTGACGACCCCGACGGGCTGGCGCACCGCGAGCGCGCCCACCACCGCGGCCCGGCCCATCGGCCCGGCCTCGTTGATCTGCGGCGCCAGCCCCTCCTCCACGGGTTCCAGAGCGCCGGCCGCGTACCGCCGGAACCGCGCGATGCCGACGCCGACCTGCATCCCGCGGGCGGTCCCGGTGGTGGCCCCGCTCTCGGCCTGCGCCAGCTCGGCGTGGGCCGCGAAGTCGCGCTGCATGAGGTCGGCCGCCCGGTCGAGGATCGCCGCCCGCTCCCGCGGCGCCGTCCGCGACCACGGCCCGAAGGCGTCCCGGGCGGCCCGCACGGCGTCGTGCACCTGCCGCCGCGACGCCTCGGGCGCGGCGCCCACGACCCGCTCGCTCGCCGGATCCAGCACCTCGTACGTGCCGCCGTCGGGCTCGACCCACTCGCCCCCGATGAACAGCCTGCCGTCCACGGCGCTCACTTGGTGCTCACCGTCCGGGTGTCCCGCCCCGAGCGGAGCACCTTGCCGGACACGGCGCCGGTGACGACGTCGCCGCGGATGGCCTCGACGCCGTTGACCCACACCGCGGTGATGCCGATGGCCCGGGAGTCCAGCCGGGGGCTGTCGCCGGGCAGGTCGTGCACCAGGGTGGCCTTGCCCGCGTCGACGGCCTGCGGGTCGAAGAGGACCAGGTCGGCGTGGAAGCCCTCGTGCAGCCGCCCGCGCTCGCGCAGCCCGAACAGCTCGGCGGGGTCGGACGTCAGCATCTTGACGGCCTGTTCGAGGCCGACGAGACCGCGCCCGCGCAGACAGTCCCCGAGGAACCGGGTCGTGTACGGCGCCCCGCACATCCGGTCCAGGTGCGCCCCCGCGTCGGAGCCGCCCAGCAGCACGTCCTCGTGCTCCCAGGTCCGCGCGCGCAGCGCCCACGAGTCGGGGTCGTTGTCGGTCGGCATCGGCCACAGGACGGTGCGCAGCCGGTCGTTGGCGCAGATCTCGACCAGGCACGCGAACGGCTCCTGGTCGCGCTCGGCCGCGATGTCCCGCACCACGCGCCCGGTCAGCCCCTCGTTCGCCTCCGTGTAGGTGTCCCCGATGACGTACCGCCCGAAGTCGGCGAGCCGCCGGAAGACGCCGGCCTCCTCGCTGTCGGCGCGGCGCAGCATCTCCGCGCGCACCTCGGGGTCGGCGAGCCGCTCGATCCGCTCGTCCACGGGCAGGCCGAGGATCTCGCCCCAGCCCGGGATCAGGTTGAGGGCGCAGAAGGTGCCGAGCGACATGTTCATCGGGGTCAGGATCGGCATGGTCAGCGCGACGATCCGGCCGCCCGCCCGCCGGGCCCGCTCGCTCGCCTCCAGCTGGCGCGGCACGCGGTCGGGGACGGCGGCGTCGATGGTCAGCACGTTCCAGTTCAGCGGGCGGCCGGCGGCGGCGCTCATCTCGACGAACAGCTCGATCTCGGCGTCGCTGAACCGGTCGAGGCAGCCGGCGACGATCGCCTCGATCTGGGTGCCCTCGTGCTCGCCGACCGCCCGGCTGAGCGCGATGAGTTCGGCGGGCAGCGCGTGCCGCGAGGCGACCGGCGCGCCGTCGCCGTCCGAGTGCGTGGACGACTGCGTGGTGGACAGGCCCCAGGCGCCCGCGTCCATGGCGTCGTGGAACAGCGCGAGCATGGCGTCCAGCTGCCGCTCGCTGGGCTGCCCGCCGACGGCGTCCGCCCCCATCACGTACCGGCGCAGCGCGCAGTGCCCCACCATGAACCCGGCGTTGACGGCGATCCGCCCGTCGAGCGCGTCGAGGTACTCGCCGAAGGAGTTCCACGTCCAGGGCGCGCCCTCTTCGAGGGCGACCAGCGACATCCCCTCGACCTTGGACATCATCCGCCGCGTGTAGTCGGCGTCGTCCGGCCGCGCGGGGTTCAGCGGGGCGAGGGTGAAGCCGCAGTTGCCGCCCGCGACCGTCGTGACGCCGTGGTTCAGGGAGGGCGTCGCGTACGGGTCCCAGAACAGCTGCGCGTCGTAGTGCGTGTGCGGATCGACGAACCCGGGGGCAAGCACGAGCCCCGAGGCGTCCTCGCTCGTCCGCGCCTCCTCGGTGACGGCTCCGGCCTCGGCGATGACGGCGATGCGTCCGTCGCGGATGCCGACATCGGCGACGTAGGCGGGGGCGCCGGTCCCGTCGACGACGGTCGCGCCCTTGATCAGGTGGTCGAGCATCCCTGCTCCTCCCTCGTTCGGCCTGGCGGAATCGGGCCCCTCGCAGCCCGCGACCGGCTCCTCCGGCGACCGGGGAGCGGGGTGCGGGCGGGAGCCGGGTGGCGGTGGCCACGACAGGGCCCCGGCTCTCCTGTCCGGGAGGAGGAGAACCGGGGCGGCTTGGCGGGTCAGGCCCCGGCCTGTCCCCGGAACCGCGTCGTCCGGTGCACCGGATCGGTGTCGATCTCGGGGATCACGTGCTCGCCGATGAGCTTGACCGTGTTGAGCGTGTCCTCGTGCGAGATCCCGATGGGCAGCCCGAAGGAGAGCTGGTCGGCCCCGGCCTGCTCCCAGCGCTTGCACTGGCGCAGCACCTCGTCGGGGTCGCCGCAGATCATCAGCTCCTCGGCGATGAGGAGTTCGATGATCTCCCGGTTGTACTCGGGCAGCACCTCGGGCCACTCGGGGATGCCCTCGGGCCGCGGGAAGGTGTCGTGGTAGCGGAAGACGAGCGACTGGAGGTAGTTGAGCCCGCCGCCCACGGCGATGTCGACGGCCTTGTCGTGGGTCTCGGCGCAGATCGCGGTGGAGGTCACCATGACGTTGTCGTTGACGAAGTCGCCGATGGGATCGGCGTCCTGGATGGCGGTCTTGTACTGCTCCAGCACCCACTCCATGTCCGAGACCTTCTGGACGCTGAAGCCGAGGACGCCGAGCCCCTTCCTGGCCGCCATCGCATAGCTGGGCGGGGACCCGGCCGCGTACCACATGGCGGGGTGCGACGATCCGTACGGCTTGGGGAAGATCTTGCGCGGCGGCAGCGACCAGTGCTTGCCCTGGAACCCGACGTACTCGTCCTGGAGCCACATCTTGGGGAACTCGGCGATGGTCTCCTCCCAGATCTCCTTGGTGTAGTTCATGTCGGTCACACCAGGGATGAAGCCGAGGATCTCGTGGCTGCCGGCGCCGCGCCCGCTGCCGAACTCGAACCGCCCCTCGCTGAGGTGGTCCATCATGGCGACCTTCTCGGCGACCTTCACCGGGTGGTTCACCTGGGCCAGCGGGTTGAAGATGCCGGAGCCGAGGTGGATGCGGTCGGTCGCGTGCGCCAGGTACCCGAGGAACACGTCGTTGGCCGACAGATGCGAGTACTCCTCCAGGAAGTGGTGCTCGGACGCCCAGGCGTACTTGAAGCCGGACTTGTCCGCCTGGATGACGTACTCGGTCTCGTTCATGAGCGCGCGGTGCTCGGCGGTGGGGTCGGTCAGCGCCTGCTTGCCCACGTATCCCTGTACAAAGAGCCCGAATTCCAAGGAGGTTCACCGTCCTCGTCAGTTTCTGACGATCCGTCAGATCGAATGGGATGACTGTTCCACCGCGCCCTGCGAGCGTCAATACCTGACGCCTCGTCAGACGACGTCCGGCTACAGGATGCTGACCCCGGCGAGCCACCCGCCGTCGACGACGAACGGCTGGCCGGTGATGTACGCGGAGTCCTCCTCGGCGGTGAGGAACAGTGCGAGCCGCGCGACCTCCTCCGGCCTGCCGACCCGGCCGAGCGGCACGAGCTTGCGGTAGAGCCCGTCGAGCGCCTCGGTGCCGGCCTGGATGTCGCCGCCCGGATCGAGCTGGGCGGGGTTGCTCATGGCGGTGTCGATGGCGCCCGGGCAGACGGCGTTGACGCGGATCCCCCCGGCCGCCAGCTCCAGGGCGGCGACCCGGGTGAGGCCGATGATCGCGTGCTTGCTCGCGGCGTACGCGCCGACCAGCGCCATGCCGGTCAGGCCGGTGAACGAGGAGGTGTTCACGATCGAGCCGCCGCCCGCCGCGGCGATCTCGGGGGCCACGGTCCTGATACCGAGGAACGCGCCGACCTGGTTCACGTTCACGATCTGCTGGAACTCCTCCAGCGGGGTGCTGGTCAGTTCGTTGAAGCGCAGGATGCCCGCGTTGTTGACCAGCCCGTCGATCTTCCCGAAGGCGTCCTTGGCGGCGCGTACGGCGGCGGCCCAGTCCTCCTCCCGGCCGACGTCGAGGTGGACGGCGAGGGCGTTCGCCCCGATGTCCTTGGCGACGGCCTCGCACAGGTCGTCGAGCACGTCGGCGACGACGACCCGCGCCCCCTCGGCGGCGAACAGCCGCGCCTCCTTCTCGCCCTGCCCGCGCGCCGCACCCGTGATGAGAACGACGCGCCCGTCGAGCTTGCCCATGTCCTGTGCTCCTCAGTCGAGTAGGGGTGCCACGCCGTCCGCGAAGGCGGCGATCTGGTCGACGAGTTCGGTCCGGCCGCGGCTGCGGAAGCGCACCTGGATCTGGTCCACGCCCATGGCCGCGTACGCGCGCAGCGACTCCGCCAGCTCCTGCGGCGGGCCGCTGAGCGTGCGCCGCCCGAGGTGCCAGGAGGCGGCGCCCACGTAGAGCGGCTCGGCGATGGCCCCGATGGTCAGGGGCGCCTCGATGCCGGCCTCGGCGCGCAGCCGCCGGACGGTCCCGATCTTTTCGGCCAGCTCGTCGCGGGGGTCGCCCTGCGGCAGCCATCCGTCACCCTTGAGCGCGGCGCGCCGCACGGCGGGACCCGAGGAGCCGCCGACCCAGACGGGGACCCGCGCCTGGGCGGGCCTGGGTTTCTGCCCCAGCCCCTCGAACTGGAACAACTCCCCTTTGTACGAGGGGAACTCCTCCTGCGTGAGCGCCGCCCTGAGCGCGTCGACGGTCTCGTCGAGGAGGGCCCCGCGCCGCGCGAAGTCGACGCCGAGCGCCTCGAACTCCTCCTGCACGTGCCCGGCCCCGACCCCGAGGACCAGGCGGCCGCCGCTGAGGTGGTCCAGGGTCGCGTACTGCTTGGCGGAGAGCAGCGGGTGGCGCAGCGCGACGACGGCGACGTGGCTGAGCAGCCGGGTCCGCTCGGTCACCCCGGCCAGGTAGGAGAGCGTGGCCACCGGGTCGTACCAGGTCGTCGACATGGCGTCGGCCAGCCGGCGCGGGATGCCGACGTGGTCGCAGACGGCGATGTAGTCGAACCCGGCGCGGTCGGCGGCCCGTGCGACGTCCACCAGCTCCCCGGCCCCGGCCCCCGCCTCCCAGCTCTCGGCGTACATGGTGCTCTGCGACTGAACAGGAAGCTGCATCCCATAGGCGAGCCGCCCCATATCCGAACCCCCTAGTCCCCAGACCTGACGGGTCGTCACATGCGAACGCCCTCATCCTCATACCTGACACACCGTCAGACAACCCCCGAGGAGGACCCGGACGTCAGCACGGGCCCCGGGCCCCCCTCGGCGCCCCGGAGAACCCCCTCAGCGCCCCGAGGGATCCCAGAGCCCCTCCGGGGTGAGCCCGAGGAGGTCGATGGCGTTGCCGCGCACGATGCGCTCCACGACCTCCGCGGAGAGGTGCCCCATCTGCGCCTCCCCGACCTCCCGGGACTTCGGCCAGGTCGAGTCGGAGTGCGGGTAGTCGGTCTCGTACAGCACGTTGCCCACCCCGACGGCGTCCAGATTGCGCAGCCCGAAGGGATCGTCGAAGAAGCACCCGTGGACATGCTCGGCGAAGTACTCGCTCGGCGGCCTGCGCACCTTGTCGGCGACCCCGCCCCACCCCCGGTTCTCCTCCCACACCACGTCGGCCCGCTCCAGGATGTACGGGATCCATCCGATCTGTCCCTCGGCGTACATGATCCGCAGATTCGGGAAGCGCTCGAACTTGCCGCTCATCAGCCAGTCGACCATCGAGAAGCAGCAGTTGGCGAAGGTGATGGTGGACCCGACGGCGGGCGGCGCGTCGGGCGAGGTGGACGGCATTCTGCTGCTGGAGCCGATGTGCATGGCGATGACGGTCCCGGTCTCGTCGCACGCGGCGAGGAAGGGGTCCCAGTCGTCGGTGTGGATGCTGGGCAGCCCGAGATGCGGCGGGATCTCGGAGAAGGCGACCGCCCGCACCCCCCGCGCGGCGTTGCGCCGCACCTCGGCGGCGGCCAGCCCGGCGTCCCAGAGCGGGACCAGGGTGAGCGGTATCAGGCGCCCGGCGGCGGCCGGCCCGCACCACTCCTCCACCATCCAGTCGTTGTAGGCGCGCACCCCGAGCAGCCCCAGCTCCCGGTCCTGGGCCTCGGTGAAGGTCTGCCCGCAGAAGCGCGGGAAGGTGGGGAAGCACAGGGCGGACTGGACGTGGTTGACGTCCATGTCGGCGAGCCGGGCGGGGACGTCGAAGGACCCCGGCCGCATCTGCTCGTAGGTGATGACCTCCAGCTTGATCTCGTCCCGGTCGTAGCCGACGGCGGTGTCCAGCCGGGTGAGGGGCCGGTGGAGGTCCTCGTACACCCACCAGTCGCCGATCGGCCCGTCGTCGCCCGGCCGTCCCATGACGGGTGCGAACTTCCCGCCCAGGAAGGTCATCTCCTTCAGGGGCGCGCGGACGATGCGCGGCCCGATGTCGGCGAACTTCTTCGGCAGCCGGTCGGACCACACGGTGGGCGGTTCGACGGTGTGGTCGTCGACGGAGATGATGCGCGGCAGGTCGACTGATTCCGGGGCGGTTCGGGTGTTTGCGGTCTCCGTGGTCTCCATGGATTCACGGTAGCGCCGATCTGACGACCCGTCAGCTAGCTGACGTCGGACGGATTTGCGCGGATGGTGAGGGTCGTACGCGTGAGATGTCTGTGATGGCTGTCTCCCGCGGCTGACGTATCCGCCATGAACAAGGCAAACTGGCGGAGTTGCCCAGAGGTGCCCGTGCCGACGACGGCGCGCCGCTTGGACAGCGAGGGCCGGGGCGTCGGGAGACCGGCGCGGAGTACGGGACGAGCAGGTGCTGGTGCGGCAGGGGGCGGCGACGATGGACGGTGGACCGCGGGTTCCGGAGCAGCGACGGTCCGGCACGCCTGAGGACGCCGCGCAGGCCGCGCCCGCACCCGGCCTGCGCTTCGGCGTGCTCGGCCCGGTCCACGCCTGGCGCGGCAGCGAGCCGCTGGCCGCGGGCTCCCCGCAGCAGCGCGCCCTGCTGGCCGCCCTGCTGCTGCGCGAGGGCCGCACCGCGACCGCCTCCGAGCTGATCGACGCGCTCTGGGGCGAGGAACCGCCCTCGCAGGCCCTCGCGGCGCTGCGCACCTACGCGTCCCGGCTGCGCAAGATCCTGGACCCGGGCGTGCTCGCCAGCGACTCCGGCGGCTACGCGATCCGGCTCCCCCGGCGCGACGCCCTCGACCTCGCCGTGGCCGAGGACCTGTGGGCGGACGCCGACAAGGCCCGCCACAGCGGCGACCTGTGCCGGGCGCGCGCCCTCGCCCGCCGGGCCCTCGCCCTGTGGGACGGCGAGCCGCTCGCCGGCGTCCCCGGCCCGTACGCGGAGACCCAGCGCGCCCGCCTGGAGGAGTGGCGCCTGCAACTCCTCGAAGCCTGCCTCGACATGGACCTGGAGCAGGGCTGCCACGCGGAGGCGGTCTCCGAACTCACCGCGCTCACCGCGGCCCACCCGCTGCGCGAGCGGCTGCGCGAACTGCTGATGCTGGCGCTGTACCGCAGCGGCCGCCAGGCGGAGGCGCTGGCCGTCTACGCGGACACCCGCCGCCTGCTCGCGGACGAGCTGGGCGTCGACCCGCGCCCGGGCCTGTCCGAACTCCAGCAGCGCATCCTGCGCGCCGACCCCGGCCTCGCCGAGCCCTCGGCGCCGGCCGCCGAACCGGCCGCCGCCCCGGTCCGCCCGGCCCAGCTGCCCGCGACCGTGCCCGACTTCACCGGCCGCGCCGACTTCGTCCGCGAGCTCAGCGAGGCCCTGGCCGCCGCCTCCTCGGAGACCGGCGCGGGCGGCGTCATGGCGGTCTCGGCGGTGGCCGGCATCGGCGGCGTCGGCAAGACCACGCTGGCGGTGCACGTGGCCCACGCGGCCCGCGCCGCCTTCCCCGACGGCCAGCTGTACGTCGACCTCCAGGGCTCCGGCCCCCGGGCGGCCGAGCCGGAGACGGTCCTCGGCTCGTTCCTGCGCGCCCTGGGCACCCCCGACTCCGCCGTCCCGGACTCCCCGGACGAGCGGGCGGCGCTGTACCGCTCGACGCTGGACGGCCGCCGCGTCCTGGTCCTCCTCGACAACGCGCGGGACGCGGCGCAGGTCAGGCCGCTGCTCCCCGGCACCGAGGGCTGCGCGGCGCTGATCACCGGCCGGGTCCGGATGGTCGGCCTGGCCGGCGCCCACCTCGTGGACCTGGACGTCATGTCCCCCGAGGAGGCGCTGCTGCTGTTCACCCGCATCGTCGGCGAGGAGCGGGTCGCCGCGGAGCGCGAGGCCGCCCTGGACGTGGTCGCCGCGTGCGGGTTCCTGCCGCTCGCCATCCGCATCGCCGCCTCCCGCCTGGCCGCCCGCCGCACCTGGACCGTCTCGGTCCTCGCCGCGAAGCTGGCCGACGGCCGCCGCCGCCTGGACGAACTCCAGGCCGGCGACCTCGCCGTGAAGGCGACCTTCGAACTCGGCTACGGCCAGCTGGAGCCCGCGCAGGCCCGCGCCTTCCGCCTCCTGGGCCTCGCCGACGGTCCCGACATCTCCCTGGCCGCGGCCGCGGCCGTGCTCGACCTGGCCGCCGAGGAGGCCGAGGACCTGCTGGAGTCGCTGGTCGACATGTCCCTGCTGGAGTCGGCGGCACCGGGCCGCTACCGCTACCACGACCTCGTACGGCTCTACGCGCGTGCGTGCGCCGAGCGCGACGAGGAGCCCGCGTCCGGCCGGGACGCGGCGCTCTCCCGGCTCCTGGACTTCTACCTCTCCACCGTCTCCGGGGTCTACCTGCTCGACCGCCCCGGCGACCGGCTGGTCGACCACCTCGTCCCGTCCGCCCACCCGGGCCTGACGTTCGAGAGCCGGCGCGCCGCGCAGGACTGGCTGTACGCCGAGGCGGTCTGCCTGCTCGCCTGCGTCCGCCAGTCCGCGCGGCCCGGGACCCTGCGGCGGGCCATCGACACCCTGTGGGCGGCGACCGACCTGGCGGAGTCGGGGGCCAACTCCAAGGAGTACGAGGCCGTCGCCGCCCTGCTGCGCGACGCGGCCCAGGAGCACGGCGCGCCCGACGTGGAGGCCCGCGCGCTCACCGCACTCGCCTTCGTGCACCACATCTCCGGGAGCAGCTTCGCCGTGGCGCTCGAGGAGGCGCAGCGGGCCGCCGAGCTGGCGGCCGCCGCCGACGACCCGCTGACCGGCTGCTGGGCGGCCAACATCAGCGGCGTCGTCTGCCTCTACCAGAACCGGCACCAGGAGGGCGAGGCCCACTTCACCCGCGCGATCGCCGACTTCCGCGCCCTCGGCGACCGCCCCGGCGAGGCCAGCGCCCTGTGCAACCTCTCCCGCATCCACCTGGCGACCTCCCGCACCGCGCAGGCCGTCGCCCTCGCCCGGCAGGGCACCGCGATGTACGACGAGATGGGCCACGACCTGAAGGGCGCCAACGGCCGCTACGCGCTCGGGCTCGCCCTCACCCAGAGCGGACGGCTCGCCGAGGCCCGGGACTGCCTGCAACAGGCCCTGCGGGTCTTCCGGGACAGCCGGCAGCGGCTGTGGGAGGGGATGACCCTGTTCCGCCTCGCGGAGGTCGACATCGCCGCCGGCCACCCCGGACAGGCCGCCGCCCACTCCGAGACGGCGCTGACGCTGCTGCGCGGCATCGGCGGGGACTGGCGGCGGGGCAACGTCCTCACCGTCCTCGGCCGGGCCCTGGTCAGCATCGGCCAGCCCGACCGCGCCCAGGTCTGCTGGCGCGAGGCGCTCGACCTCTTCCGGGCGCTGGACGCCCCCGAAGCGGCCGAGGTCAGCGCGCTGCTGGCGCCGGCGCCCGCCTGAGCCCGGCCGGCGGGAGCGCGCGTTCATCGTTCGTTTATCGCCGACCGGCACTCTCGACCTATGCCGGGCCGTCGTGTCGGGGGGCAGACGGACCGGCGGACAGCCGGGCCCTTTAGGGTGATCCGGCCGCGAGATCCGTCCGGCCGCCCACGGGGGAGCTGCCGGGCGGATCTCGCTCTTCACCGAGCGAGACGTTCGTACCTTTCTGCAGGGGAGACAGCGAGATGACCGACAAGAACAAGACCGACAACGTCCACGCGACCGACGAGCCCACCGGGGGCGACGCCACCACGGACAACGTGCACGCCACCGGCGAGCCCGCCGCCGTCACCACCCTCAACGTGCACGCCACCAGCGAGCCGCTGAAGGCGTCCGCCAAGTCCACCGGCGGCGACGCCACCACGGACAACGTCCACGCCACGGGCGAGCCCGTCTAGGACCTTCTCGCACGGGGATCGGCCGCGGCGGCGCGGAGGGGAAGCCGCCGCGGCCGAGCGGTCCCCGTCCCGCAACCGCCCCGGGCCCCTACGCCAGGCGCCGCGCCACCTCGGTCGCCCAGTAGGTGAGGATCATGCCCGCGCCCGCCCGCTTGATCCCGGTCAGCGACTCCATGATCGCCTGATCCCGGTCGATCCAGCCGCGCTGCGCCGCCGCCTCGATCATCGCGTACTCACCGCTGATCTGGTACGCGGCGACCGGCACGTCCGAGGCCTCCGCGACCTTGGCGAGGATGTCGAGGTAGGGCCCGGCCGGCTTGACCATCACCATGTCGGCGCCCTCCTCCAGGTCGAGCGCCAACTCCCGCAGCGCGTCCCGGGCGTTGGCCGGGTCCTGCTGGTACGTCTTGCGGTCGCCCCGCAGCGACGACGCGACGGCCTCGCGGAACGGGCCGAAGAACGCCGAGGAGTACTTCACCGCGTACGCCAGCACGCCGACGTCCTCGCGGCCGATCTGGTCCAACGCGTCGCGGACGACCCCGATCTGACCGTCCATCATCCCCGACGGACCCACCACGTGGGCGCCCGCGTCGGCCTGCACCTGCGCCATCTCGGCGTACCGCTCCAGCGTGGCGTCGTTGTCGACGCGCCCCTGGTCGTCGAGGACGCCGCAGTGCCCGTGGTCGGTGAACTCGTCGAGGCACAGGTCGGACATGACGACGAGGTCGTCGCCGACCTCGGCCCGCACGTCGCGCAGCGCGACCTGGAGGATCCCGTCGGCGTCGGTGCCCACGGTGCCCGCCGCGTCCTTCTTCTCCTCCAGCGGCACGCCGAACAGCATGATCGCGGAGACGCCCGCCTCGACGGCCTCGGCCGCCGCCTTCTTCAGGGAGTCGCGGGTGTGCTGGAGGACGCCCGGCATCGAGCCGATCTCCACCGGCGCGTCGATCCCCTCGCGCACGAACGCGGGCAGGATCAGATCGGCCGGATGCAGCCGCGTCTCGGCGACCATGCGCCGCATCACGGGGGTCGTCCGCAGCCGCCGGGGCCGGGAACCGGGGAAAGAGCCGTACCGAGTCACTGCACTGTCACCTCGTACCTACACGTACTTCTACGTACCTACACGTACCTACACGTACTCAAGAAAAGGCGGCGGGGCGGGCACCCGGCCGAAACCGGGTGCCCGCCCCGCAACCCTGCCTACGGCGCGGCCCGCCGGCGGCGCGCCCCCGGCCGCCGCTCGCTCGGCCGCGTCACCGGATCACCCGCCTCGATGGCGGACATCCGGCGCCGGGTGCCGAAGTCGGCGAGCGCGGCGGCCAGCTTGGTGACGGACGGCTCGGGAGCCATCACGTCCACCCGCAGCCCGTGCTCCTCGGCCGTCTTGGCGGTGGCCGGGCCGATGCAGGCGATGACCGTCACGTTGTGCGGCTTGCCCGCGATGCCCACCAGGTTGCGCACCGTGCTCGACGACGTGAACAGCACCGCGTCGAACCCACCGCCCTTGATGGCCTCCCGCGTCTCGGCGGGCGGCGGCGAGGCGCGCACGGTCCGGTACGCCGTGACGTCGTCGACCTCCCAGCCCAGCTCGATCAGCCCGGCGACCAGCGTCTCCGTCGCGATGTCGGCGCGCGGCAGGAACACCCGGTCGATCGGGTCGAAGACCGGGTCGTAGGGCGGCCAGTCCTCCAGCAGACCGGCGGCCGACTGCTCGCCGCTGGGCACCAGGTCCGGCTTCACCCCGAACGCGATCAGCGCGTTCGCCGTCTGCTCGCCCACCGCGGCGACCTTGATCCCCGCGAAGGCGCGGGCGTCGAGCCCGTACTCCTCGAACTTCTCCCGGACCGCCTTCACCGCGTTCACCGAGGTGAACGCGATCCACTCGTAGCGGCCGGTGACCAGGCCCTTGACCGCCCGCTCCATCTGCTGCGGGGTGCGCGGCGGCTCGACGGCGATCGTCGGGACCTCGTGCGGCACCGCGCCGTAGGAGCGCAGCTGGTCGGAGAGGGCCGCCGACTGCTCCTTCGTCCGGGGCACGAGCACCCGCCAGCCGAACAGCGGCTTCGACTCGAACCAGGACAGCTGGTCGCGCTGCGCGGTGGCGCTGCGCTCCCCGACCACGGCTATCACCGGCCGGTTGCCCTCGGGCGACGGCAGCACCTTGGCCTGCTTGAAGGTCTGCGCGATGGTGCCGAGCGTGGCCGACCAGGTCTTCTGCCGCGTCGTCGTACCGGCGACGGTCACCGACAGCGGGGTGTCCGGCTTGCGGCCGGCCGCGACCAGCTCACCCGCGGCCGCCGCCACCGAGTCCAGCGTCGTCGACACGACGACGGTGCAGTCGGAGGCACCGACCTCGGTCCAGCAGCGGTCGGAGGCGGTACGGGCGTCGACGAACCGGACGTCGGTGCCCTCGGCGTCCCGCAGCGGCACACCGGCGTACGCGGGCACGCCCACGGCCGCGGCGATGCCCGGGACGACCTCGAAACCGATGCCCTGCGCGGCGCACGCCAGCATCTCCTCGGCCGCGTACGTGTCGAGCCCGGGGTCCCCCGTGACCGCACGCACGACCCGCTTGCCGCCCCGCGCGGCCTCCATGACAAGATTGGCCCAGTCCCTCAGAGCCGGGACCGCGACGGCAGTTGACGCCTCGTCAGCGAGACCCGGCTGCGCCGGCGCGCCCGTCGAGTCGAGGACGGTCACGCCTGCCCTGGCATGCGTGCGCACGACGTCGAGCACTTCGGGCTCGGCGATCAGCACATCCGCCCGGGCCAGGGCTTCGACGGCCCGTAGGGTCAGCAGTCCTGGATCTCCGGGACCGGCACCCAGGAAGGTGACGTGCCCCGGTGCACAGGCGGTCGATTCAGCGGTGGTGGGGCTCAAAGTGCTCGCTCCCCCATCAGACCGGCCGCGCCCTTGGCCAGCATCTCGGCGGCGAGTTCCCGCCCGAGTGCCAGCGCCTCGTCGTCCGACGAGGGCACGGGACCGGTGGTGGTCAGCTGCACCAGCTCGGAGCCGTCGGTGGTGCCGACGACGCCGCGCAGGCGCATTTCGTTGGCAATCTGCCCGTCGGCCAGCAGGTCGGCCAGCGCACCCACAGGTGCGCTGCAACCGGCCTCCAGGGCGGCGAGCAGGGATCGCTCGGCGGTCACGGCGGCCCGGGTGAACGGGTCGTCCAGTTCGCCGAGCGCGGCGGCGAGTTCACCATGGGTCGCGGTGCACTCGACTGCCAGGGCCCCCTGGCCGGGGGCGGGCAGGACGATGTCGGTGGAGAGGAAGTCGGTGACCTCCGCGCTCCGGCCGATGCGGCTGAGTCCGGCGGCCGCCAGCACGACGGCGTCCAGCTCACCCTTCTCGACGTAGCCGATACGGGTGTCGATGTTCCCGCGGATCGGCACCGTCTCGATGCGCATGCCGTGGCTGCGGGCGTACGCGTTCAGCTGCGCCATCCGGCGCGGCGATCCGGTCCCCACCCGCGCACCGGCGGGCAGTTCGGTGAACGTCAGGCCGTCGCGGGCTATCAGCACGTCGCGCGGGTCCTCGCGCTGCGGCAGCGCCGCCAGCACCAGCCCGTCGGGCTGCGCGGTCGGCAGGTCCTTGAGCGAGTGCACGGCGAAGTCGACGTCGCCCCGCTCCAGCGCGTCGCGCAGCGCCGTCACGAAGACGCCGGTGCCGCCGATCTGCGCGAGGTGCTCACGGGACGTGTCGCCGTACGTCGTGATCTCGACCAGCTCGACCTCGCGGCCGGTCAACTGCCGTACGGCTTCGGCTACATGCCCCGACTGGGACATGGCGAGCTTGCTGCGCCGGGTGCCCAGCCGCAGTGCTCTCTCGGCGGTCATGCCGGGCCTCGATTCTTGCCTGCCGTGCCGGTAGCGGATTCACGGTCTTGAGGGGTTGCCCGGGAGACGGAGTCGACCGTCTCCTGGTCCAGGTCGAAAAGGGTGCGCAGCGCGTCCGCGTACCCGGCGCCACCGGGCTCGGCGGCGAGCTGCTTGACCCGTACCGTCGGCGCGTGGAGGAGCTTGTCCACCACGCGTCGCACGGTCTGGGTGATCTCCGCGCGCTGCTTGCCGTCGAGGCCGGGCAGGCGCCCGTCGAGCCGCGCGATCTCACCGGCCACGACGTCGGCGGCCATGGTGCGCAGCGCGACCACGGTCGGCGTGATGGTCGCCGCCCGCTGCGCCGCGCCGAACGCGGTGACCTCCTCGGCCACCAGCGTGCGCACCTGGTCCACGTCGGCCGCCATCGGGGCGTCGGCGGAGGCGTCGGCGAGGGACTCGATGTCGACGAGGCGGACCCCGTCGATGCGGTGTGCGGCCGCGTCGACGTCCCGCGGCATCGCCAGGTCCAGCAGGGCCAGCGCGACGTCGCGCGCGGGCTCGGGGACCCGCTCGCGGCGCATCTCCGGGACGCGGCCCACGGCGGCCAGCGCCGCGATGGCGTCCGCCTCGGACGTCCCGGGGGTCTCGGCGGGCTGCACCCGGCGGCCCGGCGCGTTCTCCACCCAGGCGCCGTGCTGCTCCAGCTCGGCGGCGTCCATCCCGGCGACGGCGGCCTCGCCCTCGACGGAGAACCCGCCGCGGACCACCTCGGCAGGACCGGCGTCGGCGACGGTCCGGCCCGTGCCGGGGGCCGGGGCGGCGGGCACGTCGGTGCCCGCGGTCGGGGTGCGTCCGGCGACGGCCGCGCGGACCGCGTCGCCGGTCAGCACCAGCCCGGTGGCGCCGGTGCAGGAGATGGCGACGTCGGCACGTGTCAGTTCGTCCGCCACCGCGTCCATGGCGACCGCCCGGGCGGCGAGGCCGCCGCGCGCGCCGGGTCCGTGGTTCTCCCGGAGGAGGGCGACGAGCCGGTCGGCGCGCTCGGCGGTCCGGTTGGCGACGACGACCTCGGCGACCCCGGCGCGCGCCAGCGTGGCGGCGGCCAGCGACGACATCGATCCGGCGCCGATGACCAGGGCGCGCTTGCCGGCCGCCCAGTCCGCCACCGGCCGCCCCAGCGCGAGCTGTTCGAGGCCGAAGGTGACCAGCGACTGGCCGGCGCGGTCGATGCCGGTCTCCGAGTGGGCCCGCTTGCCGACCCGCAGCGCCTGCTGGAACAGGTCGTTGAGGAGCTTGCCCGCGGAGGCCAGCTCCTGGGCGCGCGCGAGGGTGTCCTTGATCTGGCCGAGGATCTGGCCCTCGCCCACGACCATCGAGTCGAGCCCGCACGCCACCGAGAACAGGTGGTGCACCGCCCGGTCCTCATAGTGCACGTACAGATGGGGCGTGAGCTCGTCGAGCCCCACTCCGCTGTGCTGCGCGAGCAGCGTCGACAGCTCGGCGACACCGGCGTGGAACTTGTCGACGTCCGCGTACAGCTCGATGCGGTTGCAGGTGGCGAGCACCGCGGCCTCGGCGGCCGGTTCGGCGGCGAGGGTGTCCTGGACCAGCTTGGCCTGGGCGTCCGCGGTGAGCGCGGCCCGCTCCAGGACGCTGACCGGGGCGCTGCGGTGGCTCAGCCCGACGACGAGGAGACTCATGCCGGCATCACGGCGGGCACGTCCCCGTCGGGTCCCTTGCGGTTCTTCTCCGCCGCGGCGGTGGGCTTGGTGACCTTGGCGGCCGGGCCCTCGACGCCGACGGCGCCCTCGGCGGGGCTCTCCGCGTCGAGCGCGCCCTCGCCGGCCTTGCGCTGCTCGTGGAAGGCGAGGATCTGGAGCTCGATGGAGAGGTCGACCTTGCGCACGTCCACCCCGTCCGGGACGGACAGCACGGTCGGCGCGAAGTTCAGGATGGACGTGACACCGGCGGCGACGAGCCGGTCGCAGACCTGCTGCGCGGCGCCCGCCGGGGTCGCGATGACGCCGATGGAGACGCCGTTGTCGTCGATGATCTTCTCGAGCTCGTCGGTGTGCCGCACGGCCATCCCGGCGACCGGCTTGCCGGCCATCGCGGGGTCGGCGTCTATGAGCGCGGCGACCCGGAAGCCGCGGGAGGCGAAGCCGCCGTAATTGGCGAGCGCCGCGCCGAGGTTGCCGATACCGACGATCACGACCGGCCAGTCCTGGGTGAGGCCCAGCTCGCGCGAGATCTGGTAGACGAGATACTCGACGTCGTAGCCGACGCCACGGGTCCCGTACGAGCCGAGGTACGAGAAGTCCTTGCGCAGCTTCGCGGAGTTGACCCCCGCCGCGGCCGCGAGCTCCTCGGAGGAGACCGTGGGCACCGAGCGCTCCGACAGTGCGGTCAGGGCTCGGAGGTACAGCGGAAGCCTGGCGACGGTGGCCTCGGGAATCCCTCGGCTGCGGGTCGCCGGTCGGTGAGTTCGGCCAGTTGCCACGGTGCTCCTGCGGGTAGAGCGGGGCTGTAGGCGGCCGTTCGTTCCCAGACCGCCCCGTCGAATGCAGGCTATGTCTTTGTGAACGCGTGCACAAAGATGGTGTCCGATTTGCCCGGCCAACGTGACCGGGGTCACGCGCCCCCGGCGCGCTCCGGTGGAACCGGCGCGCAGGCAGCTTCGTTGCTCACCTGTTGGGGGCAAAACCGCACACACTCCTTACGATCCACGCCCCCGAGACCAAAACCGCCCTCGATCCTAAGCGACTTCCGGGGCCGTTTGGACTCGTCGGTCAGTGACGTGTGCGACGGCCCCGCACCCAGGCCGGCCCGCGCTCAGCCCGTCAGCGCCCGCCGCAGCCGCTCCTCCTGCACGCGCCAGAAGTCGTGCTGCGCCCCGTCCACGAGGACGACCGGGATCTGTTCCCAGTAGAGGCGGTACAGCTCCGCGTCCTCGGTGATGTCCTTCTTCTCCCAGGACGCGCCGAGCTCGGCGCAGACCTTCTCGATCACCTCCTGTGCGTCGTCACACAGATGGCACTCCGGTTTCCCGATCAGCGTGACCACCCGGTCGGCTGGATTCTTCTTCTCGTTCCGGCGAAAGATGGGACTCATACCGGCCATTCTGGCCCCAGTTCCGTGCCCTTCCCGACGCCCGGATTTCACAGAGCGACAGCTTCCCGAAATCCGCTCGACTCCGGAACCACCGAACAAACTGGCTATGCTCACGCCATGGCCGCTCTCGGATGGCTCACACCCCGTAGGCGCTCCGCCACCGCGCGGAGCGTGCTGGCAGGCGAGGCTTCGGCGGAGGCCGCCCGCAAGTCCTCCCTGGAGCTGGAGGACCTGGAGACCCAGGCGCCGCCGGGCCCGAAGGACCAGGAACCGGACTTCCCGGTCGTCGGCGACGACAAGGCCGCGGCCTTCTTCGACCTGGACAACACGGTGATGCAGGGCGCCGCGATCTTCCACTTCGGCCGCGGCCTGTACAAGCGGAAGTTCTTCCAGCGCCGCGAGCTGACCCGGTTCGCCTGGCAGCAGGCGTGGTTCCGGATCGCCGGCATAGAGGACCCCGAGCACATGCAGGACGCGCAGAACAGCGCCCTGTCCATCGTCAAGGGCCACCGGGTCTCGGAGCTGATGTCCATCGGCGAGGAGATCTACGACGAGTACATGGCGGAGCGGATCTGGCCCGGCACCCGCGCCCTCGCCCAGGCCCACCTGGACGCCGGCCAGAAGGTGTGGCTGGTCACGGCCGCCCCGGTGGAGATCGCCACGGTGATCGCCCGCCGTCTGGGCCTGACCGGCGCCCTGGGCACGGTCGCCGAGTCCATCGGCGGGGTCTACACGGGCCGGCTGGTCGGTGAGCCGCTGCACGGCCCCGCGAAGGCGGAGGCCGTCCGCGCGCTGGCCGCCGCCGAGGGCCTGGAGCTGGGCCGCTGCGCCGCGTACAGCGACTCCCACAACGACATCCCGATGCTCTCCCTCGTCGGGCACCCGTACGCGATCAACCCGGACGCCAAGCTCCGCGCCCACGCCAAGGAGCGGGACTGGCGGCTGCGCGACTACCGCACCGGTCGCAAGGCGGCCCGGGTCGGCATCCCGGCGGCGGCCGGCCTCGGCGCCGTCGCGGGCGGCACCGCGGCCGTCATCGCGCTCCAGCGCCGCCGCCGCTGACCCTCCCCGCAGCGCATTCCGAACGTCTTACCCGGCACCGGGCGCGGCCAGTCACGCAGATACCACTCGGCCACAACGCGTCACGAGCGCTGCCGGAACATGACCTGATCCGATCAACAAATGGTCACTCTCCGGTGCTTGAACCGCCGTCGAACAGCTACAGAAGTGACGTAATCGGTGATTTGAGCAACTGGGTGTAGCGCTCCCTGCACGAAGCGTTATTCTCCTCAGACGCATTCCGGTACCCACTCGTCAGTACGACGAGTGAACGGTCCGGCACTGCACGTGATGGAAGCTCTGCCTCTGGGAGTCCCGTGTTTCAACACGTCGGGGTTGACGCCTCGGGCCTGGCTACGCTGCGCGCAACGGTCGTCGACCGTTTGCGCGGCTTCGTCCCCACCGCGTACGCCGTCCCCGCCCTCGCCGTCCCTGCGCCCGCCCGACCATGCTTCGCGATGGCCGACAGCGGCGCGGCCACGGCGGGCAGACGAGCGCGCTCCGGCGCGGCCGGCACGTCCGGCACTTCCACCGCCCGCCGCCCCGCCGCGGACAGCGACAGCGCGCGGATGATGGACCTGGTCGAGCGCGCCCAGGGCGGTGAGGCCGACGCGTTCGGGCGCCTGTACGACCAGTACAGCGACACCGTCTACCGGTACATCTACTACCGCGTGGGCGGGAAGGCCACGGCCGAGGACCTCACCAGCGAGACCTTCCTGCGCGCCCTGCGCCGGATCGGCACGTTCACCTGGCAGGGCCGCGACTTCGGCGCCTGGCTGGTGACGATCGCGCGCAATCTGGTGGCCGACCACTTCAAGTCCAGCCGCTTCCGCCTGGAGGTCACCACGGGCGAGATGCTGGACGCGAACGAGGTGGAGCGCTCCCCCGAGGACTCCGTCCTGGAGTCCTTGTCGAACGCGGCCCTGCTCGAAGCCGTGCGCCGGCTGAACCCGCAGCAGCAGGAGTGCGTGACGCTCCGCTTCCTCCAGGGGCTGTCCGTCGCCGAGACCGCCCGCGTCATGGGCAAGAACGAGGGAGCGATCAAGACCCTCCAGTACCGGGCCGTCCGCACCCTCGCCCGGCTCCTCCCCGACGACGCCCGCTGACCGACCGTCACGATCCGCATCCTCCAACTCACCTTCTGTGAGGGAGGGATGCGATCGCGGTCGGATCATCCGTCGGTCCGTAACCCAAGTGCCGCGCCGCTCGTTGTGCGGGATGCAGGCTCCCTGTGGTCACATCCGGATCGGTTTCACTCACTCGATCGTGTGCAAGCTGTTTCGGTGTGCAACCCCAGGACCACCTGGGGAGTCGACCGTCATGACGAGAGGAGGTGCCGCCAGTGATCGCACATGTCTCGGCACACCGGCGGGCGAACGCCTTCGCCCAGGCCCTGGGGGACGAGTCCGCCCAGGACGCGGTGGCGCAGCAGCCGGAAGAACCGGCCGCCCCGTCCGAGCAGTCCGAGCAGGGCAGACTTCTGACCCTTGCCGAAGGCCTCGGCGAACTGCCGAAACCGGAGCTCGACCCCGAGGTCAAAGTGGTGCAGCGAGCCCAGCTCGTCGCCGCCATGGAGGCCATGTTCGCGGAGGGAGCGCCGGGCCCAGCCGTACCGGAACAGCGGTCGGCGAAGGCCAAGGGCGCACATCGCGCCGGCCCGTTGCGGAAGCTGCGGCCCCGCTCCCGCATCACCAAGGGCATCGCCGCGGGCGGGCTGACCGTCGGCGTGGCCGCGGGCGCGTTCGGCGGCGTGGCGGCCGCGAGTTCGAACGCGCTGCCCGGTGACCACCTCTACGGCCTCAAGCGCGGCATGGAGGACCTCAAGCTGGGCATGGCCGACGGCGACTCGGACCGCGGCCAGATCTATCTGGACCAGGCGTCGACGCGGCTGAACGAGGCCCGTCGGCTCATGGACCGCGGCCGCACCGGACACCTCGACCACGAGTCCGTGGGTGAGGTCCGCCGCGCCCTGTCGGGCATGCGGTACGACGCGTCGGAGGGGCACAAGCTGCTCAGCGCGGC
This sequence comes from Streptomyces sp. NPDC088785, assembly GCF_044750685.1. Classification (NCBI taxonomy): domain Bacteria; kingdom Bacillati; phylum Actinomycetota; class Actinomycetes; order Kitasatosporales; family Streptomycetaceae; genus Streptomyces; species Streptomyces sp. NPDC088785. The sequence continues at coordinate 310,931 of NZ_JBIVKH010000008.1, forward strand.
CTACAAGCGGGACGGCTCGCTCGGGCCGATCCAGGCCCTCTCCGCCTTCGCCGAATCGCACCGCAAGAGCTGGTCCGCGCTCAGCGACAAGCTCCCGGTCCAGCTCGGTGACGTACGCGACCAGGTGAGTTCGGTCTTCGCCGCCATAGACGAAGAGGTCGATCCGCTGCGCTCGCTGCTGCCCCGGCCCCCCGGCCAGAGCAGCCACCGGGGCGGCACGGAGCGGGGCGGCTCCACCACCGCGGACACGCCCGGCACCGAGCGGTCGTCGCCGTCCGGGACCACGGGCCACGACCGGCACCCGTCCTCGGCCAAACCCAAGCCGTCCAGCTCCAGCAGCGGCAAGGACGACGGCCTGCTGGGCGAGACCACCGGCGGCCTGCTCGACCCCCCGAAGGACGTGTCGACCCCCACCCCGTCCGAGGGCAGGTCAAGCGACGGCACCACCGGCCCGGCCAAGCCGGACGTCACCCTGCCCCCGCTCCTGCCGGGCCTGCTCCCCGGCCTGGGCATCGACAGCGAGGACGCCGACTAGCGCCACCGCACCGTACGCGGCAGGGCCCGGGGCACACCGCCCCGGGCCCTGCCGCGTACGCGGGAACAGCACAACGGTCAGAAGCCCGATCAGAAGAACACCGACCGGCGCTGCACCAGCAGCTTGTACAGCGTGTGCTGGATCTGCTCGCGCACCTGGTCCGTCAGGTTGAACATCAGCATCGGGTCCTCGGCCGCCTCCGGCGGATACCCGTCCGTCGCGATCGGCTCCCCGAACTGGATCGTCCACTTCGTCGGCAGCGGCACCGCGCCCAGCGGCCCCAGCCACGGGAACGTCGGCGTGACCGGGAAGTACGGGAAGCCCAGCACCCGCGCCAGGGTCTTGGCGTTGCCGACCATCGGGTAGATCTCCTCCGCGCCGACGATCGAGCACGGCACGATCGGGGTGCCGGCGCGCAGCGCGGTCGAGACGAAGCCGCCGCGGCCGAACCGCTGGAGCTTGTACCGCTCGCTGAACGGCTTGCCGATGCCCTTGAAGCCCTCCGGCATGACGCCGACCAGCTCGCCGCCCTCCAGCAGCCGCTGGGCGTCCTCCGCGCAGGCCAGCGTGTGCCCGGCCTTGCGGGCCAGCTCGTTGACGACCGGCAGCATGAAGACCAGGTCGGCCGCGAGCAGCCGCACATGGCGGCCCTCGGGGTGATGGTCGTGCACGGCGACCTGCATCATCAGGCCGTCCAGCGGCAGCGTCCCGGAGTGGTTGGAGACGATCAGCGCCCCGCCCTCGGACGGGATGTTCTCGATGCCCTTCACCTCGACCCGGAAGTACTTCTGGGCCAGGGGCCGCAGCAGCGACATCAGGACCTGGTCGGTGAGTTCCTTGTCGTAGCCGAACTCGTCGACGTCGTAGTCCCCGGTGATCCGGCGCCGCAGGAAGGCGAGGCCGCCGGCGATCCTGCGGTCCCAGCCCCGCGACGGCGCCGCCGGGTCCGCACCGGCGCCGTCCGCCTCCGCGCCGGACGCGCGGGACGCGCCGGACGCGCCGGACGCGTCGGGCGACGGCTGCGGCTCGGGCACGGCCGCCACCTCGCGCACGGCCGCGGTGTCGCCCCTGCGCCGGCCGGACGGGCCCCTGCGGCGTGCGGGAGCCTTGCCGGCCGCCCCCCGCGACCTGTCGTCGTCGAACGGAATGACCTTGGCATCCGCCATCGTTGATGCGCTCCTCAGTTGGCGCTCTGCGTCGGTGGGCGGCTCGGTGCCCCGGCACCGCCCAGGAAGGGCAGCGCGGCCACCCTGTCCACGGCTGACGCCAGGGCCTGGGGCGGCAGCAGACCGGGCCCCCGGCCCCGTACGAAGTCCGCGAAGGCCTCCGCGGTCGTGTACGCGGGCCGGAACCCCAGCGTCTCGCGCATCTGAACCGTCGACACCACCCGCCCGTGCGTGAGCAACCGGATCTGCTCGGGCGAGAAGTCCGTCGCCCCCAGCGTACGCAGCGCGCCGCCGACCCAGGTGACGGCCGGCAGCAGGACCGGCACGGTCGGGCGGCCGAGCCGGCGCGAACACTGCGAGAGCAGCAGCACCCCGTCCCCGGCGATGTTGAAGGTCCCGCTGTTCAGGGTGGCGCGCCGCGGCTCGTGCGAGGCGATCCGCAGCACCTCGATGACGTCGTCCTCGTGCACGAACTGCAACCGCGGGTCGTACCCGAACACGGTCGGCAGGACGGGCAGCGCGAAGTACTGGGCGAGCGGTGTGTCGACGGTCGGCCCGAGGATGTTGGCGAACCGCAGCACGCACACGGCGACGTCGGGCCGGCGCCGGGCGAACCCGCGCACGTACCCCTCGACCTCGACGGTGTCCTTGGCGAACCCGCCGCTCGGCAGCGACTTGGGCGGCGTGGTCTCGGTGAAGACGGCCGGGTCGCGCGGCGCGGACCCGTACACGTTCGTACTGGACTTCACCACGAGCCGCCGCACACTGGGCGCCTTCTGACAGGCGCCGAGCAGCTGCATCGTGCCGATGACGTTGGTCTCCTTGAGGGACCCGCGCCCGCCGCTGGCCAGCGGCGTCCCGGTGACGTCCAGGTGCACGACGGTGTCCACGGAGTGCTCGGCGAGCACCCGCCCGATCGCCGGCTGCCGGATGTCGGCCTGGAGGAAATCCGCCCCGCCCAGATGGTGCGCGGGCGGCACGGCGTCCACCGCGATGACCCGCTCCACGTCCGGCTCCCGCTGGACCCGCCGGACGAACCGGCCCCCCAGCTGCCGGGCCGCCCCGGTCACGAGCACGACCTTGCCCAAGATCAGCGCCTACCTTCCGTCCCCGCCTCGCCGCGCTCCGCCCTGACTGCTCGGGCCTCACGTTAGCGGTTCGGTGTTGCGCTGTGATGACCGCAGGCTGCATGAAGTGACGACAGCCACAGCCGTACGTACATCAGCGGGCCCGGCACGGCCCGGTCCGCCCCAATGCACTGTGGCCCTCCCACCGGTTGGTGGGAGGGCCACAGTGACGCGCTTGACGCAGCAGACGCTTACTTCTTGTTGCGACGCTGCACGCGGGTGCGCTTCAGCAGCTTGCGGTGCTTCTTCTTCGCCATCCGCTTACGGCGCTTCTTGATAACAGAGCCCACGACTACCCTCGCTCACTTCTCGGACAAGCCCCGCAATGCGGGGACCATCACTCGGTGCGGGGCTGCATTGGGGCCCACACGACCTACGGGGGGCCAGCCTACCCCGCCTGAGCACCGAGCCCGAAATCGAGGGTCTCGCCGGCTGTGGATCAGCCCGCATCCACCCCCACATAGGACTCGCGGAGGTACTCGTGAACCGCTTGCTCCGGGACGCGGAAACTCCTGCCGACCCGGATGGCGGGCAGATGACCGCTGTGCACCAACCGGTACACGGTCATCTTGGACACTCGCATGACCGAAGCGACTTCCGCCACGGTCAGGAATTGCACCTCGTTCAGAGGCCTGGTCTCACCAGCAGCCATGTCACACCTGAACCTTCCGCACTCGACGGCCACCGGCTTCCCCTTCCGGTGACTCAACGTCGTTGCGTGCTCACACCCAATGTAGGGGCGTGTGGTGCGAGTGGGGAAGAGGAGCAGCGATCGGCCGCCTACTGTGACAGACACGCTCGATTGAGTACATAGCGAGTAAGCGGTCGGTAGTAATCAGACCGCACAGCGTCATCAAGCGGAACGACGACGGACACCTGCCCCTCCGCCTCACCGACGAACAGCGCGGGATCGTCCGTATCGGCCAGCCCGATGGCGTCGAACCCCAACTGACCTGCACCGCAGACCCATCCGTGGTCCCCCACGACCAGCCCCGGCAGGGGCTCCCCGGCATCCGCGAGAGCGGTCAGAGCGGTACGAACCGGGAGGGGCGAGTGGGTGTGCGCGCCGGTCTCGCTCCCGGGCGGCCGGGCGTCCGGTTCGCGCACCAGCGCGACGCCCCGTGCGTAGTCAAGGTTGTACGTGCGTAGGCCGAACCGGGTCGTTATGTCGACACGGAGACCCTGCGCGGGGGTGAGGACAGGACAGCCCGCCGCCGACAGGGCACTGGCCAAGGAGGCGTAGAAACCGAGCAGCCGATGGGGGTGTCCCGTCCCGATGAGCACGGGCGTACGTGTGTCGGCGGCCCTGCCGAGCCGGTCGCCGAAGGCGTCGAGCGCCGCCAGCGTACGTTCTGGATCGATGATGTCGCACCCCGAGGTGTGTCCGGGATCCGGCGACACCCCGCACCGGTCGGCCATGAGGGCCAGCAGATCACGCTGCCCCCAGGCCCACTCGGGATCGAGCCCGAGCAGGACGCGCGGGTCCCGCGCCTCGAAGAGCCGGTAACTGCGCAGACTCTCCTCACGGGAGGTCGCCACGGGCCCGGCAAGCCGAGCCGCCAACAGATGCGCGCGCAGGGCGCCGGTGCTCAACACCCTTGCGATGCTCGCCCATTGGCCCCCGCGGCACCCCCAAAACCCCAAAACACCGCACAGTCGGAGTAACCCGGCTCTCAGGCCAGCAGCCCCCGGAGGGGATACGCGGCCTTCCGCGTGGCCAGAATCGCCTGGTCCAGCCGGTCGGCGGGGTCGTACCCCTCCTCCCACTCCCGGAACTCCACGGGCCACCGCCCGTCGGTCATCCGGCCGGGGGCCAACTGCCGGGTGCGGGCGAACACTTCCTGCCGCCACGACTCCGGGATCACGGTCTCGGGGGCGATGTCCCGCCCGGCGGCGACGGCCACCAGATGCGTCCAGGAGCGCGGCACGACGTCGACGACGGCGTAGCCGCCGCCCCCGAGCGCGACCCACTTCCCGTCGGCGTACGTGTGCGCCAGGCCGTGGCAGGCCACCTGCACGGCCCGCTGCGCGTCGAGCGACACCGCGAGGTGCGCGAGCGGGTCCTCGAAGTGCGTGTCGGCGCCGTGCTGGGTGACCAGCACCTGCGGCCGGAACTCGGCGAGCAGCTCCGGCACCACGGCGTGGAACGCCCGCAGCCAGCCGGCGTCCCCGGTCCCGGCCGGCAGCGCGACATTGACGGCGGTCCCCTCGGCGGCCCCGTCGGCGCCGGTCTCCTCGGGCCACCCGGTCTGCGGGAAGAGGGTGCGGGGATGCTCGTGCAGCGAGACGGTCAGCACGCGCGGGTCCTCCCAGAACGCGGCCTGGACGCCGTCCCCGTGGTGCACGTCCACGTCGACGTACGCGACCCGCTCGACGCCCAGCTCCAGGAGGCGCGCGATGGCCAGCGCCGCGTCGTTGTACACGCAGAACCCGGACGCGGCGCCCGGCATCGCGTGGTGCAGCCCGCCGGCGAAGTTCACCGCGTGCAGCGCGTCCCCGCGCCACACGGCCTCGGCGGCGCCCACGGACTGCCCGGCGATCAGCGCGGACACCTCGTGCATCCCGGCGAAGGCCGGATCGTCGGCGGTCCCCAGGCCGTACGCGGGATCGGCGGCGCCCGGATCGAGGGAGGCGGCCTTGACCGCCGCCACGTAGTCCTCGCGGTGCACGAGCCGGAGCGTGGACTGCCCGGCCCGGGCCGCGGCCACGACCTCCAGGTCCGGGCCCCGGTCGAGCCCGAAGGCGCCCACCAGGCTCCGGGTCAGTTCGAGGCGGACCGGGTCCATCGGATGCCCGGGCCCGAAGTCATACCCCGCTACCGCTGGGTCCCACATCAACTGCACGCGGCCGCTCATGCCCGCCACCGTATCGGTCGCCGCCCCTGCCGAACGACGGGGCGTACACCAGGGTCACCAGCACCAACACCATCGGCACGAGCATCGCCCCGCGATAGCTCCACGCATCGCCCAAAGCGCCCACGAGCGGCGATCCGACCAGAAAACCAACGTAGTTGAAGATATTGAGCCGCGCGACGGCCGCGTCGGACGCCCCGGGGAACAGCCGGCCGGCCGCGGCGAAGGTCTGCGGCACGATCACGCACAGCCCGAGCCCCAGCAGGGTGAAGCCGAGCATCCCGACCCCCGGCCCGGGCGCCGCGGCCACCACACCGAATCCGGCGGCCGCGACGACGGTCCCGACCCGCACGACCGCCACGGGCCCGAACCGCCGCACCCCCACATCGCCCACGGCGCGCCCCACGAGGGTCATCACCATGTAGACGTTGTACGGGACCGTGGACAGCTGCTCCGAGCTGCCCAGCACGTCCTGGAGGTACTTGGCGCTCCAGTTGGAGACGGTCGAGTCGCCGATGTAGGCGAACGCCATCACCAGGCACAGCGGCAGCAGCAGCTTGAACACGAGCCGGCCGCTCTGCTCCCGCTCGGCCTCGGCCGCCGCGTCCGCCGCGCCGCGGGCGTCCGCGTACCACCGGCTGCCGATCAGGCAGAGCGGCAGCAGCACGGCGGCGACCGGCAGGTAGGACACGAACAGCGTCAGGTCCCAGTGCGCCCCGGCCCACGCGACCGACGCCCCGACGATGCCGCCGAGGCTGTACGCGGCGTGGAACCCGAGCATGATGCTGCGCCCGTAGGCGTGTTGCAGGCTGACGCCGAGCATGTTCATCGACGCGTCGAGCGCGCCCACGGCCAGGCCGAACCCGGCGAGCGCGACGGCGACCTCGACCAGGGTGTCCCCGGCGCCGACGCCGAGCAGGGCCAGCAGCACCACGGGCTGGGCCCAGCGCAGCACCTGGCTGGGCCGCACCCGTTTCACGAGCTGCTCGGTGCAGACGCTGCTGACCCCGGCGAGGATCGGCACGGCGGCGAGGAAGACGGGAAGCAGTCCGTCCGAGATCCCGTACTGGTCCTGAATGGCCGGAATCCGGGTCACCAGCAGCGCGAACGCCGCTCCTTGGGCGAAGAAGCTGAATCCCAGCGCTCTGCGGCCCCACCGCATCGCACCTGTTATGCCTGCGTTCCCATCGGTCATGGCGGCTCAGCGTATGCGCCCGGCCTACCGCTGGGTAGATAGATCAAGCACCCAATTACCGGGGCACCTCCCGGGATCAGGCCAGGAGTCCGGCCAACTCACGCATATCGCCGAACAGCCGGTCGGCGCCCCGGAGCTTCTCGGCCGGTGTCATGGCGGTGAACCCGTAGACCGCCATCCCGGCGGCGACGGCGGCCCGCACCCCGAGCGGGCTGTCCTCGATGACCACACACTTCTCGGGGGCCACTCCCATCCGCTCGGCGGCGTACAGGAAGAGGTCGGGCGCCGGCTTTCCCCGCCCGACGTCCTCGGAGCTGAAGACCCGCTCCTCCCCGAACCACCGGTCGAGCCCGGCCGTCCGGTGCCCGACCCGGATCCGCTGATGGCTTCCCGAGGAGGCCACGCAGTACGGCACTCCGTCGGCGGTCAGCTTCTCCAGCACCTCCACGACCCCGGGGACCGGCTGGAGTTCCCGCTCGAACGCGCTGAACACCCGCTCGTGGAACACGTCGTCGAAGTCCGCGGGCAGCCGTTCCCCGGTCCGCTCGTAGACCACGTCGTGTACGCGGTGCAGGGCGGCGCCCATGTAGTCGCGCAGGGAGTCCTCGTACGACGTCGGATGCCCGAGTTCGGTGAGATAGCCGGCCAGCAGCGTATTGGAGAGGGGCTCACTGTCGACGAGCACACCGTCATTGTCGAAGACGACCAGTTCGTAGCGCATAAGTCGACCTTACGACGCCAGAAAACAGAAAACCCCCGTGCCGATGGCACGGGGGTTTCCTTCAAAATTTGTTCGGCGGCGTCCTACTCTCCCACAGGGTCCCCCCTGCAGTACCATCGGCGCTGTAAGGCTTAGCTTCCGGGTTCGGAATGTA
>NZ_JBIVKH010000009.1:0-302381 GCF_044750685.1 Streptomyces sp. NPDC088785
CGCCCGGTTACATTCCGAACCCGGAAGCTAAGCCTTACAGCGCCGATGGTACTGCAGGGGGGACCCTGTGGGAGAGTAGGACGCCGCCGAACAAAATTTGGAGAAAACCCCCGTGCCATCGGCGCGGGGGTTTTCTGCGTTCCAGGGGGCCCCTCGCGTCCGCCGGGCAGGGCTGAGGGTAAAGTCAGGGGGCATCGTTGGCTTAATGACCCAGGAGGCCCCCGGGTGGAGGTCCAGGAGACCCGTGTCCAGACAGACCGGGTCCTCACCATCCCCAACATCCTCAGCATGGCGAGGCTCGTCGGCGTACCCCTGTTCCTGTGGCTGATCCTCAGGCCGGAGTTCGGCGGGCCGAAGAGCGACGGATGGGCGCTGCTCGTCCTCGCGCTGAGCGGTATCAGCGACTATCTCGACGGGAAGCTCGCACGTCGCTGGAATCAGATCAGCAGCCTCGGCCGGCTGCTCGACCCCGCCGCGGACCGGCTCTACATTCTATCCACCCTGGTCGGGCTGACCTGGCGCGAGATTCTCCCCATCTGGTTGACGGCTGCACTGGTGGCGCGGGAACTGGTCCTTCTGGTGATGGTGGGGATCCTCCGGCGGCACGGCTATCCGCCGCCCCAGGTGAACTTCCTCGGCAAGGCGGCCACCTTCAACCTGATGTATGCCTTCCCGCTCTTGCTGCTCAGTGACGGAAGTGGCTGGATCCATGAACTCGCTGCTATTTTCGGATGGGCGTTCGCCGGATGGGGTACAACCCTGTATTGGTGGGCAGGGATCCTCTATGTGGTCCAAGTCCGCCGAGTTGTCAAAGCGGACGCCGCAGCCGATTGAGCTCGCCACTGCGCGTAGGTGAGGCCAGGTCGCTCCCGCTCCTCATGGTGATGGGCGATACTTGACGAGCACAGTCGGCTGGACCGTCGTCTCTTAGAGGAGGACGCTTCCGACATGAAGGCCGTCGTGATGGCCGGAGGCGAAGGCACACGCCTTCGCCCCATGACCTCGAGTATGCCCAAGCCGCTCCTGCCCGTGGCCAACCGCCCGATCATGGAGCACGTGCTCAGGTTGCTCAAGCGGCATGGGCTCAGCGAAACCGTAGTCACCGTCCAGTTCCTGGCGTCACTCGTCAAGAACTATTTCGGCGATGGCGAGGAGCTCGGAATGGAGCTCACCTATGCCAACGAGGAGAAGCCACTCGGCACCGCCGGCAGCGTGAAGAACGCGGAGGAGGCGCTGAAGGACGACGCCTTCCTCGTGATCTCCGGTGACGCTCTGACCGATTTCGACCTCACCGAGCTCATCAATTTCCACAAGGAAAAGGGCGCGCTCGTCACCGTATGCCTGACGCGCGTGCCCAACCCTCTCGAATTCGGCATCACCATCGTCGATGAAGAGGGAAAGGTCGAGCGGTTCCTGGAGAAGCCGACCTGGGGTCAGGTCTTCTCCGACACCGTGAACACGGGCATCTACGTGATGGAGCCCGAGGTCTTCAACTACGTCGAAGCGGACGTGCCCGTCGACTGGTCCGGTGACGTCTTCCCGCAGCTGATGAAGGAGGGCAAGCCGGTCTACGGGTACGTGGCCGAGGGGTACTGGGAGGACGTCGGTACCCACGAGAGCTACGTGAAGGCCCAGGCTGACGTGCTCGAAGGAAAGGTCGACGTCGAACTCGACGGCTTCGAGATCTCTCCGGGGGTTTGGGTCGCCGAGGGAGCCGAGGTGCACCCCGACGCCGTACTGCGCGGACCCCTCTACATCGGCGACTACGCCAAGGTCGAAGCCGATGTGGAGATCCGCGAACACACCGTCGTCGGCTCCAACGTCGTCGTGAAGAGCGGGGCCTTCCTCCACAAGGCCGTCGTCCACGACAACGTGTACATCGGCCAGCACAGCAATCTGCGCGGCTGCGTCGTCGGCAAGAACACCGACATCATGCGCGCCGCCCGGATCGAGGACGGCGCCGTCATCGGCGACGAATGCCTCGTCGGCGAGGAATCGATCATCCAGGGCAATGTGCGGGTCTACCCGTTCAAGACGATCGAAGCCGGTGCCTTCGTCAACACGTCGGTGATCTGGGAGTCCCGCGGACAGGCCCATCTGTTCGGGGCCCGCGGCGTCTCCGGCATCCTCAACGTCGAGATCACGCCCGAGCTGGCGGTACGGCTCGCGGGGGCCTACGCGACGACCCTGAAGAAGGGGTCCACCGTCACCACCGCCCGAGACCACTCCCGCGGCGCCCGAGCGCTCAAGCGGGCGGTCATCTCCGCCTTGCAGGCCAGCGCCATCGACGTACGGGACCTGGAGAACGTGCCGCTGCCCGTGGCGCGCCAGCAGACGGCCCGGGGCAGCGCCGGCGGAATCATGATCCGGACGACGCCCGGGGTGCCGGACTCCGTCGACATCATGTTCTTCGACGAGCGCGGCGCCGACCTCTCGCAGGGCAGCCAGCGCAAGCTCGACCGCGTGTACGCCCGCCAGGAGTACCGCCGGGCGTTCCCCGGCGAGATCGGGGACCTGCACTTCCCCTCCAGCGTCTTCGACTCGTACACCGGATCGCTGCTCAGGAACGTCGACACCAAGGGGATCGCCGACGCGGGCCTCAAGGTCGTCGTCGACGCCTCCAACGGCAGCGCCGGCCTGGTGCTGCCGAGCCTGCTGGGGCGGCTCGGTGTCGACTCGCTGACCATCAACCCGGGGCTCGACGAGTCGCGGCCCACGGAGACCGCCGACGCCCGGCGGTCGGGGCTGGTCCGGCTCGGAGAGATCGTCGCGTCGGCGCGGGCCGACTTCGGCGTCCGGTTCGACCCGGTCGGTGAGCGGCTGTCGCTCGTCGACGAGAAGGGGCGGATCGTCGAGGACGACCGGGCACTGCTGGTGATGCTCGACCTCGTGGCCGCCGACCGCCGCAGCGGACGGGTCGCGCTGCCCGTCACCACCACCCGGATCGCGGAGCAGGTCGCCGCGTACCACGGGACGCAGGTGGAGTGGACGACGACGTCGCCCGACGACCTCACACGCGTGGGACGCGACGACGGGACCATCTTCGGCGGCGACGGGCGCGGCGGATTCATCGTGCCCGAGTTCAGCAGCGTGTTCGACGGCACCGCCGCGTTCGTCCGGCTCCTCGGACTGGTCGCGCGGACCCAGCTCACCCTGAGCCAGATCGACGCGCGGATCCCGCGGGCGCACGTCCTCAAGCGGGACCTCGCGACACCGTGGGCCGTCAAGGGACTCGTCATGCGGCGGGTCGTCGAAGAGGCCGGTGACCGCTCCGTGGACACCACCGACGGCGTACGGGTCGTGGAGGCCGACGGACGCTGGGTCATGGTGCTGCCCGACCCGGCCGAGGCCGTCACCCACCTGTGGGCGGAGGGCCCCGACGACGCCTCCGCGCAGCAGCTCCTCGACGAGTGGACGGCCGTCGTGGACAGCGCCGGCCGCTGAGCCGGCGACGGGCCGGTCACCCCCCAGCAGGGCGGTGACCGGCCCGTCCGTGGGGCCATTCGGAGGTAGCGGGCCCGACGTGCGACGATGTGCGGCATGCCGCAGCAGCACCCCGTTCGGAGCAGCCCCAAGCGCCTCACGCGCCCCGATGCGTCCATGTCGCTGCTGACCAACGTGATGGACCACAGCCTGGACGACGGGTACGCGGAGGCCGCGGCCCGCAAGCGGGCCGCGGGGCAGAGCGGGCTGCCGAAGACGCTGCGGGCGAAGCTGGGACTCGCTGCCGGCCTGGTGCTGGCCGCGCTGGTCGTCACTGTCGGGGCCGCGCAGGCCCGGATCGCGGCGCCGGTCGTGGCCAAGGAACGCGACGAGCTGATCGACCGCATCGACCGGGAGAGCGACTCCGCCGACAAGCTGGAGGGCCAGGTCGACTCGCTCCGTACCGACGTGGGCGCCAAGCAGCGCGAGGCACTGCGGAAACACGGTGGCGAGCAGGGCGAGTTGGTGGGGATGCTGTCCGGGGCGCTCGCCGTGCACGGACCGGGCGTCAAACTCGTCGTCGACGACGCCAAGTCGGCCCAGAGCGGGACGGGCGGACCGCGCGAGAGCGCCGACTTCTCCGACACGGGACGGGTGCGCGACCGCGACATGCAGCGCGTCGTCAACGGCCTGTGGGAGTCCGGCGCCGAAGCGGTCAGCGTCAACGGACAGCGGCTCACCGCCCTGTCCGCCATCCGGGCCGCCGGTGACGCGATACTGGTCGACAACAAACCGCTGGTGCCGCCGTACACGGTGCTCGCGGTGGGGGACGGACAGCGGCTGAGCACCCGGTTCCAGAACAGCTCCGACGGGTTGTACCTGCACGCCCTGACGGAGAACTTCGGGATCCGGAACAGCATTTCGACGCAGGACGACGTCAAGATCCCCGCCGCGCCCAGCGTGATCGTACGTACAGCACAGCCGAGAGCAGAGCAGAAGGGCACATCGTGATCGCCGTACTGGGCCTCGTCGTGGGAGTCGTGGTCGGGTTGTTCATCCGTCCCGAGGTTCCGGCGGTGGTGGAGCCTTACCTTCCGATCGCCGTCGTCGCTGCGCTCGACGCGGTGTTCGGCGGGCTGCGCGCCATGCTGGACGGCATCTTCGACGACAAGGTGTTCGTCGTGTCGTTCCTGTCGAACGTCGTCGTGGCCGCGCTCATCGTCTTCCTGGGCGACAAGCTGGGCGTGGGCGCGCAGCTGTCGACCGGTGTCGTCGTCGTGCTCGGCATCCGGATCTTCTCCAACGCCGCCGCCATCCGGCGGCACGTCTTCCGGGCGTGAGGCCGATGAACCCGGACGGGACTCCGCAGGGCCCCGAGCCCCGCGAGACGCCGCGGGCCGCCGCGCCCGCGCACGGGCTGCGCAAAGAGCTGCCGGCGGAGGTCCGGGCGGCCGCGCCGCAGGAGCCCCGGCCGGAGCCGGCGGGCGAGCCGCAGCTGACCGGGCGTCAGCGGCTGGCGAAGGGGCTGTGGCCGCCGCGCGTGTCACGCGCCCAACTCATCGTGGCCGTGCTCTTGTTCGTCCTGGGCCTCGGACTCGCCATCCAGGTGCGGTCCAACAGCGACAACAGCGCGCTGCGCGGCGCCCGCCAGGAGGACCTCGTGCGCATCCTCGATGAACTCGACGACCGCACTCAGCGTCTGGAAGATGAGAAGCAGGGCCTGGAGGACCAGCGCACCGAGCTGGAGAACAGCTCGGACCAGGCCGAGGAGGCCCGCAGGCAGACGGTCGAGAAGGAGCGCCAACTCGGCATTCTGGCGGGCACCGTCGCGGCCCAGGGCCCGGGGATCACGATGACCGTCAGGGACCCGAAGGGCGCCGTCGAGGCCGACATGCTGCTCGACGCGATCCAGGAACTGCGGGCCGCGGGCGCCGAGGCGATCCAGGTGAACGGGGTACGCGTGGTGGCCAACACGTACCTGACGGACGGAACCGGAGGTAAGGGGGTCAGCGTCGATGGACACAAGATCACTCAGCCGTACACCTTCAAGGTCATCGGCAAGCCGCAGGACCTCGAACCGGCCCTCAACATCCCCGGAGGTGTCGTGCAGACGCTGGAGAAGGAGCAGGCCACCGTGGACGTGAGCCGTTCGGAGAAGATCGTCGTGGATGCCTTGCGAGCGGCGCGACAGCCTGATTACGCTCGGTCGTCCTCGCAGTGAGGCACGCGTGCATGGGGGATGTAGTGCGAGGGCATGAGGTTGCGGGGGGTCGGCGCACCGTAGGCGGGGTGCGTGGTGGAAACTGTTTGGCGGATACGGACGTTGTGAGGATGTCCGTGTTCGTGATGTACGCCGATGTGTGCAGTCAGGGTTCGTCCTGCCCCACGGGCGGGTCTGTTTCGGTCAAGGGGAATCGCCCGTGAAGTTGTTTGCGAAGTTGTTCGGCAAGAGCGCACGTGAGGATGGTCGTCACCGTGCGTCGCGCCAGGGAGACGTGCCGGAGACGCAGGTGGGCGAGCGCCCGCTGTTCCGGGACCAGGTCGGTGGAGACAATTCGGGCGGACAGGGCGCGTCGTCTGTTGACCCTGCCGGTTCCGGCCGCATAGGTTTCGGAGAACCGTCGCCCTCAAGCTCGGGTGGAGGGTTTGGCCCTGGCCCGTACGCGTCCCAAGCCCCCGCGGGGCAGCCGCGGCAGGAGGATCCGTCCATGTCTGCTCTGGTGTGTCAGAGGTGCGGGAACCGGAACGGCGAGAACAGCCGGTTCTGCTCCAACTGCGGTGCGCCGTTGCGGGGCGGCGTGGCGGCGGAGGGGCCGTCGGAGACCACCTCCACGATCTCCATCTCCGGTCTCGAGTCGTACGACCCCGAGGCCACCGGCCAGACGCAGCTCCCGACCCTGTCGCCCGAGGCGCAGGCCGCGGTGGACGCGCTGCCGCTCGGCTCGGCGCTCCTGGTGGTGCGGCGCGGCCCGAACTCGGGCAGCCGCTTCCTCCTCGACGGCGAGCTGACCACGGCGGGCCGTCACCCGCAGAGCGACATCTTCCTGGACGACGTGACCGTCTCGCGCCGCCACGTGGAGTTCCGTCGTCTCCAGGACGGCTCGTTCACCGTGTCCGACGTCGGCAGCCTCAACGGCACGTACGTGAACCGTGAGCGCATCGACTCGGTGACGCTGAACAACGGCGACGAGGTGCAGATCGGCAAATACCGGCTGGTCTTCTACGCGGCGACCCAGCGAGGTATCTGACCCACCAGCGAACCGTCAGGAAGGTCCATGCTTCACACACCGAGGGGTGGTGCCGGCAGCGGCACCGCCACCGCGGACAGTCGGCTGATGAGCATCGGCACCGTGCTGAACGTGCTGCGCGACGAGTTCCCCGAAGTCACGATCTCCAAGATTCGCTTCCTGGAGTCGGAGGGTCTCATCGAGCCGCAGCGGACGCCCTCGGGCTACCGCAAGTTCAGCCCGGAAGACGTCGAGCGACTCGGCCACGTCCTGCGGATGCAGCGGGACCACTACCTGCCGCTGAAGGTCATCAAGGAGCAGCTCGACGCCCTGGAGCGGGGCGAGCCGCTGACCGTGCCCGCCGCGGGCCGGTCCGGCGACGCGGCCGCGGACGAGGGCGGTGACGTCCCGACCGCCGCGCGCGTCGGGCGGGACGAGCTGCTCGCCGCCGCCGGGATCGATGAGGCGGAGCTCGGCGAGTGGGAGTCCTACGGGCTCATCGCCCCGCTGCCCGACGGGGGCTACGACGCCTCGTCGGTGCTGGTGGCCGAGCTGGTCGGCGAGCTGGGCCGGTTCGGTATCGGGCCGCGCCACCTGCGGGTCATGCGGGCCGCCGCGGACCGTGAGGCGGGCCTGGTGGACTCCGTCGTCGCCCCCCTGAAGGTGCACCGCAACCCGCAGACCCGGACGCTCGCGCAGGCGCGCGCCACGGAGCTCGCGGGACTCACGGTGAAGCTGCACGCGGCCCTTGTGCAGACCGCTCTCGGGGTGCGTCTTCCCTGATCACAGGGGCGGGTGAGCGGCGCCGGCCCGGCATGCGGCGCATGCCCGACTACCCAAACCTGCCGGGCACGTCCTAGGGTTGCTGTGTGAACGAGCTCGACGTCGTAGGTGTCCGGGTCGAAATGCCCTCCAACCAGCCGATCGTGCTCCTGCGTGAAGTGGGAGGCGACCGCTACCTCCCCATCTGGATCGGACCGGGGGAGGCGACGGCCATCGCCTTCGCACAGCAGGGCATGGCCCCCGCGCGTCCGCTGACGCACGACCTGTTCAAGGACGTGCTGGAGGCGGTCGGGCAGGAACTCACGGAAGTACGCATCACGGACCTGCGGGAAGGCGTCTTCTACGCGGAGCTGGTGTTCGCGAGCGGCGTGGAGGTCAGCGCCCGCCCGTCCGACGCCATAGCGCTCGCGTTGCGCACCGGCACGCCGATCTTCGGCAGTGACGGGGTGCTGGACGACGCCGGGATCGCGATTCCGGACGAGCAGGAGGACGAGGTGGAGAAGTTCCGCGAGTTCCTCGACCAGATCTCGCCCGAGGATTTCGGGACGAACAGTCAATGACCGGTGGATATGCCCGCGTGTCGTGACGGGAGGCGGTCGCCTGGTGGCGGCCGCCTCGGCACATTCGGCTAGCCTTTCCCCGCGGTGGGGTACGGGAAACCACTCTTAGGGTGATTATCACTCGGCGTGGCGAGTGTGGCGTTCGTTGACGCACCCCCAGTGACTGCCTACCGTCGAGAAGGCAGGTCATAAGAGGAGGTCGGCGTGAGAAGCAGCGGCGACGGTACGGCGACGGGCGGTCCGTACTCGTTTCACGGCAGCGCGGCCGATCACACACCGCAGCGTCCGCAGGCGGTGCCTGTGGCGGCGGGGGCGGACGGCGACGCGACGTCCGAGCAGGTCGGATACCGGGGACCGACCGCGTGCGCGGCGGCCGGCATCACCTATCGGCAGCTCGACTACTGGGCCAGGACCGGCCTGGTCGAGCCCAGTGTGCGGCCCGCCTACGGGTCGGGCACCCAGCGGCTCTACAGCTTCCGGGACGTGGTCGTCCTGAAGGTCGTGAAGCGGTTCCTGGACACGGGGGTCTCTTTGCAGAACATCCGGACCGCGGTGCAGCACCTGCGGGAGCGGGGGTTCCGGGACCTGGAGCGCATGACCCTGATGAGCGACGGCGCCACCGTGTACGAGTGCACGTCGTCGGCCGAGGTCCACGATCTGCTCCAGGGCGGACAGGGGATCTTCGGCATCGCCGTGGGGGTCGTCTGGCGGGACGTGGAGGGCGCGCTGTCCCAGCTGCACGGGGAGCGCGTGGACACCGGCGAGAGCGTCGTCAGGCCCAACCCCGCGGACGAACTCGCGAGGCGGCGCAACCGGGCCGTGTGACGTGGCGCGGCCGCGTTGTCAGTGGCGTAGGGCAGCATCGGAGGGGTGAGGACCGCACCGACGATTCTGCATCTCGACATGGATGCCTTCTACGCCTCCGCGGAGCAGGCGGCGAAGCCCAGCCTGCGCGGGAAGGCCGTGGTCGTGGGCGGGCTCGGGCCGCGCGGGGTCGTGGCCACCGCGTCGTACGAGGCGCGCGTGCTCGGGGTGCACTCCGCCATGCCGATGGGGCAGGCGCGGCGGCTCGCGCCGAACGCGGCGTACCTCGTGCCGAGGTTCCGGCTGTACCGGGATGTCAGCGAGCAGGTGATGGCCCTCCTGCGGGAGCTTTCGCCGCTCGTGGAGCCCCTGAGCCTCGACGAGGCGTTCGTCGATCTGGAGGCCGGTGAGAGGGCCTGGGACGCGTCCTCTGCGGAGGCCGTGGGGCAGCGTCTGCGCGAGGACATCCGAAGGGTGACCGGACTGAGCGGGTCCGTGGGCCTCGCCGTGTCCAAGATGCTGGCCAAGATCGCCTCCGAGGAGGCCAAGCCGGACGGGCTGCTGCTGATACCGCCGGGGACCGAGCGCGAGCTGCTCGGGCCGAAGTCCGTACGGATCCTGCCCGGCGTCGGCCCGGCCACCGGGGACCACCTGCGCCGGGCCGGGATCCACACCGTCGAGGAGATCGCCGAGGCGGGCGAGGACGAGCTGGTGCGGATGCTGGGGAAGTCCCACGGCAGCCATCTGTACGCCATGGCGCTCGCCCGGGACGAGCGGCCCGTCGTCGCCGAGCGGGACTCCAAGTCCGTGTCGGTCGAGGACACGTACGACGTGGACATCCACGACCGGGTGCGGGTCCGCACGGAGGTGCAGCGGCTCGCCGACCGGTGCGTGGAGCGGCTGCGGGCCGCGGGGCGCTCGGGGCGGACCGTGGTGCTCAAGGTGCGGCGGTACGACTTCTCGACCCTGACCCGGTCCGAGACGCTGCGCGGGCCGACCGACGACCCGGGGGTGGTGCGGGAGGCGGCGGCCCGGCTCCTGGAGGGCGTGGACACCACGGGCGGCGTGCGGCTGCTCGGTGTCGGGGTGACCGGGCTCGCCGACTTCACGCAGGAGGACCTGTTCGCGCAGGCCGCGGCCGCGGCGGCCGCGGAGGAGGAGGCGGTGGCCGCGACGGCGGCACGTGCCGAGCCCGAGACCGCCGGGGGCGGGGGGCC
The DNA here is from genome assembly GCF_044750685.1 of Streptomyces sp. NPDC088785. Classification (NCBI taxonomy): domain Bacteria; kingdom Bacillati; phylum Actinomycetota; class Actinomycetes; order Kitasatosporales; family Streptomycetaceae; genus Streptomyces; species Streptomyces sp. NPDC088785. The sequence goes on from NZ_JBIVKH010000009.1 coordinate 10,015, forward strand.
GGCCGAGGGCGCCGCCGAGGAGGCCGTCGCCCGGCGCTGGATGGCGGGGCACGACGTGCGGCACGCCGAGTTCGGGCACGGCTGGGTGCAGGGGAGCGGGGTCGGGCGGGTCACCGTGCGGTTCGAGACGCCCTACTCGGTCGTGCCGGGGCGGGTGCGGACGTTCGCCGTCGACGATCCGTCGCTGGAGGCCGCCGAGCCGCTGCCGCTGGTGGAGGTCCCCGTCGGGACCTGAGGGGGCTTCGCGCCGGGCTCAGGTGGGGTCGGGGTCCGGGGAGCCCGCGATGCGGCCGAAGGCGACGTCCGGGTCCGCGGGGGCGGTGATGTCCAGGCCGTAGTGGTGGTACAGCTGGAGTTCCTGCTCGGGGGAGAGGTGGCGGCCCACGCCGAAGTCGGGTGCGTCCTTGATCAGGGAGCGGTCGAAGGGGACCCGCAGGGTGCCGTCGACCAGATCGCTCGGCTCCAGGGGGACGAAGGCGTCCCGGCTGAACAGGCCGGTCCGTATGGCCGCCCACTCCGGAACGCCCGTGGCGTCGTCGAGGTACACCTCGTCGATGGTGCCGATCTTCGTCCCGTTGCGGTCGAGTGCCTTGCGGCCGATCAGGTTGCGCGGATCGATGTCGGTCTGCACGGGCCCTCCAGCTGGTCGCAACTCGTCTGTAAGCACTACGAAAGAGCACATTGAGGAAGGTGGCCACTCGAGGGTGACGGCCAAGTCGCCGCTGGTACGCTGGCGAGTGGCTGCTGACCCCGTGCGGGAGAGTCCACCGACTGCCGTCGGAGGACGCCGAAGGAGCAAATCCTCCCCGGAATCTCTCAGGCCCCTGTACCGCACGGACGAGGTCACTCTGGAAAGCAGGGCGGGTGCACGGTGCCCGCCCTCACCGACGGTGAAAGCCGGTGTGCTCCCTTCCGTGATCGGGCGGGGCGGCCGGTGAAGCTCTCAGGTTGAGATGACAGAGGGGGAGGCCGTCCGGGCACCAGCGCCTTGGTGCCCCTCGCAGGTCGTGCTGACCAGGAGGCCTCCGCCCATGACCGCCCACCGCATTCCGCTCGCGCAGCTGGAGCAGGGAATCCCCTTCGAACAGCGTCACATCGGTCCCGACGACGCCGCTCGGGCCAAGATGCTCGCGCAGGTCGGCTACGGCTCGCTCGACGAGCTGACGGCGGCCGCGGTGCCGGACGTGATCAGGAGCGCCGACGCCCTGGAGCTGCCGGAGGCCCGCACCGAGGCCGAGGTGCTGGCCGAGCTGCGCTCGCTCGCCGACCGCAACCAGGTCCTCGGTTCCATGATCGGCCTCGGCTACTACGGGACCTTCACGCCGCCCGTCATCCTGCGCAACGTCATGGAGAACCCCTCCTGCTACACGGCCTACACGCCGTACCAGCCGGAGATCTCGCAGGGCCGCCTGGAGGCGCTGCTCAACTTCCAGACCATGGTCGCCGAGCTGACCGGGCTGCCCACCTCCGGCGCCTCGCTGCTCGACGAGGGCACGGCCGCCGCCGAGGCCATGGCGCTGTCCCGGCGCATCGGCAAGGTCAAGAACGGCGTGTACGTCGTCGACGCCGACGCGCTGCCGCAGACCACGGCCGTCATCCGGACCCGGGCCGAGCCGACCGGCGTCGAGATCGTCGTCGCCGACCTGAGCGCGGGGATCCCGAGCGAGGTCGCCGAGCGCGGAGTCGTCGGTGTGCTCGTGCAGTACCCGGGAGCCTCCGGCGCCGTGCGGGACATCAAGCCCGTCGTCGACCAGGCGCACGCACTGGGCGCCGTCGTCACCGTCGCCGCCGACCTGCTCGCCCTCACCCTGCTGACCTCGCCCGGCGAGCTGGGTGCCGACATCGCCATCGGCACCACGCAGCGGTTCGGCGTCCCGATGGGCTTCGGCGGGCCGCACGCCGGCTACATGGCCGTCCGCGAGAAGTTCGCCCGCTCGCTGCCGGGCCGGCTCGTGGGCGTCTCCGTCGACGCCGACGGCAACAAGGCGTACCGGCTCGCCCTCCAGACGCGCGAGCAGCACATCCGCCGCGAGAAGGCGACCAGCAACATCTGCACCGCGCAGGTGCTGCTCGCCGTCATGGCCGGCATGTACGCCGTCTACCACGGGCCCGACGGACTGCGGTCCATCGCCGGGCGCACCCACCGCTACGCCACGCTGCTGGCCGCCGGTCTCACGGCGGGCGGCGCCGAGGTCGTCCACGAGGCGTACTTCGACACGGTGACCGTGCGGGTGCCCGGGCGCGCCGCCGCCGTGGTGGGCGCGGCCCGGGAGAACGGGGTGAACCTGCGGCTCGTCGACGCCGACCACGTCTCGGTCGCCTGCGACGAGACCACCACCCGGGCCCAGCTGGGCATCGTGTGGGAGGCCTTCGGCGTCGACCGCCCCGACATCGAGGCGCTGGACGCCGCGACCGGGGACGCGCTGCCGGACGCCCTGCTGCGCGGCGACGAGTACCTGAGCCACCCGGTCTTCCACCAGTACCGCTCGGAGACGGCGATGCTGCGCTACCTGCGCCGGCTCGCCGACCGTGACTACGCGCTGGACCGCGGCATGATCCCGCTCGGCTCCTGCACGATGAAGCTCAACGCCACGACCGAGATGGAGCCGGTCACCTGGCCCGAGTTCGGTCAGCTGCACCCCTTCGCGCCCGCCGAGCAGGCCCAGGGCTACCTCACGCTCATCCGTGAGCTGGAGGAGCGGCTCGCCGAGGTCACCGGCTACGACAAGGTGTCCCTCCAGCCGAACGCCGGGTCGCAGGGCGAACTCGCCGGGCTGCTCGCCGTCCGCGGCTACCACCGGGCCAACGGCGACGACCAGCGCACCGTCTGCCTGATCCCGTCCTCGGCGCACGGCACCAACGCGGCCAGCGCCGTCATGGCCGGCATGAAGGTCGTCGTCGTGAAGACCGCCGACGACGGCGAGATCGACGTCGAGGACCTGCGCGCCAAGATCGAGCAGTACGCGGACCAGCTGGCCGTGCTCATGATCACGTACCCGTCGACGCACGGGGTGTTCGAGGAGCACGTCGCGGACATCTGCGCCGCCGTGCACGACGCCGGCGGCCAGGTCTACGTCGACGGCGCCAACCTCAACGCGCTGGTGGGGCTCGCCAAGCCGGGGCACTTCGGCGGCGACGTCTCGCACCTGAACCTGCACAAGACCTTCTGCATCCCGCACGGCGGCGGCGGCCCGGGTGTCGGGCCGGTCGGTGTGCGGGCGCACCTGGCGCCGTACCTGCCGAACCACCCGTTGCAGCCGAGCGCCGGTCCCGAGACGGGCGTCGGGCCGATCTCCGCCGCGCCGTGGGGCTCCGCCGGGATCCTGCCGATCTCCTGGGCGTACGTGCGGCTCATGGGCGGCGAGGGGCTGAAGCGCGCCACCCAGGTGGCGGTGCTGTCGGCGAACTACATCGCCAAGCGGCTCGAACCGCACTTCCCGGTGCTGTACACCGGCCCGGGCGGGCTCGTCGCGCACGAGTGCATCATCGACCTGCGGCCGATCAGCAAGGCCACCGGGGTCAGCGTCGACGACATCGCCAAGCGGCTCATCGACTACGGGTTCCACGCGCCGACCATGTCGTTCCCGGTCGCCGGGACGCTGATGATCGAGCCGACCGAGAGCGAGGACCTCATCGAGCTCGACCGGTTCTGCGACGCGATGATCGCGATTCGCGGCGAGGTCGAGCGGGTCGCCACGGGCGAGTGGCCGGCCGACGACAACCCGCTGCGGAACGCTCCGCACACGGCCGGGATGCTCGGCGGGGAGTGGGCGCACGCGTACAGCCGGGAAGAGGCTGTCTTCCCGGCCGGGGTGTCGGCCGCCGACAAGTACTGGCCGCCGGTGCGGCGGATCGACCAGGCGTTCGGTGACCGGAACCTGGTGTGCTCCTGCCCGCCCATGGACGCCTACGAGGGGTGAGTCCGCAGAACGGCGCGGCCGGCCGTCGTCGGTGGCCGGTCGCGCGGTTCCCCCTCGCGCCCCTGGTGCGGCTCTAGGCCGCCGTCACCACCGTCAGGGGGCGGTGCGGGGCGATCACCGTGCCGTTGGGCAGCAGTTCACCGGTGTCCTCGAAGAGGAGGACGCCGTTGCACAGCAGGCTCCAGCCCTGCTCCGGGTGGTGGGCCACTGGGAGTGCGGCTTCCCGGTCGGGGGAGTCCGCTGTCGGGCACGGTGACTGGTGCTGGCACATGGAGGGGTTCTTTCGCTGCGTAGTGGTCTCGATGAGGAGGGCCGTGCTGGTCGCACGGGTCGTGCTGGTCGTGCTCGCTGTGCTGCGGCGTGAAGGCTTGTTCATGGCCGCCCCCGTTTTCCTTTGGTCGGAACCCAGTGTTGCCCTGCGGGCGTCGTTCCGCAGGGATTTCGTTGCAGCGGTCCTCACAGGTTGGAGACGCGTCACCCGTGCGGACGGTTCAGCTCAACGGCACTGTCCCTTCGGGTGGTTCGGGGTGGCCGGATGGGGCTAGTCCGCCCGGGGCGGGCGGGTGGGCAGCACTGTGCCCCGCGTCCGGACGGCGGCGACGCGGGGCACAGGTCCGCGCACGGGTCAGGCGAGCAGGGTCGTGGCGGCTCGCGCGGGCGTCAGCCGCAGGCTGAGCACCGGCAGCAACTCGGCCACGCGGTGCGGTCGGTGGGCCGCGATGCCGGGCGGGGCCGGCGCGAGCGGTACGAGGATGTCGTCGGCCGCCGGATGACCGGTCGCCGGGTCGGCGGTGTGGTCCCCGTGCAGCCACAGGGTGAGCATGTACAGCTCGGGCACCGAGAGCAGCCGGGGCTGGTAGTGCTTGGGCAGGGTCTCGGCCTGGCGCAGGGCGTGCTCGGTGGACGTGATGTAGGGGCCCTCGAAGAAGTGCGAGAAGGCCCAGCCGTCGGGGGTGAGCATGGTGTCGGCCGCGGCCACCGCCCGCTCCCCGCAGCGGATCAGGAAGCGCCAGCCGGTGAGCCGGGCGTGCGAGGGACCGGTGGTCTCGCCGATGCGGTCCAGGACATGGACGGGAAGCGGCAGTTCGGGGCTCGCGGGCCCCTGGGCGGCACGCAGTGACGGGGTACGGGCCTCACGGACGGCGGTGGGGGAACCGAGGGCCGTGAGAACGCTGCGCAGGGCGGGCGCGGGAGCCGGAGGGACATGCAGCGGCATGGTGGGTCGCCTCTCATTCGACAGGCACATGGTGCGAGGGCGGTGCGGGAGAGCGGACGGCGCTGTCTGCTGCTGGGGGCACGTGAGTACACAGAAGGTGCGGGGCGGGCCAGAGAGGGCGGGGGCATCGGCCACGGGCGCCCATACTCTGTCTCGTCGCGGAGTTTATACGACGTATGTTCACTCGATGTTTCGGCTACCAGACCCCGTGGTAACGGCAAGGGCTTAATCGGCCGGAGATTCCGAGATATTTTGCGGGTATATCCCGTGGTTCCTGCGAGCGATCCGCTCGTGACCTCGGTATCTTTCCGTCGAGCGGTCGGCCGGTTCTCGTCGGCGTTTTTCACCAGACCCCTGCCCGATGAATCTGCGAACGGCCGCATGCCTAAGGAATGTGCCTCGGGGTAACTGCGTGGAGCGTACTGCTCCGCGGGCCCGCGCGGGGCGTTATCGATCACATCGCCTGGGCATCATCCACCGTGACATGCGGCCGGATGGTCGGGCTGCCCGTGCGAGGAGGGACACTTCCATGGGGGAGAAGGTCGTTGCGGGTTCGGTCGATCCGACGGACCGGCGGCGCTACCGGGACAAGCACCGTGAGTGTCTCGAGGGGCTCCAGAGGCTGCTGGACGAGAAGCGGTTCGACCGGCCCAAGAATCTCATGGGTCTGGAGATCGAGCTGAATCTCGCCGGGCCCGACGGCATGCCGAGAATGATGAATGCGGAAGTACTGGAGAGGATCGCGAGCCGCGATTTCCAGACGGAACTCGCGATGTTCAATCTCGAAGTGAATATCGCGCCCCACCGGCTCGGTGGCCGGGTGCTCGACCAGCTGGCGGAGGAGCTGCGGACCGGCCTCGGATATGCGCACCGCAAAGCCAACGAGGTCGCCGCGGGAATCGTGATGATCGGCATTCTGCCGACGCTGGGCGCGGAGGACCTGGTGTCCGCGAACCTCTCGGACGTCGACCGCTACACCCTGCTCAACGACCAGATCGTCGCCGCGCGGGGCGAGGAGTTCGCCCTCGACATCGACGGTGTGGAGCGGCTGACCTGCACCTCGGCCTCGATCGCCCCGGAGGCGGCGTGCACCTCGGTGCAGCTGCACCTCCAGGTCACGCCGGGGCGTTTCGCCGACGTGTGGAACGCGGCGCAGGCCGTCGCCGGGGTGCAGATCGCACTCGGTGCCAATTCGCCGTTCCTGTTCGGGCGCGAGCTGTGGCGGGAGTCGCGGCCACCCCTGTTCCAGCAGTCGACGGACACCCGGCCGCCGGAACTCGTCGCGCAGGGGGTGCGCCCGCGGACCTGGTTCGGGGAGCGGTGGATCGATTCGGCGTACGACCTGTTCGAGGAGAACCTGCGGTACTTCCCGCCGCTGCTGCCGCTCATCGACGACGAACAGCCGCTGGAGGTCGTCGAGAAGGGCGGGACGCCGAGCCTCGCCGAACTCGTGCTGCACAACGGCACCGTGTACCGGTGGAACCGGCCGGTGTACGGGGTCGCCGACGGGGTGCCGCACCTGCGGGTGGAGAACCGGGTGCTGCCGGCCGGTCCCACCGTCACCGACGTCATCGCCAACGCGGCCTTCTACTACGGCGTCGTACGGGCGCTGGCCGAGGACGCGCGGCCCGTGTGGTCGCGGCTCCCCTTCGAGGCGGCGTCCCGCAACTTCGACACCGCCTGCCGGTACGGGATCGAGGCCCGGCTGGAGTGGCCGCGCCGGGGCCGGTTCGGCGGCACCGAGGAGATCCCGGCCGTGACGCTCGTACGGGACGAACTGCTGCCCCTCGCCGCGGCCGGGCTCGACGCCTGGGGGGTCGAACCCGCCGACCGGGACTTCTACCTCGGGGTCATCGAGGAGCGCTGCGTCCGGCGGACCAACGGGGCGCAGTGGCAGGCCGCGACCTACCACCGCGCCCTGGAGAGCGGGCTGGACCGGGACGCGGCGCTCGCGGCGACCACCCGCCGGTACGCCGAGCTGATGCACATCGGCGATCCGGTCCACACCTGGCCCGTGGGGCTGCCCGAGCCCGCCGTGCCGCTGCGGTGATCAGTTGGTCCGCGCCCCCGCCTCCATGATGGCCTTGAGGATGACCTGCTGGATGTCGGCGGGGTCGCGGACCTGGTGGCCCGAGCCGCCGGTGGCCTCGGCGATCTGCTCGATCTCGTCCTTGTCGGTGTGGGGGCCGACGGCGATCGCGATGAGGGGCACCGGCCGCTCCGCGTCGGTCAGCGACTGCAACTGCTGGAGCAGGCTGCTGCGGGAGATCGAGCCCGGGTCCTCGTTCACGCCGTCGGTCACCACGACCACGGCGTTGAACTTGCCCTTCTTGTACGTCGCCTTCGCGTCCTTGTAGGCGGCGAGCGTCGTGTCGTACAGACCCGTCGCGCCGTCGGGGACCGGCTGGAGCGCGGCGAACGCGGCGGACAGGCGCTCGCGCTGGGTGCCGGAGCCGCTGCGGTCGCCGAGGCGGGCGGTCGGCACGAGCTTCTTGAAGTCGCGGTCGCCGTCGAGCTTGGTCGCGAACTCCCACAGGCCGATGTCGTCCTCGTCGGTGAAGGAGGTGGACAGGGCCGCCAGCATCGACGCCTTGGTCACCTCCATCCGGGACTCGTCGCGGCCCGGCGCCGGGTTCGCCATCGAGCCGGAGGCGTCCACGACCACCAGGACGCGGGCGCTCTGCACCGTGATCGTCCACATGCCGAGGGTCTGTTCCAGCTGCTCGTCCGTCGCCGGTTCGCCGGCGGCCTCGGCGTACGGCTGCGGCGCGCGTCCGCCGGCGCCCTCGGCGACGGACTTCACGGCCGTGTCGTCCTCGCTGCGGAACCCGTACCTGCTCAGGATCCGGTGTCCCTCGGTGGTGTTGAGCAGCGTCATGAAGCGGACCGCGGCGCGGCTCTCCTCGGTGCTCAGCGAGGCCTCGTCGACCAGGGTGAAGGGGTAGGTCAGCGCCGGCGAGCCGTCCTTGGGGTAGAAGAGGTCGAGGTCCGCGGAGTCGTCCGCCTCGGCGTTGTGCGCGAAGGCGGCCTGCTCGGAGAGGACCAGCGCCTCGTTGCGCTTGGGGTTGCCGCTCTCGGTGCCGGAGTCGTCGCGGGCGACCGTGTCCATCAGCTGCCCGTCGCTGTCGGATGTGCGATGGGAGAGGATCTTCGCCATGGCGGCGGCCTGGGTGCCGTCGTCGCCGGACTCGGCCGAGGCCGCCGCGAGCTTGGTGAGGGCGAGCAGTCCCGTGGCGCTGCGCGCCGGATCGGCGGCGCCCAGCCGGAGCTTGTTCTCCTGGAACGCGGCGCCCGCCAGCTCCGTCCAGCTGTACTTCTTGGCGGGGAAGCCGAAGGTCTTGGCGGCCGCGGGGACCATGCCCACGCCGATCGGTGACGTGGCGACCGTGCCGGTCGTCGACACGCTCGTCGCCTTGTCGTTCTGCTCGACGCGCTTGACCCACAGCTCCGCGTCCGGCACCCAGGCCTGGAAGTCCTCCCCGCCCCCGCCGGAGCGCAGGCCGTCGGCGACCTTGTACGAGTCGCGGGCCGAGACGGCCACGTCGAGGCAGGCGCCGTCCGAGGTCACCTCCTCGTCCTTGGCGTGGGTGGCCGCGGCGCGCAGCGCCGGGGCGATGTCGGGGGAGGCGGCCACGCTGAGACGGACCGTCTTTCCACAGGAGCCGCCGAGGTGGATCAGGTCGCCGCGGAGGGCCACGGCCGTGCCCGCCGCGACGACGAGGACCAGGGCCGTCGCGATCGCCACCGTCCGGCCGCGTGCTCGCGGCCGGCGGTCGGCCGTGGCCGTCCCGTGTTCGTCGGGCATGCTGCTGTGACGTCCCATGACGTTGGAGCCCCTCCCTGAGCCGTGAAGGCAGTTGCGATATAAGCGGTGAAGCAAGAGAGGGGAGCGGTTCGCCGGACTGCGGCGCCCCGTCCCCCTCGGCCTGTCGCGCGCGATCTTCGTACCTGCATTCGAGACCCTAGCGGGGCGGCGTGAGGCATGAGGCGGGAATACACAACTGAAGGCAGGTGTACAGGTGGAGGCAGGGTCAGTGGCCGGATCTTTTCCCGGCGAGCGGCTTTCACAGCGATTCCTACGGGACGAGACGCTGCTCGTTCTGGGGCTTTCGCTCGGTGCGAGTGGCGTGTCCGCGCTGATCAGCTTTGTCGGATCGGTCACCAAACCGGGGGGTCTGAAGGATCAGGCGGCGACCCTCAACGCTTCGGCGGCTCCCGGGCGACCATGGCTGGATCTGGCGTGGCAGTTGTTCGGGATCGCCAGCGCGCTCGTGCCCGTCGCGCTCGTCGCGCATCTGCTGCTGAGGGAGGGCGGGAGTCTGCGCACGCTCGGCTTCGACCGTACGCGGCCGGGGTTCGACGCGGTGCGCGGCGCCGCGATCGCCGCCGTGATCGGCAGTTGCGGGATCGCCTTCTATCTGGCGGCGCGCGGGCTCGGGTTCAACCTCACGGTGGTGCCGGAGGCGCTGCCCGACGTGTGGTGGAAGTATCCGGTGCTGATCCTCTCGGCGGCGCAGAACGCCGTGCTGGAGGAGGTCATCGTGGTCGGCTATCTGCTGCGCAGGCTCGGGCAGTTGGGCTGGACGCCGGGCACGGCCCTCGTCGCGTCGTCCGTCCTGCGCGGCTCGTACCACCTGTACCAGGGTATCGGCGGCTTCTTCGGCAACCTGGCGATGGGCGTCGTCTTCGCCTGTCTGTACCGGCGCTGGGGCCGGGTCGGGCCGCTGGTCGTGGCCCACACCCTGCTGGACGTCGGCGCGTTCGTCGGATACGCGCTGCTGGCGGGGAAGGTGGGCTGGCTGCCCACGGCCTGAGCGCCACCGGGCTTCGGTGGCGCCCAGAGGCCGGTCAGCGGCCCGCGTCGCCGACGGCCGTCTGCGCCAGGCGGCGGCGGACCGCGGCGAGTTCCGCCGCGATGGCGGCGGTGCGTTCCGTGTCGCAGTGGACCGACGCCTCGTGCTGGACGCCCTCGGTGACGCGCCGGTGGCGCAGGTGGGTGGGGGGATGCGTGGAGTCGGCGGCGTGGCCGCGCCGGACGCCGACGCGGCGCAGACGCTCGTACTCGACCTCCGGGACGAGCGCGACGCACGCGGCGACGCGCTCCCACAGGTGCTCCTCCGCCTCGCGGCGGGCGGCGGAGCCGCTGGAGCGGGACGCGACGATCGCCTCGCGGCGCCGCGCGTTGTCGGCGGACGGGGTGACGAGGAGCCGGTCCAGCAGGCCGGCCGCCGCCGCGCTGGAGCCGACGCGCGCCGCGGTCCCGTCGGCCAGGTACTCGGCGCGCTGGGACGCCCGCAGCGTCAGCCGGTCGAGACCGCTCAGCAGCCCGCGCGCGATCCAGCGCGGCGGGGCCATGACGACGTTCGCGAACCACTGGGCGAGACCGGGAGCGCTGCCGGGGGCGAGGAAGTAGAGCCACAGGGCGAGGGTGTCGAGGGCGCGTGCGACGACCGCCGTGTGCCGGAGGTCGCCGTGGGCGAAGTGGCCGAGCTCGTGCCCCAGGAGCGCCACGCGTTCCTGGGGGGTGAGGATCTCCCAGAGGGTGAGCCCGAGGTGGAGGAGGCGGCGGTGCCGGATGCCGTAGGTGGTGACGTGCGCGCCGGCGTCGGGGCCGAGCACGATCACGTCGACGCCCGTGGTGCCCGCCGCGGCGGCGATCTCGTCGATCAGCGCGAAGAGGCGGGGCGCGTCGGGGCGCCGCAGGACCGGGGCGTCGGCCGGCAGCCTGCCGAATCGGGGCCGCAGGGTGCAGCCGAGCACCAGCAGCAGCGCGCCGATGACGGGCAGGGCGCCGTGTCCCCAGCCGAGCACGAGCAGGAGCAGTCCCGCCACGGCCAGGCCTGCGCTGACGGTGTGGACGGCGAGCGCGACCACCACGGCGAGCACGCCGGACGGGTCCCGGCGCGCGGGTTCGTCCATCGCGGCGAACAGCCGTTCGCCGTAACGCCGTGCCAGCCGGCGGCGCAGTGCCTCGGCGCGTCCGGGGACGGGGTCGGGGGCGCCGGGGTCGACGTTCCAGTCGCAGGCGGCGCACCACGCGACGTACTGCTCGTCGGCGGGCAGCGCCGCGTCGCAGTCGGGGCATCTCTGGCCCCGCCCGGTCTCCGTGCTCCGAACCGTCATGGTCTCTCCCCACCCCTGGGCGCGCGGGCGCCGTCGTCGACGCGTCCGGCTCCCCTGCCGGGCACGTGAGTGCTCCCGGAGCGGGTTCCGGAGCGACGACGCTCGCGGCCCGGCTCCGGAGTCAGCGCCGAGGATACGACAGGGCACCGGCCGGGGGATCATGGATTTCGGTGCGATGGCGGGGTGATGGGGCGTGGAGAGGGGTGGGGGCAGGGGAGGGGAGGAGGGTAGGGACGACTTGGGACGGCTCGGGAAGGTTCAGGGGCGGGTGTTGAGGTCGCCGTCGATCACCGTCACGGCGGTACCGGTGAGCAGGGTGCGCCCGCCCCGCACCGCGACCCGGACCAGGCCGGTGCGGGCCGACGCCTGGAGGCCCGTGAGGTCGGTGCGGCCGAGGCGCTCGGCCCAGAACGGGGCGAGGGCCGTGTGGGCGCTGCCGGTCACCGGGTCCTCGGCCACGCCGACGTTCGGGAAGAAGCACCGGGACACGAAGTCGTAACCCCGTGCCGGGTCCTCGGCGGGCGCGGTGGCGATGATGCCGCGCGCGGAGTGGAGGCCGAGCGCCCTGAGGTCCGGGGCGAGGTCCAGGACCGTGCGCTCGTCGGGGAGTTCGACCAGCAGGTCGCCGACCGAGGGGCCGGTGTCGCGCACGGACAGCGGCCGGGCGCCGAGCGCCTGCGCGAGACCGTCGGGCACCGGCTCCTCGGTGAGCGGCGCGGTCGGGAAGTCCAGGGTGAGGGAGCCGTCCTCGTTCGGGGTGGCCACGAGGATCCCGCTGCGGGTGGCGAACCGGACCGGGCCGTGCGTCGTCCCCGTGGAGCGGAGCACGTGGGCGGTCGCGAGGGTCGCGTGCCCGCACATGGCCACCTCTGTCGTGGGCGTGAACCAGCGCAGGGCCCAGTCCGCGTCGCCGCCCGCGGGCAGCGGGTGCGCGAAGGCCGTCTCGGCGTGGTTCACCTCCGCCGCGACGCTCTGCATCCAGGCGTCGTCGGGAAAGGCGTCGAGGAGCAGGACACCGGCGGGGTTGCCGGCGAAGGGGCGGGAGCTGAAGGCGTCCACGATTCGAATCCGCATGTCAGTGACGGTAGGCGATGGCGGGGGCCTTGGCCGGGGGCGTGGGCGTGGGCGTGGTGGGGGCTGGGGCCGTGGGGGTGGCCGGGTGGTGACCTGTCGTACGTGATCTGGTGCCTCGGACGCGGGATGACGTGGGATGTCGGCGAAGGTCGGCCGACTGACCCCGAGTGGGTTCATCCGTGCGCTGTCGGGTGTCAGTGGCAGGCGGCAGACTGCGCGCATGGACGATGCCCTTGGATCTGATCGCGGCGACCGTACTCGCAGCGACCGTACTAGCGGCGATCGTGCTCGCGGCGACCGTGCTGCGCCGGTCTGGGTCCGCTCCATGGGCGGGCCGTTGATCGTGGTGCCCGAATCCTGCGTCGGTGCGTGGGACGGGTGCACGGAGGACGGATCCGTGCTGGGTGAGGAGGCTGGCCGCGATGACTACGACCGAGCTTGCGAGGTCGATGACTTGGCTGGCGTGATCGCCGTGCGCGGGAAGGGCGCCACCGCGCTGGTCCTGGCCGATGAACCCGCCACGACGTGCTTCCTGCCGGAGGAACTGCTCTTCGTGCGCTGGCTGGCAGCGGATGCGGAGGAAGAACTGTTCGCCGGGGTGGACGCGGTCGTGGCCGACCCGGACACCCCGTGGGAGGACAGCGGCCTGTGGGTCGTCGACGGCCCGGCGGTGCTGATGGACTCGGCCGTGGCCGGCGCGGATCTCGGCGTGGAGTATCCCGGGGGCGGCCGCCCGGAACAGGCTCCCGTACGGCTTCCGGCAGGCCGGTGGAGGGTCCGCGCCGTCCACACGAAGACCGAGTTCGCGTGGGTCGGCGTGGTGCGGCTCGTCGCCGAGGACGGCTCGGTCCGCAGACCTCCTACGACCAGTGCTGTTCGAACTCGCTCCGGCTGATCTCTTCTTTCACGAGCACCGGGTCGAAGAGGTCCACGATCGGTGGGTTGAACGGCCAATCGTCCGGGCCGCTGCGCACGGCGGTGCCGTCCTCAGCCAGCTCCCCCTGCGCACGCTGGGCGTCACGCTCGGCGCGCGGACCCTCCAGCCCAGGAGGCATGAGCGGACCCTCGATGTCGACTTCCTCCAGGCCCGCGTCCCGCGACCGGGCCACAGCGTCCGGGGCGGTGACGACCTCGACCCACGCGAACGTTTCGAGCACCTCCCGCTCGGAACGCGCGCGGACCCACCATCATGAACCGCCCATCCCGTAGTCGTGCAGCACGCAGATCAACTGCGTCAGAGCCCCTGGAGCGTGGCTGGATCATCACTGCTGCATCTCATGTTCCACATCTACGGTCTGGTGCCGCGTAGTCCCGTCTGGCCGCAACCGTCACATGGAGAAACTCATGCGATTAAGATCCGTTTTCGGAGCATTCGCCCTGGGAGTGGTACTGACCGCCGCGGGCACGCAGGGCGCACTGGCGGATCCTCCGTCAAACCCGTACCCGCCGGAGGCCACGGTGGTCTTGCCGGGATCGTCTTCCATGCAGAGCATCAGCTGTACCTTCAACGCCATCAAGCCCAACCACAGCGGCTCGAAGATGACGGGCGTCGGCGGCATCAAGACGTGTTCGGGCGGGCCTGTGGCCTGCTCCAGCGAGGCCGATCTTGAGTTCTACAACAACTTCTCCAACATGTGGATGACAGCTGCCACATCGCGCCAGCACAATTGCGCGCCGCCAGCGCGCACCTCGACCTCGACAGCCACCTGTGTGAGCCACTCCGGTGACCCGAAAGTGAGCTGGCGCACCTCCACAGTCGGCTCCTTCGTCGCCAGCGACGGCCGGGTAGGAACGGGCGCCGTGAACAGCTCCCTTCTGTCCATAGGCTGCTCATAGCGGAAGAATGGAGGGCTTGCAGTCGAAGAGAGGACGACGTGAGCTTGGATCACAGGCTGCTCTGGCATCAGTGCGTGCACTTCGGGCGCGTTCTGTTGCCCATGGCGGACCGGCAGGAGTTTGGGCGGGCCCGCCGTCACGACACGTTGAGGGCCTGGGACATCCAGATCACCGAGGGCGAGTACCTCCTGGAGGTCTTTGCCGCTCTGGCGGCCCAGGTTGCTGCGGTTGAAGTCGCCTCGTCCGCTGCGTCCGTTGCCAAGCTCGCTTCCCTGCCCCTGAGTGCCGTGGCAGATGTGGCCACGGGGAAACAGGAATTCGAACTGCTCGTTGGGGTCCCCGATGCTCCTGTCGACGCTCGCGACGAGCAAGGACTTGCTCTCTTGCGCCTGTATGCCTACTCCGGCGGGAAGTACAGCCGCCAGCTGTTCCGGCTGAGCAGGGAACTGCGCAGCATCCTGCTGGACCTTGCCACCCACGAGCAGCGACCGGCGCGCACGTGCGGAGATCTTCTCCGCCAAGCGGCCGAGGACGACCTACACCCGTGAGCAGGTCCGGCCGAAGGCGGGGGAGGGCGGTCCCATGTTCATCCGGCGTCTTGCGCAGGCCAACCACCTCCCACCCCTCTACCTGCGGAGGTTCCTCAACGAACCGCCTGGCCCCCGGGGTAAACCGTCGTGGGCCGGCCTCGCCGCAATCACGGGTCGACGGCAAACCACGGCGTCCTGCCGGATCTGCGAGAAGCCGATGAAGATTCAGATCGGACAACGCCACCGGCTCTGTTCATCGGCATGCCGCCGCACCGCCTACCTTCAACGCCAGCGTGATGGAGATGCTGCCACGACCCCGCTCCGATGACGGCCGGAGCGTTCAGGAGACCCGTCTCTGCATGGCCTGTGAGAAGCCCCTGCCTCCAGGCGCATACGCCCACCGTCGGACGTGCTCAGCCACCTGCCGGCTGCAGGCAAGCCGCTGGAGTCGCATTGCCTCACCGGCAAAGTTCACCCAGCCACTGGCGGATCGGTGCGAGTTCTGTCACGAGCCGTTCCCGAAAAGCAGGCCCAGTACCGGTATGCGTCGCTGGTGCTTTAGGCGATGCAGGCAACGAGCCCACCGAGGACTCGACCCGGCTCCCTACAGAATCCGGACCTGTGGGCACTGCCAGGAGCTCATCGAGCGAAACGAGCTCGGCACAGCACCTCAATGGTGCTCAAGGAGTTGCCGGGAGAAGGCCAAGCGCCGCCGCAGGGCCACTGCCGCCGGTAGTTAGTCCGACGAAGCTGATTCATCAGGCGATGCACGGAGCGGCTCGGATCAGGGGTCCCCGCGGGTGGGGTGGAGAACAGCCTCGGCGATTTCGCGAACGCGATCCAGCGTGATGCCGTTGCGTTGTTCGACGGCGAGGGGATGGTCGGTGGGCTCCAGCTCGATGAAGGGACGCTGACCGACAGGACGTATGTGGACGTGCGTCTTCAGGTTGATGGTGCTCGGCGAGTACGGCGAGAGTTCGGTGGACAACCACCCGAAGTACGGACTCTCGGCCTCGCGTCCGGGTGTCTCCCACATGTCTGCCGCGCGGGAGAAGTTCTCCCTGCTCAGGGACGCCCAGACGGCCCATGAGAACACATCGTCACTGCCTATGACTGGTATCTCGACCAGCCCCTTAACGACATAGTGCTCAGCCTTGATCACGCACTGGTCGGAGGAGAGCAGGCTGTCGTCTGTGTCGGTGAAGCTGGGGTCCCCGTAGTAGGGAGCCGTGGCCGAGTAGTTCATCGACAGCGAGTGCGACGCACCTCGCTGTCAGGCCCCGCCTGAGTCTGCAGAGAGATCGGGGGAAAGTGCGTCACCACCGTCACCCCAACAGGGATCCGCAGGACAAGGTGTCAGTACGGGCCTGAGACTGCGTCACCTGGAGCCCCTCGCCAGAGCAGATTCGCTGAGACGAACGGTCGAGACGGCATGGTCACTGAGACGAAGTCGGATCCGAACACCTTCGTTGAGACCTTCGCAACCTTCGCTAAGACAGGTCAGTCGTGCAGCACGAGGATCGGGCCCTGTTGCCAAACGAACTGTTCCGATATATCGTTGAGGCATCGCGATCGGTCAATGATCGCGGTCATCGAAACCCACGATCAGTTTGCGAAAGGACTGATTCCCATGCGTACCCACGGACACGACCACGGACATGGACATTTTGGACCCGGTCACCACGAAGGTCGGCCCGGATTCGAGGAGCGGCGGGCGTTCGGACCCTTCGGGCCCGGCTTCGGACCCGGCCCCGGCGGCCCCTGGGGCGGTCGAGGCGGGCGCGGTGGCGGCCCGCGCGGCAGGGCCCGGCGCGGCGACGTGCGCGCCTCGATCCTGGCGCTGCTCAAGGACCGCTCGATGCACGGCTACGAGATGATCCAGGAGATCGCCGAGCGCAGCGGCGGCGCGTGGAAGCCGAGCCCCGGCTCGGTCTACCCGACGCTCCAGCTGCTGGAGGACGAGGGCCTGATCGCCAGCGCCAGTGAGGGTGGCAAGAAGCTGTTCTCGCTCACCGACGCGGGCGCCACCGCCGCCGAGGAGGGCCCCGAGGCCCCCTGGGAGGAGGCCGGCCGCGGCGTCGACTGGGAGGCCATGAACGAGATCCGGCAGGCCGGCTTCGGTCTGATGGAGGCGTTCGGCCAGGTCTGGAAGACCGGCAGCAAGGGCCAGCGCGAGCAGGCCGTCGGCGTCATCAACGAAGCACGCAAGAAGCTGTACCTGATCCTCGCCAACGAGGACTGAGCCCGGTGCGGGCCCAGGCCGAGGCCGGGGGCAGACAGCTGAAGAGGCGTCCCGTACAAGAAGTGCGGGGCGCCTCTTCGTGTGCGTGTGCGGGGACGCCCGGAGTCACGCCACCAGGCCGGCCAGCTTGCGCAGCGACTCGTTGAGCGCCGCGGTCGCCGAGTCCTTCAGCTTGCCCGCCATCAGCGAGACGGCCGCACCCGTGAACTCGCCGTCGACCCGGACCGCCGTCGCCGCACCGTCCGCGGTCAGCGTGTAGCGCGTGCCGACGTTCACGCCCATCGGGCCCTTGCCCCTGATCGCCAGGGTGCGGGCGTCCGCCAGGTCCTCGACGGTCCAGGTGACCTCCGCCGGGAAGCCCATCAGCTTCATGTTCTCCTCGAACCGGCCGCCCACCTCCAGGTGCGTCGGGGGGCCCTTGGGGAAGCTGGTGTGGGTGGCGTTCCACTCCCCGTACACGGAGAAGTCGGTGAGCGTGGCCCAGACCTTCTCGGCCGGTGCCTCGATGCGTGCTTCCGCGCTGACTTCGGCCATGCGGCCACCCCTTTGACGAGTAGTGAGCCATGATGCGTCGTCGCGGAACGTAGCCGGGCGGCGTCGAACATTCAATACTGATGAACCGTCAGAACCGCGTGATCCGTGCGCTCAGTCCAGGAGCTGGATCTCCGCCGCGTCGAAGACGTCGTACGCGCGTGGATGCGGGCCCTCGTCGTGGCAGTGCCAGGCGTCCCAGAACAGATCCGCGGGCAGCGCGTCGGCCGGGGCGTACACCCGGTACACGTAGAGCCAGCCGTCCGTCGCGGGCAGCGCCACGAGCCAGCACCTGCTCTCCATGACTGTGACGGACGAGGAGCGCGGGGGGCGCGGTTGCGTGCGCGGCGCGGTGCGCAGGGGCGCGCGCCCCTGAGGGGCGGACCCGCGGACGTCCTCCGCGGACGTCATCCGCAAGGAGGAGACGCCACCCGTCCGTGCCCACCTTGCGTCGGACGCGAAGATGCTCCCCTCCGGGGATGCTCGCGTGCATCGCGCCTGATGGGGTGGGGTACGTGCAAAGTTCTTCCCCGTCCGGCGCCGACGCGTGCGGCCACCTCGTGCCCGATCCCGACGACGCCCCGCTCAGTGACGAGCTGGCCCTGGTCGTCGCGGGGGCCCGGCGGCGCGCGGTCCGGGACGGGGACCGGCAGGTCGACTCCGCGCATCTGCTGCACTCCCTCCTGGAGGCCGACCCCGACGTGCGCGCCGCCTTCGCCGACGGCGAGCAGGTCGTACGGCTGCTCGGCTATCTCGTCCAGCGCAGCATCGGTTACGGGCTCCAGTGGCAGGGCGCCCTGGAGGACTCCGGCGCCGTGCCCGTGGTCCGCGGCGGCGCCCCGGGATGGTCGCCGGTCGCGGCCGCCGCGATGGAGGCGGGCACCCGGCGGGCCGCGGAGCGCGGTGACGAGCGGGCGCGCGGGGTCGATGTCCTGGCGGCGCTCGCGACGGTGGAGGAGTCGCGGGCCGTCGAGGTGCTCGGCCGGGCCGGCGTGGACGTCGACGGGCTGCGGCGGCGCCTGAGCTGAGTCGGCGGGTGGCGGGAGCCGGCCGGTGGGGCGGGCGTCGGGGGACGGGGCGCGCCGGTGGTCGAGCCGCGCTGCCGGGTGGTGTGGTGGGCCGGCGGGTGGTGTGAGTCGGCGTGGTTTTCACTGGTATGCGGCGCTGTCGACGGCTGTTGGGTCATCTCCGACGGTATCTACGGGCATCTAAAGGCATCTACGGGTATCTACGGGTATCGGCGGATGCCAGTGTCCGGGCCGTGAGACAGGCGTCATCCGGGGTGACGGTCATGACGGGTCCTGTCATGATGTGCCGATGCACGGGTCACAGGGATCTCAGGGCTCCGCGACGGCGCGGGGGAGTGCGGCACCGGGGAGCGGGGCGGCAGCCGGGCGGGGCTTCGGGCTCGGGCTCGCGCTGGTCTCCGCGCTCGCCTTCGGCGGTTCGGGCGTCGCCGCGAAGCCGCTGATCGAGGCGGGGCTCGACTCGCTCCACGTGGTGTGGCTGCGGGTCGCCGGGGCCGCGCTCGTGATGCTGCCCGTCGCCTGGCGGCACCGCGCGCTGGTCCGCGAACGGCCGCTGCTGCTGGCCGGGTTCGGCCTGCTCGCCGTCGCCGGGGTCCAGGCGTGCTACTTCGCCGCGATCTCCCGCATCCCGGTCGGGGTCGCCCTGCTGGTCGAGTACCTGGCGCCCGCGCTGGTGCTCGGCTGGGTGCGGTTCGTGCAGCGCAAGCCCGTGACGCGGGCCGCGGCGCTCGGCGTGGTCCTCGCCGTCGGCGGTCTGGCCTGCGTCGTCGAGGTGTGGTCGGGGCTCAGCTTCGACGTACTCGGGCTGCTGCTCGCGCTGGGCGCCGCCTGCTGCCAGGTCGGCTACTTCGTCCTGTCCGACCAGGGCAGCGACGCCGACGAGCGCGGGCGAGGCGTCCCCGATCCGCTCGGTGTGATCGCGTACGGGCTGCTGCTCGGCGCGGTGCTGCTCACCGTCGTCGCCCGGCCCTGGGGCATGGACTGGTCGGTCCTCGCGGGCAGCGCCGACATGGACGGCACCGCCGTGCCCGCCTGGCTGCTGCTGTGCTGGATCGTGCTGCTCGCCACCGTCGTCGCGTACGTCACCGGCGTGGTCTCGGTGCGGCGGCTCTCGCCCCAGGTGGCGGGGGTGGTGGCCTGCCTGGAGGCGGTCGTCGCGACCGTCCTCGCCTGGATCCTGCTCGGCGAGCACCTGTCACCGCCGCAACTGGTCGGCGGGGCCGTGGTGCTGGTCGGGGCGTTCATCGCCCAGTCGTCGAAGACGGCCGCGCCGCCCGCCGCCGTCGAGCCCGACACCGTGCTGTCCCCGGAGAAGAGCTCCGTCTGACCCGTGCCGGCCCCGGCGGCACCGCACACGGCGCAGTGCAGTCGCTCGCCGGGTGCGGCAGGGCCACGGCGGGCACGGGGGCCGCGCCCGTAGCGCGCGTGCCGCTCCTACGCCTCCCGGCGGCGCCGCTCCTGCGCCGCGAGCGCGGCGGCGTCGCGGGGGTCGCCGCGATCGGCCAGCCCCCGGGCGATCCGGTCCTGGACCTCCTCCGGCTTGTGGCCCGCGTACTTGAACTTGGCGCGGACCTCCGTGACGTCCAGCCGGAGCCCGCGGATCCCGGCGAGCAGCCGCCCGTACGGCGCCGCACCGACGGCCGCGGCGGCGGACATGCCGGGCGGCTGGAAGTGGCCCAGCTGACGGTTGAGCAGCGCGGCCTTCTCCTCGGGGTCGTCCACGACGTGCGCGGTGCAGCGCAGTTGCACGGCGGTGTAGACACTGGTCGGCGTGCCGTGTTCGGGCGGGTCGCCGGGCAGCGCCTGCCACGGGCCCCGGACGAAGGCGTAGTCGTCGACGACGCTCAGCAGCACCTCGGGGTCGGCCGCCAGGGCGGGCCACACCGGGTTCGGGCGGGCCAGGTGGGCGACGACCTCGCCGTACGGGCCGCGCCCCGCCTCGTACGCGAAGTGCATCGGCTGGACGGACGGGGGCTCGCCCGGCAGGCCGTTCACCGCGAGCTGCCCGAAGTCGTGGGCGGCGAGCCACGCGTGCCACTCGGTGTCGGCGCGTGCCGCGTCCCAGGGGTGGATCAGCATCACAGGTCCCGCAGATAGTCCGGGACGTCGATGCCGGCGGCGAGGTCGGTCGACGGGACCACGGGGTCGTAGCCCTTCCGGAGCGGGACCACGCCCGACCAGTGCGGCAGGTCCAGGTCCTCGGGCTCGTCGTTCGGTCCGCCGGTGCGCAGCTTCGCCGAGACCTCGGCCAGATCGAGGCTGAGCACGGAGGTCGCGGCGAGCTCCTTGGCGTTGGCGGGGCGCGAGTCGGCGGCCCGGCCCGGTACGACGTGGTCCACGAGGGCGTCGAGCGCCCGCCGCTTCTCGTCCGCGTCCGTGACCGGGTGCGCCGTGCCGTGGATGACCACCGAGCGGTAGTTGATGGAGTGGTGGAACGCCGAGCGGGCCAGGACCAGGCCGTCGACGTGCGTCACCGTCAGGCAGACCGCGAGCCCCGGGTCCTGCTGCCCCGCCATGCGCAGCGGGCGCGAACCGGTGGAGCCGTGGACGTAGAGCCGGTCGCCGACCCGGCCGAAGAGGGTCGGCAGCACCACCGGGGCGCCGTCGCGCACGAAGCCGAGGTGGCAGACGTAGGCCTCGTCGAGTATCGCGTGCACGAGGGCGCGGTCGTAGGAGGCGCGTTCCTTGGACCGGGTGGGAACCGTGCGGTCCGTGGGGGTGTAGGCGTCGGGCTGGGGCTGCGACTGCTGCTCGGCGGCCGTACTCATGTTGCGAACTCCATTGCACTAGTGCAAACTACGGATTGTGCTAGGAGAGTATCCGATCAGAGGGCGGCGCGCAGCGGACATTTCCGCGAGCGTCGAGCAGGCGGTCGCCGACGGCGGCCTCGAACCGGGGCAACTGCTGCCGCCGATGCGGGAGTTGGCCGAGCGGCTGGGGGTGAACCCCAATACGGTCGCCGCCGCGTACCGCACGCTGCGCGAGCGCGGGATCATCGAGACGGCCGGGCGGCGCGGCAGCCGGGTGCGCCCGAAGCCCGCCATCACCGCTCGCGAGCACATCCGGGTGGAGGTGCCGGAGGGGGTGCGGGACGTCTCCGACGGCAATCCGGACGTCGCGCTGCTGCCGAAGCTGGCGGAGGCGTTCGCCGCCGCCGCCGCGGCCGGTGACGCGGACCCCGTGCTGTACGGCAGCGAGGCGCTGGAGCCCGGTCTCGAACTGCCGGCCCGCGCCGCGCTCGACACGGACGGGGTGCCCGCCGGTCCCGTCGCGGTGCTGTCCGGCTCGCTCGACGCGATCGAGCGGGTCCTCGCCGTGCATCTGCGGCCCGGGGACGCGGTCGCCGTCGAGGATCCGGGCTGGGGCAGCGTGCTCGACCTGGTGCCCGCGCTGGGGCTGCGGATCGTGCCGGTCGGTGTCGACGACGACGGGCCGCTGCCGGACGACGTGGAGCGGGCGCTGCGGGAGGGGGCCCGGGCCCTCGTCGTGACCTGCCGGGCGCAGAACCCGACGGGGGCGGCCGTCGGCGCGGCGCGGGCGGCGCGGCTGCGCGCGGTCCTCGCCCGCCACCAGGACGTGCTGCTCGTCGAGGACGACCACGGGCACGGCATCGTCGACCTGCCGCTGCACCCGCTCGCCGGGGCGACCCGGCGCTGGGCGTTCGTGCGCTCGGTGGCCAAGGCGTACGGGCCCGACCTGCGGCTCGCCGTCCTCACCGGCGACCCCGGCACCGTCGACCGGGTGTGCGGGCGGCAGCGGCTCGGGCCCGGCTGGGTCAGCAGGATCACCCAGCGCGCCGTGGCCGGGCTGTGGGCGAGCGGCGCCGTCGACGCGCGGGCCGTCGCCGCGTCGTACGGCGAGCGGCGCGACGCCCTGATCGCGGCGCTCGGGGAGCGCGGGGTCGCCGCGTCCGGGCGCAGCGGGATGAACGTGTGGGTGCCCGTGCCGGACGAGACCGGGGCGGTGGCGCGGCTGCTGCACGCCGGCTGGGCGGTGGCGCCGGGCGCCCGCTTCCGGATCGGGGCCGGGCCCGGCGTGCGGATCACCGTGTCCCGGGTGGCGGCGGGCGAGATCGCCGGTCTGGCGGACGTGGTGGCCGCCGCCGTCCGGCCGGGGAGCGGGCGCCGCTATGCGTGAGCGGGGCGCCCGCGGCGGGGGCGCGCGGTCGGGCGTCGCCCCGTGCTGAACCTGGAGCGGCTGCGGGTGCTCGACGCGCTCGCCCGTCACGGATCGGTCAGCGCGGCCGCCGGGGCGCTGCACGTCACGACCTCCGCCGTCTCGCAGCAGATGGCCAAGCTGGAGCGCGAGGCGGGGCAGCAGCTGCTCGCCCGGCACGGGCGCGGGGTGCGGCTCACGGACGCGGGGCGGCTGCTCGCCGACCACGCGGCGCGCATCCTGTCCCAGGTCGAGCTGGCCCGGTCCGCCCTGGAGGCCCAGCGCGGGCAGGTCGTCGGCGAGCTGCGGATCTCGGCGTTCCCGACCGCCGCCCGCGGGCTGTTCCCCCGGGCGCTGGCCGCACTGCGCGCCGCCCACCCCCAACTGCGTGTACGGTCACGCGAGTTGGAACCCGAGAGCGGGGTCGCCGGGGTGCTGCGCGGCGACCTCGACCTGGCCGTCGCGCTCGACTGGTACAACAAGCCGATGCCGCTGCCCGACGGGCTGGTCACCGCGAACATCATGGACGACCCCGCCGATGTCGCCCTGCCCGCGGGCCATCCGCTCGCCGGGCGGGCCGCGGTGGGCCTGGAGGACTTCGCGGACGACGAGTGGATCACCTGGGGCGAGGGCGAGTTCTGCCACGAGTGGCTGATGTTCACGCTGCGCGCCAAGGGCATCGAACCGCAGATCGTCCACCGCGCCGCCGAGACCCACACCCAGCTGGGCCTCGTGGCGGCCGGCCTCGGGGTGTGCGTGGCGCCGCTGCTCGGGCGCGAACCGGTCCCCGAGGGCGTGGTGACCGTGCCGGTGCGCCAGCGGGTGCGGCGGCATGTCTACGTCGTGTGGCGGGCGGACGCCGACCGGCGGCCCTCCATCAGGGCCGCCGTCGACGCGCTGCGGAAGGCCGGGGCGGAGGTCGGTGCGGCGGGCGGTGCGGCGGGCGGTGCGGCGGGCGGAGGTGGCGGCGAGGGCGGCGCCGGGGGTGGTGGCGCGGGGTGACGGGTGCCGGTTGCCGGGCCCCGGCTGGGCAACGGGCGCCGTCTACAGGTCCGCCAGCTTGCGGAAGTCCCATGAGGTGATCTTGTCCGGGGTCAGCCGGGCCCACGCGTGCCGGCCGTCGTAGACCATGGTCGGCAGGCCGAAGTTCTTCTGCGCGAACCGCCGCTCGGGCGCGTCGAGTTCGGGGCACGGCTCGCCCGTGCGCGGGGACTCGCCGACGAACTCGACGCGGCCGGACAGCTCGACCCCGCGCAGCTCGCCGTAGTCCTCGCCCGCGTCGACCACCACGGCCACCCGCCCGTCGGCCCGCAGATCGGCCCAGCGGCGGCTGCGGTCGAGCGAGTACAGCCACAGCGCGCTCCCGTCCCACAGGAACCACAGCGGACTGACGTGCGGGGTGCCGTCGGCCGACACCGTGGCCACCCGGCAGGTGCGCTGCTCCGCGAGGAAGGCGTCCCGCTCCTCGGGGCTCATCATGATTCTGCGGCCCCTGCGCTGGGCGACGGTCATGGGTACTCCTCGACGAGATCACTGACGACGTGTCAGGAAGGCAGCATGGGGGCTCTTCCCTCCCGGCGCAATGGTGGCTACTCTCCACCAGCCCCCACGGCACCGGCACGGCGCACCGACACCGACGACGGGCAGGGAGAATCATGCCGACACACGAGAAGCTGGTCGAACTGCTCGCCCCGGCCACCACCGTGCTGCTCACCGTGGAGTGCCAGCAGGGAGTCGTCGGCACCGACAGCGCCCTGCCCGAACTGGCCGACGAGGCACGCAGGTCGGGCGCCCTCATCCGCGTCGCACGGCTCGTGGCCGCCGCCCACGAGAGCGGGGTGCAGGTCCTGCACGCGGTCGCGGAGCGCCGCCCCGACGGCCGCGGCGCGAACCGCAACGGCCGCCTCTTCCGCGCGGCGGAACGCCTCCCCGTGCAGCAGCTCACCGGCAGCAGGGCCGTGCGGATCGCCCCGCCCGTCGAGGTCGCCGACGAGGACCTCGTCGTACGGCGGCTGCACGGGCTCTCCCCGATCGCGGGCACCGACGTGGACCCGCTGCTGCGCAACCTCGGCTGCCGCACCCTCGTCGTCACCGGGGTCTCCGCGAACGTGGCGATACCGAACGCGGTCTTCGACGCCGTGAACCTCGGGTACGACGTCGTCGTGCCCGGCGACGCGATCGCCGGGGTGCCCGCCGACTACACCCCGGCGATGATCCGGCACACGCTCGCCCTGGTCGCCACCGTGACGACGACGCAGGACGTGCTCGGCGCCTGGAAACGCCGCTGACCCGACCCGTGCGGGGGCGGGCCCGGCCGTCAGGCGAGGGTGATCGAGTCGCCGCTCACCTTGATCTGCTTCGCGGGCAGCGGCTGGGTGGCCGGCGGGTTCTTGACGCTGCCGTCCTCGATGGAGAACTTGCTGCCGTGGCACGGGCAGTCGATGGTGCCGCCCTCCACCTTCGTCACCTTGCAGCCCTGGTGCGTACAGGTGGCGGTGAACGCCTTGAACTCGCCCTTCCTGGGCTGGGTCACCACGACCCCCTGGTCGGCGAAGATCTTGCCGCCGCCCTCCGGGATGTCCGAGGTCCTGGCCAGTGCTCCGCCGTCGGCCGCCGTGGCCCGGCCCGCGGGCTCGGACCCGCCGTCGTCGCCGGAGCCGCACGCGGTGAGCGCCGCGGCGATCCCGGCCGCGCCGACGGCCGCGACGACACTGCGGCGGCACGGGCCGGGAGCGGCGGGGCCGGTGGGAAGGTTGGGGCCGGTCGGGGCGGACTCCTGCGAAACGGTCATGCCGTCGGTTCCTTTCGATGGGGCGGGCCGGATCCGTGGGGGGTTCCCTCTCCGGTACGTGTGGTCGCCCCGGAGTGTTCAACGCCACGCCGATCCCATCATTCGGCGCCCCGCGCCGCGACGGCGCCACGACCCGTGATGTCATCCCATCGGGCGAGACATCGGGCCGGTGCTCCCGGTGCCGCTCGTCACACCCGGAGCAGCAGGCGGACGCGCAGTCCCTCGGCCGAGGTGGAGGACACGTCGAGCTTGTCCGCGACGGACGCGGCGATCGTCCAGGCCCAGCCGTCCGTGAGCGCCGCCTCGACCTGGCCCTGCGGCTGCGGCTCGTAGGCGATGTTCAGGTCGACCCAGTCGTCCTCCGCGCGCGCCGTGACGCTGGACACGTCGATGCCGTGCTGCTGGGCCGCGGAGATCAGCTCCGAGACGGTGAGCAGGGCGTCGGAGCGCGCCGACGGGGAACAGTCCGGCAGGGTGTCGAGCAGACGCCCCAGGGCCTCTTTCGCTTCCCCGGCGTCGGCCGGTCGCCCGGTGAGTCGATGATCGGCGGGCAGCGTAGTCATGCCTTCTCCTCGGTTTCCGGTCCCGCGGTCCGGCGGCGGGGCCTCAGGCCACACGTGACCTGTGGCGCGTCATCCAAACGCCGCGGCGCCGGGAGCCAGGCCCGCGGCCTCGGCCAGGCGCCACCCGTCGGCGCAGGCCACCGCGGCGCGGGCGGCGCGGAGCGGGTCGTGCCAGGAGTGCGCGGGCGGCGCGGGATCGCCCGCCTTGAACCGGGCCTCGGCCTCCACCCACAGGGTCAGCGCGTCGGGCTCCGGCGACCGGTGCCCCCGGGGCGCCGCGCCGTCCGCCGCGGGGAAGCGGCGCCGCACCAGCGCGCGCCCGGGCGGTACGCGCCCGTACGGCTCGACGTCGACGCCCACCCGGCCGGGCCCGGCGGCCGCCGCGACCAGCCCGTCCGCGTGACTCAGGCTGATCCCCAGCCCGGGGCGGCGGGGCAGGAACGGCCGGCCGTGCCCGGCGCGGTCGCAGTCGGGGCAGTGCTGGTCGAGCTCCACCTGGTGCGCCGGGCGGCCGGTGACCCGGGCGGCGCACCAGCGCAGCAGCAGCCGGGCCGCCAGGACGTCGTCGCGCCGGGCCGGGACCCGTACCCGCGCGAGCCGGTGGCGCTCCCAGCCGGCGAGCGCGCGCTCGTCCGCGCCGGGGGCGCCCAGCACCTCGGCGGTGCGGGCGACCACGACGAGCGTCGGGCCGCCGGACGGCCGGGGCGCGGACGGTTCCGGCGCCCGCGCACTCACGCGGGGGCGGTGCCGGACGTGCTCAGGAACCGTTCCCGGATGCGGTCGAGCGTGCGGAAGTCGTCGATGGTCGACGTCTGGAGGTCGATCGTCTCGCCGCTGATCGACTCCAGGAGGTCGATGAACTCAAGGAAGTCCATCGAATCGATGAGCCGGGCCTCGATCAGGTCCTCGTCGGGGGCGAGGGTCCCTTCGAGCCCGGGGTTCTTCTCGTGGATCCACTCGATGACGGATTCCATGGCGCTGCGCGGTCCTTACTGTGCGGAGGGGAGGGCGGATCCGGCCGGCCGGCCGGCCCGGTGGAGGACGTCGAGGGCGGCGTCGGGGGAGCCGTGGGTGAGGATCATCGCGTGCACCCAGCGCTCGACGCCGAAGGCGACGCAGGCGCTGAACGCGCTGCCGTGCGCGCCGGCGCCGATGTCCAGCCGTTCCCCGAAGAAGTTCCGGTGCCGGTTCACGGAGGCGATGGCCGTGCCGTCGGAGGTGCTGTACTCGTGCTTGACGGGATCCAGCGCCATGAGCCTGGCCCGCGAACCCTGCCGGTCGTAGAACGGGTCGTCCGCCGCCGCCCGGGTCAGTTCCAGCCCGAGCCGCTCCGCCAGCCCCGTCACGAACCGGGCGCCCCGGTCGAGGTGTTCGGCGCAGCCGTCCTTGGTGCCCAGGTACAGCACTTCGCGCATGTGGAAGCCGTGCAGCCGGCGCAGACCGTCGTAGTGGGTCTCGTTGCGGAAGCAGCGGCCCGTGGCGGACAGCCGCAGCCCGTCGTCGCCGACGTCCTGGCCCGCCAGGGACAGCAGCAGGCCGTAGCAGGTGGCCGAGGGCAGCAGGTGGCCGGTGGCGTGCAGCGCGGCGTCCACCGGCGGGCCGCCGTCGGCCAGCGCGTCGAGCGCGTCCGGGGCGAACCGGCCCGCGGGGACGCCCAGATGCGGGAAGTTGCGGAAGTAGTCCAGGCGCGCGAGACCCTCGGCGGGCAGCAGCGGCGGTCCCACGACCTCGGGGGCGGCCAACTCCTCGGCCAGGCCCCGCAGCAGGGTGTCGAGGCCGTGCAGCAGAGCCGTGTGCACGGGGTCGAGGGCGAGCAGTCCGGCGCCAGGGCTGCGCAGCGCGGGCAGCGGCCGGGTGGTGGTGTTCATGCGAACCGCTTCCTGGGGCATGGGCGGGTGCGGGGGAGCCGGGGCACGGATCGGCGGCACGACGGCGGGGTGCCGTCATGAGCGGTGTCACGGCGTCGAGTTGTGGACCTTAGGCGGACTCGGCCGAGGTTGTCTAGACCAAAGGGTCACCGAGGGGTCCCGTGGCCGAATCGTGCCGTTCGGTGGCTCAAGACGCGGCAGGGCGAGGGGACTTGACAGGGCTCGCGGTCTAGACCAGTGTTCGAGCGCCCCTTCGTCGCGCCCCTCGCTCCCGGCCGGCGGAGGCGTTGAGCACGGCCCCGGCCGTGCCGTGCGCATGCCCAACCGACCCGACTGCCGGACGTCGCCGAAGGACCCGCATGACCACCACAGCGCCCACCCGTTCCCGCCGCCCCCGCCTGCACCGGGCCGCCACCGAGCGCCCCTACTTCAGCACCGACGGCGAGTCCTACCTCGCCCAGACGACCCTGCGGGAACTGGACAAGACCCGTCCGCTGCGCGTCCTGTCGGCCGAGCAGTTCGCCCACTGGCAGACCTACGGCTACGTCATCGTCCGCGAAGCGATCCCGGCCGCCTCCGCCCGCCGGCTGCTCGACTTCACCTGGGAGTTCCAGGGCCTCGACCCCGACCGCCCGCAGACGTGGTTCGAGGACCGGCCCTGGCGCTCCCAGCTCGACCGGCAGCTGCACATCTACGGCTTCGTGGAGGCCTACCACCACCAGCTGCTC
Organism: Streptomyces sp. NPDC088785; assembly: GCF_044750685.1. Lineage (NCBI taxonomy): Bacteria > Bacillati > Actinomycetota > Actinomycetes > Kitasatosporales > Streptomycetaceae > Streptomyces > Streptomyces sp. NPDC088785. The sequence continues at coordinate 38,620 of NZ_JBIVKH010000009.1, forward strand.
TGGGACAGCCGTCAGAACAGCCGGGTCTACGACGCCTTCGTCGACGTGTGGGACAGCGAGGAACTCTGGGTCACCCTCGACCGGCTGAACCTCAACCCGCCCAACCGCGGCAACCGCGACCGCGCCCTGATCGACCCCACCGACCGCGGCTTCGACATCGAGCTGCACTGGGACATCGACACCACCCTCGGCGTCCCGCCCCAGCGGGTCCAGGGCATCATCGCCCTCAACGACACGAGCCCCGAGACCGGCGGCTTCCAGTGCTGCCCCGAACTCTTCCGCCGGTTCGACCGGTGGGCCCCGCTCCAGCCCGCCGACCGCGACCCGCTGCGCCCGGAGGCCGACCGCGACGAATTCCCCGTCGTCCGGCCCGACCTGCACCCCGGCGACCTGCTCATCTGGAACGGGCTCCTCGCCCACGGCGTGGCCCGCAACACCTCCGACAACGGCGTGCGCGCGGTGCAGTACCTCTCGATGATGCCCGCCCTGGAGGAACACGAGCGGCTGCGCACCTCCCGCGTCGAGTCCTGGCGCCACCTGCGCACCCCGCGCTGGAACCGCACCCTCGTGGGCGACCCCGTCCGGCACGAGTCCAAGCGCTACCCCACCGCCGAACTCGACGGCCTCGGGAGCCGGTTGCTCGGCCTCACCTCCTGGAGCGAGCCCGCCGCCACCGGATCCACGGAGGAGCGCGCGTGCGCCGCGTCTGCCTGACCCTCCCCACCGACCGGCCCTGCGTCCCCGCCATCGGCGACGTCGCCCGCGAGGCCGCCCACGGCGCCCGCGCCTTCGGCGTCGAGGTGCACGTCCTCGTCCTGGACTCGGCGCCCGCCGCCGCGCGCGCCGAGCACCGCGCCGCGATCGAGGAGCTGGCCCCCGCGCCGGGCGTCGTCGTCCACCACCTCGACGAGGAGGCCCAGCGGCACCTGCTGCGGGGCCTCGCCACCGCCGCCGCGCCCGAGGCCGCCGACCGGCTGCTGGACCTGCTGCTGCCCGACGCCGTCTCCTACGGCGCCTGCACCGACCGGGCGTTCCTCATCGCGGAGACGCTCGGCTGCGCGTCCGTGCACCGCCGCGACTCCGACAGCCGCTACCAGGAACACGCCGGCGGGACCGTCTTCCCGATCCACCAGGAACTGGCCTTCCTCGACACCCCGGCGGCCGAGGCCGCCACGCGGGTGTCCGTGCGCAGACTCCGCCCCGAGGCCCTCGAACGGCCCGTGGCCCTGGTGGGCGGCTCGTTCATCGGCGCCATGTCCGTCGACCTCGACGCGGTCCGCCTGCGCGACCCGTCGGCGTTCGAGCGGATCATCGCCCTCACCGTGCCCGACGACTATCCGCCGCTGTGGCGCACCACCCTGGTCGCCGAGTCCTTCCGCGGCGGGGGCACCACCCCCTTCACCGGGGACCGCACCACCCTCACCGGGGTCCCGCCCACCCGTGTCGACATGTGCAACATCGCGCTCTCCCGCGCGGTGTACGGGCGCGTGCCGCTGCCCCCCGCCACGGACACCGTCGGCAGCGACTACTTCCTGCTGCACGTGGTGCACGCCGCCGGACTGCCCGGTGTGCTGCACAACCGGCACATCGTCAACCACCACACCCCGGACCGGCGCACCGACCCGGCCTTCCTCGCCTACCAGGTCAGACTCGCCAAGTACTTCCTGGCCGTGCCCCGGCTCCACGAGATCCACACCGCCCTGGGGGCCGCCGGCGCGGACCTCCTCGACGCCGAAGGACGCATCCGGACCGCCGCCGTCGCCGGACCGGTCCGCCGCAGCGCCGCCGACGCCCGCGCCGCGGACGCCCACCGGCTGGACACCCTCGACTCCGTCCACCGCGGTCTCGGCGGACGCTGGGCCGAGGCCGCCGACCTGCTGGCGGCGCGCCGGGAGCGGCTGCTCGCCGAGGCCAGGACCGACATGGCGGACTTCGCGTTCCTGCTCGACGCGTGGCCCGCGCTGATCGGCGCGGCCCGCGCCGGGGAACCGGTGGGCGGACGATGACGAACAGCACCACCGGGCCCGGGACGCGGACCGGGACCACGCACCGCGTCCGCTACTCCGGCGGGGTCGCCCGGCGCGGCCCGCTCGCCGTCGGCCAGACCAACATGATCCGCTGCATCCTGCGCGACGACCCCGTACAGATCAACATCCACGACGTGTGGCCCGCACCCGACGGCACCTCCGTCGCACGCGCCCTCGACGCCCTGCGCGTCCTCGTCGAACGGCACGAGGCGCTGCGCACGACCTTCCCGCACCGCCCGGGCGAACTGCCCGACGAACAACGCGTCGCCGCCGCCGGCACCTTCGACGTCACCGAACGCGCGCACCACGCCGACCCCCCGGAAGCGGCCCGCTCCGCCGAGTCCGTCGCCCGGGACGCCCGCCACGGCCGCTTCCGGCTCGACCGGGACTTCCCGCTGCGCGTCACCCTCCTCACCCGCGACGGCGCCCTCACCCACGTCGCCCTGGCCGCCAGCCACGCCGCCACCGACGGCACCGCGCTCGCGATCCTGCACGACGAATGGCGCACCCTCGTGACGGGCGGCACCCTTCCCGCGCCCGACGCCGTCACCCCGCTCGACCTCGCCACCGAGGAGACCTCACCGGCGGGACGCCGCAAGAGCGAGGCGTCCCTGCGCTACTGGGAACGCGTCCTGCGCACCGCGCCCCAGGCGATGTTCGCCGAGCCGCGCCTGCGGCCCGGCGACCACGACACCGCACAGCTGTCCCTGCGGTCCGTGCGCGCCGCCCGCGCGCTGCGCGCCGTCACGGCCCGCACCAAGAGCCCCGCCCCGACCGTCCTGCTCGCGGCGTGGTGCACCCTCGCCGCCCACCGGGCCGGACAGGACACGTGCGTCGCCGCGGCGCCCACCTCGAACCGCAACCGGTCCGGCCTCGCCCGCAGCGTGACCACCCTCTCCCAGGACGCCCTGCTCAGCCTCGACATGAGCGGGCCGACCTTCGACACGGTGCTGCGCCGGGCCTGGGGCGCCGCGCTGGACGCCTACCGGCACAGCAGGTTCGACTCCGTGCAACTCTGGGACATGATCGGGACGGTGACCCGCGAACGCGGCAGCCGCTTCGCCCGCGACGTCGTCTTCAACGACGTGAGCAGCATCCCGGCGACCTCCGCCGGCCCGGCCCACGACGACAGGGCCGACGGGACGACGGACCCCGGCGACGAGGGCCCCGCGCTCGCCCTGACCTGGGGCCCGGAACAGCAACTGCCCACCCGCCTGCTCACCTTCGTCCACGCGATCGAGCCCGAACTGCGCCTGTCGCTGTGGGCCGACCCGGCCCTCTTCACCCGCGCCGAGGCCGAGGCCCACCTCACCGGACTCGTCCGGCTGCTGGAGGCCGCCGCGCTCGCAGACGTGCCCCTCGCCGACCTCACCGCCGTCACCGGAGTGCGCCCCGCGACCCGCGACGCGGACTGGTACCGGGCCGACGGCTGCTGGATCTCCCGCACCGCCGTCGAGCAGGCCGTACGCCTCGCGGCGGGCGGGCTCCCCGCCCATGTCGCCATCGGCGGCGGCCCGGCCGGCACCGCGCCCGACGGCGCCGGCCCGACCGCGTTCGTCGTGGCACCCCCGGACGGGCCCGCACCGACCCCGCGAGAGCTGCACACCGCGCTGATGGCCCAGGTCGCCGCGCGGTCCGAACTCCTCGCACCGCGGCACTACGTCGTCGTCCGCGCCGCCCCGACCGACCCCGCCGACAGCGCGGCCTGGCACCGACTGCCCGTCCTCACCGAAGGGAGCGGCCGGGAACCGGCCGATGCGACATGACCACCGACGACGCCCCCGACACCCCCGAGGCACCGCCCAGCCCCTGGCGATCGGCGCCCTTCCGGCTGTTCTTCACCGCGCGCAGCGCCTCGCTGCTGGCCGACGGCATGCTGATGGTGTCGCTGACCACCGCGGTGCTCGCCACGGGCTTCGGACCCTCGGGCGTCGGCTACGCGCTCGCCGCGTGGATGGCCCCCATCGTCCTGCTGGTCCTGATCGGCGGCGTGCTCGCCGACCGGTTCTCCCCGCAGACGACGATGGTCGCCGCCGACCTGCTGCGCATGGTCGCCATGCTGCTCATGGCCGCCCTCCTCGCCTTCGGCGACCCGGAACTGTGGCAGATCATGACGCTCATGGCGTTCAGCGGCGCCGCGACCGCGCTGTTCCAGCCGGGCCTGGCCGGCCTCGTCCCGCAGGTGGCGCAGGACATCCAGCGCGCCAACGCCCTGCTGCGCGTCTCCGAGGCGATGAGCGCACTGCTCGGCCCCGGCCTCGCCGGCCTGCTCGTCGCGTACTGGGACGTCGCCGGGTCCTACACGGTGATCGCCGCCGCCTACGCGCTCAGCGCCCTCGGCCTGCTCCCGCTGCGCCGCCTCGCCACCCGCCGCGACGAGGAGACCGCGCCCATCTGGCACCGGCTGGCCGTCGGCTGGCGGGAGTTCCGCTCCCGCGACTGGCTGTGGAGCGTCATCCTCATCTGGTCGGTGTTCGGCCTGTTCGTCTTCGGTCCCGCGCTGCCGCTGGGCGCCGCGCTCATCACCGAGCAGCACGGCGCGAACGGATTCGGCTGGATCGCCTCGGCGGACGGCGCAGGCACGATCGTCGGGGGCCTGCTCGGCATGCGGGTCCGCCCGCGACGGCCGGTCGTGGCCGGGGCGCTCGCCATGCTGCTGTTCGCCCTCAACCCGCTGGCCCCCGCGCTGGGCTGGTCCTTCGGCGCCACGGCGGCCGCCCATGTGCTGGGCGGCTGCGGATTCGCCTTCTGGGGGGTGATGTGGGCGACGAGCGTCCAGACGCACATTCCGCTCGCCGTCCTCAGCCGTGTCTCCGCCTACGACGTCGCGGGCTCCATCATGGTCATCCCGCTGGGCCGCGCCCTGTCGGGGCCGGCCGCCGAGGCGTTCGGCGCGGCACACGTCCTGGAGTTCTCGTCCGCGGTCGCCGTCGTGCTGCTCACGGCCATGGTGGCCGTCCCCGCGATCCGCCGCCTGGGCCGCGAACCCCGGAGCGCCACTCCTCCTCGTCCGGGCCGACTGGCGCCGGCCGACGGCTAGCACCGCCGGACGCCCGTACGGCTGTCCCGTACGGGCGACGTACTACGACGGCCTCGTCCGGCCCCCTGAGGCGGCTCCCCGGGGCGGCCCCCTGGGGCCGTCGCATCCGGCGGACCGTCAGATGCGGCCCTGGCCGGGACGGTCGGACGTGCCGGTGCCGGGCGCGCGGTGGGCGCCGTAGTGGGTGCCCACCTGCTGGTGGTAGTCGGCGTTGCCGAGGTGCTTCTCCTTGTCGAACTCGGGCGCGCTCTTGATCTCCTCCTTGGTGCGGGAGACCTGGATCGTCCGGGAGTCGGCGTCGATGGACACGATCGTGCCGGCGGGCAGCAGGACCTCCTTGCCGAAGATCCAGACACCGGTGTCGACGACGATGTACTGCGAGCCCACGTCGTTGGAGTGCTTGTCGACCTTGCCGATGTTCCCGTCGGTGGCGTCGACCTTGTAACCCGTCAGGTCCGCGTCGGCCCGGTGGCCCGCGGTGCCCGGGTAGTCCCACATGTTCTCGCTCATGGCCAAACCTCCGTGCGGATCGGTTGCCCGGCGGACATCGCGTCCGCCGCACCGGGACGTGTGGCCAGAGAACCGCGCGGCAAACACGGCATCTAGAAGACGGTTCAGTGGGCATACGGCAGCTTCAGGGCAGCAGTCCCCGGACCTGCCCGAGCCGTCAGAACGACCCCTGGGGGGAACCCGATGCCAGCCGTCATACCGGACAGACCGGCCCACAGCACGAGGACCGGTGCGCGCTCCGCCTCCGGGCAGCAGCAGCCGTCCCACGCGGGCACCGTCGCCACGGTCCGCCGGGCCGCGGGACGCATCACCGTCCTGACGGCCGTACAGACCGCGGTGATGATCGGCCTCGGGCTGCTCATCACGGGGCCCGCCCACGGCCTGTGGCCCCTCGCGCACGAGGACGCCGTGGACGAGGGCCTGGAGGGGATACGCACCTCCGGCCTCACCGCCGTCTCCTTCGTCGCGTCCGAGGCCGGGAACACCCTCACCGTCATCATCGGCACGGTGCTCGCGTGCCTGGCGCTCGTGCTGATCCCGCACCGGGCCCGCTGGCGCGAGGCGATCTTCCTCTCCGTCGGCGTGGCACTCCAGTCGCTGGTGTTCCTGTTCATCACCCTCGCCGTCGACCGGCGCCGGCCCGAAGTGGACCGCCTCGACGCCTCACCGCCCACCTCCAGCTACACCTCGGGCCACACCGGAGCGGCCACCGCGCTGTACGCGGGCCTCGCCGTCCTGGCGCTCTCCCGGATCCGGGGACCCTGGCGCAGGATCGTCGGCTGCCTCCTGCTGCTGATCCCGCTGCTGGTCGCCTCGGCCCGCCTCTACCGGGGCATGCACCACCCGACCGACGTCATGGGCGGCATGCTCAACGGAGCCCTGTCGCTGCTGATCGTCGGCAGCGCGGTCCTCACCCGCGACCCGCACGGCGCCCCCGCGCCGGACGGCTCCGCGGGCACCTCCGCCCCCGACGGCACCGACGGCACCGACGGCACCGGGCAGCGCCGCGGCCTCGCCGTGGTGGTGTACAACCCCCTGTCCGCCGGCGCGGCCACCCTCGACACCGTCCGGCGGTCCCTGGCACGCCACGGGTACGCCGACGCCCGGCTCGTCGCGACCACCGCCGACGACCCCGGGTACGGCCAGTGCGCCGCCGCCCGGGACGCGGGCGCCGCCCTGGTCGTCGTGTGCGGCGGCGACGGCACCGTGCAGGCCGCCGCGGACGCCCTCGCGGACAGCGGCGTACCCCTCGCCGTCGTCCCCTGCGGCACCGGCAACCTGCTGGCCCGCAACCTCGACCTGCCCCTGACCCCCGCCAAGGCCCTGGACGGCGCGCTCTCCGGCACCGCGCACCGGCTGGACCTCGGCCGCGTCGAGGGCGACGGCCTGCCCGCCACCCACTTCACCGCCATGTCCGGCGCCGGGCTCGACGCCGCGGTGATGGACGGCACCGGCGAGCGCGCCAAGGCCGTCATCGGCTGGGCCGCCTACGTGCTGTCCGTCCTGCGGAACGTCCGCTCGCCCCGCACGGAACTGACGCTGCGCCTGGACGGGGAGCGCCCCCTGCGGCGCAGCGCCCGCATGGTCCTGATCGCCAACGTCGGCACCCTGCAAGGCGGCATCTGCCTCGTCCCGGCCGCCCGGCCCGACGACGGAGCGCTCGACCTGCTCGTCCTCGACCCGCACGGCGTGCGCGGCTGGCTCGGCGCCCTCACCACCCTGTTCCGCGGCGCCCCTGCGGCCCCCGCCACCGAGCGGGCGCACGCCGGGGAGCCGTCCGCGGCCGGTCCGGTCGAGTACTTCCGCTTCCGGCGGGCCGAGATCGAGTTCGACACCGGGCAGCCGCGCGAGATCGACGGCGACCCCGTCGCCCCGGGACGGTTCCTGCGGGCAGAGGTGCGGCCCGGGGCACTCACCGTGCTGCTGCCGGCGGGGGGCAACTGACATGGGAACCGCGACCCGCGTACCGCCGACGCGCGACATGGAGGGCGACGAACTCTCCGGCGACGAGGCGCTCGTCACGCTGCGCAGGTACGGCCGCTGGCCGTTGCTGCGCGACGCGTTCATGCGCTTCCGCTACGCCGACGGATTCAGCCACTCGCGCGCGCTGGCCCTCCAGACGGTCCTGTCGGTGGTGCCGCTGTCCATCGCCTTCGTCGGACTCTCCACCGCCCTGCACACCGAGAACATCGGCAAGATGGCCGAACTCACCATCCACCGCATCGCGCAGGGCCCGAGCGCCGCGGTCGTCGAGGACGCGCTGGAGCGCAGCCGCAGCCACGCCGGGGACGGCAACCAGCTCGCCCTCTGGCTCGGCCTGGTCTTCTCCCTGGTCAACGTCACCACGGCGATGTGCCAGGTCGAGCGCGGCGCCAACCGCATCTACGGCTGCGAGCGCGACCGGCCGTTCGCGCAGAAGTACTCCCGCGGCCTGCTGATGTCGCTGACCGCGGGAGTGCCGCTCGGGCTGGGCTTCATCATGGTCGTCGCCGGCGACGACCTCTTCGAGTCCGCCGCCACCGTGTACCACCTCGGCGGCACCGCCTCGATGGCCTGGAACCTGCTGCGCTGGCCGCTCGGCCTGCTCCTGGCACTGCTCTCCGCCAGCGTCATCTTCCGCCGCTCCCCACGGCGGGTGCAGCCCGGATACACCTGGCTGGCCTTCGGCGCCGCCGTCTACCTCGTGCTGTGGAGCGCCCTCACCGGCGCGCTCAGCATGTACCTGAACCTCAGCGGTTCCTTCGACACCGTCTACGGCCCGCTGAGCGCCTTCATGTCGCTGCTGCTCTGGGCGTACCTCACCTCCATCGCGCTGTTCCTCGGCCTGTCCTTCGCCGCGCAGCTGGAGGCCGTACGCGGCCAGCGCCCCGACCCGATCCAACCCGACCCGGGAGTCTGAACCATGGTGGTGCGCGCAGGCGCCCGTCGTCTCCGACAACACCGTCGCGGCATCGCCGACCGGCGCTTCGCCGTCCGCCTGGCGGCGGCGGCGGCCGTCGCCGCGATCGCGGCGGCCCCGTTCGCCCTCGTGGCCGTGCTCGTCGAGCGGCAGTGGCGGCCGCTGCACCGCGTCGACGTGGACGCGGCCCGGCAGCTGCACGCGGTGGCCACGGACCACCCCGGGTGGACCGGGACGCTGCGCTTCCTGTCCGACTGGGTGTGGGACCCGCTGACCCTGCGCCTCGCGGTCCTGGCGGTCACGGTCTGGCTGCTGTACCGGCGCGCGTGGCGGCTGGCCGCCTGGTCGGCGACGACGGCGGTGGTCGGCGGCCTGATCGGGCTGTGGGTCAAACTCCTGGTGGAACGGGCCCGGCCGTCGCTGGAGGACCCGGTGGCCCACGCACCCGGCTACTCGTTCCCGTCGGGCCACGCGATGACCGCGGCCACGTCGTGCGCGATCCTGCTGCTGGTCGCCCTCTCCCTCGTCCCGCGCCGCGCCCGGCCGGTGTGCTGGGCCCTCGCGGTCCTCTCGGTCGTCGGCGTCGGCTTCACCCGGGTCGCCCTGGGGGTGCACTGGTTCAGCGACATCGTGGGCGGCTGGCTGCTGGGGGCCGCCGTCGTCACCCTGACGACCTGGGCCTTCGAGGCGTGGCGGGCGGACGCCGGGATGCGCCGCACCCCGCTGGCGAGCGGCCTGGAGCCCGAGCTGCGCACCGAGGACCCGGAGGACACCCCGGCCTCGCGCACCGGCACCGGGGTCCGGCCGGGGGACTGACCGGCCGGCGGCTCAGCGGACGGCGCCGGCCGCGGCCCCCGGGCCCGGCCGCCGCCCCCGCACCACGAAGAGCGCGGCGCCCGCGAGGAGCAGCAGCACGCCGGCCGCGATCCACCACCGGGGGTCGAACTCCTCCACGCAGGACCCGCCCGAAGCGGTGGACGTGCAGACGGTGCCGGGACCTGCGCGGTTGAGGTACGCCACGTAGAACAGCGGGACGCCGAGACCGCTGACCAGCCCCGGCAGCCCGGCGGACCAGCCCCGCCGGGTGGCGGCCAGCACCGCCGCCGCCACGGCCACCGGCGTCAGCCAGACGCCGATGGTGAACAGGGTCAGCAGACCGAGCGCGGCCAGCGCGCCCACGCCGGTCCAGCTGACGAACCCCCACCAAGCCGTACGCGGCACGGTCGCCCTCCCTCGTCGTGTCGCCCCCATCCTCCCCCTCCCCGGCCGCCGAGGGGAGACCCCGGGGGCCCGGCACGACGCAGGGCGCCCTGACCGGGGCCGGCCCCTGAGGCATGATCGACGCATGACGGACGAGTGGTTGTCGGAACGGGCCAGGTCGGCCGAGGCCCTGGCGGGCGCGGAGTTCGACCTCTCGGTGTGCGTGCAGGAGCGGATCCACCGGCTGGGCGGCGTCCAGTCGCACGGCACCCTGCTGGCGGCGGACCCGGCGAGCGGCCTCGTGGACACCGCGGCCGAGAACACCGCGGACCTCCTCGGCGTGCCCGCCGACGGCCTGGTCGGCCGGCACGTCACCGCCGTGCTGGCGGCCGCCGACTGGACGGAGGCCCTGGAGGCGTCCGCCGAGGGCGACTCCGTCGCCGTGACGCTCCCCGTCACGGCGGGCGCCGACGGGCACCGGAGGGGCTTCGACCTCTCCGTGCACCGCCGCGAGGGCCTGGCGGTCCTGGAGTTCGAGCCGCGCGAGACGGCCGACGCCTTCCAGTTCGCCGCGTTCTACCAGGAGGTCCGCCGGGCCCTGCGCCGCCTGCGCTCCGCCGCCACCGTGCTCGACTGCTGCCGCGCGGCGGTCGGCGAGGTGCGCCGGCTCACCGGGTACGACCGGGTCGTCGCCTACCGCTTCGACGGCGCCGAGGGCCCCGGCGAGGTCGTCGCCGAGGACGTCCGGGAGGGCTGGGAGCCGTGGCTCGGCCTGTGGTTCCCCGCCACCGACATCCCGCCCCAGGCCCGGCGCCTGTACGAGGAGAACTGGATCCGCGTCATCGCGGACGTGGACGACCCCACGGCCCGGCTGCTCCCCGAGCGCCGCCCGGGCACCGGCACCCCGCTCGACCTGTCCGGTGCGGCGCTGCGCACCGTCTCCGGCTTCCACCTGGAGTACCTGCGCAACATCGGCGTGCGCTCCTCCATGTCCGTGTCCCTGATGCGCGAGGGCCGCCTGTGGGGCCTCATCGCCTGCCACGGCGAGGCACCGCGCACCCTGGCCCCGGAGGTCCGCTCGGCGTGCGAGCTGTTCGGCACCGCCTTCTCCATGCAACTGGCCGCCATCGAGGAACGCAGCCGCGCCGACGCGCTGGAGAGCTCGGGCTCCGACGTGGCCGCCGTCGCCGGGCTGCTCGACGAGGACGACGAGGACGTGGACGCCTCGCTGCTGCGGCACGAGCGCGAGGTCCGCGAACTGGTCGGCGCCGACGGCGTCCTGCTGGTGCGCGCGGGCCGGGTGTCCGCCGCCGGCCTGCCCGTCCCGGAGGAGATCGTCCACGTCCTCGGCCGCCTCGCCACGTCGTCCGACGGCGTGTGGTCCACCGACCGGCTGCCGGAGCGGCTCGCCGCGGACGACGTGGCCGCGCCGGACGCCTGCCCCGCGGGAGTGCTGCTGCTGCCCGTCGGACGCGGCGGCGACTACCTGGCCTGGGTCCGGCGGGAACGCCCTACACCCCGCGAGTGGGCCGCCGACCCCGCCCGCCCGGTCCTCGTCGGCCCGCAGGGCGAGCGTCTCACCCCGCGCGGCTCGGGCGCCGTCTACCGCTCGATGATCCGCGACCGCAGCCTGCCCTGGACCGCCCGCGACCGGGCCGCCGCGGTGGAGATGGGCCGCCTGCTCACCGGACTGGTCCTGCGCCACGCCGCCGAGCTGGACCAGCTCAACACCGAGCTGCGGATGACCAACCTGGACCTCGACTCCTTCGCGCACGTCGCCGCCCACGACCTCAAGGAGCCGCTGCGCGGCATCGCCAACGCCGCGACCTTCACCCTGGAGGACGCCGCGGACCGCCTCGACGGCACGAGCGTGCGCCGCCTGGAGACCATGCAGTGGCTCGCCGCCCGCATGGACGACCTGCTGAACTCGCTGCTCCACTACGCGCGGATGGGCCGCACCGGCCTGCGCCGGACCGACGTCCGCCTCGACGAGGTCCTGGACGCGGCCCTGGAGGTGGCCGGGCCGCGCCTCGCGGAGGAGGGGGTGCGGGTGGTGCGGCCGCGGCCGCTGCCCCGGGTGCACGCCGACCCCGACCGGCTGTTCGACATCCTGCTCAACCTGCTGGTCAACGCGGCGAAGTACGCGGCCGACCGGCCGGACCGCACGGTGGAGGTCGCCGTCGAGGACACCGCGGCCCCCGGCGCCGGGCGGCCCGTGCCGGCGGTGGTGGTCCGCGACAACGGCATCGGGATCCCGTACGACAACCAGGCGGAGGTCTTCGACCTCTTCCGCCGCCTGCACGGGCCGCGCGAGCACGGCGGCGGCACCGGTGTGGGCCTCGCCGTGGTCAAGCGGATCGTCGAACGCCACGGCGGCCTGCTCTGGCTGACCAGCACACCCGGCGAGGGCTCCGCCTTCTATTTCACGCTGGGCGGCGAACCGGCCGACGGCGCGGACGGCTGACCCTTCGACTCCAGCCAGTAGTCGATCGCGCCCTTGAGGACCGTGCGGAACAGGTGGAAGTTGAGCGGCTTGTAGATGTAGCTGTCCGCCCCGGCCGCGTAGCAGGCGTCGACCTCCGGCGGCGCGGTCGACGAGGTGAACACCACGACGGTGATCTCCGCCAGCTCGGGCCGCGCCCGCAGCGCCCGGAGCACCGCGTGGCCGCTCACACCGGGCATGTTCAGGTCGAGCAGCAGGATGCCGGGCACGTCGTCCGCGGCCAGCAGCCGGTCCACCAGGCCGTCGCCCCGGTCGAGGAACTCCAGCCGCAGCTGCGGATGGCTGCGCGCCAGCGCCCGCTCGATCGCCTCGGCGTCCTCCTGCGAGTCCTCCACCACCAGGATCCGGCCGCTGTCCAGCCGCTTGCCCGGTGCCCGCGTCTGCGTCACGGTCGTCCCTTCAGATGGGCGATGAGGACGGCGGTGTCGTCGTCGCCCCTCGCGCGGAAGTCGGATGCGGCCGTGACGAGCTGTCGCGCCGACAGCTCACCGACCGGCCCGATCCGCCGTACGGCGTCGGGCAGATGGGTCTCGAAACAGGTGCCGTCCGCCGACCTGGCCTCCGTCAGCCCGTCGGTGAACAGCACGAGGGAGGCGCCGTCCGCGAGCCGCACCCGGTGCGGCGCGTACACCGCGCCGGGCACGACGCCCAGCAGGAGTCCGCGGGTCGCCAGCTCCTCCACCGCGCCGTCGGCGTGCCGGACCAGTGGCCACGGGTGGCCCGCGCCGGCGATCTCGGCGTCCCAGCCGCCGTCGACGGCCCGGGTGAGGGTGATGACGACGGCGGTGACGAAGCGGGACGCGCCCTCGTCGATCAGCGCGCCGTTCAGCCGGGCCAGGGCGCGGCCCGGCGCCGTGCCGTCCGCCAGCAGCGTGCGCAGGGTGTGCCGGGCCAGCGCGGTGTACGCCGCGGCCTCGGCCCCGCGACCGCAGACGTCGCCGATGAACAGCGAGATCCGGTCCGGGGCGAGCACCACGTCGTAGAAGTCGCCGCCGACGTCCAGCGTGGGGTCGCCCACCTCGTAGGCCGCGCTCAGCACCACCCCGGGCGCCCGGGGCAGCGAGCGGGGGAGCAGCTGGCGTTGCAGGGTCTCCACGTGCTGGCGGCGCTGGGCGTAGAGCGTGGCCGTGTCGATGGCGAGCGCGGCGCGCCCGGCGAGGTCGGCGAGGGTCGGCAGATCCGCCAGGCTCGTGTCGTGCCGGTGGTACAGGAAGGTCAGGGTGCCCAGGACGCGGCCCCGGGCCCGCAGCGGACTGACGCTCAGGGCGCGGATCGTCTTGCCCTCGCCCGTGGCGTCCGGGCCGAACGGGCCGCCGCTGAGGTCGTCGTCCTTCAGCACCCGCCCCCAGGGCCGCTCGGTGAACTCGTGCAGCCGCCCGGCCAGCCAGGCGTCGTGCTGCGCGACCTCGCCGAGCCAGGTCTGCGCGTCGGCCGCGACATGGGCGGTGGCGACCGGTTCGAGGCCGCCGTCCGGCCGGAAGAGGTGCACCGCGCAGCCCTCGGCCACCGCGGGCACCGCCAGCCGCGCCACCCGGCGCAGGGTCTCCTCCACCTCCAGGCTCTCGTCCATCTGGAGGGACGCCTCGGCGAGGAAGGCGTCGCGGGCCTGGCGCCGTTCGTGGAGCTCGTCCTCCACGATGCGCCGGTTGCTCGCCATGAGGACGTCGGCGATCTGCGTCAGCTGCTCCGTGAGCAGCGGCTCCTCGGCGGCGGACGGCTCGTGGTCCAGGCCCAGCCACAGGCCCGCGGAGTCGCCGGTGGCGAGCGGGAAGACGCACTCCACGACGGCGACCGCACCGGTCTCCCGCAGCACGGGCTCCACCAGCGGAGGCACGCCGCCGGGGGCGAGGCGCACGACCTGCGGCCGTTCGTCGGCGGCGCGCACGGGCGGCGGCCGGTCGCCGCCGGGCCAGTCGGCGCCGACCGGGAGCCAGGTGACCGGGCCGCCGGACCCGGGGGTCCAGCGGCGCAGATAGCGCGGCGCGCCGGCGTCCCAGCGCGCGCCGATCACCGCGACGGTGCCGGGCAGCTCGGACAGGGCGGCGTAGACACGCGTGGCGAGCACGGTGACGTCCGGCGCGCGCACGGCCGCGAACCACAGCTCGTGCAGGTGGCGCCACCACCCCGACGGCGGCGGGGGCGCCTCGCGGGTCCGATCGTTCACGCAACTGTCTCCATCCGGGCATTTTATCCGGTCGGCCGCACCGCCCGGCGTGCGTGTGGGGCGAACGGCCGCGCCCCGGACGGGTCAGCGCACCCGGTCGTAGACGAGGGCCAGCGTGCCGTGCTCGCCCGCCGTCTGGCTGACCAGCGTCCACTGCCCCGCGGGCAGGCCGTCCTCGAAGAGGCGCGGTCCCTCCCCGAGGAAGACCGGGAAGACCGTCAGGGCGAGGCGGTCGACCTGGTCGGCCGCCAGCAGGGCCTTGATGACGCTGGCGCTCGACAGGACCAGGATGTCGCCGCCCTCGGCGCTCCTCAGGTCGGCGACGACCTCGGCGGCCGGTCGGTCGGCGAGGGTGGTCCGCTCCCACGGCGCCTCGTCGAGGGTGCGGGAGAGGACCACCTTGTCGGCGCCGACGAGCCACTTCGCGAAGCCCTCGTCGCGCGGGTCCGCTCCCTCCATGCCGATGACGGTCGGCCAGAAACCGAGGAACCCCTCGGCGTTGACCCGCCCGAGCAGGGCCGTCGTCGCCGAGTCCCACAGGCTCGTCAGATGGTCGCGGGCGACGTCGGTGACCGCGTACGGCATCACCCAGCCCATGTCCATGGGGTCGGTGCCCGCGTAGTGGCCGTCGAGGGAAAGGCTCATGTTCGTGACGACCCTGCGGCCGCCGGTCTGCTCGCTCATGTCGTGCTCCCTGGGTCGGTACCGGTGGTGAGGGGGCCCGCGGCGAAGGCCGCCGCGAGTTTGTCGAGGCTCTGTCCGAAGCCGATCTCGACGCCGGCGACGAAGTCCGCCGACTCGACGGCGCTGTCGGTGATCCGGTAGCGGACGTCGAGGTCCGTGCCGGTCCCGGCCGGGCGCAGTCCGACGTCGACGTGCGAGGTGAACGCGGTGCTCCCGTCGGGCAGGCGGGGGGAGAGCCGGTAGGCGAGGTGCTCGCCGGGGCGGGCCTCGCGCACCGTGCCCTCCGCGCGCCCGACCACCGCGTCGCCGCCACTGCCGTCCCCGTCGTCGGCGTCGCGGTACTCCTGGACGATCCGGCCGCCCGGCCGCGCCTCGAAGACCAGCTCCGACAGGCGCAGGTCGTCCGGCGCCCACCAGCGGGCCAGCAGCGACGGCTCGGTCAGGTGCGCCCAGACCTGCTCGGGGCGGCCCGCGAGGGTCCGCCGGAAGAGGAACGTGCGGCCGTCGGCCCAGCCCGGCCCCCCGGCGGCGGCGCGCTGCGCCTCGACCTCGCGGGTGTACTTCTCGTACGTGTCGTACGGCGGCGGGGCGCCGTCGGCCGGGGCCGCGGCGTCGGCGAGCCGGCCCAGCACGGCCGCGAGGTCCCGCAACGGGCCGGGGCGCAGGGCGTAGACCCGGCGGCTGCCCGTGCGTCGCGACGTGACGATGCCGGCGCGCTCCAGGGTCTGGAGGTGCTTGGTCGTCTGGGGCTGGCGTGCGTCGGCGAGCTGGGCGAGCACGCCGACGGGGCGTGGTCGCTCGCCCAGCAGGGTCACGAGCCGCCAGCGGGCCGGGTCGGCCAGGGCGGCGAGGAGGGCATCCATGGCACCGAGTATTCCCCCAGGAGAATATTCGTGTCAAGGAATATGTGGAGAGCGCTGCGCCCGCTCCTCCCCGCCGGGGTCAGGGGGCGCCGGCGTCCGCGCCCTTGCCGGCCTCGGGGGACGGCTCGTCCTGGTCGGGCGCCGGGGGCCGGAAGCAGGCCGTGACGTCCTTGCCGCGCGGGCACTCGTGGGACTGCCAGGTGTCGGCGAGCGCGTCGATCAGCATCAGGCCGCGGCCCCCGGTCGCCTCCTCGTCGGGCTGGCGCGGCACCGGCGGCGCCGGGTCGTTGTCGTGGACCGTCACGTGCAGGCAGTCGCCGTCCCAGGTCAGCACGAGCTGGGCGGTGGAGCGCGCGTGGACGTGCGTGTTCGTGACGAGCTCCGAGACGGTCAGCAGCACGGCGTCGACCGTGTCCGGCGCGCTCTCGGACCAGTGGAGGTCCGCCAGCCGCTCACGCGTCCAGTCCCGGGCCGCCTTGATCCCGCTGCTGACCGGCAGTGAGCGAGCCCACCCCACGGCCCTGAGTGAGGAATTGCGCATGATCGTTCCCTTTCGTCGTCCCCGCCCGAGTGCCCGCGATCCGGCAGTCCACTTATGGGCGGGGCGACGGATGACGGCCGGGCGGGGTCCGCCGTGAAATGCTGGGCATTTGATCCGTGGAGCCTTGGACGATGATGAGAGAGTTCACCGCGACCCGCTACGTCGCGCCCCTGCGTGAGGGAGGTTCGCTTCCCGGGCTCGTCGAGGCGGACGACCTGAACACCTACGTCATGAAATTCACCGGAGCCGGGCAGGGCCGCAAGACGCTCGTCGCGGAAGTGATCTGCGGGCAGCTCGCGCGGCGGCTCGGGTTCCGCGTGCCCGGCCTCGTCACGCTCGCGCTCGACCCCGTGATCGGCCTCGGCGAGCCCGACACCGAGGTGCAGGGGCTGCTCAAGAACAGCGGCGGCACCAACCTCGGGATGCGGTTCCTGCCGCGCGCGCTCGGCTTCGACCCGCTCGCGTACGCCGTCGACCCGGCCGAGGCGGGCCGCGTCGTCTGGTTCGACGCGCTCGTCAACAACGTCGACCGCTCCTGGCGCAATCCCAACCTGCTCGTGTGGAACGGCGAGTTGTGGCTCATCGACCACGGCGCCAGCATGATCTGGCACCACAGCTGGCGCGGCGCCGCCGCCTGGGCCGCCAAGCCCTACGACGCCACCGACCACGCCCTCGCCCCCTTCGCGCCCGACCTCGCCGCGGCCGCCGCCGACCTCGCCCCGCGCGTCACCGGGGAGCTGCTCGCCGAGGCCGCCGCCGACGTGCCCGACGTCTGGCTGACCGACGAGCCCGGCTTCGACAGCCCGGACGCCGTGCGCCGCGCGTACGTCGAGACACTGCTCGAACGCGTCCCCGGCCTGCACGAGCGCATCGCCCTGCCGGACACCGCGACCGGACCCGGCTCCCGGACCACCGGCTGGATCACGCCCGAAGGAGCCGCCCGATGAACGCCCCCGGCACGCCGGAGACCCGCGACGTCTTCGAGTACGCCCTGCTGCGCGTGGTGCCCCGCGCCGAACGCGGCGAGCAGATCAACGCGGGCGTCGTCGTGTACTGCCGCGCCCGGTCCTTCGTCACCGCCCTCACCCACCTCGACGAGGCGCGCCTGCTGGCCCTCGACCCCGAGGCGGACGTGACGGGCGTACGGGCCCTGCTCGGCGCCGTCGAGCGGCACTGCGCAGGGGGAGCCGACGCCGGACAGGCCGGCGCGGACGACGCCGGACGGCGCTACCGCTGGCTCGTCGCGCCCCGCTCGACCGTGGTGCGGCCGGGGCCGGTGCACACCGGTCTGACCACCGATCCGGCGGCCGAGGCGGAGCGGCTGCTCGCCCTTCTGGTGCGCTGAGTGATCAGAGGCACCCGGTGGGTACGTTGACACCGGGTGCCAGGACTTCTAGCGTCACACGCACAGGGACTAAGCGGTTGCTCAGCGATTTCGCAGCGGAGCGGCCGACCTCTAGGGCGAGGAGACCGAAGAGCATGTCCACCACTGAGCAGCGCGTAGCGATCGTCACCGGAGCCGCGCGCGGCATCGGCGCCGCCACCGCGGTCCGTCTGGCCGAAGAAGGCCGCGCCGTCGCCGTGATCGACCTCGACGAGGCCGCCTGCAAGGACACCGTCGAGAAGATCACCGCCGCCGGTGGCAGGGCCCTCGCCGTGGGCTGCGACGTGTCCGACGAGGCCCAGGTCGAGGCCGCCGTCGCGCGCATCGCCGAGGAGCTCGGCGCCCCGACCATCCTGGTCAACAACGCGGGCGTGCTCCGCGACAACCTGCTGTTCAAGATGAGCGCCCTGGACTGGGACACCGTCATGAACGTGCACCTGCGCGGTGCGTTCCTGATGTCGAAGGCCGTCCAGAAGCACATGGTGGACGCCGCCTTCGGCCGCATCGTCAACCTGTCGTCGTCCTCGGCGCTCGGCAACCGCGGCCAGGTCAACTACTCGGCCGCCAAGGCCGGTCTCCAGGGTTTCACCAAGACGCTCGCCAAGGAGCTCGGCAAGTTCGGCGTCACCGCCAACTCCGTCGCCCCGGGCTTCATCGTCACCGAGATGACCAAGGCCACCGCCGACCGGGTCGGCATGGGCTTCGAGGAGTTCCAGGCGGCCGCCGCCACCCAGATCCCGGTGCAGCGCGTGGGCCGCCCCGAGGACATCGCCAACGCCATCGCCTTCTTCACCGGCGACGCGGCCGGCTTCGTCTCCGGCCAGGTCATGTACGTGGCCGGCGGACCGCTCAACTAAGGCTGGGGACACGGGACATGACTGCTGAACTCTCGGGCAAGGTCGCCCTCGTCACCGGTGCGAGCCGGGGCATCGGATACGGCATCGCCGAGGCGCTCGTCGCACGCGGCGACCGGGTCTGCATCACCGGCCGCGGCGAGGACGCGCTCAAGGAGGCCGTGGAGCGGCTCGGTTCGGACCGTGCCGTCTACGTGGCGGGCAAGGCGCACGACGAGGCGCACCAGGCCACCGCCGTCGAGCGCACCATGGAGGCCTTCGGCCGCGTCGACTTCCTCGTCAACAACGCGGGTACGAACCCGGTCTTCGGGCCGATCGCCGAGCTGGACCTGAACGTGGCGCGCAAGGTCTTCGAGACCAACGTCGTCTCCGCGCTCGGCTTCGCGCAGCAGACGTACCGGGCGTGGCAGAAGGAGAACGGCGGCGCGATCGTCAACATCGCCTCCGTGGCCGGGGTCTCGGCCTCGCCGTTCATCGGCGCCTACGGCATGAGCAAGGCCGCCATGGTCAACCTCACGCTCCAGCTGGCGCACGAGTTCGCGCCGAAGGTGCGGGTCAACGCGATCGCCCCCGCGGTCGTCAAGACCAAGTTCGCCCAGGCCCTGTACGAGGGCCGGGAGGCCGAGGCCGCGGCCGCCTACCCGCTGGGCCGGCTCGGCGTGCCGGAGGACATCGGCGGCGCCGCCGCGTTCCTCACCTCGCCCCAGTCGGACTGGATCACCGGGCAGACGCTCGTCGTCGACGGCGGCATCTTCCTCAACGCGGGCGTCGCCTGACACGGCAGATTGCGGGCGTCACCTGACAAACTTCCCGCAGCTCAAGTGCCCCGGCAGATCAGGTAGTTGATCTGCCGGGGCACTGCGATAAGGTCGGCCGATCCCATGGCATGGCCGATCGAGGAGCGTGCGCGTGTTCAGACGGTTGCTTGCCCCCCGCGTGTTGGCGGCGACTACGTTCATACCCCTGCTGGCCGGGTGCGGGGTGGTGAACGCGAGCGGCTCCGAGGACGAGGACCCGATCGTGGTGGGCACCACCAGCGCGCCGAGCACGCTGGATCCCGCCGCCTCCTGGGACGGCTCGTGGGAGCTGTTCCGGAACGTGTACCAGACGCTCGTCGCCTTCCCGTCCGGCGCCGCCCAGCCCGAGGCGGACGCCGCCGAGTGCTCCTTCAAGGGCACCGGCAACCGGGTCTACCACTGCCGGCTGCGGCAGGGCATGACGTTCTCCGACGGCGACACCCTGGACGCCGCCGCCGTGAAGTACTCCATCGACCGGATCCGGACCATCGGCCTCAAGGGCGGACCCGAGGGGCTGCTCGGCAGCCTCGACCGCGTCACCACGCAGGGCGACCGGGACGTGACGTTCCACCTGAAGAAGGCCGACGCCACGTTCCCGTACGTGCTCGCCACCCCGGCCATGTCGATCGTCGACCCCGACGACTACCCGGCCAAGTCGGTGCGCAAGGACCGGGAGGTGTCCGGCTCGGGCCCGTACGCGCTCAAGTCCTACAGCCCCGGCGACAAGGCCGAACTGGTCAAGAACGACTCGTACAAGGGTCTCGCGGACCGCAAGAACTCCGCCGTGACGATCCGCTACTTCACGTCGTCGGCGGACATGGTGGCCGCCCTGCGCGCGAAGAAGATCGACGTCACCTTCCGCGGGCTCGCCGCCTCCGACGCGGTCAAGCTCCAGGACAAGAAGAACGCCGGGGACCTCCAGCTCGTCGAGGGCGCGGGCATGGAGACCAGCTACCTGGTCTTCAACCCCAAGGACCCGTGGGCGGGCAAGAAGGCGGTCCGCCAGGCCGTCGCGCAGCTCGTCGACCGCGGCGCCATCGCGCACTCGGTCTACCAGGACACCGTCACCCCGCTCTACTCCATGGTCCCGGCCGGTCTCGTCGGGCACACCACCGACTTCTTCAGCGACTACGGCGACCCGAGCGCGGCCAAGGCGGCCCAGATCCTCTCCAAAGCGGGCATCCACGCGCCCGTACCGCTCACCCTCTGGTACACCACGGACCGCTACGGGTCGGCGACCAAGCCCGAGTTCGAGGAGCTGAAGCGGCAGCTGGAGGCGTCCAAGCTGTTCGAGGTGAAGCTGGAGAGCCGGCCCTGGAACACCTTCGAGGCCGGCTACCGCAAGGGCGAGTACCCGGTCTTCGGGCGCGGCTGGTTCCCCGACTTCCCCGACGCGGACAACTTCATCGCGCCCTTCGTGGGCGCGGAGAACGCGGTCGGTACGCCGTACATCTCCCCGGAGATCACCGACGAGCTGCTGCCGCAGTCCCGCCGGGAGAGCGACCGCGGGGCCGTGGTGCGGCAGTTCGCGCGGGCCCAGCAGATCATGGCCGAGGACGTGCGGCTGCTGCCGCTGTGGCAGGGCAAGCAGTACATCGCCGCGAGCGAGGAGATCGCCGGCGGCGAGCGGGCCCTCGACCCGTCGACGATCATGCTGATGTGGGAGCTGGAGCGCAAGACCAGCTGGTGATGCCGGGCCCCGGCCCGGAGTGTCAGTGGCCGCCGGTAGGTTCTCGGGTACCGATGCGGCCGCGCGCGTCAGGCAGGACGGCGCGCGCGGCCGTGCACGTGCCCGTACCCCGGAGGTTGTTGACGTGACCGACACCGCGATGCTGCCCGAGTCCTGGCGTGGCGTCCTCGGCGAGGAACTCGAGAAGCCCTACTTCAAGGAACTCACCGAGTTCGTCGAGGAGGAGCGCGCCAAGGGCCCCGTCTACCCGCCGCGCGAGCAGGTCTTCGCCGCGCTCGACGCCACGCCGTACGACCGGGTCAAGGTCCTCGTCCTCGGCCAGGACCCCTACCACGGCGAGGGCCAGGGCCACGGCCTGTGCTTCTCGGTGCGCCCCGGGGTGCGGACGCCGCCCTCGCTGCGCAACATCTACAAGGAGATGCAGGCCGAGCTGGGCACCCCCGTCCCGGACAACGGCTATCTGATGCCGTGGGCGGAGCAGGGCGTCCTGCTGCTGAACGCGGTGCTCACGGTGCGGGCCGGCGAGGCCAACTCGCACAAGGGCAAGGGCTGGGAGAAGTTCACGGACGCCGTCATCCGCTCCGTCGCCGAGCGGCCCGACCCGGCGGTCTTCGTGCTCTGGGGCAACTACGCGCAGAAGAAGCTGCCGCTCATCGACACCGACCGGCACATCGTCGTGAAGGGCGCGCACCCCTCGCCGCTGTCCGCGAAGAAGTTCTTCGGCTCGCAGCCCTTCACGCAGATCAACGAGGCGGTGGCGGCCCAGGGCCACGAGCCGATCGACTGGCGCATCCCGGACCTCGGCTGAGGCCGCGCCTGCCCTGGATAGCCGTCGGCGGCGGCTAGCGTCGGGAGCCGTGACCGGTGGGCGAGCCGGTTTCCGAGCTTGGAGGCAGCAGTGGCACAGCAGCGCGAGCAGGCGGCGGACGACGCGTTGTCCACCCGGATCGGGCAGCTGGTCATGCTGCACCACGCCGGGGACCGCGAGGAGGCGAGGGACCGGCTGCTCGGGCTGTGGTCGGAGCTGGGCGAGGACGGCGACCCGCTGCACCGCTGCACGCTCGCGCACTACCTGGCCCGCACCCACACCGACCCGTCCGACGAACTGGCGTGGGACCTGCGGGCGTTGAGCGCCGCCGACTCGTGCGCCGAGCCGCGGTCGCCGGCCCTGCGGGCCCTGTACCCGTCGCTGCACCTGAGCCTCGCGGGCGACTACGTGAAACTGACCCGGCCCGGCGCGGCCCGCAGCCATCTGTCGCGGGCGCGCGCCGCGGCCGCCGAGCTGGGCGGCGCCGCGGACCACGGGCACGCGGTCGGGGTGCGGGCCGCGCTCACGCGGCTGGAGGGGGAGGTGGCGGGGATGCCGGGGGTGCCGGGGCTGCCGGGGGAGGACGGGGACCCCGGCGAGGGCGGCGGCGGGCACGGCCGGCCCGGCGGGGAGCCGCTCGGGCCGCCGCGAAGCGGATCGTGACGGGGTCGCACCGGGCTCCGGCCGAGACCCCCGGCCCGCTGCGGGGGCGGAGCGGGCCGGGGTGCCGGGTCCCGTCTCCGCGTCGCACGTGTCCTCAACTGCCGTACGTGTCCTTGCAGATGACCGCCTGCGGGCTGTCCGGGGCCCAGCCTCCGTACTGACGGCCGAGGGCGCACACGTCGGTCCGCGGCGGCGGTGCCGGAACCGCGGGGCGTTCGGCGCGCGGCGCCGTGGGGTGCGCGGGCGCGGCCGGGTGCGGTGCGTGCCGGGGGGCCGGTACGGCGTGCCGCACCGGGGGACGGGGCGGTTCGGCCGGGCGTCGCGCGACGGGGGAGCGGTGCGGGGACGGTTCGGAGCGCTGAAGAGCCTCGCGGGCCGGGCCCTGGACGAGCGGCCGCTCGTCGGCGTGGCCCTCCGGGCTGGGCGCGGGGGCCATGGCGGGCGGGGTGGGCGCGGCCGGCGCGTACGGCGCGCCGACGTGCACGCATCCGGAGGCGGTGGCTGCGGCGACGGCCGCGGCGGCTGCCGTCAGCAGGAGCGAGGCTGAGCTGGTGGTTCGGAGCACTCGCGCCACTCTGGCCGACCCCCGGGCGCGGCGGAACCGGAATCGGCGAGGTTGCCCCGCACGGGTGAGGGGGGTGCGGCGGGGGGCCGGGTGGGGTGTGCCGCGCCCGCCGTATGCTGCCCGGACGCAGGCAACGGGGACCGAGACAGAGGAGTACGGGACGTGAAGGTCGGCTGCATCGGACTCGGCGACATCGCGCAAAAGGCCTATCTGCCCGTGCTCGCCGCACAGCCGGGCCTCGAACTGCATGTGCAGACCCGTACCGCCGCGACCCTCGCCCGGGTCGCCGAGCAGTACCGGATCCCGGCCGCCCAGCGCCACGCCGACCTGGACGGGCTGCTGGCCCAAGGGCTCGACGCCGCGTTCGTGCACGCGCCGACGGCCGTCCACCCCGAGATCGTGACACGGCTGCTGGAGGCCGGGGTGCCGACGTACGTCGACAAGCCCCTCGCCTACGAACTCGCCGACTCCACGCGGCTCGTGGAGCGTGCGGAGGAGCTCGGGGTCGGTCTCGCCGTCGGCTTCAACCGGCGTCACGCGCCCGGGTACGCGCAGTGCGTCGAGCATCCCCGCGAGCTGATCCTGATGCAGAAGAACCGGGTCGGGCTCCCCGAGGAGCCGCGCACGATGATCCTCGACGACTTCATCCACGTCGTGGACACCCTGCGCTTCCTGGTGCCCGGCACGATCGACGACGTCACCGTGCGCGCCCGCGTCGAGGACGGGCTGCTGCACCATGTCGTGCTGCAACTCGCCGGGGACGGGTTCACCGCGCTCGGGGTGATGAACCGGCTCAGCGGGTCCACCGAGGAGATCCTCGAGGTCTCCGGGCAGGACACGAAGCGGCAGGTGCTCAATCTCGCCGATGTCGTCGACCACAAGGGGCAGCCTTCGGTGCGGCGGCGCGGGGACTGGGTGCCGGTGGCGCGGCAGCGGGGCATCGAGCAGGTGGCCCTGTCGTTCCTGGACGCCGTGCGGGCCGGGGAGGCGCTCAGCGCGCGGGATGCGCTGGGCACGCATGAGCTGTGTGAGCGGGTGGTGCGGGGGGTTGTGGGGGCCGCCTGAGGCGGCCCCGCCGCCCGCGGCCCGCTGGGACGTCTCACGCAGTTCCCCGCGCCCCTGGGTCGTACTTCGTCCGCGGGCCGGTGGCCGCTTCTCGCGCAGTTCCCCGCGCCCCTGAGGCATGCGCTGCGCGCAGCCTCCCCCTGAGGCATGCGCTGCGCGCAGCCTCCCCCTGAGGCAGCGCTCCGCGCGCCTCTCCCTGGGGGAGGGGGAGACGGGACGATGACCGCCCCTCTGATGAGATGGCGCACGAAGTGCGCATCTCAGGGGCGCGGGGAACTGCGCGACCGGCCACGGCGAGAGCCGCGGACGAAGTACTGCCCAGGGGCGCGGGGAACTGCGCGACCGGCCACGACGAGAGCCGCGGACGAAGTGCTGCCCAGGGGCGCGGGGAACTGCGCGACCGGCCACGGCGAGAGCCGCACCCGGAAGAGCACCCAGGGGTGCGACCAGCCCCGCCGGGGTGGGAGGGGGCCTAGGTGTGGGGGGAGGCGTAGGCGTCCAGGGCCGGGGACCGGGTGCGGCGGCGGAGGGCGTCCGCCGCGCCGAGAACCACCAGCACGGCCCCGGCCCCCCGCACCGCCCAGTCCCCCCACCGCACGTACAAGGTCGTCCCGTGCGCGGTCGGAGCCGCGTACACCCGCACCGCACTCGACGACGTCCCGAGCCACGGGCCGACCCGCGCCCCGTCGGGCCCGTACGCGGCGGAGACCCCGGTCAGCGTGGCGTGCACCATCGGCCGCCCGGTCTCGGCGGCCCGCAACGCCGCCAGCGACGCGTGCTGCTCGGGCGCCCAGCTGTGCTGGAACGACGAGGTCGACGACTGCGCGATCAGCAGCCGCGCCCCGTCCTCGGTCAGCCGCCGGGTCATGTCGGGGAACGCCGACTCGAAGCAGACCAGAGGCCCGAACCGCAGCCCACCCGCGTCCATGACGACCTGACGGGTCCCGCGCCGCCGGTCCTCGCCGGCCGCCCTGCCCACCGACGTCGCCCAGCCGAGCAGCGAGCGCGCGGGCACGTACTCCCCGAACGGGACCAGCCGCATCTTGGCGTAGCGCGGCCCGGTCGGCCCGCCGGACCCGATCAGGACCGAACTCTTGTAGATGCCGCCCCCGGCGCCGCCCCGGGCGCCGTCCCCGTCCGGGGCGGCGCGGCGCGCGTCCACGTTGACCAGGATGTCCGCGCCGACGTACCGGGAGAGCGCGGCGAGCCGACGCGCCAGATCGGGCCGCGCGGCCAGGTCGTGGCCGACGCTGCTCTCGCCCCAGACCACGAGGTCGACGTCGCGCCCCGCGAGCCGCCGGGTGAGCGCCTCCTCCCGGTCGAAGCGCCGCTCGGCGCCGACGACGACCCCCGGCTGCACGACGGCGACGCGCGCGGTGCCGTCGGTCTGCGGGCGCGGCGCCCAGAGCGTCGCGGCGGCGGTCACCGCGACGGTCGCCACGAGCCCGGCGACGGCGGGGACGCGGGCGCCGCGCGCGACGACCAGCACGGTGACCGCGGTGTTCACCAGGACCACGAGCAGGCTCAGCAGCCACACCCCGCCCACCGAGGCGAGCCGCAGCGCGGGGCCGACCTGCCACTGGCTGGAGCCGAGCATCCCCCACGGGCCGCCCAACCCCTGCCAGGACCGCACCAGTTCGACCATCAGCCACGCCGAGGGCACCGCCACCAGCGCCGCCCCCGCCTGCCGCGGCGACGGCCGGCCGTGCAGCAGCCGGTGCAGCAGCCAGCCCCACGGCGCCCACAGCGCGCCAAGCAGCGCCGCGAGGAGGACGGTGAAGACGTGCAGGCTGGGCAGCAGCCAGTGGTGCACCGCCAGCATGAACCCGAGGCCGCCCAGCCAGCCGTCGAGGGCCGCGCGGCGCGGCGTCGGCGCGGAGCGCGCCAGGAGCATCCAGGGTACGAGGGCCGCGTACGCCCACCACCACCAGGCGGGCGCGGGGAACGCGAGCGCGGGCAGCGCGCCCGCCCCGGCCGCCGCGGCCCCGCGCCACCAGGGCGATGTCCCGAGCCGCCGCCGTCCCCGCATCCGTCGCGCCTCCCACCTCGTACGACCGCCGCCGCCGGCCGGTCACCTGCTCTCAGTGTGCGGGTCGGCGACGATCAACGACAGGGGGGCGGCGACGGGCGGCCGTGCCGTCCTCACACCGCGGCGGCCGAACTCCGGGGAGCGCGCCGCCACTTCTCGTGCACCGTCACCCGGTGCATCCGCCAGCCGGCCGGTGTACGGACGAGTCCGAACGCGTACCGGCCGCCGCACACGAAGTCCGGCGCCCCGCCGTCCTCCGCGCCCGCGAGCCGCATCGGGTTGATGTAGTCGGCCCGGACCAGGGCGGTGTCGCCGACGTCCCGGTCCAGGCGGTCGAACCGCACGCGCCGGTTGACGATGAGGTGCTGGCGCATCGGGAACAGCTCCATCGTCCGGGTCAGCCATCGGGCGATCTCCTCGGCGCCGCCCTCCTCACCGCCCGCCGCCCGGTAGTCGGCCCGGCCGTCCGGCGCGAACAGGGCGCGGTACGCGGCCCAGTCCCCGTCGTCCACGGTCACGGCGTAGTCGGTCACCAACTCGTCGACGGCGAGCCGGTCGAGGACGGTCGCGAGTTCCACACGCTGCGTCATCGAGTCAGTGTCGAGCCCCGGGAGCGCCCAGCCAAGAGGCGTGCGCCACCCGGTCCCGGCCGCCCCCCGCCGGGACCGCGTCCCCCGACCCCGGTCCCGCCCGGCCCGTCGCTGTTACGGTCGGCGCATGTCAGCCGAGCCGAGCACCTCCGCACCCGGACCCGTCACCGCCGACGACGTGGCGCACGCCGTCCGGATCACCGTCGACGCCCTGCGCCCCGCCGCCGGGGCCGACTGGCACGTCCCCGCCGGGCCGCTGGAGTGGACGTGCTGGGAGACCGGCGAACACCTCGCCGACGACCTCTTCGCGTACGCGGCCCAGATCGGCTCCACGCGGCCGATGGCCGGCGCGGACGTGGGCTTCGGCTTCTCCCGGCGCCGCCCGCAGGGCCCCGCCAACACCGTCACCGCGGACCTGGAGGCGGGCCCGGCCGGGCTGCTCGGCGTCCTGGAGGCGTGCGGCGGGCTGCTCGTCGCCGTGGTGCGGGGGACACCGGCGACGGCGCGCGGCCATCATGTCTTCGGTGCGGCCGACCCCGAGGGGTTCGCCGCGATGGGCGTCGTCGAGACGCTGCTGCACGCCCATGACATGGCGCTCGGCCTCGGTGTCCCCTTCACCCCGCCCGCGGGGCTGTGCGCCCGCGCGCTGCACCGGCTCTTCCCCGACGCCCCGGCCACCGCGGAACCGTGGCCGACGCTGCTGTGGGCGACCGGGCGCGGCGATCTGCCGGGCCGGGAGAGGGTCGGCAAGTGGCGCTGGTACGGTGCGCCTCGCGCGACCTGATCACCGCCAGGAGGCCCGTTTGAACCGCCCCATCACCCTCGTCACCGGCGGCAGCCGAGGCATCGGCGCCGCCACCTCGCTGCGGCTCGCCCGTGACGGCCACGACATCGCCCTGTCCTACGTGCACGACGAGGAGGCCGCCGCGCGCACCGCCGACGCCGTGCGTGCGGCCGGTGCGCGCTGCGCCGTCCTCCGGGGCGACACCTCGCGGGAGGCCGACGTGGAGCGGCTGTTCGACGAGGCGCGGGCCGCCCTCGGCCCGCTCACCGGCCTGGTCAACAACGCCGGTGTCACCGGCGGGTTCGGCCCGCTCGTCGACGCCCGCACCGAGGACCTGCGCCGCGTCGTCGACGTCAACGTCTTCGGTGTCCTGCTCTGCTGCCGCCGCGCGGCCCGGGACATGGCCGCGTCCGGCGGCGGCGCCGTCGTGAACCTGTCCTCGGCCGCCGCGACCCTGGGCAGCCCCGGCGACTACGTCCACTACGCCGCGTCCAAGGCGGCCGTCGACACGCTCACCGTCGGCCTGTCCAAGGAACTGGGTCCGGCCGGCATCCGCGTCAACGCGGTCGCGCCCGGCGTCATCGACACCGAGATCCACGCACGCAACGGCGACCCGGACCGGGCTCGGCGGATGGGCGGCGAGCTGCCGCTGGGCCGGGCGGGCCGGGCCGACGAGATCGCCGCGGCGATCGCCTGGCTGCTCTCGCCGGACGCCGCGTACACGACGGGCACGGTGCTGCGCGTCGCGGGCGGACGCTGAGCGGACGGGCCCGGCTCAGGCCGCTCCGACCACCTCGGCGCGCCGCATGGCCTGGGCCCACTCCGTCACCAACTGCTCGTACTCGGCGCGCTGCTCGGCCGTGAGCCGACCGCCCGCGCGCAGCCACAGACCGCGGATCTGCTCGTTCACTTCCTCGGCAGACCGCGCGGGCTGGCGTGCGGCAGATGGCATGTGCCAAGGCTAAGCGCGCCGCGACCGGATGTGAACCCTGAGCGAGCGATCGACTGCGTCAAGTGATCGTTCTTGGCGTGAAGTTGTCGATCAGTCGAGCAGTCCCCGGCGGAGCCGGTCGATCGAGTCCTCGTCCAGGCCGAGGTGTCCGGTGACGTACCCGTGGACGCTCCCGAACTGCGCGGACAGGTCGGCGAGGAACAACCGCATGATCGTCTCGGGGGCGCGGCCGAACCCCGGCCAGCTCGGCTCGCGTCCCCCGTGCGCCGCCCGCCAATCGGCGAGAAGACGATTCCGGGCGAGTCCGGTGAGCGCGAAATCGGCCGCCACCCCGTCCTCGTCCACCCCGACCAGGGTGAGGACCAGCGCGGCGAGCAGCCCGGTGCGGTCCTTGCCGGACGCGCAGTGGAAGACGAGCGGCCCGTCGGCGGCCGCGATCAGGCCGAGCGCCTCCCGCAGCTCGCCCGCCCCGTCGTGGGCGACCTCCAGATAGCGGTCGGCGAGGTGACGCCACGGGTCGACGTCCGGGTCGATCACGGCCTGGTCGTACGGGCGGTGCTCCACGCTCAGATGGACCCAGCGCTGACCGGGGACCTCCGGCGCACGGCCGTTCGCGTCGATCTCCCACGCATGGCGCAGATCGATCACGGTCCGTATGCCGAGGGCCGTGTACCTCTCCCAGTCGGCCCGCGCCGCCTCCTCGCCGGAGGCGGGGTCCAGCTTCGACAGGGCGTCGGAGCGGTACAGCCGCCCCCACCGGACGGTGCGGCCGTCGACGGTGCGACAGCCGCCCAGGTCACGGAAGTTGTGCAGGCGGGCGAAGGCGTGGTGGCGGATCATGCGCGTCATGGTACGAGCAGGTCCGGAACCTCCCGCGCCGCCAGCAGGGCCAGGGCGTCGGCGTCCGGTGTGCCCGGCTCGGCCGTGTACACCATCACCCGCAGGTCGTCGCCCGCGACGGTGAGGATGTCGCAGTCCAGCGTCAGCGGGCCGATCCGCGGGTGGTCGACCGTCTTGCGCGCCGCCTCGTGCCGGCCCACCGCCCCCGTCTCCCACAGCTCGGCGAACCGGGGACTGTCCGCCCGCAACACGGCGACCAGCGCGGACACTTCCGGATCCGCCGGATAGCGGCTCGCCGTCGCCCGCAGATCCGCGACCAGCGCCGCCTCCATCGCCCGGCGCTCCCCGGGCCCGAGCCGCACCCGGCCGGGCGGGCCGAGGAACGTCCACCACACGCCGTTGCTCCGGTGCGCGCGCCAGTCGGGGCGCTCCCCGAGCAGCGCCGTGTGCAGCGGGTTCGCGAGCAGCAGCGTCCACGCGGCGTCGAACACCGCGACCGGCGTCCCGGCCAGCCGCTCCAGCAGCCGGTGCACGCTCGGCGTGAGCGAGCCCGGCACCCGGTCCGGGCCGGGCGGCACCAGCCCCGCCAGCCGGAACAGGTGCTCCCGCTCGGCCCCGGACAGCCGCAGGGCGCGGGCCAGCGCCGCGACGACCTGGTCCGAGGGATGACTGGCCCGCCCCTGTTCGAGGCGGGTGACGTAGTCCGCGGAGATCCCCGCCAGCAGCGCGAGCTCCTCGCGGCGCAGCCCGGCGGCGCGCCGCTGCCCCACCGGGGTCAGCCCGGCCGACTCGGGCCGGACGCGGTCCCGCCAGCGCCGCACGGCGTCCCCGAAGTCGTTGCTCATCCCCCCACTCTGCCCGCTCGCGCACGGATCTTCCTGGTACCGGCGGTCCCAGGAAGACCGGACGGCTGGCACGGAGCGGCTTCCCGGCCCAGGCTCGACCCATGACCACGACACTCATCACCGGGGCCAACAAGGGCCTCGGCCGCGAAACCGCCCGCCGCCTGATCGAGGCGGGCCACACCGTCTACCTCGGCAGCCGCGACCCCGGGAAGGGCCGCCGCGCCGCCGAGGAGCTCGGCGCCCGGCACGTCGTCCTCGACGTGACCGACGAGGACTCCGTCACCGCCGCCGCGGCGACGATCGGGGCCGCCCACGACGGCGTCCTCGACGTCCTGGTCAACAACGCCGGCATCGAGGGCCGCACCGCGGGCAACGGCATCGTCGCCCCGGCCGACGAGACCGTCGACACCCTCCGCCCGCTGTTCGAGACCAACGTCTTCGGCACCCTCCGGGTCACCCACGCCTTCCTGCCGCTCCTCGACCGCTCCGCCGCGCCCGTCATCGTGAACGTGTCCAGCGGCCTCGGCTCGATGGCCCTCATCGCCACCCCGGACGCCCCGGCCGGCTTCTACCCGGGCATCGCCTATCCGGCCTCCAAGACCGCCGTGAACATGCTCACCGTCCAGTACGCGAAGGCGTTCCCCCGTATGCGGATCAACTCCGTGGAGCCCGGCTTCACCAGGACCGACCTCAACGGCAACACCGGCACCCAGACGGTCGAGGAGGGCGCCGAGATCATCGTCCGCATGGCCCGGCTCGGCCCGGACGGGCCGACCGGCGGATTCTTCACCGCGTCGGGTCCCGTCCCCTGGTGAGCGGCTGGTGAGCGGCGCGCGCGGCGGAAAACCGGCGGCGGCCGGCCGGGCCGCCGCCGTATCGTCCCGGGCGTGACAGCCTCCGCGGATCCCTCCCGTACGCCGACCAGGACGCGGCCCGCGCCGCACCTCGACCTCGGCACCGACCCCGACGAGATCGGGCACCTGGTGTGCTGCCGCGACGCGTCGTGGCGCACGGCGTTCTGCGGCGAGGAGCAGGACAGCGTGCGCCTCGACGCCACCACGGTCTGCACGCTGTGCGTCGAGGCCGTGACGGCGCTGCGCCCCGGCTTCCGCTTCGACCCGGAGCAGATCTGCCCGGTCGACGACCGGCGCTGCCCCGACCTGCACGAGGTGGCGCTGCGCGTGGCCCGGGAGACCGGACCGCCGACGCGGTGAACCGGTTCCGGCCTCGGCGGTGCCCGAGGTGCGCCGTGTCCGGTGCCGCCGCGGAACCCGACCCGGGCCACGTCATGCGGGCCGAACGCCCGGGGCGTCGGTGCGCGACCGCGTGGGCCCGTCCGCGGAGAGCCCGGCCCGCTCCGGGGCGTCCGCGGCACCGGCGGCAGCGGCATCGACGGCGTCGGCGCCCCCGGTCGGGGAGGCCGTCCGGGCGCGCAGGTACCTCTCCAGCTCGCCCGCACCCGCCAGCATCGCCCGGGCGCGGGCGGCCAGCCGGTCGTGCCAGTCGCGCAGGGTGGCCGCCAGCGGCTCGGTGCCGCCCGCCGCGCGCACCTGCTCGATCAGCGGCGCGATCCGCTCTAACAGGTAGCCCCCGCGCCGCAGTTGGTGGGCGAGCCGGGCGTCCCGCACGTCGGCCTCGTCGTACACCCGGTAGCCGGTCGCGGGATCGCGGCCCGGCCGCACGACCCCGGCCCGCTCCCACTTGCGCAGCGTCGCGGGCCGGATGCCCAGCTCCCGCGCCAGCGGCCCGATGAACCTCGGCGCCCGCCCCGGCGCCGCCGCGGGGACCGGCTCAAGACCCCGCAGCGCGCGCTCCACCGCGGCCAACGTCCGGCGGTCCTCCAGCAGTTGGGCATGGCTCTCGTCGATGAGGCGCAACGCCTCGTCGACCGTGCCCTCGTGCAACGCGCGCAGAACCGCCGCGGCCGTCGCGTGCCCGTGCCCGGGCAGCAGGGCGCGGAACGCCGTCAACGCCAGCGCGTGCAGCGGCGTATAGGCGCGGTAGCCGTGCGGGGAGCGCGCGGCCGGCGGGAGGATCCCGTCCTCCTCGTAGTTGCGGACCGCCTGCGTGGACAGGCCGTGCTCGCGCGCCAGGTCCACGGGCCGGAGCCGCACCCGCCCATCTCGCCTTTGAGAGTCCGACACCATGTCATCCCCGTTCCACGCCAACAGCCCACGGAAAGTCTCCACCGAAGGTTCAAAGATAGCGTTGACGGTATGGACATCGACGCTTTCGGCATCGAGGCCGCCGCGCTGCTGCGGCTGCTGCCGACCGGCCGCCCCCGCCTCCTGGCCCTGGGCGAGCCGACCCACGGCGAGGACGCCCTCCTCCACCTGCGCAACACCCTGTTCCGCCAGCTCGTCGAGGAGGCGGGCTACCGGACGATCGCCGTCGAGAGCGACTGCCTGCGCGGGCTCGCGGTCGACGACCACGTCACCGGAGCCACCACGGAACCGCTCGACGACCTCATGGGACGCGGCTTCGGACACGGCCTCGGCGCCTCCGCCGCCAACCGCGAACTCGTCGCCTGGATGCGGGAGTTCAACGAAGGACGGCCGTCCGCCGACCGGCTGCGGTTCGCGGGGTTCGACGGTCCGCTGGAGATCCACGCCGCCGAGAGCCCGCGACGGTCCCTCACCACGCTCCACACCTATCTCGCGGACCACGGCGACGCGGACCTGCTGCCGTGCCCGGCGCACACCCTCGACGGCCTGCTCGGCGCCGACGCGCGCTGGACCGAGCCCGCCGCGATGCGGGACCCGGCCCGCTCGGTGGGCCGCTCGGCCGACGCGTCCCGGCTCCGGCTGCTCGCCGACGACCTGCTGGCGCTGCTCGACGCCCAGGCCCCGCTCCTGATCGCCGCCCATTCGCGCGAGGCCTGGGACCGGGCCCGGCTGCACGCGCGGACCGCCGTCGGCCTGCTGCGCTACCACCACGCCATGGCGGACCCCTCGCCGCACCGGATGACCCGGCTCCTCGGCGTACGGGACTCCATGATGGCCGACACCCTGCTCGACCTCGCCGGGCGCGGCCCCACCCTGGTCTTCGCCCACAACGCCCATCTGCAACGCCCGCGCAGCTCACTGCGCATGACGGGCCTCCCGCTCCTGCACTGGTGGAGCGCCGGCGCGCTCGTGGCGGCCCGGCTGGGGGAGGAGTACGCGTTCGTGGCCACGGCCCTCGGCACGATCGGCCACCGGGGCGTCGACGCCCCGCCCCCGGACACGCTCGAAGGGATGCTGTACGCGCTCCCGGGGGACCGCTGCCTCGTCGACCCCGCCGCGCTCGCCGACCGGGCGTCGGTGCCCCGCGTCTCGCCCTGGTTCGGCTACGCGCCGCTCGACCCCTCCCACCTGGGGGACTGCGACGCACTCGTCTTCGTGAAGGACCTGCCCCCGCGCACCGGTCAGGACCCGGCGTCGACGACGCCGGGTCCTTGACGACGGGCCGGGCCGGCGTCAGTCGTCGTCGTTGCTCAGGGAGTCGCGGACGCCCTTGACCTTGTCCTCGGCCTTGTCCCGCAGGCCCGCCGTGTCGGCCTTGGCCTGGTCGACCTTGCCCTCGGTCTTCATCCGGTCGTTGCCGGTGGCCTTGCCCAGCATCTCCTTGGCCTTGCCCTTGGCCTTGTCCAGGTTGTTGTCGCTCATGACGACTCCTTGATGTGGTGGTTCGGGGTCGTCTGCGACGTTACGGGCGGCTCGCGCGGCCCGCATCCGGAGGCGCGGGCCGCTCCGGCGCACGGGCCCTATCCGGCCGACTCGGCGGCGTGCGGACTCAGCACCCCCAGGGTGACCAGCACGATCAGCGCGACGCCGAGCGCGATCCGGTAATACACGAACGGCATGAAGCTCTTGCTGGAGATGTACTTCATCAGCCACGCGATGATCGCGTAGCCGACCCCGAACGCGATCAGCGTCGCGAACACCGTCGGCCCCCACGCCACGTGCCCGCCCTCGGTCGCGTCCTTCAACTCGAAGACGCCGGAGGCCAGCACGGCCGGAATGGCCAGCAGGAAGGAGTAACGGGCCGCCGACTCGCGGGTGTAGCCGAGGAAGAGCCCGCCGCTGATCGTCGCGCCGGACCGGGAGACGCCGGGGATCAGGGCCAGGGCCTGGCACAGGCCGTAGATCAGGCCGTCCTTCACGGACAGGTCCTTCAGCTCCTTGCGCGGGCGGACGGCGCGGTGCCGTCCGCCCAGCTCGTCCCGGGCGGCGCGCCGGTCCGCGACGCCGAGCACGACCCCCATCGCGATGAGTGTCGCCGCCGTCAGCCGCAGATCACGGAACGGCCCCTCGATCTGGTCCTTGAGCGTGACGCCCAGCACGCCGATCGGGATCGAGCCGACGATCACCAGCCAGCCCATCCGGGCGTCGTGGTCCCCGCGCAGCGTCCGGTCGGTCAGCGACCTGGACCACGCCGAGACGATCCGGGCTATGTCCTTGCGGAAGTACAGCACCACGGCCGTCTCCGTGCCGAGCTGGGTGATCGCCGTGAAGGCGGCCCCCGGGTCGCTCCAGCCGGCGAAGGCGGCCGTCAGCCGCAGATGCGCGCTGGACGAGACCGGCAGGAACTCGGTGAGCCCCTGGACGAGGCCGAGAATGAGGGATTCGAACCAAGACATGGAGAAGTACGCGATCCAGGGGCCGGGGGCGGGACCGGCGGCGGGGCGCGCACCGGACAGGACGGGGACAGGGTGGGGAGGAGAGCGCTCCCGTGACCACGGGGGCACGGGCACACGCGTGGGCACGCTAACCGCCGAAAGTGACGGGCGGGCGAAGTCCGCTAGACATCCGTGTCACGCTGGGCCGACAGCAGGGTGTCCGCGGCCGGGGTGCGGAAGTACAGCACCGAGCGCCCCGCCCGGCGGCTGCCCACCAGCCGGGCCCCGGCCAGTACCTTCAGATGGCGGCCCACCGACCCCAGCCCCTGCCCGGTCAGCGCCGTCAGCTGGGTCGTCGTCAGCGGCCGGTCGAGCAGCACCAGGACGCGGGCGCGGGCCGCCCCGAGCAGTGCGGCCAGCCCGTCCGGCGGCGTCACCCGGTCCGCGTCCGCGAGCGCGCCCGCACACGGGTAGACCACCGCGTACCGGTCCGGCGGCACCGCCGAACCGGCCGGCGGCTCGGGCCAGGACACCCAGCCCTGGCGCGGGGTCACCGGCACGAACAGCAGCCGCGCCCCCGAGAGGTCACGCGGCGGGTAGTCGTGGGCGTTGATCCGCAGCCGCCCGTCGCCCTCCCAGCGCATCGTCGGCCGCAGCGCGCCGAACGCCGCGGCCCAGCCGCCGACCGACAGTTCCCTGGTCCGGGCGACGACATCGGCCTCGATGATCCGGCGCCTGCGCGGCCACTCCGGCAGCACCGTCTTTCGCCACACCCAGTCCAGCAGCCGCGCCGCCCGCTCCGCGAGGTCGTCGGCGCCCGCGAGCGACGGCGGCAGCGGGCCCGGCCACGACGCCGCGAGGTCCGCGCGCACCGCGTCCGACGAGGTGCCCGCGATCCGGGCGAGCCCGTCGTCGAGGTCCAGGTCGCACCGCCCGTGGGGGGTCGGGGTGAGGAAGTCGGCGGTCCAGAGCGCCCCGAACGCGGCGTCCAGCAGCGCCGCCG
Organism: Streptomyces sp. NPDC088785; assembly: GCF_044750685.1. Classification (NCBI taxonomy): domain Bacteria; kingdom Bacillati; phylum Actinomycetota; class Actinomycetes; order Kitasatosporales; family Streptomycetaceae; genus Streptomyces; species Streptomyces sp. NPDC088785. The sequence goes on from NZ_JBIVKH010000009.1 coordinate 74,520, forward strand.
TCACCGGATCCCCCGCCAGCCGCGCGCGGTAGGCGGGCAGATGGGCGTCCAGCCAGCGCCGCTCGCCGGGGTGCGCGGCCCGCGGGTCGGCGAGCTTCTTCAGGCTCGCCGTCGCCTCCGCGAGCGACGACACCACGAACCGGCTGCCCGCGAGCGTGTCGGCGTCGACCCGCCAGATCCCCACGCCCACCCCGCCCCGCTCGTTTCGCCGTACCGCGAAACATTAACGCCGGGCCGCCGCCCCCGCGCACCCTCCGTCCATGCGTACCTACCGGGACCTGTTCGCCGCCCCCGAGTTCACCCCCTTCTTCGCCGCCTGCTCGCTCCAGGTCGCCGCCCAGACGGTCGGCGGCCTCGCCCTCGGCTCCCTCGTCTACACCCGGACGGGCTCGCCGCTGCTGTCCGCGCTCGCCATGTTCGGCCCCGCCCTCGCCCAGGTCGTCGGCGCGCTCACCCTGCTGTCGGCGGCGGACCGGCTGCCGCCGCGCGCGGTCCTGGCCGGACTCTCCCTCTTCCTGGCCCTCGCCACCCTGCTCCAGGCCGCGCCCGGCCTGCCGACGGCCGCCGCGCTCGCGCTCGTCCTGGTCCAGGGCGTGCCCGCGGCGCTCGGCGGCGGCGTCCGCTACGGCCTGCTCACCGACCTCCTCGACAAGAACGGCTACCTGCTGGGCCGTTCGCTGCTCAACCTCAGCTCCGGCGTCTGCCAGGTCCTCGGGTACGCGCTGGGCGGCGTCCTGGTCACGGCGCTCTCCGCGCGCGGCACCCTGGTGATCGCAGCCGGCCTCTGCGTCCTGGCGGCCGCGGTGGCCCGCACCGGGCTCGGCGCCCGCCCGCCCCGCGCCGCGGGCCGCCCCTCCCTGCGCGCGACCCTGCGCGGCAACGCCCTGCTGTGGTCCTCGGTCCCGCGCCGCTACGTCTACCTGGCGCTCTGGGTGCCCAACGGCCTGATCGTCGGCTGCGAGGCGCTCTTCGTCCCGTACGACACCGGGCACGCGGGCCTGCTGCTCGCGAGCGCCGCACTCGGCATGCTCGTGGGGGACGTCGTCGCGGGCCGCTTCCTGCCGCCGCGCGCACGGGCCCGCCTCGGCGCCCCGCTCCGGCTGCTGCTCGCCGCGCCCTACCTGGTGTTCGCGATGCGCCCCGCGCTGCCCGCCGCCCTCGTCGCGGTGGCCGTCGCCTCCCTCGGCTTCTCGGCGAGCCTGCTCCTCCAGGAACGCCTCGTCGCGCTCACCCCGGACGAACTCGCCGGCCACGCCCTCGGATTGCACACGGCCGGGATGCTGACGATGCAGGGGGTGGGGGCGCTCCTGGCGGGCGCGCTCGCCCAGCTCGTCCGGCCCGCACCCGCGATGGCGGTCCTCGCGGCGCTGTCGGTGGTGGTGACGCTGGCCCTCGGGCCCGGACTGCGGGAGCCGGGCGCGGCGCGGGCGGCGGCCCGCGCCTGACGTCAGCGCGCCGCCGACTCCTCCGGCTCCTCCGCGCGGGCGTCCGCGGAGGGCGGCTGCTCGCGCGGGGGGCTCCACTGGTGCCGCTTGAACCAGGCGACCACCGCGCCGCCCAGGCCCGTCACCGCGATGAACCCCATCGCGATCAGGAACACGGGAGAGGTGGGCGTGGACGCGCGGGCGCCCGCCACCACGTAGGCCGCCGTGTTCGGGACCGAGCCGAGCGCGGTGGCCAGCAGGAACGGGGCCCAGCGCATCCGGGACACCGACGCGCAGTAGTTCGCCGCCCAGAACGGCACCCCGGGGAAGAGCCGGGCCGCCAGCATCGAGCGGAAGCCGTGCCTGCTCAGCTGGCCGTCCGCGGCCTTCAGCCAGCGGCCCCGCAGCAGCGGGCGCAGCGCGTCCTGGCCGAGGACCCGGCCCAGGCCGAAGGAGACACCGGCGCCCAGGACCGTCCCGCCGATCGCCCCGAGCAGCCCCAGCTGGGAGCCGAACAGCGCGCCCGCCGCCAGATTGAGCAGCGGTCTCGGGACGAACGCCACCGTGCACAGGCCGTACGCCACGGTGAACGCCACGACCGCGAACGCACCGGTCAACTGGCGTGGCCAGCCGTCCTGGAGGAGCCGCTGCGGTTCGAAGAGCAGCACGCACGTGGCGGCCGCCGCCAGCAGCAGCATCAGGAGCGACAGCCGTGACCAGGGGGACAGCAGCACCTTGGAGCAGCGTGCCGCGAACCCGGCGGGCCGGGCGGAGACGGTGTCGAACATCCGGGGAGACTAGCCGACACTTACATAAGTTCGCCGTAGGTTGTGTCGCACTTCTCCCCCACCGCGGTTCCCCGCCGGGAAGGAACGAGCCGCCATGTCCGCGTGCTCTCCCCGGACTTCCTGCCGGTGGCCCGCCGGCTGATCACCACCGTGTCCTGGTGGGACACCGTCGACCACCTCGCCGCCCATGGGGTGGGCGGACTCGTGCGCGCCTTCGTCGCCGCCCACCGGGACGTCCTCGCACCGCTGTCCGTGCGCGAGGCCCTGAGGAACGCGGGCCCGTGAGCGGGTGGGCGACGGCCCCGCCCGGCGCGGAAAACCGGTCGACGCGCGCCGCCCGCCGGTACATGCTCTGCCTCATGTTCCGGTACGCCTTCCTCGCAGCTCCGTCCGCGGTCGCGGACACTGCTCAGGCTGCCGTTCTCCCCGCCGTCACGCTCGCGGCAGCCGACGGCGCGCGACGCTGACCCTCTCCGGACATTCCGGCGGACCCCGCAGGGGGAGGGTCGGTCCGGCTCAGGGGTCCCCGCCTCCCGCAGGAGGCCAGTACGTCTCCGCAGTTCCGGAAGGGACCACCCGGCCATGCCCAAGACGGCATACGTGCGCACCAAGCCGCACCTGAACATCGGCACCATGGGCCACGTCGACCACGGCAAGACCACCCTGACCGCCGCCATCACCAAGGTCCTCGCCGAGCGCGGCGGGGGCACGTTCGTCCCCTTCGACCGCATCGACAAGGCGCCCGAGGAGGCGCTGCGCGGCATCACCATCAACCTCGCCCACGTCGAGTACGAGACCGACACCCGGCACTACGCGCACGTGGACATGCCGGGCCACGCCGACTACGTCAAGAACATGGTCACCGGCGCCGCCCAGCTCGACGGGGCGATCCTCGTCGTCTCCGCGCTCGACGGGGTCATGCCGCAGACCGCCGAGCACGTGCTGCTCGCCCGGCAGGTCGGCGTCGATCACGTCGTCGTCGCCCTGAACAAGGCGGACGCCGGCGACGAGGAGCTGACCGACCTCGTCGAGCTCGAGGTGCGCGACCTGCTCTCCGCGCACGGCTACGGAGGCGACTCGGTGCCCGTCGTACGGGTGTCGGGGCTCGGGGCGCTGGCCGGCGACCCGCGCTGGACGGCGTCGATCGAGGCGCTGCTCGACGCCGTGGACACCTATGTCCCGATGCCCGAGCGGTACGTCGACGCGCCGTTCCTGCTGTCGGTCGAGAACGTCATGACCATCAGCGGGCGCGGCACGGTCGTGACCGGCGCCGTCGAGCGCGGCCGGATCCGGGTCGGGGACCGCGTGTGCGTCCACGGACCGCGGGACGGCCGCGACGGCGCGGGCGTCAAGGACGCCGAGACCGTCGTCACCGGCGTCGAGACCTTCGGCAGGCCGATGGACGAGGCGCAGGCCGGGGACAACGTCGCGCTGCTGCTGCGCGGGGTGGCCCGCGACGCGGTGCGGCGCGGGCACGTCGTCGCCGCACCCGGCAGCGTGCGGCCCGCGCGGCGGTTCACCGCGCGGGTGTACGTCCTGTCGGCGGCGGAGGGCGGCCGCAGCACGCCCGTCGCCACCGGCTACCGGCCGCAGTTCTACCTGCGCACCGCGGACGTCGTCGGAGACATCGACCTCGGCGGCGCGGCCGTCGCGCGGCCCGGCGAGACCGTCACCATGACGGTCGAGCTGGGCCGGGCGGTGCCGCTGGAGCCCGGCCTCGGCTTCGCGATCCGCGAGGGCGGGCGGACCGTCGGCGCGGGCACGGTGACGACCGTGGAGCCCGGCGCCTGAGGGCCGCCGGGCCCGGGGACCCCGTCGCGGGTCCCCGGGCCCGGCACAATGGCCGGGTGAGCACACCCGAACCCGAGCCGATACCCGTCGTCCGCGCCGTCGACCACGGCACGGCCAGACTGCTGCCCGACGTGGACCGGCGCCGGGCCTGGCTGCTCACGATCGACGGAGCGCCCCAGTCCTACGTCGACCTCGACGACCCGGCGTACCTGGAGTTCGAGTACGCCCGGCGCCTCGGCCACGTCCTCGACTGCGTCGCCGCGGACGGGGCGCCGCTCGACGCGCTGCACCTCGGCGGCGGCGCCCTGACGCTGCCCCGCTACGTCGCCGCCACCCGGCCCGGCTCCCGCCAGCACGTCGTCGAGGCCGACGCCGGGCTGCGCGAACTGATCGCCGAGCGGCTGCCGCTGCCGGACGGGGGAGCGGGCGTCGCCGTGCACGGCGGGGACGCGCGGGCCTGGCTGGAGGCGGCGCCCGCGGACAGCGCGGACGTGCTCGTCGCGGACGTGTTCAGCGGCTCCCGGGTCCCGGCCCACCTGGCCACCCTGGAGTACGCGCGCCAGGCGGACCGGGTCCTGCGGCCCGCCGGCACCTACGCGGCGAACCTCGCCGACGGCGCGCCCTTCGCCTTCCTGCGCTCCCAACTGGCGACCTTCCGCGCGGTGTTCCCGCACGTCGCGCTGATCGCCGAGCCCGCGGTGCTGCGCGGGCGCCGGTTCGGCAACGCCGTGCTCGTCGCCTCCCGGGCCGCCTTCGACGTGCCGGAGCTGGCCCGCCGCACCGCGCGCGACGCGTTCCCCGCCCGGGTCGAACACGGCGACGCGCTGCGCCGGTTCGTCGGCGACGCCCGGCCGGTCGCGGACGCCGAGGCGGTGCCGTCGCCGGAGCCGCCGGGGGGTTCGTTCAGCGTGGGGTGAGCGGGGGAGCGGCGCGCGGGGTGCTCCGCCCGCCGGTCAGGCGTCGCGGGCCGGCGCCGCCACCGGTTCGGTCGCGGTCACCGCCGCCGTGGCCGCGCCCGTCACCCCGACCGCCGCCGCGTCGTCCGGGCCCGTGGCCGCGACGGCGCCCGCCACCCCGGTCGAGTCCCTGCGCCGCAGGTTGCGGACGTCCGGCACGAAGAGCACCGCCGTCGTCGCGGCGACCACCAGGGCCGCGCAGCCCCACAGCGACGCCGTCCGGCCGAACGCCGTCTCGGCCGGCCCGGCCAGCGCCGTGGCCAGCGGGACCATCGCCACCGAGCCGAACCAGTCGTAGGCGGAGACCCGCGACAGCTTCTCCTCGGGGATCTCCTGGTGCAGGGCGGTGATCCAGGAGACGCCGAACACCTCGATCATGATGCCGCTGACGAACATCACGGCCACCAGCGCCGGCAGCGGCACCGGTACCGCGAGCGCCGCCGACGGCAGGGCGAGCGAGAACACCGACACGGTCGCCGCGAACAGCAGCCGCTTCGGCTTCCAGCGCATCATCAGCAGCCCGCCGAGGATGGTGCCGACCCCGAACGCGCCGAGCGCGAACCCCCACGGCCCGGCCCCGCCCAGCTCGTCGCGGGCCACCAGCGGCCCGAACACCGACTCGGCGGCGCCCACCACGGCGACCACCACCGAGAACTGGGCGACGATGCCCCACAGCCAGGGCCGCGAGACGACCTCCCGCCAGCCGTCGCGCATGTCGGCGAGGAGGCCGCCGCCCGGGGCGCGCGGGGCGATGTGGCTCACGTCGAGGAAGCAGCGCAGCGCGCCCGCGACCGCGAACGCCGCCGCGTCCACCGCGAGCACCCAGCCGGGGCCGAACGCGGCGACCAGCACGCCGCCGAGCGCGGCGCCGCCCACCGCGGCGCCCGACATCGCCATCCGGAACAGGGCGAACGCCCGGCTGGCCTGTTCGCTGGTGACCGAGGACATCAGCATGCCCTCGGCCGCCGGACTGAAGAACGCCTGGCCCGTGCCGCCCAGGGCGCTGAGCGCCATCATCTGCCACAGCCGCGGCTCGCCGGTGAGGACCAGCAGCGCGAAGGCGCCCTGGGACAGGAAGCTCAGGGCGTTGGCCGCGACCATGACGTGATGGCGCGGGAGCCGGTCGGCGACCGCGCCGCCGACCAGCAGGAAGACCACCAGGAACAGCGTGCGGGCCGCCGCCACCAGACCCACGTCGCCGCCGTCGCCGCCGGTCTCCAGCACGGCGAACGCCGAGGCGATCAGCGCGCCGTTCGCGCCGAGCGCGGTGATGAACGCCGACCCGGCGAGGAGGGTGTAGTTCCGCCCGGCCCAGGCGGGCCGGCGCGAGGGCTTCGAGGGGGTCGGCGCGGCGGCGGATGAGGAGGTCACTGAGGGACTATCGCCGTCGAACGCACATTTGCCAAACCATTCGATCGGGGGACGCACGCCCGGCCGGGCCCCGGGCGGGGATGGCCAAGCTAGCTACCCGTGGGTAACATGCGGTCATGAGCGCTGACCAGATGTCCATCGGCGAGATGCTCGCCGCCACCGTGCCGATGGCTCGCACCCTGCACCTCGACTTCCTCGAGACCAGCCCCGAGCGGGCCGTGGTCTCCCTCCCCGACCAGGCCGACTACCACAACCACGTGGGCGGCCCGCACGCCGGAGCGATGTTCACGCTCGGCGAGTCCGCGAGCGGCGCCATCGTGCTCGCCGCCTTCGGCGACCAGCTCGCGCGCGCCGTGCCACTGGCCGTGAGCGCCGAGATCGCCTACAAGAAGCTGGCCATGGGCCCGGTCACCGCGACCGCCACGCTCGGCCGCCCGGCCGCGGACGTCGTCGCGGAGCTGGACGCGGGGCAGCGCCCCGAGTTCCCGGTCACCATCGAGATCCGTCGCGAGGACGGCGCCGTCACCGGCGAGATGCAGGTCGTCTGGACCCTCCGCCCCAACGGCTGAGCGACGGCGGGGCCGGAACCGGGGATCGGGTCGCCCGCGGCGGTACGGATTCCGGCCAAACCGGCCGGACCGGCCGGACCGGGCCGAGCGGGTAGGCTTCCCGGCGTGTGTGCCCCAGGGGAGGGCGCGCCGGGTACACCGAATCTGCGGGTCTCACGGGAGGCGGCTGCTGTGCACATCCAGGAGTGGCTCGACACTGTTCCGGCGGTCGCCATCTACGCCCTCGTGGCGGGCGTCATCGGCCTGGAGAGCCTCGGCATCCCGCTGCCCGGCGAGATCGTCCTCGTCTCCGCCGCCCTGCTGTCCTCGCAGCACGGCGACGTCAACCCGATCGTGCTCGGCGCCTGCGCCAGCGCGGGCGCCGTGATCGGCGACTCCATCGGGTACGCGATCGGCCGCAAGGGCGGCCGGCCGCTGCTCGCGAAGCTGGGTGCCCGGTTCCCCCGGCACTTCGGACCCGCCCATGTCGCCACCGCGGAGCGCTCGTTCGAGAAGTGGGGCATGTGGGCCGTCTTCTTCGGCCGGTTCATCGCCCTGCTGCGCATCTTCGCCGGACCGCTCGCGGGCGTGCTGCACATGCCGTACTGGAAGTTCCTGATCGCGAACTTCCTCGGCGGCGTGGTCTGGGCCGGCGGCACCACCGCCGTCATCTACTACGTGGGCGTGGTCGCGGAGGACTGGCTGAAGCGGTTCTCGTACGTGGGTCTGGGCGTGGCCGTGCTCGTCGGGCTCGCGTCGATGCTCCTCGTCAAGCGCCGGGCCGCCAAGTCGGCCGCCGCGCACGAGGCCGCCGAGGCGGAGGCCGTCGCCGTCGCCGACTGACGGCCCGCGCCCCGGCGGGCGCCGTCACAGGGCGCGGTGCATCTTCGACAGCTCGACGTAGTGGGTGCCGTTCAGCGTGACCAGTTCGCGCTCCTCCTCCGTCAGCTCGCGCTTCACCTTCGCCGGGACCCCGGCCACCAGCGAACCGGGCGGCACCACCATGCCCTGCGGCACCAGCGCCTGGGCCGCCACCAGGGAACCCGCGCCGATCACCGCGCCGTTGAGCACCGTGGCGCCCATGCCGATCAGGCAGTCGTCCTCGATCGTGCAGCCGTGCAGCACCGCGTTGTGCCCGACCGAGACGCGCGCGCCGATCGTCACCGGGAAACCCGGGTCGACGTGGACCGTGCAGTTGTCCTGCACGTTGCTGTCGGTGCCGAGCACGATCGGCTCGAACTCCGCGCGCAGCACCGCGCCGTACCAGACGCTCGCGCCCGCGCGCAGGGTGACGTCGCCGATCAGCGTGGCCATCGGCGCCGCGAACGCCTCCTGGTCCAGCGTCGGTTCGTGGTCGCCGAACCCGGTGACGAGTGCCTCGTGGGCCATGCCTGCTCCTTGTTGACCGAGGGTGGTGTCGCGCCTGAGCGAACCGTACCTGTGGGGTGAAGATCACAGGCCGGTGAGGTGGGGGCGGACGGTACGGGTGAGTAACGTGGCGCCGTGCCGATGCATTGGAACGTGTTCTCGTCCCCGGACGTCCAGGGCGCCAAGGACGGCCGGAGCCGCCCCGGCGGCCGCGGCGGCCTCGCCCATCGGGCCGTGCAGGCGGGCTGGCGCTGGATACAGCGCAGGGGAGCGGTCACGGCGGAGCAGCGCGGCGGCCACCCGTTCGGCGCGATCGGCGAGGGCACCCGGCTCGCCTTCCCGCAGGGCACCCTGTTCGGGGAGGCGTGGATCCGGCTCGGCGCCCACTGCATCGTCGGCGAGCAGGTCACGCTGACGGCCGGCCTGATGCCCGGCCTCGACCTCGGCCCCGACCCCATCCTGACCATCGGCGACGGCGTCGTCATCGGCCGCGGCAGCCACGTCGTCGCCGACACCACGGTGACCATCGGACGCGACGTCTACATGGGCCCCCACGTCTACATCACCTCCACCAATCACTCCTACGACGACCCGGACCAGCCCATCGGGCGGCAGTGGCCGCGGATGGAGCCGGTGGAGATCGGCCCAGGCTGCTGGATCGGGACCAACGCCGTGATCCTGCCCGGCGCCCGCATCGGGCGGAACGTCGTCGTCGCGGCCGGTGCCGTCGTGCGCGGCGAGATCCCCGACCACGCGGTGGTGGCGGGGGCGCCCGCCCGGGTCGTGCGCACCTGGGACAAGGAGGCGGGCTGGCAGCCGCCGCTGCGCACGCCCGCGCCGCGGCCGATCCCGGCGGACGTGACCTCGGAGCAGCTGGTGGCGCTCGCCGCCCTGGAGGAGACCGGCCGGGACGCCACCGGCTGAGCCGGCTACGGACTCCCGCGCAGGGCGTCGGCCGCCGCCGACGTCACGGCGGCGGCGACCGCGGCGAGCGCCGGGGAGTCCAGCTTCCACTGCTGCCAGTGGAGCGGGACGTCCACCGGCAGATCCGGGGCGAGCCGCACCAGGCGTCCCGAGCGGAACAGCGGCTCGGCCTGCCCCTCGGGCAGCATGCCCCAGCCAAGGCCCAGCGCGACGGACTCCAGGAACCCCTCCGACGTGGGCACCGCGTGCCGGAGCGGTCCCGCGCCGCCGCGCCCGCGGCGCAGGCCCCGGACGAACGCGTCCTGGAGGTCGTCGCTGCGGTCGAAGGTCAGCACCGGCGCCCGGACGAGGGCGTCGGCGAGCGGGCCGTCGAGGTGGCGGCGGGCGAAATCGGGGCTGGCCGCCGCCAGATAGCGCATCCGGCCGAGCGCGCGCACCGAACAGCCCGTCACCGGCTCGGGCGACGAGGTCACCGCCGCCATCACCCGGCCCTCGCGCAGCAGCTCCGCGGTGTTCGCCTCGTCCTCGCGGTGCAGCTCGAAACAGACCTGCGGGGTCCGGTCCACCCGGTGCAGCGCGCCGAGGAACCAGGTGGCCAGCGAGTCCGCGTTCACCGCGACCGAGACCCGGGTCGGCGCCTCCTCCTCGGTGGTCAGGCCCAGTTCGGCGTACGCGTCGCGCTCCAGGCGGGCGAGCTGACGCGCGTACCGGACCACGACCGCGCCCGATTCGGTGGGCCGGACCGGCTTCGCCCGCACGAGCAGCACCCGGCCGGTGCGCTGCTCCAGGGCCTTGACGCGCTGGCTGACCGCCGACGGCGTCACGTGCAGCGCCGCCGCCGCCGCGTCGAACGTGCCCGCGTCGACCACCGCCAGCAAGGTCCTGACCTGATCGAGGGGCAATTCCGGAATCATCACGAGCACTAATGTTACGTAAGAATCTTTAGCTGTACGTGTAGTGATCGCATCCGTAGCGTCGGTGCGATGCACGCCTCTCTCTCCGCCGCGCTCGCCGGCTTCGGTACCGGTCTCTCCCTCATCGTCGCCATCGGGGCGCAGAACGCCTTCGTCCTGCGCCAGGGCGTCCGGCGCGACGCCGTGCTCGCCGTCGTCGGCATCTGCGCGGTGTCGGACGCGGCGCTCATCGCGCTGGGCGTCGGCGGGGTGGGCGCGCTCGTCGCCGCCCACCCCGCGGCGGTGACCGCGGTCGGCTGGATCGGGGGAGCGTTCCTGCTCGCGTACGGCGCGCTCGCCGTCCGGCGGGTGATCGCCCCGGCCGGCGAGGCGCTGCGCGCGGAGGGCGCGGCGAGCGGCTCGCGGCGCCGGGCCGTCCTGACCTGCCTGGCCATGACCTGGCTGAACCCGCACGTCTACCTCGACACCGTGCTCCTGCTCGGGTCGGTGGCGGCCGGGCAGGGCGCGATGCGCTGGACCTTCGGCCTCGGCGCGGTCCTGGCCAGCGTGTGCTGGTTCGCCGCGCTCGGCTTCGGCTCCCGGCTGCTCGGCCGCCTCCTGGCCAGGCCCGCCGCCTGGCGGGTGCTCGACGGGCTGGTCGCCGCCACCATGCTCACCATGGGGACCCTGCTGATCGCCGGGGGCTGAGACGCTGTTCCCGGGTGCGGCCGGTCCTGCGATAGTGGGTCCCGCAGCCGATAGATGTACCGAGCAAGCAGGAAGTACGTGGACACCAGCGAGAGCAGTACCGGCACGGAATCCGAGCCGCAGGAGCCGACCGCGCCCCGGGCCGGGGACGCCCCGCCGACGGACAGCGGCCCGCGGAGCGGCTGGCGCCGCTTCGCCATGGACACCCGGCCGCTGCGCATCCCCGCCTACCGGAGGCTGTGGACCTCCACCATCGTCACCGCCGTGGGCAGCCAGCTCACGGCCGTCGCCGTGCCGAAGCAGATCTACGACATCACCGGCTCCTCGGCCTGGGTCGGCGCCGCGAGCCTCGCCGGGCTCGTCCCGCTGATCGTCTTCGCCCTGTGGGGCGGCGCCGTCGCCGACAGCGTCGACCGCCGCAAGCTGCTCCTCATCACCAACTCGGGCATCGCCGTGACCTCGGTGCTGTTCTGGCTCCAGGCCGTCAGCGGGCTCGACTCCGTCGCCGTCCTCATGGTGCTGCTCGCCCTCCAGCAGGCGTTCTGGGGCCTCAACTCCCCGGCGCGCAACGCCTCCATCGCCCGGCTCGTGCCCGAGGGCCAGCTTCCCGCCGCCAACGCGCTCGGCTCCACCGTCATGCAGACCGGCCAGGTCGTGGGGCCGCTGCTCGCCGGTGTCCTGATACCCGTGATCGGGCTGCCCGAGCTGTACCTGATCGACGCCGTCGCGCTCTGCGTCACCGTCTGGGCCGTCTACCGGCTGCCCGCGCTGCCGCCGCTGGCCGCCGTCAAGCGGCGCGCCGGGGTGCGCGAGATCGTCGAGGGGTTCCGGTACATCTCGGCGCACAAGGTGCTGCTGCTGTCCTTCCTCGCCGACATCATCGCCATGGTGTTCGGCATGCCGCGCGCCCTGTTCCCGCAGCTCGCCGCCGAGACCTACGGGTCGTACGGGGACGGGCTCGCGCTGGGCCTGCTGTTCGCCGCCATCCCGATCGGGGCCGTGGCCGGGGGGCTCCTCTCGGGGACGTTCTCGCGGGCGCGGCGGCACGGGTGGATGGTGATCGGGGCCGTGGTCGCCTGGGGTGCGGCCATCGCCGGGTTCGGGCTGAGCGGGAGTCTGTGGCTCGCCGTGGTCTTCCTCGCCGTGGCCGGGGTCGCCGACATGGTGTCCATGGTGTTCCGCGGGGCGATTCTGCTGTCGGCGGCCACCGATGAGATGCGGGGCCGGATGCAGGGTGTCTTCACCGTGGTCGTCGCGGGTGGGCCTCGGCTGGCCGATGTGCTTCACGGGTCGGCCGGTTCGGTGTTCGGGGCGCGGCAGGCTGTCACCGGGGGTGGGGTGCTGGTCGTCGCCGCGATGCTCGTCCTGGCCTTCACCGTCCCGGCCCTGCGCCGTTACCGGATCTGATCCGAGCCCCGTCCTCCGACGGGCCGGCCTTGTGGTTCCCCGCGCTTCGGGATGGTTCTTCGCCTGCGGCCCGGTGGGGGCTGGTCGCGCAGTTCCCCGCGCCCCTGGGTGGTTCGTCGTCTGCGGGTGGGTGGCCTCTTCTCGCGCAGTTCCTCGCGCCCCTGGATGGGTGTTTGTCTGCGGGTCGGTGGGGCCTGGTCGCGCAGTTCCTCGCGCCCCTCGGGGGGTTCGTTGTCAGTCGACGGGCGGTGGTCTCTTCTCGCGCAGTCCTCGCGCCCCTGGGGGGTCTTTGCCTGCGGGGCGGTGGGGTGGGTGTTCCTGAGGAGGGCTGGTGCGGAGCCTCGGCGGGGCGGGGGGCTTTGATGAGATGGCGCACGCAGTGCGCATCTCAGGGGCGCGGGGAACTGCGCGACCAGCCACGACGGAGGCGCGCGGGACGCAGGGCGGGGCGGAGGGCGCAGTACAGTTCAGTGCACGCCGCAGTGCACCACACCAACCCTGGACGGAACGTGTCGGACCTCGAACAGCTGACCCAGTCGCTCGCCCGCAACGTCAAGCACTGGCGCACCGAGCGCGGCTTCACCCTGGACGCGCTCGCCGCCCGGGCCGGGGTCAGCCGCGGCATGCTCATCCAGATCGAGCAGGCCCGCACCAACCCGAGCATCGGCACCGTCGTCAAGATCGGCGACGCGCTCGGCGTCAGCATCACCACCCTGCTCGACTACGAACAGGGTCCGAAGGTGCGCATCGTGCCCGCGGAGCAGACGGTGCGCCTGTGGTCCACGGAGGCCGGCAGCTACCACCGGCTGCTCGCCGGGACGGAGGCCCCGGGCCCCCTGGAGATGTGGGACTGGCTGCTGCTCCCGCACGAGGGCAGCCCCTCCGACCCGCACCCGGACGGCACCGTCGAGCTCGTCCACGTGACGGCCGGCGAGCTGACCCTGGTCGTGGACGGCGTCCCGCACCGGGTCCCGGAGGGCGCGAGCGTCACCTTCGAGGCGAACACCCCGCACGAGTACCGCAACGACGGCACGGTGGAGACCCGGATGATCATGGCCGTATCGGTGCCGTTCGTCCGCTGAGACGCCCGGATCGCAGGCCCACGGCGGCTGTTAGCGTGCCGCCATGCTTGCACCCATCGGAGACTTCGCCCACGTCCGGCCGGCCCCCGAGGCCCTCGACCTGCTCGTCCCTCCCGTCGCCGACGCCGTCCGGCACTGGCGGGGCGCGGTGCCCGCGCGGGACCTGGTCCACGTCGACACCGACCCGGAGTGGGCCGACACCGCCACGTTCGTCGAGCACTACGGCCCCGACCTCCTCGACCGGTCCGCGAACTGCGTGGTCGTCGCGGGCCGGCGCGGCGGCGAGAGCACCCTCGCGGCCTGCGTCGTGCTCTCCACGACGAAGGTCGACGTCAACGGCGCGGTACGGCGCCGACTGGGCGCGCGCAAGGCGTCGTTCGCCCCGATGGACACCGCCGTCGGCGAGACCGGCATGGAATACGGCGGCATCACCCCGATCGGGCTGCCCGCCTCCTGGCCGGTCCTCGTCGACGCCGCCGTCGCCGACCTCCCGCACGTCCTGATCGGCAGCGGCGCCCGCCGCGGCAAGCTCATCGTCCCCGGCAAGGCCCTCGCCGAACTCCCCGGCGCGGTCGTCCTGGAGGGGCTCGGCATCGGCTGACCCGCACGGTCCCGGACAGTCCCGCACGGTCCCGGATAGTCAGCGGACATGTGGTTAGCTTAGGCTATCCTTACTGAATCCGCTGACACTGACGTTGACCCCTCCCGTCCGCCCCGCGCTGCCCGGGAACGCGCCGAGGGCGCGCGTCGACGGGAAGGGGAGCCATGCGCACCCAGTTCGCCGAGTCCACGGCCCCACCCGCCGCCGCCCCGCCGGACCACCGGCCGGCCCGGGTCACCGGGCCCCGGATCGCCCGGCTGACGGCGGCCCTGGCCGACGCCGGAGCGGCGCCACGGGAGCAGCTCGTCGAGGAGTTCTGGCAGGAGGCGGCCCGGCGCGGGACCCCGCTCGTCGAGGAGGCCGCCGACGCCCCCGACCACCGGGTGGTCACCTTCCTGTGGCGCGGACACCGCGCCACCCGGCAGGTGCTGCTCACGGCGAACGGCCTCGTCGACCGCGACCACCTGGCGGGCTCCCTCCTGGAACGGATACCCGGGACCGACGTCTGGCACCTCGGAGTGCGGCTGCGCGCCGACCACCGGGGCTCCTACCGGCTCGCCGCCGACATCTCGGCCAAGGAACCGCCCGCCGACCCCGGCATCCTCCAGGAACGGCTGCGCTCGCTGGCCGCCCACACCGCCGAGGACCCCTTCAACCCCCGTACCCGCCCCACGCGTTGGGGCGCCGCGAGCAGCTCCGTCTTCGCGCTGCCGCAGGCGCCCGTCGCGCCGTGGGCCCCGGCGGGGCGCGCCGCCGCCGTGCCGGCCGGCCGCGTCGAACGGCACCGTGCGCCCGCCGCGGCGCTCGACGGATTCCGCGACGTCCTCGTCTACACCCCGCCCGGCGCGCCCCCGTCCGGCACCCCGCTGCCCACGCTCGTCCTGTGCGACGGCGACCTGTGGTTCGGCCGTGCGGGACTGCACCGCACCCTCGACCTGCTCATCGCCGACCGGCGGCTGCCACCGCTCGTCGTCCTCGCGCCGGACGCCGTCGACCGGCACACCCGCGACCGCGAACTCGGCGCCCGGGACGCCTTCGTGACCTATCTCGCCGACGAACTGCTGCCCTGGGCGGCCGCCCGCGTGCCCGTCGCCGTCGGGGACCCCGCCCGTACCGTCGTCGCGGGCCAGGGCCTCGGCGGCACGGCCGCCCTGCACGCCGGCCGGCTGCGCCCCGACCGCTTCGGCCACGTCGTCGCGCAGTCGCCGTCCCTGTGGTGGCGGCCCGAACTGCCGCCCGGCGTGCGCGCCCCCGTCCTCGGCACGCCCTGGCTGGTCGCCCGGTACGCGGCCGCCGCACCGCGCCCGATCACCGTGCACCTCGACGTCGGCCTGCACGAGGGCGCCACCCTCGACCACTGCCGCTCCCTCTACGACACCCTGCACTCGGCCCGCTACCGCGTCACCCGCAACGAGTTCAACGGCGGCCACGACCAGGCCTGCTGGCACATCGCCCTGGCCGACGCCCTGATCCGCCTCCTGGGACCCGCGTCCGCCTAGGTACCCCACCCCCACTCCGTACCGTGCCCGCATGACCGACTCCGACCGAGCACGCCTGCGCCGCACCTTCACCGAGGCCGCCGAGACCTACGACCGGGCCCGCCCCGGCCACCCGCCCCAGGTCTACGCCGACCTGGCGGCCCTCGCCGGGATCCGGCCCGGCTGCCGCGTCCTGGAGGCGGGCTGCGGCACCGGCCGGGCGACCGTGCCGCTCGCCGAGCGCGGCTGCCGGATCGACGCCGTCGAACTCGGCGCCGAACTGGCCGCCGTGGCCCGCCGCAACCTGGCCGGGCACCCGGGCGCCACCGTCCACGTCGCCGCGTTCGAGGACTGGCCGCTGCCCCCCGAGCCCTACGACCTGGTCCTGGCCGCGACCTCCTTCCACTGGCTCGACCCCGCCGTGCGCGTCGCCAGGTCCGCCGCCACGCTGCGCCCCGGCGGCTTCCTCGCGATCCTCGCCACCCACCACGTCGCGGGCGGTTCCCGACAGTTCTTCGCCGACGTACAGGACCGCTACGAACGCTTCGACCCCGCCACCCCGCCCGGCCTGCACCCGACCGCCGCGGACGACATCCCGTACGACAGCCAGGAGGCGCCCGGCCGGACCGTCCCGCAGCACAACGCCACACTGCCCGGCGCCGACCTGTTCGAGCCGGCCGTTTACCGCCGCCACCTCCGCGACCTCACCTACACCACACGCCAGTACCTCGACCTGCTGCGCACCCACTCCGGCACCCGCGCGCTCGCCCCGGACGCCCGCGCCGCGCTGCTCGACAGCATCGGCCGCCTGATCGACCGGGACCACGGCGGCACCGTCACCGAGCGGTACCCGACGGAACTCCGGCTCGCCCGGCGCACGGACCGCGCCGCCCGCCCCGGCTCGACGCGATCACCCGGCGCGCGGCACAGTGAGGACGGGCACCGGACACACACCAGGGAGTCGAAGGCATGAGCGCACCGACCGACCAGCGGACCGTGGCGGTCCTCGGCACCGGCATCATGGGCGCCGCGATGGCCCGCTCCCTCGCGCGGGCCGGGCACACCGTCCGCGCCTGGAACCGCAGCAGGGACAAGGCCGAACCCCTGACCGCCGACGGCGTGCACGTCGCCGACACCCCCGCCGGGGCCGTCACCGGCGCGGACACGATCCTCACCATGCTGCACGACGGCCCCGCCGCCCTGGACGTGATGACCCGGGCCGCCGACGGGCTGCGCCCCGGGGCCGCCTGGATGCAGTCCACCACCGCCGGCGTCGAGGCGATCACCCGGCTGGCCGACTTCGCCGACCGCAACCGGCTCGTCTTCTTCGACGCCCCCGTGCTCGGCACCCGCCGCCCCGCCGAGCAGGGCGAGCTGCTCGTCCTCGCGGCGGGGCCCACCGCCCACCGCGCCGCGATCGCCCCGGTCCTCGACGCCGTCGGCACCCGCACCGTGTGGACCGGCGAGGACGGCGCCGCGGGCAGCGCCACCCGCCTCAAGCTCGTCGCCAACAGCTGGGTGCTCGCGGCGACCAACGCCGCCGGTGAGGTCCTCGCCCTCGCGGAGGCGCTCGGCGTCGACCCCGACCACTTCTTCGACGCCATCGCGGGCGGCGGCCTCGACCTGCCGTACCTGCGGATGAAGGCCGACCTGGTGCGGGAGGACCGGCTCACCCCGGCCCAGTTCGCCGTGGACACGGCCGCCAAGGACGCCCGGCTCATCGTGGAGGCGGGCCGCGCCGGCGGCGTCCGCCTCGACGTCGCGGAGGCGAGCGCGGCCCGGCTGGCCCGCGCCGCCGAGCAGGGCCACGGCGACGAGGACATGGCCGCCGCCTACTACGCCTCCTTCGACGCGGCCGACGACCGGCAGCACCGCGACCGGCACCACGACCGGCCCTGAGCGGGCCCCGCGCCCTCCGCCCCATCCGCACGCGACCCACGCGCCGGACCCCGGTCCGTCCGGCGCCGGAGGACCCATGACCCAGCAGCCCACGACCCCCGCCGTGCTCGACGGCCTCCCGGCCCTGCTCCCCGGCCTCGCGGACCTCTACCGCGATCTGCACGCCCACCCCGAACTCTCCTTCGAGGAGACCAGGACCGCCGCCGAGGTCGCCCGGCGCGCCCGCGGCCACGGCTACGAGGTCACCGAGGGCGTGGGCCGTACGGGCGTCGTCGCGACCCTCGACAACGGCGCGGGCCCCACCGTCCTGCTCCGCGCCGACTTCGACGCCCTGCCGGTCCGCGAACGCACCGGACTCGACTACGCGTCGAGGACCGACGGGGTGATGCACGCCTGCGGCCACGACATGCACGTCACCTGCCTGCTCGGCACCCTGCGGCTGCTCGCCGACGCGCGCGCCGCCTGGTCCGGCCGGATCGTCGCCGTCTTCCAGCCCGCCGAGGAGATCGCCCAGGGCGCCCGCGCCATGCTCGACGACGGGTTCCTCGACCGGTTCGGCCGCCCCGACGTGGTCCTCGGCCAGCACGTGGCACCGCTGCCCGCGGGCACGGTCGGCTGGCACGCGGGCGCGTCGTTCGCCGCCGCCGACTCGCTCCAGGTGGTCCTGCACGGCAAGGGAGCCCACGGCTCCCGGCCCGAGGCCGCGATCGACCCGGTGGTGATGGCCGCGGCGACCGTGCTGCGCCTCCAGACGGTCGTCGCCCGCGAGGTCCCCGGCGCCGAGACCGCCGTCCTGACCGTCGGCTCCCTCCAGGCGGGCACGAAGGCCAACATCATCCCCGACCGCGCCGAACTGAAGCTCAACATCCGCACCTACGGCGGTGACACCCGCACCCGCGTCCTCGCGGCCGTCGAGCGCATCGTGCGCGCCGAGGCCGCCGCGTCCGGCGCCGAACGCGACCCGGAGATCACCGCGCTGGACAGCTTCCCGGTCCTCACCAACGACGCGGCCGCGACCGACCGCACGATGACCGCCCTGCGCACCGCCCTCGGCCCGGACCGCGTCTTCGACATGGGCCCGGTCACCGGCAGCGAGGACGTCGGCCTGTTCGCCACCGACTCCGGGGCGCCGCTGTGCTACTGGATGTTCGGCGGCCTCGACCCGGAGCAGGTGGCGGCGGCCCGGAAGGCCGGCACGGCCGACCGGGACATCCCGTCCAACCACTCCCCGTTCTTCGCGCCGCTCGTCGAGCCGACCCTCACGACCGGCGTCACGGCGCTGACGACGGCCGCGCTGGAGTGGCTGGGCGATTGACCGGGAGCCCGCCCTCGCCGCCCGGCGCCAGCGAGCGGCGCCAGGCGGCCTTCTCGCGCGTCGCCTCGCGCTCCGGGGACGTCGCCCACCGGAAGGTGAGCTGCGCGACCGTCGCCTGCGGCAGCGCCCACGCGGCGCGGACCAGGTCCAGCTCCCGCTGGAGCTTGCGGGTCGACACCTGGAGCCTGCGCGCCGCCCCGTCCTGGGTCTCGCCCTCGGACAGGGCCCGCAGGATCGCCCGCTGCAACTGGCTGAGCAGCCCGCCCTCCGGGCTCTGCCCCCGCACCCGCCGCTGTCCGTGCCAGGGACTGGCCCGCCGCCACTCCTGCTCGAACGCGTGCTTGCAGAAGGCGACCATGGCCCGGTCCGTGATGATCCACGCCGCGCCCTCGGGGGCGTCCGGCACCACGTAGTCGGAGATGACCGCGACGCGTTCGTCGACGATGATGACCCGCTCGAAGGGGTCCGCCAGGGTGCGGAAGTGGACGCCGCGCGGCGCCATCGTCGACGCCCACTCGCAGGTCACCACGTCGTCGCGGACCGCGTCCTGATACAGCGTCCGGTAGTGCACCCCGCGCTCCAGGGCGGCCGTGTCGCGCGGCACGCCGAGGTCCATCTGCTCCCGGGTGCGCGGCCCGTGCGGGTGCGCGCCCAGCAGTTCCGCGCGGGCGGACGCGAGGATCGCCCCGATGCGTTCGTTGACCTCCACGCGGTCCGACAGGAACTCCGAACCGGCCGTCCCGGGGGCCCGGGTGCGGGACTGGCTGAACGCCAGGTCCAACTGCTCGACGGCGTGCGGCAGTTCCATCAGCATCCGGGACTGGTCCCGGAGGTGCGCCAGGGCGTCCCGGGCGACCGCCCAGGCGGCCGAGGTGGGCGGCAGGGGCACCGGCCGGGCCCCGTCCTCGGGCACGCCCACCATGCCCCAGGCCTGTAACTGCGCGAGCGCCTCCCCGTCCTCGGGGCCGGTGGGCCGGCCGGTCGCCAGCCGCCCGTACAGATCGACGGCCGCCGCCGACAGCGGCTGCCCCGGCAGTGCGCGCCCGCGCGCGTCCTCGGGTGCGGTGCTGTCTCCCACCCAACCCCCCGTCAGGGTCAACGCCCTTCGGCCCGCCGCCTGTTGGCGTACGTACGCCAGGCAGCAAGACGACAGCGCATTCGGTTGCAGCCGCGCCGCCGCATGGGCCACATTCTATCCGTGGGGTCCCTCCCGGTCTCCGCGAACAGTCTTCTCACAGGCGCCACCCACCTCGTGAGCCCGGAAGGACAACGATGACCCACATGGCACGCCGTATCGGAGCCCTCATCGCCCTCACCGTCGCCACCCTGGCCGGTGTGGCGCACGCGCAGTCGGCGCATGGAGCGGCTACGACGACCCGTGCCGACAGTGTGTGGCTGGCGCCCGCCGACCCCGGGTCGGCGAACGGGCCGAGCCGGCCCACCGTCCCGGCCGACGAGCCGGTCCGGGCGATCGCACCGATGGACTCCGTCTGGTAATCGCCCCAACAGAGCCACCTGTCCAGGGGCTCGGGCGGCCTGCACTTTCCGTGGGGGGAAGCACTGTGCAGGCCGCCCGAGCCCCGCACCTGTGCCCGGATCCGGGCGCGGTGCGGCGGCTCAGCCGAGCCGCGGGATCTCGATCGCCGGGCACTTGTCCATGACCATCTCCAGGCCCGCCCCGCGCGTCCGCTCGTAGGCGTCCTCGTCGACGACGCCGAGCTGGAACCACACCGCCCCCGCGCCGGCCCGTACGGCCTCGTCGGCCACCGCGCCCGCGAGGTCGCTGTTGACGAAGACGTCGACGACGTCCACGGGGAAGGGGATGTCGGCGAGCGAGGCGTACCCCTGTTCGCCGTGGACCGTCTCCGCCTTCGGGTGGACGGGGACGATCCGCTTGCCGAAGCGCTGGAGCGCGGCGGCGACGCCGTACGCCGCCCGCGACCGGTTCGAGGAGAGGCCGACGACGGCCCAGGTGTCGCCGGATGCGGTGAGGATCGTGCGGACCGTGTCCTGGTCGCCGTACATGTCTGCCTCCTGTGAGCGGGCGCCGATGGTGACGTCAACCGTCCCGCCCGCCCGGGGATTCCGCGACCGGCCGGCCCGCGGGTCAGCCCACGTGGACGCGCGGGCGCCGCTCCGGGTCGGGCTCCGCGCGGCGCAGCACCTCGCGGGTGACCGGGGCGACCTCGCCGTCGCCGAAGACGAGGAAGCGCAGCAGATGGCTGACGGGGTGGCCCTCCGTCCAGTTGAAGTAGGCGTGCGGCACCTCGCCGGTGCGGTCGCGCAGGTTCATCAGGACCGCGGCCACCGTGTTGGGCACGCCCGGGCCGTGCACGCGCAGCCGCCGCACGCCGTGCTTCTCGTCGCCGTGCACGACGAGGTCCTCGGTGAAGTCGGAGGAGTCCTGGATGAAGATCTCCAGGAAGAGCAGGACGCCGTCGTCGGGGATGTGGGTGTCGTCGCGCTGCGCGGTCTCCTTGGCGCGGTAGGCGGCGGTGCTGTGCTCCTGCGGTTCGTTGGCGATGATCCGCAGCGGGCCCCGGGCCGCCGCCGCGTCGATCAGCCGGACCGCCTCGTCGTCGTACGTCACCGCGCCCGCCCGCAGTTCGAAGGCGCGGTGCACGCGGGAGGCGAAGGAGGAGATCAGGATGGCGACGATGAAGATGAGCGCGATCTTGATGCCGTCGGGGCGCTCCACGACGTTCGTGACGAGCGTGTAGGCGAAGACGGCCGTGATGAGGCCGAAGCCGAGCGTCGCCGCGCGGTGGCCGCGCCGGTGCACCGCGGCCGTCGAGGCGAACGACGCCGAGAGCATCAGCACCAGCACGCCCGTCGCGTACGCGCCCGACTGGTCGTCGACGTTGGCGTTGAACCACAGGGTGATGACGACGGCCGTCGCCATGAAGACGAGGACCAGCGGGCGCACCGCCCGCGTCCACTCCGGCGCCATGCCGTAGCGGGGCAGGTAGCGGGGGACCAGATTGAGCAGGCCCGCCATGGCGGAGGCGCCCGCGAACCACAGGATGGCGATGGTCGAGACGTCGTAGACCGTGCCGAAGCCCTCACCGAGGTAGGTGTGCGCGAGGTAGGCGAGCGCCCGGCCGTTGGCCGAACCGCCCGCCTCGAACTCGTGCTGCGGGATCAGGATGGTCGTGGCCAGGCTGGACAGCAGCAGGAAGCAGCTCATGATCAGCGCGGCCGTGGTGAGCAGCTTGCGGGTGTCGCGGATCCGGCCGGCCGGCTTGGCGTACGTGTCGTCGGCGCCGCCCTGGATCTGCGGCATCACCGCGACGCCGGTCTCGAAGCCGGACATGCCGAGCGCCAGTTTCGGGAAGACGAGCAGGGCGACGCCGATCATCATGAACGGCGAGGAGTGCTCGGCCGTCATCGCGTCCCACCAGTTCGTGATCTTCACCGGCCGGGTCAGCACATGGGTGGCGGCGGTGACCAGCACGACCACGTTCATCGCGAGATAGGCGCCGACCAGGACGACCGCGACCCGGATGGCCTCCTGGAAGCCCTTCAGGAAGACCGCGCCGAGCGCCGCGAGCAGCACCAGGGTGATCCACAGGTTCGCGTCGTGCAGCCAGCCGGGGGCGAACGGGTTCTCCACGACGTGGGCCGCCGCGTCCGCCGCCGAGAGAGTCATCGTGATCATGAAGTCGGTCGCCGCGAAACCGAGCAGCACCAGCACGAACAGCTTCCCCGCCCACCAGGGCAGCAGCCGCTCCAGCATCGCGATCGAGCCCTCGCCGTGCGGCGACTCCTTCGCGACCCTGCGGTAGACGGGCAGCGCCCCGAGCAGGGTCAGCGCGATCAGGACCAGCGTCGCCAGCGGCGACAGCAGGCCGGCCGCCAGCGCCGCGATGCCCGGCTGGTAGCCGAGCGTGGAGAAGTAGTCGACGCCCGTCAGGCACATCACGCGCCACCACTTGTGGCCGCGGTGCTCCTGCGGGACCCGCCCGTGCGGGCCCTGGTGGCGGGCGGTCCGGTCGGTGAGCCCCTCCAGCAGCCAGGACCGCCAGCGCGGAGTGCGGGCGGGCGGGATCTCGGCCTGGATGCCGGTCATGTGGGTCTCTCTGTCGGGCGGCTCGGTGGGGTGGTGTCCTCGATCGGGTACGGGATTGCACTGCCCCGCGGCAGCCCGTTCATGACAGAGGCGACGTGCGAGTATCCATCACATCGTCACCTGCGCACCGGGCCGGGGCGACCCCGGCTGCACCTGCGCATACGCTGGCCGGATGCAGGACGAGTACCGCACGGTGGCCCGCGAGGGCGTGCACGAGACAGAGGTCAACCGCTCCCGCTTCCTGTGCGCGCTCGCGCCCGCCGCGACCGAGGAGGAGGCGCAGGCCTTCGTCGCGGGCGTCCGCAGGGAGCACCCGGCGGCCTCGCACCACTGCTACGCGTACGTCATCGGCGCCGACGCCGGCGTGCAGAGGGCGAGCGACGACGGGGAGCCGGGCGGCACCGCGGGCGTCCCCATGCTCCAGATGCTGACCCGGCGCGACATGCGGTACGTCGTCGCCGTCGTGACCCGGTACTACGGCGGGGTGAAGCTCGGCGCGGGCGGGCTCATCCGGGCGTACGGCGGCGCGGTGGGCGAGGCGCTGGACGCCCTCGGCACCGTGACGCGCCGCCGGTTCCGGCTCGCCACGGTGACCGTCGACCACGGCCGCGCCGGAAAGATGGAGAACGACCTGCGGGCCACCGGCCGCGACGTGCGCGACGTCCGGTACGCGGAGGCCGTGACCCTGGAGATCGGGCTGCCCGAGGGCGACGTGGAGCGGTTCCGGGCGTGGCTGGCCGACGTCAGCGCGGGGACCGCGGGGTTCGAGCTGGGCGGGGAGGCGTACGGCTGACCCGTCCACGGCGTGGGCGGGTCTCGACGGATGTAGGCGGCACCTGATTCAATCGGGCCCATGGACACAGGACGGCACGACCTCACGCGACGACGTCATGTCGATCTCGCACGGGTCAACAGCACCTCCTGTCGCGTCTGCGCCTGAGCCGGTCCTGAACCGTCCGGCCCGCGTCTGACCTCTGCCGCGTCCGACTGCCGTTCCCGCCCGCCCCGTTCCGGGTCGCGGACCACGCCCCGCGCCCGCCGGGCCGCGTGTGCGACGGCGCGGGCGGCCCGGCGGGGCCTCTCGCGCCGTTCCCCGCTCGCCCGCACCGGGGGAGATGCCGCCCGGAGGGCGGGCGTCCCCGGTCCCCGGGGGCGCGGCGGAGCGCGCGAGCAGCCCCGCCGGGCCGCGCCCGGCGACGCACACCCCTCCCGCGTTCCCGCGGCGACGCCTCCAGCCCCACCCACCCCGCAAAGGACCCCCCGTGGCACTCGTCCTCACCGTCACCGGCAGCGCCTCCGCCCCCGGCGCCTCCCGCACCGCCCACCTCGTGCGCGAACTCGGCTCCCAACTCGCCTCCCCCCGGCACGAGATACGCCACCTCGACGTCCGTTCCCTGCCCGCCGAGGGGCTGCTGTCCGCCGACTCCGCCGACCCGGACATCGCCGCGGCCGTCGCCCTCGTGGCCCGCGCCGACGCCCTGATCGTCGCCAGCCCCGTGTACAAGGCGGCCTACTCCGGCGTCCTGAAGACCTTCCTCGACCTGCTGCCGCAGTACGCGCTGCGCGGCAAGCCCGTGCTGCCGCTGGCCACCGGCGGCTCGCCCGCGCACGTGCTCGCCGTCGACTACGCGCTGCGGCCCGTCCTCACCTCGCTCGGCGCCGATGTCGCCCAGGGCTGGTTCGTCCTCGACCGGCACATCACCGTCGGCGCGGACGGGTCGGTCACCCTCGCCCCCGAGACGCACGAGGCGCTCGCCCCGGTCCTCGGCCGCTTCCGCGACGCGCTGCCCGCCGGCTCCCGGCTCGCCGCCGCCTGAGCACCGGACCCGGAGAGGACCACCCGTCATGTCCCTGACCTTCCACTGGTTCCTGCCCACCAACGGCGACAGCCGCTCCATCGTCGGCGGCGGCCACGGCGTGCCCACCGGCTCGGCCGGCGGCGACCGCCCCGCGTCGCTCGCCTATCTGGGCCAGGTCGCCCGCACCGCCGAGCAGTTGGGCTTCGCGGGAGCGCTCACCCCCACCGGCGCCTGGTGCGAGGACGCCTGGCTCACCACGGCGATGCTCGTCGAGCAGACCGAACGGCTGAAGTTCCTCGTCGCGTTCCGCCCCGGCCTGCTCAGCCCCGCGCTCGCCGCGCAGATGGCGACCACCTATCAGCGCCACTCCGGCGGCCGGCTGCTGCTCAACATCGTCACCGGCGGCGAGGATCCCGAGCAGCGGGCGTACGGCGACTTCCTCGACAAGGAGGCCCGCTACGCCAGGACGGACGAGTTCCTGCACGTCGTCCGGGCGCTGTGGCGCGGGGAGACCCTGGACTTCCAGGGGGCGCACGAGCACGTCGAGGGGGCCCGGCTCACCCGGCTGCCGGACCCCGTGCCGCCCGTCTACTTCGGCGGCTCGTCCGCGGCGGCGGGCCCGGTCGCGGCCCGGCACAGCGACGTCTACCTGACCTGGGGCGAACCGCCCGCCCAGGTGGCCGAGAAGATCGACTGGATCCGCACGCTCGCCAAGGCCGAGGGGCGCGAGGTCAGGTTCGGGATCCGGCTGCACGTCATCGCGCGGGACACGGCGTGGGAGGCGTGGGCGCAGGCCGAGCGGCTGCTGGCCGGGGTCGATCCCCGGACCGTCGCCGAGGTGCAGGCGGGTCTCGCCCGTTCGGGATCCGAAGGCCAGCGGCGCATGCTCGCCCTGCACGGCGGCAGCGCCGACGGGCTGGAGATCTACCCCAACCTGTGGGCCGGGGTCGGGCTCGTGCGCGGCGGCGCGGGCACGGCGCTGGTCGGCTCGCACAGCGAGATCGCCGACCGGATCGCCGAGTACCACGCCCTGGGCATCGACGAGTTCGTGCTCTCCGGCTATCCGCACGTCGAGGAGGCGTACTGGTTCGGTGAGGGCGTGCTGCCGGTGCTCGCCGCGCGCGGACTCTGGCAGCACCCTTCTTAGCAAACCTTGAATTAAGTAGTGTTGAAGCCCCCGGAGCGCTGACCGGGGGCTTTGCCGTGTTCAAGTCCTCATGGGCGCAGATCCGTTGACGGTCATCTCGGTTTCATCTCTTGACGCCTTTGGTGCAGACCTTTAGGTTCCCG
Source organism: Streptomyces sp. NPDC088785 (assembly GCF_044750685.1). Lineage (NCBI taxonomy): Bacteria > Bacillati > Actinomycetota > Actinomycetes > Kitasatosporales > Streptomycetaceae > Streptomyces > Streptomyces sp. NPDC088785. The sequence continues at coordinate 100,231 of NZ_JBIVKH010000009.1, forward strand.
TTCGCCACAGCTTCATGAATGCACCCGCTGTTCATCTCCATGAACACCCGTTTCCCCCCGTCGACGGCCTCCCATGAAGGGCTGTGAACCCCTATGTCCCCCCTGCCCAGATCTGCCCCCTCCCGCTCCACCGCCGTGCGCGCCGCACTCGCCACCGTGCTGCTGACGGTGTCGGCCGGCGCCCTCGCCACGACCCCCGCCGCGGCGGCCACCGGCACCATCACCGGACTCGGCGGCAAGTGCCTCGACGTGGCGGCGGCGAGCTCCGCCAACGGCACCGCGGTCCAGCTCTACGACTGCAACGGAACCGCCGCCCAGCAGTGGACGGTCGGCACCGACGGCACGATCCGCGCCCTCGGCAAGTGTCTCGACGTCACCGGCAACGCGACCGCCAACGGCGCCCGGCTCCAGCTGTGGGACTGCGCCGGGAGCGCCAACCAGAAGTGGACCGTCTCCGCCGCCCGCGACCTCGTCGGCCAGCAGTCCGGCAAGTGCGCCGACGTCACCGGCAACACCTCCGCGAACGGCACCCCCGTCCAGATCTGGAGCTGCACCGGCGCCGCCAACCAGAAGTGGACCGCGCCCGCCGGCGGCGGCACCACGCCGCCCGGCTCGGCGCCGATGGCCGTCGCCCCGTACCTCTACAACGGCTGGGGCAACCCGCCGAGCCCGACCACGATCATGAACGCCACCGGCGTCAAGTGGTTCACCCTCGCCTTCGTCCTGAGCAACGGCACCTGCAACCCGCAGTGGGACGGCGGCCGCCCGCTGACCGGCGGCGTCGACCAGCAGACCATCAACACGGTGCGCGCGAACGGCGGCGACGTCGTCCCGTCGTTCGGCGGCTACAGCGGCAACAAGCTGGAGAGCTCCTGCACCAGCGCCGGTGCGCTGGCGGGCGCCTACCAGAAGGTCATCGACGCGTACGGGCTCAAGGCCATCGACATCGACCTGGAGGCCGACGCGTACAGCAACGGCACCGTGCAGCAGCGCACGGTGGACGCGCTGAAGACGGTCAAGGCCGCCAACCCGGGCATCAAGGTGTATGTCACCATCGGCACCGGCCAGTCGGGCCCCGACACCAGCCTGATCAACCGCGCCGCCAACTCCGGTCTCACGGTGGACAGCTGGACCATCATGCCGTTCGACTTCGGCGGCGCGGGCCAGAACATGGGCACGCTGACCACCAGGGCGGCCGAGGGCCTCAAGACCGCCCTCAAGAACGCGTACGGCTACAGCGACGACCAGGCGTACCGGGGCATGGGCATCTCGTCCATGAACGGGATCACCGACGACAACGAGACCGTCACCCCCGCCGACTTCCAGACCATCCTGGCCTACGCGCAGCAGCACCACCTCGCGCGCCTCACCTTCTGGTCGGCCAACCGCGACCGGCCCTGCTCCGGCGGCTACCCGAACGACGACACCTGCTCGGGCGTGGCCCAGAGCGCATGGCAGTTCACCGGCATCCTCGCCAAGTACACCGGCTGACGGTCCCCCCACCCCTCGAGGACACAGGAGATCTCCGTGTTCAGATCCGTCCCCGGGTCCGCGCTCAGACGCCGGACACCCGGAGTGCTCACCGCGATCGCCCTCGTGGCGACGACCGCGACCGGAATCGAGATGGCCGCGCAGACGCCCGCGAGCGCGACGCCCCGGGCGGCCGCCGCCCTCCCGGCCGGGCCCACCACCGTCGTCAACAAGGGCAGCGGCAAGTGCGTCGACGCCCGCGCCGCCGCGAGCGCCGACGGCACCGCCGTCCAGCAGTACGGCTGCAACGGCAGCACCGCCCAGACCTGGCAGCTCGTCGCCACCAGCGGCGGCTACTACCGGGTGAACAGCGGCCTCGCCGCCACCAAGGCGTGGGACGTCACCAACGTCTCCACCGCCGACTCCGCGGCGATCCAGCTGTGGACCTACTCCGGCGGCGCCAACCAGCAGTGGCTGCCCGTCGCCGAGGCCGACGGCGCCTACCACTTCGTGAACCGCAACAGCGGCAAGTGCCTGGACGTGCCCAGCGCCTCCACCGCGGACAGCGTCCAGCTCGCGCAGTACACCTGCAACGGCACGGCCGCCCAGTCCTTCACGCTCGGCGGCGGCGCGACGAACCCGCCCGGCACGCCCGACTTCGGCCCGAACGTCACCGTCTTCGACCCGTCGATGCCGGCGTCGAGCATCCAGTCGAAGCTGAACTCGGTCTTCGCCCAGCAGCAGACCAACCAGTTCGGCTCGGCCCGCCAGGCCCTGCTCTTCAAGCCCGGCACCTACAGCGCCGACGCCAACGTCGGCTTCTACACCCAGGTCGCGGGGCTCGGCCTGTCGCCCGACGACGTGACCATCAACGGCGCCGTGCACGCCGAGGCCGACTGGTTCCAGGGCAACGCCACCCAGAACTTCTGGCGCGACGCCGAGAACCTGTCGGTCAACCCGACCGGCGGCACCGACCGCTGGGCCGTCTCGCAGGCCGCCCCCTACCGGCGCATGCACGTGCGCGGCAACCTCGCGCTCGACGACGGCGGCTGGTCCAGCGGCGGCTTCATCTCCGACACCAAGGTCGACGGCCAGATCCGCTCCGGCTCCCAGCAGCAGTTCCTCACCCGCAACTCCCAGATGGGCAGCTGGTCGGGCTCGAACTGGAACATGGTCTTCGTCGGCGACCAGGGCGCACCGGCCCAGTCCTTCCCGACGTACACCACCGTCGCGAGCACCCCGACGATCCGCGAGAAGCCGTTCCTCTACGTGGACGGGGCGGGCGCCTACAAGGTGTTCGTGCCCGCGCTGCGGGCGAACGCGGTCGGCACCACCTGGAGCGGCAGGACCCCCGCGGGCACCTCGCTGCCGCTCGACCAGTTCTTCATCGTCAAGCCCGGCGCCACCGCGGCCGACATGAACGCGGCCCTCGCCGCCGGCAAGAACCTGCTGGTCACCCCCGGCGTCTACCACCTGAGCCAGACGCTGAACATCACCCGCCCCGACACGGTCGTCCTCGGCATGGGCCTCGCCACCCTCGTACCGGACGGCGGGATCACCGCGCTCAGCACCGCCGACGTGGACGGCATTCAGCTGGCCGGCCTGCTCATCGACGCGGGGACCACCAACTCCTCGACACTGGTGCGCATCGGCCCCGACGGATCCTCCGCCAACCACGCGGCCGACCCCGTCCAGCTGACGGACTTCTTCGTCCGGATCGGCGGCGCCACCGTCGGCAGGGCCAGCAACTCCCTGGTCGTCAACAGCCCGAACACGGTCATCGACCACACCTGGATCTGGCGGGCCGACCACGGCAACGGCGGAACCGTCGGCTGGAGCGCCAACACGGCCGACACCGGGCTCGTCGTCAACGGCGCCGACGTGACCGCGTACGGCCTGTTCGTCGAGCACTTCCAGAAGACCCAGGTCGTCTGGAACGGCAACGGCGGCCGCACGTACTTCTTCCAGAACGAGATGCCCTACGACCCGCCGAACCAGGCCGCCTGGATGAACGGCGGCGGCAAGGGCTACCCCGCCTACAAGGTCGCCGACTCCGTCACCAGCCACGAGGCGTGGGGGCTCGGCAGCTACTGCTACTTCAGCGCCAACCCCGGCGTCGTCGCCGACCGCGCCTTCGAGGTGCCGAACACCTCCGGCGTCCGGTTCCACGACATGGTGACCGTCTCCCTCGGCGGCACCGGCACCATCAGCCACATCATCAACAACACCGGAGGACCGTCCAACTCCGCCGGCAACGTCGCCTACCTCACCAACTACCCGTAACACCCGGCGAGAGGACCGATCGAACGATGCCCACCATCAGATCCGGATCCACCCGCACGGCCCTGCGGATCCTCGTACTGCTCGCGGCCCTGCTCGGGCTCGCGGCGCCGCCCGCGGCCCACGCGAGCGGCGCGGCGGCCGCCCCCTTCAAGGTGCTCGGCCTCTACAGCGGCACCTGGGACGCGGCGCACATCGACTTCGAGAAGGAGGCCAACGACTGGCTGCCCGGGCAGGCCGCCGCCAACGGCTTCACCTACACCGCGAGCAGCGACTGGGACCTCCTCGCCAACGGCGGCGTCAACGCCTACCAGGTCGTCCTGTTCCTCGACGACCTGCCGCAGACCGCCGCCCAGCGGACCGGGTTCGAGCAGTACATGCGCGGCGGCGGCGCCTGGATGGGCTTCCACGTCTCCGCCTTCACCACGGACGCGGCGAGCTGGTCCTGGTACCACAACCAGTTCCTGGGCAGCGGCGACTTCGCGTCCAACACCTGGGGCCCGACGTCCGCGACGCTCAAGGTCGAGGACCGCACCCACCCCGCCACCGTGAACCTGCCCGCCACGTTCACCTCGTCGGTCAGCGAGTGGTACAGCTGGTCCAACGACCTCCGGCAGAACCCCGACATCAAGATCCTCGCCTCGGTCGACCCCAGCAGCTTCCCGCTGGGCACGGACCCGAACCAGTCCTGGTACAGCGGCTACTACCCGATCCTGTGGACCAACACGAAGTACCGGATGCTGTACGCGAACTTCGGCCACAACGCGATGAACTACGACACGAACACCCGTACGTCGTCGACGTTCGCCAGCGCGAACCAGAACCGGTTCCTGCTGGACGGGCTCAAGTGGCTCGGCGGCGCCGGCGGCACCACACCGCCGGACGACACGCTCTCCGAGACCGCCTGGTACTCCCTGAGGAACACCGGCAACGGCACCTGCGTCGACGCCCGCGCCGCCGCCACCGCCAACGGCACCGCCATCCAGCAATACACCTGCAACGGCACCCAGGCCCAGCAGTTCCGGCTCGCCGCCACCGACGGCGGACACCGGCGCATCGGGGTGCGCCCCAACCCGCAGCAGGTCATCGACGTGACCGGCGTCTCCTCCGCCGACGGCGCACCGCTCCAGCTGTGGGCGTACGGCGGCGGGCAGAACCAGCAGTGGCTCCCCGTGAAGGAGGCCGCCGGGCGCTACCACTTCGCAGCCCGGCACAGCGGCAAGTGCCTCACCGCGGCCGCCACCGCCGCGAACGGCGCGCAGCTCACCCAGCGTGCCTGTGACGGCACGGCGGCACAGAGCTTCACGGTGACCGCCGGCTGACGAGTGACACACGTCACGGTGCGGGGCGCCCGGTGCGGGCGTTCCGCACGTGATGTCCGACCCAGCGGCTAGCCTCGTGTCCCATGAGGCTCCTGCACACGTCCGACTGGCACCTGGGACGCTCGTTCCACCGGGTGAACATGCTCGGCGCCCAGGCCGCGTTCATCGCCCACCTCGTCGACACCGTGCGCGAGCGCGAGGTCGACGCGGTGGTCGTCTCGGGCGACGTGTACGACCGCGCCGTGCCCCCGCTGGCCGCCGTCGAGCTGTACGACGACGTGCTGCACCGCCTCGCCGACCTCGGCGTGCCCACCGTGATGATCTCCGGGAACCACGACTCGGCGCGCCGCCTCGGCGTCGGCGCCGGACTCATCGGCCGCGCCGGGATCCACCTGCGCACCGAGGCGGGCCGCTGCGGCGAGCCCGTCGTGCTCACCGACGACCACGGCGACGTGGCGTTCTACGGCCTGCCGTACCTGGAGCCCGCACTGGTCAAGGACGAGTTCGCCCTCGCCAGGGCGGGCCATGAACAGGTGCTCGCCGCGGCCATGGACCGGGTGCGCGCGGACCTCGCCCGGCGCCCGGCCGGAACCCGCTCCGTCGTCCTCGCGCACGCCTTCGTCACCGGCGGCGCACCGAGCGACAGCGAGCGCGACATCACGGTCGGCGGCGTCGCGGCCGTGCCCGCGGGCGTCTTCGACGGCGTCGACTACGCGGCCCTCGGGCACCTGCACGGCAGCCAGGTCATCTCCGAGCGGATCCGCTACTCCGGCTCCCCCCTCCCGTACTCCTTCTCCGAGGCCGACCACCGCAAGAGCATGTGGCTGGTCGACCTCGACGGCGCCGGCGCGGTGACCGCCGAGCGGCTGTACTGCCCGGTGCCGCGCCCGCTCGCCCGCATCCGCGGCGACCTGGCCGGCCTCCTCGCCGACCCCGCGCTCGCCGGCCACGAGGAGTCCTGGGTGGAGGCCACGCTCACCGACGCGGTCCGGCCCGACGACCCGATGGCCCGCCTCGCCGAACGCTTCCCGCACACCCTCAGCCTGCTCTTCGAACCCCGCAGGACCGAGAGCGGACCGGACGCCAGCTACGCGGAGCGCCTCAAGGGGCGCGACGACCACGAGATCGCGGAGGACTTCGTGACCCACGTCCGGGGAGCCGGGCCCGACGCGGACGAGCGGGCCGTGCTGCGCGCCGCCTTCGACGCCGTGCGCACCGACGCCGTCCAGCACGAGCGCGAGGGCGCCCGGTGAGACTGCACACCCTCCACCTCACCGCCTTCGGCCCCTTCGGCGGCAGCCAGGAAGTCGACTTCGACGCCCTGTCGGCGGCCGGCCTCTTCCTGCTGCACGGCCCGACCGGCGCCGGCAAGACCTCCGTCCTCGACGCGGTCTGCTACGCGCTGTACGGATCGGTGCCCGGCGCCCGGCAGAGCGCCGGCGGACAGGGCCTGAACCTGCGCAGCGACCACGCGGGACCCGGCGTGCGCACGGAGGTCCGCCTCGACCTGACCGTCGCCGGCCGCCGGCTCGAACTCACCCGGCAGCCGCCCTTCGCCCGCCCCAAGAAGCGCGGCACCGGATTCACCACGGAGAAGGCGCAGAGCTGGCTGCGCGAGTACGACGCCGTGGCGGGGGAGTGGAAGGACCTCAGCCGCTCCCACCAGGAGATCGGCGAGGAGATCACCCAGCTGCTCGGCATGAGCAAGGACCAGTTCTGCCAGGTCGTGCTGCTCCCGCAGGGCGACTTCGCCCGCTTCCTGCGCGCCGACGCCGAGGCCCGCGGGAAGCTGCTCGGCCGGCTCTTCGACACCCGCCGGTTCGCCGCCGTCGAGCAGCGGCTCGCCGAGGACCGGCGCGCCGCCGAGAAGCAGGTCACGGCGGGCGACGCCGAGCTGCTGGCCGACGCGCACCGGATGCAGCAGGCCGCGGGCGACGTGGTGGAGACACCGCCGGTCGACGCGGCGCCCGGCGACCCCGGCGTCGCCGACGCCGTCCTCGGCTGGGCGGCCGTCGCCCGCTCCACGGCCCGCGAGCACTACACGCACACCCATCTCGCCCTGAGCGCCGCCGAGTCGGCGGGCACGGCGGCCCGCCACGACCTCGCCGACGCCCAGGAGACGGACCGGCTCCAGCGCCGCTTCGCGCAGGCCGAGGCCCGGGCGGCGGCACTGGCCGGGCAGGAGGCCGAGCTGCGGGCGGTGCGCGAACAGATGGAGCGGGGTCGCAAGGCGGCCGCGGTCGCCCCCGCGCTCGACCTGCGCGACGCCGCCGACGCCGAGCACCGCGACGCGCTCCGCGAGGAGACCCGGGCCCGGGCGGCCCTCCGCGCGGAGACCGCCGGTGGCGGGGTGGCCGGGTACTCCGGGGCGGGCTCGGGGTCCGGGGTTTCCGGGTCGGGGCAGGGTGACGGCTGGGCAGAAGGTGACGGGTCGGACGGCTCGGCAGAAGGTGACGGGTCGGACGGCTCGGCAGAAGGTGACGGATCGGACGGGTCGGCGGAAGGCGGTGGGCCGGACGGCGGGAGGCTGGCCGAGGCGGGTCCCGGCGCACTGGCCGAGGCCACCCGGCGCGCCGCCCAGGAACTCGGCGGGCTCGACGCGGCGCGCCGGGCCGAGCGCCGGCTCACCGCACTGGGCCGGGAGCGCGCGGACCTCGACCGTGAGGAGCGGGCGGACACCGAACTGCTGGCGGAGGCCGACCAGTGGCTCGCCCGCTGGGACACCCGCCGCACCGACCTCCAGGAGCACGTCGACCGCGCCCAGGAGGCGACGACCCGCGCCGAGCACCTCGCCGGCCAGCTGGAGCCCGCGCTGCGCCAGGCCCGCGCCGCCCGCGAGCGCGACCGGCTGGCCGAGCAGGCCGACACCGCGCGGGCGGACACCCTGCGCGCCCGCGAGGAGGCGGCCCACGCCCATGAGCACTGGCTCGACCTGAAGGAACAGCGGCTGCGCGGCATCGCCGCCGAACTCGCCGAGGAGCTGCGCGACGGCGAGCCCTGCGCCGTGTGCGGCGCCACCGCGCACCCCGCGCCCCAGCGGAAGGCGGCCGGCCACGTCGACCGCGCCGCCGAGGAGGCCGCGCTCACCGCCCACCGCGCCGCCGAGGACCGGCACGCCGAGAGCGAGCGCCGCTCCGGCGTCGTCCGCGAGGAACTGGCCGCGGCGAAGGCCGCCGCGGGCGACGGCCCGGCCGCGGAACTCGCCGACGCGGCCCGCGCGTTGCAGGACCGGCACGCCGCCGCCCACGCCGAGGCGTCCGCCCTGCACGCGGCCCGCGAGCGGCTGGCCCAGGGGCAGAGCGAGCACGAGCGCCGGCTCACCATCCGGCAGGAGGCCACTACCCGGGCCGCCGCCCGCGCCTCGACCCGGGACGCGCTGGAACGTGAACAGGGCGGCCTGGAGAGCGAGTTGACGCAGGCGCGGGGCGCCGCGTCCAGCGTCGAAGCGCGCGCCGCCCAGCTGGAGCGGCTCGTGGACGTGCTCGGCGCGGCGGCCGACGCGGCCCGCGCCGTCGAGGACACCGCGCAGCGCCTCAAGGACGCCGACGCGCGGCTCGCCGACGCCGCGTTCAGGGCGGGCTTCGACACCCCGCGGGCCGCGGCCGCCGCCCAGCTCGACGACGCGCGCCACCGCGCGTTGCAGCACCGCATCGACGCCTGGCAGAACGAGGACGCGGCGGTCCGCGCGATCCTCGCCGAGGAGGACACCGCGGCCGCCGCCCGCAGGCCGCGGGCGGCCGTCGAGGCCGCCCGCGCCGCGGCCGAGGCCGCCGACGCGCGCGTGCGGGCGGCGGGCTCCGCGCGGGACGCGGCCCAGCGCCGCTGCACGGACCTGGACCGGCTGTCCCGGCGCGTCGCCACCGAGGCCCGCCGCCTCGGCCCGCTGCGCACCACCTACACGCGCGTGGCCCGGCTCGCCGCCCTCGCCGCGGGCACGGCCGCGGACAACGAACGCAAGATGCGCCTGGAGTCGTACGTCCTCGCGGCCCGGCTCGAACAGGTGGCGGCCGCCGCGACCGCCCGGCTGAGCCGCATGTCGTCCGGGCGCTACACCCTGGTGCACTCCGACTCCCTCGCCGGGCGCGGCCGGTCGGGCCTCGGCCTGCACGTCGTCGACGCGTGGACGGGCCGGGAGCGGGACACCGCGACGCTCTCCGGCGGCGAGACGTTCTTCGCGTCCCTCGCCCTGGCCCTCGGCCTCGCCGACGTCGTCACGGACGAGGCGGGCGGCGTCCGGCTCGACACCCTCTTCATCGACGAGGGCTTCGGCAGCCTCGACGACCAGACCCTCGACGACGTGCTCGACGTCCTCGACGCGCTGCGCGAGCGGGACCGCAGCGTCGGCATCGTCAGCCACGTCGGGGACCTGCGGCGCCGCGTCCACGCCCAGCTGGAGATCGTGAAGGGCCGGGACGGGTCGGAGATCCGCCGGCGCGGCACCGGCGACGGCTGACCGGCGCGCACCGTCCGGCCGCGGCTCAGCGCCCGATCGCCCGGCGCGGCAGGGGCGAGGAGTACACCACGCTCGTCGTCACCGAGCCCAGCGTGCCGATCTTCCCGGAGATCTCCTCCAGGTGCCGCATCGACCGCGCCGCGACCTTGATGACGAAGCAGTCGTCGCCCGTGACGTGGTGCGCCTCCAGGATCTCGGGGGTCACCTCGACGAGGTCGTGGAACGGCTTGTAGTTCCCGTTCGGGTAGCGCAGGCGGACGAAGGCCAGGATCGGCAGCCCGAGCCGCTCCGGAACGACCACCGCGGTGTATCCGGCGATCACCCCCGACTCCTCCAGGCGCCGCACCCGCTCCGTCACCGCGCTCGCGGACATCGACACCGCCCGCGCCAGCTCCGCGTAACTGGCGCGGCCCTCGCTCTGGAGGGCCCGCAGGATCTGCCAGTCCGTGGCATCGGGCGCGTACGACGGCGCATCGGCGGTGGAATCGTCGGTCATGGTCCCGAGCTAACCGGGGAAACGTCGGCGGAGCAAGCCGGATGCCGGGGATCGTCCCTTCAGGATGCGGGGCGACGGCCGTAGATTTCCGGTCAGGGAGAGCGCGACCGACCGCGCCCCCGCGATCCAGGACCACGTCACGGAAGGACCCGTCCCCCCATGCCCGAGACCACCACCCCCCGCTCCACCGCTGACCACCCGGTGCTGCGTGTCGCCCCCGCCCCGCCGGCCGCCGCGGCCGCCTACTTCCGGGCGAGCCTCGCCTTCCACGCCGACGTGTCCGACGTCGCCGCCGCGCTCGCCGCGTATCCCGCCGACCCGGGCTTCGTGGTCGTCGACTCGCGCTCCACCGCCGCCTGGGACCAGGGCCACGTCCCCGGCGCCGTCCACCTGCCCACGGCGCTCGTCCCCGAGCAGGCCGGACAGCTCCTCGACCCGTCCGTGCCCGTCGTCACCTACTGCTGGGGCCCGGGCTGCAACGGAGCGGCCCGCTCCGCCCTCGCCCTCGCCGAACTCGGCTTCCAGGTCAAGGAGATGCTGGGCGGCTTCGAGTACTGGGTGCGCGAGGGCTTCGCCCACGAGACGTGGGAGGGGCCCGCGCGGCAGAGCGCGGACCCCCTCACGGCGCCGGCCGACGGCGCCGACTGCGGCTGCTGAACCGCCCTCCCCCTACAGCTTGGAGAGCTCGTCCACCAGGTCGTCGAGGCCCAGCGACCCCTGCGACAGCGCCGCCATGTGCCACGCCTTCGCGTCGAACGCGTCACCGTGCGCCGCCCGCGCGTTGGCCCGGCCCAGCAGCCACGCGCGCTCGCCCAGCTTGTAGCCGATCGCCTGGCCGGGGATCGACAGATAGCGGGTCAGCTCGCTCTCCACGAAGTCCGCGGGGCGGCTGCTGTGCGCGCCGAAGAACTCCTGGGCCAGCCCGGGCGTCCAGCGCTCGCCGGGGTGGAACGGCGAGTCCGCCGGGATCTCCAGCTCCAGGTGCATGCCGATGTCGACGATGACCCGGCACGCCCGCATCATCTGCGCGTCCAGGTACCCGATCCGCGTCTCGGCGTCGGTCAGGTGGCCCAGCTCGTCCATCAGCCGCTCCGCGTACAGCGCCCAGCCCTCGGCGTTCGCGGAGACGATGCCGACGGTCGCCTGGTAGCGCGAGAGGTCGTCGGCGACGTGCGCCCACTGCGCGAGCTGGAGGTGGTGGCCGGGAACGCCCTCGTGGTACCAGGTCGACACCAGGTCGTAGACGGGGAAGCGGGTCTGGCCCATCGTCGGCAGCCAGGTCCGGCCGGGCCGGGAGAAGTCGACCGACGGCTCCGTGTAGTACGGCGCGGCCGCGCTGCCGGAGGGCGCGATGCACGACTCCACCTTCCGTACCCGCTCCGCGAGTTCGAAGTGGGTGCCGTCGAGCGTGTCGATCGCCTCGTCCATGAGGTCCTGGAGCCACTGCCGGACCTCCTCGACGCCCTCGATGTGCCGCCCGTGCTCGTCGAGGTGCGCGAGCGCCACCCACGGCGTCGCGGCGCCGGGCAGGATCTTCTCCGCCTCCAGCCGCATCTCGGCGAGCAGCCGGTGGAACTCGCTCCAGCCGTACGCGTACGCCTCGTCGAGGTCGAGGTCCGTGCCGTTGTAGTAGCGCGACCAGCGGGCGTAGCGCTCGCGGCCCACCACGTCCGCGGACCCCTCGACGGCCGGCGCGTACACGTCGCGCATCCAGTCGCGCAGCTCCAGGGTCGCGGCGTCGGCCGCCGCTGCGGCCGCCGTGAGTTCGTCGCGCAGCGTCTCGGGGCCCGCGGCCACGAACTCGCCGAACCAGCCCGCCCATTCGGCGAGCTGTCCGACGAACGTCGCGGTCGGGCGCGGCCCGCCGTGCAGCTTGCGCTCCAGGCCGAGCGCGAGCGTCTCGCGGTATCCGGCGAACGCCGCCGGGACCGCCCGCAGCCGCGCGGCGATCGCCGCCCAGTCCTCGTCCGTGCCGGTCGGCGTGATCGTGAAGACCTCCCGCACGTGGTGCACGGGCGAGCCCAGGTTCGCGACGGCGCGCAGGTGCTCGTCCGCGTCGTGCACGGCGAGTTCGGCGGTGAGCCGCTCGCGCAGCAGCCGGGCGCAGCGCCGCTCGACGTCGCTGTCGGCCGCGGGCCCCCGCTCGGCCGCGTCGAGCCGCTCCAGCGTCCGCCGGGCCAGCGCGGCGACCGCGTCGAGGCCCGCGGGCGAGAGGTCGGGCAGCTTGCTGTGGGCGGACGGTACGCCGAGGTAGGTGCCGGTGACCGGGTCGAGGGCGATCAGCTCGTCGACGTAGGAGTCCGCGACCTGGCGGGGGGTGTGCGCGATGTCTGACATGCGGACATCCTCGTACGGGTCAGGGGTTCTCGTCACCCTGGTACCCGGTCGGCGGCAGCAGCGGCCCGCACTCCCACTGCTGGAAGACCAGCCGGGTCTCCACCCGTGCCACCTCGTGCCGCGCCGTGAACTCGTCGAGGACCAGCCGCTGGAGGTCGGCCATGTCGCGGACGGCGACGTGCACCAGATAGTCGTCCGGCCCGGTGACGTGGAAGACCGTGCGCGTCTCGGGCAGGGCCCGGACCCGCTCCACGAACGGGCCCACCAGCTCCCGCCGGTGCGGGCGCACCTGGACCGACAGCAGCGCTTGCAGGCCGCGGCCGAGCCGCGCCGGATCGACCCGCAGCGCGTGCCCCAGGATCACCCCGGCGCGCCGCAGCCTGGCCACCCGGTCCAGGCACGTCGAGGGCGCGACCCCGACGCGCGCGGCGAGATCCCGGTACGTCGTACGGGCGTCGTTCTGCAACAGGCGCAGGATCTCCAGGTCCACCGGATCGAGTGCGACGGAATCGGCCATCCGCCGAACGTAGCACGGGAGTTGGACCGTCCGGCCGGGCATCCGTCCAGGCTGTGGGGCATGGACCCCACCAAGGACCACCACGAGGACGCGCCGCGCTCCCGCACCCGGAGCCTGGCCACCGAAGCCGTGCACGCCGGCCGCGACGACCTCGCCGGACTCGGCCTGCACGCCCCGCCCATCGACCTGTCGACGACCTACCCCTGCGCCGACAGCAGGGCCGAGGCCGCCCGGATCGACGCGTTCGCCGCCGACGGCGCCCTCGACGGCGGCCCGCCGGTCTACGGCCGCCTCGGCAATCCGACGGTCGCCCGGTTCGAGACGGCTCTCGCCCGCCTGGAGGGCACCGGGGCCGCGGTCGCCTTCGCCAGCGGCATGGCCGCCCTGACCGCCGTCCTGCTGGTCCGCCGTTCCGCCGGCCTGGGACACGTCGTCGCGGTCCGCCCGCTGTACGGGTGCAGCGACCACCTCCTCGACACGGGCGTCCTCGGCACCGAGGTGACCTGGGTCGATCCGGCCGGGATCGCCGACGCCATCCGGCCCGACACCGGCCTGGTGCTGGTGGAGTCGCCCGCCAACCCCACGCTCGCGGAGGTCGACCTGCGGGCCGTCGCGCACGGCTGCGGCACCGTGCCGCTGCTCGTCGACAACACGTTCGCGACGCCCGTGCTGCAACGGCCCGTGGAGAGCGGCGCCCGGCTGGTGCTGCACAGCGCGACCAAGTATCTGGGCGGGCACGGCGACGTCCTGGGCGGCGTGGTGGCCTGCGACGAGGCGTTCGCGGGGCAGTTGCGCACGATGCGGTTCGCGACGGGCGGGGTGCTGCACCCGCTCGCGGGCTATCTGCTGCTGCGCGGCCTGGCGACGCTTCCCGTACGGGTGCGGGCCGCGTCGGCGACGGCGGCGGAACTGGCGCGGCGGCTGACCCGCGACCCGCGCGTCACCCGCGTGCACTATCCCCGGATCGGCGGCGCGATGGTCGCGTTCGAGGTGGCCGGGGACCCGCACGCGGTGATCGCGGGGGTGGAACTGGTCACCCCCGCCGTCAGCCTCGGCAGCGTCGATTCGCTCATCCAGCATCCGGCGTCCATCAGCCACCGCGTGGTGGCGGCCGGCGACCGCAGGGCCGCCGGGGTCGGCGACCGGCTGCTGCGTCTGTCGGTCGGCCTGGAGGACGTGGACGACCTGTGGGCCGACCTCGACCGGGCGCTGGGCGCGAGGCCCGACGCGGCCGGGGCCGGGGCCAAGGCGGGGGCGGTCCCGGCCGGCTCGGGTCGCGGGGCGCGGCGGGACGGGGAGCGCCCCGGGCCGGTGTCCTCGTCGGCGGGCCGCGCGAGGTGACGCCGGTCGGGGCCGGCGCCGGATCGGGAAGCGACCCGGCCCCGGCCCCGACCGGGTGCGGCGGCCGTCCGGCGCTTCCTACGCCTGGGCGTCCGACTCGTACGGCAGCCGGGAGGCGACCGGCGTCGCGTCGAGGCGCGCGGTGATCACCAGGGTGCCCTCCTCGATCTGGTAGTCGAGCGGCAGGCCGAGGCCGCGCATCGCCGCGACCATGCCGGTGTTGGACGCCTGCGTCACCGCGTACACGCTCTCGCAGCCCGCCTCGACGGCCATCGCGACCAGCCGGCCGAGGAGCTCGGCGCCGACGCCGCGGCGCTGCCAGCCGTCCTCGACGAGGAGCGCCAGCTCCGTCTCGTCGCCGTCCCACAGCAGGTGGCCGAGGGCGACGATCCGGCCCGACGCGGTCTGCGCGGCGAGCGTGCGGCCGAAGCGGGGGCTGAGCAGATGGCCCAGATAGCGGTCGGCGTCGCCGACGGGCCCGTGGTAGCGCATGCTCAGGGTCCGTGCCGAGCAGCGCTCGTGCATCTCCTTGGCGGCCGGCACGTCGGAGGGGTCGGCGCGGCGCACCGTGATCTCGTTGCCCTCGGGCAGGGTCAGCACGTCCCGGCCGCGCGGGACGCGCGGGCCGAGCCGGGTGTCCAGCTCGACGAGGGCGCGGGCCCGCGCGAACTCGGTCGGGGTGAACGGCAGGTACGGCCGCTCCACCGTGATCAGACCGCCGTCCGGAGTGCGCAGCCGCAGCTCCGTGGTGTCGAAACCGCCCTCCGCCGGGGTGCTGTCCGCGGCCTTGGCGGGCAGCGACCTGATGGTGCAGCGGCCGAGCAACTGGCGCAGCGCCAGCGGCAGTTCGGCCGCGTCCTGGGCCGTGCGGGTGGCCAGGCCCAGGATCCGGGTGGGGGCGTCGACCAGGTCGTGGGTGTCGGCGCGCTCGATCCAGGTGTCGGCGCCGCCGGCCCGGGACACGGCCCGGGTCAGCTCGGCGGCGGCCGTCTCCAGCGGGGCGCGCAGCAGGAACTCGTCGACGGTGCCGTCGGCCAGCGGATGCGTCTGGAGGCTGAGGATGTCCACCCGCTGCCGGGCCAGCACCGTGCACAGCGCGGCGAGCGACCCCGGCTCGTCGCGCACCGTGGTCCGCATCCGCCACAGCGTGCTGCCCGCCGGGTCGAGCCCGGCCGCGTCCTGCCGCCCGGCCGCCGTCGCCCCGTCCTGAGGGGCGGCGGACGGCGGGGCGCCGGTATCCGCCGTGGGTGGGGCGTGCTCGTGGCGGCGTGACCACCACACGTGGAACCCGGCGGTGGCGAGCAGCGCCACCGCCGAGACCATGAGCAGCGCGGGACCGTCGGGGCCGTGCCCGATCATGTTCGCCACCGCGTCGGCCACGGCCACCGCCGTGAACAGGGCGGCCAGTTCGACCAGGTCCCGCCGCCAGTGGTGGACGGGACGGCCGTGCTTCACTCGTGTCACATCAGACATGTCTGGACTCATGCATCCACTGTGAAGGAGTGGTGTTGCGCGATCACGAACGATGTGTGTCCGATGGGTAAAGAACGCTTATGCCTGATTTGTTCCTTCACTTGTTCCTTCATCTGTTCCTTCACCTGTTCCCCCTGGCCGGGCTACTGCCCGACCCGTCCCGGCTGGAGCGTCCGGGCGAACAGGACGTCGCCGCCCTCCTGCCGCAGCCGCACGGTCAGCTCTCCGCTCCCGCCGTCGATCTCGACCTCGCCGAAGTACGGCGGCGTCTCCATGGGCGAGGTGTTCGCCCGCGACGGCGCCTTGAGGAACACCTGCTGCGGCCCGAACGTCCCGTCCAGCTTCGTCGCCTGGAAGCCACCCGCCGCCAGCGGCCCCGACACGAACTCCCAGAACGGCTCGAAGTCCTGGAACGCGGCGCTCGACGGCTCGTAGTGCTGCGCCGACGTGTAGTGGACGTCCGCCGTCAGCCACAGCGTGCCGGTGATCCGGCGGTGCTTGATGTGCCGCAGCAGCTCGGCGATCTGCAACTCGCGGCCGAGCGGCGCGCCCGGATCGCCCTGCGCCACCGCTTCGAAGTCCGTGGCGCCGTCGGTCACCACGAGTCCCAGCGGCATGTCGGAGGCGATCACCTTCCAGGTGGCCCGCGACCGGGACAACTCCCGCTTCAGCCAGGCCAGCTGCTCGGCACCCAGGATGCCGGTCGTGTCGTCGGGCTGCCGGCCCGGCGAGTTCGCGTCGCGGTACGTGCGCATGTCGAGCACGAACACGTCGAGCAACGGGCCCTGCCGCAGCACCCGGTACACCCGCCCGTCCGCGTCGCCCGGCGACAGCGTGGAGACCGGGGCGTACTCACTGAACGCCCGCAGCGAGCGCGCCGCCAGCACGTCCGCGCGCTTCTCCGTGTAGCGGTCGTCGTTCAGGAGCTGCCCCGGATACCAGTTGTTGTGGACCTCGTGGTCGTCCCACTGGACGATGGAGGGGACCTGGGCGTTGAACCGGCGCACGTGCTCGTCCAGCAGGTTGTACCGGAACGCGCCCCGGAAATCGCCGAGCGTCTGCGCGACCTTCGACTTCTCCTCGGTGGTCACATTGCGCCACACCCGCCCGTCGGGCAGCGTCACGCTGGGCAGGATCGGGCCGTCGGCGTAGATGTTGTCGCCGCTGCACAGGAAGAAGTCCGGGTCCAGGGCGCGCATGTCCTCGTAGACGCGAAGGCCGCCGCGGTCGGGGTTGATGCCCCAGCCCTGGCCCGCGATGTCGCCCGACCAGAGGAACCGCACGCCGTCCCGGCGCCGGGCCGGAGCGGTGCGGAACGTGCCCGTCACCGGCTCGCCCGTGCGCCGCGGGTCGTCCGGGTCGGCGAGCAGCACCCGGTAGTGGATCTGCTCGCCCGACGGCAGACCGTGCAGCCGCGTCGTCCCCGTGAAATCGGTGTCCGGCCCGACCAGCGGACCGCGCCAGCGCGTCGTCCGCTTGAACGACGCGGTGGCCGACGTCTCCACGACCATCCGCGCGGGCCGGTCCGCCCGCACCCAGACCAGGCCCGAGTGCGCGCCCACGTCCCCGGCCTGGACGCCCCAGCCCGCCGCGGGACGGCCCGACAGGGCGAACGCGGGGGCGACGCCGCCGCCGACCGCCGGCAGGGCGAGCCCCGCCGACGCGGCGAGCGCGCCACGGAGCACCCCCCGGCGGCCGGGGAGCGGATCGGGCCGCGGGACTGACGGACGGTGTGACATGGACGCCTCCGATTCCAGTGACGGGTGTGACGGCGGTGCGGTGTCATGACCGGCGCGCGGCGCCGCGGGGCCACACCTACTGGCTCTCCACGGCGCGCACACGAACCCCAAGTGAACAACCGTGTCCACCGGCGGGGAACCAGGCGCGCGGACTCCTCGGTGCCTACGGTGACGGCCCTCTCCCGGGCGCGCTCCGGGCGGCGCCGGGCCGCCGCGGGGCATCCAACTCCCGCACCGCGCGGGCCAGGAGGCGCACCCCTTCGGTGATGCGGGCGGGGGAGAGGTGGGCGTACCCCAGCACCAGGCAGACGCCCCCGCCGGGCCCGCCGCTGCCGCCCCCGTAGTGGCGCAGCGTGCGCACGGAGACGCCCGCGGCCGCGCACCGGTCCAGGAGGTCATCCTCGCGGCCGGAGTCGACCGGGAGGGCGGCGATGGCGTGCAGCCCGGCCGCGATGCCCGTCACCTCGGCCCTCGGCAGCTCGTCCCGCAGGGCCGTCACGAGGGTGTCCCTGCGCTCCTTGTAGGCCCGCTGGCAGCGGCGCAACTGCCGGTCGTAGTCGCCCCGCTCGATGAACCGGGCGAGCGTCGCCTGGTCGAGCGCGGGGTGGCCCAGGTCCAGATAGCGCTTGCGCTCGACGACCTCCTGGACCAGGGCGTCGGGCACGACCATCCAGCCCAGGCGCAGCCCGGGCGCCAGCGACTTGCTCACCGAGCCCGTGTAGGCGACGCGTGTGGGGTCGAGGCCCTGGAGCGCGCCGACCGGGGCCCGGTCGTAGCGGAAGTCGCCGTCGTAGTCGTCCTCCACGAGCAGGCCGTCCGACGCGCGCGCCCAGGCCAGGAGCTCCGTCCTGCGCGCCGCCGAGTACGCCAGACCCGACGGGAAGTGGTGCGAGGGGGTCGTCACCACCGTGCGGACCCCCGAGGCGCGCAGCGCGTCCACGGCGAGCCCCTCCGCGTCCATGCCGACCCGCACCGCCGTGGCCCCGGCCGCCGCGAAGAGGTCCTCGAACTGCGGGCTGCCCGGCTGCTCCACCCCGATGCGCCGCTGCCCGCGCGCCCGGAGCACGGAGCCGAGCAGCGTCACCGCCTGCGTGACCCCGGCGCACACGATGACCCGCTCGGGGTCGGTCACCACGCCCCGGCGCCGGGTCAGCAGCTCCGCGAGGGCCGTCCGCAGCCGGGGCAGTCCGCGCGGGTCCGGATAGCCGAGCCCCTGGTGCGGCAGCCCGCCCAGGACATCGCGCTGCGCCCCGGCCCAGGCGGCGCGCGGGAACAGCGACAGGTCGGGGCTGCCCGCGACGAAGTCGGCCCGGATCCCCGCGGCCGGCCGCGGCGCCCGGTCCCGGGCCCCAGGCGGCGCGGCCCGCACCGCGTCACCGACCCAGGTCCCGGCGCCCCGGCCGCTGCGCAGATATCCCTCGGCGGTCAACTGCTCGTAGGCCTCCGTGATCAGGCCCCGCGACACCCCGAGATCCCGGGCCAGATCACGGCTCGACGGCAGGCGCGTCCCCGGCGCGAGCCGGCCCGACCGCACCGCGTCGCGCAGGGCGGACCGCAAGGAGCGGCCGCGTGCCCGGGCCGGCGCGGCGGCGGCGGGCAGCAGCAACTCCCAGGAGGGGGAGGGCGCAGGGGTCTCGTTCGTCATGCCGGGGACACTAATGCGGTCCGCTTACCGGTCGCTGACCGTTCGCCGACCACCCCCTGACACACGGCGGGGACGCCCCCGCGGCGGTCCGGAATTGGTCCACGAAGAGCCCCGCCGATTGGTCCTCCTGCGGGACCACTGCGGCTTCTAGCGTCGACCTCATGACCACACCGTCACTTCGAGGCTCCCTGCTCGCCGCCCTCGCCTGCGTCCTGGTCGGCGGCTCCTTCACCGCCAACAGCGTCCTCGGGTCCTACCCGTACGCGGGCGGCCAGTTCCTGCGCTACGGCGCCGCCTGCCTGCTGCTCCTGCCCGGACTCGCCCTCGCCCCGCTGCGCACCCTCACCGGCCGCCGGTGGGCACGGCTCGCCCTGCTCGCCGCCGTCGGCATGGTCGGGTTCAACCTCGCGGTGCTCGCCGCCGAGCGCTCGGCGGAACCCGCCGTCCCGGGCGTCCTCGTGGGCTGCGCCCCCGTCGTCGTCGCCGTCCTGGTGCCGCTCCTGTCCGGGCGGCGGCCCCGGCGGGCCGTGCTGTACGGCGCGCTGCTCGTCGCCGCCGGAGCGTTCACGGTGCAGGGCTGGGGGCGCACGGACGCCCTCGGGATCGCCTTCTCCGTCGGCGCCCTCGCCGGTGAGGTGGGGTTCGCGGTGCTCGCCGCACCCGTGCTCGCGCCGCTCGGCCCGCGTCTGCTGTCGTGCACGGTGTGCGGCGTCGCCGCCGTGGAGTCGGCGGCGGTCGGCGTGGTCGTGGACGGCGCGTCCTGGCTGCGGGTGCCCGACGCCGCGGAGACCGCCGCCCTGGTGTGGCAGGCCGTGATCGTCACCGTGATCGGCTTCGTGTGCTGGTACATGGGCATGCAGCGGATCGGCGCCGAACGCGCCACGCTGTTCTCCGGCCTCATCCCGGTCGCCGCCGCCTGCACGGCGCCGCTGGTCGGCTCGGGCGCGTACGGCGCCGCGCAGGCCGCGGGCAGCGTCCTGGTGGGCGCCGGCGTCGCCCTCGGCTCGGGGGCGTGGGCGGCGGCCCGGCGCCGGCCGGTGGGCCCCGCCGCGGCGGGCGCGCCGTCAGCGGCTGGTGTCGAGCACCACGCGCGCGACGAGCGCGGGGTCGTCGTGCATGGGGACATGGCCGCATCCCGGCAGCCTGACCAGCCGGGCGCCCGGCAGGACCCGCTTGGCGCGCACGCCCTGGCGCCGCAGGAGCAACCGGTCCCGGGTGCCCCAGGCCACCGTCACGGGGATCTCGGGGATGTCGTCGCGGAACTGCACGTCGCGCCCGGCGGCGAGGGTCTGTCCGAAGCCGGTCGCGTTGCGCAGCGCCAGCGTCTCGGCGACCACGGCCTCGGGTGAACGGCGCCCGGGGTGCGCGTAGATGGAGCTGGTCAGCGCCGTCCGACCGGCCGCCGAGCGGGACAGCCGCTCGATCACCGGCAGCGGCAGCGCCCGCGCGCCCCGCCGCATCGCCAGCAGCGTGCCGAACGCGTACCGGCGCTCGGCCTGCGTCCAGAACCCGGCGGGGGACAGCGCCGTGACGGACCGTACGAGCTTCTCGCGGGCCAGTTCCAGGGCCAGCAGGCCGCCCAGCGAGTTCCCGGCCACGTGCGGCCGCTCGATGCCCAGGTGACGGCAGAAGGCGTCCAGGACGGGCGCCACGCTCGACAGGCCGTAGGACAGCCCCTCCGGCAGCGCGGGGGACGAACCGAAGCCCGGCAGGTCCACCGCGATGACGTCGCGCTCGGTGGCCAGGATCGGCAGCACCGGCTGCCACGCCTGCCAGTGGTGGCCTATGCCGTGCAGCAGGAGCAGCGGCTCCCCGGCGCCCGCTCGCTCGTACGTCAGGGTCACCTCGCGCGGTCCGCCGGGGCTCTCGATGGTGAAGGACGCCTGCTCCGTCATGTCGTACGCTCCCTGTCCCCGCCTGCACCGCGACGGCTCTTTAGACTCCCTGTCAGCAACAATTACCGCCCAGTAGCGCCCAGTTCAAGGGGGCGGGGCGACAGCGGTCCTCCCGCGCGCGCGGACGTCCCCGTTCCGCTTGGACAGGAGCGGGCGTCTCGGATGGGATGGGGGCGTGGCCGCAGACACGCCGACCGACGACTCGCTCCACGTCTTCGAGGAGCACCGCCCCGTGCTCATGGGCGTGGCCTACCGCATGCTGGGCCGCGTCGCCGACGCCGAGGACGTCGTGCAGGACGCCTGGCTGCGCTGGTCGCGCGCCGACCGGGACGCCGTCCGCGAACCGCGCGCCTACTTGGTGCGCGTCGTCACCCGTCTCGCCATCGACCGGCTGCGCGAGGCACAGGCACGCCGCGAGTCCTACGTGGGCCCCTGGCTGCCCGAACCGCTCGTCACCGACTTCGGGCCGACCGCACCCGACACCGCCGAGCGGGCCGTGCTCGCCGACTCCGTCTCGTTCGCCGTGCTCGTCGTCCTGGAGTCGCTGTCCCCGCTGGAGCGCGCCGTGTTCGTGCTGCGCGAGGCGTTCGGGCTGCCCTTCGCGGAGATCGCCTCCGTGCTGGAGCGCGGCGAGGGGGCGGTGCGCCAGCTCGCCACCCGCGCGCGCAAGCACGTCGAGGAGCGGCGCCCCAGGTTCGACGTCGATCCGGTCCAGCAGCGCGACCTCACCGAGCGGTTCCTCGCCGCCGCGGCCGAGGGCGACCTCGACGGCCTGCTCGCCCTGCTCGCCCCCGACGTGCGGCTGGTGGGCGACAGCGGCGGCAAGTCCAAGGCGCCGCTGCGCGTCATCGAGTCCGCCGACAAGGTGGGGCGGTTCCTGCGGGGGATCGGGGCGCAGGGCGCCGCTCCCGGGTTCGCGTTCCGCTTCGCCGAGGTCAACGGCGCGCCCGCGCTGCTCGTCCTCCTCGACGGCACAATCGACGCGTTCTTCCAGTTGGGCGTCTCCGCCGGCAGGATCCAGCACGTCTACATCGTGCGGAACCCCGACAAACTGCGAGCTCTGCGGAATCCGGGGTAAGTGCAGCGGTGTGCTTGCGCGTGCTTTCTCATGCAACGTTCATCCACGCCTCGCGAACGCCGTGTGAACACCTTGCGGCCTCGCATGAATGCTCTGCGGCACGACCCCTGTACAGGGCGCAGCCGATCGATGATTGGTCTTGACCAAGTCCCCGGGCGGGCCTACGCTCGCAGAGATAGTGCAGGAACCTTTAATAAACAAGGGCGCTAAAAAGCCGCCGGAACACGGCTGTTGCGGAGGATCAGGGTGGGGACCACGCAGTTGGAAGCGGCGCCGGAGCCGAAGTACTGGCACCTCAAGACCGTGCTCAGCGAGGCGCTCGACTCGGAGTTCGCCGTGGGGGAGATCCTGCCGAACGAGCGCGATCTGGCGGCCCGCTTCGGCGTGGCCCGGGCGACGCTCCGCCAGGCACTCGAACAGCTCGAACTGGAAGGCAGGCTCCAGCGCCGCCGCGGTGTCGGCACGACCGTCGCGCCGCCGCGCGTCGGAGTGGACGTCTCCGCCACCGGCCACGACTGGCCGGGCGCGAGCGGTGACGCCTGGCAGGCCGTCGACTGCGTCCTCGACGCGGCCCCGGCCGCCGTCGCCGACATGCTGGAGACCGGCCCGGACGAGCGCGTGCACATCCTGCGCCGCACGCGCGTCTCGCACGGCCAGCCCGTCGCCGCCGAGCTGCTCTACGTGCCCGCGGCGTCGGTCCCCGACCTGACGGCCATAGACGCCCCCTCCGGCGCGGCACGCGCGCGTGCCGTCCTGCGGGAGTTGCAGCGCCTCGGCCTCGACGGCCAGGACCGCGCGGTCGAGCTGGGCTCGGCCCGCGCCGACGACGCCAAGGAACTGGAGCGCCTCCCCGGCGCCCCCGTCCTGGTGGTGACCACCCGCTACTTCACCGAGGGCACCACGGCGGCCGTCTCCATGGCCACGTACCGCGCGGACACCTGCCGTCTCACCTTCGGCGACACCCCGGACGTGGAGATCCACCACGCCCCCCACACGCAGGCCTCCTGACCCACCCGTCCCACCGTTCCCCGCCCCCGGGGAGGGGTGGGACGCCCACCGCCCGCACGCGCCCCGCCACCACGTACGCGCACGTGAAGCAAACACGTGAAGCAAAGCCGCCGCGACACCCCGCACCACGCAACGGACGCCCGCATGGGCCCCGCCAGGGGCGCGGGGGAACTGCGCGCTCAGCCACCACGTACGCGCACGTGAAATACAGCCGCCGCGACACCCCGCACCACGCAACGGACGCCCGCATGGGCCCCGCCAGGGGCGCGGGGAACTGCGCGCTCAGCCACACCCCACGCGCACCCGCAAGCAGCGCACGCGACCCCCGACGAGAAGGCCCCCTCACGGCCCCGTCACGACCAGCCCCGCCCCGACCGGCGCGGCGGAAGAGGCGGCCCGGCCGCGACGGGCGCGGCGCGGGGACACGTCACCGCCGGGCCGTCACGGTCCCCTCGGTGGCGAACAGCTGCTCCTCGACATGGTCCAATGCCAGACGCAGGGCCCCGGTCGCCACGGCCGCCTCCCCGAGCAACGACAACGCCACCCGGGGCGGCCGCAGGCAGTACCGCTCCAGTTCCCGCCGCAACGGATCCAGCACCCCGTCGAGCCCGGCGGCCCACCCCCCGACCACCACCAGCTCCGGATCGAGCGCGAGCACCAGCGCGGCGACATCGTGCACCAGCCGCTGAATGAACCGCTCCATGGCGGCCCCGGCCTGCTCGTCGCCCTGCCGCGCCAGCGTGAACACCTTCGCCACGGCCTGCTCGTCCAGCGGATGCAGCGGCTCGTCCGTGGTCGACAGCAGCGTCTCGGGCCGCACCCCGCGCCCCAGCAGGTGCAGCGCCCCGATCTCCCCGGCCGCGCCCCCGTACCCCCGGTGCAGGCGCCCGCCGATCAGCGCCCCGGCTCCGGGGCTGAGCCCCGCCATGACGAACACCATGTCGTCCGAGTCGACGCCGGCGCCCTTCCAGTGCTCGGCGACGGCCGCCGTGTTGGCGTCGTTCTCCACGATGACCGGGCACTTGAAGGAGCGCCGCAACCGCTCGCCCAGCGGCAGCCCCGTCCACCCGGGCAACGCCGTCCCGAGCCGGACGGTGCCGTCGGCCTCCACGATCCCCGGACTGCCCACGCCGACCGCCCGCAGCGATCCCCGGGCCACCCCGGCCCGCCGCAGCAGATCGGCGACGGCCCCGCGCAGCCGCTCGATGCGCTCCTCCGCGGGCGCGGCCTCGTCGACGTCCTTGGCGGCCGTCCCGATGATCCGGCCGTCGAGCGCGGACAGCACCGCGGCGACCCGGTGCGGCCCGATCTCCAGACCGAGCAGATGCCCCGCTTCGGCCCGGAAGCGGAACTTCCGCGCGGGCCGCCCCTGGCGCCGCGCGCCCGGTTCCTCGACCGCCGTCTCCACGACGAGTCCGGCCTCGATGAGCCCCTCGACGACACCCTCGACGGTCGGCCGGGACAGCCCCGTCACCCGGGTGATCTCGGTGAGCGTCGCGAAATCCGTGGCCCGCAGCGCGTGCAGCACCACCGCGGAGTTGATCCGCCTGAGCAGAGAAGGATCCCCGCCGGTCAGCAGCCCCAACGTCAGTCCTCCCAGCTAGTGCGCGTGTTCGCCGGATGCTACTCGCCGGGACGGACAGCGGCGAGAGCCGGGTGCACTTCTGTGGCGACCGGCGCTCAGCCGGGCGGCCGGCGAAACGGACGGACCGGGCGTCAGCCCGGCGCGACGAAACCGGATTCGTAGGCGGCGATCACCGCCTGGGTCCGATCGCGGGCCCCCAGCTTGGCCAGCACCGCGCTCACGTGCGACTTGACCGTCTCGGTGCCGACGACGAGATCCGTGGCGATCTCCGCGTTCGACAGCCCGCGCGCCATCAGCCGCAGCACCGCCGACTCCCGATCGGTGAGGGCCGCGCGCGCCATGGCGGCCCGCGCCGCCGGATTGCCGTACTCGGCGGCCAGTCCGCGCAGGGCCGCCGGGAAGAGGAGGGAGTCGCCGCCCGCGACGGCCCGCACGGCGTGCACGATCTCGGCGGGCCGGGCCCGCTTCAGCAGGAACCCGTCGGCGCCCGCGCGCAGCGCCCCGTACACGTATTCGTCGTTCTCGAAGGTCGTGATCACGAGGATCTTCGGCGGGTCCGGCACCGCGCGCAGCACCGCGCGAGTGGCCTCGATCCCGTCGAGCAGGGGCATCCGGACGTCCATGGCGACGACGTCCGGCCGCAGTTCGCGCACCAGCGGCACCACGGCCGCGCCGTCCGCCGCCTCCCCGAGCACCGTGATGTCGGCCTGCGCTTCGAGCACGGCGCGCAGGCCCGCGCGGACCAGGGGCTCGTCATCGACGAGGAGGACGGTGAGCGGCACGGCGCCAGCGTAGATCACGCCACGGGCAGTTCGACGTGCACCTGCCACTCGTCCCCGAGGGGGCCGGTGCGGGCCCGGCCGCCGAGCAGCGCCGCCCGCTCCCGGACCCCGCGCAGCCCGCTCCCCGTACCGCCGCCCGCGGACCCGCCACGATCGCGTACGCCGTCCCCGCGCTCACCGGCCACGGGCGCGCGCCCTCCGGACGCCGCACGGCTCGCGGGCAGCGGATTGCGGACGTCCAGGACGAGGCGCCGGTCCGCGACCTGGAGGGCCACGCTGACCGGGACGGCCCCGCAGTGCCGCAGCACGTTCGTGAGCGCCTCCTGAAGGATGCGGTAGCCCTCCCGGGACACCGCCCCCGGCACCGTCTCCACCGGCCCCTCCACCACCATCTCCACCGCGGCCCCCGAGGCCCGCGCCGAGTCGAGCAGCCGGTCCGCCTCCTGGAGCGTCGGACGACCGCCCGCCGGCCGCTCCGCCTCGCGCAGCACCCGCAGGACCCGCTCCAGATCCTCCAGCGCCGCCCGCCCCGTCTCCTCGATGGCGTCCAGCGCCCGCTCCGTGAACGCCGGATCACCCGCCGCCCGCGCCGCCCCCGCCTGCACCACCGCCACCGTCAGCGCGTGCCCGATGGAGTCGTGCAGTTCCCGCGCGATGCGGTGGCGCTGCAACAACTGCTCGGTGCGCTCCTCCAGCGCGGCGAGCCGTTCCGCGGCCGACGGGCCGAGCAGCGGGGGAGCCGCCCGCGTGAGCAGCCACCCGACACCCGCCACCCCGAACAGCAGGACGAGCACCGGCACCGGGACGAGCAGGGCGCTCGCCGCGCCCAGGTCCGGAGCGGGCAGCACCGACAGGCTTCCGTCCGGCCGTCCCGCGGCGGCCGAGAGCAACTCCAGCACCAGCGCCATCAGCTGTCCGGTCACCAGCGCCACGGACAGGCCGAGGAACAGCCGCAGCACCAGCCAGACGGCGGTCCGCGCCCGGTCGCGCCAGGACGCGGACGGCGCCACCGAGACCCCGCTCTCCGCGCCGCCGTCCGCCTCGCGCGCGTGCCCGCCGGGGAACAGCATCAGCCGCGCCTGGAGGCCCTCCGCGCGCCGGGCCACCGGGACCAGGGCGAACAGCACGAGGAACGGCACGGGAACCACGTAGACGAGGAGCCAGTCGCGTGGCGTCGGCGACGACAGGCCGGGGAAGACCGCGGCGCACACGAACGCGAACACCGCCGCGCACAGCAGATGGAGCCAGCGGGTGTAGGTGACCGTGCGGACCAGCGGTCCCAGGAAGCGGGGCATGGGGGCATCGTGCCAGCGCCCCCGCCCCGCCCGGTTCCCCCGCGCGGGGGAGACGCCACCCGCCGGCGGGGGAGGACCGCGCCCCGGCCCGTGCCCGAGGCTGACGCCATGACCAGCATCGACGTCCAGAACCTCACCAAGGAGTACGGCGCGAAGCGGGCGGTGGACCGGCTGTCCTTCCGCGTCGAACCGGGCCGCGTCACCGGCTTCCTCGGCCCGAACGGCGCCGGGAAGTCCACCACGATGCGCCTCGCCCTCGGCCTCGCCCGCCCCACCGCGGGGACGGTCCTCGTCGGCGGTCGCCCCTACGCCGCCCACGCCGCCCCGCTGCGCCGGGTGGGCGCGCTGCTCGACCCGCAGGCCGCCCACGGCGCCCGGACCGCCCGGGACCACCTGCTGGCGCTCGCCGTCGGCAACGGCCTTCCCGCGCGCCGCGTCGACGACGTCCTCGAACAGGCCGGCATCGCGGCGGTGGCGAGGCGCCGCGTGAAGACGTTCTCCCTCGGCATGCGGCAGCGGCTCGGCATCGCGGCGGCCCTGCTCGGCGATCCCGACGTGGTGCTCCTCGACGAGCCGGCCAACGGGCTCGACCCCGAAGGGATCGTCTGGATCCGCGAGTTGCTGCGCGACCTCGCGCGCGAAGGACGCACGGTCCTGGTCTCCAGCCACCTCATGAACGAGACCGCGACCTTCGCCGACCACCTCGTCGTCCTGGGCCGCGGCCGACTGCTCGCCGACCTGCCGATGCCCGACTTCATCGCCGCGCACAGCACGCGCCGCGCCCACGTGCGCACCACCGACCCGGAACGGCTGCGCGCCCTGCTCACGCGAGCGGGCCACACCGTCACGCTCGCCGCCGACGGCCGCTGCACGGTCGACGGCGCCCGCGCCGCGGAGATCGGCGCCCGCGCCGCCGCCGACGGCCTGCCCGTCCTCGAACTCGTCGACGAACAGGTCTCCTTGGAGCAGGCCTACCTCACCCTCACCGCCCGCGACACCGAGTTCGCCGCGACCTCCCTCCAGGAGGCGTGACCATGCCCGGTACCGCACGCCCGTCCACTGCCGCCACGCCCTGGTCCGGCGCTCCCGGCGCCGTCAGCCCTCTCGCCGTGCTGCACTCCGAATGGATCAAGGTCAGATCGCTGCGCGGCAGCCTCGGCTCGCTGATCGCCGTGTTCGCGGCCACCGTCGGCATCACCGTCCTGGTCCGCGCCACCGTCGGCAGTGCCGTGACCGGCAGCGGTGACGACGTCCTCCACGGCGCCTTCTACGCCCTGGACTTCGGCCAGATCGCCGCCCTCGCCTTCGGCGCCACCGCCGTCTCCTGCGAGTTCCGGGACGGAGCCCTGCGCGTCTCCCTCACCGCAGTCCCGCGCCGCGGCCTGTTCTACGCGGCGAAGACCACGGTCGTCGCAGGCTGCGCGTGGGCCGTCGGCACCCTCACCACCCTCACGGCGTTCGTCGCGGGACAGGCCTTCCTGGGCGACGACGCGCTGACCCTCGGCGACCCGGGCGCGCTGCGCGCCTGCCTCGGCGGCGGCGCGTACCTCGCGCTCATGGCGCTGTTCGCGGCGGGCCTGACGGCCGTGCTGCGCAGCGCGGTGGTGGTGCTCAGCGTCCTCGTACCGTTCCTGCTCCTCGTGTCGTTCGTGATCGGCGACGTGGCGGGCCCGGCCGCCGACTATCTGCCCGACCGGGCCGGACAGCAGGTCCTGCGCCTGCACGCCGAGGGGCCCCTCGGCCCCTGGACGGGACTCGCCGTGACCGCGCTGTGGGCCGCCGCGGCCGTCCTCGCCGGCTGGTGGAGCGTGCGTCGCAGGGACGCCTGAGGCGCGGGCGGCCCGTTGTCGGTGGCGGGCGCTTTACTGGAACGGTGAACCTCGCCGAGCAGTGCGCGGCCATCGACCTGCTGTGGGCGTCCCCCTTCCCGGACGACCACGGCAGATCCACCGCGGGCTGGGGCGGGCCCGGCTACGCGGTGGCGGAGCTGACCCGGCGGCACGGCGCGCGCGAGGAGGCGGAGGACCGCGCGGACGCCGACCGCGACGACCTGTCGGCGCTGCTCGCGCAGGGCTGGGGAGCGCCGTACCGGTTCAGCCTGTGGAGCGTGCACACCCGCGCGCTGGAGCAGGGCGCCGTGGTGTCCGAGCCCTGGGGCTGGCTCAGTGCCTGCGCCCAGGAGCTGCACTCGTGGTGCGTCGGCGAGCGCTGGGTCGCCCTCGCCGTGGCCCACCAGGGCGACGACCCGTCCTACCAACTGCTGGCCGTCGTCACCGATGTGGCGCCGCCCTAGGCTCTGTCCGGCGGATCGTGGCGGCATTGCTCCCGGGCCATGCGCAGCACTCTGACGGAGCATGCCCAGTGGTTACGGCGACGAGTACTACCCCGGACAGGCGCAAGGGTGGCTTCGTCCCCTGCGAGCGGCAGCGTTTGTTGAGCAGCCTGGGAGGTAGGTGGTGCTCCGCTGGCTCGCTGATCGGCTCTGGCTCAACTTCTATGGTCCGTGACTGTAGGTCACCGATTAGATCTCGAACAGGGCTTCCTCCTGTGGCGGGATTGGAGGGTCAAGGACGTTGCGGAGGCGGGTGATGTCCTGGCGCCACTGCGGCCAGTTCGCGGCTTGTGCCCACTGTTCGGCGAGTTCAGACCGGTGGGAGACCACTTGGTCTAGGGCGTCGACGGCGAGCATCTGAAGGTCTTTAGGCAATTCCGGTAGCGGCTCTGATGGGCCATAGTTCGGGCACGCTGGATCGCCGTCAGGATGCTGGGCAACGACCAGGGCTGCCGCGCCCACGGCTCGCTCGCCGTCGTAGATTTCCAGGAAGTCCGTCGGCCCGGCGGCGCGCTTGAGCACGCCGCGGATCATGGCTTCGCGTTCTTCCAGTGCTGCCTCGTCCAGTTCATCGGCGAAGTCGGCGGCGGTGTCGTTGTCGAAGGGGCCGATGTCCCAGGTGCCCATGTCTCTCCTCGCGCGGTTGCCTGGGGATCGTCGCACTGGTCACTGACAGTGCTATATCTGCCGCTTGATCATTTTGATGCGGTTGGCATGGCCTTCGACTGCGCCGAGCTCCAGGGCAGGTGAGGCCGGCGATGACGGCGTCGCGGTCGCGGTCGATGCCTGCGGCGGGGTGTGGAGGCTGGGCAGGTCGTCCCGCTGGACGGCGGCCAGCCAGTCCGGGAGTTGCTCGCCTTGGCGCTCGGTGAGCATGACTGCGAAGGCGCGGTCGTGCCGGGTGGGTGCGTCGATCTCGGGGCATTGGGTGCGGACGACTTTGAGCAGCAGTTGTTCGGCCTCGGGGAGAGTTTCCGGTCGCCGGAGAAGCCATCCGGCGACGGTGCGGGGCGAGGGTGGACGTGGGGCCATCGGTCGCGGTGAGGTGCGCTTCTTGTGCAGGTAAGCGCGGACGCGCTGGTAGCTGCCCTTGTAGCCGAGCGGCATGTTCTCTTCCCACAGTCGGTCATCCAGGTAAGGCTTGTAGTAATCGAGGACCGACCCCGCCTTGAAGGGCTCTTCGACGCGCGCCGGCCACTGTTGGCAGGGGACCGCGGGATGGCTGCTGAGTGAGCGCCAGGTCGAGGTGCTTGATGCTGTGGTGATCACGCGTGAACTGCTGGGGGCGGGCCCCACGTCGCTCGCGGAGGCGAAGACCATCGTTGTGGCGAGCCCAGGCAGGGGGGCGTGAGCTGAGGGTGCACGAGCAGATCATGGACGGCTTGGGGCAGAACGCCGCCCTCGGCCAGTGAGAACCGGGTGGTCGGCGCCCCGCCGCCCATGCGGGGTTTCAGGGAACCGTAGACGGCCTTGGCTGGCTCTTCGGCTCGCGCCCGTGTGGAGGCGAGGCGGTAGACACCTCATGGTGCCACGCGGTCAAGCCGGGGTCGTGAGAGGCCGATGTAGCCTTCTGACTGTTCGATTGCGGGCAGGGGGTGGGGATGCGATGGACGTAGTGCGGGTCATGGAGTCGTTGGCAGAGCAGGGTGTGTCGGTGCTGTTCAAGATCGACGCCGAGCGCATGCGCGATGCGACGAAGCCTTGGACCTTCGTCGCGAGCGGAGCTCCGCTTCAGGATGGTCTCCTGGTTCGCACGGACGCCGCCTCTCTGGAGGCGTGCCTGGAGGTCTGCCTTCCGCGGCTGCGTGAGTCTGGTTTGGTGATTCCCGATTGACGGGTGCGGTCCAGGGCGGGCAACAAGCTGTGATTGAGCTTCCCGAAGGGTCTTGGTGGGACTGGGACATCGTCACCTGGGCCCCCGGGCGGTTGCGTTTGGGCGCCGGGCACGACATCTCGTATGCCCACGGCCTGGAGTTGGTGTTCAGCGATCCGGTCTTTGTCACGTGCCCGGCAGCCTTCCAGGATCCCGCGTTTCGTGCGCCGACGCCTGACGAGGTCCGGCTCATTGCCCGGCAGGTCGGCGAGGCACCTCCCGTACTAGTTGCTTTCGAGGCCGATGCGGGCGGGCCGAGTCTCGCTTCCGGGCTGGTCGCGGCTGGGCGGCTCGACATCGTCCAGGGAACCGTCTTCCGGTACTGGCGCGAGAATCTCGCGGCCGGGGAACGTCTGGCTCCTTGGGTAGAACCACCGGTTTGATTGGTCCTCCATCTATGCGGCGGCCGCACCAAGTACTTCGCTTGAAGGTGGGAAGCAGCGAGTTCGTCGAACAGTCGGCGGTTCTTGAGGCAGTGGTGGAGCTGGCCGAGCAGCCGGTTTAGAGATTGCGCTGGGCGGTGGCGTGCCAGTCGGAGTGCTCTTCGCTTCGGCGTCGGTAGTGGGCTTCGGCTCCCATGGAGGCCGTCAGGGAGGCGAAAGCCTAGAGGAGGCGCCGGCGTAGGCTTTCAGGCCACGGGCGTCAGCGATCGGGGTGCGATCGTCTCCGATCTCGGCCAGCACACGGGCACCGAGCTGGGTGCCAAGGCCGGGAAAGCCGAGGATGCTCTCCGCGTCAGGATGCTGCGGGAAGGCTTCCTCCACCACCTGGGCGAGTTTGTCTGCGGCGGCGGCGAAGTCGACCGCGACGATCACCGGGACCTTCGCTGGATTGCCATCAGCCCAGGCCGCAAAGGCGTCACGATCTACCTGAGTGAAGTCGAAGACGTTGGCAGCGAACCTTCTTCGACGTATCTGTGTTTCCGTCCCTGGACGCCGATGACGAGACCTGAGGAAAGGAGATCGCCACTATGTCGACTCCGCAGGACGCACTGCTTAGGGCCTGCAGCGAGCCCGGCGTGAACCCTGACTGGGTCCTCCAGGGAATCGTCTGCGATGAGTATCGCGATTTCCGGATCGCCAGAAGCAACGAACGCCCGACGACCCAATGAGCCCAGGTGCCACCCCCAGCAGCGGCGTGCCCACCAGCCGTCGTCCAGTGAGGCAGTCATGTCTCGCAATTCGCGCGCAACCCGCGGAGGCCGGGCATGGAGAGCGAGCTCGAGGTTCGCGCGTTCATCGGTCGTATAGAAGGGATTGCAGAGCGGGCATCCGCAACCACCGGAAAGGGCGAGCCGCGGACGATGGGCTATCCGTGACCACTGCCGAAGGGCTTGAGCTACCGCGCCAGGCCACAGTCGGTCTCGTTCAAGGCGAGCGGCCGCGGCTGCAAGCTTGCCGGAACCGCCCGCGAACCCAGGCTCTGACGCTCCAGGCGACCGCTACCTGGAGAAACGGCTAGGGCCGGAAGGCACTCGACGAACCCCCGGCAAGCACTCGACAGAGGCCCGGCCACGCATCGGCATCGGCAAGGCAAGCCCTCCGCGAGGCACGTAGGCCGGTACCGGGCGGACCCGGGGCGCGCGGCGGGAACTCCCGTGCCACCATGGCATCTTGATCAGCAGCGGCACCCCTCATCACCACCGCACGCGGCACCCCGGCAGGACCGCGGGAACGGAGACCACATGAGCGACGACAGCGCGCAGCAGGGCATCGAGCAGCGGATCTCCGCCCACATCGCGCACAACGCCCGCGTGTGGAACTACTGGCTCGGCGGCAAGGACCACTACGAGGTCGACGAGCAGGTCGGCGACATGGTCACCGCCATGTATCCGAGCATCGGCGAGGTCGCCCGCGCCGACCGCGCCTTCCTCGGCCGCGCCGTCACGTTCCTGGCCGGCGAGGCGGGCATCCGGCAGTACCTGGACGTCGGCACGGGCCTGCCGACCGTGGAGAACACGCACGAGGTGGCCCAGCGCATCGCCCCCGACGCCCGCGTGGTCTACGTCGACAACGACCCGATCGTGCTGACCCACGCCCGTGCCCTGCTCACCAGCTCCGAGCAGGGCGCCACCAGCTACGTCGACGCCGACGCGCACGACCCGAGGGCGATCGTCGAGGCCGCGTCGCGCACCCTCGACCTCGACAGGCCCGTGGCGATCATGCTGCTCGGCATCCTGAACTTCGTCCTCGACACCGAGAAGGCCACGGCCATCGTGCGCGACCTCGTCGCCGCCGTCCCCTCGGGCAGCTACCTCGTCCTCACCCACCCCACCCTGGAGCTGGGCGGGGAGGGGAACGAGGCGGCGATGAAGTTCTGGAACGAGAACGCGACGCCGCCCATCACCGCCCGCACCGGCGCCGAGGTGGCGGCGTTCCTCGACGGCCTGGAGCTCGTCGAGCCCGGCCTCGTCTCCTGCGCGCGCTGGCGCGCCGACGGCACCGAAGAGGGCCCGCTGGTCGCCCAGTTCGGCGTCGTCGCCCGCAAGCCCTGACCCCGGGCCAGGGGCTCCGGGGGCCTGCCGAAGGTCCCCGGAGCCCCTCAGCTCACCCCGTGAGCGCCGCCGGATCCGACGCCGACAGCAGGCGCGCGTACCGGTCCCGCCAGGGCAGCGCCTCCTCCAGGGCCGCGCTCAGCGCGATCAGGGTCGCCTCGTCCGCGGGCCGCCCGACGAGCTGCACCCCGATCGGGACGCCCTCCTCGGCGGTCCAGTACAGCGGCACGTTCACGGCGGGCTGCCCGGTCATGTTGTACGGACTCGTGAACGCGCTGAACGCGCTCTGCCGGTACAGGTTGACCAGCGGATCGCCGGACTCGTCGAAGTACTCCACGGGCCGCGGCACGGTCGCCAGCGTCGGCGTGAGGACGACGTCGTACGCGGCCGTCGCCCGGACCGCCCGCCGCGCGGCGCGCTGCATCCCGGTGATCGCGGCGGCGAACCGCGCGCCCGACACCCCGCGCCCGTACTCCCGCCAGGCCCGCGTGACGGGCCGCAGCAGCGCCTCGCGGTCCGCGTCGACCGCGTACCCGAGCGACTGCACGCCCCACGCCGACACGAAGTGGTCGCCGATCCCGGGGCCGAACGGCGTGGGGATGTCCTCCACGACGTGCCCGAGGCTCTCCAGCAGCGCCGACGCGTGCTCCCACGCGGCCAGGCACTGCGGGTCGACGGTGACGCCGTCCGCCGCCGGCGTCGCGTACCGGCCGATGCGCAGCCGCCCGGGAGCGCGGTCGGCGTGGCCGAGGAAGGTCTCGCCCGCGGGCAGCGGCGGCGCCCAGTGCGGATCGCCCGGCTCGGGCCCGGCCAGCACGTCGAGGAGGGCCGCCGCGTCCCGCACCGAGCGCGCCAGCGGCCCCTGCACCGCCAGCCCGGTGACCTCGGCGCCCGCGGGGCCCGAACTGACCCGCCCCCGCGACGGCTTGATGCCGAACAGACCGCACACGCTGGCCGGGATCCGGATCGAGCCGCCGCCGTCGCTCGCGTGCGCTACCGGCACCAGCCCGAGCGCCACGGCGACCGCGGACCCCCCGCTGGACCCGCCGGCCGAGAGCGTCGGATCCCAGGGGTTGCGCGCCGGGCCCGTGATGTCGTTGTCGGTGTAGCAACAGCAGCCGAACTCGGGGGTGTTGGTCTTGCCGAGGCCGACCAGACCGGCCGCGCGCAGTCGCGTGACGCTGTGCGCGTCGGCCGTCGGCACGTGCGCGACGAACGCCTTCGAGCCGTAGGTGGTCGCCACACCGGCGGTGTCGGTGAGGTCCTTCACCGCCGTGGGCACCCCGTACAGGGGGGAGTCCCGCACGGCGTCCGGGCGCTCCCGCAGCGCGGCCGCCGCGGCGAGCGCCGCCTCGGGGGTGCGGGTCACGAACGCGCCGTAGGCCGCGTCGAAGGCCTCGGCGCGGGCGAGGTGGTGGCGGACCAGGTCCTCGGGGCCGAGGTCGCCGGCGCGGACGGCGGCGGCCTGCTCCAGCGCGGTGAGCGCGTGCGGTGCGGTGGGGGTGCTCATACGGTGCTTCCCTCCTGGGCGTCGTGCCGGATCCCGGCGACCTGACGGGCCACCGACTCCTCGTGCCGCTCCAGGTCGCGCCGGGCGTCGCGCGGGCGCCACCGGCCGGTCATCACGAAGACGAACGGGACGAACAGCACCTGCCCGCCCAGGCACACCCACCACCAGGTCTGCCAGGCGCCGGGGTTGTCCGCCCCCGCCTGCCGCACCTCGTCGCCGTGCTCGCGCAGGATCTTCAGCTGCGGCGCGGCCTCGCGCACGGTCCGCAGCCCGTCGTCGCCGACCTCCCGCCGGGCGCGGGCGAGCAGCGCCGGGGGCACCTCGCCCGGCCCGTACCGGTCGAGTTCGGCGAACAGCTTCGGGTGGGCCCCGGTGACGGCGAGCGCCGGAGCGGCCTGGACGGACGCCGCCCGCACCTCGGTGCCGTGCTCGATCAGCGGGGTCACCGTGTTCACGACGAGCGGGACGCAGGCGGCGGAGAGAGCCACCGTGATGCGGACGATCCAGCCCCAGATCGCCAGGCCCGTCGCGGTGGCCGCCGGATTGTGCCGCTCCACGGTCTCGGTGAAGCTCGCCATCCACGGCGAGTAGGCGATCCCGCTGGTCACGCCGATCCCGGCGACGATGAACGCGAACGTGTAGTAGCCGGTGTGCGGCTGGGTCGCGTGCAGTGTGAAGGCGAGGGTGAACCCGATCGAACCGAGCGCGCCCGCCAGCATGAACGGCTTGCGCACCCGCAGCCGGTCGGAGAGCAGCCCCGCGAGGACGAGGGAGATCGCGTTCGCGCCCCAGTACCAGTTGAGCAGGGCGTTCGCGCGCTGCGCCGAGTATCCGAACGTCGTCGAGAAGTACAGGACGAAGTTGCCGACGGCCGCGTAGTACAGCAGCAGGTACAGGCCGATGGCGACGGCCGAGCCGATGACGTCGAGGCGCATCATCTGCTGCCACTGGCCGTGCAGCGCGGCATCGGTGTCGATGCCCTTGGCGCGGGCCTCGACGAGGGCGCGGTCGCGCAGGCTCACCATGATCTGGTCGCGCAGGGCCGGCGCCAGCTCCCGCAGCCCGAACAGGGCGATCGCGAAGAGCACGAGCCCGCTGATGCCCGCGAAGCGGATCTCGTCCTGCCAGCTCGTCCCGTCCCCGTACGTGCGCGAGGTGACGGCCGTGACCACCAGGGAGCCGATGATCGGCCCCATCGTCCAGTAGCCCATCGCCGAGGCGCGGCCCAACTGCGGGGAGAAGTCGCGGATCAGGGCCGGTGTGGCGACCAGGATCATGCCCTCGACGAGCGCGACCGCGCAGTAGAGCAGCAGATAACTCGTTCTGCCGGGCGCGTGCGGCAGCGCGAACGTCGTCAGCAGGCCGACCACCAGAAGCCCGTAGACCACGATGTTGGCCCGGCCCCAGCGGTCGGCGAACCCGGCCGCGAGGGAGGCGAACGCGCCGACGGCGTTCGCGGCCACCGAGATGTAGACGAAGTACAGGAACGTCATGTGGTACTCGGCGATGATCGCGGTCGACACCGCGTACTGCACGTACAACTGGTAGTACAGGACGACCGTGACGAGCACGACGATCGCCAGATACCAGTAGCGGGCGCCACGTTCGGGATAACGGTCGAGCCGTCGTCCGCCCGGCCCCCGCAGCGTGAACGAGATCGACACCTTGCCTCCTGTGCTGGTCGGCGGCGCGCCGGGGTGCGTGCTCGCCGCCGCGAGGCTAGTACCGACTGGTCGGTACGTAGAAGGGGTCGGGGCGATATTTGTTGATCGGCCCGGAGCCGCGCGCCGGGCCGGCGGGCCGTCGCACACGGAAGCCGCCCGCGACGGGCGTCCGGCGTCGGACGGTCACGGGCGGCTTCAGATGGCTTCGGGCGGCTGGCGCCGCCGCGGTGCGGGGGGCGTGTCAGAGGATGGCGCCCGGCGTGTAGCCGGCGGCGTCCGGGTGCTGCTTCACGATCTCCTCGACCCGGCCGACGACCTGGCCGACCTGGCCCGCGGCGGCGCCCGTGAACGACAGCTTGTCCGCCATCAGCGCGTCGAGCCGCGCGCGGTCCAGCGGGATCCGGGGGTCGGCGGCGAGCTTGTCGAGCAGCTCGTTGCGCTCGGCACCCTGCTCGCGCATGGCGAGCGCGGAGGCGACCGCGTTCTCCTTGATGGCCTCGTGGGCCTCCTCGCGGCCGACGCCCGCGCGCACCGACGCCATCAGCACCTTGGTGGTGGCGAGGAACGGCAGGTAGCGGTCCAGCTCGCGCGCGACGACGGCCGGGAACGCGCCGAACTCGTCGAGCACCGTCAGGAACGTCTCCAGCAGGCCGTCGAGCGCGAAGAACGCGTCCGGCAGCGCGACCCGGCGCACCACCGAGCAGGACACGTCGCCCTCGTTCCACTGGTCGCCCGCCAGCTCGCC
This sequence comes from Streptomyces sp. NPDC088785, assembly GCF_044750685.1. Lineage (NCBI taxonomy): Bacteria > Bacillati > Actinomycetota > Actinomycetes > Kitasatosporales > Streptomycetaceae > Streptomyces > Streptomyces sp. NPDC088785. The sequence continues at coordinate 137,565 of NZ_JBIVKH010000009.1, forward strand.
GGTCATCGACGCGTAGCCGCGCAGAATGACCATGAGGCCGTTGACGCGCTCGCAGGAGCGGGTGTTCATCTTGTGCGGCATCGCCGACGAGCCGACCTGGCCCGGCTTGAAGCCCTCGGTGACCAGCTCGTGCCCGGCCATCAGCCGGACCGTCTTGGCCAGCGAGGACGGCGCGGCCGCGAGCTGCACCAGCGCGGTGACGACCTCGTAGTCGAGGGAGCGCGGGTAGACCTGGCCGACCGAGGTGAACGCCTGCGAGAAGCCGAGGTGACCGGCGATCCGGTCCTCCAGGTCGGCGAGCTTCGCGGCGTCGCCGCCGAGCAGGTCGAGCATGTCCTGCGCGGTGCCGACCGGGCCCTTGATGCCGCGCAGCGGATAGCGGTTCAGCAGCTCCTCGACCCGGCCGTACGCGACGAGCAGCTCGTCGGCGGCGGTCGCGAAGCGCTTGCCGAGCGTGGTGGCCTGCGCGGCGACGTTGTGCGAGCGGCCCGCCATGACCAGCTCGCCGTACTCGCCGGCCAGCTTGCCCAGACGCGCCAGGACGGCGACGGAACGGTCCCTGACCAGCTCCAGCGAGAGCCGGATCTGCAACTGCTCGACGTTCTCCGTCAGGTCGCGCGACGTCATGCCCTTGTGGACCTGCTCGTGCCCGGCGAGTGCGTTGAACTCCTCGATGCGGGCCTTCACGTCGTGCCGCGTGACCTTCTCGCGCTCGGCGATCGAGGCCAGGTCGACCTGGTCCAGCACCCGCTCGTAGTCGGCGATCGCGCCGTCCGGCACCTCGATCCCGAGGTCCTGCTGGGCCTTGAGGACGGCGAGCCAGAGCCTGCGCTCCAGCTTCACCTTCTCCTCGGGGGACCAGAGGATGGCGAGGTCGACGGAGGCATAGCGTCCGGCGAGGACGTTCGGGATACGGGGCTTTGCAGGCGCAGTCACGTGTACGGAGTTTACCGGGCGTCCCTACAGGCTCAGAACCGGCCGAGGAGTGGAGGAACCTCCAGGTCGCGGGCGCGGACATCACGCGCGAACCGGGTGAACGGCGCGCCGTGCGCGGCGTCGGGGTGCCGGTGCCGGGTAGGGAGGAGAGGTCGCCCGGCGCGGAGCGCGCGGGGGAGAGCGAAGGGAGCTGGGACGGATGGCCGCCTGGGAGTACAGGGTGCTGAAGTACAAGCTGCGGATGAAGGGCTTCGACTACGAGCAGATCGAGAAGGACCTCAACGAGCTGGGCGCGGAGGGCTGGGAGGCGTTCAGCACGATCGCTCCCGGCTACGGCACCGGCCAGGCCGTCGAGCTGGCCGTCGCCGTGAAGCGCCCGCGCGCGTGAGCGGGGCGGCCCGCCGGGACCGGCGGCTGCGCTTCGACGGCTGGATCGCGGGCGCCGGCACGGCCTCCGGGACCCGGCTGGTCGTCGGGTACTGGCCCCGGTCGCCCTGGGGCCCGTTCGCCGACGTGATGGTGGAGGCGACCGACGGGCGCCGCGAACTGCTCGCGCCCACCGCGCAGGTCGCCGACTTCGTGGCGGGGACCTACTCCTTCGACACCGTCACGCACTGCCCGGTCACCGTCGAGCCGGGCCCCGCCGCCTGGCGGGTGAGCGCCGGACCCCTGCGGCTGCGCCTCACCACCGGGCGCCGGGACCCGCTCGGCCACCTGCTGCGCGCCGTCCCCCGCCGGGTCGCGGCCGCACCGGCCTGGGCCGCCGTGTGCGACCTGCCCGCCCGGCTGCTGATGCCCGGCGTGCGCACGCGCGGCAGCGCCGGGGGCGGGCGGCGCGAGTGGTACGCCGCGCTCGACCACCGGCCGCTCACCGCCGTCGACGCCACCTGGGACGGCGCCGACCTCGGGGCGCTGCGCCCGGTGGACCCGCCCGTCCGCTTCGGCTTCGGGTCCGTGCCGCGCGGGCCGTCGCTCACGCGCGTCGTCTCCACGGTGGAGCTGCCCGCCGCAGACCTCGCACGCACGCAAAATCTCAACAGAAGTACGTAGATTGCTGATTCCACGACGAAAACTCTTCGCTCTTCTCTTGTGGGAGCGGCCATGGCCGCCCTACTGTCGCCGCACCCGTGAGAGAAACGAGGAACTGATGTCGTGGTTCAGCACCCGCGCGGCCGCGGGACGGCTCGACGTCCTGCCGCGAAGACCCGCCAGGATCGCCACCGTGCTCGTCGCCGTGTCCGCCTCCCTCGGCCTCACGCTGGTCGGCACCGACGCCGTGGCCGGGCCGAGCACCGACGCCCGGCCCGTCGTGACGCGCGCGGGCCTCGACCCCGCACTCGTCGCCGGCCGCGGCGCCGATGTGCCCTTCGCCGAGCAGGAGGCGGAGAACGCCCGGACCAACGGCACGGTCATCGGCCCCGACCGGACCGCGTACACGCTCCCGTCCGAGGCGTCGGGCCGCAGCGCCGTCAGACTCCGGCCGGGCCAGTACGTCGACTTCACCCTGCCGCGCACGGCCAACGCCCTCACGGTCCGCTACAGCATCCCGGACGTCGCGGGCGGCGGCGGCATCACGGCGCCGCTGGACGTCGCGGTGAACGGCTCCCGCCGCGCCACGATGACGCTCACCTCGCAGTACGCGTGGCTCTACAACCAGTACCCCTTCAGCAACGACCCGCAGGCCGACCTGCTCCACCCCGACTGGTGGATCACCGAGTGCCAGTGTGTGCCGAACGCGACCACGCCCGCCCCGGTCGTCGACAAGCCCTTCCGGCCGAGCCACTTCTACGACGAGCAGCGCCTGCGGCTGGGGCGGACCTACCACGCGGGGGACACGGTGCGGCTGAGCGTGCCGGCCCGCACCCCGGCCGCCTGGACCGTGATCGACCTCCTCGACTCCGAGCTCGTGGCCCCGCCGCGCGTCGTGCCCGTCGCCGCGAACGTGCTCGCCTTCGGCGCCGACCCGCTCGGCCGCCGCGACTCCGCCGGCGCCCTGGACAGAGCCATCGCCTTCGCCCAGCGCAAGCACCTGAAGGTCTACGTCCCGCCGGGCACGTACAAGGTCGACCGGCACATCGTCGTGGACGACGTGACGATCGTCGGCGCGGGCAGCTGGTACACCATCTTCAAGGGCCGCGAGGTCGCCCTGAGCACCCCGGCACCGGACGGCTCCGTGCACACCGGGGTCGGCTTCTACGGCAAGGACGCGGCGGACGGCGGCAGCAGCGACGTCCACCTGTCGGGCTTCGCCGTCGAGGGCGACGTGCGCGAGCGCGTCGACACCGACCAGGTCAACGCCGTGGGCGGCGCGCTCAGCGACTCCAGCGTCTCCGGCCTGTACCTGCACCACACCAAGGTCGGCCTGTGGTTCGACGGCCCGATGCGCGGACTGCGCGTCACCGACAACGTCATCGCCGACCAGATCGCCGACGGCCTCAACTTCCACACCGGCGTGACCGACTCCACGGTCTCCGGCAACTTCGTCCGCAACACCGGCGACGACGCGCTCGCCATGTGGTCCGAGAAGACCGGCAACGCGCGCAACACCTTCGCGCACAACACCGTCCAGACGCCCGTCCTCGCCAACGGCATCGCGATCTACGGCGGCACGGACAACACCGTCACCGGCAACCTGATCGCCGACCCGGTCCGGGAGGGCAGCGCCATCCAGGTCGGCTCGCGCTTCGGCGCCGAGCCGTTCACCGGAAAGCTCGACATCACGGACAACACGACGGTGCGCGCCGGCACGTTCGAGCTGAACTGGCGGATCGGTCTCGGCGCCATCTGGTTCTACGCGCTGGAGAAGGACATCGACGCGGACATCCGGGTCACCGGCGACCACTTCCTGGACAACACCTACAACGCGATCATGTTCGTGTCCGACTTCCCGGTGAAGGACAAGTACCGGATCGAGGGCGTCCACTTCAAGGACATCCGGGTGGACGGCACCGGCACCTCGGTGCTCAGCGCCCGCGCGGCCGGCTCGGCCTCCTTCGAGAACGTCGACGCCCGCAACGTCGGCGCCGTCGGCATCAACAACTGCGGATCCTTCAACTTCCCCTCGACGGGATCCGAGTTCACCGTCCGGGACCTCGGCGGCAACGACGGGGGCGGCACCACCGGCCCCTGGCTCGCCCCCTGGGAGCTGCCGAACACCATCACCTGCGACGACCGTCCGGCCGTCGTCGCTCCGCCCGCCCCCGGAGCGTGGTGACAGCACACCGCCCTCCGGACGACCGCGTGCCCCGACGAGCCCCGTGCCCGTCGGGGCACGCGCCCGTCCCGGCCCCCGGACTCAGTCGTCGTACGGGGTGAGGTCGGCCCGCTTCGGCGGCCGGCCGTCCCCCGAGGACCTGCCGGTCAGCCGGCGGCCGATCCACGGGACCAGGTGCTGCCGCGCGAAGCGGGCGTCGCTGACGCGGCGCGTCACCCAGGTCGCCCGGACCGCGGGCGGCAGCGGCGACCGCCAGTCGTCCTCGCTGGCGTGGCCGAGCGCCTCCCAGACCGCCCCGGCGACCCGGCGATGCCCCTCCGCCGTCAGATGCAGCCGGTCCACGTCCCACATCCGCTGGTCCCCGAGGACACCGGCCCCGTACAGATCGACGACGAGCGCGCCGTGCCGGGCCGCGAGGTCGTCGATGCAGACGAACAGCTCCTCCATGCGCGGCCGGAACCGCTCCATGACCGGGCCGTTGCGGCCCGGGCTGCGCATCAGCACCAACTGCCGGCACGAGGGCGCCAGCTTCTCGACGGCCTCGGTGAGCAGGTCGCGGACCCGGACCATGTCGCACTTGGGGCGCAGGGTGTCGTTGAGCCCGCCCACCAGGGTGACGACGTCGGCCCGCATCGACGCGGCGACGTCGATCTGCTCGTCGACGATCTGCCCGATGAGCTTGCCGCGCACCGCCAGGTTCGCGTAGCGGAAGCCCGGGGTGTGCGCCGCCATCCGGGCGGCCAGCAGGTCGGCCCAGCCGCGGTAGGAGCCGTCGGGCAGCAGGTCCGACATGCCCTCGGTGAAGGAGTCGCCGACCGCGACAAGACTGGTGTAGTTGGCATTCATCTGCATGGCGCCAGTGATGGTATCCCGGCCCCACCGGTCGCGTCCGCCGCAGGTCTGGGCAGCGGGCGGGTACGGCGGTATGCCGGGAGCACCGGGCCGGCACAGGAACGGAAAACCCGGGGCACGGAACAGAGCGGGGGAGACCGGTATGGGCATGGGCAGCATGTGGACGACGAGTTTCTGGAAGGCCACCGCCGAACGGGCCGTCCGGACCTTCGCACAGTCACTGGCGGCCGTCCTGGTCGCCGGGGCGACCAGCCTGCTCGACGTCGACTGGGCGGCGGCGCTCGGCACGGCGGGCCTCGCCACGGTGCTGGCGGTGCTCACCGCGCTCGGCGCCGCGGGCGTCGGCCCCCACGGACCCGGGATCCTGGAGACCCCCACCGGCGAACCCGCGGCGCGGCGCGCGGACTGAACCCGGCCCGCACGCCGCCCCTCACACGGGCTGGCCGAACAGCTCGCGCAGCAGGTCCTCCATGGTCACCAGGCCCGCGAGCCGGCCGTCCGCGCCGAGCACCGCCGCGACATGCGTCCGGCTGCGCCGCATCGCGGTCAGCACGTCGTCCAGCGGGGTCGCCTCGCGCACCCGCGCGATGGACCGCATGTCCGGCACCCGGAACGGCAGATCGCGCGGCGTCGCGTCCAGCGCGTCCTTCACGTGGAGGTAGCCGACGATGCGCCGGCCCTCGTCGACGACCGGGAAGCGCGAGAACCCGGACTCGGCCGACAGCTGCTCCAACTGCTCGGGAGTGACGCCCACGCGCGCGTAGACGACCTTCTCCAGCGGCAGCACCACGTCTTTGACCGGGCGGCGGCCCAGCTCCAGGGCGTCGTGCAGCCGTTCCTGCGCGCGGTCGTCGATCAGACCGGCCTCCGAGGAGTCCCGGACCAGCCGGGCCAGCTCGCTGTCCGAGAACGTCGCCGCGACCTCGTCCTTCGTCTCCACGCGCAACAGTCTCAGCAGCGTGTTCGCGAAGGCGTTGACGGCGAAGATCACCGGGCGCAGGGCGCGCGCGACGGCGACCAGCGGCGGGCCGAGCGCCAGCGCGGCGCGCACCGGCTCGGCGAGCGAGATGTTCTTCGGGACCATCTCTCCGAGCAGCATGTGCAGATACGTCGCCACGGCCAGCGCGATCACGAACGCGATCGGATGGACCAGCCCGTGCGGCATCCCGACGGCGTCGAAGACCGGCTCCAGGAGATGGGCGATGGCCGGCTCGGCGACGATGCCGAGCACCAGGGTGCACAGCGTGATGCCGAGCTGCGCCGCGGCCAGCAGCGCCGACACGTGCTCCAGGCCCCACAGGACGCTGCGCGCCCGGCGGTCGCCCTCCTCGGCGTGCGGCTCGATCTGGCTGCGCCGTACGGAGATCAGCGCGAACTCGGCGCCGACGAAGAACGCGTTGACGACGAGGGTCGCCAGGCCGATCAGGAGCTGGATCGCGGTCATCGGGCCTCCTCCCGCACGGTGTCGGTGGCGAGCGGTGCGTGCAGCAGCACGCGCGCGGCACGGTGTCCGTGCGCGTCCACGACGTCGAGCCGCCACCCGGCGACCTCGACGCTGTCGCCGGTGTCGGGGATGCGGCCCAGCTCGGTGGCGACGAGCCCGGCCAGGGTCTCGTACGGACCGTCGGGGGCGCGCAGCCCGACCCGGGCGAGCTGGTCGGTGCGGGCGGCGCCGTCGGCCGAGTACACCGCGCGGCCCGCGTCGTCCGCGCCGGCGGGCGCGATGTCGGGCGTCTCGTGCGGATCGTGCTCGTCGCGCACCTCGCCGACGACCTCCTCGACGATGTCCTCCAGGGTGGCCACACCGGCCGTGCCGCCGTACTCGTCGATGACGACGGCCATGGTCCGCCTGCCGGACAGCCGGTCCAGGAGCTGGTCGACGGAGAGCGTCTCCGGCACCAGGAGCGGTTCGCGCAGCAGCTCGGACACGCGCGAGCGGGCGCGCTGCGCGGCGGGCACGGCGAGCACGTCCTTGATGTGGACGATGCCGACGACGGAGTCGAGGTTGCCGCGGAAGACGGGGAAGCGGGACAGGCCGGTGGCCCGGGTCGCGTTCGCCACGTCCTCGCAGGTGGCCTGCACGTCGAGGGCGACGACCTGGACGCGCGGCGTCATCACGTTCTCCGCGGTCAGGTCGGCCAGGTTCAGGGTGCGGACGAACAGCTCGGCGGTGTCCGCCTCCAGGGCGCCCGCCTTGGCGGAGTGCCGGGCCAGCGCCATCAGCTCCTGCGGCCCGCGCGCGGAGGCCAGCTCCTCGGTCGGCTCGATGCCGAAGCGGCGCACGAGCCGGTTCGCGGTGTTGTTCAGATGGGTGATGAAGGGCCGGAAGACGGCGCTGAACCAGCGCTGCGGCGTGGCCACCCGCTTGGCGACCGCCAGCGGCGAGGAGATCGCCCAGTTCTTCGGCACCAGCTCACCGACGACCATCAGGAACACCGTCGACAGCGCGGTGCCCAGCACCAGCGCCACGGACGTCGACGCGCCCTTCGGGATACCGAGGCCTTCCAGCGGCCCCGCGATGAGCTTGGCGATGGACGGCTCGGCGAGCATGCCGACGACCAGGTTGGTCACGGTGATGCCGAGCTGGGCGCCCGAGAGCTGGAAGGTGAGGTTGCGCGCGGCCTTCAGCGCGCCGGCGGCGCCGCGCTCGCCCCGCTCGACGGCATCCTCCAGCTCACCGCGCTCGACGGTGGTGAGCGAGAACTCGGCGGCCACGAAGGCGCCGCAGGCCAGCGAGAGCAGCACTGCGACGGCGAGCAGGAGTACTTCGGTCATCATCGGGTCGTCACCTCCGTCCCATGATCGGCCAGGGACGGCTGCGGCGCGCGATCTCGGGGACCGCGCAGGGGGTTCGACCGGGTACTGGGAGGCTCGCCCATGGGCGGACGCTCACACCTTTCACTGGAGAGGTCTGGCGTGCCCCGCGCGATGCGGGGCACGGGCCCATGGTAAAGGATCGGCAAAGCGTTCGTCACGCTACCGCTCGGTCAGCGGCTTGACCCAGCGGCTCCACTGCGGCTCGGGTGCGTAACCGGCCGCCGTCCACGCGGGGTGCGCCGCCGCGTTGCGGTCCAGGACCATCGCGTCGGCGCGCCGCCCGCCGAGTGCGAGGAACCGCTCCTCGGCCGCCGCGAGCAGTGCCGACCCGATGCCCTGCCGGCGTGCGTCCGGACGGACGGCGAGCCGGTACAGATGGCACCGCCAGCCGTCGAACCCGGCGATCACCGTCCCCACCAGCTCGCCGTCGCGCTCGGCGAGCAGCAGCGCCGCGTGGTCGCGGGCGACCAGGCGCTCCACGCCCGCGCGGTCGTCGCTGATGCTGGTGCCCTCGGCGGCCACCTTCCAGAAGGCGAGCACGGCGTCGAGATCGGTGGGGGCGGCGGACCGGATGCGGAGATCGTTCATGACGCGTACGCAACCAGGCGGGGGCCGCGCGCCGCAACGGCTTTCAGGGGCCGGTGACCGACCGTCCCGCCCACGGCGGCGCCGGCTCCGCCAGCGCCGAGAGCCGGTCGCGCAGCGCGTCGGGGAGGGCGACGGCCCGGCCCGCCCGCTGGTCGACGTACAGGGCGAGCAGTTCGATGGTGGCGACGGCGTCCGGGCCGCCCGCGGACATCTCGTGCGCGAACCGGACCTTCTTCCCGGCCGCGCCGAGCACCCGCGTGCGCACGGTGAGCGCGGTCCCCTCGGGGACGTCCCGCAGATAGCGGACGTGGGACTCGACGGTGTACAGCGAGCAGCCGGTGCGCTCGCGGTAGGCGGCGTCGACGCCGGTGCGGTCCATCAGGGCGTCGGTCGCGAACCCGAAGACCAGGACGTAGAACGCCTCGCTCATGTGGCCGTTGTAGTCGATCCACTCGGGCCGTACCGTCGCGTGGAACAGCGGTGGGGCGCTCACGCGTCACCGCCCCGGGGCAGCCGGCCGGTCGCGCGCAGCACGGCGATGACGTCCCGGTCGCGCTCGCCGACCAGGTCGGCGACGGTGCGCCCGGCGGCGGCGGCGTCGCAGCCGGACACCACGGCGTCGTACAGCTCCCGGTCCAGCTCGGGGGCTTCGAGCCGGGTCCACGGCGACTTCAGGGACGGCCCGAAGTGGTCGAGCATGTGGGCCATGCCGCCCTCGCCGCCCGCCAGCGCGAACGTGAGCATCGGGCCCATGACCGCCCAGCGCAGGCCGGGCCCCTCGGTGATGGACCGGTCGATGTCGGCGACCGTCGCCTCGCCGTTCGCCACCATGTGCAGCGCCTCGCGCCACAGGGCCTCCTGGAGGCGGTTGGCGATGAAGCCGGGCACCTCGCGGTCCATGGTGATCACGGACTTGCCCGCGCGCTCGTAGAAGCGGGACAGCCAGGCCACGGCCCCCGGGTCGGTGTGCTCGCCGCCCGCCACCTCGACGAGCGGTATCAGGTACGGCGGGTTGAAGGGGTGCCCGACGACGAGCCGGCCGGGGCCGCCCGCCGTCGTCTGCATGTCGGTCATCGGATAGCCGGAGGTGGAGGAGGCGATCACGACCCCGGCGGGGGTCGCCGCGTCCAGCCGCGCGAGCAGCTCGCGCTTCAGCTCCAGCTTCTCCGGAGCGCTCTCCTGGACGAACTCGGCGTGTACGACGGCCTCTTCGAGGGTGTCGGTGACGGTGAGCCGGTCGGGCGACGCGCCCGGGGCGGGCCCCAGCTGTTCGAGTGCGGGCCAGGCCGCGTCCACCAGCCGCCGCAGCCGGGCCCCGGCGTCGGGCGCGGGGTCCCACGCGGTGACGTCGTAGCCGCGGCCGAGGAAGTGCGCGACCCAGCCGCCGCCGATCACTCCGGCGCCGACGCAGGCGACGCGGCGCACGGACTCGGGGGAGGTCTTCTCGGTGAAGGTCAAGCGAGGACTCCTTGGGTGGGTCGGGCCTCAGCCGCGGGGCTTGAGACCGAGCTGGAGGCGGGCCTCGTCGGGGGTGGCGATCCGGGCGCCCATCGCCTCGACGAGCGTCACGGCGCGCTCCACGAGCTGGGCGTTGGTGGCCTTGACGCCCTTGCCGAGATACAGGTTGTCCTCCAGGCCGACCCGCACGTGCCCGCCGAGCAGGACCGACTGGGCCACCCACGGCATCTGCATCCGGCCGAGCGCGAAGCTCGCCCACCGCGCGCCCTCGGGCAGCATGTGCACCATCGACTGGAGCACCCCGGGGTCGGCGGGCGCTCCCCAGGGGACGCCCATGCAGAGCTGGAACACGGTCGGGTCGTCGAGCAGTCCTTCGGCGAGCAACTGCTTGGCGAACCACAGCTGTCCGGTGTCGAAGATCTCCAACTCGGGCCGCACGCCCAGCTCCTGGATGCGGCGGGCCCCGGCGCGCAGCATGTCGGGCGTGGAGACGTAGAGGTTCGAGCCGTCGCCGAAGTTCAGCGAGCCGCAGTCCAGGGTGCAGATGTCCGGCAGCAGTTGCTCGACGTGCGGCAGCCGCTCCAGACCGCCGACGAGGTCGGTGCCGGGCAGCTGCCGCAGCGGCTCGTCGGGGTCGACGACGAGGTCGCCGCCCATCCCGGCGGTGAGGTTGATGACGACGTCGGTGCCGGTCTCCTTGATGCGCTCGACGACCTCCCGGTACAGCCGCGGGTCGCGCGAGGGCGCGCCGGTCTCCGGATCGCGTACGTGGATGTGGACCGCGGCGGCGCCGGCCTCGGCGGCCCGCACCGCGGAGGCGGCGATCTGCTCGGGGGTGACGGGGACGTGGGGGCTCTTGCGCACGGTGTCACCGGCGCCGGTGAGGGCGCAGGTGATGATGACGTCCTGGTTCATGGGTCGCGTCGGATCCTCTCGGGGGAAAGGCGGGCGGGCGACGGAAACGGGGTCGGGGACGGGGTCGGGGGACGGCGGAGCCGGGCCCGGGGGCCGTGCGGCTCGGCGTCGGGACGTCACGACCGTAACCGCGCACCCTCCTCCCTCTCAAGCCCTCGTTTCATGATGCGAGCCTGCGTCGCACCATATGAACGCGGACCGCGTGGGGTCAGAGCGTCTGCGCGGCCCGCCCGATCTCCTCCGCCGCGGCCCGCGCCAGCGGTCCGAGGGTGTCGAAGCGCGACTCCGGCACCCGGTCGTGCGGCCCCCAGATGCTGACCACCGCGAACGGCCGGCCCCCGCTGCCGAGCACCGGAGCGGAGACGCCGTACAGGCTGCGTTCCATCTCGCCCAGACAGACGCTGTAGCCGCGCTCCCGGGTCCGTTCGAGATCCGCCCGCAGCCGTCGCCGGTCGGTGATCGTGGTGTCCGTGAACGCCTCCAGCGCGTCGCCGAGCAGCGCGTCCCCCTCCTCCTCGGGCAGCCAGGCGAGCAGCGCCTTGCCGGTCGACGTCGCGTGCAACGGCACCTGCCGGCCGAGCCACTTGGCGCTGAGCACCACCGGCGGTGTCACCTCGTCGACATAGGTGAGCCCGAGCTGCTGCACCACCGCGAGGTCGGCCGTCTCGCCGGTCTGCGCACTGACCCGGCGCAGGGTGCCGTGCGCGCGCCGGATCAGCCCGTCGTACCCGGCGGCCGACCCCATCCGGGCCACCTCGAAGCCGATCGTGTAGCGGTGGGTCACCGGGCTGCGCTCCACCAGGCCGAACCGCTCCATGGTCGACAGCAGACGCCAGGCCGTCGCCCGGTTCAGGTCGCAGCGGGCCGCGAGATTCGTGGCGGTGTCCCCTTCCGGCGCGCTGTCCGCCGCGGCCCGCAGCAAGGTGATCGCGCGCTCCAGGGACTGCACCGTGCCGGTGGGGCTCGCACCCTCGCCGACCTGCGGGGATTCGGTGTCGTTCGTGGTGTGCCGGGTGTTCGGCATAGGTCTCGGTCCCTCGGCTCTCTCGCCCTGTTCTTCACTGGGGGGAATACAAGTGGTGATCGTGGGCAGAAGCGCAGGCGCATGGCCTGCGACCTGGATCTTCCTCACTTGACCTCCCTCACGGCCGTATCTATGTTCTCAGCATCCGAGCGGCGATCGCGCCATGTGAACGTACGGAATGTCCTGTGATCTGGAGGCGAGGCCCCACCATGTCCGACAGTGTTTCTCCGCCCGGCGACGATTCCCGGGTCCGGTCCCGCGCACTGAGCCGCCGCCGCGTCCTGCGCGGCGGCGCGCTGCTCGCCGGCGCCGTCCCGGCCGCGGGCCTGCTCAGTGCCTGCTCGCGGCCCGTCGTCGCCGCGTCGAACGGGAAGCCGCGGCGCGGCGGCGTGCTGCGCGTCGGCGTCAGCGGCGGCAGCGCGAAGGACAGCCTCGACCCGCACAGCCCGCTGACGTACCCCGACCAGTCCCGTGTCGTGAACCTCTTCGAGCCGCTCTTCACGCACGACGCCGACTACCGCATCAAGCCGCTGCTCGCCGAGTCCCTCGAATCGTCCAAGGACGGCAGGACCTGGGTGGTCAAGCTGCGCCGGGGCATCGAGTTCCACAACGGCAGGACGCTCGATGCCAACGATGTCATCGCGACCCTGCGCCGCGTCGTCGACCCCAAGGCGCCCACCGCGGGGGCGGGCAGCCTCGCGATGCTCGACGCGAAGGGCCTGAAGCGGGAGAACGCCACCACGGTACGGATCCCGCTGACGGTCCCGTACGCGCTGTTCGAGGACCTGCTCGCCCAGTACACGCTCGGCATCGTCCCGGAGGACTTCGACCTCAGGCGGCCGGTCGGCACCGGGCCGTTCGTCTTCCGCTCGTTCACGCCCGGCGACCGGTCCACCTTCCGGCGCTTCGACGGCTACTGGCGGCGGCCCGCGTACCTCGACGAGGTGCACATCCTCGACTTCCCCGACGACACCGCGAAGATCAACGCGCTGCTGAGCCGCCAGCTCGACGCCATCGACAACCTGCCGCCCGCGTACATCGAGATGATCAAGAACCAGGGCGGGCGGGTGCTGATCTCCAAGACCGGCTCCTGGAACCCCCTCACGATGCGGGTCGACACCGCCCCCTTCGACGACGTCCGGGTCCGGCAGGCCTTCCGGCTCATCGTCGACCGGCCGCAGATGGTCGAGCAGGTGCTCGGCGGCCAGGGCCGCGTCGGGAATGACATGTACTCGCCGCTCGACCCGGCCTACGCCGGTCACCTGCCCCAGCGCCACCAGGACCTGGCCCGCGCCCGCTCCCTCCTCAAGGCCGCCGGACACGAGGACCTGCGGGTCGAGCTCGTCACCTCCTCCGGCATCGGCGCCGGCTCCATCGAGGCCGCCCAGCTCTTCGCCCAGCAGGCCAAGGGCGCCGGGGTGAAGGTCGACGTCCGCATCACCGACGCGGCGACCTTCTACGGCGACCGCTACCTGAGCTGGCCCTTCGCCCAGGACTACTGGATCACCCGGAACTACGTCGCGCAGGTGGACTCCGGCTCCCTCAAGTCCTCCCCGTACAACGAGACCCACTGGAACGATCCGGAGTTCAACAGCCTCATGACCCGGGCCCGACGCGAATTCGACCCCGACAGACGCAAAGCACTGCTCCAGGCCGCACAGAAGATCGAGTACGACCGCGGCGGACACATCGTCTGGGGATTCAAGAACCAGGTGGACGCCTACGCGGCCAACGTCACCGGCTTCACCCCGAACGCCAACCTCCCGCTGTCCAACTACGAGTTCCGCAATGTCTCGGTCAGTGACTGAGCCGGCGGCGGTCCCCGCGGCGGACGGGTCCCTCCACCGCGACGACGCCCCCAGCCCGACACGCACCTGGACCCTGTGGGCGCTGCGCCGCGTCGGCATGGCGGCCCTCACCCTCTGGCTGATATCCCTCCTGGTCTTCACCGCCACCCATCTGCTCGGCGACCCGGCCCAGGCCATCCTCGGCCGTTCGGCCACCCCCGAACGCCTGGCCGCGCTCCGCTCGGACCTCGGCCTCGACCAGTCCGCCGTGCACCAGTACTTCTCCTGGCTCGGCGGCGTCCTCACGGGCGACTTCGGCACCTCGCTCGCCACCAAGGGCCCGGTCTCCGCGCTCATCGGCGGGAAGATCGTCAACAGCGCCGTCCTGGTCGCCATCGCGGCCGTCATCATCGCCCCGCTGTCGGCACTCGTCGCCCTCTACTCGGCCCGCCGCCGCGACAGCGCCGTCGACCACGTCATCCAGGTCGCCCTGCTCGGCACCGCCGCGCTCCCCGAGTTCGTGATCGGCATCCTGCTCGTCACCCTCTTCTCCACCGTCGTCTTCACCTGGCTGCCGTCCGTGGCGGTCTCCTGGGCCGGCGGACCCTGGACCGACCCCGTCGTCATGATCCTGCCGGTGGCGACGCTCACCCTGGCCGTCGTCCCCTACGTCGCCCGGATCCTGCGCGCCAGCCTCATCGAGGTCCTGGAGAGCGACTACGTCGAGATGGCCCGCCTCAAGGGCGTCCCCGAGCGCCGCGCCGTCGCCCGGCACGCCCTCGGCAACGCCGTCGTGCCCGCCATCCAGGTCATGGCCCTGCAACTCGCCTGGCTCGCCGGGGGAGTCGTCGTGGTGGAGAGCCTGTTCCTCTACCCCGGCATCGGCACCGCCCTGGTCGACGCCGTACGCAACCGGGACGTCCCGGTGATCCAGGCCCTCGCCCTGCTGATCGCCGCCGTCTACGTCGTCGTCAACCTGATCGCCGACGTCCTGACCATCCTCGTGACACCCAAACTCCGGACGGGGGTGCGGTGATGGCCACCGCTGTGCTCGACACCAAGACCGGCACGACCGGGACGGACCCGGTCCCGCGCCGCTTCCGGCTGCGCGGCGCGCTCGCCTCCGGCCGCACCTGGGTGGGCATCGTGCTCACCGTCGGCATCGTGGGCATCGCCTTCCTCGGCCCGCTGTTCTCCCCGCACGGGGAGAACGACATCGTCGGCGCCCCCTACTCGGACGCCGCGCCCGGCGCGCTCCTCGGCACCGACTACCTCGGCCAGGACGTGTGGAGCCGGCTCCTCGCGGGCGGCGACTGGGTCGTCGTCACCGCCGTGTCCGCCACCGTCCTCGGCATGGTGCTCGGCGTCGCCGCCGGGCTCGTCGCCGGCTACGCGCGCGGCTGGCTCGACGAGGTCGTCATGCGGATCTGCGACGTGATCCTCGCCTTCCCGCAGATCGTGCTGGTCCTGGTGCTGCTGTCGGTGGCCGGGCCCAAGCGCTGGCTGGTCGTCGTGGTCGTCGGCGTCTCGCACGCGCCGCGCGTCGCCCGCCTCACCCGGGGCATGACGACCGGCCTCGCGACCCGCGAGTTCATCCAGTCCGCCGAGGCGCTCGGCGAGAAGCGCACCCGGATCCTGTTCCGCGAGCTGCTGCCGAACATGTCGGCCCCGCTCCTCGCCGAACTCGGCCTGCGGCTCACCTACTCGGTCGGCCTGGTCGCCTCCATCGGCTTCCTCGGCTTCGCCTCCGACCCCAGCGCCGCCGACTGGGGCCTGATGATCAACGAGAACCGACTGGCCCTCGCCGTCCAGCCCTGGGCGATCCTCGCCCCGGTCGTCGCCATCGCCGTCCTCGCCCTGGGCACGAACCTGATCGCCGACGGCATCGCCCGCGCGGCGGCCGGTTCCGGGCCGGGTGAGCGGGCGTGAGCCGTCCCTTCCCCCGCTCCGAAGGGAGCCACCCGATGACCCCACCGATCACCGACGTCGAACCCGGCACCGGTACCGCCGCCGCGTCCTGCACCGTCACCGGCCTGCGCGTGGTGCTCGGCCGCACCGGCCCCGACGTCGTCGACGACATCAGCTTCGACGTCGCCGCGGGCGAGATCCTGGCCCTGGTCGGCGAGTCCGGCAGCGGCAAGACCACCATCGCCACGGCCCTGCTCGCCCACACCCGCCGGGGCGCCCGCGTCGACGCCGGCGAGGTCGTCCTCGACGGCCGCGAACTGCTCGGCGCCCCCGCCGCGGAGGCCCGCAGGCGCCGCGGCTCCGAGGTCGCCTACGTGCCGCAGGACCCCGCCGCCTCCCTCAACCCCGTGATGCGCGTCGGCAGCCAGATCCGCGAGGTCCTCGACGTCCACCACGCGGGCACCCCGGCCGAACGCGACGCCCGCGTCCGCGAGGTGCTCGCCGAGGTCGCGCTGCCCGACGACGACGCCTTCCTGCGCCGCTACCCGCACCAGCTCTCCGGCGGGCAGTTGCAGCGCGTCGGCATCGCCATGGCGTTCGCGCTGCGGCCCCGCGTCCTCGTCCTGGACGAGCCGACGACCGGCCTCGACGTCACCACCCAGGCCCATGTCCTGTCCACGGTGCGGGAGTTGTGCGCCCGGCACGACGTGGCCGCCGTCTACGTCACCCACGACCTCGCCGTCGTCCGCGAGTTCGCGCACCGCGTCGCCGTGATGTACGCGGGCCGCATCGTCGAGATCGGCCCGCGCGGGACCGTCTTCGCCGCGCCCTCGCACCCGTACACCCGCGCCCTGCTCACCGCCGTCCCCAGCGTCAACGAGGCCCGCGTGCTCACCGGCATCCCCGGCAGCACCCCCTCACCGGGCCGGCGCCCCACCGGCTGCCGGTTCCGCGACCGCTGCGACTTCGCCGAGGACGCCTGCGCGCAGCGGGAGCCGGAGCTGACCGCCGTCACCGGCAGCGACGTGCGCGCCCGCTGCCGCCGGGTGGACCACGTCCGCGCCCGCCCGCTGACGTTCACCGTCGCCCCGCCCGCCGCCACCGAGCGCCCCGCCCCCGTCCTCACCGTCGAGGCGCTGACCGCCCACTACGGATCCCGGCAGATCCTGCACGGCATCGACCTCACCGTCGGCCGCAACGAGTGCGTGGCCGTCGTCGGCCAGTCCGGCAGCGGCAAGTCGACCCTCTCCCGGGCCATCGGCGGACTGCACGACGAGTGGACCGGCAGCGTCACCTTCCAGGACGCGCCGATGCCGCCCGGCGCCCGCCGGCGCGGCCGCGAGCTGCGCAAGGCCGTCCAGTACGTGTTCCAGAACCCCTACCTGGCGCTCAATCCCCGGATGACGGTCGGCAAGATCATCCGCAGGCCGCTGGAACTGTTCGGCCTCGCCCGCGGCGCCGCCGCCACCGAGCGCGTCCACGAGCTGCTCGCCCAGGTCATGCTCGCGCCCGGCGTCGCCGACCTGCGCCCCGACCGGCTCTCCGGCGGCGAGCGCCAGCGCGTCGCGATCGCCCGCGCGCTCGCCTGCGAGCCCGAGCTGCTGATCTGCGACGAGGTGACCTCCGCGCTCGACGTCTCCGTACAGGCGTCGATCGTGACCCTGCTCGACGACCTGCGCACCAGCCGCGGCCTGTCGATGCTGTTCGTCACCCACAACCTCGCCCTCGTCCGCTCGCTCGCCACCCGGGTCGCCGTCCTCTCCGACGGCCGCATCGTGGAGGAGGGCCCGACCGCCGAGGTCCTGGACCGGCCCGCGCACCCGTACACCCGGCAACTGCTCACCGACACCCCCGGCCGGGAGGACGGCGACCGCCCCGCACCCGTAGGAGAAGGCACCTGATGGCCACCGCCCCCCTGGCCCGCCCCGACATCGACGCGCTGCGCGAACCGCAACGGCTGATCCCGTGCTCGACCGAGATCCCCCGGTCCGCCGCGCCGCGGCCCTGGCCGCGCGCCGAGCGCCCGCTCGCCGTCCGGGTGACCGGTGCCGGACGGACCATGGACCTCGACGAGTTCCTCGACCTCACCTGCACCACCTCGCTCGTCGTGATCGTCGACGGGACCCTGGTGCACGAGCGGTACTTCCACGGCGTCACGCCCGAGGACCGGCTGCTCGGCAACTCCGCGACCAAGTCGGCCCTCGCCCTCCTCGTCGGGACCGTCGCGGACCTCGACCTCGACGCGCCCGCGCGCTCCTACGTCCCCGAACTCGACGACCCCGCCTGCGGCTACCGCGAGGTGACGGTCCGTCATCTGCTCGCCATGACCACCGGCGTGGACTGGGCGGAGGACCACCGCGACCCGGCCTCGCCCGCCGCCCGGCTCGTCGCCCCCCTGCGCGAGGGCCGCGGCAGCCTGCGCGAGCAGCTCACCTCCATCCCGCCCGGCCGGACCCCCGGCACCTCGTTCACGTACTGCACCGCCGACTCGCTCGTCCTCGACTGGGTCCGCGAACGAGCCACCGGCCTCGACTTCGCCACCCATCTGGGCCGCCTGTGGAACGACCTCGGCGCCGAGCACCCGGCCGTCGTCGGCCAGGACCCGCACGGCGTCGCCATGGCCGGCGGCTCGCTCGCGGCGACCGCCCGCGACTGGGCCCGCCTCGGCCTGCTCCAGATGGACGGCCGCGTCGACGGGCGCGCCCTCGTCCCGCAGGAGTGGACCGACACGTCGAGCCGCCCCGGTGAGCCGTTCCTGCACCCGGGCCGGCTGCCCGTGTCGATCACCGCGCACGCCGGGTTCGGCCACCACTGGTGGCCGCTGGACGCGGCGGGGCGCCGGGTCACCGCGGACGGCATGCGCGGCCAGTTCGTCTACGCCGACCGCGACCGCCGGGTCGTCGTCGTCAAGACCTCGGCCTGGCCGCACGGCGACGCCTGGGCCGACATGCAGTACCGCGACCTGTGCTACCTGGCGCTCCCGGCCATCGCGGAGGCGGCCCTGAACGCCTGACACGGGGCGCCGGTCCACATTCGCGGGCCTTGTGGGTGCTAGTGGACCGGCGCTAGCGTGAGGACATGCCGAAGACGCAGCTGAACGTGCGGGTCGACGCGGACACCGCGCGCGCCGCCCGCGAGCGGGCGCTGGCCCGCGGGATGAGCGTGAACCGCTACATCGAGGACCTCGTCCGGCGGGACGCGGGGGAGCAGGGCCGCATGTTCGTCGACGCCGCCGCCGACTTCATGCGGCGCTACGAGACGGTGTTCGCCGAGGAGTTCGGCCCGGACACCGAAGGCCGGCGCCGTCCCGTTGAGTGACGCGAGCGGCACCCCGCGCGTCACGGTCGACCTCGCCTGGCTGCTGATGGTCGCCGAGCAGAAGACCCCCGGCGACCCGCGCATCACCGACTGGGGCGCCCTCGTGGCGGCCGCCGCCCGGGCCCGCGCCCGCATCCTCGACCTGCCGGTCTACGACACCCCGCAGGCGCGCGCCGCCGCACTGCTGCAACTCCTCATCCACGTACCGGCGCTGGAGCGGTCGAACGCGATGTACGCCACCGCCGTCGCCTACGCCTATCTGGTGGCGAGCGGCGTCCCGGTGACGACCTCCCCGGAGCAGGTGAGGGAGCTGGCCCGGCTGGTGAAGAACGACGGCGCGAGCGTCCACGACATCGAGAAGGAACTGCACGGCTGGAGCCGGTGAACCCCGGGCCACGCCCTACGGACGCCGGGCGCTGCCCAGCACGCAGTACGAGGTGGGCAGCCGCGGTCCGCGGTCCGGCACGATCAGCTCCCGGTACGCGACCGGCCCGAAACCGGCGTCACGCAGGCAGCCCACCGTGTCGCGCGCCGTGTGACAGCCGCCGAAGAGCAGCGGCCACACCGTCCGGTCGAGCCCCGACTGCACCGCACGCATCCCGCGCCCCGGCGCCCGCCCGTGCTCGAAGAACCGCACCTCGCCGCCGGGCCGCAGCACCCGGCGCACCTCGCCCAGGGACCGCGCCACCTCCCGCAGGCTGCACAGCACCAGGCAGAGCACGACCGCGTCGTACGCCTCGCTCTTGACCGGCAGCGCCTGCGCGGTGCCGGGCACCACGTCCACCGGCACCTCCGCCCGCCGCGCCGCGTCGACCGCCGCCCGGCGCAGCGCCCGCTCCGGTTCGATGGCGACGACCTCGGCGACGGTGGCGGGGTAGTGGCGGAAGTTCAGCCCGTTCCCCGCCCCGATCTCCAGCACCCGGCCACAGAGCCCGGCGAGCAGTTCGGTGCGCACGGGCCCCATGAACGGCTCGATCCGCTCGCTGAGCCCCGTGTAGAACCGGGCGAACACCGGGTGCCGTACGGCATCCCCGGTCACTTTCCGCGGTCGGTCCGCCATCGCGGGCCTCCTCCGTGTCGGGACGTCCCCGGGGTCTGGGACGTGCTGCCCGGAGTGTTCCCCGCGCGGGGGGAGCGGCAACGCCGCGGCCGGGCCGCCGTTCGCCGGCCCGGCCGGCCGCGGTGCCCGGCGCGCCGTCAGCGCGCGCCCGCGGCATCCCACGCGCGGGCGAACGCCGCCCCGTCCCAGGCCCCGCCCAGCCCGGGCGCCAGCCACTGCCCGGCCGCCGCCCGGAACTCCTCGGGCCGGAGCCGCCCGGACGCCTCGGGCACCGCTCCGAGCAGCGGGGCCCCGGCGACCTTCGGCAGGTCCGCCACGTTGCAGCGCTCGGCGAGGTCCGGCTCCCGGGGCCAGCTCCCGATGACGAGGCCGGTCTGTGTCAGCCCGCGGGCCCGCAGCGCCTCCGCGGTCAGCTGCACCGCGTTCAGCGTGCCGAGTCCGGCCCGCGCCACCACCAGCACCGGCGCGCCGGCCAGCCGCGCGACGTCGGCGAGCGTCGACCCCTCGTCGTCGAGGTGCACGAGCAGCCCGCCCGCGCCCTCCACCAGTACGAGATCGTGCGAGGCCGCCAGCTTGACCGCGGTCTCGGCGATCTCGGCGGGCCGCACCGGCGGCAGCCCGGCCCGGGCCGCGGCCGTCCCCGGCGCGAGCGGCTCCGGATACCGGGCCAGCTCCACCCCGGTCACCCGCTCACCGGCCAGCCGCAGCACCTCGGCGACATCGCCCGGCTCGCCCGGCGCGACCCCGGTCTGCGCGGGCTTGAGCACCGCCACCGAACGCCCGGCCCGCACGGCGACCGCCGCCAGCGCCGCCGTCGTCACGGTCTTGCCGATCTCGGTCCCCGTCCCGGTGACCACCCATACCGTCATGCCCGCTCATCCTTCCCGCGCGGCGGCGCACACCGCGCGTGTGATCCGCGCCAGATCCCCGTCACCCGTGACGTACGGCGGCATGGTGTAGACGAGGTCGCGGAACGGCCGCACCCACACCCCTTCCGCGACGGCGGCGCGGGTGGCCGCGGCGACGTCCACCTCGTGGTCGAGCTGGACGACACCGATCGCCCCGAGCACCCGCACGTCCCGGACGCCCGGCAGACCGGCCGCCGCCGACAGCCCGTCCCGCAGCCCCGCCTCGATCCGCTTCACCTCGGCGAGCCAGTCCTGCCCGAGCAGCAGATCGATCGAGGCGCAGGCCACCGCGGCGGCCAGCGGATTGCCCATGAACGTCGGACCGTGCGCGAGCACCGGCACCTCGCCGCGCGAGATCCCCCGCGCCACCCGCGGTGTGCACAGTGTCGCGGCGAGCGTCAGATAACCCCCGGTCAGCGCCTTGCCGACGCACATCACGTCCGGGGTGAGCCCGGCGTGATCCGCCGCGAACAGCGCACCCGTGCGCCCGAAGCCCGTGGCGATCTCGTCGAACACCAGCAGCACGTCGTGCGCGTCGCACGCCTCCCGCAGCACCCGCAGGTAGGCGGGGGAGTGGAACCGCATCCCGCCGGCGCCCTGCACCACCGGCTCCACGATCACGGCGGCCAGCTCGTGCGCGTGCCGCTCGACCGTGCGCCGCAACCGCTCCGCGTACGACTCCTCGTAGGTGTCCGGCGGTGCGTCCGCGAACACCTGCTCCGGCAGCACCCCGGCCCACAGGCCGTGCATCCCGCCCTCCGGGTCGCACACGGACATCGGCTGCCAGGTGTCGCCGTGGTAGCCGCCGCGCCAGGTCAGCATCCGGCGCTTCTCCGGCCGGCCGAGCGAACGCCAGTACTGAAGGCACATCTTCAGCGCGACCTCGACCGACACGGACCCCGAGTCGGCGAGGAACACGTGCTCGAGACCGGCGGGCGAGATCTCGACGAGCCGCTGCGCGAGCCGGATCGCCGGCTCGTGGGTGAGCCCGCCGAACATCACGTGGCTCATCCGGTCCAGCTGCCCGCGCGCCGCCTCGTTGAGGACGGGGTGGTTGTAGCCGTGGATCGCGGACCACCACGAGGACATCCCGTCGACCAGCTCGCCGTGCCCGGCGACCCGCAGCCGAACCCCGGCCGCCGACTCGACGACCAGGGGCTGCTGCCGTCCCGGCATGGGACCGTACGGATGCCAGACGTGCTCCCGGTCGAGCCGCAGCAGCTCCTCGATCCGCGGGTCGGCCGGGCGGGTACGCGGATCAGGCATTGGGCGCGAGGTCCGTCCCGGCGCCCCGGCGGCGCACGGCGACCAGGTCGGTCCGCGCCTCGGTCGCCTCGGCCGCCCCGGTGGCCCCGGCGGTCCCGGTGCTCTCCCCGGAGCCGCACACCGACCCGCAGCCGCCGCCCGCGCGGTGCTCCGGCAGCGTCACCCGGTCGGTGCCCTCCACCTCGAACCCCGCGTCGGCGATCATCTCCAGGTCCGCGTGGCCCGCCTGCCCCTCACTGGTCAGGTAGTCGCCGAGGAAGATGGAGTTGGCGATGTGCAGGGCCAGCGGCTGCATCGTGCGCAGGTGCACCTCGCGCCCGCCCGCGATCCGCACCTCCACGTCCGGGCAGACGAACCTGACCATGGCCAGAATGCGCAGGCAGCGCTGCGGCGTCAGGTTCCACTCCTTGGCCAGCGGCGTCCCCTCGAAGGGGATCAGGAAGTTCACCGGGACCGAGTCCGGGTCCAGTTCGCGCAGCCCGAACACGACGTCGACCAGGTCCTCGTCGCTCTCGCCCATGCCGGCGATGAGTCCCGAGCAGGCCGAGAGGCCCGCCGTGTGCGCCTTGCGCACGGTGTCGACCCGGTCGGCGTAGGTGTGCGTCGTGGTGATGTCGCCGTAGGTCGCCTCGGACGTGTTCAGGTTGTGGTTGTAGGCGTCGGCGCCCGCGCCGCGCAGCCGCTCGGCCTGACCGTCGGAGAGCAGCCCGAGGCAGGCGCACACCTCGACGCCCTCGTTCTGCGACTTGATCGCGTCGATGGTGGCCGCGACCCGCTCGACGTCCTTGTCCGTGGGACCGCGCCCGCTCGCCACCAGGCAGACCCGCTTGGCGCCGCCCGCGACCCCGGCGGCCGCCGCCTGCGACGCCTCGTCCGGCTTGAGCCAGGTGTACTTGAGGATCTCGGCCTTCGAGCCGAGCCGCTGGGAGCAGTACGAGCAGTCCTCCGGGCACAGGCCCGACTTGAGGTTCACCAGGTAGTTGAGCTTGACCCGGCGCCCGAACCACTGGCGGCGCACCTTGCCGGCCGCGGCCACCACGTCGAGCAGTTCGTCGTCCGGCGTCGCCAGCACGGCGAGCGCCTCTTCACGGCTCGGCGTCTCGCGCCGAAGCCCCTTGTCCACCAGCGTGTTCAGCAGGTCCATGAGCCCTGATCCTGGCTCATCCACCGGCTCCGGGGAAAGGAGAGTCCGCACAAAGGACGGGGCTCGACGTGTGGGTATTGCCACATCCTGGGCCGGTGGCGGGGCGACTAGGGTCTGTGCATTACCTACAAACAGAGGGAGTCATGGACCGACAAGCCGAGGGCGTCGCGGACCGTCGGGCCGAGGGAGTGGCGACTCCGGCGCACAGCAGCCCTACCCCTGCCGTCGCTCCCGTAAGCGCCCCGGCCCCGGCTCCCGCCCCGGCCCCGGCTCCCGCCCCGGCCCCGGCCCCGGCTCTGGCCTTCGGCTGGCTCGATGAGCGGCGCCGGGCCCGTGAGACGGCCGGACTCGTCCGCACGCTGCGCCCGCGCCCCGCGGACTCCCCGCTGCTCGACCTGGCGAGCAACGACTATCTGGGTCTCACCCGGCACCCGGAGACGATCGCGGGGGCGGTCGAGGCGGCCCGCCGGTGGGGCGGCGGTGCCACCGGCTCGCGGCTGGTCACCGGCACCACCGAGCTGCACACGCGACTGGAGCGCGAACTGGCCGAGTTCTGCGGTTTCGAAGCCGCGCTCGTGCTGTCGTCCGGTTACGCGGCGAACCTCGCGGCCGTCACGGCGCTCGCCCCGCAGGGCACGCTGATCGTCTCCGACGCCGCCAACCACGCCTCCCTGATCGACGGTTGCCGGCTGGCCCGCGCGACCACCCGGGTCGTGCCGCACGCCGACCCGGCGGCGGTGCGCACCGCGCTCGCCGCGCACGACGGACCGGCCGTGGTGGTCAGCGACACCGTCTTCTCGGTCGACGGCGACCGGGCGCCGCTCGGCGAACTGGGCCGAGTGGCGGCGGAGTCCGGGGCGGGTCTGATCCTGGACGACGCGCACGGGCTCGGCGTCCTCGGCGCGGGCGGACGCGGCGCCCCGCACGCGGCGGGTCTCGCGGGCGACCCCGCCACCGTCGCCACGGTGACCCTGTCGAAGTCCTTCGGCAGCCAGGGCGGAGCGGTCCTCGGACCGGCGCCGGTCATCGACCACCTCGTCAACACGGCGCGTACGTTCATCTTCGACACCGGCCTCGCGCCGGCCGCCGTCGGCGCCGCGCTCGCGGCGCTGCGTCTGCTGCGCCGCGAACCCCGGCGGGCGGCACGGGCCCGCGAGGTCGCGGCGACGCTGCATCAACTCCTCGTGGCCGAGGGCCTGTCGGCCGTCCGTCCGCAGGCGGCGGTGGTCTCGGTGCGCGCACCCTCGCCCGAGGGGGCGGTGCGCTGGGCCGCGGCCTGCCGGGCGGCGGGACTGGCGGTGGGCTGTTTCCGTCCGCCGTCCGTGCCGGACGGCGTCTCACGGCTGCGGCTGACCGCCCGCGCCGACCTCACCGACGAACAGGTCGCCGAGGCCGTGCGGGTGATCAGTCGGACAGCTCCCCGGGGCGCGGTCAGCGCAGGGAGCCGATGAACCCCTCCCAGGCGGAGGGGGCGAACAGCACGGCGGGACCCGCCGTGTTCTTGGAGTCGCGGACGGCCAGCAGGCCGGCCGCGGGCCCCGAGGGCAAGGGGGCCGTCTCCACACAGTTGTTGGCGCCCGTGCTGCGGCTGCTGCGCCGCCACTGTGCGCCGCTCAGCGACATGCTGTCGGAAACGTACCGAGGCAGTGCATTCATGGTGCCTCCCTGACGCAGTGCCGGTGCGTGACGGAGCGTCGGC
This sequence comes from Streptomyces sp. NPDC088785, assembly GCF_044750685.1. NCBI lineage: Bacteria > Bacillati > Actinomycetota > Actinomycetes > Kitasatosporales > Streptomycetaceae > Streptomyces > Streptomyces sp. NPDC088785. Next base: position 162,459 of record NZ_JBIVKH010000009.1, read on the forward strand.
GACCCCCGCACGTCCGGCTATCCGGCTATCTGTGCGATGAACTTCAGTGAGTCCTCGGGTGGAAGAGCGTGTCCCAGAAGAGCTTCGAAGGCGTCCGTGTACGCGGTGAGATCGTCTTTCCGCTCAAGGTAGAGACTACTCGTCAAATGGTCGAGAACAACCACGTCCAGATCAGTTGTGTTCGGAAAGGAGAACACAACGAAAGGACCGGTGATACCGATGTGCCCACCTGCGGAGAAGGGAAGCGCCTGAATCCGGACATGCGGCAGCTGGGCCACCTCGGCCAAATGTGCCAATTGCCTTTGCAGAATGTCTTTTCCGCCCACTTCGCGGCGGAGTACGGCCTCGTCCAGGATGGCCGTCAGGTGCAGGGGCGTCTCCGCGTGCAGCACCGCCTGTCGCGCGAGACGCACGTCCACCAGCGACTCGATATGCCGCTCGGGCATGCCACCGAGAACGGATCGTGTCACCGCGTAGGCGTACTCCGGCGTCTGCAACAGCCCCGGCATCACACTGGTCTCCAGCGTCCTGATCCGGCACGCCTGTGATTCCAGGCTGATGAAGTCGCGGTACAGCGGCGGCAGAAGTCCGCGATAGGCGTGCCACCAATGGTGCCCGCCGGCATCCTCGGCCCCCGCCAACGCCACGACGAGTTCGCGAAGTTGGGGGTCTTTCGCCTCGAATGCGTCGAGCAGCCGCAGCACGTCCGAGCCCGTCACACCGCTGCGCCCCGTCTCGATCCGGCTCACTTTCGACTGGTGCCAGCCGACCAGTCGCGCGGCTTCACCACTGGTGAGTCCGGCTCCCACGCGCAGCGCGCGCAATTCGGCACCCAGCTTGCGGCGGCGCACCGCGGGACCGTACTTCATGCTGTCTCCTCTGGCCCTCGGGCCGCACGGCCGCTCTCTCCCGGCCCGTACGGGGACGGCTCCTGAGCAGACGGTAGAGGAACCGGCGCGCGCTCGCCCAAATACGGTCTACCGTCGCAGAGTTCACCGCTTCGGGCGACAGATATATGCATATCTTGGGGGATCGGCACCCTGGGAGCGCATCCAAGTGGCACGCTGGCGCGAAGCAGTAGCCGGGGCCCGGGAGTGAAGCATCCGCGGCGGGCGGTCGAGCGGCCCCGAAAGGAAAGGGACGACTTCGCCATGGCAGACCACCAGGAAGCATCCGTCACGCTGCCGAGCGATCCCGCGTCGGTCCCCACGGCCCGGAGGTATGTGAGCAACGTGCTGACGGAGTGGGGCATGCCGGGGGACTGCGACGCGGCGGACACCGTCCGGCTGATCGTCTCGGAACTCGTGACGAACGCGGTGCAGCACACCCGCGGGCAGTCCCCCACCTTCACCGTCGAGCTGGAACTGGAGCGGGACGAGCACCTGCGGATCGGTGTGACGGACAGCCACCCCCGCTACCCCCGGCGGCTGCCTGCCGCGGTGCAGCAGGACAACGGGCGGGGCATGGTCATCATCCGCTGTCTGGCGGCCGAGTGCGGCGGCCGGCTCTCGGTCTGTCCGACCGCCGAGGGCGGTAAGACGGTGTGGATCGCCCTGCCGTGGAGGAGCACCCTGTCCGAGCCCGGCGGCGCCGTCCACCAGGCACCCACGCGCTGAGCGCGGCGCGCCCGTGGGGCGTCGGCCCGGCGGCGGTCCGACACCGGACACGCGTCCGACCCCGGACATGTCCCGCTCGGCAGCGGCCCGGACCGGGAAGGGCCCCGCCCGGTACGTCGCGCGGCACGGCAGGGCACGGCACGGCTCGGCAGAGCACGGCACGGCGGCACGCGGCCGCTTCCGGGCCCCTCGGAGGCGTTTCCGGGCCCGCCGGGGGCGCCGCGCACGCGCCACCGCAGGGCGTGCGAGGGACCGCGAGGGCCCCGCGTGCCAGGGCGGCAGGCGGCAGGCGGTGGGCGAGGGGTGGTCCGGCGCCGGGCCACCCTCCGCGGACAGGTCCGTCCCGGGCGTCAGCGCACCCGGCCGTACCAGACGCTCTTGGTCCAGATCTTCTCCAGCCGCACCACGGCCCCCGTCTTCGGGGAGTGCCAGATCCGTCCCTTGCCGGCGTAGATGCCGACGTGGTAGACGCTCCGGCCCGAGTGGAAGAACACCAGATCGCCGCGTTTGCGCTGGGACCCGGCGACATGGTGGGTCTTGTTGTACTGCTGCGCGGCGGTGCGGGGCAGCTTCTTGCCCGCCCGCTTGAACGAGTAGAGCGTGAGCCCCGAGCAGTCGAACCGGTGCGGTCCCGAGGCGCCCCACTTGTACGGCGCGCCCTTCTTCGACGCCGCGACCTGGAGGGCCTTGGACGAGGCCACGGCGGCTGACGCCGCGGGCGCGGCGCCGGGGACCATCAGCCCGGCGCCCGCGACGGCGAGCGTCAGGGCCGAGGCCGTACCGGCCCGGGTCAGCAGCGACGGGACACGATTCAGCGCGGTCATGCGCAACCCTTCGTCAGCCGCCTGCGAAGGATGACCTGTCGGGTTCGGGCTGGCGAAGATGCCCGGCCGCGGCTGCGGCTTCACCCCAAGGAACGCTCGCAGCGGGTGCTGCGGCGGCCCGTCGTGCCTGGGTCCTCCACTCCTGCCGATCCACTCCTGTCGACCTGGCATCCGGGCGGCGGCAGGACTCGGCGTCCGCACGGACCGCCCCGCCGCTGCGGCGGGGGCTTGTCGTCGGAGGGATCTTGACCCACCTTTGCCAGGAAAACCGAGTCGAACCGGCGGTAAGTGAGGCTCCTCACGCTTGACCCGTTCAGGTGGACAGTGCGGCTTTCGGGAACCGGCGGCCACCCCCGACCACGCCCGCACCAGGCACGGAACCGAAAATTCCGGGGTCCGGCTACCGTGGTCGCGCAACTCTTGCGGTCGCGCCGTCTACTCATATCTACGCCATCCGGGGGTACTCCTTCCGGGCCGTTTCCCGCCGTGGCCGGACGGCGTGACCGTCGACGAGCGCCGGGTGACCCCGACTGTTCGTCAGGAGGCGTTTTCTGGCGGCAATGTGACTGATCGTGTCCGCCTCTCGCCGTCCAGGACGCGCAGCGCCCGCGCCAGCGTCTCCGCGTGCACCCGGCTCTCGCCCCGCTGGTGCATCAGCGTCAGGGCGTCCCGGAGCGCCACCGCCCGGCCCACCAGCGCCTGGGCGGCCCGCAGGCCCCGATAGGTGTCGTCGCCGCGCGCCGGATTGATGCGGGCCAGCAGATCGACCACGGCCAGATAGCTGTCGACCAGGTCGCACTCGGCGCGGGTCAGCGCGGGCAGCGGCGGAAGTTCGGGTGGATACACGGCCGCCTCACCTCGCGCCCTGCGCGCCCTGCTGGTTCTTCCGGTTCTGCACGACGTGGTCCACCAGGCCGTACTCCAGGGCCTGCCGGGCCGTGAGCACCGTGTCCCGCTCGATGTCCGCGCCGATCCGCTCCGCCGTCCTGCCCGAGTGGCGCGCGAGCAGTTCCACCAGCCGCTCCCGGGTGCGCACCATCTCGCGGGCCTGGATCTCCAGGTCGGTGGGCTGCCCCTGGGCCGGCTCGGCCAGCGCGGGCTGGTCGAGCACCACGCGGGCCCCCGGGAGCGCCATCCGGCGACCCGGCACCCCCGCGGCCAGCAGCACCGCGGCGACGGACGCGGCCTGCCCCAGGCAGGTCGTCTCCACCGGGCAGCTGACGTACTGCATCGTGTCGTAGATCGCCGTCATGGCGCTGAACGAGCCCCCGGGGGAGTTGATGTACAGCGCGACGCTCCGCTCCGGCGCCGTGTACTCGAGGTGCATCAGCTGCGCGATCACATCGTTCGCCGACGTGTCGTCGACGGGGGTCCCGAGGAAGACGATCCGCTCCTCCATGAGCTTGGAGTAGGGGTCGAGCGTGCGCTGTCCCGTCGTGGTGCGCTCGGTGAACTCGGGCAGGACGTAACGGCCGGACGGGCGGGTCATGGAGCCTCCAATGACGATCCGGGCGCGGCGGGCGTCGCTCCCGTAAAAAATGTACAGGACGTACATCACGTACGATGGGGAGCATGGCCTACGAGATTCCGGTGACGCAAGCCAGGGCTGAGCTCGCCGAACTGATCAACCGCGTGGTGTACGGCGGTGAGCGCGTGGTCGTCACCCGGCACGGCAAGCCGCTCGTCGCCCTCGTCTCGGCGGCTGACCTGGAGCGTCTCGAAGGCATGGGTGCGCAGGGCGGGGTCCCGGCCGAGGAGCCGGTGATCAGTTCCGTCTCCCGCATAGGGGCCCTCCCGTCCGCTCCGGGCGAACGGCAGCGGTTCGGCATCGCGGCCGAGCACCGCGGCCCCGAGACCAGGTGACGCTGCGGCCCACCTGAGAGCCCGCGGAGTCCCGTCCCTCTCCCTGTCTCTCCCCGTCTCTTTTCGCGCCCCCGGCGACAGGAAGACCGCGCGTCCCCGTCCGCTACAGCGGGGACGCGCGGTCGATCGGTGTCCGCCCCGGGGCGGGCGGAGCTCAGCCCACCGGTTGAGGGGTCCGGGCGGGGGCGGGAGCCTCCAGCCGCGCCGACGCCCGGCGGGCGCGCACCCCTCCGAACAGGACGGCGGCCAGGCCGAGTCCGGCCCACAGCGCGAGCGTGAGTGCCGGCGCCCCGGCGCGCGCCCCGTCGAAGTAGGCGACCGAGCGGATCAGCGAGCCCCCGGCGCCGGGCGGCAGCCCCTGCCCGAGCAGCCCCACCGGTTCGGGCAGCAGCTGCGGCGCCGAGGCCACCCCGGAGAACGGGTTGCCGAGCAGCACCATCAGCAGGGCGCCGACCCCGATGCCGGCCGGGCCGATCAGCGCGGCGAGCCCGGCGACCGTGGCGCCCACCGCGAGCGTCGACAGGGCCAGCGCCCCGGCCTGCGTCCACCAGTCGCCGGTCAGCACCCCGAGCCAGTTGTCGGCGAGCGCGGTCGCGGCGACCCCGACCACGGCCGAGGCCAGGACCAGCGTGAGCGCCGCCCGCACCCCGCGCAGCCGCAGCAGCGTCACGACCGAACCGCCCGCCACGCCCGCGATGGCGAGCGGCAGCACGCTCGAACTCAGGGCCGAGCCGCGGGGATCGGCGGCGGGCGCGGGCACCACGTCGGCCGTCGTCACCTTCGCCCCCGCCGGAGCCCGCGCGGTGACCGCCTGCGTGAGGAGCTGCGCGACGACCGGGCTCGCCGCCGACGCGGTCAGCACCTTCGTCCCGTCCGCCCCGGCGACCACCGCGCCGTACACGATCCGACCCTCGATCGCGTCGCGGGCCGCGGCCTCGTCGGCATACCGGTGGATCTCGAACGCGCCGTCCTCGGCGGCGAGCCCCCGCTCCACCGCGGCGGCCGCGGCGGGCGGGCCGGCCACACCGAGCGGCAGGTCGCGCGGGGCCGTGCGGGCGGCGGGCCAGGCGAAGGCCCACAGGGCGAGGGCGGCGAGCAGGGGGACGAGCAGGATCGTCGCGGCGGATTTCCGGTGCGGAGCGGGCATGCGGTCCCCCTGTTGAGAGAATGATCGTTCGTTTTACGGTGTCCCCACTGTCGGCACCGCACCGTGCCGTTGTCAAGAAGGAATGTTCGTTTTAGGTTGGGGGCATGGCCCGTGTATCCCAGGAGCACCTCGACGCCCGCCGCCGCCAGATCCTGGACGGCGCCGCCCTCTGCTTCGCCCGCAACGGCTTCCACGCCACGTCGATGCAGGACGTGCTGAAGGAGGTCGGCCTGTCCGCCGGAGCGGTCTACCGCTACTTCAGCGGCAAGGGGGAGCTGATCCGCGCGATCGTCACCGAGGTGCTGGACGACGTCCGGTCGGTGTACGAGGAGGCCGGCCGGCAGACGCCGCCCCCGCCGCCCTACGAGCTGATCGACAAGGTGCTCCGCGATGTGCACGGGCTGCGCCCCGGCCTGCGCGAGGGAGGCGTCCCCGTCTTCGCCCGCCTGGTGATCCAGGTGTGGACCGAGACGCTGCGCGACCCGGAGCTGGCCGTGATCATCCAGGACGGGTTCGCGAACGTCACCGCGGCGTGGGTGCGGATCGTCGAGGGCTACCAGCGGGCGGGGATGATGAACGCCGACGCGGATCCGGAGGCCGTCGCGCGGGTGCTGGTCGCCGCGGCACAGGGGTTCCTCACCCAGCAGGCGCTCTTCGACCGGGTGCCGGTCGAGTCCCTGGAGTCGGGTCTGCGCGGCCTGATGAGTATGGGGGAGGTCAGTCGATGACCATGGCGCGGTCAAGCGTCGGTTAACGTCTCCGAAACTCCGCCGCATTAGCCTGCGACCCACGCCACCAGGGGTTTTGGTAACCAGGGTGCGCAAGATCATGCGCACTTCTTGTGTGTTACATCTATATCCGTCGCGGTGGCCGCGGCAGCCGGGCCCCGCACGGCCCGGAGCGAAGGACTGTGAGGTGGGACCGTGCAACTGACCCCGCACGAGCAGGAAAGACTGCTCATCCATGTGGCCGCCGATGTGGCCGAGAAGCGCCGGGCCAGGGGGCTGAGGCTCAATCACCCCGAAACCGTCGCCCTGCTCACCTCCCACATCCTGGAGGGCGCCCGCGACGGCCGCACCGTCGCGGAACTCATGGCCTCGGGAAGGAAGCTGCTCACCCGCGACGACGTCATGGAGGGCATCGCCGAGATGATCCACGACGTGCAGGTCGAGGCCACCTTCCCCGACGGCACCAAGCTCGTCACCGTCCACGAGCCGATCGTCTGACGGGGAGACGGCAGCCATGATTCCCGGAGAGATCCTCTTCGCCGACGGACCCGTCGCCTACAACGAGGGCCGCGACGTCACCCGCATGACGGTGCTCAACGCCGCCGACAGGCCCGTCCAGGTCGGCTCCCACTACCACTTCGCCGAGGCCAATCCCGGTCTCGACCTCGACCGCGCCGCCGCCCGCGGCAAGCGGCTGAACATCGCCGCGGGTACCGCCGTGCGCTTCGAGCCCGGCATCCCCGTCGACGTCGAACTCGTCCCCCTCGCGGGCCGCCGGATCGTCCCCGGGCTGCGCGGCGAGACCGGAGGTCCCCTCGATGCCTGAGCTGTCCCGCGCCGCCTACGCCGACCTGTTCGGCCCCACCACGGGCGACCGCATCCGGCTCGCCGACACCGACCTGTTCGTCGAGATCGAGGAGGACCGCAGCGGCGGCCCCGGCCGCTCCGGTGACGAGGCGGTCTTCGGCGGCGGCAAGGTCATCCGCGAGTCGATGGGCCAGTCCCGCGCCACCCGCGCGGAGGGCACCCCGGACACCGTCATCACCGGCGCCGTGATCATCGACCACTGGGGCATCGTCAAGGCGGACATCGGCATCCGCGACGGCCGGATCGCCGCCATCGGCAAGGCCGGCAACCCCGACACCATGGACGGCGTCCACCCCGGCCTCGTCATCGGCCCCGAGACCGAGGTGCTGGCCGGCAACGGCAAGATCCTCACCGCGGGCGGCATCGACACCCACATCCACTTCATCTCGCCGACCATCGTCGACGAGGCACTGGCCTCCGGCGTGACGACGCTGGTCGGCGGCGGCACCGGACCGGCCGAGGGGTCGAAGGCCACCACCATCACGCCCGGCTCCTGGCACCTCGCCCGGATGTTCGCGGCCATGGAGAACAGCCCCGTCAACATCGGCTTCCTCGGCAAGGGCAACACCATGTCGAAGGAGTCGATGCGCGACCAGCTGCGCGCCGGCGTCTGCGGGTTCAAGATCCACGAGGACTGGGGCGCGACCCCGGCCGTCATCTCCGCCTGTCTCGACGTCTGCGAGGAGTCCGGCGCCCAGCTCGCCGTCCACTCCGACACCCTGAACGAGGCGGGCTTCGTCCAGGACACCTTCGACGCCGTCGGCGGCCGCACCCTGCACGCCTTCCACGTGGAGGGCGCCGGCGGCGGTCACGCCCCCGACATGATCACCGCCGTGCAGCTGCCCAACATGCTGCCGTCGTCGACCAACCCGACCCGCCCGCACACCGTCAACACCGTCGAGGAACACCTCGACATGCTGATGGTCTGCCACCACCTCAACCCGGCCGTCCCCGAGGACCTGGCCTTCGCCGAGTCCCGCATCCGGCCCACCACCATCGCGGCCGAGGACGTCCTGCACGACATGGGCGCCATCTCGATCATGTCCTCCGACTCGCAGGCCATGGGCCGCGTCGGCGAGGTCGTCATGCGCACCTGGCAGACCGCGCACGTGATGAAGCGCCGCCGCGGCCTGCTCCCCGGCGACCTGCGCGCCGACAACCAGCGCGCCCGTCGCTATGTCGCCAAATACACGATCAACGCGGCGATCGCCCAGGGCATCGAGGGCGAACTCGGCTCCGTGGAGCCCGGCAAGCTCGCCGACCTGGTCCTGTGGGACCCCCGGTTCTTCGGCGTGAAGCCGCTGGTGGTCATGAAGGGCGGACAGATCGCCTACGCGCAGATGGGCGACGCCAACGCCTCCATCCCCACCCCGCAACCGGTGCTCCCGCGCCCGATGTTCGGCGCGTACGGCAAGGCCCCGGCCGCCAACTCCCTCAACTTCGTGACCGAGGCGGCGATCGAGGACGGACTCGTGGAACGGCTCGGGCTCGACCGGTCCTTCGTCCCGATCCGGTCCACCCGCGGCCGCGGCAAGTCGGACATGATCAACAACGACGCCCTGCCGCGCGTCGAGGTCGCCCCCGACTCCTTCGCCGTGACCATCGACGGCGAACTCGTCGAACCGGACCCGGCCGCCGAACTGCCGCTCGCGCAGCGGTACTTCCTGTTCTGAGCCCGGAACAGGCAGGTATCCCATGACACGCGCGACCCTGCTCGTCCTGGCCGACGGCCGCTTCCCCGCCGGAGGGCACGCCCACTCCGGCGGAGCGGAGGCCGCGGTCCGGGCGGGCCGCGTCACCGGCGGCGCCGACCTGGAGGAGTTCTGCCGCGGCCGCCTGCACACCGGCGGCGCCGTCTCGGCGGCCCTCGCCGCGGCGGCGGCGCTCGGCGTCGACCCGGTCGCCCTCGACACGGCGGCCGACGCCAGGACCCCGTCGGCCGCGCTGCGGGTCGCGGCCCGCAGGCTCGGGCGGCAGCTGATGCGGGCCGCCCGCGCCACCTGGCCGCACCCCGAACTCGACGCACTCGCCGCGCGGTTCCCCAAGGGCGCCCACCAGCCGGTGGTCCTCGGACTCACCGCCCGGGCCGCCGGGCTCGGACCCGAGGACGCCGCGTACTGCTCCGCCTACGAGGGGATCAGCGGACCCGCGACCGCGGTCGTGCGGCTGCTCAGTCTCGACCCGTTCGACGCCACCGGCGCCCTGGCGCGGCTCGCCCCGGACCTCGACCGGGTCGTCGCCGACGCCGTGGACGCCGCCCGCCGGGCCGTCGCCGAGGGGATCGACGTCCTGCCCGCGGGGAGCGCCCCGCTGCTGGAGATCGGGGCCGAGGCGCACGCCGCCTGGCCCGTCCGGCTGTTCGCCTCCTGACCCGTGCGGTCGTCCGCCCCCGGACGGACACCGCAGCCCCTCCGCCCCTTCCCGGTCCCGGGGCCCCCGCCCCGGACCCCTAGCGGCCCGAACGGCCCGCCCGCACACGCCGGACGGGCCGGGACGGCCACCTTCTGGAGCCGTGATCACCATGCACCAGCACCTCGGCCACTCGCACGACGAGGCCTCCGCCGTCTCCGCCGACGCGCGGCGGCCCGACGGGACCCGGCGCGCCCTGCGCATCGGACTCGGCGGACCCGTCGGGTCCGGCAAGACCGCCACCGTCGCCGCGCTCTGCCGGACCCTGCGCGACGAACTGTCCCTCGCCGTCGTCACCAACGACATCTACACGCGCGAGGACGCCGAGTTCCTGCTGCGCGAGGCCGTGCTGCCGCCCGAGCGGATCACCGCCGTGGAGACCGGCGCCTGCCCGCACACCGCGATCCGTGACGACATCTCCGCCAACCTGGAGGCCGTCGAGGACCTGGAGGACGAGGTCGGCCCGCTCGACCTCATCCTGGTGGAGTCCGGCGGCGACAACCTGACCGCGACCTTCTCCAAGGGACTCGTCGACGCACAGATCTTCGTGATCGACGTCGCGGGCGGCGACGACATCCCCCGCAAGGGCGGACCCGGCGTCACCACCGCCGACCTGCTCGTCGTCAACAAGACGGACCTCGCCCCCTACGTCGGCTCCGACCTGGGCCGGATGGCCGCGGACGCCAAGGCGCAGCGCGCCGAACTCCCGGTCGTGCTCCAATCCCTGCGCTCCGAGGGCGGGGTCGGCGACGTGGCCGCCTGGGTGCGCGGCCGGCTCGCCGCCTGGACGGCGTGATGACCGCGGGTGTCCGGTCCACCGCCCGGATCGCCGCCCGCGGCGACGGCCGGCGCGGCACCGCCCTGCCGGTCCTGGAGGGCGAGGGCTCGCTCGCCGTGCGCCGCACCCGGGCCGCGCACGCCGACGAGGCGCGCGTCATGCTCGTCGGCGCGATGAGCGGCCCGCTCGGCGGCGACCGCTTCACGGTCGAGGCCCGCGCGGACGAGGGCGCCCGCCTGCACGTCGGCTCGGTCGCCGCCACGCTCGCCCTGCCCGGCCAGGCCAAGGGCGAGGCCCGCTACGACGTCCGGCTCACCGTCGCCGACGGCGCCCGCCTCGACTGGCTGCCCGAGCAGCTGATCTCGGCCCGCGGCAGCGACCTGCGCGTCACCACCCGCGCCGAACTGGCCGCGGGCGCCCGGCTCGTCCTGCGCGAGGAGCAGGTCCTCGGCCGCACGGGGGAGGAGCCGGGCCGGCTCACCAGCCGGCTCACCGTGTACCGGGCGGGCCGCCCGCTCCTGGATCAGGAGCTGGCCTGCGGCCCCGGCGCGCCCGGCGGCTGGGACGGCCCCGCCGTCCTGGCCGGGCACCGCGCCCTGGGCCAGCTGGTCGTCGTACGGCCCGAGTTCGAGACCGACCGGCCGGCCGCCGCGGTCCTGGACGAGGAGGGCACGGCCGCGCTCACGCCGCTCGCGGGCCCCGCCGTCCTCGTCACCGCGGTCGCTCCCGATGCCCTGCGGCTGCGCCGCACCCTCGACGCGGCACTGCTCCGTCTGGCCGACTGACCGCTCACCGGGGCGAGTTATCCCGTTTATCGGATTGGTAAAGATCGGACGCCGCGACTGTCCTCAGGGGGCTCACAGCCGACAGGATCCCGGTACCGGTCGGCAACCCGATCGACGTAATGATCGAATCCATGTACGGGAGGGCTCTCTTGAGACGGACTCGACAGACGCGAGGCGGCAGGCGGCGGGTGGCGGCCGGCTCCGCCGGTGCCGTCGCCGTCGCGGCGCTGATAGCGGGAGCGGTCACCGCCCCCGTCGCCAACGCCTCGGCGCCGCGCTCGCACGGAGCGGGTGCGCACGACCGCGAGGCGCTCGGCGCGGCCGTCGCCGCGGCCCGGGCGGCCAAGCACGGCATCGACTGGCAGGACTGCCCCGCGGACTGGGGCTTCGCCAAGCCGATCCAGTGCGGCTACGTCAGCGTGCCGCTCGACTACGCGAAGCCCTTCGGCAAGCAGATCAAGCTCGCCGTCGACCGGGCCGCCAGCACCGGCACCAAGGGCGAGCGCCAAGGCGCCCTCGTCTACAACCCGGGCGGCCCCGGCGGCTCCGGCATGCGCTTCCCGACGCGCGTGACCACCAAGAACCCGCTGTGGACGAAGACCTCGAAGGCGTACGACTTCGTCGGCTTCGACCCGCGCGGCGTCGGCCACTCCGCGCCGATCTCCTGCGTCGACCCGCAGGAGTTCGTCAAGGCGCCCAAGGCCGACCCGGTCCCGGACAGCGAGGCGGACAAGCGCGCCCAGCGCAAGCTCGCCAAGGAGTACGCGGACGGCTGCTACGAGAAGAGCGGCGCGACGCTGCCCTTCATGACGACGCCGAACACCGCGCGCGACCTCGACGTCATCCGGGCCGCGCTCGGCGAGAAGAAGCTCAACTACCTGGGCGTCTCCTACGGCACCTACCTGGGCGCCGTCTACGGCACCCTCTTCCCGGGCCACGTCCGCCGCATGATCGTGGACAGCGTCGTCGACCCGGACCGCGACAACATCTGGTACGAGGCGAACCTGAACCAGGACATCGCCTTCGAGGGCCGCTGGAAGGACTGGCAGGACTGGGTCGCCAAGAACGACGCGACCTACCACCTCGGCGACACCCGCGCCGAGGTCCAGCACCAGTGGGAGACGCTGCGCGCCGCCGCGAAGAAGAACCCCATCGGCGGGGTCGTCGGCCCGGCCGAGCTGATCGCCTTCTTCCAGAGCGCCCCGTACTACGACTCCGCGTGGGCGCCCACCGCCCAGGTCTGGAGCGCGTACGTCGGCGGTGACACGCAGGCCCTGGTCGACGCCGCCGCCCCCGACCTGTCGGACACCGCGGGCAACGCGTCCGCGGAGAACAGCAACGCGGTCTACACCGCCGTCGAGTGCGCCGACGCCAAGTGGCCCACCAGCTGGTCGAAGTGGGACCGGGACAACACGGAACTGAACAAGAAGTACCCGTTCATGACGTGGGCCAACGCCTGGATGAACCTCCCCTGCGCGACCTGGCGGACCAAGCAGCAGTCGCCGGTCGAGGTCCGCACCGGCAAGGGCCTGCCGACGGTCCTGATCGTGCAGTCGGAGCGCGACGCCGCCACCCCGTACCAGGGCGCGGTCTCGCTGCACAAGCGCTTCAAGGGCTCCCGCCTGATCACCGAGAAGGACGCGGGCTCGCACGGTGTCACCGGTCTGACCAACCCCTGCATCAACGACCGGGTCGACACGTACCTGCTCACCGGCGAGGTCGACAGCAAGGACGTCACGTGCACCCCGCACGCCGTCCCGAAGCCCTGACCCGCTGAGAGCGAGCGGCCCGGCCCCCGCGCAGGGGGCCGGGCCGTCCGTCATTTCCGCTCCGCCAGCCAGGCGTCCTCGGCCGCGTAGTCGAAGATCCCGGCCCCGTACGAGGCCAGCATCTTCGGGAAGCCCTCCCGCCAGTCCCGCCCGCGCAGCCGCGCGGCCAGCCACTCCACCGTCTCCGGCAGCGCCTCGGCGTACGTCGTCACCGGCCGGTAGCCGAGCTCGCGGGCCGCTGCCGACATGTCGACGATCAGCGGGTGCGGCACCGACCACGGCGAATCCCCGACGTTCGGCGCGGGCGGCGGCCCGTCGACGAGCACCGACTCCGTCTCCACCCCCATCAGCGCGTCGACCATCGCGCCGATCCCAGCGACCGAGGGGTGATCGGGATCGGCCCCGTTCAGCACCCGCGACCCCGGCCGCGCCGCCGCCAGCCGCACCAGCTCGGCGAGATTGTGCACGCTCGCCGGATGGAAGACGCTCCGCCCCTTGTACGCGAGCACCCGCGTCCGGCGCCCGTCCAGGTTCCGCTTCACGAAGTACAGCTCGCGCGGGGTGCGGCAGTGCGGCCCGTACACGGCGGACGCCCGCAGCACGGTCGTCGGCAGCCGCTCGCCGAGCGCCAGCAGGTCCCGCTCGATGCGTATCTTGCGCGGGCCGTAGCCGTCGCCCGACGGGTCATGCGTGTGCCAGGTCTCCGGGACCGGCACGGGGTACTCCGGCCAGCCGTCCGGCTCCTCCTGCGTGTGGAAACCCCGGCCGCGCCCGTCCACGTAGACCGAGCCGCTCGACACCACGACCGCCGACCCGATCCGGCCGGCGAGGTCCGCCAGCTGCCGCCCGTGCTCCGGCGTGAACGCCACCAGGTCGACGACGAGGTCGACCCCGTCCCCGACGAGCGCCGCGACGGCGGCCCCGTCCTCCCGGTCCAGCCGCACCGGCCGCACCTCGTCCGGCCACCCCGCGTCCCGGCCGCCCCCGAGCGAGGCGGCCGTCACCGCCCACCCGTCCCGCGCGAGCGCCCGCACCGCGGGCCGCCCGATCTGTCCTGCCGCACCGATCACCAGAGCTGTCTTCATGTCCCGGACCGTACGGTGACCGGGGCGCCCGGGCCCATGCTCTTCTGCTCACCGCAGAGAGACTCAGCCGAAGGGCATCCGCGGGAACTTCCTGGCGCGGGCCTCCTCGGCCTCCGCCTTGACCTGCGCCGCGTACGTGTCGACGTACTCCTGACCGGACAGCTCCAGGATCGCGTACATGATCTCGTCGGTGACCGCCCGCAGGATCACCTTCTCGTCGGCCATCCCCGCGTACCGCGCGAAGTCCAGCGGGCGGCCGAAGCGGATGGTGATGCGGCGCATGCTCGGGATCTTCTGGCCCGGCGGCTGCGCCTCGAACGTGCCGATCATCGCGCACGGGACCACCGGCACCCCCGCCTTCAGGGCCATCGCCGCGACCCCGACCTTGCCCTTGTACAGACGGCCGTCGTGCGAGCGGGTGCCCTCCGGGTAGATGCCGAGCAGCTCGCCGCGGCCGAGGACCCCGAGCCCCTCGCGGATCGCGGCCTGCCCCGCCTCCTTGCCGGAGCGGTCGACCGGGATCTGCCCGGCGCTGCGGAAGAACGCGGCCGTCAGCCGGCCCTTCACCCCGGGACCGGTGAAGTACTCGGCCTTCGCCAGGAACGTGATGCGCCGCTTGAGGATCGCCGGCATGAGGAAGTGGTCCGAGAACGACAGGTGGTTCCCCGCGACGATCGCGGCCCCCTCGTCCGGGACGTGCTCCAGCCCCTCGATGCGCGGCCGGAACATCAGCCGCAGCAGCGGCCCGAGGATCACATACTTGAGCAGTCGGTAGAACATGACCGTCGCCTTCCCCCAGAGAGCACGTACGAGCGCGAACGCACGGTGACCGGTGCCCGGCGCGCACGCGTGGGCCGGGCCGCGTGCGGTGTCAGGGGTTGTTCGAGGCGACCATCGCCACGGTGATCAGGCCCAGTACGATCCAGCCGAACCACAGCCAGCCGTTGCTTCCGAGCGCCACCGTGTAGGCGGTCACGGCCACCAGGCCGCCGACGGTGAACACGCCCATCGTCTTCGTGGATCCGGGCATCACACACCCTCCTCCCGGCAGCCGGGACGCCGTACGGCGGTGTTGTGCGGCGCCCGTGCCGCGGCCAGGGGACCATCCTCACCCGGGAGGGCCCCGTGGCGCTACTGCCCGCGTGCGTTCAGCGAGGCCAGATAGGCGTTGTACGCCTCCAGTTCCTTGTCGCCGTCCCGGTCCGCGGCGCGGTCCTTGCGCCGCGCCTGGCGCTCCTCGGACTTCTTCCACTGGAACAGCAGCGCGAGCAGCACGAGCACCGACGGCACCTCGCTGAACGCCCAGGCGATGCCGCCGGCGGCCGTCTGGTCGGACATCGGATCCAGGCCCAGGGAGGCCGGCGGGTTCTCGAAGGTGCCGACCATCGTGGTGCTCGCCATCATCAGCGCGATCCCGAAGAACGCGTGGAACGGCATGCCCGCGAACAGCTCCAGCATCCGCATCACGTAGCCGGGCCGGTGCGGTCCCGGGTCCACGCCCATGATCGGCCAGAAGAAGACCACGCCCACGGCGAGGAAGTGCACCATCATCGCCAGGTGCCCGACCTGCGAGCCCATCAGGAAGTCGAAGAGGGGCGTGAAGTACAGGACGTACAGGCTCGCGATGAACAGCGGGATGGTGAACGCGGGATGCGTCACGATCCGCATGTAGCGGCTGTGCAGCAGCATCAGCAGCAGCTCGCGCGGGCCCTTGCTGCCGCGCTTCGACGCCACCGGCAGCGCCCGCAGCGCCAGCGTGGCCGGGGCGCCCATCAGCAGCAGGATCGGCGACAGCATGCTGATCACCATGTGCTGCACCATGTGCACGCTGAACATGACCATGCCGTAGTCGTTGAGCTTGGTGCACATCACCAGGCCGATGGTGACCACGCCCACGCCGAACGAGAGGGTACGGGCCACCGGCCAGGCGTCCCCGCGCCGCGCGAGGCGGACGACGCCCCAGCCGTAGAGCGCCAGGGCGAGGAGGCAGCCGACGAGGAAGAAGGGGTCGGCCGACCATTGAAGGCCGTTCCCCAGCGTGAACGGCGGCAGATCCATGCCGTCCATGCCGTGCCCGCTGTGATCCATCGGCCGGCTCCCGGTGCTCGATTCGTACGGATTGTGCGCCACCAGACTAGAACCGCCCCCGGCCGTGACATCGGCCGGGGGCGGTTCTCCGTCGGGGGAGGGGCCGACAGGGGCGGGAGGGGAGCTAGAGCACGCACTCCGCTTCGGCGTAGCGCTCCTCGGGAACCGTCTTGAGGGTCTCCACGGCCTCGGCGAGCGACACCATGACGATGTCGGTGCCGCGCAGCGCGGTCATGTGTCCGAATTCGCCGCGGTGCACGGCCTCCACGGCGTGCCAGCCGAAGCGGGTGGCCAGCACCCGGTCGTACGCGGTCGGGGTGCCGCCGCGCTGCACATGGCCGAGGATCACCGGCCGGGCCTCCTTGCCGAGCCGCTCCTCCAGCTCGATGGAGAGCTGGCGGGCGATCCCGGCGAACCGCTCGTGGCCGTACATGTCCTTGACGCCCTCGTCGAACGCCATCGACCCGGCGCGCGGCTTGGCCCCCTCGGCGGCGACGACGATCGCGAACTTCTTGCCCGCGTCGAACCGCTTGCCGACCTTCGCGGCCAGCTCGTCGATGTCGAAGGGGCGCTCCGGCACGACGACGGCGTGCGCGCCGGCGGCCATGCCCGAGTGCAGCGCGATCCAGCCGGTGTGCCGGCCCATGACCTCGACGATCAGCACCCGCTGGTGCGACTCGGCGGTGGTCTTCAGCCGGTCGAGGGCCTCGGTCGCGACACCGACCGCGGTGTCGAAGCCGAAGGTCACGTCCGTGACAGCGATGTCGTTGTCGATCGTCTTCGGTACGCCGACGATCGGCAGCCCGTTGTCGGACAGCAGCCGGGCCGCCTTCAGCGTGCCCTCGCCGCCGATCGGGATGATGGCGTCGAGGCCGAGGTCGGCGACGTGGCCCTTGGCCCGGTCCACGCCGTCACGCAGGTGCGCGGGCTGCACCCGGGACGAGCCGAGGATGGTGCCGCCGCGGGCGAGGATGCCGCCCACCGCGTCCAGGTCCAGCTTCCGGTAGTCGCATTCGAGCAGCCCCTTCCACCCGTCGTGGAAGCCGATGACCTCGTCGCCGTGGTCGACGACGGCCCGGTGCACGACCGAACGGATCACTGCGTTCAGGCCGGGACAGTCGCCGCCTGAAGTGAGGACACCAATACGCATAAGCCCGGAATACCTTTGCAGACGTGGCCCGACGACCGGACCACGTCGTCCGGCTGGATCGCGGCTACCTTAGCCGCGTCCGGGGGGCTGCCCGTAAGAGGCGTCCGCCAGGTGGACACGGCCGCTCATTTGGGCGAGGAAGCGCCCCGAAGGGGCTCGGGGAGCCGTGTGATCGGCCGCCCCGGGGGCGGGCGATCAGGCGGGCTGGGCGGCGGTCGCCGACGCGATCCGCTCGTTGCGCAGCGCCTCGTACCACCGGTCGTCGACCGGCGGCAGCGCGTTGACGTCCAGCGCCAGCTTCAGCAGCAGGTCGGCGATCTGCGGGTTCCGTGCGAGCACCGGCCCGTGCATGTACGTGCCGAACACCGTGTCGTTGAACGCGCCCTCGGTGCCGTCCCCCGTGCCGTTGCCCTTGCCGATGCGGGTACGGGCGAAGGGCCGGGCCGACGGGCCGAGGTGGGTGATGCCCTGGTGGTTCTCGAACCCGGTCAGCGGCGGCAGCCCCAGCTGCGGGTCGATGTCGCCCAGGACGTCGCCGACGCACCGCTCGCCCTCGCCGCGGGTGGAGACGACGTCGAGCAGGCCGAGGCCCGGCTCCCGCTCCCCGAGGTCGTTGATGAACTCGTGGCCGAGGATCTGGTACCCGGCGCACACCGAGAACACGATGGCGCCGTTGGCCACCGCGCGTTGCAGGCCGCCGTCGCGGCGCAGCCGCTCCGCGGCCAGCCGCTGCGGCCGGTCCTCGCCGCCGCCGATCAGGTAGATGTCGCCGGAGGTGGGGACCGGCTGGTCGCTGCGGACGTCGGCCCGCTCGACCTGGAGGCGGCGCTGGTTGGCCCGGCGCTCCACCACCAGGGCGTTGCCCTGGTCTCCGTACGTGCTGAGCAGGTCGGGGTAGACCCACACGAGACGCAGGCTGCTGTCACTCATGCTCATGATCCTTCGCTGGCTCGAGCCGCTGAACTGGGGTTCCGGGTCAGTTGCCGACGCGGCGGCGGACGTCCTGGAACGCGGTGTAGTTGGCGATCAGCTCGATCCGTCCGGGCGGGGAGGCCTGCACGGCCTGGTCGAGGGTGTCGCAGACCTGGAATTGCAGGCCGGCCACCTCCAGACGCACCGCGAGGTCGAGCTTGCGGTCGCCGATGACGGCGATCGGGTGCCCGGCCAGCCGGGTGTAGTCGACGTCCCACAGCCAGGAGGTGTCGGTGCCGTCCGCGCCCCGCGCGTTCACCGAGAGGATCACCGGGGTGGGCGGCGGGTCGATCAGAGTGAACGTTTCGAGCCAGCCCGCCGGGTTCTTGGCGAGCAGCAGCCGCAGGTCGCGGCCCTGGAACTGCACGACGTCGTAGCGGCCGGCCACGGCCTGCACCTGGTACATCCGCTCCAGGGCCACCTGCGGCGGCACGCCGAAGCAGGCGGCGACGGCGGCGGAGGTCGCCGCGTTCGCCTTGTTGGCCCGGCCCGGCAGCTGGAGGTGGATCGGCCAGGCGGAGCCGTGCGGGTCGAGGACGTAGTCGCCCTGGAGCGCCCAGCTCGCCGTCGGGCGGCGGAATCCGCACTCGCCGCAGAACCAGTCGTCGCCCGGGCGCTGCATCACACCGCCGCAGGCCGGGCAGGACCAGGCGTCGTCCTTCCACTCCTGCCCCGCCGCGACCCATACGACGTTCGGCGAGGACGACGCGGCCCAGACGACCAGCGGGTCGTCCGAGTTCGCGATGATGATGGCCTTCGAACCGGCCAGCCCCTCGCGCCACTTCTCGGCGAGCATGCGGGTCTCGGCCGCGCGGTCGAGCTGGTCGCGCGAGAGGTTGAGCAGCGCGATGGCCTTGGGGGCCACGTCCCGGGCGACACCGGCGAGGTACTTCTCGTCGACCTCGATGACGCCGAACCTGGCTTCCGAACCGCCGGCCAGGGCGGAGGTGATTCCGGCAGGCATGTTCGCGCCCAGCGCGTTCGAGACGACCTCGCCGCTGGCGCGCAGGGCCTCGGCGATGAGGCGGGTGGTGGTCGTCTTGCCGTTGGTGGCCGAGACGAGCACCGTGTCCAGGTGCTGGGCGAGCCGCCCGAGCAGCTCGGGGTCGAGCCTGAGCGCGACCTTGCCGCCGATCACCGAACCGCTGCCGCGGCCTGCCGCGCGCGACACCGCGGCCGCGGCCTTGCCCGCCGTCACGGCGAGCTTGGCCCGCGGAGTCATCGACTCCGAGTTGCCTGCCATCTTTTTGGGTCCTCCTTGCGTACGGCGCCGCGCCTGCCCCCGGCATCGCTTTCCTGGCCCAGCCTATCGAGATCCCCTGACAAGCCCGAACTGCGGCTCGGGGTACCGCTCGACCGTACCCTTGCGCACATGCGACACGGCTCTGTACCGGGCGCCTCCGGGCGCGTTCGACCCCTGACCCTGCTCGGTGACCCCGTGCTGCACGACCCGTGCGCCGAGGTGACGGACTTCGGCCCGTCCCTCGCCCGGCTCGTCGAGGACATGTACGCGACAATGTACGCGGCTCAGGGCGTCGGCCTCGCCGCGAACCAGATCGGTGTGTCCCTGCGCGTCTTCGTCTACGACTGCGAGGACGACGACGACGTCCGCCACGTCGGGCATCTGGTGAACCCGCGGCTGGTCGAGGCGGACGGGGTCGTGGTCCGCGGCCCCGAGGGCTGTCTGTCGCTGCCGGGCCTGGAGGCGGGGACCCCGCGCTTCGACCACGCGCGCGTGGAGGGCCGGAATCTGGCGGGCGACCCGGTCGTGGTCCACGGCACGGGCTGGTTCGCCCGGTGCCTCCAGCACGAGTGCGACCACCTGGAGGGCCGGATCTACGCCGACCGGGTCACCGGCTGGCGCCGCCGCCGGGTGCTGCGCCAGGCGGCTAGGGCGCCGTGGGCCAAAGCGCTCCGCTAGGGCCGGGCGCCGGTCAGAAGCCGGGCCCGCCCTCCTTGTCGCCCGCGGCGGCGAGCCGCCCCCACAGCAGATCGGCGAGCCCGCGCACCAATTCGGCCCGCGAGCACGGCCGTTCGCCGAGCCACCAGTCACCGGCGGCGTGCATCATCCCGACGATCCCGTGCCCCCACACGCGCGCGAGCTGCTGGCTCCCGGGCCCGAGCTCGACCCGCTCCTCGACGACCTCGGCCAGTTCCTCGCCCATCCGGCGCAGCAGCGGCGCGGAGTGCCGTCCCACGTCGAACCCGGCTTCGACGGGGGCGCCCTCCGCCGGATGCATCAGGAAGCGGTAGACCTGCGGCCTGGCCTCGATCGCGGCGAGGTAGGTGTCCAGCGTGGCCTCGACCCGCTCGCGCCGCTCCGCGGGGGCGTCCAGGGCCGCCCGCAGCGAGGACAGCAGGGCGTCCGTGTGCCGCTTGGCCAGGGCCGCGTACAGTCCGCCCTTGTCGCCGAAGTGCCGGTACAGGATGGGCTTGGTGATCCCGGCCTCGGCGGCGATGGCGTTCATCGAGGCCCCGGGGCCGTCCCGGAGCACCACGCGGTCCGCGGCCTCCAGCAGCTCACGCCGCCGGCGCTCGGCGGCGGACTGCTGCTCCGCGCGCTGGTCCGTCCGTTGCCTGGTCTCCATGACGATCTCCCCGCCCGTGCGATTGCTTGACGCACGCGAAAGGTAACACCCGCCACCGAAGCGGGATCGAACGCCCGCTCGGAGGTTGACAGGGGCTACTGGCGAGTAACAGACTCTCGTTACCGCAAGTAACACATGCAGTGCACGCAGCCCTGGAGGGGTCATGGCCGAGTTCACGATGGATCTCAACGACGAGCAGAAGGAAGTCCGTGCCTGGCTGCACGGCTTCGCCGCCGACGTGATCCGCCCCGCGGCCGCCGAGTGGGACGAGCGCGAGGAGACCCCCTGGCCGGTCATCCAGGAAGCGGCCAAGCTCGGAATCTACTCCCTCGACTTCTACGCGCAGCAATTCTTCGACCCGAGCGGCCTCGGCATCCCCATGGCCATGGAGGAGCTGTTCTGGGGCGACGCGGGCATCGCGCTGTCCATCGTCGGCACGGGCCTCGCCGCGGTCGGCGTCCTCGCCAACGGCACCGAGGAGCAGATCGGCACCTGGATCCCGCAGATGTACGGCGACGTGAACGACGTGAAGGTGGCCGCCTTCTGCTCCTCCGAGCCGGACGCGGGATCGGACGTCGCGGCCATGCGCACGCGCGCCGTCTACGACGAGGCCAAGGACGAGTGGGTGCTCAACGGCACCAAGACGTGGGCGACCAACGGCGGCATAGCCAACGTCCACGTGGTCGTCGCCTCCGTGGACCCCGCGCTCGGCTCCAAGGGCCACGCGTCCTTCATCGTGCCGCCGAACACCCCGGGCCTGTCCCAGGGCCAGAAGTTCAAGAAGCACGGCATCCGCGCCTCGCACACCGCCGAGGTCGTCCTGGAGAACGTGCGGATCCCCGGCTCCTGCCTGCTCGGCGGCAAGGACAAGCTGGACGAGCGGCTGGCCCGCTCGCGCGAGAAGGCCCGCAAGGGCGGCGAGCGCGTGAAGAACGCCGCCATGGCGACCTTCGAGGCCTCCCGCCCCGCCGTCGGCGCGATGGCGGTCGGCACCGCCCGCGCCGCCTACGAGGAGGCGCTGGAGTACGCCAAGACGCGTGAGCAGTTCGGCCGCCCGATCATCGACAACCAGGGCGTCGCCTTCCAGCTGGCCGACATGCGCACCTCGATCGACGCCGCGCGCCTGCTGGTGTGGCGCGCCTCCTGGATGGCGACCACCGGCAAGAAGTTCGAGAACGCCGAGGGCTCCATGTCCAAGCTGTTCGCGAGCGAGACCGCCAAGAAGGTCACCGCCCAGGCCGTCCAGATCCTCGGCGGCAACGGCTTCACGCGTGAGTACCCCGTGGAGCGCATGCACCGCGACGCGGCGATCTACACGATCTTCGAGGGTACGAGCGAGATCCAGCGCCTGGTCATCGCCCGCACCCTGTCCGGCATGCCGATCCGCTAGCGGCCACCGCTCAGGGGTCGGCCAGCGCCCCGCACGAGACGTTCACCGTCGCGGACGTCATCGTGCGGGCGCGGTCGCTGGCCACGAACGCGGCGACCTCGCCCACGTCGGCGAGGGTCGCCGCGCGGCCCAGCAGCGTGGGGGCGGTCAGCTGCTCGGTCAGCTCCGCGCGCCCTTCGAAGTCGGCCGGCAGGCTCTCCGGGATGCCGCCGGTCTTCAGCGTCACCACCCGGATCCCGGACGGGCCCAGCTCACAGGCCCACTGCCGGCGCAGCCCCTCCAGCGCGTCCAGGGACACCTTGAAGCCGCCCAGGCCCGGTTGGGTCTGCGGGCCGGAACCGCCGAAGGCGAGCACGACGCCCGAGCGCCGGGCCGCCATGTGGCGGGCCGCCGCGCGCGTGGTCAGGAACTGGGTGCGCATCGTGTTCTCGATCGGCGCCAGGAACTCGTCGACCGTCAGCTCCGTCAGCGGCTTCTGGACGTCGCCGACGCCGATGAGGTTGAACGAGATGTCGATCCGGCCCGTCCGCTCCGCGAGGCCGTCCACGAAGCCCTGTACGGCGCTCTCGTCGAGCGCGTCCACCTCGAAGGCCTCCGCGGTGCCCCCGGCCTCCCTGATCGCGGCAGCGACCCGCTCGGCCGGCGCCAGGGACCTTCCCGCGAGG
The DNA here is from genome assembly GCF_044750685.1 of Streptomyces sp. NPDC088785. NCBI lineage: Bacteria > Bacillati > Actinomycetota > Actinomycetes > Kitasatosporales > Streptomycetaceae > Streptomyces > Streptomyces sp. NPDC088785. The sequence goes on from NZ_JBIVKH010000009.1 coordinate 185,183, forward strand.
AACACCGAGGCCCCCTCCCGCGCGAAACCGCGTGCGGCGGCGCCGCCGATGGCCCCGCCCCCGCCGTACACGAGCGCGACTCTCCCGTCGAGCAACATGGCTCTCAACTCCTCCTGCTTGGCGCGTCGTCGAGGTGACCACCATGGCGCAACGGCGTCAGCTGTTCGATGTCGTAGCGCGAACGCAGGTCGGCGATCGCCGCGTGGTCGGGCGGGCCGTCCGCCGAGAGGATCTCCAGCAGTTCCTCGAAGTAGCGCTCGTGGTCCGGCGGGGGAGACGCCTGGAAGAACATCTTCGCCGGGGTGTCCGCCGGGTTGGCGAACGCGTGCGGGCAGCCCGGCGGCACCACGATCACCGTGCCCGGCGTCGCCCGCACCACCCCGTTGCCCGAGGGGGACCGCCAGCGCCGCCAGTCGTCGGGCGTCCGCACCCGCGGTTCGAAGGCGAGCACGTCCAGCTCCCCTTCGAGGACGTAGAACAACTCCTCGCTCCGCGTGTGCACATGGGCGCCGACGTCGAAGCCCGGCGGCACCACGACCTCGAAGCTGGACGCGCTGCGCGAGTGGTCCCCGGTGACCTTGAAGGTGACCTGCTGGGCGGGCGTGCGCACGGTGCGGCCGTGCCCGGGCGGCACAAGGAGCCCCTCCGGGGGCGTCAGCGCCGTCATCCGGCCGTCGACCAGGTCACCGGAAGGGCCTCGGGGCCGCGGATCAACGCGCCCCTGCGGAACGGGACCCGCTCCGGCGGCACGTCGAGGCGCAGCCCGGGGAAGCGGTCGAGCAGCGCGTCCACCAGCAGCTCCGACTCCAGCTTCGCCAGCATGCCGCCCACGCAGTAGTGCGGTCCGAAGCCGAAGGAGACGTGCGGATTGGCGCCCCGGTCGAAGTCGATCCGGTCCGGATCCGGGAAGACGTCCGGGTCGCGATTGGCCGCCAGGTAGGACACGTAGACCGGGTCGCCCTCGCCGATGCGCACGCCGGCCACGTCGACGTCCTCCAGGGCGATGCGGGACAGGCCGACGGCGCTGCGGTGCGGGATGTAGCGCAGCAGCTCGTCGATGGCCCGGGGGCGCAGCTCCGGCTCGGCGCGCAGCCGCTCGGCGAGGTCGGGACGCGTGAGCAGGATGTAGAGCATGTTGCCGCTGTTGTTCGTGACGGCCTCGCCGCCGATCTGCACGAGGACCGCGAGGCCGACCGCCTCGTCCTCGGTCAGCTCGCCCGCCCCCACGGCCGTGCCGAGCAGGGAGGCGACGTCCTCGCCGCTGCCGTCGTCGCGCGAGCGGATCAGCCGGGCGAAGTAGGCCGACATCTCGTCCTTGGCGCGCTCGCTGGCATCGGCCCCGTGCGCCGACGACAGGATCAGCTGCGTCCAGGTGTGCATCAGCTGCCGGTCCGCGGCGGGCACCCCCATCAGCTCGCAGATGACCGCGATCGGGAACGGCGCCAGCAGGCGCTCGGTGAGGTCGGCGGGCGGACCGTCGCGCAGCAGGCCGGTCACCAGCTCGTCCAGCATCTCCTGCGCGCGCGTGCGCAGCCGTTCCACCCCGCGCGTGGTGAACGCCGACGCCACGGCCCGCCTGAGCCGCGTGTGCTCGGGCGGGTCGGCGAAACCGACGGCTCCCGCCTGCGGGATGAAGTGCGGGGCGAGCCGGGTGACCTGACGCCCCACGACCGCCTCGCGGCTGAAGCGCGGATCGTTGGTCACGGCGCGCACGTCGTCGTAGCGCGTGACCAGCCAGGCCCAGCCCTCGCCGTGGGGCAGCCGGACGCGCGTCACCGGGCCCTCGGCCATCAGCTCGCTCAGCACGGGATCGAAGTCGACCCCGTGCAGGTCCAGGGCCGGCCACGGCCGGACCGGCGGCCTGGTGGTGGTCTCCTCGGTCATACGGCGGCCTCCACGAGCGCCGCACGGTCCCGCGAGGTCCAGCGGCCCAGCGACATCTCCGCGGTGATCCCGGGGCCGAACCCGGCGAGCATGCCGCGGGCCGTGTCGTGCGCGCCGCCCTCGTCGAAGAGCCGGCGCAGCGCGTCCAGGACCACGGCACTGGCGATATTGCCGTACTCGGTGAGCGTGGCCCGGCTGAACCGGAACGCGTTCGGCGGGACCCGGAGGAACTTGCTGAGGTCGTCCAGGATCCGCGGCCCGCCCGCGTGAATGATGTAGAAGTCCAGCTCCGAGGCGTTCCAGCCGTGCAGCCCCGCCAGCTCCTGGAGCGCCGGAGCGAGCGGTTCCATGGTCGTCGGCACCCGCTTGTCGAGCAGGAAGTGGAATCCGGTGGCGCGCACGTCGTACGCGATCCAGTCCTCGGTCTTCGGGATGAGGTACGAGCCGTTGCGCTCCAGGGCGATGCCCGTGCCGCCGCGGCCGCGCACCACGGCCGCCGCGACGCCGTCGCCGAAGAGCCCGTTCGACAGCAGCGAGCCGATGCCCAGGTCGGTCGGCTGGTAGCACAGCGAGCAGAATTCGCAGGCCACGATCAGCGCGTTCGCGTCCGGGTAGGCCGTGCAGAAGTCGTGCGCCCGGTTCACCGCGGCGCCGCCCGCCGCGCAGCCCAGCTGGGCGATCGGTATCTGCCGGGTGTCGCTGGAGAAGTCCATCTCGTTGATCAGCCAGGCGGTCAGCGACGGCATCATGAAGCCCGTGCAGGACACATAGATGATCACGTCGATGTCGGCGGCCCTGAGCTGCGCGTCGTCCAGCGCGCGCCGCACCACGGCGGGCACCCGGGCCTTCGCCTCCGCCTGGTAGAGCGTGTTGCGGTCCTCGAACCCGGGGTGCTTCAGGGTCTCCTCGATGGGCTGCACGAGGTGCCTGGTCCGGACGCCCGTGTTCTCGATGAGGCGCAGCGCCAGCGGGAGTTGGGGGTGGTCGGCGTGGTGGGAGCGGGCCAGAGCGAGCGTCTCTTCCATGGTGATGACGTGTTCGGGCACGGAGACAGCGGGTCTGCACAAAGTGGCCATGAGCCTGCGCCTTCTGGTCGCCCCCCGGCTGAAGATGGACCTCCCTGTCACCAGGGAGGTCCACCCACGATCACCCGCCGCGTGCCGTACGTCCCGTCGGACTACTCCATGCCGGTCGCGCGGCCGGTGCCCAGCGCACCGGCGAGCGCGGCCGCCGGATCGGACGCGGCGGGGCCCGCGGGCGCCCAGCGGCCCCGTTCCTTGCGGTACGGCCACCACCGCCCGTCGCGTCCCAGCCGCACCTGTGCCGTTCCGTCCCGGACCGTCCAGCGCCCGCGCGCGCCCGTGAGAGCCGGCCGCTCGTCGTCCTCCCAGGCCGCTTCGAGTGCCGCACGCGCGCGTGCGGCACTCTTGGCGTCGGGGGTCCACGCCTCCTCCAGGACCGCGAGGGCGGCGACGCCCCCCAGGTCCCAGGCGCGGGCCGCCAGCGCGAGACCCTCCCGGTCCCTGCCCGACGCCCGGGCGAGCCGGGCGGCGATGTGCTCCGGCGGTCCTGCGGAGGCCAGCCGCGCGGCGTCCGCCGAGGGCGACAACGCCGCCGGTGCGGGCCGCTGTTCGTGCCCGGTGGTCAGGGCGTCGGCCAGCATCCGGTGGGCCTCGGCGGCGGCCTGTGCGGCCAGGAACTCCAGCGCGTCGACGTCCGTGTCCCCGCCGGGCGCCGTCTCGGTGTCCAGGGCGGGCGGCAGCCCCGGCCCGTCGGGCAGGGGCGGCGCCGGGGGCAGGGGCGGCAGCACGATCGCCGACGCGTAGGCATCGGCGGCGTCCACCCCGGCGGTCTCCGCGCCCTCGGGCCGGGGCGGCGCGGGGTCGGCCGCCGCCGCGCTGCGCACCTGGAGTTCGTCGAGCAGCGACCGTTCGTCCCGCCCGCGCAGCAGGAGCAGCACGAAGGGGTCCTGGTCGAGGAGCCGCGCCACCTGGTAGCTGAGCGCGGCCGTGTGCGCGCAGTGGTCCCACGCGTCACAGCCGCACCGGGGCTCCAAGTCGCCGATCCCCGGCAGCAGTTCCACGCCGGCCGCCGCCGCGTCCTCCACCAGGTGCGGCGGCATCTCGCGGTCCAGGAGAGCCGCGATGTGCCCCGACCGTTCGACGGCCATCCCCAGGAGGCGGTCCCAGTCGTCGCCGTCCAACTGGTGCAGCAGCACGTCCGAGCGGTGCGGGGCGCCGCTCCGGTCCCGTACGACAGCGGTGATCCGGCCCGGCCGCACGGACACCGCGCCGACCGCCCCGGCCCGTGCCAGCCCGCGGCCCGCCTTGAGCTGGGAGAGGTCGAGGGCGGTGTCCTCCAGGGCCTTGAGCCAGGCCCGGCCCCACCAGGTGTCCGCGAAGCCGCGGCCCCGGGCGGGCGGCAGGGCCGCGAAGATGCGCTCGTGGGCGTCGGTGTCGTCGCCGGTGTCGTCGCCGGTGCCGCCGGACGCGTCCCGGTCGTCGTACACGTCGTCCGTGCCGTCGTCCGTGCCGCCGTCCCCCGGGGCGTTCAGCGGGCCGCTCATCGGGATCCCCCTCGCAGTTCGACCAGATCGGCCAGGTCGGCGTCGCTGAGCTCGGTCAGGGCCGCCTCGCCCGCGCCCAGGACCGCGTCCGCCAGTTCGCGCTTGCGGACCAGCATCTCGGCGATGCGGTCCTCGATCGTGCCCTCCGTGATCAGCCGGTGCACCTGGACCGGGCGCGTCTGCCCGATCCGGTGGGCGCGGTCGGTGGCCTGGGCCTCCACCGCCGGGTTCCACCACCGGTCGTAGTGCACGACGTGCTCCGCGCGCGTGAGGTTGAGCCCGGTGCCGGCCGCCTTCAGGGAGAGCAGGAAGACCGGCACCTCCCCCTCCTGGAAGCGCCGCACCATCTCCTCGCGCCGCGCGACCGGGGTGCCCCCGTGCAGGAACTGGCTCGCGACACCCCGGTCCGCCAGGTGCCGCTCCACCAGACGGGCCATCTGTACGTACTGCGTGAAGACGAGGACACCCGCGTCCTCGGCCAGGATCGTGTCGAGGAGTTCGTCGAGCAGTTCCAGCTTGCCCGAGCGGCCGGCGATGCGCGGCCGCTCCTCCTTGAGGTACTGCGCCGGATGGTTGCAGATCTGCTTCAGCGCCGTCAGCAGTCTGACGACGAGACCGCGCCGCGCGAAGCCCTCGGCTCCCGAGATCTCCGCCAGCGTCTCGCGCACCACGGCCTCGTACAGGCCGGTCTGCTCCTTCGTCAGCGACACGGCGCGGTCGGTCTCGGTCTTGGGCGGCAGCTCGGGCGCGATGCCGGGGTCCGACTTGCGGCGCCGCAGCAGGAACGGCCCCACCAGGCGCGCGAGCCGCTCGGCCGCCGCCGGGTCCTTGCCGCCCTCGACGGCCTGCGCGTAACGGGTGCGGAAGGTGCCGAGCCGGCCCAGCAGACCCGGCGTCGTCCAGTCCAGGATCGCCCACAGCTCGGAGAGGTTGTTCTCCACCGGGGTGCCGGTGAGCGCCACCCGCGCGCGTGCGCCGATGGTGCGCAGCTCCCTGGCCGTCGCCGAGAAGGGGTTCTTCACGTGCTGGGCCTCGTCGGTGACCACCATCCCCCAGGACACGGCGGCCAGCTGGGCGGCGTCGAGGCGCATCGTCCCGTACGTGGTGAGGACGAACTCGCCGTCCGCCAGGTCCTCCAGGGAGCGGCGCCCGCCGTGGAAGCGGCGCACCGGGGTGCCCGGCGCGAACCGTTCGATCTCGCGCTGCCAGTTGCCCATCAGCGACGTCGGACACACCACCAGCGTCGGCCCGGCGGTCCCGGCCGCCGACTGCCGGTGCAGATGCAGGGCGATCAGCGTGATCGTCTTGCCGAGGCCCATGTCGTCGGCGAGACAGGCGCCCAGGCCCAGCGAGGTCATCCGGGCCAGCCAGTTCAGACCGCGCAGCTGGTAGTCGCGCAGATCCGCCGCCAGCGCGGCGGGCTGCTCGATCCGGTGGGCGGGGTCCGCCGCCTCGGGGTCCGCGAGCCGGTCCCGCAGCCCCGCCAGCCACCCCGTGGCCCGGACGTCGACCCGGCGGCCGTCCACCTCGGTCGAGCCCGTCAGGACGGCGCTCAGCGCGTCGACCGGGGTGATCTTGCGGTCCAGGTGGGCGCGGGCCCGCCGCGCCTCGTCCGGATCGATCAGCACCCACTGGTCGCGCAGGCGCACCACCGGCCGGTTCGCCTCTGCCAGCCGGTCCAGCTCGGCGCGGCTCAACTCCTGGTCGCCGAGGGCGAACGACCAGTCGAACGCCAGCAGCGCGTCGGCGGACAGGAACGACGGCCCGCCCGACGCGGGCCGGTCCGCGCCCTTCCCGTCGGCCCCGTCGCCGTCGCCATCGCCGTCCGGTGGTCCGATCACCGCGCGCGCCGTCAGCTTCCGGGCGAGTTCCTTCGGCCAGTGCACCTCGACACCGGCCGCCGACAGGGCGCGCGCCCCCTCTCCGAGCAGTTCGGTGACCTCGTCGTCGGCCAGCTCCACGGCGTCCGGCACGGCGGCCGACAGCAGCGGAGCGAGCGGCGCCCACGCGCGCGAGGCGCGGCGCAGCGCCAGCAGCGCGTCCATCCGGGCCCGCGCCCCGAAGGCCCGCGCGGCCGGACCGCCGCCCGCCCAGACCTCCGCCGCGTCCGCCATCAGCGTGGGGTCGGCGACGCTGTGCAGCTGCGGCACGGCCCGGAACACGGTCCGGGTCTCCTCGTCGGTGGCCCGCGCCAGCCCCGGCACCTCCACCCGCAGGGAGATCCGCACCCCGGCGTCGTGCCCGGCCGCGACATCCGCCGCCCACGCGCGCAGCTCGGGCGCCCGGCGCGGGCCCGGCGCCGCGAACCCGGCGGATCCGGTGGCCGCCGGAGCGGCGGGGGAGCGCGGCAGCGTGTCGGCCACCGCGTCCAGGAAGGCCCGCAACAGGCGCTCCGGGGTGTGCAGCCGGGGCGGCTCGTGGCCTTCCAGCGGCACGGCGTGCGCCTGCGGCGGCATCGCGGCGGCCAGCTCCCGCAGCCGTTCCAGATCCTGTGCGCTCAGGGGGGCGCACCGCCACGCGTCGTGGTCCTCGGCACTCAGCCCGGGCAGCAGGAGCCCCCGGGCGGCGAACTGCAACGCCAGCAGGGCGGCGGCGCCCCAGAAGGCCGCGGTCGGATCGGCGTCCGCGGCCGCACGCGCGCGGGTGAGAACCGGCAGGGCGGCCCGCACCGGCAGGGCCACGGCGGACACCGTCACCCGCTCGACTGCCTGCTCGCCGGGCAGCACCAGGGGCACCTGGACCCGGGAAGCGGCCTCCGGCAGGACCACCTCGTCGCCGTCCGGGTCCCAGAAGGCGACGGTCGAGGCGCGCGCCGGGTCGGCGGGCAGGAACAGGGCGCCGCAGCGCACGAGTTCCGCCGTCTCGGCGGCGGTGGGTGCGGGATGCGTGTGCTCGGAGATGGCTGCTTCCTCGTTCTTCCGTCTCGAAGACATGCGGACTCCCGGAGTCGTCCGGTCCCGGGCGCCCGCCCCGGTCGCCGACCGCGGCCGTCCGGTGCAGACGTTAAGTCGTCAAATTTGACTACCCGCTCCGAAGGCGCCGAGAGTACATCGCCCGCACCGGCGGACGGACATCCTCCAGTCGTGACCTGGATCACCCGACCCTTAAGGGTGTGGCTAACCCCCCGCCCGTGGTGGGTCTGCCCCCTGGGGCGGTCGGGTGGTGGCGCCATGGCTGTCCGCGGCCCTCGATCCGTAGGTTCGACGAGGTCGGGCCGACGCGTAGCCCGCCGCTCCGCCGCCGCCCACCACAGACCGGAGGACAGCCATGCCGCTGGCCGTCGCCGCACCGCCGACCCCGCCCGACACGAGCAGTGAGTTCACACCGTTGCTGAGGGAGGTCAGAGGCCGGGGGCTGCTCGCCCGGCGCACCGGCTGGTACGTGCGCACCATCGCGGTCAACGCCCTCGCGCTCGCCGCCGTGGTGACCGGCGTGGCCCTCATCGGCGGCTCGTGGTGGGTGCTGGCGCTCGCGCCCGTCCTGGCCGTCCTCGGCGCGCGCACGGCGTTCATCGGCCACGACGCCGGCCACGCGCAGATCACCGCCAACCGCTCCGTGAGCCGGGCCATCGGCCTCGTCCACGGCAATCTGCTCCTCGGCATGAGCTACTCCTGGTGGAACCACAAGCACAACCGGCACCACGCGAACCCGAACCACATCGACAAGGACCCCGACGTCGCCGCCGACGTCCTCGTGTTCACCAGTGGGCAGGCCGCCAGGCGCACCGGCTTCCGCGGCTGGCTCACCCGCCACCAGGCATGGTTGTTCTTCCCGCTCACGCTCCTCGAAGGGCTCGCCCTGAAGGTGTCCGGGTTCCAGGACCTGCGTCGCCAGAGCGGCCGCGAGCGACTGGTGGAGGGCACGCTGCTCATCGCCCACGTCGTCGGCTACGTCACCCTGCTGCTGACGCTCATGCCGCTCGGCCACGCCCTCGCCTTCGCCGCGCTGCACCAGGCGCTGTTCGGGCTGCACCTGGGCATGGCGTTCGCGCCCAACCACAAGGGCATGGAGATGCCCGACCCCGACGGCGACAAGTGGGGGCACCTGCGCCGCCAGGTCCTCACGTCGCGCAACATCGAGGGCGGCGTCCTGACCGACTGGTTCCTCGGCGGCCTCAACTACCAGATCGAGCACCACCTGTTCCCCAGCATGCCCCGCCCCCACCTGCGCCTCGCGCAGCCACTGGTGAAGGCGCACTGCCACCGGATCGGCGTCCCGTTCACGGAGACCGGCCTGGTCGACTCCTATCGGCAGGCGCTGCGGCACATGTATGAAGTGGGAGAGCCGCTGCGGGCCGACATCTGACCGGCCCCGCCCCGGGGCGGCGGGATCAGGGACATCTCAGGGTCGTCCACCGGAACCGTGGACGCCGCGAGCCCGTTTTTCACAACAGAGGCGGGCCCGCTCCACCCATCCGCGGGCGGGCCGCCCCGAAGGAGGCCAGACACATGTCGAGGAACGCGAAGATCGCCGTGGGCGGCGTGGCGGCCGGGATCATCCTGTGGATCTGGCTGCCCTGGTGGGCCGCCCTGCTCATCGTGCTGGGCGTGCCGGCCGCGGCCTACCTGGCACTCGACCCGTCGCAGCGCCGCAGGCTGCGCCGCGTGTCCCGCCGGGAGATCGGCCGCTAGGGGCCGCTAGGACCGGCGCGACGGCGGGTCCGGACCGGCCGCCCGGAACGTCGACCCGGAACGTTGGCCCGGATCGGCGGGCCGGAACGTCGGCCCGGGACGGGCGGCTTCCGCGCGGCAGGGCCAGGTCCCTAGGAGGCGCCGATGGAGCAGGAGTTGACGACGTCACCGCGCGCGGGCCGCCGCACCGTGTGGTCGGCGGGCGGCCTCGTGCCGTCCTCCACCCATCGGGTGAGTGCGTCGAAGGCGTCCCGGTAGCACGGCAGGATCGGCCGCAGCCGGTCCGGATACGTGTCGAACAGGCCGTCCGCGTGCGTACCGTCGCGGAAATAGCCGTCGAGCTGGATCCCGGGCACCCCGGAGGGACTGCGGGTGCCCCTGGCGGTCAGCCCGGCCTGATCGGCCATGTCGGTGTACGCGGTACCGGCCAGGCCCGCCGTGGTCAGGTCGCTCAGGCAGGCCTTCCGCTGAACGGCGGCGCCCGGCACACGCGCGTGGTCCAGCCGTGCGCACCGGGTGGACTGGGTGGACCGGGTGGCCTGGACGGCCTGTGGCGTGATCGCCGACGCGGCCGCGCCCGCGGGAGGCGACGCCCCCGAGGCGACCGGCATCACGAGAGCGGCGGCCAGCAGGGGAACGACTCTGGGCATGCGCATCGCACGGCCTCCTCATGAGGGGATGAAGAGGCCCCATCGTCGGCGCACGACCCGCACGTACCTATGGGGCGGGCCCACACCGGGTGTCAACGCCCTATGGGGCAGCAGCCGTTCAGACGGGACGCACGGCCATCTTGTCGAGCGCGTCGAGCAGCGCCGGAAGTTCGGCGCCGCGGCCGACCGGGAGCACTTCCCCCGGCTCGTCGTCGAGCAGGACGAAGGCGATGTCGTCCGTCCGCGCCACCATCGACCAGCCGGGCCCGTCCGCCCGCAACGTCCGGGCGTCGCCGGACGCGAACGCCGAGCGCACGCGGCCCGGCGGCGGCGGTGAGTCGATGTAGGCGCGAGCCTCGGCCAGCACCCGCCGGATGCCCGCATGGGACGCGCGCGGGCCCGCCGCGCCCTGCTCGGCGTCGCCGGTGGCCGTAGTGGCCGTAGTGGCCGTGGTCGCCGTAATGCCCGTTCGGGCTGGGTCTGTGGTGTCTGTGGTGTCTGTGATGCCTGCGATGTGTGCGGTGTCCGCGGTATCTGCGCTGTCTGCGGGGGCGCTCGACGCTCTCGCGGTGTCGTCCGCGGCGAACTGGTCGTCGTCGATCTGCCCGCGCCACTCGGCCCACTGAAGGGCGATCTCGTCCGCCCCCAGACGCCGCTGGGCCGGCCCCCAGGTCGCGGTGTCGGGCGGCGTGAGCGGAGGCCCGTCGTCCGCCTCGGGGTCGGGCGCGGGATCGTGCGGCGCGGGAACCCCCGGAGCCGCCACCGCGAGCGCCAGCGGCCAGCCGGGCAGCGCCGACACCATGCTCCTCTCGTCGGGCGAGAGGTCGTACTCCATGCCGCAGTCCCAGGACGCGATGGCGACGGCGACGAGCGACACGTCGTCCACGACGACCGTCCAGCGGGCGCCGTCCCCGTCCTGACCGAGCACCAGGCCGTAGCCGTCGGCCAGCGGCGCGAGCCCCAGGGCCGCACACGCCTCCGGGTAGTCGTCGCCGAGCACGCTCGGGAACTTCGCGGGTGTCAGCAACACCGCGGTCAGTACGTACAGCGCGTCGTCCGCGGTGGCGACTGCGTCGTCCGTCCCGGCCATGCCAGCCTCCCCTGAGCTACGTTCCGTCGGCGTGACCTTAGCCAGTCGCGGACGATGTCGTACAGGGGCGATGACCAGGAAAATCAGTCTCCGGGTCAGGCATGTACGCGGCCGGTGGACAGCATGTCGACAAGGCGTGTGCGCTTTGTGTGCCCCACGGGCCGCGACGCGTCCGGCGGCGTCACCCCGGCGACGACGCGTCCCGCTCCCGGGCCGCCAGCGCGAGGAAGCGCTCGTCCTCGTCGACGTACGACGTCAGCCGCCAGCCCGAACCGGACAGCAGGGAGCGGAGGTTCGGCTCCGCCCGCAGGTCGTCCGCGGTGAGCCGGCGGCCGTGGCGCGCGGCCAGCGCCGCCCGGCCGATCGGATGGAAGAGGGCGAGGACCCCGTCGGGGCGCACCACGCGCGCGAGTTCGCGAAGGTTCTCCTCGGGGTGCGGCAGGTGCGAGATCAGGCCCGCGCCGAAGACCGCGTCCAGGGCAGCCGGGCGCAGCGGCAGCCGGGACACGTCGGTCAGGAGCAGCCGTCCGTGACCGTCCCGGCCCGCCCGCACGGCCGCCGCCAGCATCGCCGGGGTCAGGTCGGCGCCCAGGACCGTCCCCGAGGGCCCCACGGCGGCACGCAGCGGCGGCAGCGCCCGTCCCGTGCCGCAGCCCGCGTCGAGCACCCGGTCGCCGGGGCGCAGCCCCAGCGCGGCCACCGCCGCCGTGTACGCGGGACCGTCGTCGGGGAAGCGGGAGTCCCAGTCGGCGGCCCGCGCCGAGAAGAATTCCTGCACGCGTGCGGGATCGTCGCTCATGCGCACCATGATGGCGCAGACCACCGACGACCACGGCGGTCCGCGGGACGGCGCGCGGTCGAAAGGTCCCGGTCCGAACCGAAAGGGTCGCAAGCGCGTACGGTGCACACGTTCGACCCTGGCGTGGTCGTTCCGTGCCGCACCTCGGTCAACTTCCCACACCTTTCGAAATGCGCCCCAGTTGTGCGCCCCCACCGGGGCTAGCGTCCGTGGGCCATGGGACACCTGGACCACGCGACCTTCGGCTGGCTGACCCCCGTGCTGTCGTATCTGATGGCGTGCGTCGGGGCGGCGCTCGGCCTGCGCTGCACGGTGCGCGCCCTCGACGCCACCGGGCGTACCCGGCGCAACTGGCTCCTCACCGCGGCCTCGGCCCTCGGCACCGGCATCTGGACGATGCACTTCGTGGCGATGCTCGGCTTCGGCGTCACCGGCACCGACATCCGCTACGACGTGCCGCTCACCCTCCTGAGCCTCGTCGTCGCGATGGCCGTCGTCGGCGCCGGGATCTTCGCCGTCGGCCACAGTCGGGACCGGGGCCGGGCCCTCGCCCTGGGCGGCCTCACCACCGGGCTCGGCGTCGCGAGCATGCACTACCTGGGCATGGCCGCCCTGCGGCTGCACGGCAGCATCGGCTACGACCCCGTCCTCGTGGCGCTCTCCGTGGTCGTCGCCGTCGTCGCCGCGACCGTCGCGCTCTGGGCGGGTCTGCACATCACGTCACCGGCGGCGGTGACGGTCGCCTCCCTCGTCATGGGCGGCGCGGTGAGCAGCATGCACTACACCGGCATGCTCGCGGTGAGTGTGCGGGTGGCGCCCGCCACGGCACCCCTGTCCGGCGCGTCGGCGATGCAGTTCGTCTTCCCCCTCGCGGTGGGGCTCGGCTCGTACCTCTTCCTGACCTCGGCCTTCGTCGCGCTGTCCCCGACCGAGCGGGAACGCGACGCGCCCGCGCCCGCCCCGCACCCCCTGGAGGACAGCACGGTCCGCTGACCGTCGGCCCGCGACGCGTCCGCCGCACCCCACCCCGATCGAGGAGCCCATGCGCCCGCCCCGCCGTACCTCCGGTTCAGGTCCGCCGCCGAGACCCGCGTTCCTCCCGCGCGGGCGGCGCGCCCACGCGGGACCACCCGCCGCCGAGGACGCCGCCACCGCCGGCGGACCGGCACCGGACCCGCCGCCCACGCGCGCGGGAGGGAGGCACCTGCGGCCCCGCACGGTCCGGGCGAAGATCATCTGCCTGCTGATGGTGCCCGTCGTGTCCCTGCTCGCCCTGTGGGGCTACGCGACCGTGGCGACGACCCAGGACGTCGCGCGGATCCGGCAGGCGCAACGGGCCGACGCGACGATCCGCGGGCCCGTCCTCCGGGCCGTGACGGCGCTCCAGGCGGAACGGGAGGCGGCGGTCGGCTACGCCAGCGCGCCCGCGGCCGACCGGGGCGATGTCGTCAAGCGGCTCGGCACCGCGACCGACCGTGCCGTCGCCGCCCTGCGTCCCGGCCGCGGCATCACCGTCGCCGACGGCGCGGACCTGCCGCACGCGGTGGCCGACCGGCTCGGGGCCTTCACCTCGGGCGCCGACCGACTGCGCACCGCACGCGTCGCGCTGCTGGAGCGGCGCACCGGCTGGGACGCCGCCTACGAGCGGTACACCCGGAGCATCGAGGCGGCCTTCGCCACCGTCGGCGCGCTCACCGGCATCCAGGACCCGGCGACGGACTCCGACGCGCGCGTCCTGCTCGAACTGGGCCGCGCGGCCGAGATGCTGTCCCGCGAGAACACCCTGCTGACGAGCGCCCGCCTGGCCGGGGACCTGGACGACGTGCGGCTGCGGCTGTTCGTCGGAGCCGCGCAGGCCCGCAGGACACTGACCGACACGGCGACCACCGACCTGCGCGGACCCGGACGGGCCGCGTGGGACCGGCTGGCGGCGGGCGACGCGTACGGCGACGTACGCGCCGTCGAGGACCGGGTGCTCCGCGCACCGCCCGGCCGCACGACGCCCGCCGCGGCGACCACGGCCGCCTGGGTCGTCGCCCACGCCACCGTGCAGGACGGCATGCGGGCCATCGGGGTCGGCACCGCGACGGGCCGCACCGATCCGATCACCAGGGGGCTGCTCTCACCGGCGGGCGCGGCCGTGCTCTTCGGCCTCGTCGCCGTGGCCGCCTCCCTGGTGATCTCCGTGCGGATCGGCCGCGGTCTCGTCGTCGAACTGACCGGCCTGCGCACCACCGCCCTGGAGATCGCCCGGCGCAAACTCCCGCACGCCATGAGCAGACTGCGGGCCGGACAGGAGATCGACGTGGCGGCGGAGGCGCCCCAGGGCCCACCCGCGGAGGACGAGACCGGGCAGGTCCGCGAAGCGCTCACCACCGTGCACCGCGCGGCCCTGCACGCCGCCGTGGAGCGCGCCGAACTCGCCGGCGGCATCTCCGGCGTCTTCGTCGATCTGGCCCGGCGCAGCCAGGTCCTCGTCCACCGTCAGCTCGCTCTCCTGGACACCATGGAGCGCCGCACCGAGGACCCCGGCGAACTCGCCGACCTCTTCCGCCTCGACCACCTCACCACCCGGATGCGGCGCCACGCGGAGAGCCTCATCATCCTCTCCGGGGCCGCACCCGGCCGCGCCTGGCGGGTGCCCGTTCCGCTGACCAACGTCTGCCGGGCCGCCGTCTCGGAGATCGAGGACTACGCGCGCGTGGAGATACGCCACCTCGCGGCCGTCGACGTCGCGGGCGCCGCCGTCGCGGACCTCACCCACCTGCTGGCCGAACTGGTCGAGAACGCCGCACAGTTCTCACCCCCGCACACCAGGGTGCGCGTCAGCGGTGAACCCGTCGCCAACGGCTACGCCGTCGAGATCGAGGACCGCGGACTCGGCATGGGCGAAGAGATCCTCGCCGAGGCGAACGAACGCATCCGGCAGTCCGACACGCTCGACCTGTTCGACAGCGACCGGCTCGGCCTCTTCGTGGTGAGCCGGCTGGCCCGGCGCCACGCCATCAGGGTGAGCCTGCGCACGTCCCCCTACGGAGGCACCACCGCCGTGGTCCTCATACCGGCCTCCCTGCTGCACGAGCACGGCGCCCCCACAAAGAACTCCCAGCCACCACCCGAAGAAGAGCGCCGCTACGCGCGCGTGCCCGAGCCCGAAGCAGCGCCCATGAACAAGAACCCCGTCCCCGCGCCCGCCCCCCGCCCGGCACTCGCCCCCCTGGGACCGGCGCCGGACGGCACTCCGCCCCCGTCCGGTGCCACCCCGCTCCGCCCGCGCGTGCCGCCCGGCCCGGGCGGCGACGAGGACGCGGACACCGGCGGCCTGCCGCGCCGGGTGCGCCAGGCCAGCCTCGCGCCCCAACTGCGGACGCGCGCCGAGGACCGGCCCCCTTCGGTACGGAACGTCGCGGCACCGGGGGAACCCACCCCCGCACAGGTCAGGGCCCGCATGACGTCCTTCAGGGACGGCTGGGTCCGGGGCGGCGGTCGCCCACCAGGCAGTCACACCAGCGGAGGAGACCTCACATGATCAAGGAACCGCCCACCGGCGCCGCCCACGGCGCCGGCGAACTCGACTGGCTCCTCGACGACCTGGTCACGCGGGTCACCGATGTGCGGCACGCGGTGGTGCTCTCCAACGACGGCCTCGCCGTCGGCGCGTCGCACGGGCTACGCCGCGAGGACGCCGAACACCTCGCCGCCGTCGCCTCCGGGTTCAACAGTCTCGCCAAGGGCACCGGCCGCCACTTCGGCACCGGCGGGGTGCGGCAGACCATGGTGGAGATGGACGACGCGTTCCTGTTCGTGGCCGCCGCGGGGGACGGCTCCTGCCTCGCGGTCCTGAGCACGGCCATGGCCGACATCGGACTCGTGGCCTACGAGATGGCGCTCCTGGTGAAGCGGGTGGGCGAACACCTGCGTACCCCGGCCCGGTTCGGCGGACCGTCGGCCCCCGCGGGCTGAGGGGTCGCCGACGCCCATGGACAACGACGCGGACTACCGGCACCACTTGGACGACGACCTGTCCGACGCCCCCCGCGGCAGCGCGGGAGCCCGCGCTCCGCGGACGTCGGGCAGCCAGTGGTTCGACCGCGAGGCCGGCCCGATGGTGCGCCCCTACACGGTGACCGCCGGCCGGACCGCGGCCGGCCCCGAGGGCGCGCGGTGCGACGTGATCGCCCTGGTGTCGCTCGACGACGCCGTGCCGACGGTCCACGACGACACCGCGCTCGGGCCCGAACACCGGTCGATCCTCGAGATGTGCCGCGTGGAGACCCGGACCGTCGCCGAACTCGCCGCCGGCGCCGAGGTGCCCGTGGGCGTGGTCCGGGTGCTCCTCGGCGACCTGCTCGACCTGGGCCGCGTCAAGGTCACCGCCCCCGTCCCGCCCATCCGGCTGCCGGTCGAAACGATCTTGAGGGAAGTCATCGATGGACTCCGAGCACTCTGACGGCACGGCCGACCCCGCCCTGGCCCTCAAGATCCTGGTCGCGGGCGGCCTCGGGGCGGGCAAGACCACCCTTGTCGGCGCCGTCAGCGAGATCCGGCCGCTGCGCACCGAGGAACACCTCAGCGAACGGGGCCGGCCGGTGGACGACACCGCGGGGGTCGACGGCAAGAGCACCACGACCGTCGCCATGGACTTCGGGCGCATCACCATCAGGTCCGGCCTGTCGCTCTACCTGTTCGGCACCCCGGGGCAGGACCGCTTCTGGTTCCTGTGGGACGAGCTGTCACAGGGCTCCCTCGGCGCGGTCGTCCTCGCGGACACCCGCCGGCTGGAGGACTGCTTCCCCGCCGTGGACTACTTCGAGCACCGCCGCATCCCGTTCGTCGTGGCGGTCAACTGCTTCGCCGGCGCCCGGGCGTTCGGCGCGCACGACGTGGCCCGGGCCCTCGACCTCGACCGCGGGACCCCCGTGGTGCTGTGCGACGCGCGCGACAAGGACTCCGGGAAGGAGGTGCTGATCCGGCTCGTCGAGTACGCCGGGCGGACGTACACCGCCCGGCTGCTCGACTCGGTGGGCTGACCGGCCCGCCCGGCTCAGTCGGCTACGTCACCGAGCGCCACGACCTTGTCGACGCGGACCCGGACGACGAGTTCGCCGGGGACGCCGTTGCGCCTGCCGAACTCCTCGGCGCGGTCCGCGCCCATGTACCGGCCGCCGATCCGGGTCGCCGAGTCCACCAGCTGCGCCGGGTCCTCGCTGAGTTCCGCGTGCCCCTGGATCGTCACGAACGAGAACGGCGGCCGCTCGTCGTCCACGCACAGGGCGACCCGGCCGTCCCGGGCCAGATTGCGGCCCTTCACGGTGTCCTTGCCGGTGTTGAAGACGATGTCGTCGCCGTCCAGGACGAACCACACCGGCGCGATGTGCGGACTGCCGTCCGCCCGCACCGTGGACAGTTTGGCCGTGCGCGTGCCCTCGGAGACGAAGGCGTGCCATTCCTCATCGGTCATCTTGTGTGCCATGCGCCCATCCTGCTTGCCCGGAGGGCAGCCGTGGGGAAGGCTTGCGAGACACATCCTCCGGGCAGCTGAGCGCCACGCCCGGACAACGGGGAGCCACAGGGGAACGGGGAGACGGGAACATGGCGGAGAACAGAGGACTCGGTTGGCTGCTCGACGACCTGACGGGTCGTGTCGAACACGTGCGCCACGCCCTGGTCCTGTCCAACGACGGACTCGTCACCGGCGCCAGTTCGGATCTGGGCCGGGAGGACGCCGAGCACCTCGCCGCCGTCTCCTCCGGGCTGCACAGCCTCGCCAAGGGCTCGGGACGGCACTTCGGGGCGGGCGGCGTACGTCAGACGATGATCGAGTTCGATGACGCCGTCCTGTTCGTCACCGCCGCCGGCGACGGCAGCTGCCTGTGCGTGCTCAGCGACGCCGAAGCCGACATCGGACAGGTCGCCTATGAGATGACCCTCCTGGTCAACCGCGTCGGCGAACACCTCGGGGTCGACAAGCGACAGCCGGAGAGGACGCCCGCGCGAGAGTTCTGACCTGCGATTTCCCGGCGACAGCGGAGTTATCCACAGGCCCGCACGGCTTCGGTCGATCGGCGCTACGGTTTTCCCAGGCGGTCACGGAGAGTGACTGCCCGTCATCGTTCGACGGGGGAGAGCCATCATGCACGGAAACACCACGACCAGGCCGCAGGGCAGCGCGGCGCGGGAGCTGGGCCCGAAGAGGGGCGAGTTCGACCTGGCCGTACGCCTCGGCCGGATCCGCACCGTCGCGGCACCGGACGGCGGCGTGCGCCGGGTCCCGCACCAGGAGATCGACCGCATCCGCGAAACCGAGGGCTTCCCGGACGCCCTGCTCGAGCAGGTCCGGGTGGTGGGCACCGCGCAGGGCGCGGCGCTGATGGGCATCGCGTCGAGCCGGTTCACCCGGCTCGCGCGTGCGGGGATACTGACACCCGCGACGTTCTACGTGAACCGCTACCGCGCCGTGGTCTGGCTGTACCTGGCACAGGAACTGGCGGAGTTCGCCCGCTCCGAGGCGCATGCCCCGCTCCTGACCGGCCGGGCCCCACAGAAGATCCGCTCCCGGATCGCCGCGGGCGAGGACCTGCGGCCCCGGACCTGGCGGGCCCGGCACGCCGGGTATCTGCTCGGCCGGAGCGACGACCCCTGGGAGCGGGCCGCGGCGATCACCACGTTCCTCGACGCGGACCTGCTCGCCGAGCTGGTCGACAACCCCCACGAGCGGGCCCAACTGCTGCGGCTGCGGCCCCATGAGAGCTGGTACGGGACGCCGAGGTCGCCGACGGCCCAGGTGGTCGAAGGCATCCTGCGCGCCGACCACCCCGACGAGATCAGCCGGCTGCGGGCCCATCTGCTGCTGAGCCTGGAGAAGGCCCGCCGGCTGCGACCGGCCCCGCTCCGCGCCGGACCTCGACCCGACACCGACACCGACTCCGGCGGCGCGCCGCACGTCCCCGCGGCCCGGACGGGCGCCGAGCGTCCCACCGCACCGGCCCCGGCCGAGCCGGCCCGGAGCCTGTGGGGGCGCCTGCTCGGCAGACGAGGCTGAACCCCCGCGCGCCGTCGCCCTATTCGGGCGCCGGGGTGGACCCGCCCTCGACGGCGTCCAGATCCCGGGCGTAGTACTCGATCGCGGGCCGGTAGCCCACGATGTCCGGGTCGGCGCTGGTCGCCGCCAGCACGCTCAGCAGCAGCCGCATGCCGTCGTGAGCCCGCCCCACGTTGTAGAGGGCCATCGCCAGGAACGTCCTGAGCGCGTTGTCCTCGGGGAACTCGGCGATCGCCCCGCTCAGGGTGGTCACCGCGTCCGCGTGGCGGCCGAGCGTGCGATAGGTGCTGCCCAGTCCGAGCAGCGCGCCGCGCCGCTCCTCCGCGGACAGCCCCGGGCCCGCGACCGCGTCGACATAGTGCGGGACGGCGGCCTCCTCCAGACCGAGACCGTCATGGACCCACGCCGTCTGGTACGCGACCCGGGCGTCCTCGGGGAAGCGGGCGCGCAGCGCGAGCAGCTGCCCCCGCGCCTCCTCGCGGCGACCGGCCTCGCGCAGCCGCACGGACCGCGCGAGCAGCGTCTCCAGATCGTCCGACGGCGCGCCGCTCATCCGCCCAGCTTCCGGAACAGCCCCTCCTGCACCACGGACACCAGCAGCCGCCCCTCGGCGTCGTAGATGCGCCCCCGGGCCAGTCCACGGCCACCCGTCGCGATCGGCGACTCCTGGTCGTACAGGAACCACTCATCGGCACGGAAAGGACGGTGGAACCACATGGCGTGGTCGAGCGAGGCCATGTCGAAGCCGCGCGGCCCCCACAGCGGCTCGACCGGCAGCCGCACGGCGTCGAGCAGCGTCATGTCGCTGGCGTACGTGAGCGCGCAGGTGTGCACCAGCGGGTCGTCGCCGAGCGGACCGACCGCACGCATCCACACGGCGCTGCGCGGCTCCGCGCTCGCGACCTCCTCCGGGGTCCAGCGCAGCCGGTCCACGTACCGGATGTCGAAGGGCTGGCGC
Source organism: Streptomyces sp. NPDC088785 (assembly GCF_044750685.1). Classification (NCBI taxonomy): domain Bacteria; kingdom Bacillati; phylum Actinomycetota; class Actinomycetes; order Kitasatosporales; family Streptomycetaceae; genus Streptomyces; species Streptomyces sp. NPDC088785. Next base: position 204,803 of record NZ_JBIVKH010000009.1, read on the forward strand.
CGCGCCATCCGCTCCAGGGCGTCGGGCAGGGCGCCCAGATGGCCCTCGATCGCTTCGGCGACGGTCGGCAGCGACTGCGGGTCCGGCACCTCCCGGGCCGGCGGCAACTGGTGCTTGAAGGCTCCCTCTTCGGGCTTGTGGAAGGAGGCGGTGAGATTGAAGATCGTGCGACCCTGCTGCACGGCGGTGACCCGGCGCGTGGTGAACGAACGGCCGTCGCGGACCCGCTCCACCTGGTACACGATGGGCACACCCGGCCGGCCCGGGCGCAGGAAGTACGCGTGCAGCGAGTGCACGGGGCGGTCCCCCTCGGTGGTGCGGCCCGCGGCCACCAGGGCCTGCCCCGCCACCTGCCCGCCGAAGACACGCTGGAGGGACTCCTGCGGGCTGCGCCCACGGAAGATGTTGACCTCGATCTGCTCCAGGTCGAGCAGGTCGACAAGCCGCTCCGCGGGATTCGTCATGCGTGGTTCTCTCTCGTATCGGCGACCGGACGGATCCGGCGCGGGAACACGGCCGGATCCTGTCGTCCGTCCGCCCGGGGCGCTACAGCTGGCCGACGTCCGTGACCCGGACGATGGCGCGCCCCTCGGCGTCGGAGGCGGCCAGGTCGACCTCGGCGCTGATGCCCCAGTCGTGATCGCCGTTCGGGTCGGCGAAGGTCTGGCGGACCTTCCACAGACCGTGCTCGGCGTCCTCCTCGATCATCAGCAGCTTGGGGCCGCGTGCGTCGGGCCCGGTGCCGAGGTCCTCGTACTCGTCCCAGTACGCGTCCATGGCCTCGCCCCAGGCGTCCGCGTCCCAGCCCGCGTCGCCGTCCAGCTCGCCCAGCTCCTCGACGTTGTCGAGCGCGGCGAGCTCGACCCGGCGGAACATCGCGTTGCGGACGAGGACACGGAAGGCGCGGGCGTTCGCGGTGACCGGCTTGACCTGGTCGGCCTTCTCCTGGGCCTCCTCGGCCGTCATCTCCTCCGGATTGGCCAGCTGCTCCCACTCGTCCAGGAGGCTGGAGTCGACCTGGCGCACCATCTCGCCCAGCCAGGCGATGAGGTCCTCCAGGTCCTCCGACTTGAGATCGTCGGGCACGGTGTGGTCCAGCGTCTTGTAGGCGCTGGCCAGGTAGCGCAGCACGATGCCCTCGGTGCGCGCCAGCTCGTAGTACGAGACGAACTCGGTGAAGGTCATCGCCCGCTCGTACATGTCCCGGATCACCGACTTCGGCGACAGCGGGTGGTCGCCGACCCACGGGTGGCTCGTGCGGTACGTGTTGTAGGCGTGGAAGAGCAGGTCCTCCAGCGGCTTCGGGTAGGAGACGTCCTGGAGGCGCTCCATGCGCTCCTCGTACTCGACCCCGTCCGCCTTCATCAGGGCGACGGCCTCACCGCGCGCCTTGTTCTGCTGGGCGTGCAGAATCTGCCGCGGGTCGTCGAGCGTGGACTCCACGACCGACACCATGTCGAGCGCGTACGACGGCGACTCCTTGTCGAGGAGGTCGAAGGCGGCGAGCGCGAAGGTCGACAGCGGCTGGTTGAGCGCGAAGTCCTGCTGGAGGTCGACGGTCAGGCGCACGATGCGACCCGTGGCGTCCGGCTGGTCCAGCTTCTCGACGATGCCGCCGTCGAGCAGCGAGCGGTAGATCGCGATGGCCCGGCGGATGTGCCGCAGCTGCGCCTTGCGGGGCTCGTGGTTGTCCTCGAGGAGCTTGCGCATCGCGTCGAACGCGTTGCCCGGGCGGGCGATGACCGACAACAGCATCGTGTGCGTGACGCGGAAGCGGGAGGTCAGCTGCTCCGGGTCGGAGGTGATGAGCTTGTCGAAGGTGCTCTCCGTCCATCCGACGAAGCCCTCGGGCGCCTTCTTGCGGACGACCTTGCGCCGCTTCTTCGGGTCGTCGCCCGCCTTCGACAGCGCCTTCTCGTTCTCGATGACGTGCTCGGGCGCCTGGGCCACCACGAAGCCCGCCGTGTCGAAGCCGGCCCGCCCGGCGCGGCCCGCGATCTGGTGGAACTCGCGGGCGCGCAGCGTGCGCACCCGGGTGCCGTCGTACTTGGTGAGCGCCGTGAACAGCACGGTGCGGATCGGGACGTTGACGCCGACACCGAGCGTGTCGGTGCCGCAGATGACCTTCAACAGGCCCGCCTGGGCGAGCTTCTCGACGAGGCGGCGGTACTTGGGCAGCATGCCCGCGTGGTGCACGCCGATGCCGTGGCGCACGTAACGGGACAGGTTGCGGCCGAACTTGGTGGTGAACCGGAAGTTGCCGATCAGCTCGGCGATCTGGTCCTTCTCCTCCCGCGTGCACATGTTGATGCTCATCAGCGCCTGCGCGCGCTCGACGGCCTGCGCCTGCGTGAAGTGCACGATGTAGACCGGGGCCTGCTTGGTGTCGAGCAGCTCGGTCAGCGTCTCGGTGAGCGGCGTCAGCCGGTACTCGTAGGACAGCGGCACCGGGCGGGTGGCCGAGCGGACCACCGAGGTGGGACGCCCGGTGCGGCGCGTCAGGTCCTTCTCGAACATCGAGACGTCGCCGAGCGTCGCCGACATCAGGATGAACTGCGCCTGCGGCAGTTCCAGCAGCGGGATCTGCCAGGCCCAGCCGCGGTCGCCCTCCGCGTAGAAGTGGAACTCGTCCATGACGACCTGACCGACGTCGGCCCGGGTGCCGTCGCGCAGCGCGATGGAGGCCAGCACCTCGGCGGTGCAGCAGATCACGGGCGCGTCCGCGTTCACCGACGCGTCTCCGGTGAGCATGCCGACGTTCTCGGTGCCGAAGATCTTGCACAGCTCGAAGAACTTCTCGGAGACGAGCGCCTTGATCGGCGCCGTGTAGAAGGTGACCTCGTCCCGGGCGAGCGCCGCGAAGTGCGCGGCGGCCGCGATCATGCTCTTGCCGGAGCCGGTGGGCGTCGACACGATCACGTTCGCCCCCGACACCACCTCGATCAGCGCCTCCTCCTGGTGCGGATAGAGGGTGAGACCACGCTCCTGGGCCCACGACTCGAAGGCGTCGTAGAGGGCGTCCGGATCTGCGGTCTGCGGGAGCTGATCGATAAGGGTCACATCACCATCTTGCCTGGCTTCCGCTCCGATCCGGCAATCGGATGCCCGTACGAAGATCACGAAGGTTACTCTGGGTCGCCGACGGGGCGTCAGGGCGCGCACCCCCTCAGGGGGTCAACAGAGCGTCGGTACAGGGAACATGTCGACACGTCGCGGGCGGTCGGCACAAGCGGGACAGGGGCGGAACAGCGCGATGATGGGACCGGCACACTCGTTGTCAGGAGCGGCGGCCTGGCTGGGGGTGGGCGCGGCGGCAGCGGCCGCGGGGCACCCGATGCCCTGGCCCGTCGTCCTGGTCGGCGCGCTGATCTGCGCGGGTGCCGCGCTCGCCCCCGACCTCGACCACAAGGCGGCGACCATCTCGCGCGCCTTCGGCCCCCCGTCGCGCTGGCTCTGCGAGATCGTCGACAAGGTCTCCTACGCCGTCTACAAGGCGACCAGGAAGCCCGCCGACCCCCGCCGCTCGGGCGGACACCGCACCCTCACCCATACGTGGCTGTGGGCCGTCCTCATCGGCGTCGGCGCCTCCGTCACGGCGGTCACCGGCGGCCGGTGGGCCGTCCTCGGGATCCTGTTCGTCCACATGGTGCTCGCCATCGAAGGACTGCTGTGGCGGGCCGCCCGCGGATCCAGCAGCGACGTGCTGGTGTGGCTGCTCGCGGCGACCAGCGCCTGGATCCTCGCCGGCGTCCTGGACCAGCCGCACAACGGCTCGGACTGGCTGTTCACCGACCCCGGCCAGGAGTACCTGTGGCTGGGCCTGCCGATCGTGCTCGGCGCCCTGGTCCACGACATCGGGGACGCCCTCACGGTCTCGGGCTGCCCGATCCTGTGGCCCATCCCCGTCGGCCGCAAGCGCTGGTACCCGCTCGGCCCGCCCAAGCCCATGCGGTTCCGGGCCGGCAGCTGGGTGGAGCTGAAGGTGCTCATGCCCGTGTTCATGCTGGCCGGCGGAGTGGGGTGCGCGGCCGCGCTCAACTTCATCTGAGCCCGGCCGCACCCCGCACCCCGGCCCGGTCACCCGTGCCAGGACCGCCACAGCGCCGCGTACGCCCCGTCGGCGGCGACCAGCTCGTCGTGGCTGCCCAGCTCCCGGATACGGCCGTCCTCGACCACGGCGATCACGTCCGCGTCGTGCGCGGTGTGCAGCCGGTGCGCGATGGCCACGACGGTGCGGCCGTCGAGGACCCGGGCGAGCGAACGCTCCAGGTGGCGGGCCGCCCGCGGGTCGAGCAGCGACGTCGCCTCGTCCAGGACCAGCGTGTGCGGGTCGGCGAGGACCAGCCTGGCCAGGGCGATCTGCTGCGCCTGCGCCGGGGTGAGCGCCGTGCCGCCCGAGCCGACCTCGGTGTCGAGGCCCTCGGCCAGGGTGTGCGCCCACTCGTCGGCGTCGACCGCCCCGAGCGCCGCCCACAGCTCGGCGTCCTCGGCGTCGGCGCGGGCGAGCCGCAGGTTGTCCCGGAGCGAGCCCACGAAGACGTGGTGCTCCTGATTGACGAGCGCCACGTGCGAGCGGACCCGCTCCGCCTGCATCCGGGACAGCTCCGCACCGCCGAGCGTGACCTGCCCGGTCCGCGGCGCGTAGATCCCGGCGAGCAGCCGGCCCAGCGTCGACTTGCCCGCACCGGACGGCCCCACCAGGGCGAGCCGGGTGCCGGGCCGCACCTCGAGCGACACCTTCCGCAGCACGTCGACGCCCTCGCGGTAGCCGAAGTGCACCTCGTCCGCGTGCACGTCACGCCCCTCGGGGCGCACCGACGGGTCGCCCGCGTCCGGCTCGATGTCCCGGACGCCGACAAGCCGGGCCAGCGAGACCCCGGCCACCTGCAACTCGTCGTACCAGCGCAGGATCAGGCCCACCGGATCCACCAGCATCTGCGCGATCAGGGCGCCGGTCGTCAGCTGGCCGACGTCGATCCAGCCCCGGAGGACGAAGACACCGCCGATCAGCAGGACGGACAGGAGGACCAGGACGTGCACCGCGTTGATCACGGGGAAGAGGACCGAGCGCAGGTAGAGGGTGTAGCGCTCCCACGCCGTCCACTCCTTGACGCGGCGCTCGGACAGCTCCACCCGGCGGTCGCCGAGCCGGTGCGCCTCGATGGTGCGCCCGGCGTCCACCGTCTCCGCGAGAGCCGCCGCGACGGCGGCGTACCCCGCGGCCTCCGAGCGGTAGGCGGACGGGGCCCGCTTGAAGTACCAGCGGCAGCCGATCACCAGGACCGGCACCGCGATCAGGATGACCGGGGCGAGCGGCGGCGCGGTGACCGTGAGCCCGCCGATCAGCAGGACCACCCACACGACGCCGATGGACAGCTGCGGCACGGCCTCCCGCATGGCGTTCGCCAGCCGGTCGATGTCCGTGGTGATCCGGGACAGCAGGTCGCCCGTCCCGGCCCGCTCCAGGACGCCCGGCGGCAGCCCGACGGAACGCACCAGGAAGTCCTCGCGCAGGTCCGCCAGCATCCGCTCGCCGAGCATCGCCCCGCGCAGCCGTACCTGCCGGGTGAAGACGGCCTGCACGACGAGCGCGCACACGAACACCGCGATGACGCGTTCCAGGTGCAGATCGCGCAGCGCGGCCGGGTCCGTGACGTCCTCGATCAGGCCGCCCAGCAGATAGGGGCCGACCATGGACGCGACGACCGAGACCGTGTTCACGCCGATGAGCACCAGGAAGGCGCGCCGATGGCGCCGGTACAGCTCGCGCACGTAGGCGCGCACCGTCGCCGGGGCGCCGATCGGCAGGGTGTTCGCGGTGGTCGGGGCCGCCGGGTCGTAGGCCGGGGGCGCCACGCCGATCATGCCGTCTCCTCGATGTCGATCTCGATGCTGTCCGCGGCGGCCGTGGCCGGTCCGGAGCGCACGGCCGCCGGTTCCGCGTCGTCGCGGGTGACGACCGCGCGGTACCGGGGTTCGGTCCGCACCAGGTCGCGGTGCTCGCCGACCGCGACGGCCGCGCCGTCCTGGACGAACACCACGCGGTCCGCCCGGTCCAGGAGCAGCGGTGACGAGGTCAGGACCACCGTCGTGCGGCCCTGTCGCAGGGTGCGCAGTCCCTGGGCGATCCGCGCCTCGGTGTGCGAGTCCACGGCGGACGTGGGCTCGTCGAGCACCAGGGCCTCCGGGTCCGTGACCAGCGAGCGGGCCAGGGCCAGCCGCTGGCGCTGGCCGCCCGACAGGGAGCGGCCGCGCTCGGTGATCCGGGCGTTCATCGGGTCCTCGTCCAGGGACGCCTGGGCCAGCGCGTCGAGCACGTCGGAGCACTGCGCCGCGGCGAGCGCCTCGTCGGGCCGGACCGCTCCGGAGGACGGCACGGACAGGAGTTCGGCGAGCGTGCCCGAGAGCAGCACCGGGTCCTTGTCCTGCACCAGTACCGCGGAGCGGGCGACAGCCAGGGGCAGCTCGTCCAGCGGCACGCCGCCCAGCAGGACGGAGGGCGGACCGGCCGCCTCCCCGCCCCCGGGGCCGGCCGCGGGCCCGCCCCCCAGATCCTCCCCGCACTCCGTCGCACCGGCACCGGAGCCGGGGGCGGTGCCTGGCGCGGTGCCGGGAGCGGAGCCCTTCACGGCGTCCGGCGCGGCCGGTTCCGTCGCGGCCGGGTGGCCGCCGAGCCGGTCGGCGAGCCGCCCCGCCAGGTCCGGGTCACCGCACACCACGGCGGTGAGGAGCCCCGCCGGGGCCAGGACGCCGGTGGCCGGGTCGTACAGGTCACCGGTCGGGGCGCCCGCGTCCAGGAGCCCGCCCGCGGGCTCGGTGACCCGCTGGAGCGCGAGCACCCGGGCCGCGCGCTGCGCCGACGGCCGCGAGAAGGAGTACGCCATGGCGATCTCCTCGAAGTGCCGCAGCGGGTAGTTGAGCATCATCACCGCGCTGTACACGGTGACCAGTTCACCCACGCTGATCCGGCCCTCACGGGCGAGATGGACGCCGTACCAGACGACCACGACGAGCAGCAGCCCGGGAAGGAGGACCTGGATCGCGGAGATGAGCGCCCACATGCGGGCACTGCGCACGGCGGCCCGGCGCACCTCCTGGGAGGCGCGGCGGTAGCGGTCCAGGAAGAGCTCCTCGCCGCCGATGCCGCGCAGCACGCGCAGCCCGGCGACGGTGTCCGAGGCGAGTTCGGTGGCCCGGCCCGCCTTCTCCCGCTGGTGGTCCGCGCGCCGGGTGGCCCGGGGCAGCAGCGGCAGGACGGAGAGGGCGAGGACCGGCATGCCGATCGCGACCACGACGCCCAGCGCGGGCTGGTACACCACGAGTCCGACGCAGACCAGGACCACGGTGAGCGCGGCCGCCGCGAAGCGCGACAGGGCCTCGACGAACCAGCCGATCTTCTCGACGTCAGCGGTGGACACCGCGACGACCTCGCCGGCGGCGACGCGCCGGGTCAGCGCGGCGCCGAGCGCGGCGGTCCTGCGGGCGAGCAGCTGCTGCACGCGGGCGGCCGCGGTGATCCAGTTGGTGACCGCGGTGCGGTGCAGCATGGTGTCGCCGAGCGCGATGGCGACACCGAGCAGCACGATCAGCGCGCCCGCGAGGGCGAGCCGGGTGCCGGAGCGGTCGACGACGGCCTGCACGGCCAAGCCCACCCCGTAGGGTAGGCCGGCCACCGAGCTGAAGTGGAGCAGTCCCCAGGCGAGGGATCTGAGCTGGCCACCGGTCTGGTTCCGGCCGAGCCAGAGCAGGAACCGGGGGCCGGAGCGCGTGTCGGGCACGCCCGGATCGGAGTACGGAAGGTCGGAGATCTGCATGACGTCCCAGGTATCGACAAGTCGATAAGAAGAGGTGGGGAGGGTGGCGGGCGGCGAGAGGGGAGCGGGTGGTGTGAGGGGAGCGGGCGGGGAAGCGGACGGAACAAACCGTGAAAGGTTCGCGCCTCTCAGTGACCGGAAGCAAACGGTTTTTAGCCGGGCGGCAAAGATTCGGCCGGGAACGTACGCGGTGGCCCGGCCCGGCGCCGGGCTTCTCCGGCGGGGGTGCGAGCATGGATCGCATGCGTATTGCGGGTGCGGTTCGGGCGGGCGTCGCTGCGGCGGCGTGCGGAGTGTTGCTGACGACGGTGGCGGCGTGCGGCTCCGACGGTGGAAGTGCCGCGTCAGGAGGGCACAGCTCCCAGGACGACGGGCACACCGGCGCGGCGCGGCCGGCCGACTCGAAGACGATCCCGGACGTCGGCGCCCGCTACCAGAAGCAGATCCCGGCGAACGCGCGGCAGGTCGTCGCCGTCTACGGGGACGGCAAGAACTCCGCGGACTCGACGATCGCGCTCTACACCAAGTCAGGGGACACCTGGAAGAAGGCCCGCGGCTGGTCCGGGCACAACGGCAAGAAGGGCTGGACGACGAACCACCGGGAGAACGACAAGCGCAGTCCCGTCGGCGTGTTCACGCTCAGCGACGCCGGTGGCGTGCTGGCCGACCCGGGAGCGAAGCTGCCCTACACGCAGTCCGCGTCGATCCAGGCACCGCACTACTGGGCGAAGTCGCACTGGCACGACTTCGACTACGTCATCGCGATCGACTACAACCGGGCCAAGGGCACCCCGCCGAACGACCCGACGCGTCCGCAGGGGCAGACCAAGGGCGGCAGCATCTGGCTGCACATGGACCACGGCAGCGGTACCTCGGCCTGCGTGAGCCAGTCCAAGGCGGACATGGAGTACCTGCTCAAGACGCTCGACCCGGCACAGCACCCGGTCGTGGTGATGGGGGACAAGGCCGAGCTGAAGGCGGCCTGACCGCACGGTGCCCGGCGCGCCACCGGGCTCAGTAGGCGCGCCGCAGGGACGGCCACAGCGTGGACCACGTCGGGTGCGGGCCGGTGCACAGGACGACGGAGGCGCCCTGTTCCTCGTTGTCGACGCCCTGGCCGTTGTCGACGCGGGCCACGGTGCGGCAGCCGGAGAAATGCCGCTCGATGCGGGAGGCGTCGCGCGCCCGGACGAGCAGAACGGGCCCGTCCGCGGAATCGGGCGGCGGCCCCCAGTCGGCGTAGCTCATGTGGCCGGAGTAGGGGCGCGGCAGTCCGCGCCCGGGACCGTACCGCTCCAGGGCGCCCGCCTCGCCGTAGTTGACGGAGAACAGCACCGCCCGCGACCGGTCCCCGGCCGGGACGGCGGACCAGCCCTCGCGCGCCGCGTCGGCGAGTTCGGGCCAGCCGAGCTGTTCCCCCTGCTCCGGGTCGGCCGCCATCGGGACGGACAGCCGGTCGGGCGGCAGCACCGGCAGGACCAGTACGGCGTTGACGACGGCCGAGACGAGCACCATCGCTGCGACGAGAGCACCGCGGACGCGCGCACGCCCGTCCCGCGCCCATCGCAGCACCGGCTCGCACCCCGCGGCCAGCAGCACCACGAGCAGCGGCACGGTGTAGTACCCCTTGCCGCCCGCCGCCAGCGTCACCCCGCACAGCAGCGGGTAGGCCACGGCGAACGCCCGCGCCCACCGCAGATCGGCGGCGCGCCACAGCCGCAGCCAGCCGGCGATCCAGACGGGCACGAACAGCGGGGAGAGATAGACGAGTTGCTGCGGCACGAGCAGCAGCCGGTTCTCCGCGCCGTCGTCCTCGCTGATGCCGCGCGCCACCGTGAACTGCGGCCAGTCGTGCGCCGCCTGCCACACCAGGTTCGGCGCGGCGAGCGCCAGCGCGAGAACACCCCCGAACACGGGCCAGCGGGTGCGCAGCACCGCACGCGGCCCCACCCACACGATCGCGACCAGCAGCACGACGATCAGCGCCACCACCAGGTACTTGTTCTGCACGCCCAGCCCCGTCACCGCACCGGCCGCGAGCCACCAGCGCCGGTCCCCGCCGCGCAACAGCCGCAGCACCACCAGGCTCAGCGTCACCCACACCAGCAGGTCGAAGGTGGCGGTGGAGACCATGTGCCCGACGGCGAGCAGTTGCGCGCCGATCGCCGCGAGCGCCGCCGCGAGCAGCTGGGCCCCGCACGCGCCACCCAACTCCCGTGCGATCAGGGCGACCACGAACACGGTGAGCGCCGCGCCGAGGGTCGCGCACACCCGCAGCCCGACGAGACTGTCACCGAAGACGCCGGTGGAGGCGCGGGCGAGCAGCGGCGTCAGCGGCGGCTGATCGACGTAGCCCCACGCGAGGTGCCGGCCCGCGGCGCGGAAGTACAACTCGTCGCGGTGGTAGCCGTAGCGCGCCGACAACAGGCTCAGCCCGGCCGCGTACAGCGCGCCGATACCCAGCAGCGGCCACCGTGCCACCGGCGCCAGCCCGCCCGCGCCCCGCCGTTCGCCCTCGACCATGGTGCGCCCCCCGCCGTCGACCGGTGAGCCGGGAGCGTACTGGCGGTACCGGGGCCGGTCGAGAGGACCGCCCCGAATACCGCCCGCCATACGGCCCGTCACACCGCCCGCGCCGCGGGCTCAGCCGCGGCCGAGCGCGCCGCCGGCCGCCGGTCGCGTCGCGCGCTCCAACTCCACGAGAACCGAGTAGTAGGTCCGGCCCGTGGCGTGGTCCATGCCCACCTCGCACATCCGGTTCGCCGACAGGTGCGCGTCGTAGGCCCGGGACGTGACCTCCGCGGCCTCCTTCGCCGTGGCCGACTCCGTCAGCTCCTTGTGGAGCATGCCGCGGTCGCCCGCGAAGGCGCAGCAGCCCGCGTCGTCCGGCAGCACGACCTCGTCGGCGCACGCCTCGGCAACCGCCCTCAACTGCTCCACGTCGCCCAGGTGCTCCATCGAGCAGGTCGGGTGCAGCACGGCCGAGCCGATCGTCCGCTCCACGGTGAGGTGCGGCAGCAGCTCCTCGGCCGCCCAGACCAGCGAGTCGACGATTTTCAGTTCGGCGTGCAGCTCCCGATGGTGGTCCGTCAGATACGGCACCACCTCGTGCGCGATGCCGAGCGTGCACGACGACGCGTCCACGACCAGCGGGAGACGGCCGCCGGCGGTCCAGCCCCAGGCCGCCTCGACGATCCGGTTCGCCATGATCGTGTTGCCCTCGTCGTAGCCCTTGGAGTGCCAGATGGTGGCGCAGCACGTCCCGGCCACGTCGTCCGGGATCCAGACCGGCCTGCCCGCGCGCGCGGAGACCGCGACGACCGCCTGGGGGAGGGAGATGTCACCGGGAGTGCCGAAGATGCGGTTCACGCACGCCGGGTAGTACACGGCCGTCGCGCTCGCGCGTGCGGTGCGCGGCAGGGTGCGGGCCGCGGCGGCGGGGATCTCCGGCAGCCACTCCGGGACGAGGTCGGGGCGGACCGCCTTGCGGGCGGCGGTCGTGACGCGCGTCAGCAGCCGGTCACCGATCTTGTCGGCGGCCGCGACCGCCAGCCGGGCCGACGCCTCGACGGCCTTGAAGTGCTTCGCCGTGAGCGCGGCCACCTTCTCCTCGCGCGGCGAGTGCCGCGCGTGCCGGAAGCCCTTCATGAAGGCGCCCGTGTCGATACCGACCGGACAGGCCAGCTTGCAGGTGGAGTCCCCGGCGCAGGTGTCCACCGCGTCGTAGCCGTAGGCGTCGATCAGCTCGTCCTCGACCGGCGAACCCGACGGCTGGCGCATCATCTCGCGGCGCAGCACGATCCGCTGCCGGGGCGTCGTGGTCAGGTCCTCGCTCGGACAGGTGGGCTCGCAGAAGCCGCACTCGATGCACGGATCCGCGATCAGCTCGACCTTCGGGATCGTCTTCAGACCGCGCAGATGCGCCTTCGGGTCACGGTCCAGGACGATGCGCGGGGCCAGCACCCCGTCCGGGTCGATGACCTGCTTGGTGCGCCACATCAGCTCCGTCGCCCGGGGGCCCCATTCGAGCTCCAGGAAGGGCGCGATGTTGCGGCCCGTGGCGTGCTCCGCCTTCAGCGAGCCGTCGAACCGCTCCACCGTCAGCCCGCAGAAGTCGTCCATGAAGGCCGCGTACCGGTCCACGTCCGCGGGCAGCCCCGCGTCGAACGCCAGCAGGAAGTGCAGATTGCCGTGCGCGGCGTGTCCCGCCACGGCCGCGTCGAAGCCGTGCCGCGTCTGGAGGTCGAGCAGCGCCTCGCAGGCCTCCGCCAGCCGCGCCGGCGGCACCGCGAAGTCCTCGGTGATCAGCGTCGTCCCCGAGGGCCGCGAACCGCCGACCGCCGTCACGAACGCCTTGCGCGCCTTCCAGTAGCCCGAGATCGTCTTCGCGTCCCGCGTGAACGCATTGGTCACCGACGCGACGGGGGCGACCAGGTCGAGCCCGTCGAGCACCTGTGCGGCCTTCTCCTCGTAGGCGGCCTGCCGCTCCTCGTCCGGCGCGCGGAACTCCACGAGCAGCGCCGTCGTCTCCTTCGGCAGCTCGGCCCAGTCCTGCGGCACGCCCTGCACGCTCACCGAGGCACGCAGCGTGTTGCCGTCCATCAGCTCGACGGCCAGCGCCCCCGCCTCGTTGAAGACCGGCACCGCCGCTGCCGCCGCCGTGAGCGAGGGGAAGAACAGCAGCGCCGTCGACACCTTGCGGTCCAGCGGCAGCGTGTCGAAGACGACTTCGGAGATGAAGCCGAAGGTGCCCTCCGAGCCCACCATCAGGCCGCGCAGGATCTCGACCGGCGTCGCGCCGTCGAGGAACGCGTCGAGCCGGTAGCCGTTGGTGTTCTTGATCTCGTACTTGGCGCGGATGCGGCGGGTCAGCGCGGGGTCCGCCTCGATCTCGCGCTTGATCGCCAACAGTCCCTCGCAGAGCGCCGGCTCGGCCTGCGCGAGGTCCGCGTCCGCCCGCGGATCGGCGGTGTCGACGACCGTGCCCGACGGCAGGACGAAGGTGAGCGAGGCGAGGGTGCGGTACGAGTTCCGGGTCGTGCCCGCCGTCATGCCCGACGCGTTGTTCGCGACCACGCCGCCGAGGGTGCAGGCGATCGCGCTCGCCGGGTCGGGGCCGAGGACCCGGCCGTGACGGGCGAGCGTGGCATTGGCCCGCACGATGGTGGTGCCGGGGCCGATCCTGGCCCGCTCCCCGTCGCCGAGCACCTCGATGCCCGACCAGAACCGCCGGACGTCGACGAGGATGTCCTCGCCCTGCGCCTGTCCGTTCAGCGACGTGCCCGCCGCGCGGAAGACGACCTCACGGCCCTTGCCGTGCGCGTACGACATCACCGCCGACACGTCGTCGATGTCCTCGGCGACCACGACGACCTGCGGGACGAAGCGGTACGGGCTCGCGTCCGACGCGTAGCGCACCAGGTCCGAGATCTTCGTCAGCACCTTGTGCGCGCCGAGCAGCTCGGTCAGGTCCGTGCGCAGGGGTTCGGGCGTGCCGCCGGCCTGCCGGCCCGGGACCCGGTCGGGCGCCGGGTCGGACGATCGGGTCCCCGGACGCAGGGCTTCCGGCTTCGGCTCCAGCAGGGGCATGGCTCTCCTCGATCGGCGGACGGTCGACGGACGGTCGGCGGTCCGCGGTGTCAGCAGTCCCGCTCGCGCGGGGCTTCGAACAGGGCGTTCAGCAGCACCGTCAGCTCGGCGCGCTGCTCCGTGTCCAATGGGGCCAGGATCTCCTCTGCCGCCGCGCGGCGCGCGCTGCGCAGCTCCCGCAGGGCGGCGCGGCCCCCCTCCGTGAGCTCGATCCGGATGACCCGGCGGTTGGTGGGATCCGGCACCCGCCGGACCAGCTCGACCGCCTCCAGGCCGTCCACCACGGTGGTCACGGCCCGGGGCACCACCTCCAGGCGGTCGGCCAGGTCGGCCATCCGCGGCGGTGTGTCGTAGTGCACGAGGGCGCGCAGCAGCCGGGACTGGGCAGGGGTGATCCCGACCGGCTCCAGCTGGCGCTTCTGGATGCGGTGAAGGCGGCGGGTGAGCCGCAGCAGCTGCTCGGCGAGGAACCCGTCGGCGTCCGGGATGGTCATGCCGGGAACATTACCAGGACTTTGTGCATTGTGAGTATAGGTAACAATGAGCTATGCTCCTCGAATCGTTCGGAATCCCAGAATCTAGGAGGCCCATGCCCCGCGACGACATCACCTGGACGCCGCCCCCCGATGCCACGGGTTCGGGCCAGCCGCGCCAGATCCGACGCATCCTGTCCCTCTTCCGCCCCTATCGCGCCCGCCTCGCCCTCGTCGGGCTGCTGGTCGCCGCCGCGTCCCTGGTCACGGTGGCGACGCCGTTCCTGCTCCGAGAGATCCTCGACGTCGCCATCCCGCAGGGCCGCACCGGGCTGCTCAGCCTGCTGGCCCTCGGCATGATCGTCAGCGCCGTGGTCACCAGTGCCTTCGGTGTGCTCCAGACGCTCATCAGCACCACCGTCGGCCAGCGCGTCATGCACGACCTGCGCACGGCTGTCTACGGCCGGTTGCAGAGCATGTCCCTCGCCTTCTTCACGCGGACCCGCACGGGCGAGGTCCAGTCCCGCATCGCCAACGACATCGGCGGCATGCAGGCGACCGTGACCTCCACGGCGACCTCCCTGGTCTCGAACCTGACGAGCGTCGTCGCCACGATCGTCGCGATGGTCGCCCTCGACTGGCGCCTCACGATCGTGTCCCTGCTCCTGCTGCCGGTCTTCGTGTGGATCAGCCGCCGGGTCGGCCGCGAGCGCAAGAAGATAGCCACCCAGCGTCAGAAGCAGATGGCGGCGATGGCCGCCACGGTCACCGAGTCGCTGTCCGTCAGCGGCATCCTGCTGGGCCGCACCATGGGCCGGGCCGACTCCCTGACCCGGTCCTTCGCCGCCGAGTCGGACGAGCTGGTCGACCTGGAGGTCCGGTCGAACATGGCGGGCCGCTGGCGCATGGCCATCATCTCCATCGTCATGGCCGCCATGCCCGCGGTCATCTACTGGACGGCCGGCATCGCCCTCCAGCTCGGCGGCCCCACGGTCTCCATCGGCACGCTCGTCGCGTTCGTCTCGCTCCAGCAGGGCCTGTTCCGGCCGACCGTGAGCCTGTTGCAGACCGGCGTCCAGATCCAGACCTCGCTCGCCCTGTTCCAGCGCATCTTCGAATATCTCGACCTGCCCGTCGACATCACCGAGCGGCCGGACGCCGTCCACCTCGACACCGTCAGGGGAGAGGTCCGCTTCGAGGACGTCGAGTTCCGCTATGACGTCGGGGACGACCGGCGCGGCCCGGTGCTCGACGGCATCGACCTCACGGTTCCCGCGGGCGGCAGCCTCGCCGTCGTCGGCCCCACCGGCTCCGGCAAGTCCACGCTCAGCCATCTGGTGCCCCGTCTGTACGACGTCACGGGCGGCCGGGTCACGGTCGACGGGGTGGACGTGCGCGACCTGGACTTCGACACCCTCGCGCGGTCCGTCGGCGTCGTCTCCCAGGAGACCT
The DNA here is from genome assembly GCF_044750685.1 of Streptomyces sp. NPDC088785. NCBI lineage: Bacteria > Bacillati > Actinomycetota > Actinomycetes > Kitasatosporales > Streptomycetaceae > Streptomyces > Streptomyces sp. NPDC088785. Next base: position 220,131 of record NZ_JBIVKH010000009.1, read on the forward strand.
ATCTCTTCCACGCCTCCGTCGCGGAGAACCTGCGGTTCGCCAAGCCCGACGCCACCGACGCGGAGCTGCACGCCGCGGCCCGGGCCGCTCAGATCCACGACCACATAGCCTCGCTCCCGGACGGCTACGACACCGTGGTCGGCGAGCGCGGACACCGTTTCTCGGGAGGCGAGAAGCAGCGCCTGGCCATCGCCCGGACCATCCTGCGCGATCCGCCGATCCTGATTCTCGACGAGGCGACCAGTGCCCTGGACACCCGGACCGAGCACGCCGTGCAGGAGGCCATCGACGCGCTCTCGGCCGACCGCACCACGCTGACCATCGCGCACCGCCTGTCCACGGTCCGCGGCGCCGACCAGATCGTCGTCCTGGACGCCGGTCGCATCGTCGAGCGCGGTACCCACGACGAGCTGCTGGACCGCGACGGCCGGTACGCGGCCCTGGTGCGGCGCGACGCGCAGTTGGAGAAGACGGCGGCCTGAAAACCGGGGCCCGTCGCGGGCACTGACCCACCCGGGGGCGGTGCGGGCTCCGGAGTGAAGATATGTCGTAAATACTGGGATATGCGGGTTACCGTTCCCGCATGCTGAACGAGACTCCGCGACGGAGCACGATCCGACTCACGCGCAGAGGGCGCGTCGTCCTGCTGGCGACCGGGGCCGTCGCGGCGGCCACGGCGGTGGTGGTGCCGCTGGCGCTGTCCGGTGACGACCAGGGCGGACCCGAGGTCCTGACCATCCCCGAGGGCTGGCGTTCGGGCCAGATCTACGCCGCCGTCGACACCGCGCTCGGCGTACCGGCCGGCACCACGAAGAAGGCCGTGCCGCAGGCGGGCCTCAAGCTGCCGAGCGACGCGGCGGGCAACCCCGAGGGGTATCTCTTCCCGGCGACCTATCCGCTGGGCGGCAAGGCGACACCGCAGTCCCTGCTCGCATACATGGTCGACACGGCGAACAAGAAGTTCCACGGGCCGAACGCGACGGCGGGCGCCCAGCAGGGCACGGCCAGCCAGTACCAGACCGTCACCATCGCGAGCATCGTCGAAGCCGAGGCGGACAACAGGGAGGACATGGGCAAGGTGGCCCGCGTCATCTACAACCGGCTGAACCACGGCATGCCGTTGCAGATGGACTCCACCCTCAACTACGGCCTCGGCCGCTCCACGCTGACGACCACCGAGAAGGACACCAGGAGCGACAGCCCGTACAACACGTACGCACGCATGGGCCTGCCGCCCTCGCCGATCGGCAACCCCGGCGAGCAGGCGCTGAAGGCCGCCGCCGCTCCGCCCAAGGGCGACTGGCTGTACTTCGTCACCGTCAAACCCGGGGACACCCGCTTCACCGCGGACTACGCGGAGCAGCAGCGCAACGTCGCGGAATTCAACAAGAACAAGGCCGCCGCCGAGGCCGCCAAGACAGGAGAGGCCGACAAGAAGGACGGCTGAGGCCCGTGCGGCCCTCACCCGGGCGGGGCCGCCACCGTCGGCGCGCCCTCAGACCTGCGTGCCGACGCCCCCCGGGACGACGCCCTGCATCCCCCACTCCTCCTGCACCCCCGGCTCCTCCCGCTCCTCGTGGTCGAGCAGCCGCTGGATGTCGCGTACGGCGGCCCGGCCGGCGCGGTTCGCGCCGATGGTGCTGGCCGACGGCCCGTACCCCACGAGATGTACCCGCGGGTCGAGCGCCGCACGGGTCCCCGCCAGCCGGATCCCGCCACCGGGTTCGCGCAGCCGTAGGGGAGCCAGATGGTCGATCGCCGCACGGAAGCCGGTGGCCCAGAGGATCACGTCGGCCGCCACCTCGCGCCCGTCGTCCCAGGCCACACCGGTCGGTGTGATCCGGTCGAACATCGGCAGCCGGTCCAGGACCCCGCTCGCCCGTGCCGCGCGGACCGCGTCGTTCACCGGAAGCCCGGTCACCGACACCACGCTCAGCGGCGCGAGCCCCTGCCGCACCCGTTCCTCGACCAGGGCGACCGCGGCGCGGCCGCGCTCCTCGTCGAAGGGGCCCTCGCGGAAGACGGGCGGCCGCCGCGTCACCCACGTCGTCGCCGCGGCGTACGGCGCTATCTCCATCAGGTGCTGGGTGCCGGAGGCGCCCCCGCCGACCACGACGACCCGCTGCCCGGCGAACGCCTCCGGCCCCGGGTACCGCGCGGTGTGCAGCTGTCGTCCGAGGAAGGAGTCCTGGCCCGGATAGCGCGGCCAGAACGGCCGGTCCCAGGTGCCCGTCGCGTTGATCAGGGCGCGTGTCGCCCACACGCCCCGGGAGGACTCGACGAGCAGCCGCCCGTCCTCGCCCTCGCGCACCCGCCGCACGTCGACGGGCCGCCGCACGCGCAGCCCGAAGGTCCGCTCGTAGCGGTCGAAGTACTCGGCGACGACCTCCGCCGAGGGCCGCGCCGGATCGGCGCCGGTCAGCTCCATGCCGGGCAGCGCGTGCATGCCGTGCACCTTGCCCCACGTGAGGGAGGGCCAGCGGAACTGCCAGGCGCCGCCCGGCCGGGGCGCGTGGTCGAGGACCACGAAGTCCCGGTCCGGGACGAAGCCGACCCGCCGCAGATGGAAGGCGGCGGAGAGCCCCGCCTGTCCGGCGCCGATGACGACCACGTCGACCTGTCGCGCCCCGCCGCCGCCGGAGGCCTCGCCCGTCCCCATTTCGTTCACGTTTCTACCAACGGTGCCGGGGTCCAGGATCTTCCCGCGCCCCGGCACCGTCGCGCGCCGCGGGCTCAGCGCCCGCCGGCCACCAGGAGCGGTGCGCCGGCGCCGGCCGTGACCGGCGCCACCAGCCCGCGCGCCACCAGCTCGGGAATGACGCCCTCCCCGAACCAGTACGCCTCCTCCAGATGCGGATAGCCGGAGAGCACGAAGTGCTCGATGCCGAGCGCGTGATACTCCTCGATCCGGTCGGCGACCTCGGCATGGCTGCCGACGAGCGCCGTTCCCGCGCCGCCGCGCACGAGGCCGACCCCGGCCCACAGGTTGGGCGAGATCTCCAGGCCCTCCCGCTTGCCGCCGTGCAGCGCGAGCATCCGCTGCTGGCCCACCGACTCGCTGCGCCCGAGCGCGGCCTGCGCCGCCGCGACCGTCTCCGGCGAGAGGTCGTCGAGCAGCCGGTCCGCGGTGGTCCACGCGTCGCGCGCCGAGTCACGCGTGATCGTGTGCAGCCGGATCCCGAACCGCACCGTCCGCCCCTCCTTCTCGGCGAGGGAGCGGATCCAGTCGACCTTCTCCTTCACCTGCTCCGGCGGCTCGCCCCACGTCAGGTACACGTCCGTGTGCCGCGCGGCGACCGGCCCGGCCGCGGCCGAGGAACCGCCGAAGAAGATCTGCGGCACGGGCTCGGGCGGCAGCGCCGAGTAGCCCCCGTCGATCCGGTAGTGCTCGCCCGCGAAGTCGTACGGGGCCTGCGCGTTCCCGCCCCACACGCCGCGCACGACGGACAGGAACTCGTCCGTGCGGGCGTACCGGTGGTCGTGGTCGAGGTGATCGCCGTAGCGTCGCTGCTCGGCCGAGTCGCCACCGGTGACGACGTTCAGCAACAGCCGCCCCTGCGTGAGGCGTTGGTAGGTGGACGCCATCTGCGCGGCGAGCACCGGGGAGATCACGCCGGGCCGGAACGCGACGAGGAACTTCAGCCGCCGCGTGTGCTGCGCGAGTGCCACCGTCGTCAGCCAGGCGTCCTCGCACCAGGTGCCGGTGGGGGTGAGAACCGCCTCGAAGCCCAACTGCTCGGCGGCCTTGGCGATCTGGATCAGGTAGTCGAGGCTGGGCGCCCGTACCCCGGCGACCGCCCCTCGCGGAGCGCCGCCGAGCGCGCCGGCGCTGAAGGCGTGCCGGTCGACCAGGGTCCGGCCGTCGCCGCCGGTCGGCAGGAACCAGTGCAGGGACACGGTCATGGTCAGGACTCCTTGCCGTAGGTGCGCGGGGCGGTGGTGGAGGCGGGCAGGTCGCCGTTGAACCGTGTGTCGACGAACTGCGAGAAGTCCACCTGGCGCGGAATCAGCTTCAACTTCGTGAAGGTGTCGGCTATTTGCTGTTCCGAGGCGATGACGCCCTTGTCGATGGCGACGCTCACGCGCGTGCCGTTCGTCCGCTTCACCGCGTCGAGCGCGACGTCGTAGGGCAGTCCGGTGTCCTTCGACCAGACCTTCGCCCACGCGTCGGGGTGCTTGTAGACCCAGTCCTGGGCGCGCCGCAGACGCTCCAGGAAGTCCTTGATGGCGGCGGACTTCTTCTTGTCCGCGAGGGCGGTGGGGGAGGCGACCTGGAAGGCGAGACCGTTGGTCACCCCGTCGCCGTCGGTGAGCACCCGGCCCTGCTTCGCGCGCAGCACCTGTGAGGTGTACGGGTCCCAGACCGCCCACGCGTCGACCTTGCCGCCGGTGAACGCGGCCAGCGCGTCCGCCGGTTGCAGGTACTTGACCTTGACGTCCCCGAGCCCGAGCCCGGCCTTCTTCAGGGAGGCGACCAGCTGGTAGTGCGCGGACGACCCCTGCGCGACCGCGATCGACCTGCCCTTCAGCTCCGACGGCTTCCGCAGCGCGGAGTTCTTCGGTACGAGGATGGTGTCGCCGGTCGCGGTGCCGTGGCTGGCCGACACCACCTTGATCTTCGAGCCGGCGCCCGCCGCGAAGACGGGCGGGGTGTTGCCGACGCCGCCGATGTCGACGGCTTTGGCGTTGACGGCTTCGAGCAGTGGCGGACCGGAGGTGAAGGTGGACCAGCGGATCTTGTAGTCCAGGCCGTCGAGTTCACCGGCGGCCCGCAGCACGGCCTCCGAACCGCCCTTCTGGTCACCGACGTTGAGCGTGAGCGACCCCTTGCCGTCGGTGCCGCCACCGCCCGCGCCGGCGGTGGACGTGGTGGCCGATGAGGCGCCGGAGCAGGCGGCGAGGAGGAGCGCGAGCGGGGTGAGCAGGGCGGGGAGCGGCAGAAGGCGTCGCATGGTGGAAATCCGTTCGGGGAAGAGGGCGTCGGGTGGTGACAGGGCGGGGCGGGGCGGATGGAGAGGGAAAGGTGAAAAGGGGAGGGCTGGGAGGGGCGGGCGGTGGTGGGCGGGCGACGGTGGGCGGTCAGCTCACCGGCTGCTTCACGGCCGCCTGCTGCGCGGATGCCTGCTGCGCAGCTTCCTGCCGGACGGCTTTCCGCTCCGAGGCTTCCTGCTGGACGGCTTCCTGCTCCGGGGCTTCCTGCTGGACGGCTTCCTGCTCCGGGGCTTCCTGCGTCTCGGCCCGCTGCGCGGCCTGCTCGGAGGGAGTGCGCTGGTGGGACCGTGTCCCGCCCTCCCCGCCGTGACCGCCGCCCGGACGGGTGTCGTCCTCGTCGCCGTCGACGCCGAGCCGCCGCAGGAGTTCGGTGCGCAGTTCGGCGAAGCGGGGGTCGGCGATGTCGCGCGGCCGGTCCAGGCCGATCCGGGTCTCGTACGCGATGACGCCGTCGTCCATCACGAGCACCCGGTCGGCGAGGAGCACCGCCTCCTCGACGTCGTGGGTGACCAGCAGGACGGCGCAGCCGCGCCGTTGCCACAGCTCGCCGACCAGGCGCTGTGCGGTGATCCGGGTGAGCGCGTCGAGCGCGCCGAACGGCTCGTCCAGGAGCAGCAGTTCGGGTTCGCGCACCAGCGCGCGGGCGAGTGAGGCGCGCTGGGCCTCGCCGCCGGAGAGGGTCTTCGGCCAGGCGTTCGTGCGATGGGCGAGACCGACCTCCTCCAGGGCTCGCTCGGCGACCTCCCGGCCCGGGGAGCCGGGCAGCCCGAGCAGGACGTTGCGCCACACCCGCTTCCAGGGCATCAGGCGGGGCGCCTGGAAGGCCACGGCCTTGCGGCGCGGCACCAGGACCGTGCCCTCGATGTCGCGGTCGAGCCCGGCCAGGATGCGCAGCAGCGTCGACTTGCCGCACCCGCTCCGTCCGAGCAGGACGACGAACTCCCCTTCCTTGACGTCGAGGTGCAGGTCGTCGATGACGGCGCGGCCGTCGAAGGCGCGGGTGAGCCCCGCGACACGCACCGCCGAGCGGGCGGCCGCGGTGCTGGAGGCGGTGGTGGGGGAGGGGGTCACCGGCCGGTGAACGTCGGTCGCCATTGCAGCAACAGCCTTTCGAGGGTTCGGACGACGAAATCGGCGAGCAGGCCGAGGAACGCGTAGACGATCAGGCAGACGACGATGACGTCGGTCCGCAGGAAGTCCCGCGCCTGCACCATCAGGAAGCCGATGCCGGCGTCGGCGTTGATCTGCTCCGCGAACACGAGCGCGAGCCAGGCGATGCCGAGCGAGTAGCGCAGCCCGGTCATGGCACCGGGGAGCGCCCCCGGCAGCACGACATGACGCACGAGACCCCACCGGCTCAGCCCCAACGACTCGCCCGCCTCGACGAGTTGGGAGTCGACGCCGCGGATCCCCGCGTAGACGTTGAGGTACAGCGGGAACGAGACGCCCAGCGTGATGATGGCGATCTTCGGGGCCTCGCCGATCCCGAACCAGATGATGAACAGCGGGATGAGCCCCACGAAGGGGACCGTACGCAGCATCTGCACGCTCGCGTCGACCAGGTCCTCGCCGATCCGGAACAGCCCCGACACCAGGGCGAGTCCGACGCCGACGACGACGCCGAGGAGCAGCCCGAACGCGACGCGTTGCAGTGAGACGCCCATGGCCGTGGTCAGGGAACCGTCCGCGAACAGGTCCCGGGCGACCCCCGCGATGGTGCCGGGCGAGGCCAGCACCTCCGGCGTCAACACGCCGGTGGCGCTGAGCAGTTGCCACAGTGCGAGCAGGAGCAGGGGGCCCGACGTGCGGCGCAGCCACCGGGGGACGCGGGTGCGGCGGGTGGACGAGGGGACGATCGGCACCAGTTCCAGCTCGGACGCGGCGTCCACAGGGTGGGACGCGGGGGCGGGGGCGGGTGCGCCGGGTGCGCCGGAAGTGTCGCTGGACGGTTTCTGGGGCGGGGCATGACTGATGCTCATGGCACTCCAGGGCAGGGGAGGGCGCCCGCCGGGGGCGGTCGCGGCAGCGTGAGGCGTGCCTCAGCGGCGCGACGGCGCACGTGGGCGCCGCGGCGGGACGTGAGGAGAAAAGCGGGGAGGAGCGGGGAAAAGGGCGTCAGCAGCCGCGGCGACACGCGGCGGAGGCCACCCGCAGCAGGTCGATGTGACCGCGCGTGGTGAGCAGGGCTGAACGCAACATGGGCCAGAACGTAGCCACCTGTCGACGTACCGTCAATGCCGTCTCGCTGGTTGGACCTCTGGTACCAGAGATCGGGACGAGGGGGTCGGCGTGCCGCCCCCGGGGGCCGTCGGTGGGCGACAATGGTGCGTATGTCCGATGCCTTCACGACCCATGTCCTCGACGTCACCACCGGCTCCGCCGAGCGGATCGTCGACCTCACCCGCGACTGCGAGTCCTTCCTGCGCGACGTCGCCCGAGGTCGCGACGGGCTCCTCAACATCTTCGTTCCGCACGCCACCGCGGGGATCGCCGTCATCGAGACGGGTGCGGGCAGCGACGACGACCTCCTCGCCGCCCTGCACTCCCTGCTGCCCGCCGACGACCGCTGGCAGCACCGCCACGGCAGCCCGGGGCACGGCCGCGACCACGTCCTCCCGGCCCTGGTCCCGCCGCACGCGACGCTGCCGGTGATCGGGGGCGGGCTGGAGCTGGGGACCTGGCAGTCGGTGTGCCTGGTGGACACCAACAAGGACAATCCCGACCGTCGGGTCCGGCTGAGTTTCCTGGGCTGAGCCCGGCTTTCCCGGACGGGAACGGACGAGTACGGACGGGAACGGATGGCAACGGACGCGCGGCACACGGTGCGCTCACCGTGTGCCGCGCGTCCGCGTCGCTCAGAAGGTCAGTTTCCAGCTGTCGATGTAGCCGGTGTCCTGGGCCGCGACGTCCTGGACCCGTAGCTTCCACGTCCCGTTGGCGACCTCGCTCGACGCGTTGACCGTGTAGGTGGCGATCACGTTGTCCGCGGAGTCGCTGGAGCTGGAGCTCTTCAGCCGGTACGCGGAGCCGTCGGGTGCGAGGAGGTCGACGACCAGGTCGCCGCGGTAGGTGTGCTTGATGTCGACGCTCGCCTTGAGCGTGGCGGGCGCGTTGCCGGTGCGGCCGGTGACGGAGACCGGCGACGTCACGGCCGCCCCGTTGTCCGGCACGGCCACGTCCGCGGTGTTCTCGAAGACCGTGCCGGAGGGCGGCGGAGTGGTCGCGGCGGACAGGCCCCAGACCGCGTAGGCGATCGCGTCGCTGTTCCGGTCGAGCGCCGTGTCGTTGATGTTGGCCGAGGTGTCGCAGGACGCGTGGTAGCACCGGTCGAAGGCCAGGCCGGACGTGCCGCCCCACTTCTGGGCCTGGGCCGCGGTCTTGATGTAGTCGGCGCCGGAGAAGAGGCCGCCGACGGGTATGCCGGCGTTCTTGAACGGCGCGTGGTCGGAGCGGCCGTCGCCCTCCGTCTCGATCTCGGTCGGCACCGAGATGCCGGCGTAGTAGTCCTTGAACGTCTGCTCGATCGTCGGGTCGTCGTCGTACACGAAGTAGCCGGGGTTCGGCGAGCCGATCATGTCGAAGTTCAGATATCCGGTGATCTTCGCGCGGTCGGCCGCGGCGAGGTGGTTGACGTAGTACGTCGATCCGACCATGCCGAGCTCCTCCGCCCCCCACCAGGCGAAGCGCAGGTGCTTCGACGGCTGGTAGCCGGCCCGCGAGACGGCGAGGGCGGTCTCCAGGGTCGCGGCCGAACCGGAGCCGTTGTCGTTGATCCCCGGACCGGCCGTGACGGAGTCGAGGTGCGCGCCGGTCATCAGGACCTGGCTCGCGTCGCCGCCCGGCCAGTCGGCGATCAGGTTGTAGCCGGTGGCTCCGCCGGAGGTGAACGTCTGGAGCGTGGTGGTGAATCCGGCGGCGTCCAGCTTGGCCTTCACGTAGTCGATGGAGGCCTTGTAACCGGCCCTGCCGTGGGCGCGGTTGCCGCCGTTGGCGGTCGCGATGGACTGGAGCTGCGTGAGGTGCGCCTTGACGTTGGCGAGCGGGATGTCCGGGGCCGCGAGGACGGCGGCGGGCGACGGGGTGGCCGACGACGGGGTGGTGGACGGGGTCGCGGATGCGGGGACGGCGGGGGCGAGGAGGGCGGCGAGTGCGAAGGAGGCCGCTGCTGCCACGGTCGTGCGTCTGGGGAAGGAGAGAGTCATGTGAGGGCTCCGGGTTCCGTACGCGCGAAGGGATCGGGTGGGGAACTGGCCGTGCGCCCCTCCCCGCGGCGGGCGGGAAGGGGCGCGGTGCGTGCCCGATCGTGGACTCTTGACGGCACACCGTCAAGATGGCATGCGGTCAGCCGTGTCCGCTCACCGGACGCGGCCGATATCAGCCCACCAGGGCGTCGGCCGGGGCGATCGAGCCGAGCTTGTCGACCGCCTGGTAGTACGTCCAGGCCAGGGACTTGCAGGAGGCGGCGCTCGCGCCGGAGTAGTTGGCACAGACCCGCTTGAGGTCCTCGTACAGCATGGTGTCGAGACGCGCCTTGTTGGCGGAGAAGGTGCCCGCGGCCTTGTAGTTGCGGTAGCCGAAGTCGTGGCGCGCGCAGGCCGTCTTGAACGGGAAACCGAAGGGGTTGTCCGGCGAGGTGGAGCAGTAGTCCGTGGACCAGTCGAATCCGTAGGCGCTCCAGGCGCCCTGATTCTGGCGCGCGGCGTTCCAGCTGTTGTAGCTGGACGCGCTGGTCTGCGTCCAGGAGCTGAGGACCTGCGGTTTGTCCGCCGGGGCCGCCGAGGCGGGCGAGACGGCCAGGATCGCGGCGGTGAGAGCGGCGGCGGGAACGGCCATCAGGCCGAGGAGTCTGGAGCGCATGACAGTGACCTCCGTGGACGACACGAATGCGAGTGCCCGGGGCGGGCGTTCAGCCCGGGCAGGGACATGATGTCCCGTCAACAGCCGCCCCACTAGAGGGCGTTGGCGTCATGCGCCCCATGCGAACCGGCCGTACCGGTAGGTGGGTGTCCGCAGCCGTCCGCTCCGCGCGCGCAGGGTCCGCCGGACGGCCGGCGGGCCGTGCGCACGGGAATCCGTCCGACCCCTGGTGGGCAATTTCTAACACGTGGTAAATATCTGTGCGTGCCTGCCGCGCGCCATCACCGAGAGGAACGAGTGTGGAGAGCATCACCAAGAACAGGCAGTCGCCCGACGTGCTGCGCGCCATGATCGAGCGCGCTTACGGAGCCGGGCAGGTGCCCGCCGGCGACGGCTGGGCGAGCGAGCTGGGGCACGGCTGGTTCAACGTGGCCTACCGCATCCGCCTGCGCGAGGGCGCCGAGGTCGTCCTGAAGATCGCCCCGCCGCCCGCGGTGGAGGTGATGACCTACGAGCGCGGCGCCATGTCGATCGAGCTGGCCACGCTCGACCTGCTGCGCACCCGCACCACCGTGCCCGTGCCCGCCGTCCACTTCGCCGACCGCAGCCGCGAGCTGTGCGACGCCGACTACTTCTTCATGCCGTACGTCGACGCCGACAACCTCGGCATCGTCTCCGACACCCTTCCCGCGGCCGGGCGCGACGCCCTGATGGAGCAACTGGGCGCGCTCAACCGGGAGATCAACTCCGTCCGGGGCGGGCACTTCGGCCCGCTGGCCGGCCCCGGCCACGCCACCTGGCGGCAGGCGTTCACCACGATGATCGAGGACGTGCTCGTCGACGGCGAGCGCCGTGGCGTCGACATCGGCCGGGCGTACGACACCGTGCGCGCGACCGTCGCCGAACACGCCGACAGCCTCGACGAGGTCACCGAGGCCCGGCTGGTCGAGTGGGACCTGTGGGCCTCCAACGTCATGGTCCGCGACGGCAGGATCGTCTGCGTCATCGACCACGAACGCGCCTTCTACGGAGACCCGTTGATGGAGGCCGGCTTCACCGCCACCCAGCTGGCGGCCTTCGGCGACCCGGCACCGTTCGTGCGCGGCTACGGCCACGGCGCGCTCACGGACACCGAGCGGACACGTCGCCGCCTGTACTGCCTCCACCTGCTGCTGATCATGGTCATCGAGACCGTGTACCGCGGGCACACCGACACCGGGCAGTACGACTGGGCGCGCCTCCGCCTCGACGAGGCCATGGCCCTGCTCGGCCGCCCCGGCGGCCGGTGACCTCCGCGCGGGCCGTCCCCGTCGCCGACCACACGACCCGGCTCGGCACGGACCCGGTGGGCCGGCTGCTGTGGCGCGCCTGCACCCAGACCACCGCCGCGGTCGGCGTGTACGGCGTCTACGCCCTCACCAACGCCTGGTTCGTCGGCCGCGGCGTGGGCGACACGGCCATGGCCGCGGTCAACCTGGCCGCCCCGCTCCTGCTGCTCCTCGGCGCGGTGTCCACCACCGTCGGTGCGGGCGGCGCCTCCCTCATCTCCCGGGCCCTGGGCGCGGGGGACCACCGGGCCGCCGCCCGCGCGGCGGGCACCTGCTTCGCCCTGTTCTGGGCCTGCGCCGCGGCCACCACCGCACTCGGCCTGGTCTTCCTGGACCCGCTGCTCACCCTGCTCGGCGCCACCGGCGAACTGGGCGCGACCGCCCGCCCCTACGCCGTGGTGCTGCTGTGCGGGGCCCTGGTGTCCACCGGTTTCTCCAGCCTGGTGCGGGCCGAGGGCCGGATGGGCTTCTCGACCCTGCTGTGGCTGGTGCCCGTCGCGGTGCAGATCACCCTGGACCCGCTGCTCATCCTCGGATGCGGCATGGGCGTGCGGGGCGCCGCGTTCGGCACGGTCGGCGGCCAGGCGGTGTCCGCGGCGATGAGCCTGTGGTTCTTCTTCGGGCAAAGACGCCGCCCCTACCGCGTCGGCCCGCGCGACCTGCTGCCCCACGGCCCGACCCTGCGGGCGCTGCTGGGCATCGGGCTGCCCTCCTTCCTGGCCGGCACCGGCGTCACCCTCCTGGCCGTCCTCGTCAACGCCACCCTCGCCGCCACCGGATCGGCCACCGCGCTCGCCGCCTACGCCGTCTGCGCCCGCCTCCAGACCTTCGTCCTGATGCCGCACACCGGCATCAGCCAGGGACTCCAGCCCCTCGTCGGCTACAACAGCGCCCGCGGCCTGACCGACCGTGCGCGCAGGGCCCGCGACTACGCGCTCGGCGCGTCCGCGCTGTACGGCCTGCTCACCGCCGCCGTCCTCGCGGTCCTCGCCCGGCCCCTCGCCGGCCTCTTCCTCGACGACGCCGACACCGTCACCGCCGCCGCGCACGCGCTGCCGGTCATCGCGATCGGGCTCACCGTCGCCGGGATCGGCCCACTGGCGGCGGCCTACGCCCAGTCACTGGGCCGCCCGGCGCCCGCGTACCTCCTCACCGTCGGCACCCTGCTGCTGATCAAGGTCCCCCTGATCGCCGCCGTCGGCCGCCTGGGCACCACCGGGGTCTGGGCCGCCCTGGCCGCCGGGGAAGTGGCCACCGCGGTCGTCGCCCTCCTGGTGCTGCGACACCTGCACCGTGCTACGCCGAAGGCTCCTTGAGGAGCTGCTCCAGGTAGGAGCGCAGCACTGCGGCCATGTCCACCTCGTCCGGGCTCGTCAGCCACTGCACCTGCAACCCGTCCATCAGGGCCACGAACCCGGCCGCCGCCACCCGGGGATCCACCCCCGCCCGCAACGCCCCCTGCTCCGCCAGCTCCCCCAGCGCACGGTGCACGTACGCCCGCGTCGTGCGGTAGTGGTCCGTGAAGTACTGGTGCGCCGGATGGTCCCCGGCGAACGCCTCCGCCGCGAGACGCGCGTACAACTCCACGATCCCCGGATGCCGGGCGTTGTGATCGGCCAGATCGACCAGGTGCCGCACCGCCGACCTGGGCGAGTACTCCTTCGGCGCGAGCCGCGCGGTGTCCTCCCGGTCCCGGCGCTCCAGCACCGCCGCCAACAGCGCTTCACGGCTGGGGAAGTAGTAGTGGAGGCCCACGTGGCTGATGCCGGCCCGCTTCGCGATCTCCCGGAGCGAGGCGCCGTGGTAGCCCACATCCGCGTACACCTCGGCAGCCGTCGTCACGATCTGCTCACGGCGAGCGCGCCCCTTCGCGTACCCGCGCGCGGACGCAGGCACGGTGACTTCCGCATCAGACATACCCCCATCATCGCAGCGGCGCCGATGACCGGACGAGCGCGCACGACCGGGCCCGCCCTGCCCGCTCCGGCGGCGCCCGGACGCCTTCGCTACCGTTCCGGTCAGCCGCCACGGGCGCCGCCGCACTCCGGTCGTCCGCCGCCGTCGTCGGCCGGCGCGCCCTGCCCCGCACGACCGAGAGGAACCCGCCATGGACCTTCCGCGCATCTTCACCATCCGCGAGAGCGGCCACCGGATCCACAACCCGCTGACCGCGGCCAAACTCGCCTCCCTCGGGGAGTCGTTGCGCCTCGCCCCCGGCACCCGCGTGCTCGACCTCGCCAGCGGCTCCGGCGAGATGCTGTGCACCTGGGCGCGCGACCTGGGCTTCACCGGCACCGGGGTCGACATCAGCAGCGTCTTCACCGAGCAGGCCCGGGCGCGCGCCGTCGCCCTCGGGGTCGCCGACCGGGTCGCGTTCCTGCACGCGGACGCCGCCGGTCACGTCGCCGAGGAGCCGGTCGACCTGGCCGCCTGCGTCGGCGCCACCTGGATCGGCGACGGCATCGCCGGGACGGTCGAGCTGCTGGAGCGCAGCCTGCGGCCCGGCGGCCTCATGCTGATCGGCGAGCCGTACTGGCGGCGGCTCCCGCCGGACGAGCGGACCGCCCAGGACTGCCACGCCACGTCCGTCGCCGACTTCCGCGAACTCCCGGACCTCATCGAGCGGTTCCAGGAACTCGGGTACGACGTCGTGGAGATGACCCTGTCCGACCAGGACAGCTGGGACCGGTACGCCGCGGCCCAGTGGCTCTCCATGCGCCGCTGGCTCGACGCCCACCCGGACGACGAGACGGCCCCCCGGGTGCGGCAGGAACTCACCGAGGAACCGGCCCGCTACGCGCGCGCCACGCGGGAACATCTCGGCTGGGGCGTCTTCGCCCTCATGAAGCGCTGACCGGCCCGCCCTGCGCTGACCGGCCCGTCCCGCGCGTGCCGGGCCGCCCGCGACCGATCGCCCGGGCCCGCGCCGCCTACTATGGATCGGTTCGGCCGATCCGGTCCCACCTGCGACGCGCGCGCCTCGCCGGGCCGGGGGAGGGACGGACAGGGGAATCGGGTACATGAGGGGGAAGCGTGGCTGAGTGGTCACCCGGGGCGGTGCCGCCCGGGCCGATGCAGATCTCGTCCTGGCAGCAGGCCGAGCTGAACGCGGCCCGCTGGATGCGGCACTGGGGCTACGCGGACGCCACCGCGAGCCCCGGCGGCCCCGACGCCGGCATCGACGTCCGCTCGGCCCGCGCGCTGGGCCAGGTCAAGTACCAGGCCGCCCAGGTCGGGCGCCCGGAGTTGCAGCGCTTCGTCGGGGCGCGGCCCTACGGATCGACCGCACAGCTGATCTTCTTCACCGGCAGCGACTACGCGCCCACCGCCATGGCCTACGCCAAGGAGTGGAACATCGCGCTCTTCCGGTACCGGCTCGACGGGGCGATGACGCCCGCCAACGAGCCGGCCCGCCGCGTGCTGCGCTCCGCCCGCTCCTCCGGCCCCTCCCCGGCCGCCCCCTCCCCGGCCGCGCGGCCCGCGGCCCCGCAGGGCGCGGCCCCGACGTTCTGGGGGCGGAACTGGCGGGTGATCGTGGGGGTCTCGCTGCTGCTGGCGCCCATCGGATCGATCGGGGACGAGAAGACCTACACCGGGCCGCTGATCGTGGACGTCCTCAAGTTCCTCGGGATCCTCGTGGCCCTCTGGGCGATCGGCGGGTATCTGATCGCCACCCGGTTCGGCGTCCGGGTCGCACTGCGGACCCGGCCGCTCCGGGTGGCACTCGACCGTCCGGCGGCGCCCGCGACGGCTCCGCCCGCGCCCGTGCCGCGCCCCCGGCGCGAGTCGGCCGCGTCGGGGGCCCTGGTCGCCGAGGCCGCCGCGCTGCTCCGCGGCGGCAGCAAGCAGCACCACGTGGACAGGATCCTCAAGGAGCGCGGGGTCGGCTTCATGGAGCGGGGCCACGTGCTCACCGAGGCCCGCAAGCTCAACAAGCGGCCCTGAGGGACAGCCGCCCCGGCGCGGGCCGAGCGGGCGAGGTCGGATGCGGCGGGTGGCCGGTCAGTGGGCGAAGCCCCAGTCGAGGATCTTCGCCGCGTCGCCGAAGACCTCCCGGTCCGCGCCGACGATCGCGCCGACCAGCGTGCGGTCGTCCCGCTCGGCGGCGAAGACGAGGGAGTAGCCGGCCTCCGCGCCGCTGCCCGTCTTGATGCCCAGCGCCCCGTCGTAGGTGCTCAGCAGGTCGTTGGTGGTGACCCAGGTGTAGTACCGGGTGCGGCCGTTGGCCGCGGTGGCCTCGGTCTCGAACTTCTCGGTCCCGACGATGTCGGCGAACACGGGTTGCAGCATCGCGCGCTGGCCGAGCTTCGCCAGGTCCCGGGCGGTGCTGCGGTTGTCGCCCTGCGAGATGCCGTCGAACGAGTCGAAGTGCGTGCCGTCCATGCCCAGTTGGCGCGCCTCGGCGTTCATCCGGTTCTCGAAGTCGGCGATCCGCGCGTCGACGGTGTCCCCGGCGCCGAAGCTGTCGGCCAGGGCCATCGCGGCGTCCCCGCCGGACGGGATCAGCATCGCGTACAGCAGCTGACGGGCGGTCAGGGTGTCGCCGGTCTGGAGGTCGGCGGTGCTGGCGCCGTTCTGCTGGACGTAGTCGCGGTACTCCTGCTTCACCGTGATCTGCCGGTCGAGCCACTCGGGGTGCCGGAGCACGACGAGCGCGGTCATGATCTTGGTGGTGCTGGCCATCGACACGCTCTGGTCGGCCTGGGCGCCGGCCCACAGCTCGCGCTCCTGGCTGCCGTCACGGGCGTCCAGCAGATAGGCGCGGGTGAGCGCGGTGTCGGGCACGTCCGGGGTGGCGGCTCTCGTCTCCGGAGCGCTCCGGACCTGTCCGGCGGAGGCGGGCGCGTCGGCGGTCGACCGGTCGTGCTCACCGGCGGCGTGCGTGACGGACGGGGTGTCCGCCTGCGCGAGGCCGCCGGCGGAGATCGGCAGGACCGCGCCGAACAGCGCGACGGTCGCGACCCGGGCTCCGGTGCGGTGCGGCCGGTGGGGGCGGGCGTGGCTGCCCATAGGCATCCCTTCTCCCGGCGCGGGACGCCGGTGCTTCACGAGGAAGATCAGTGCATACCGAACCTACTTGTGGCCCGGTGGGCGGTGTCAAGATCGTCGTGTCGGCACCGGGCCACGGGCCGGACGGTTCTGACGCCCCGTGGAGAAGACGCGCGCGACCCCGGGCGGACCCCGTGCCGCCGCGCCTCCCGAAGGGATCCTGAGAGGATGCGCCTATGAAGACGATCTCCTTCCCCCGGACCGAACTGCGCGCCTCGAACGTCGTTCTGGGGCTGATGCGCATCGCGAACCTCCCCGACGAGGACATCCGCACGCTGTACGGCAGCGCCCGGGACGCGGGCATCAACACCTTCGACCACGCCGACATCTACGGCCCCACGCGCCACGCCTGCGAGGAGCGCTTCGGGCAGGCGGTCAAGCTCACCGCCGCCGAGCGCGAGTCCATCGTCATCCAGAGCAAGGTCGGCATCCGGTCCGGCTACTTCGACTTCTCCAAGGAGCACATCCTGCGGACCGTCGACGAGTCGCTGGCGGCGCTGCGCACCGACTACCTCGACCTGCTCCTGCTGCACCGGCCCGACACCCTCGTGGAGCCCGAGGAGGTCGCCGCGGCCTTCGACGAGCTGCACGCGGCGGGCAAGGTGGTGAACTTCGGCGTCTCCAACCACACGCCCGGCCAGGTCGACCTGCTCAAGACGGCCGTCCGCCAGCCCCTGGTCGCCAACCAGGTCCAGCTGAGCATCACCCACTGCCCGATGATCGCCTCCGGGGTCGCCGCGAACATGGGCGGGCTCGACCAGTCCGTCAGCCGGGACAACGGGCTGCTCGACTACTCCCGGCTGAACGGGATGACCCTCCAGGCCTGGTCGCCGTTCCAGAAGGGCTTCTTCGACGGCGTCTTCATCGGCGACCTCGACGACCACGCCGAACTCAACTCCGTGCTCGACGAGCTGGCCGCCGCGTACGGGGTGACGCCGACCGGGATCGCCGTCGCCTGGATCACCCGGCACCCGGCGAACATGCAGGTGGTCCTCGGCACCACCAACCCGGGCCGGGTGGCCGAGTCGGCGGCCGGCTCCGAGCTGCCGCTCACCCGCGAGGAGTGGTACCGCCTCTTCCGCGCGGCCGGGCACACCCTCCCGTAACCGCGCGGCCGGGCGCGCCCCACCGTCCCGGGCGACCGGTCCGGGCCCGGACCGGGCCCGCTCAGGCCAGGCCGGGCGCGTCCCAGACGGGGAACCACCGGCCGAGGTCCTGCTCGACGCGCAGATCGTCGGTGAGGGCGGCCCGCACCTCCAGTTCCAGGGGGTTGTCCCGCTTCTGCCCCTCCTTCGGGGCGAACGGGTAGAACGTGCCGCGCTTGTAGAGGTAGACGAGCGCGACGGAGCGGCCCTGACCGTCGGTGAAGCCGACCAGCGAGCACAGCAGGTGCGGGCCGAACCCGCTCTCCTCCAGCGACGTGTTCACCGCGTGCAGGTCGTTGACCAGGCCCGCCACGTCGTCCGGCGCGTGCCGCACCGCGAGCCAGGTGTAGCCCATGCCGTCCTGGGTGAACGTCACCGGCCCGTCGAGCAGGTCCGCCATGTCCGCCTGGATGCGGGCGAAGGCCCCGCCCTCGACGGTCGCGAAGCACACGGACCCCGCCCCGGTCGGGGCGAGCGACACCGCCGCCTGCAAGGTGACGGCGGCGGAGGGGAGCGCGAAGAGCTGGTCGAGGTCGGGGCGGACCGGTCGGCTCCGGCCGAGGATGGCGTCGAGGAATCCCATGCGGCGTCCTGGTTCCTTCCCGTGCTGCGGTGGTCGGTGGGCTCCGGCGGCTACGGGCGGCCGAGCTGCGCGGAGATGCGGCCCAGCTGGTCCAGGCGCTGTTCGAGCGTGGGGTGCGAGGCCAGCAGCCGGCTCACGCTCTCCTTGGTGAAGGCGGGGGCGAAGAAGAACGCGTTGAACGGCTCGGCCTTGCGCAGGTCCCGGGTCGGGATCCGCGCCATCTGACCGGTCACCTTGGTCAGCGCCGAGGCGAGGGCGGACGGCCGGCCCGTCAGCAGCGCGGCCGCCCGGTCGGCGGACAGCTCGCGGTAGCGCGACAGCAGCCGGGTGAGCAGGAAGCTGAGGGCGTAGACGACGGCGCTGACCGCGGTGACGATCAGCACGGCGGCGGCCGCGTTGTTGTCGCGGTTGCTGCGGCCCATGCCGCTCCACAGCGCGGACCGGGTGATCAGCCCGGCCAGCACGCCCAGGAACGAGGCGATCGTCATGACCGCCACGTCGCGGTGCGCCACGTGGGACAGCTCGTGCGCCAGGACCCCCTCCAGCTCCTCCGGCTCCAGCCGGCGCAGCAGGCCGGTCGTGGCGCACACCATCGAGTTCTTCCGGTTCCGGCCGGTGGCGAACGCGTTCGGCACGTCGGATTCGGCGATGGCCACGCGGGGCTTCGGCATGTCCGCGAGCGCGCACAGCCGGTCCACCGCGGCGTGCAGCTCCGGCGCCTGCTCGGCGGTGACCTCGCGGGCGCCCATGCTGAAGGCGGCGATGCGGTCGCTGAACCAGAACTGGGCGACGAACAGCGCCCCGGCGAACAGCATGATCACCACCCACGCGCCCTTGAGCAGGACGACCAGCACTCCGACGATCACGACATACAGCAGTCCGATCAGGAACATCGTCGTGACCATGCGCGAGGTCAGCCCACGGTCGGGGGCGAAGCGGGTCTGCGCCATGGTTCCTCCAGGTCTCCGGACCCAATTCTCCCTCTTCGTCGCTGTTGGCGGCATAAACGCGCGGGGGAACCGGGCCCGTGTCGGAGCCGGGCTCGGCCGGGCCCCGGCGCGGCGCCCCGTGCTAGCGTGATCTGTTTCCCGCCGCGCCCTCCTCGGTACGGTCCCCTCAGAGAAAGGCTCCCCGTGAGCGATCCAGCACCCGCCGACTCCACCCCCACGCCCGCGCTGCCGCCCGCGGCGACCTTCGCGGAGCTGGGGCTGCCGGCCGAAGTGCTGCGCACGCTCGACGGACTCGGCGTCAGCGAGCCGTTCCCCATCCAGGCCGCCGCCCTCCCGAACGCGCTCGCGGGCCGTGACGTGCTCGGCCGAGGCCGCACCGGATCGGGCAAGACCCTCGCCTTCGGCCTGGGACTGCTCGCCCGGACCGCGGGCCGCCGGGCCCAGCCCAAGCAGCCGCTCGCGCTCGTCCTGGTGCCCACCAGGGAGCTGGCGCAGCAGGTCGGCGAGGCGCTCACCCCGTACGCCGAGGCGCTGCGGCTGCGCCTGGCCACCGTCGTCGGCGGGGTCTCCATCGGCCGCCAGTCCGCCGCGCTGCGCGAGGGCGCCGAGGTCGTCATCGCGACGCCCGGCCGGCTGCACGACCTGATCCAGCGCAAGGACTGCCGTCTGGACCGGGTGCGCATCACCGTCCTGGACGAGGCCGACCAGATGTGCGACATGGGGTTCCTGCCCCAGGTCACCGAGATCCTGGACCTGGTGCGGCCCGACGGGCAGCGGATGCTGTTCTCGGCGACCCTCGACCGCGACGTCGACCAGCTGGTCAGCCGCTACCTGCACGATCCCGCCGTCCACGAGGTCGACCCGTCGGCCGGGGCGGGGAGCGCGATCGCGCACCACGTCCTGCTCGTGCACGGCCCGGACCGGTACGCCGTCGCCACCGAGATCGCCGCCCGTGACGGCCGGGTCCTGCTCTTCCTCGACACCAGGCATCAGGTCGACCTGCTCACCCGCCACCTGCGGGCCAGCGGGGTGGCCGCCGCCGCCCTGCACAGCGGCAAGGCGCAGCCGCAGCGCACCCGGACCCTGGCACAGTTCAAGGACGGGCAGGTCACCGCCCTGGTCGCGACGAACGTCGCGGCCCGCGGCCTGCACATCGACGACCTCGACCTGGTGGTCAACGTGTCGCCGGCCACCGACCCCAAGGACTATCTGCACCGCGCGGGCCGCACCGCCCGGGCCGGCCGCACCGGTACGGTCGTCAGCCTGGTCCTCTCCGGCGAGCGCCGGGAGACGGGGAAGGTCATCGCGGAGGCCGGGATCCACCCCACGACCACCAAGGTGCGCTCCGGCGAGGCCGAGCTGAGCCGGATCACCGGCGCCCGCAAGCCCTCCGGCGTCCCGCTCGACGGCGGGCCCGCCGCGGCCCGGCCCAAGAACCACAACGCTCCGTTCCGGGGCCTGGGCAGCAGCAAGGACCAGAGCGCCACCGGGTCCGGTGCGGGGTCCGGCTCCGGCGGCAGGTCCCGCAGGTCCGGTGAGGCCCGCAAGCTCGCGGAGGCCCGCCGGGCGGCCCGGGTGCGGCGCGGCGGCTGACCCCGCGATCGCGCGGGCCGGGGCCTCAGCCCAGGCGCTTGAGCAGTTCCGTGGCGAGCGGCGCCGACGAGGCCGGGTTCTGGCCCGTCACGAGGGTGCGGTCGGTGACCACCTTCGGCGCCCACGCGTCGCCCGCGAGGACCCGCACGCCGGCCTCGGTGAGCCGGTCCTGGAGGAGCCACTTCGCCCGGTCGGCGAGACCGGCCTGCGTCTCCTCCTCGTTGGTGAACGCGGCGACCTCGTAGCCGGCGAACGCGTTCGAGCCGTCCTCCCGCGTCGCCGCGAGCAGCGCCGCCGGGCCGTGGCAGACGACGCCGAGCGGCTTGCCGGAGTCGAGGGCGCGGGTCAGCAGCGCCCCGGACGCGGCGTCGACGGCGAGGTCCTCCATGGGGCCGTGGCCCCCCGGGTAGAACACGGCGGCGTAGTCGTCGAGGTCGACCTCCTCCAGCTTCAGCGGGGAGCGCAGCTCCGTCATCGATTCGAGCGTGTGCGCGATCCGGTCGGCGTTCTCCTGGCCGCCGTTCATCTCCGGCGCCAGGCTGCCCTGGTCGACGGTGGGCACGACGCCGCCCGGCGTGGCGACGACGACCTCGTGGCCTGCGGCGCGGAACGCCTCGTAGGGGGCGGCGGCCTCCTCGGCCCAGAAGCCGGTGGGGTGCAGGGTGCCGTCGGCGAGGGTCCAGTGGTCGGCGCCGGTGACGACGAAAAGAATCTTCGACATGGGGGGTCAGCTCCGTGTTCCGCGAGGGGGCGAGCAGGGTCCTCCCGACCGTAGGTCCGACCGGCCTCCCGAAGCCACTCGGGCGCGCGGACGGAACGGCCCGCAGCGGTGCGGACAGGCCGTCCTAGGGGCGCGCCACGGCCCCGGCCCCCAGCAGCCGGGCGAGCACCAGCATCGTCTCCAGGCGGCCCTGGCCGCTCGGCTGGGCGTCGCGGGTGACGGCGGCGATCTGCCGCAGGCGGTAGCGGACCGTCTGTTCGTGCACGTACAGGCGCCGCGCGGTCACCACGGCGTTGTCGCCGCTGTCGAGATAGGCGAACAGGGTGCGCAGCAGCGGGCCCCGGCGGCGCTCGGGCAGGTCGAGGAGCGGACCGAGGGTCCCGGCCGCCGCCGCGTCGAGCAGGTCGCCGGCCCGGGACGCGGCCAGGGTCGCCAGGTGGTCGGCGCAGCGCAGCGGCCGCCCGGCGGGCAGCACCCCGCTGCGGACCAGGTCGACGGCGTGCAGCGCCCAGCGCAGCGAGTCCGCGGCCCGGCCCACCGGCACCAGGGGACCGAGCGCGGCGCCCCGCGTGCGCACCAGCGGGAACCCGGCGCGCTCGCCGGGCACGATCAGGTACGGGGCGTCGGGCGCGTCCTGCACCAGCACCTCGTCGGGCAGCGCCGCCGCGTGCGGCACCGTGCCCGGCGGCAGGGCGAGCACGGCGACGGCGGCGGGCAGCGGCCAGGCCGCCGCCTCGGCCAGCGCGGCCAGCGCCGCGGTGTCGACGGCGTGGTCCGCGACCAGCGCGTCCCGCAGCCGCGCCCGGCGCCCGTGGAGCGCCGAGCGCGGCCCGTCCTCCTGCGCGAAGCCGTCCAGCGCGGACTCGGTCGCCGTACGGATCAGCACGAACGTCGTCTCGATCAGGCATTCGAGGGTCGATTCCGGCCAGTGGAACTGGTACGCGGCCCTGATCAGCCGTCTGCGGGCCACCTGACCCGCGACACCCAGGGCCGCGCCCAGCAGCTCCACCGGCTGGCCGGACCGGCAGTGCTGGGCGCCGATCCGTTCGTAGAAGGCCGTGAGGTCCGCCTGCGGGGCGGCGCCGCCGGGCCCCGGCGTACCGAGCGCCGCGAGGAACAGGTGCACGGTCCGGTCGACGACCCGGTGCACCGAGAGGTCCCGGGTGCGGTCGAACGCGGCGGCGTAGGCCGGGAGCCGGGCCGCGACCTCGTGCTCCATCTCCGCGACGGCGGCCGGCACGTACCGGCCGAGCAGACGGCGTACCTCGTGCGGGGGCGGCGCCGAGGGGAACGGCTGCGCCAGAGCGGTGGTCATGGGGGTTCTCCAGCAGAGGCGGGGATCCTGGGGGGAATCTGTAGGGGTTCTGCGGGGGCACGCCATGGTGGGGCCCCCGCGCCCAGGGCGCCAGACGTAACCTCCCGCCGCGCCGAAGACTGTCACCCACCTGACAGTTCCGCCGGCCCCCATGCTCACCGTCCCCTAGGAAACCGGCGCGGGCCCGCTGACCCCCAGTCCCGTGCGCGGCGCGAGCGCCAGCACCCCGACCTTGCCGATGTGCCGGCCGCTCTGCACCAGGCGGGCGGCCTCCGCCGTCTCCTCCAGCGGGTACGTCACCGACAGCGCGGGCCGCAGCCGGCCCAGCTCCACCAGCCGCTGCATGGCGGCGAGTTCGTCGAGGTTCACGCCGTGGCTGCCGATCACGCGCTTGAGCCGCATCCACAGGTAGCGGTTGTCGAACTCGTGCTGGTAGCCGGTCGTCGAGCCGCAGGTCACCACGGTGCCGCCGCGCCCGACCACGTACACGGACACCCCGAAGGTGGCCCGGCCGACGTGCTCGAAGACGATGTGCGGGTCCTCGCCGACCGCCTTGCGGATCAGCGCGCCGAGCCGTCGGCCGGGGACGGACGGGTCCTCGGGCATCCGGCCGTCGAGGCCGATCTCGCGCCGGTCGATCACGACGTGGCAGCCGAACTCCCGGGCCGCGCGCGCCTTCTCCTCGCTGCCGACGACACCGACGGCGATACCGCCGCCGGCGCGCACGAGCTGCGCGGCGTACGCGCCGAGGCCGCCGGCCGCGCCCCAGATGAGGACGACGTCGCCCTGCTTCATCCGGGCCCCCCGCTCGCCGACGAGCATCCGGTAGGCGGTGCCCGCGCACAGCGGGTTGCTGGCGGCCTCCTCCCACGTCAGGTGGGCCGGCTTGGGCAGGAGCTGGTTGGCGCGGGCCACGCAGTAGTGGGCGAGCCCGCCGAAGTTCGTCTCGAAGCCCCAGGCGAGCTGGGAGGCGCCGCGCATGCCGTCGGCATGCGTCGCCGGGTCCTCGTCGTCGACGTACACGGGCGAGACGACCACCCGGTCGCCGGTCCGCCAGCGCCGCACCCCGGCGCCCGCGCGCACCACCACGCCGGACGCGTCCGACCCGATGACGTGCTGCCGGACGTCGTGCCGTGCGGCCCAGCCGCCGTCGCGGCCGAACCTGCGCAGGAAGGTGAAGGTGGGCAGCGGCTCGAACATCGCGGACCATACGGTGTTGTGGTTGATGCCGCTGGCCAGCACGGCCACCAGCACCTCGTCCGGGGCGAGTTCGGGCATCGGGACCCGGCCGACGTGGATCGACTTGCGGACGTCCTTGTCGTCGACGCCGGTGAACGTGCCGACGTCCTCGGCCCGCAGGTGCGCGGCCTGGTAGGTGTCGGGCACCGGTAACCGGTCGAGGACGTCGGGCGGCGCGTCGGCCAGCACCGCCTCGGCGAGGGGATCGTGTTCCATGGCGTTCCTTCCGGACGTGGGGATGGGGGAGCGGTCAGCCGCCGGTGAGTCCCAGCCCGGCGGCGAGCGTCGGCCACGACGTCTCGAACTCGCCCTGCCAGGACGACCAGGCGTGCGTGCCGCCCTGGTACAGATGGGTCTGCGCGGGCACGCCCAGCTCGGCGAGGCGCGCGGTGAACTTCTTCGCCTGACCCCACAACGTGCCCTCCAGCACGGCGCCTTCGAGGTTCCCGAAGTCGTCGCTGGGGATGCCGCTGCCCTGCGAGAGGTACAGCCGGGTGCCCCGGAGGCGGTCGGCGAGGGCGTACGGGTTGTGGGCCGTCCAGTTCGCGCGTTGCAGGAGCGCGCTGCCCCACAGGGCGCCGGGCAGTTGCAGCTCCCGGGCCACGATCGCGCCGACGACGGTGACCATGCCGAGCGCGGTCGTGTCGAGGACGCCGCTGTACGAGGCGGCCGCGGCGAACGTGCCGGGCCGACGCGCCGCGAACGCCAGCGCGCCGTACCCGCCGGTGGACACCCCGGCGACGGCCCGCCGCGCACCCGCGTGGAACGCGCCGCGCAGCAGCTCCATGACCTCGTCCACCTGGAACGTCTCGTAGTCCGGTGAACGCCGCCCGAAGTTCCACCAGTCGGTGGGGATCCCGGTCGGCCCGGAGGACGGCATGACGGTGATGACGTCCTGGTCGGCGAGGAAGGACGAGACGTCCGTCTCCCGCGTCCACGACGTGTAGTCGTCGTGCGCCCCCTGCAACAGATAGAGGACGGGCCGTTCCCGGTCGGGCGCGCTCGCGTAGGAGGCGGGCAGCAGGACCCGCACCGGGACGTCGGCGCCCACGGCGGGGGACCGGACGGTCAGGTCGACGGTCCGGCCGTCGAGCCAGGTCTGCCCGACGATCGCGGCCCCGTCGGCGGCCCGCACCCCCTGCCCGACGGCCGGGACCGGCGCCCCCTGCGCCGTCGACGCGCCGAGCGCGCCACCGGTGGTCAGGAGGGCGACGGTCGCCACGAGCGCGGTCGTGCGGAGGCGGGCCGGTCTGCGGGGTCGGCGCATGAGGACTCCAGGTCGAAGGGGGGACGGTTCAGTCGGCGGCGAGATCGCGGGCCAGGGCGGCGGCCAGCTCGTCGACCACCGGCGGATCGAGCAGGGCCAGGTGATGGCCCGACAGCGGGGTGACGGTGAGATCGGCGCAGTGCGCGTCCCAGCCCAGCGCGGCGTCGTCCCGCTCGTAGCGGGCGTCGCGCACCGTGTGCGGCGCGGGCAGCGTCGCCCGGTACAGCAGCGTGCGGCCGCCGTAGGGGCGTGGCGTGTGCCGTTCGCCGCTGCGCAGGTCGAGGTAGGAGGCGCGCTGGTGCGCCAGCACGGCGGCGGGCAGGTCGACGGCCTGTTCCAGGAGCTTGAGGACCAGCTCGACCTGAGCGGTGTCGTCGAGCGCCCCCAACGCGTCGTAGGGCAGGGTCAGTTCGGCGCCGTAGGTCGCGGCGACGTACGCGGCGAAGTCCGCGAAGCGGCGCCGCGCCTCGGCGGCGGGGCCGGAGCCGGGCGGCCCCGGGAGCGGCAGCACCGCGTCGATCAGGACGAGCGCCGGGACAGGCCCGTGCGGGGACAGCAGCCGCGCCGCCTCCTGGGCGACGAGACCGCCGTACGACCAGCCGCCCACCACCCAGGGGCCCGCGGGCCGGAGCGCGCGGACGCGGGCGGCGAACGCGGCGGCCCGCGCCGGGACGTCGTCGGGCCGCTCGACCCGGTCGAAGCCGAACACCGGGCGCCGCCCGTCGAGCCGCGCGGCGAGCCGCCCGTACACGTCGCTCGCACCGCCCGCCGCGTGGCACAGGAACAGCGGGGCGCCGGGTCCGTCGCCCGGGAACGTGCGCAGCGGGCCCGGGGTGCCGCGGTGCTCGGCGGGGGCGGGCGGCGCCGGAAGCGGTGGCGCCGCACCGGGCGCGCCGGCCAGCAGCTCCGCGACGCCCCGCAGCGTTCCCCGCCGCAGCAGGGCGCCCGGCTCCACCGGCACCGCGAACTCCCGCTCCACCGCGGTCCGGACGCGCACGGCGGTGAGGGAGTCCAGGCCCAGCTCGGTGAGCGGCACGTCCGGGTCGAGCCGGTCGGGGCCGAACCCCATCACGCCCGCGACCAGCACCCGCAGCCGGTCCAGCGGCGTGGCGCCGACCGGCTCGGGGTCCGGGTCGGGCACCGGCTCCGGGGGCGGCTCGCCGAACCAGAACCGGCGATGCCGCCAGCGCGGCGACGGCACGTCGACGATCCGCCCGCCGGGATGCAGCGTCTCGCGCGCCGCCGGCACCGGCACCCCGTGCACCAGCAGCGACGCCAGCGACGTACGGAACGTCCGCGCGTCGTCGGTGTCGCGGCGCAGGGTCGGCACGACCAGCGCGTCCGGCGCCCCCGCCGCCTCCAGGGTGCGGGCCAGCGGATACGCCTGTGTGGCGTGCGGGGCGACTTCGACGAAGACCCGGTGCCCGTCGTCGGCCGCCGCGCGCACCGCCTGCGCGAACCGCACCGGCCGCCGCAGGTTGCGCCGCCAGTACGCCGTGTCGCAGGGGTCCTCGGCCCGCGGGTCGTCCAGGACGGTCGAGTAGCGGCGGCACACCGGCGGACCGCAGGGCACCGCGCCCAGCTCCGCCGTGAACGCGTCGAGCAGCGGCTCCACGTCCGGCGAGTGCCCGGCGGCTCGCACCGGCAGCGCCCGGGCGAAGCCGCCCCCGGCGGTCACCCGCGCCACGAGCGCCGCCACGTCGTCGGCGGCACCGGTGACGACGCACTGCGCGGGCGAGGCGTGCACCGCGATGTGCACCGACGGCCACGCCGCCGCGGCGGCGGCCACGTCGGCGGACGGCAGGTCGACCACGGCCATCGCGCCGCCGCGCAGCGTCGCCAGCAGCCGGGACCGGACGGCGACGACGCGCGCCCCCGTCACCGGATCGAGGGCCCGCGCGGCGACGGCGGCCGCGATCTCGCCCAGGGAGTGGCCGATCACCGCCGCGGGTTCGACCCCGTAGGACCACCACAGGTCGGCGAGCGCGACCTGGAGCCCGTACAGGACCGGCATCACGACGGCGGGCGACGACAGGTCGGCGCCGGGTTCCGTCGCGGCGCGCAGGGAGACCCCGGTGTGCTCGCGCAGGAGCGGTTCGAGCCGGTCGACGGCTGCCGCGAACTCCGGTTCGCTGGCGAGGAGCCGGCGGCCCATGCCGGGCCACTGGGCGCCGTAGCCGGAGAACACCCACACCGGGCCCGGGGCGCCCGCGCGCAGCGGCGGCCCCCCGCCCGTCACCAGGTGGGCGTCCGGGGCCCCGGCGGCGAGGCGGTGCAGGGCGGTCGCCGCGCCGGCCCGGTCGCGGGCCACGACGGCGGCGCGGATCCGGCCCCGGCCGGTGCGGCCCGCCAGGGTCCTGCCGACGTCGGCGAGGCGGGGCGGCGCGCCGGGAGAGTCGAGCCAGTCGGCCAGCTCGCCCGCCTGGGCGCGCAGCCGGGACCGGGTCGGGGCGTCGAGCAGCAGCACCGACGGCCGCTCCGCGGGCTCCGCCGCGGCCGGGCGCGGGGCGCGGTGCTCGGCGAGCGCCACGTGCGCGTTCGTGCCGCTGAAGCCGAACGCCGACACGCCCGCCGTCGCCGTGCCCGAGTAGCGGGGCCACGGCTCCGGCTCGGCGACGACCCGCAGGCCGAGCCCGTCGAGGTCCAGGTGCGGGCCGGGCGCGGTGAAGTGCAGCTGCGGCGGCAGTTCGTCGTGGTGCAGGGCGAGCACCGTCTTGATGAGCCCGGCGATCCCGGCCGCGGCCTCCAGGTGGCCGAGGTTCGTCTTCACCGAGCCCAGCAGCAGCGGCTGCCGGGGGGAGCGGCCCCGGCCGAGCGCCGCCCCGAGCGCGGCGGCCTCGACCGGGTCGCCGAGCGGGGTGCCGGTGCCGTGCGCCTCGACGTAGTCGACGGACCCGCCCGCGGCGCCGTGCACCTGGGCCAGGAGGGCGCGCTGCGCGGCGCCGTTCGGCGCGGTCAGACCGTTCGAGCGGCCGTCGCTGTTCACCCCGGTCCCGGTGATCACGGCGAGGACGCGGTCGCCGTCCCGCCGGGCGTCCGCGAGCCGCTTGAGGACGACGACCCCGCAGCCCTCGCCGCGCACCATGCCGTCGGCGGCCGCGTCGAACGCCTTGCAGCGGCCGTCCGCCGCCAGCGCGCCCGCCCGCTGGAAGCCGAGCGTCACGGCCGGCGACAGCAGCACGTTCACCCCGGCCGCGAGCGCCACGTCCGACGAGCCGTCCGCGAGGCTGCGCACCGCGTGGTCGACGGCCACCAGCGACGAGGAGCAGGCCGTGTCCACGGCCAGCGAGGGGCCCCGCAGGTCCAGCAGGTACGAGAGGCGGCCCGCCGTCACGCTCAGCGCGCCGCCCGACGCGGTCCACGGCGTCACCGCCTCCGGCCGGGCCGCCGTCAGGTGCGCGTACTCCGTGCCGCTGACCCCGACGAACACGCCGGTCCTGGTCCCCGCGAGCGACGGCGCGGGCAGCGCCGCGTGGTCGAGGGCCTCCCGCGCCACCTCCAGGAGCAGCCGCTGCTGCGGATCGAGGGCCAGCGCCTCGTCCACACCGATCCCGAAGAACTCGGCGTCGAACGCGGCCAGCCGGTCGCCGCCGTCGCCGCCGTCGCCGAGGAAGCCGCCGTGCCGGGACAGCTCCGCGGGCAGCCGGGAACCCGGCGGCACGAAGGGCTCCCAGCGTCCCGCGGGCACCGTGGTCACGGCGTCGCGCTCCTCGGTGAGCAGCCGCCAGTACGCGGCCGGGGAGTCCGCTCCGCCGGGGAAGCGGCAGCCGACACCGATCACGGCGACCGGCGCACCCGCGGGGTCGGCGACCGCGTCGGCCCGCGGCGGTTCCCCGGGCTCCTCCGTCAGCGCCGCCACCAGCGCGGCCGGTGTCGGCGCCTCCCACAGCAGGGTCGCGGGCAGCCGCCTTCCCACGGCCTCCCCGAGCAGCGCCGTGAGCGCGACGGCGTCCCGGGAGGTGAGGCCCAGTTCGGCGAGCGGCCGGTCGTCCGCCACCTCCCCGGGCGCCACCCCGTACCAGGCGCCGAGCCGGGTGACCAGCAGCTCGCGGATCCGCTCGGCGCCGCTCACCGCGCCGCCTCCGCGGCGAACGGCCGCAGCTCCCCGGCCAGGAACCGCGCCCGGCAGGCCGCCCGCGCCACCTTCCCGCTCGACGTGCGCGGCACCGCGCCCGCGGGGACGAGCACCAGCGCGGCCAGGCGCAGGCCGTGCCCGGCCGCGACCGCGCCGCGCGCCGCCCCGACCGCCTCCCGCACCGCCGGGCCGTCCGGCTCGGCACCCCGCCGCGTCTCGGCGACGACCACCAGCTCCTCGCCCCCGTCGGCCCCGTCGCGCTCGTCGGCCCCGGCGGGGCCCGGCACGAGGAAGGCCGCGAGCCGGTCCCTGCGCACCAGCTCCACCGCCTGCTGCACGGTGTCCTCCACGTCCTGCGGGTAGTGGTTGCGGCCGTCGACGACGATGAGGTCCTTCAGGCGGCCCGTCACCAGCAGCCGCCCCTCGTGCAGCGCCCCCAGATCGCCCGTGCGCAGCCACCCGCCGCGGAACGTCGCGGCCGTGCGTCCGGGCTGCTTCCAGTAGCCCGCGCCGACGTTCGGCCCGCGCACCGTGATCTCCCCGACCCGGTCCGCGCCGAGGTCCGCGTCCGTGCCCGGATCCGTGATCCGCACCTCCTGGCCGGCCGGGCGGCCGCAGTCGGCCAGCCGCGCGGTGCCGCCCGGCTCGATCCGGCCGGCCGCGAGCGCCGCCGCGTCGCACTCCACCGGCCGCGACGGCGCGGCGGGGTCGGCCGCCGTCACGAACACGGTCGCCTCCGCCAGCCCGTACGCCGGGCACACCGCCCGCGGCGCGAGGCCCGCCGCGGCGAAGGCCGTGCGGAACCGCTCCAGGGTCGCGGGCCGCACCGGCTCGCTGCCGTTGAGCAGCGCCGCGACCCGGTCGAGCCGCAGCCCGGCCACCTCGTCGGCGGCGACGCGCGCGACGCAGTAGTCGTAGGCGAAGTTGGGCGCGGCGCCGATCGTCCCCGGGTAGCCGCCGAGCAGCCGCAGCCAGCGGACCGGCCGCTCCAGGAACGCCACCGGGTCCAGCAGCACCGAGGCGAACCCCGCGTACACGGGCGCCGCGACGCTCAGCACCAGCCCCATGTCGTGGAAGAGCGGCAGCCAGCCGACCGTCGTGGTGCGCCCCGGCGCCGCCCCGAACGCGGTCACCGCCTGACGCGCGTTGGCGGCGATGTTCGCGTGCGTCACCATCACCCCCGAGGGGCTGCGCGTGGAGCCCGACGTGTACTGGAGATACGCCACGTCGGCACGCTCGGGACGCGGCAGCTCGGCCGCCGGCGGCGCCGCGCCCGGCTCCCGGACGTCGAGCACCGGGATCCGGGGGCCGACGAAGGCCTCCACCGGCGTCCGCGACGGACCGTCCGTGAGGACGCACGCCGGTTCGCAGTCCTCCAGCACGGCCGCCAACCGTCCCGCGTGGCCCGGCAGTTCGGGTCCGAAGAGCGGCACCGCGACGACCCCCGCGTACAGGCAGCCCAGGAACGCCACCGCGTAGTCGAGGCCCTGCGGCAGCAGCAGCGCCACCCGGTCCGCCGGGCGCACCGTCCGCGTCAGCAGACCCGCGACCGCGCGGGCCCGCTCGTCCAGGGAGCGCCAGCCCAGCGTGCGGTGCACACCGGGGGAGTCCGGCTCGGGGAAGTCGACCTGGGTGAACGCCCGGCGGGCCGCGCGCTCCGCCGCCCAGTGCCGCAGCCGGTCGGTGAGC
This sequence comes from Streptomyces sp. NPDC088785, assembly GCF_044750685.1. Lineage (NCBI taxonomy): Bacteria > Bacillati > Actinomycetota > Actinomycetes > Kitasatosporales > Streptomycetaceae > Streptomyces > Streptomyces sp. NPDC088785. The sequence continues at coordinate 250,934 of NZ_JBIVKH010000009.1, forward strand.
AGCGGCGCGTCCTCGGGCGGCGGGCCGGCCGGGTCGGCCGGGTCGGCGGCGGTCGGGTCGGTCGTCGGGGAGGTCATGACGGCAACTCCACGGAGGTGACGGACGGTGGGGCGAAGGCCCAAGATTCCGCTTCGGCGCGGGCGGCAGAAAGACGAGCCGGTGACAGTTCGCGCGGCCCCGGATGTCAGCCGCATGACAAGCGACCCGCCGTGAATGGGCATCCCGCGCAGCAGTGCGACGGCCCGTCCCGACCCGACAATCCTCCTGTCCGACAGGCCCGGCGGAAGGGGAGCGGCCCATGCACCGGGGACGGCTGTCGGCGCTCCTCGTCCTGCTGTCCCTGGCCGGATTCCTCACCACGCTGGACAACACCGTCATCAACGTGGCACTGCCCACCGTGCAGGCCGACCTCGCGCTCGGCGTCACCGACCTGGAATGGGTCGCCACCGGCTACGTCCTGTCCTTCGGGGCGCTGCTGCTGGCCGGCGGCCGCCTGACCGACCTCGTCGGCCGCCGCCCGGTGCTCGCGGCCGGCCTCGCCGTGTTCACCCTCGCCTCCGCCGCGGCGGCCCTCGCGGGCAGCGGCGGCACGCTCGTCGCGGCCCGCGCCGTGCAGGGCGCCGGGGCCGCGCTCGTCATCCCGGCGTCCCTCGCGGTCGTCGCCGCCGACCTGCCCGCCCGGCGCCGCGCCACCGCCGTGGGACTGTGGACGGCCTCGCTCGCCGTCGCCCTCGCGCTCGGCCCGGTCATCGGCGGCTTCGTCACCGAACACTGGGGCTGGCACTGGGTGTTCCTGCTCAACGTGCCGTCCGGGGTGCTCGCCCTGCTGCTCGTGCCCGCCGTCCCGGCCGCCCGCGAGCGCCGCGCGGCGCGGCTGCCCGCCCTCCTGGACCTGCCCGGCGTCGCCCTCTCCGCGCTCGCCCTGTTCCTGTTCACCTACGCCCTCGTGCGGGGCGGCGAGCACACCTTCTCCACGCCGCCGGTCCCGCTGTGCCTGGGGCTGGCGGCGGCGAGCGCGGCGGCCTTCCTGCTGGTCGAGACGCGCACCTTCCTCCCCCTGGTCGACCTGCGGATGCTGCGTGACCGGTACCTCGTCGGCGGGGTCGCCGCGCAGGTGCTGTGGGGCATCGGGGTCAACGGCGTCTTCTTCTTCACCGCCCTCTACCTCCAGCAGGTGCTCGGGTTCTCCCCGGTGAAGGCGGGCCTCGCGTTCCTGCCGCTGGCCGGGGCGCTGCTGCTGTGCACGCCGTTCGCGGAGCGGGCGGCCCGCCTGCTCGGCGCGCACCGGTCCATCGCCGCCGGTCTCGCCCTGGTCGCCGCGGGCCTGCTCCTCGTCTCCCGCACCGGCGCCCACGCCTCGTACGCACAGCTCCAGCCGGGACTGCTGCTGATCGGGGTCGGCTCGGCGTTCACCACGCCACTCACCGTCCGCTCCGTCGCCGCCGTCCCCGCGACCCGTACCGGCATGGCGTCCGGACTGGTCAGCGCCGCGCGGGAGACCAGCGGCGTGTTCGGTGTCGTCCTGGTCGGCATCGTGCTCACCCGCACCGAACGCGACGCGCTGCGCGGCGGCGCCGACCCGCGCACCGCGTTCCTCGACGGCTACGACACCGGACTGCGGCTGGCCGCCGGATGCGTCCTGTTCGGCGCGCTGGTCACCCTCGTCGCGCTCCGCCGTCCGGGCCGCCACCGGAGGCGTCGCCGCCGCGGCGGGGCCGGGCCGGCCCGTCGCGGACGAGCGTGACGAACCCGTCGGGCCCGCGCACCGCGATCCGTCCGGTGCGCAGCCAGCCGCCCGGCAGCACGTCCTCGACCCCGCCGACGCGGACCCTGCTGACCTGCGGGCCGCGCAGCAGCAGCTCACCCGCGTGCCCCGGCAGCGCGTCCGCCGACAGGGCGCCCTCCACCGCGATCCGCACCCGGGTGCCCGGCAGCGCGAGCCCCGCCGTGCCCGAACGGGCGTCCGCCGTCGGCGGGTTCGCCAGCGCGACCCCGCACGCCGCGGCCGGTCCGAACCCCTCGACGAGCCGCGCGCCGCACGCCTCCCGCACCCGCTGCCCGGTCTCCGCGTCCAGCGGGGCGGTGAGCACCGCGCGGACCGTGCCGAGCGCCTCCCGCTCGTGCGCGGGCCGGCCGAGGAGCCCGGCCAGGGCGGCGGGCGGCGCCGCGAGCACGGTCGGCGCGGTCCGGCGCGCGGCCCGCAGCACCGTCGCCGGAGCCGGATCCGTCACCAGCACCGCGCGGGCCCCCACGAGCGGCGCCGCCAGTGTCACCAGGACGAGCCCCTGGAGCGTCCACAGCGGCGCCAGCGACAGCAGCCGACCCCGGCGCCGCGACAACTCCGGATACCAGCAGGCGAGTTGGTGCGCGGCGGCGACCAGATGCCGGTGGCACAGCGCGATCGGGGCGCCCGTACGCCCGTACCGCACCACCGCGATGTCGTCGGGCTCCGGCCCGCGCGCCCAGGGCCGCTCCCACGCGGCCGGGAGCCGCTCGGCGCCCCGGCGGGCGAGGTCCCGCCAGCGGACCACGACCGGGCTCGGCTGACGCTTCACGCGCGGGCGGGCCGCCGCATCGCCGGGCGCGCTCCGCGACGGGGGCCGGGGCCGCGCGACGTCCACCGTCACCAGCAGCTCGCAGCCCCAGGCGCCCGCGACCTCGGCGCCCATGTCGTGCGGGACCACGACGGCCAGCGGACCCGCCCGGCCCGCGACGGCGGCCTCCGCCGCCCGGTGGTCCGCCGGGTCCCACGGCACCAGCACCGCCCCGACACGCCACACCGCCTGGGACAGCACGACCAGCTCCGGACAGTCCGGCAACAGCGCCAGCACCCAGGTGCCGCGCCGCACCCCCAGCCGCTCCAGCGCGCCCGCGACCCGCACCACGGAGCGGCGCAGCGCACGGAAACCGGTCCAGCGGCCGTCGTGGGACAGCGCCGTGCGGGCCCCGAACCGGCGGGCCGCGTCGTCCAGCAGCGCGGGCAGCGGCACCGCGGGCACCGTCAGGGACGACGGCACCCCCTCCGCGTAGAACCGCAGACCCGGCTCGCCCTCGGGGCGTCGCGCGAACACGTCCGTCATGCACGGATCGTGCCGCAGCCCGGGCGGTCCCCTCTTGTGCGCGGGCCCCGCATATGCGGGAGCGGCCCTGTCAGCCGGCTGACAAGACCGCTCCCCGTGCCCCGCGCTAGCCGGCCTTGTGCGACCCTTCCTGGAGCCGGACCCGACGGCGCATCTTCGGCGGCCACTTGCGGGTGTCGCGCGGCTCCACGTACGGCTCCTGGCCCTCCGGCAGCCCGCCGGAGATCGCGCGCTGCCGCGCCAGCTCCGCGTCGAACTCCAGGCCGAGCAGGATCGCCAGGTTCGACAGCCACAGCCAGACCAGGAAGATGATGACGCCCGCCAGGGCGCCGTACGTCTTGTTGTACGAGCTGAACCCGGCCACGTACAGGGCGAACGCGCCCGACGCCAGCAGCCACAGCAGCACCGCGACGACGCTGCCCGGGCTCAGCCAGCGGAAGCCGGGGCCCCGGACGTTGGGCGCGCGCCAGAACAGCAGCGCCACCATCAGCATCACCAGGATCAGCAGGACCGGCCACTTCGCGATGTTCCAGGTGGTGACCGCAGCGCCCCCGGCGCCGATCGCCTCGCCGGCCCGCCGCGCGAGCGGCCCCGTGAACACGACGATCGTCGCGCTGAGGGACAGCAGCACCATCAGCGCGATCGTCAGGGCCAGCCGCAGCGGCGTCACCTTCCACACCGGGCGGCCCTCGGGCAGGTCGTACACGGCGTTGGCGGTGCGGATGAACGCCCCGACGTAACCGGACGCCGACCACACCGCCGCCACCAGGCTCACCACCGCGACGATGCCGCTCGTGCCGCCCGCGCCCTGGAGCTCCACCACGGCGTTGCCCAGCAGGTCGCGCACCGGGCCCGGCGCGAGATGGCGCAGGTTGCCGAGCACGCTCTTCGTCGCCGTCTCGCCGATGACACCGAGCCCGGAGATCAGCACCAGCAGCGCCGGGAACACCGACAGCACCCCGTAGTAGGTGAGGGCCGCCGCCTTGTCGGGGAGGTCGTCGTCCAGGAACTCCTTGGCCGTGCGGCGCACCACGACCCACCACGAACGGGCGGGCAGGTCCGTCGGGTCGTCCGGCTCCCGGGACGCCCGGGGCTCCTCGGGCTCCTCGGGTTCCCGGTCCTCCCGGGGTTCCCGAGACCCCTGGGGTTCCTGGGCCTCCGACCGGTCCTCCCACGCCTCGTCGCTGTTCCGCTCACGGGTCATGGCGCCTCCTGAAGAGCTGCTGGCTGCCGGTCCGCCCTCCGGGTGCCCGCGACGGCGCCGCCCACGCGTCGGCCGGGCCGCGAGCCGTGGGCGGGGGCGCCGGTGTCGCGGACCGGGGCGCGGCCCGGCGCGTCGCGGGGGAGCGGGGCCCAACGCCCCTGCGCACGGCCCCGGTTCACCGCCGCGCCCGCGCCGCCGCCGTCAGGGCCGCCGGTGGACGCCCAGACCGGTCCGGCCCGGTGCCAGGTCCGGCCGCAGCACCAGCTCCTCGTCGTACGCGCCGCCCGACTCGGCGTGATAGGCGAGCGGTTCCTCGTCGGGCAGCGCGCGCAGCCGCTCGCCCAGCGCCGCCGACGTGCGGGCGTGGTCCGCCGCGTCGTACCGGTCGGCGCCGTACGCCACGAACGGCGCGAGCGGCGCCATCCCCGTGTACCAGAACGTGCCGTGCAGCAGCGGGAACAGCACCTCCTCCGCGGGCCCGTGGATCCCGCGCGGCCCGAAGCCGGACGGGCGGGCGCCCACCGAGGTGACCACCAGCGCCCGCTTCCCGGCGAGGCCGCCGTCGCCGTAGCGCCGGGTGCGCCCGTCCGGCCCCTTCACCCCGAACCCCAGCCCCTGCACCAGGACCCGGTCGAACCAGCCCTTGAGGATGGCCGGCGGCCCGAACCACCACAGCGGGAAGTGCAGGACCACCATGTCGGCCCGCTCCAGCTTCTCGATCTCACCGCGGATGTCGGCGCTCAACGCGCCCCTGGCGTACGCGCGTTCCTGCGCGGCCCCGACGAACAGCCGTCCCCCGTCGTCCGGCGGCCCGCCGACGTCGTCGGCGTCGAGCACCGCCTTCCACTTCATGGCGTACAGATCGGAGACCTCGTAGGAGTGTCCGAGCCCGTCGAGGGTGCGCAGCGCGTCGGTCATCAGGGAGCCGTTGAGGGAGCGGGGTTCGGGATGGGCGAAGATCCAGAGCACGTTCATGCCTCCGATCGTGCGGGCCCGCCCCGGCCCCGCGTCAGTGACGGCGTGGCCAGGAACCGGACGGATCCGGCCAGGCGGCGCGCCGCCCGCGCCCGGTCACGGCCGGTCCCGCCCCTGTCCGTCGCCGTCCCGGTGCTCCCCGTCGGCCCGGGGCCGGACCACCTGCCGTTCGAGTTCCCGGCGGACGGCCGCGGGCAGCGAGCCGGAGCGCGGATAGTCGACGAGGAGTTCCGCCAGCCGGTCCACGGGGGTGCCGGTGCGGGAGGAGACCTCGCGCAGGGTGTCCAGGGCCTCGTCGGGCGTCATCCGCCCCATCGTGAGCAGCACGCCGACGGCCTGGTCGATCCCGGCGTGCGAGGAGACCGAGTGACGGAGCTGTTCGACCTCGGCCTCCATCCGCGCGACGAGCGGCTCCGGCACGTCGGTGCCGTCGGCGGACGGGGACTCGGCGTCGTGGGCGTCGGGTTGCACAGCGCTACCTCCGGGGAGCAGGGCAGTCGGCGTGCTCCGTTCCAGCAGGAAGAATAGGACGGCGGGCCGCCGCGTCGCCACGGAACTCCCGCACGGGTGCGCGGCACGCTTCGTTTTCCGGACAGCCCCGACCTGCGCCCTTTCGTTTGCCGTGCCGTGCGCAGGGCATCGACTCAGCAGAGTTGTGTTCGTGCCGTGAACGGCACGACGGCACAGCGCCCTTGGACCCACGGCGCGGGACGGGATCAGGAACGGAGGCGGACCGCACGGTGACGCGTCAGGACGACCGTTGTCCGAAGATCGCCGGGTTGCAGGACGAGATGCGTCAGCTGCAACAGGCCATCGTCTCCCACAGCGTGGTCGACCACGCGATCGGTGTGGTCATCTCGCTCGGCGGGCTCACCCCCGACCAGGGCTGGGACGTCCTCAAGGAGGTCTCGCAGCACACGAACACCAAACTGCGCGAGATCGCCGGCCAGGTGATCGCCTGGACGTGCGGGGGAGAGCTGCCCGACGACACCCGGCAGGCCCTCGACACGGCGCTGCTGCGGGCGCGCGACCCCGGCGCGGGCCGGGAGCCGGCCGGCTGACCGGCGCGGCTCAGTCCAACTGCCGCCGCATCAGCGTCAGATCGAGCCACCGGCCGAACTTCCGGCCGACCTCGCGCACCGTCCCCGCGTGCGTGAAGCCGTGCCGCTCGTGCAGCCGGACCGACGCGGTGTTCTCCGCCTCGATCCCGGCGATCATGACGTGCAGCCCCGCGGCCCGCGCCGACGCGACCAGCGCGCCGAGCAGCCCGGAGCCGATCCCGCCCCCGTGCCGCCCCTCGGCGACGTACACCGAGTTCTCCACCGTGTGCCGGAACCCCGAATAGTCCTTCCAGGGGCCGTAGACCCCGAACCCGACGACCTCCCCCGCGCTGTCGGCCACGTACGCCGACCCGCGCGCCAGATGCGCGCCGAGCCAGGCGGCGCCCTCCTCGCGGGTCTGGGGCGTGTCCGTCCACAGGGCCGTGCCGTGCTCGATGGCGTGGTTGCGGATGCCGAGGACGGCGTCCAGATCGGTGGCGTGCGCGGCACGGACCTTCACGGACCCCGGCCGCGTCTCATATCGTGGATCCATGTCCAATATGATAGATCCCCTGGTGGAGCGGATCGGCGCCCGCATCCGCGCGGAGCGCGACCGGCGCGACTGGACCCTCGCGGAGCTGGCCGACGCCTCGGGCGTCTCCCGCGCCATGATCCACCGCATCGAGCGCGGCGAGAGCAACCCGACCGCCGTGGTGCTCGGCAAGCTCTCCGCCGCGTTCCGGCTGAGCGTGGCCACCCTCCTCGACCCGGACGGCGCCGCGGAGGCCGAGCGCGTGCGCCGCGCCGCCGCCGCACCGCACTGGCACGACCCCGAGACGGGGTACGCGCGACGGCAGATCTCGGGCCCCGGCTTCCCCGCCGAGGTGGCCGAGGTGCGGCTGCCCGCCGGGGCCCGGGTGCCGTACCCCGCGGCCGCGTTCGCCTTCCACCGGCAGATCATCTGGGTCCTCGACGGACGGCTCACCTTCCACGAGGGCGCGACCGTGCACGAACTGGCCGCGGGCGACACCGTCGAGCTGGGCGCACCGGCCCCCTGCGTCTTCGCCAACACCACGCGGAGCGAGTGCCGCTACGCGGTCGTGCTGGTCCGGGGCGACGCGCCGTGAGCCTGTCCCGCGCCGGGGTCGCGCTGCTCGGCTGCACCGCGGGCGTCGCGATCGCCAACAACTACGCCGTCCAGCCCGCCCTCGGCGACGTCGCCCGCGCCACCGGCACCCCGACGGCCGCCATCGGCCTCGTCACCACGGCCGCCCTCACCGGCTGCATCGCGGGCTTCGCCCTCCTGCTGCCGCTCGCCGACCGGGCGGCGCCGCGCCGGCTCGTCGCCGGACAGCTCCTGCTCCTCACCGCCGGGCTGCTGCTCGCCGCGAGCGCGCACGGCCTGGCGACCCTGCTCGTCGCCTACGTCGTCGTGGGCGCGGGAGCGAGCGTCAGCGCCGCGGCGTCGACGATCGCGGGGCGCGGCGTGCCCGCGCGGCGCCGCGGCGCGGCCGTGGGGCTCGTCGCCGCCGGGATGTCCGCCGGGATCCTGCTCAGCCGCCTCGTCGGCGGAGCGCTCACCGCGCTGGTCGGCTGGCGCGGGATGCTGCTCGTCCTCACCGCGCCGGTGCTGCTCTGCGCGGCCGGCGCGTGGTGGCGGCTGCCGCGCGAGCGGCCCGCACCGGCGGCCGGGTACCTGGCGACGCTCGCCGCCCTGCCCGCACTGCTGCGCGGCCGGCGCACCCTGCGCCGGGCCGTCGTCCAGGGCTGCCTGTGGTACTTCGCCTTCAGCCTGGTCTGGGTGGCGCTCACGATCCGGCTCGCGCAGCCCCCGTACGGGCTCGACGCGGCCGCCATCGGGCTGTACAGCCTCGCCGGCGCGCTGGGGTTCGCCGCGCTGCCGGTGGCCGGGCGGCTCGGGGACCGGTACTCGCCGCGCGCGGTGATCTGCGTGAGCATGGGCGTGGCCGCGGCCGGTGCGGGGCTGCTGTGCGCGGGGCTCGGCCGGCCGCCGCTCACCGGGGCCGGGCTCGCGCTGCTCGACGCGGGCTGCTTCACGGCGCAGGCCGCCAACCAGACCCGGATCCTCGGGATCGACCCGCAGCGCGGCGGGAGCCTCAGCGGGGTCTATCTGCTGCTGTACTTCTGCGCCGGCGCGGCGGGCTCCGCCGTCGCCGCGCCCCTGATCGCCCAGGGCGGGTGGGGCCGGGCGTCGGGGGTGGTGCTGGGGGCGCTGGTGCTGGCCGGTGTGCTCGCCGCCGTGCAGCGGGAACCGGCCCGCGGGCCGTCCCGCGCCGTGGCCCGCGCCCCTGGAGCGGGTGCCGCCCGGCCCAGGGGGACGACGGGCGCGGGTCAGTCCTGAGCGCGGCGGGCCGCGTCCTCGGCGTGCTTCTTCTTGATGCGGACGTTCTCCTTGCGGACGTCGGCCTGGGTGGCGCGCTCCTGCTGGAGCCACTCGGGGTTCTCGGCCCTGAGGGCCTCGATCTGCTCGGTGGTGAGGGCCTCGGTGACACCGCCGCGGGCCAGACCCGCGATGGAGACGCCCAGCTTCTGCGCGACGACCGGGCGCGGGTGCGGGCCGTCGGCGCGCAGCGCGACGAGCCACTGCGGCGGGTCGGTCAGCAGCGCGGCCAGTTCGGCGCGCGAGACGACGCCGTCCCGGAACTCGGCGGGCGTGGCATCGAGGTACACACCCAGCTTCTTCGCCGCCGTGGCGGGCTTCATGGTCTGGGCGGTCTGGTGCGAACTCATGAGGTCAAGGGTATCGAGCCCGGCGGTGGGGCCCGACCACGGCGGGTAGCCTGGCGGCGTGACAGGCACGGAAGAAACCCCCGCACAGCCCGCGTCCCCCGGGTTCAGGCTCGCGTACGTCCCCGGGGCGACCCCCGCCAAGTGGGTGCGGATCTGGCGCGAGCGGCTGCCCGGCGTCCCGCTGGAGCTGGTGCCCGTGTCCGCCGCCGAGGTGTCCGACGTGCTGCGCGACGGTGCCGCCGACGCGGGTCTGGTGCGGCTGCCCGTGGACCGTACGTTCTTCAGCGCCATCCCCCTGTACACGGAGACGACCGTCGTGATCGTCCCCAAGGACCACGCCGTGACCGCCGTCGAGGAGGTCACCCTCGCCGATCTGGCGGACGAGATCGTGCAGCATCCGCTCGACGACGTCCTGGACTGGGCGGAGCGGCCGCCGGGGCGGCCCGCCTTCGAGCGGCCCGCCACCACCGCCGACGCCGTCGAGCTGGTCGCCGCGGGCGTCGGCCTGGTCGTCGTGCCGCAGTCCCTGGCGCGGCTGCACCACCGCCGCGACCTCACCTACCGCACGGTCACGGACGCGCCGGGCTCCGACGTCGCGCTCGCCTGGCCGCAGGAGCGGACCACCGACGAGGTCGAGGACCTCATCGGCATCGTGCGCGGGCGCACCGTGAACAGCTCCCGGGGCCGCGCCAAGGAAGCCGACGAGCGCCCCGCCAAGAAGAAGCCCGCCACCCCCGGCAAGGGCGGCGCGGGCCGCCCGCAGCAGAAGACGGCGGGCGGCGGGCGTCGGCAGGGCGCCAGGCCCCAGGGCGGGAAGGCGCAGGGCGGGAAGGCGCAGGGCGGAAAGGCGCAGGGCGGCAAGCGGGGCAAGCCGCGCAAGCGCTCGTAGGCCTCGCAGGCGTCGAAGCAGCCACCGGCGGCCCGGGCGGCCCGGGCACGGGTCTGCCCGGGGTGCCCGGGGTCAGTTGCGGGCCCCGGCCCGCAGCCCGTCCATCACCAGATCGAGCAGCCGGCCCGCGCGCGCCTGCCAGTCGCCGTGCGGGTCGATCTGCCACAGGCCCGCGATCGCCAGCATGAAGTCGTCGGCGCTCACCCCGGGCCGGATCGTGCCCGCCTCCTCGTTCGCGGCGAGCAGCAGCGTGACCGCGTCCGTCAGCCGGCCGTGCGCGATGCTCTTGAACGCCCCGGGGGCGGTCGTCGCCTCCCGCAGCGCGTCCGCGAGCCCCGCCTTCGCCATCGCGTACTGGGCGAGCCGGTCCATCCACTCGCGCAGCGCCACCGCGGGCGGCCGGGCCGACAGCAGCTGGGCCGCGGTGTCGGCGACCTGGCGCACCTCGTACCGGTACACCTCGAGGACCAGCGCCTCGCGGCTGGGGAAGTTGCGGTAGAACGTCCCCTGCCCGACCCCGGCCCGCTTCGCGATCGCGCTGAGCGGCGCGTCGGCCGCCCGGGTCAGTTCGGCGAGGGCCACCTCCAGGATGCGCTCGCGGTTGCGCTGGGCGTCCGAGCGCAGCGGTGCCCGCCTGTCCGGGTGCACGCGTCCTCCTCGGGTAGTGGCGCGGAAACGTCCTTGCTGGGCGGACAGTTGTCCACTACGGTCGATGACCGTAGACCGGACATGTGTCCACTTAGGCTCACCATAGTCCCTGCGACGCGCCCCCACACCGAGGCGTCCCACCCAGACGTACGTCCACCGCCGCCCCCTCCTGCGTACAGCGCCGATTCTCCTCGCACCAGAGCAACGCACCTGCGAAAGAAGGCTGTTCATGGCTCCGGCCGACAACTCCGCGTCCAGCACGATCACCCTGCACGTCAACGGGGGGAAGCACACCCTGCCCGTCGACCACCGCACCACCCTGCTCGACGCCCTGCGCGAGCGGCTCGATCTCACCGGCACCAAGAAGGGCTGCGACCAGGGACAGTGCGGCGCCTGCACGGTCCTCGTGGACGGGCGCCGCGCGGTCTCCTGTCTCCAGCTCGCCGTCGCCGCCGAAGGACGCGAGATCACCACCATCGAGGGCGTCGCCGAGGGCGACCGGCTGCACCCGGTGCAGCAGGCGTTCCTCGAACTCGACGGCTACCAGTGCGGCTACTGCACCCCCGGCCAGATCTGCTCGGCGCTCGCCGTCCTCGACGAGCACGCGGCGGGCTGGCCCAGCGCGGCCACCGGCGACGTACGGCCCGAGGCCGGACCGCCACCCCTGACCCCCGAGGAGATCCGGGAACGGATGAGCGGCAACCTGTGCCGCTGCGGCGCCTACGGCTCGATCGTGCGCGCCGTCGAGCAGGCCGCGCGGACCACGGCGGCGCAGCCGGTCACCGAGGCGAAGGAGCAGCTGGCATGAGGGAGTTCGGCTACGAGCGGGTGCTCGACGTGTCCGGCGCCGTGGCGGTGCTCGGCGCCGACCCCGAGGCGCGCTTCCTCGGCGGCGGCACCAACCTCGTCGACCTGATGAAGGCCGGGATCGAACGCCCCGCCCGCCTGGTCGACGTACGGGAACTGCCGCTGAACCGGATCGAGTCCACCCCCGACGGCGGCCTGCGGATCGGCGCCACGGTCACCAACAGCGACCTCGCCGCCCACCCCGAGGTGCGCCGCCGCTACCCCGCGCTCAGCCAGGCCGTCCTGGCCGGCGCCTCCGGACAGCTGCGGAACATGGCGACCGTCGGCGGCAATCTCCTCCAGCGCACCCGCTGCGGCTACTTCACCGACGTCAGCAAGCCGTGCAACAAGCGGGTGCCGGGCAGCGGCTGCCCCGCCGTCGGGGGCGAGCACCGCAACGCCGCCGTCCTCGGCGCCAGCGAGCACTGCGTGGCCGTCCACCCCTCGGACATGGGCGTCGCGCTCGCCGCCTTCGACGCGGTCGTCACGTACGAGACCGCGGAGGGCACCGGCGAGCTGGCGCTCGCCGACTTCTACCTCGCCGTCGGGGACACGCCGCACCTGGAGACCGCCCTGCCGGCCGGGGCGCTCATCACGGGGGTCGTCCTGCCGCCCGCGCCCGTCGCCGCCCGCTCCCGCTACCGCAAGGTCCGCGAACGGGCCTCGTACGCCTTCGCCATCGGCTCGGTCGCCGCCGCCCTCGACGTGCGGGACGGCGTGGTGCACGACGTGCGGCTGGCGTTCGGCGCCGTCGCCTCCCGGCCGTGGCGCGCCCGCGCCGCCGAGCGGGCGCTGCGCGGCGGACCCGCGACCGGCGAGGCGTTCGCCGCGGCGGCCGACGCCGAACTCGCCGCGGCGGACCCGCTGGAGCAGAACGCGTACAAGCTCCCCCTGATGCGCAACCTCGTCGTGGCGGTCCTCACCGAACTCGCCGATCCCACCGACCCCGGCGCGCGCGCCGATTCCGACCAGGAGGCCGGCCGATGACCACCACAGCGACGACCACCGGGCAGCGCTCGGTCGGAGCCGCGCGCACCCGGATCGAGGGCCTGGAGAAGGTCACCGGCACTGCCCGGTACGCGAGCGAGCTGCCCTTCACCGAGCTCGCCCACGGCTGGCTGGTGCTGTCGACCGTGGCGCGCGGCCGGATCCGCGGGATCGGCGACGAGGAGGTCCGGGCCATGCCCGGCGTCCTCGCCGTCCTGAGCCACCGGAACGCGCCGCGGGTGTCGGTCGACTACGTCGGCCAGCTCGGCGCCCCCGACCCGATCCTCGGCGTCTTCCAGGACGACCGGGTGCCGCACGCGGGCTGGCCCGTCGCGCTCGTCGTCGCCGAGACGTCCGAGCAGGCCAGGGAGGCCGCCGAGGCGCTCACCGTCTCCTACGACACCGAGCCGCACGACAGCGTCTTCCGCGCCGACCACCCGGCGGCCTACACACCCGAGGCCCAGACGGAGACCAAGGGCGACCTGGAGGTCGAACTCGCCGCGTCCGCCGTCGTCCTCGACGCCACCTACACCACCCCCGAACAGCACCACAGCGCCATGGAACCGCACGCCTGCACCGCCCGCTGGGAGGACGGCCGACTGGAGGTCGTCGACTCCAACCAGGGCAGCATGTGGGTCGCCGACGAACTCGCCAAGCTGTTCTCGCTCGACCTGTCGGCCGTCCGCGTCCGCTCCGAGCACGTCGGCGGCGCCTTCGGCTCCAAGGGCGTACGCGCCCACCACGTCGCCGCCGTGATGGCCGCCACTCAGCTCCAGCGCCCGGTCCGGGTGTCCATGACGCGCCGTCAGGTCTTCGCGGCCACCGGCTACCGCAGCCCCACCGCGCAGCGCGTGCGGCTCGGCGCCGCGCCCGACGGGCGGCTGCGCGCGCTGGCCCACGAGGCGACCAGCATGACCTCGACGGTGAAGGAGTTCATCGAGTCGAGCGCCGGGTACGCCCGCGCGATGTACGCGGCCGACGCCCACCACACCGTGCACCGGGTCGTGCCCGTGGACGTGCCGACGCCGACGTTCATGCGGGCGCCCGGCGAGGTCCCCGGCTCCTTCGCCGTGGAGTGCGCGCTCGACGAACTCGCCGAGCGGCTCGACATGGACCCGCTCGCGCTGCGCCGGCGCAACGAACCCTCGGTGGGTCCCGTCTCGGGCCTGCCGTTCAGCAGCCGCAACCTGCTGGCCTGCTTCGACGAGGGCGCCCGCCGCTTCGGCTGGGCGCAGCGCGACCCGCGGCCCCGGGTGCGCCGCGAGGGCGGGCTGCTGATCGGCACGGGCGTGTCCGCGTCGACGTTCCCGTCCGGGGTCGCCCCGTCCACGGCGTCGGTGACCGCCGAACAGGACGGCACCTTCACCGTCCGGATCACCGCGTCCGACGTCGGCACCGGCGCGCGCACGGCCCTGTCGTCGATCGCCGCCGACGAGCTGGACGTGCCGCACGACCGCGTCCACGTCCGCATCGCCGACAGCGACTTCGGGCCCGCCTGGGTCTCCGGCGGCTCGATGGGCACCCGCTCCTGGGGCTGGGCCGTCATGGCCGCCGCCCGCGAGCTGCGCGAGACCCTGCCGCTCGCCCCGGGGGAGATCCCGGAGGGCGGCGTCACGGTCCGCACGGACACCGCGGGGCTCGTCGCCGAACTGGCGCAGAAGGAACGGCACTCGTTCGGCGCGCAGTTCGCCGAGGTCGCCGTCGACATCGCCACCGGCGAGGTGCGGGTGCGCCGGCTCCTCGGCGTCTTCGCGGCGGGCCGGATCATCAACCCGCTGACCGCGCGCAGCCAGTTGACCGGCGGCATGACCTGGGGCATCTCCATGGCGCTGCACGAGGAGGCGGTCCGCGACGCGGTGTCCGGCGGGCACGTCGGCGCCGACTTCGCGGGCTACCACTTCTCGGCCAACGCCGACATCCCCGCCATCGAGGCCGACTGGGTCCCGGACCCGGACCCGACCGACCCCGTCGGCATCAAGGGCATCGGCGAGATCGGCATCGTCGGCACCGCCGCCGCGATCGCCAACGCGGTGTGGCACGCCACCGGCGTCCGCCACCGCGATCTGCCGCTGCGCCCCGACCGGATCCTGGCCGGCGAGGCCCGCAGGGCGGCCGGCGGGGCCGCGCACGAGGAAGGGCCGCATGCTTGACCTGGCCGCCGAACTGACCGAATGGGTCGCCCAGGGACGGGAGTTCGCCGTCGCCACCGTCGTCTCGGTGAGCGGCAGCGCACCCCGTCCGCCGGGCGCGGCCCTCGCCGTCGACACCGCGGGCGAGGTCATCGGCTCGGTCTCCGGGGGCTGCGTCGAGGGCGCCGTCTACGAACTGTGCGAGCAGGCCCTCGCGGACGGCACGCCGGTCCGCGAGAGCTTCGGGTACAGCGACGACGACGCGTTCGCCGTCGGCCTGTCCTGCGGCGGTGTCGTCGAGGTGCACGTGGTTCCCGTACGCGCCGGCTCCGCGTCCCGCACGACGGTGGAGGCCGCCCTCGCGCTCGCGGCGCGCGGCGAGGCGGTGGCCCTGGCCCGGGTCCTGGACGGGCCCGCGCCGCTGGTCGACGGCGGCGGGCTGCTGCTGGTGCGGCCCGACGGCTCGGCGCAGGGCGGGCTCGGCTCCGCCGACGACGCCGGACTCGCCGCGCAGGCCCGGGCCCTGCTGGACCTCGGGCGCACGGCCGTCTGCGCGGTCCCGGAGAGTTCGGCGCGCTGCGGCGCCGACGTCACGCTGTTCGTCGAGTCGAGCGTGCCGCCCGCGCGGATGATCGTGTTCGGCGCGGTGGACTTCGCCGGGGCGCTGGTGCGCGTGGGCAAGCTGCTCGGGTTCCACGTGACCCTGTGCGACGCGCGGCCGGTGTTCGCCACACCGGCCCGCTTCCCGGAGGCCGACGAGGTCGTCGTGGAGTGGCCCGACCGCTATCTGCGGGCCACGCCGACCGACGAGCGGACCGTGCTGTGCGTCCTCACGCACGACGCCAAGTTCGACGTGCCGCTCCTGGAGGTGGCGCTGCGGCTGCCCGCCGCCTACGTGGGCGCGATGGGCTCCCGGCGCACGCACGAGGACCGCGCGCAGCGGCTGCGCGAGGCGGGCGTGAGCGCGCGCGAGCTGTCCCGGCTGCGCTCACCGATCGGCCTCGACCTCGGCGGCCGCACGCCGGAGGAGACGGCACTGTCCATCGGCGCGGAGATCGTGGCGGTGCGGCGCGGCGGCAGCGGGGCCCCGCTGGTCGCGGGGCGGGGGTCCATCCACGCGGGGTGAGCGCCTTGCGGGCCGGGGCGCTGCGCGGCGCCCCGGCCCGCTTCCCCTTCGGCGGGCGGGCCGGTCAGGCGCCCACGGTGCCGTCGACGCCCTCGCGCAGGAAGTCGGCGTGCCCGTTGTGCCGGCCGTACTCCAGCAGCACGTGCACCATCACCATGCGCAGCGACACGTCCTCGCCCCAGCGCGGCTGATGCCCGGTCAGGTCCAGGGACGGCGCGTCCCGCTCGATCCGCCGCGACGTCTCCACCTCGGCCCGCCACGCGCCGAACGCCTCGGCGCGGGTCGACGCGCTCGCGTCGTACGCCGCCTGGAAGTCGACCTCCCGCGACCAGACCATCGGCGCGTCCCCGTCCTCGAACACCCGGCGGAACCAGGCGCGTTCCACCTCGGCCATGTGCCGCACCAGGCCGAGCAGCGACAGGGTGGACGGCGGCATCGACCGCTGCCGCAGTTCGTCGTCGGTCAGGCCCTCGCACTTCATGGCGAGCGTCGCGCGGTGGTAGTCGAGGAAGGCGCGCAGGGTCTCGCGCTCCGTGCCGAGGTGCGGCGGGCCTACCCGGGTGTCGGTGGTCATCCGGCGACCGTACCGGGTGGGCCGGACACGGCGGCGCGGGGGTCGCGGCCCCGGGTGCGCGCCGGTGGCGGGCCGGTGGCGGGCTGGTACCTTGCGCGTGATCCCGGCTCACGACCCAGGGGGGCGACGGCGATGCTGGTGGCGGAGGCGGCGCGGGCGCGGCGCGCGGCGCGGGCGGTCGCCTCGGGGCTCGGCCTGCGGGCCGACGACGCGGTCGTGCTCCAGAACTCCAACCGGCTCACCCTGCGGCTGCTGCCCGCCGACGTCGTGGCACGGGTGGCTCCGGCGGCGGATCCGGGCGCCGGGTCCGAGATCGACCTGGCCCGGCGGCTGGTGCGGGCCGGCGCCCCGGTGGCGGCCCCCGACCCCCGGGTGCCCCCGGCCGTCCACGAGCGGGACGGCTTCGCGGTGACCCTGTGGACCCACCACGCGTCCGCGCCCGCCGCGCGGGTGCCGCCCGCCGACTACGCGGACGCGCTGCGACGGCTGCACGCGGGGATGCGCCGGCTCGGCGACGTCCCCGCGCCGCACGTCACCGAGCGGGTCGCGCACGCCCGGCGCCTCGTGGCGGACCCCGCCCGCACCCCCGCGCTCGCCGCCGCGGACCGGAGGCTGCTCGGCGACACCCTGGACGCCCGGTGCCGGGCGGTCACCGGGCGCGGCGCCGCCGAGCAGCTGCTGCACGGCGAGCCGCACCCCGGCAACCTCCTCGCCGCCCGGCACGGGCCGCTCTTCATCGACCTGGAGACGGTGTGCCGGGGGCCCGTCGAGTTCGACCTCGCCCACGCCCCCGACACCGCCGCCGCGCACTGCCCGGACGCCGATCTCGGCCTGTTGCGCGACTGCCGCGTCCTGGTCCTCGCGATCGCCACGACCTGGCGCTGGGACCGGGACGACCACCTGCCGGACGGGCGCGGGCTGGGCACGGAGTGGCTCGCCCGGATCCGGGCCGAGGAGACCCGCCGGTGACCGCGCGTCCCGTCCCGTCCCGGCCGACTGGGACGGAACGGGACGGGAGGCAACGCCCCTTCTAACGGGCGAAGTTGGCGGCGATGCGCTGCTGGATGTAATCGGCGGCCGTGATCGGCGGGTAGCGCCGCTCGGGCCCCTCGATCACCGCGTCCCGGTCGGCCTGCGCGAAGAACGCGATGCTGTACCGCGCCGACCGGTCCTCGCCGGGCCCCGGCGACCGCACCCGGTGGAAGTTGGACGGCAGCCGGTCGTCGCTCCACCGCATCAGCATGTCCCCGATGTTGCAGGTGATCACGGCGTCGGCCGGCTCCACCGGCGTCCACTCCTGGGCCTCGGCCTCTTTGCCGGGGCACACCTGGAGCCCGCCCTGCCCGTCGCGCTGGAACAGCAGCGTCAGGCAGTCGAAGTCCGTGTGCGCGCCCGCCCGCCACACGTCGGCGGGGATCTCGGCGTCCTCGGGGACGGCGAAGTAGTGCAGCATCCGCAGCGCCGACTGGTACTGCGCGCTCGCCGGGTCGTGGGCCCGCGCGAAGAATCCCTCGGGCAGCCCCAGCCGGTCCGCGAAGCAGCCAAGGACGCGCATCGCGAGGTCCCGGCACCGCGCCTCGAAGGCGAGGGTGCGGGAGCGGAACCCGGGGAGCGCGTCGTCCGGCCACAGGCCGGCCATGTGCGGCCGGGTCACCTGGTACGACTCCTTCTGGTCCGGTGTGCCCACCGACGGCCTGACCTGGGTCATCGACTCCCAGCCGGAGTTGAGCCCCTTCTTCAGCCCGTGCCGCGCCTTGACGGCGTCGGGCAGGGCGAAGAACGCCGCCGCGTCGGCGAACGCCCCGTCCACGAGGGGCTGTTCGATGCCGTGGTTCACCAGCTGGAAGAAGCCGATGTCGGTCGCGGCCGCCCACAGCTCCTCGGTGATCGCGGCCCGGCGGGCGTCGAAGTCGGTGAGGTCGATCCGGCGGATCTCGCGGTCGGAGGTCTCCGTCCCGGCGCCGCCCATCCGGGACTCCCTGGCCAACTCGGCCAGCCGGTAGGTGGTGTCGTGCGTCGTGGTGCGGTGTGTCGTGGTGCTGTGTGTCGTGATGTCGTGTGTCGTGGTGTCGTTCATCGCGCCGTGGCTCCTGAGGAGTGAGGTCCCACGGGATGCAGTCACCGCCCCTGCGATCCCCACCGCGGACGCACAGAGGTCCGCGGGCACGGTCACGACGGACCCCGTCCGGGCCCGGCGCCGTGGGCTGGCACGGTCCCCGGTGCCCCGGGGCCGTACGCGATGCCCCCACTCTGCCGGGCCCGTGTTTCGTCCGGGGACCGTGCGGTTACGGGGCCGTGAAGGTGAGCCCGCGGGCCAACTCCCGTGCGGGCAGCCGCGCGTGCTCCCCGTCCTCGACCAGCACCTCGCCGCCGACCAGCACGGCCGCGACGGTCCTGGTCCCCGCGCAGGTCAGCAGGGTGGACCCGGGGTCGCGGACGGGGAGGCAGGCGTAGTCGCGGTCGAAGCGGTGCAGCACCAGGTCCGCCTGCATGCCGGCCCGCACCCCGTCGGGCCGCTCCTCCAGGCCGAGGACCCGGTTGGCGCCGTTCGCGGCCAGGGCGAACATCTCGGGGAACCCCAGCAGGTCGGCCTTGCGGTGCGCGGCCCGTTGCAGATACGCGCCGATGCGCAGCGCCTCCAGCATGTCCTGGGTGTCGTTGCTCGCCGCCCCGTCCACCCCGAGCCCGACCGACAGCCCCGCCGCCAGCATCTCCGGCACCGGGGCGATGCCGGATCCGAGCCGCATGTTGGAGAGCGGGTTGTACGAGACGCCGACGCCGTGCCGGGCCAGCGCGGTCCGGCCCGCCGCGTCCAGCTCCACGCAGTGCACGGCCAGCAGCCGCTCCCACAGGAACCCGGCCCGCTCCAGGTACTCGACGGCGCCCGTCCCCGCGTGCTCCCGGCACATCGTGTCGTCCGTCGTCGTCTCCAACAGGTGCAGGGAGACCGGCAGGTCACGCTCCTCGGCGAAGCCGCGCACCGCCGCCATGCCCTCCGGCGTCAGACAGCGCGGATTGGGCACGGCCACCCCGACCGCCACCCGGCTGCCGCGCGCGGCCCCGATCAGCTCGTCGGTGTGCGCCAGCGCCTCCTTCAGCGGCTGCATCAGACGCGGGTCGAACCCCCACGTGCGGCTGCCGTCCGCCCGGTCGGCGACCCCGCGGCACAGCACGGCCCGCACCCCGCTGTCGCGCAGCGCCCGCAGCACGGCGTCGTGCACCTCGGGGGAGGGGTGCGGCCACATGTGCTCGACGAGCGTGGTCGTCCCGCTGCGCAGCGCCTCGGCCGCGGCGGCGGCAGCCGTCCAGTACGCCCGCTCCGGCGTCAGCCGCACCGCCTCCTCGCCGACGGCGCTCAGCCACGACAGCAGCGGCAGGCCCTCGCCGATGCCGCGCAGCCCGGCCTGGAAGAGGTGCGTGTGCGTGTTGACGAGCCCCGGGGTCAGATGCGCCCCTGACCCGTCCAGCACGCGCTCCCCGTGCGGCAGCGCTCCTGTCGGTACGAGGGCGTGGACGCGGCCGTCGACGAGGTGGACGTCCGTTCCGGCGTGCCAGGCGCCGCCGCTGAGGACGGTGACGTCGGTGATCGTGTCGGGGTTCATCGCGCGGAGTCCTTCCGGGGGCGGCGCGGGCGGCCGGGGATGTGGTGGAACAGCAGGTTGAGGAGGAAGGCCACGATGCCGGTGACGGCGATGCCGCTGTCCAGGACCGTGCGCGCGTACGTCGGCAGCGGCGCGTAGAAGTCCGGGGCGCCGACCGGGATCATGCCGAGTCCGAACGCGAGCGCCACGGTCAGCAGGTTCCGGGAGTCGGTGAGGTCGGCCCGGGACACGATCCGCAGTCCGACCGCGCCGACCGTGCCGAACATGACGAGCGACACCCCGCCCAGCACCGCGCCGGGCACGGCGGCGACGGCCGCGCCGAGCACCGGCACGAACGCGAGGACGACCATCAGCGCCCCGGACAGGGCCACGACGTGCCTGCTGCGCACCCGTGTCACGCTCACCAGGCCCACCGACTGCCCGAACGTCACGATCGGGAAGGAGGCGAGCGCGCCCGAGACCATCGTGGCCGCGCCGTCCGCGCGCAGCGCCCGCACCACGGTCGGCGCGTCGTCGCCGCGGCCCACGATCTGTCCGACGGCGAGGGTGTCGCCGACCGACTCGACCATGTTGACCAGCTGCACCACGAGCATCGCGGCGATGGCCGGGACCACGAAGGTGGGCGCCCCGAACGCGGCCGGCTCGGGGACCGTGACGGCGGCCGCCCCGGTCACCCCGGAACCGTCGAACAGGCCCAGCGGCACGGCCAGCGCGGTGCCGGCGGCCATCGCGACCAGCACCGAGAACCGGGCGACGGCGGGCGGCGCGAGCCGCTCGACGAGCACGACCAGGACGACGGTCGCGGCGGCCAGCGCGAGCCCCTTCCCGCCGCCCTCGCCGCCGCTCACCAGACCGGCCGCGGACGGCACCAGCGAGAACCCGATGACGGCGATGACCGTCCCCGTCACCAGGGGCGGGAACAGATGCAGGCAGCGTCCGAACCAGGGCGCGACCGCCAGCGTCACCAGACCCGACACGAGCGTCGCCCCGAACACGGCGGCGAGCCCGTGCTCCCGCCCGATGAGCACCGCCGGGGTGATGGCGGTGAACGTGGAGCCCATGACCAGGGGCAGCCGCGCCCCGGCGAACCCCTTGAGGCCCAGCGACTGGAGCAGCGTGGCGAGCCCGCTCACCAGGAGGTTCGCGGCGATGAGGAGCCGGATCCGGTCCTCGGGCAGGTGCAGCGCGGTGCCGACGAGCAGCGGCATCGTGGCCATGCCCGCGTACGCGACCAGCAGGTGCTGGAGGCTCAGCGGGACCAGCCGCCGCAGCGGCGGCCGCACGTCCACGGGGTGCGGTCCCGGTGCGGACGCGTCGGCGTGGGTGCCGTCGGCAGCGATTTCGGCACCGGCACCGGCACCGGCACCGGCACCGGCGTCGGGATGGGCAGGGGCGCCGGGATGGGCAGGGGCGCCGGACGGTGTGGCGGCGCGCGTGGGGACAGCCATCGTTCCTCCCTGAGAACTCGGTGGAAGACGGCTGGTTCGCGTCCGGTGCGGGGAACGGCCCGGCGCACACCGGCCGTTGCAGCCATGACCGGTGTGCGGGTGACGGTAGGCAGCGGGTGTTTCCGGTGCGTTGCCGCGAGGAAACCGCCGCCGACCGTGCGCCGCGCACCCGATGCCGATTGGTCCAGACCCATTGACGAAAGGTCTGGACCTCTTTAGCGTGCGTCGTGCTCGCGACATCCAGACATCCCCGCCCCTGTCCGGCGTTCAGCGATCCCACGGGAGCCCCCATGCCCTTCCGTCCCCGCCGTCCCCGCACCCCCCGCCTGCTCGCCGCCGCCCTCACCGCGGCGGCGACCGTCACCACCCTCCTCGTCGCCGCGCCGGCCGCGCCCGCCGCCGACACCTGCGCGACGAAGCCGAGGCCGTCCGGGAAGGTCCTCCAGGGCTACTGGGAGAACTGGGACGGCGCCGCCAACGGCGTCCACCCGCCCTTCGGCTGGACGCCCATCACCGACCCCGCGATCGGCCAGCACGGCTACAACGTCATCAACGCCGCCTTCCCCGTGATCCGCTCCGACGGCACGGCCCTGTGGGAGAACGGCATGGACACCGGCGTGAAGGTCGCGACGCCCGCCGAGATGTGCCAGGCCAAGGCGGCGGGCCGGACGATCCTCATGTCGATCGGCGGCGCGACGGCCGGCATCGACCTCAACTCCACGGCGGTCGCCGACCGGTTCGTCGACACGATCGTGCCGATCCTGAAGCGGTACAACTTCGACGGCATCGACATCGACATCGAGACCGGCCTCACCGGCAGCGGCTCCATCTCCCAGCTGTCCACGTCCCAGTCGAACCTCATCCGGATCATCGACGGCGTGCTGGCGCGGATGCCCGCCGGGTTCGGCCTGACCATGGCCCCCGAGACCGCCTACGTCACCGGCGGCAGCGTCACCTACGGCTCCATCTGGGGCGCGTACCTCCCCGTCATCAAGAAGTACGCGGACAACGGCCGCCTGTGGTGGCTCAACATGCAGTACTACAACGGGTCCATGTACGGCTGCTCCGGCGACTCGTACGCCGCGGGCACGGTCGCGGGCTTCACCGCCCAGACGACCTGCCTGAACAAGGGGCTCGTCATCCAGGGCACGACCATCAAGGTCCCCTACGACAAGCAGGTGCCGGGCCTTCCCGCCCAGGCGGGCGCCGGTGGCGGCTATATGACGCCCAGTCAGGTCACGCAGGCGTGGAACACGTACGGCGGCGCGCTGAAGGGCCTGATGACCTGGTCGATCAACTGGGACGGGTCGAAGGGGTGGACCTTCGGGAACAACGTGAAGGGGCTCCTCTAGCCCGTACGCGGTGCGGGTCCCGCTACTTCTCCACCTGCGGGGACGGGGCGGAGGCCGGCGGCTCGATGCCGGTGCGCACCTGGATCCACAGGCCCACGATCGCCGCGGTCTGCGCCACCACGAACGCCATGCCGGTCTGGGCCGCCCCCAGCCGGTAGACGGAGAACAGCGGGCTCCAGAACGTCGCCCAGGACGGGCGCTGGCGGCGCAGCGTCCGCCCGTCCATCAGGATGCCGGTGACCGTCAGGGTGATGGTCAGCAGGCCGGTCATGCCCCAGCGGTAGGCCGGCTCCGGCTGGTCGAAGGCGTGGCACAGGAACTGGTCGACCAGCATCGCCGAGGTGTACGCCGCCACCAGGGGCAGCACCTTGACCGGCCCGCGCCTGCCCGGCAGTTCCCGCCAGAAGAAGCCCAGCAGGAACCCGCCGGCCGTCCAGGGCAGCACACAGAACAGCACGTTGTACACGAGCCACAACGGGCCGAACCAGCCCTGGAGCTGGCTCACCCACCACGAGCCGCCGTAGTTCAGGTAGAGCTGGTAGACGAGCACGGGCAGCCCGAGCACGGTCGCCAGCGCGGCCGACTGGAGACCGTTCTGCCACGGGGTGGCGCCCGGGCCGACGCTCATCGCCACGTCGACCGGCGTGACCCCCTCGGGCATGGCCCAGCCGCCGGACGCGGCCGGCTGCCCGGACTGGCCCGCGGTCAGCGACAGGGCCGTGGGACTGGGCGGCGGCCACCGCGACAGATCGCGCAGATCGCCTTCCAGGCTCTCCCGCTTGAGGGTGTACGTGGACGCGGGCATGTCGGCCGTGACCCGGTAGGCGGCGTCCATCTTGCGGCCCTCCTGCTCCAGCGCGTGATAGCGCAGGGCCACCGCGTGCAGGTCGGCCCGCGCCGACTCGCCGGCGACGGCGGTCACCTCGGCCAGCGTCCGCGCGGTGAGCGCGGTGGCGGGCCCCGGCACCGTCAGCGGCCAGTCGAGCAGCGTCCGGCGGCGGTTGGCACGGATGAGGCCGAGGAAGACCGCCGTCGTCAGCAGCGGGATCAGCGCCGACGGCACGCCCACGAAGCTGTCCGGCCAGTCCTGGAGCGCTATGCCGCCCAGGAGGGCGACGAGCACCCGCACCGAGGTGTCGATCCGGGCGGCCGGGGGCAGCGCGCGCAGCACCGGGACCGCCGCGAGGAGGATCACCAGCCACCACATGTACCGGATGGTGTCGAAGAAGTACGAGGGGAAGTTGAGCGCGTCGAAGCTCAGGCTCGTGTCGGTGTTCTCGACGAGCCAGTTCAGCTGCCGCCGGGTGTCGAGGGTCTGCTTGACGTACATCCCCGTGATCAGCGCGGCGGCCGCCGCCCCCAGGAGGAACGGGGGGATCAGGTGCACGCGCCGCACGGGCCGCCCCCGCAGCTCCCGCCACCCGCGCAGGGCGAGCGCGAGGACCCCCGAGCAGGTCAGCCAGACGAGACCGGCGCCGACGGACAGCGACATCCGCTCGCCGGGAGCGTCGGCCCGGACGAGGGCGGCCGCCACGGGGACCGCCGCGAGCGCGCCCACCGGCAGCCGGCGGCGCCGGACGGGATACCCGGCGATCCCCAGCCAGGCGACGGCCCCGCCGAACGCCGCCCAGCCGATCACCAGCCAGGACTGGTACGAGAACCACCCCGTGTCCGACAGGAAGTCACCCCGGTCGTTCAGCGCCCAGGCCAGCCCGAAGTCGAGCCCGTTGAACACGCCCAGGACCGCCTGGAGGGTGACGGCGGCGGAC
Source organism: Streptomyces sp. NPDC088785 (assembly GCF_044750685.1). Lineage (NCBI taxonomy): Bacteria > Bacillati > Actinomycetota > Actinomycetes > Kitasatosporales > Streptomycetaceae > Streptomyces > Streptomyces sp. NPDC088785. The sequence continues at coordinate 275,354 of NZ_JBIVKH010000009.1, forward strand.
AGCACCCCGATGTGCGGCGGGACGAACCCGCGCCGCCGGGCGAGGAACCGGCAGACGCCGTACGCCAGCGGGATCAGCAGCAGACACGCGGTGTGGGCGCCCTGGATGAACAGCATCTGCGGGTACTCGCCCCAGTGCGCCGTCGCGCGTGCGCGCCAGGGCGCGGACAGGAGGATCTCGGGCGGCGGCCCCTTGTCGGCCCGCACCGACGACCAGATGTACTCCGTGTCGGTGGACAGCCGGTCCGGGGTCGGACGGGCGGCGAGCAGGTCGTTCCCGTCGCGTACGAGCGTCACGCGCCAGGTCGCCGAGCGCAGCGCGGGCGGCGGGCTCAGGAGCAGCCGGTACCCGCCGCCGTCCAGCGTGATGTCCCACGGGCCGGTGAGCCGGCCCGACTCGTCGCCGACCGTCAGCCGGACGGTGTCCGTGACCGTGATGGTCTTCGCCCCGGCGACGACGACCGGGAGGCCGTCGCGCTCCTCCTTGTCGCGCGGCACGGTCCCGTCGCCGTCCGCGACGAGGCAGCGCATGGCCTCGCGATAGCGGCCGGACCGGGGGGAGAAGAGCAGCCCGGAGGCGCGCCGCCAGGACCGCGGCACCTTCACCGTCGTCTCGACGACCACGACCGCGTCGGCGTACCCGTGCTGGAACAGCTCGACGCGCGAGGACACCGGGGAGCCGCGCAGCGCCGCCGGATCGCAGGGACCGGCGCCGTCGGCGGTCGCGGGCGGCGCGCCCAGGAGCAGCAGCACCGCCGCGGCCACGACCGATGACCAGAACCACCCGCGCGCACGTGCCCCCGCCCGGACCATCCGCCCCCCAGTGACGTCCACGGAGCGGGCATCGTACTACCGGTCGCGGCCTTGGCGGAGTGCCCAGGACCGCATCTTCCACGGACCGCCCCGCCGGGTGTCAGGCGGTGACGGCCTCGCCCGTCGGGCCGTCGCCGTCCGGGTCCGCGGACGCCGGGCCGAGCGGCCTGCCCTCCCACAGCAGGCACCGCCAGCCGGTCGCGGGGGAGCCGTCGAGGACGACGACGCCGGTGTTGGCGAGCGGGTGGGACGCCGAGTGGGCGACGTCGACATTGCTGGCGCGGGCCGCGACCCAGGTGCGGATGGCGGCGCCGTGGCTGACCATCGCCACCGCTGCCGCGCCGGAACCGGCCGCCTCCGCGACGACGGCGTCGAAGCGGCCCAGGGCCTGCGCGCCGCTCTCGGCGCCCGGCATCCGGCGCTCGACGTCACCGGCCGACCAGGCGAACGCCGTGCTCATGTAGAGCTGCGCGGCCTCGTCGTCGCCGCGCATCTCCAGGTCACCGGCGATCAGCTCCCGCAGCCCCTCGCGCACCAGGGGCTCCAGACCCCGGGCCGCGGCCAGCGGGGCGGCGGTGAGCTGGGTGCGCAGCAGCGTCGAGACGTACAGCGCGTCGATCTCCTCGCCCGCCAGGGCCTCGGGCAGCGCGGCGGCCTGCTCCTGCCCCAGCGGGGTCAGTCCGGGGCCGGGCACCGTGGTGTCCAGGAGGTGCTTGAGGTTGGACGGGGTCTGGCCGTGGCGGATGAGGATCAGACGCATGTGGGGCGGGCCTCCAGGTCTTCGGCGTGTGCGGTGCGACCTCTCCACTGTGCCACCCGCCGGGCCCCGGCCCGCCCCGTGCCCTGCCGGGCGCGGCCGCTAGCGCTCGCCCTCGCGCATCGGCACCCGCACCCCGCGCGCGTCGGCCACCTCGGCCGCGTGCTCGTAACCCGCGTCGACGTGCCGGATGACCCCCGTCGCCGGGTCGTTGGTCAGCACCCGCTCGATCTTGCGGGCGGCCAGCTCCGTGCCGTCCGCGACACAGACCTGGCCGGCGTGGATGGAGCGGCCCATGCCGACGCCGCCACCGTGGTGCAGGGAGACCCAGGAGGCGCCGGAGGCGGTGTTGACCAGGGCGTTCAGCAGCGGCCAGTCGGCGATCGCGTCCGAGCCGTCCTTCATGGACTCGGTCTCGCGGTACGGGGACGCCACCGAGCCCGAGTCCAGGTGGTCGCGGCCGATGGCGACCGGCGCCGACAGCTCGCCGGAGGCCACCATCTCGTTGAACTTCAGACCCGCGAGGTGGCGCTCGCCGTAGCCGAGCCAGCAGATGCGGGCCGGCAGGCCCTCGAAGGAGATCCGCTCGGCGGCCATGTCCAGCCAGCGGTGCAGGTGCTTGTTCTCCGGGAACAGCTCCTTGATCGCCCTGTCCGTCTTCGCGATGTCCTCCGGGTCGCCGGAGAGCGCGGCCCAGCGGAACGGGCCGAGGCCCTCCTCGAACAGCGGACGGATGTGCGCGGGCACGAAGCCGGGGAAGTCGAACGCCCGGTCGTAGCCGGCCTTGCGGGCCTCGTCGCGGATCGAGTTGCCGTAGTCGAAGACCTCCTTGCCCTGGTCGAGGAAGCCGACCATGGCCTCCACGTGCAGGCGCATCGACTGCCGGGCCTTCTCGGTGAAGCCGGCCGGGTCCGCCTCGCGCTCCTTGTCCCAGTCCTCGACGGAGATGCCGACGGGCAGATAGGCGAGCGGGTCGTGGGCCGAGGTCTGGTCGGTCACGATGTCGATGGGGGCGCCCCGGCGCAGCAGCTCGGGGAAGACCTCGGCGGCGTTGCCGACGACACCGATGGACAGGCCGCGGCGCTCGTCGCGGGCCCGCACCGCCAGCTCCAGGGCGTGGTCGAGGCTGTCGGCCTTCACGTCCAGGTAGCGGGTGCCGATGCGGCGGTCGACCCGGGACTCGTCGACGTCGACGCAGAGCGCGACGCCCTCGTTCATCGTCACGGCGAGCGGCTGGGCGCCGCCCATCCCGCCGAGACCCGCGGTCAGCGTGATCGTCCCGGCGAGGGTGCCGCCGAACTTCTTGCGGGCGACGGCGCCGAACGTCTCGTACGTGCCCTGGACGATGCCCTGCGAACCGATGTAGATCCACGACCCGGCCGTCATCTGGCCGTACATGGTGAGGCCCTGGGCCTCCAGCTTGCGGAACTCCTCCCAGTTGGCCCAGTCGCCCACCAGGTTGGAGTTGGCGAGGAGCACGCGCGGCGCCCACTCGTTCGTGCGCAGCACCCCGACCGGCTTGCCCGACTGCACGAGCAGCGTCTCGTCGTCCTTGAGCGTCTTCAGGGTGCGCACGATCGCGTCGAACGCCTCCCAGGAGCGGGCCGCCTTGCCGGTGCCGCCGTAGACGACGAGCTTGTCCGGGTGCTCGGCGACCTCGGCGTCGAGGTTGTTCATGAGCATCCGCAGGGCGCCCTCCTGCTGCCAGCCGAGGGTGTTCAGCACGGTGCCGCGCGGGGCGCGGACCGGACGGGGGGCGGAGCCGGTCATGAGACCTCCAGAAGAGCCGGTGTCCCCGACGGTACGGGGGGCCGGCGGGGAACGGGTGGATCACCGCCCCGGACGGGGAACGGTTCGTGCTCTGCCATCACAGAAGACGGCGGCGGTCCGGGCCAGTGCGACCCGGCACATGTCTCGGATCCGAGACGACTCTGTGCCGGGTCGCCCCGGGTCGCCCTGCCCGGGGTCCGGGCGCTCACGCGGGGGAGTGGCCCAGCATCGCGGCGGTGAGCCGGGCCGCCGCGCGCCGCAGCCGGTCCACGGTCTCGTCGACCGAGTGGTGCTCCGCGGCCCGCCGCCACGTCGTGGACAGCGCGGCGGCCGGCTGCCCGAGGTGGTCGAAGGCGGGCACCGCCAGCGAGCGCATCCCCTCCGTCACCAGGCCGACCTCCTCCGACCAGCCCCGCTCCCGCTCGACGGCGAGGGCGCGCCGCAGCTCGCCGGGGGTGCGCGGCCCCCGGCCGGTGCGGGTGATCAGCGGACCCGACGGGAACAGCGCGCGCACCTGGGCGGGCGAGGAGTGGGCGAGCAGGGCGCGCCCGTTCGCGGTCAGATGGGCGGGCAGCCGGACACCGACGTCGGTGACGAGGTCCGGCGCGGGCTCCGCGGCGTGCGCCGCCGACGGCAGCTCCTTGAGCAGGTAGACGCTCTCCGCCCCGTGCAGCACACCCAGGTGCACCGGCTGGCCCAGCTGCTGGGCGAGGGCCCGCACCAGCGGGCGGGCCAGCCGCTCCAGCGGCTCGTGCCGCAGATACGCCGAGCCGACCTCGAAGGCCGAGACCCCGAGCCCGTACAGCTGGCCCTCCGGGATGTACGTGACGAAGCCGCGGTCCACCAGGACGCTGAGGATGTGGTAGACGCTGGAGCGCGGGATCCCCAGGTCGGCGGCGAGCGCCGGCGCGCGCACCGGGCCCGGCCGGCCCGACAGGTGGAGCAGGATGTCCAGGGCGCGGCCGACGGCCGGGGAGGCGCTGGTGGGCATGGGGCGGGCACGGCCTTTCGCTGCGGGGCGGCCTGGCGCCCGACGATACGTCGCACGGCGAGGATCCGGGAAACCGCCGACGGGCGGCGCGCCGGGCCGCGTAGCGTGCGGACGTGGATCTCTTCTCACGTACCTGGGCGGACCTGCTCGCGGCGGTCGGGGACCTGTCGGACGAGGACTTCGCACGGCCCTCCGGCTGCGCCGGCTGGCTCGTCCGTGACCTCGTCTGCCACCTCGTCGTCGACGCGCAGGACGTCCTGATCACGCTGGTCACCCCCGAGGACGTCCCGCCGACCCGGGACGCGGTGACCTACTGGACCATCGACGACCACCGGCCCGGCGAGGACGACCCGCTCGCCGCGCTCACGGTCCGGCTCGCCGCCGCCTACGAGGATCCGGCGCTGCTCCGCTTCCACCTCGACGACGTCGGCTCCGCCGCCGGACGCGCCGCGCGCCTCGCCGACCCGGCGCTGCGGGTCGGCACCCGCGACGAGGTGCTGACCGCGCGCGACTACCTCGACGCGTACGTACTGGAGTGGACCCTGCACCACCTCGACCTGATCGCCGGCGTGCCCGATCTGCCCGGCCCGTCGGCCGAAGGGCTGGGCCGCGCGCGGGAGTTGCTGGAGGCGGTCGCCGGCGCGCCGGTGCCCGCCGCGTTCTGCGACACGGACGCGCTGCTGCTCGGCACCGGGCGGCGCCCGCTGGACGACGCCGAGCGGGTGGTGCTGGGGGAGGTGGCGGACCACTACCCCGTACGGCTCGGCTGAGCGGAGGGGCGGCGTCCGGGGCGCGGGTGGCGCCTTCCGGCATCGAACGCGCGCGAACATTGCCGGAACACGGCAATGCGGAGAACCCGCGGGCCGGGTCAGGATGAGCGCGGCAGAAACGGGGGCCGGACCCCGGTGCCGCACCCCGGAAACGTGGCGCGGCGCCGGGGCGGGGCCGAGCAGGTGGTGAAGGGGGCGCAGTGATGGGGGAGTTCCGCACGGCCGGCTCCGGGGCGGACGGGGGCCCGCGCACGGCGCGCCCGACGGACCGCATCGCTCCCGACGAACCCGGGCCGTCGCCGCACGGCTCCGGCGCGCTCCACCCGGTCGTCCCGGCAGACGGGCCCGGGTGCCGGTAGGAGGGTGCGGCACGGCCGCCTCCGCCCGCGTACTCTCATCGTCCTCTCGGGGAGCCGTCGGCCCCCGGACCAGAAGGATCCCACCATGGATGCCACCACCGTGGGCATCGGCGTGTCCGTCGTCGCTGTCCTGATCCTCCTCGCCGTCCTGCTGCTGCTGTTCACCAGACTGTTCCGCAAGGTGGAGCAGGGCAAGGCGCTCATCGTCTCCAAGATGCGCAAGGTCGACGTCACCTTCACCGGCCAGATCGTGCTGCCCGTCCTGCACAAGGCCGAGGTCATGGACATCTCGGTGAAGGCCATCGAGATCACCCGGACCGGCCGCGACGGCCTCATCTGCCGGGACAACATCCGCGCCGACATCCGGATCTCGTTCTTCGTCAAGGTCAACAAGACCGTCGACGACGTCATCCGCGTCGCCCAGTCGGTCGGCACCGCCCGCGCCAGCGACCAGAAGACCCTCCAGGAACTGTTCCACGCCAAGTTCTCCGAGGCGCTCAAGACGGTCGGCAAGCAGATGGACTTCACCGACCTCTACACCAAGCGCGAGGAACTCCGCTTCAAGATCATCGAGGTCATCGGGGTCGACCTGAGCGGTTACCACCTCGAGGACGCGGCGATCGACTACCTGGAGCAGACGCCGCTCAGCCAGCTCGACCCGCACAACGTCCTCGACGCCCAGGGCATCCGCAAGATCACCGAACTGACGTCGATCGAGCACGTCAGGACCAACGAGTTCCAGCGCACCGAGGAGAAGGAGATCACCCGGCAGAACGTCGACGCCCGGGAGACCATCCTCGAACTGGAGCGCCGCCAGGCGGACGCCGAGATCAAGCAGAAGCGGGAGATCGACACCGTGCGGGCCCGCGAGGAGGCCGAGACCGCGCGGGTCGTCGAGGAGGAACGGCTGCGCGCCCAGGGGGCGTTCCTCGCCACCGAGGAGAAGCTCGGCGTGCAGCGCGAGAACCAGGCCCGCGAGGTCGCCGTCGCGCAGAAGAACCGCGAGCGCGTCATCGCCGTCGAGAACGAGCGCATCGAGAAGGACCGGATGCTGGAGGTCATCGCCCGCGAGCGGGAGACCCAGCTGACGAAGATCGCCGCCGAGAAGGAGGTCGAGGCGGAGAAGCGGGAGATCGCCGAGGTCATCCGCGAGCGGGTCGCCGTCGACCGCACGGTCGCCGAGCAGGAGGAGTCCATCAAGAAGCTGCGCGCGGTCGAGTCCGCCGAACGCGACCGGCAGGCCATCGTCATCGCCGCCGAGGCCGAGGCGCAGGAGCAGCTGGTCAAGGACATCAAGGCCGCGGAGGCCGCCGAGCAGGCCGCCACGCACCGCGCCGCCGAACGCCTCACCCTCGCCGAGGCCCAGCTGAAGGCGTCCGACCTGGAGGCCAAGGCCAAGGTGCGGCTCGCCGAGGGGCTCCAGGCCGAGACCGCCGCCGCCGGCCTCGCCGAGGTGCGGGTGCGCGATCAGGAGGCCGACGTCATCGAGAAGGCCGGGCGCGCCGAGGCCGGCGCCACCGAGGCGCGGCTGCGGGCCGAGGCCGAGGGCGGCCGGGCCAAGGCCCTCGCCGAGGCGGAGGCCATCGCCGCCAAGCTGAAGGCCGAGGCCGCGGGCATCCACGAGAAGGCCGCCGCGATGGCCGCCCTCGACGACGCCTCGCGCGGCCACGAGGAGTACCGGCTGCGCCTCCAGGCGGAGAAGGAGATCCGGCTCGCCGGGATCGACGTCCAGCGGCAGGTCGCCGAGGCGCAGGCCACGGTCCTCGCCACCGGCCTGGAGAACGCCGACATCAGCATCGTGGGCGGCGAGTCCGTCTTCTTTGACCGGCTGATGTCCTCGATCGCGCTCGGCAAGGGCGTCGACTCCTTCGTCCGGCATTCCGACACCGCGCAGGCCCTCGCCAGGCCGTGGCTGGACGGCTCGTCGAGCTTCACCGACGACCTGGCGAAGATCCTCGGCTCCGTCTCCACGGCCGACGTGCAGCACCTCACCGTCTCCGCCCTGCTGATGAAGCTGATGCACGGCGGCGGCGAGCAGACCGATCAACTGCGCGAACTCCTCGACACCGCGACCCAGTTGGGCGTGGCCGACCTGCCGCTCGGCAGGCTGAACGGCGTGTCGCACGCCTGACCGCACAGACCGGCCGGGACCGCCGCACGGGGGTCGGCAGTCCCGGCCGCCCCATCGAACCCCTCGCGCCTCACGCGGGAAAGGACCGCCACGCATGGAGACCGGCACGGCCCGGGCGGCCGACGGCCCCGACGCGGGCACGTACGAGGTGCTGCGCGACCGGCTCGCCGCGCAGGCCCGCGCGCTGGCGTCCCGCGCGGGCGCGCTGAACGACCGGCGCGCCGCCGCCTTCGGCTCCACGGAGCTGACGCTCACCGGCAGCGGCGCCGTCCGCACCGACCGCCCGCGCCTGGCCCGCGACCTCGTCGCCGTCGGCGACGTGCTCCTCGTCGGACTGCGCGACGTGCTCGGCTCGGGGCCGCCGGAGGTCGGCGACGTCCTCGCCCTGCACAGCCCGCACGACGAACTGCGCCGACTGCCCGAGGACGCGGTACCGGGACTGCTCGACGACCCGGCGTTCCGCGCCGAGTTCGCCGCCCTCTTCCGCTACTACCGCGACAGCCGGCTCCTCGAACTCCGCCTGGTCGACGCCAAGTTGCTCGCCGTCTTCCAGACCGGCGACCAGCCCGACGACATCCGCGTCCTGCGCTGGGAGATCGGCGCCCGGGGCGGCGCCCGCTTCCTCGACGCCCGCGGCGAGCGCGACGACGTGCGCCCGCCCGCCCACGACATCACCTGGCGGCCGACGACCCGCGAGGACCACGTCCTCGGCCGCCACCCGCACATCGCGATCCCCGGCGGCGAGATCCGGGTCTCCACGGTCGGCGGCAGCCTCACCGTCAAGACCGAGGACGACACCGGGACCGGCGACGGCATCCACGCCGAACCCGTCGACGAACCGCTCCAGTCGCTCGCCGACGCCGCCGTCGCGCACGCCCGCGTCGGCCCGCTGATCCTGCTGCGCGTACGCCCCTACAAGGAGGACGCCGACCGCCACCTCGTCTTCAACACCCTCACCAGGACCGTCGTCCGCCTCGACGGCATCGGCCGGGCCTGCCGGGTCCTCCCCGACGAACAGGGCGTCGTCTTCCCCGGCGGCTACTGCCTCGCCACCGGCACCCACAAGACGTTCGACGCCGTCGACACCACCGGCCTCGCCTACGAGCGCACCGTCCGCGCCCCCGGCGGCGAGGACGTCCTCTACGTCTTCCGGGCCCGCGCCGCCGGCCGCACCCTGCTGCTGCCCTACCACCTCATCCGCAAGGAGATCGCCACCCCGCTCACCGGCCGCGGCCACGCCCTCCTCGACGACGGCACCCTCGTACTGCTGCGCGACGCCGCCACCGAGGAGCCCGGCAGGACCCACCCGGTACAGATCTGGACGACCCCCTTCACCGCCGACACCCACGCGGACGCGGCGGGCGCCGCCGACCCCGAACTCGCCCGGATCGGCAACGCCGACCTGGTGCGCGCCGTCGCCGACTGCCTCTCCCTCGTCCACACCGTCCAGGAGGCCGCGGCCACCCCGACCGACACCGCCTACGAGGCCCTGGCCGCCGCCTGCGAACGCGTCACCGACACCTTCCCCTGGCTCGCCGACACCGGGCGACTGCGCGAGCCCGTCGACGCGTTGCGGACCACCGCCGCCCGGATCGTCACCGAGTACGCGACCGTGCGCGCCCTCACCCGGCAGGCCGCCGACGCCTACGACGAGGCCGCCGCCCACCTCACCGCCCTGGTGCGCCGCATCCGCGGCGAGGCGCCCCGCGGCGCCCACGAATGGGTCGAACGCCTCACGGAGCTGCGCCGCGCCCAGGGCCGGCTGCTCACCCTCAAGGAACTGCGCTACGCCGACGTCGAGCGCATCGACGCCCTCGCCGGGCAGCTCGCCGCCGACATCGCCTCCGCCGGCGCCCGCGCCGTCGCCTTCCTCGCCCGGCCCGACGCCCTCGCCGCCCACCACGCCGACCTCGACCGGCTCACCGAACAGGCCGCACGGCTCGCCACCACCGCCGAGGCCGCGCCGCTCGCCGAGCGCGTCGCCGAACTCGCCGAACAGCTCCAGACCGTCACCGACGTCGTCGGCGGCCTCGACATCGACGACGCGACCGTACGCGCCGACGTCCTGGAGCGCATCGCCGAGGCCCTCGCCGGGGTCAACCGGGCCCGCGCCACCCTCGATGCCCGCGGCCGGGAACTCGCCGCCCACGAGGGCCGGGCCGAGTTCGCCGCCGAGTACTCCCTGCTCGGCCAGGCCGTCACCGGCGCACTGGCCGCCGCCACCACCCCCGGCTCCTGCGACGACCAGCTCGCCCGCCTGCTGCTGCGCCTGGAGAACCTGGAAGGGCGCTTCGCGGACAGCGACGACTTCCTCGCCGACCTCGACACCCGCCGCGTCGAGATCCACGAGGCGTTCGCCGCCCGCAAGCAGACCCTCGCCGACGCCCGCGCCCGGCACACCGAACGCCTCGCCACCTCCGCACAGCGCATCCTGGAGACCGTCGCCCGGCGCCTCGCCGACCTCGGCTCCCTCGACGAGATCAGCACCTTCCTCGCCTCCGACCCGATGGTCGCCAAGGTCCGCCGCACCGCCGAGGCGCTGCGCGAGCGCGACGACCACGTCCGCGCCGACGAACTCGACGGCCGTCTCGCCGTCGCCCGCCAGGACGCCCTGCGCGCCCTGCGCGACCGCACCGAGCTGTACGCCGACGGCGGCACCGCGCTCCGGCTCGGCCGGCACCGCATCGCCGTCAACACCCGGCTGCCCGAACTCGCCCTCGTCCCGCACGGCGACGACGGCATGGCCTACGCGCTCACCGGCACCGACTACCGCGCCCCCGTCGACGACCCCGCCTTCACCGCGCTCCGCGCCCACTGGGGCCAGTCCCTGGCCTCCGAGAACCCGGCCGTGTACCGCGCCGAACACCTCGCCGCCCGCCTCCTCGCCGAGCGCGGCGCCGAGGACCTGCTCGCCCGGGACGACCTCCCCGCACTGGTCCGCGCCGCCGCCGAGGAGGCGTACGACGAGGGCTACGAACGCGGCGTCCACGACCACGACGCCACCCTCGTCCTCACCGCGCTGCTGCGGCTGTACCCGGGCGCCGGACTGCTCCGCCACACCCCGGCCGTCCGCGCCGCCGCCCAGCTCTTCTGGGCGCACGCGACGACCGGGCCCCAGCGCGCCCAGTGGACCCGGCGCGCGCAGTCGCTGGCCCGCGCCCGCGACACGTTCGGCCTCGCACCCGCCGTCGACGACTGGTGCGCGGAGCTCGCCGAGCGCATCGGCTCCGGCGGCCCGGACGCCGCGGACGTCGCCGGATACCTCTTCGAGGAACTGACCACCGGGCCCGACGGCTTCGTCACCGCCACCGGCGCCCGCACCTTCCTCGACAAGTTCCGCCGCGCCGTCGACGGCGCCGCCTACGAGGACGACCTGTCGGCCGTCGGTGACCTCGGCGCGCGCCGCTCCCTCGTCGAGGCGTGGCTGACCGCGTACGCGACGGCCGCCGGTGACGACGCCGGGGACCTGCCGGAGGCCGTCGCGATCGAACTCTGCCCCGGCCTCGCCCGCCACGACGCCGACGCACCCCTGACCGCCACCGTCGACGGACTGCTCGGCACCCACCCGCGGATCGACGGCCGGCGCCTCACCCTCCGCCTCGACGAACTCCTCGCCCGCACCCGCGACTTCCGCACCCGCACCGTCCCCGGCTTCCGCGCCTACCAGCGGCTGCGCACCTCCCTCGTCGCCGCCGAGCACGACCGGCTGCGGCTGGCCGACCACCGGCCGCGCGTCCTGCCCACCTTCGTCCGCAGCCGCCTCGTCGACGAGGTGTACCTGCCGCTCATCGGCGACAGCCTCGCCAAGCAACTGGGCACCGCGGGCGGACTGCTGCTGCTGATCTCACCGCCGGGCTACGGCAAGACCACCCTCGTCGAGTACGTCGCCGACCGGCTCGGCATGCTCCTCGTCAAGGTCGACGGGCCGGCCCTCGGCCACGACGTCACCTCGCTCGATCCCGCCCAGGCGCCGAACCTCACCGCCCGCCGGGAGATCGAGAAGGTCAACTTCGCGCTGGAGGCCGGGAACAACGTCCTGCTCCTCCTCGACGACATCCAGCACACCTCGCCCGAACTGCTCCAGAAGTTCATCGCCCTGTGCGACGGCCAGCGCCGCATGGACGGCGTCTGGCGCGGCGAGCCGCGCAGCCACGACCTGCGCGGCAAGCGGTTCGCCGTCTGCATGGCCGGCAACCCCTACACCGGGTCCGGCCACCGCTTCCGCATCCCCGACATGCTCGCCAACCGCGCCGACGTGTGGAACCTCGGCGACGTCCTGTCCGGCAAGGAGGAGGCGTTCGCGCTGAGCTTCGTCGAGAACGCGCTCACCGCCAACCCGCACCTGGCCCCGCTCGCCGGCCGCGACCGCGCCGACCTCGACCTCCTGCTGCGGCTCGCCCAGGACGACCCGGCCGCCCGCGCCGACCGCCTCAGCCACCCCTACGCCCCGGCCGAGACCGAACGCGTCGTCTCCGTCCTGCGCCACCTGCTCGCCGCCCGCGGCACGGTCCTCGCCGTCAACGCCGCCTACATCGCCTCCGCGGCGCAGTCCGACGACGCCCGCACCGAACCGCCCTTCCTGCTCCAGGGCTCCTACCGCAACATGAACAGGATCGCCGCCCGGATCGACCCCGCCATGAACGCCGCCGAGCTCGCCGCCGTCGTCGACGACCACTACACCGGAGAGGCCCAGACCCTCACCTCCGGCGCCGAGGCGAACCTCCTCAGACTCGCCGAGCTGCGCGGCCGCCTCGGCCCCGCCCAGGCCGACCGCTGGGCCGAGCTGAAGGCCGCCCACGTCCGGGCCCGCGCCCTCGGCGGCGCCGACGGCGACGACCCCGTCGTCCGCGCCGTCGCCGCCCTCGGCCTGCTCGCCGACCGGGTCGCCGCCGTCGAGTCGGCCATCACCCGCGCCACCGCCCCCGGACGCCCGCCCGGACCGGACGCCGCGCGGCACGCGCACCGCCCGTGAACCGGCGAACCGCGAGCCCCCGGGCGATCGTCTCCGCCGACGATGCGTTAATGGGTCGGAGCCGACACAGCACGACAGCGGGGGCGCCCATGGCCGACCACGACATACCCGACCATTACCTGGACGGGTACGCCGCCCTGCTCGCCGCCGCCGCCGCCACCGGCCGCCGCCTCACCCGCGCCGAACTCGACGGCCGCCGCGCGCTCGGCGAACGCGCCGCCGACGCCGGGTTCGGGCTGCGCGCCCTGGTCGCCGCGCACCTCGCGCGCGCCCGCGCCGACTGGCCGGCCGGCGCCCTCGCCCCCGACCGCGTGATGGCCGCCGTCGAGCAGGCCGTCGACGCCTTCGCGGAGGGCTACGAACGCGCCCAGCGCCAGGCCGTGCGCCAGGAGGAGGCCGCCCGCCGCGAGTTCATCGACGACCTCCTCCACGGCCGCAGCGACATGGGCCAACTCGCGCAGCGCGCCGAGCGGTTCGGCCTCCGGCTCGCCCATGAGCACGCGGTCGCCGTCGCCGAGGGCGAGGCCGCCTACGACGAGGGCGACCCCGTCGCGCGCGGCGTGGAACAGGCGATGCTCGGCCGGTTCGGCCACCGCGACATCCTCCTCACCACCAAGGACGGCCGTCTCGTCTGCGTCGCGCCCGGCGACCAGGAGGAGATCCTGAGCTTCTTCGCCAAGCAGGCCTACGCCGCCACCGACGGCGGCCACGTCGCGATCGGCCGCCCCCAGCCGGGGCCCGGCGGCGTCGTCCAGTCCTATGAGGAAGCCCTCTTCACCCTCGAACTCGCCCAGCGCCTGGAGTTCGACGAGCCGGTGCTGCGCTCCGCCGACCTGCTCGTCTACCCGGTGCTCACCCGGGACCGACAGGCGATGGCGGACCTCGTACGGACCACGCTCGGGCCGCTGCAACGCGCCCGCGGCGGAGCCCAGCCGCTCATCGACACCCTCACCGCCTACTTCGACTGCGGGTGCGTCGCCGCCGAGGCCGCCCGCCGCCTGCGCCTGAGCGTGCGCGCGCTCACCTACCGGCTGGCCCGCATCCACACCCTGACCGGCGCCGACGCCACCGACCCGGTCTCGCGCTACACGCTCCAGACCGCGGTGATCGGCGCCCGGCTCCTCGACTGGCCGAACCGGCCGCTGTGAACCGCGCCGCCCGCCCGCGCCCGCGACAAGATCCGCCCGACAGGCCCTAGACCGGCAGCAGCCGGCCCACCAGGGCGCTCAACTGCCGTGCGTTGCGGCACTCGTACATCTCCACCACCTCGCCGTACACACCGGCCGCCGAGTCCCCGGTGTCCCACTGGGCGCGCGACTCCGGGTTCAGCCAGTAGGTGCGGCGGGCGGCGCGGGCGATGCGGCGCAGCGCCGGCAGGTTCGGGTCCTGCTGGTTGTTGCGGGCGTCGCCGAGGACGAACACGGAGGTGCGCGGGCCGACCGAGGCGCCGTAGCGCTCCACGAACTCGCCCAGCGCCGTGCCGTAGTCGCTGCTGCCGTGCCAGCCGGTCAGCGTCGCCTCCGCCGTGATCCGCCCGCTCAGCCCCTCCGGGTCGGCGGCGCCGTCCGCGATGAGTGCGGTGACCTCGTCCATGCGGTTGACGAACGCGAACACCCGGACCTTGCTGAACTGGTCGTGCAGCGCCTGCACCAGCAGCATCGTGAAGTTCGCGAAGCCCGCCACCGAGCCGGACACGTCACAGAGCAGGACCAGTTCGGGACGCGCCGGGCGCCGCCTGCGCAGCACCGGGTCCATGGGCACCCCGCCGGTCGACAGCGAGCCGCGCAGCGTGCGGCGCAGGTCGATGCGGCCGCGCGCCGCGCGCCGCCTGCGGGCCGCGAGACGGGTGGCGAGTTTGCGGGCCAGCGGGTGCACGGTCCGGCGCAGTTCGGCGAGCTGGTCCCTGCCCGCGTACAGGAACAGGGTGCGGTCCGGGGTCTGCACGGGCATCCGCCGGGCCACCTCGTCGCGGTCGCGGGCCTCGGCGACCCGGCGCCGCGCCTCGTCGCGCACCCGGGTGCGGAACTCCTCGATGCGGCGCCGGATCTCGTCGGCCTCGATGCGGTCGGTGAACGCCCCCGGCGCACCGCCGCCCGTCCGGATGCCCGCCATGATCTGCGCGAGCAGCGTCTGCGGGCGCAGCCGGTCCAGGGTCTGCTGCGAGGAGAAGCCCGAGCCGCCGTCGTAGCCGCCGAAGCCGTCCACCGCCTCCGCGGCGAGCGCTGCCAGCGCCGTCCGGTCGTTCGCGGCCAGCGCCTCGGCGAGCCGGGCGCGCAACTCGTCGCGGTCGGCCGGACCGGACGGCCGCTGCGGCGCCCCGACGGTGCGCGGGAAGTACAGGTCGAAGACCGGGTCGAAGACGGCGCGCTGCCCCTGGTCGTGCAGCAGCGCGGCGGCCAGCCCCTCGCGGACGTGCTCGCGGTCGTCCAGGCCGAGCGCGGCCACGGCGCGGGCGGCGTCCACGCTCTCGCCGGTGCCGATCCGCACCCCGTGCGCGCGCAGCGCCCGGACCAGCGAGGTGATGCGGTCAGCGGTGCTCACACCGCGTCCAGGTCCAGCTTGGCCGCGGCCGTCCGCACGTCCTCCTGGTGCTTGAGGACGACGCCGAGCGACGCCCGTACGACCTCCTCGTCGAGCCGGTCCGCGCCGAGCGCGAGCAGGGTGCGCGCCCAGTCCACCGTCTCCGCCACCGAGGGCACCTTGCGCAGGTCCAGTGCGCGCAGCGCCCCCACGACCCGCACGAGCGACGCGGCGAGCACCGCGTCGAGTTCGGGCACCTTCAGGGCGACGATCCGCCGTTCGAGCTCCTCCTCGGGGAACCCGATGTGCAGGAACAGACACCGGCGGCGCAGCGCCTCGGACAGCTCGCGCGAGGCGTTGGAGGTGAGGACGACGAAGGGGCGGCGGGTCGCCTCGATCGTGCCCAGCTCCGGCACGGTCACCTGGAAGTCGGAGAGCACTTCGAGGAGCAGCCCCTCGACCTCCACGTCCGCCTTGTCCATCTCGTCGATGAGGAGGACCTTCGCGTCGTCGCCGCGGATCGCCGTCAGCAGCGGGCGCGCCAGCAGGAACTCCTCGCTGAAGATGTCCGTGCGCGTCGCGTCCCAGCTCTCGTCGCGGCCGGCGGTGATCCGCAGCAGCTGCTTGGCGTGGTTCCACTCGTACAGGGCGCGGGACTCGTCGACGCCCTCGTAGCACTGGAGGCGGATCAGCCGGGCGTCGCTGATCGCCGCGACGGCCTTCGCCAGCTCCGTCTTGCCGACGCCGGCCGGGCCCTCCACGAGCAGCGGCTTGCCGAGCCGCGCGGCGAGGAAGACGGTGGTCGCCACCGCGGGGGAGGCCAGATAGCCGGTCTCGGCCAGACGAGCGGTGACATCGTCCACGGACGTGAACAACAGGGCCTCCAGAACGGGTGCGTCGCGGACCGCCAGCTGATCAGTTCACCCGGCGCTCCACAATGACCCGACCCGCTAAATGGCGAACGTCACTCCGCGGCCGCCTCCTGAGTCTTGTACCGGGACCGACTCGGCGGCCCCTCCGTATCCTGACCCCATGAGGCGCACTTCCTTTGCCGACTGGCCCTGCTCCATCGCCCGCACCATGGACCTCCTGGGCGACTGGTGGACGCCGCTCGTGCTGCGCGAGGCGTTCTACGGGATCACCCGGTTCGACGTCTTCCAGCAGGAACTCGGCATCGCCCGCACCACGCTCGCCGAGCGGCTGCGCCGCCTGGTCGACGCGGGGCTGATGGAGAAGCGCGTCTACGAGAGCGCGCCGGTCCGCCATGACTACGTCCTCACGGAGAAGGGCCGCGACTTCTTCGGCGTGCTCGCCGCCATGAACGCCTGGGGCAACCGCTGGCTGTCCGGCGAAGAGGGCGCGCCCGTCGTCTTCGAGCACGACCGGTGCGGGGAGATCGCCGAGGCGGCGGTGGTGTGCGGCGGGTGCGGCGAGCCGATGACGGCGGCCGACACCCGCCCGCGGCTGGGCCCCGGCTACCCCGAGCGCCTGGCCGCGCGCCCCGACGTCGCGGCCCGCTTCACCCGCTGACCACCCGCCGCCCGGACGGCCCGCCCCTCTTGACGCGGTGAGTCCATCTACGAAACTCTCAAGGTCAGGGCCTACTGCTGGGTACACGGAGAGGTGAACACCATGGAGTGGACGGGTGCGCGCTACGCGGACACCCCGACCGTCGAGGTGCGGCGCGGGATCGCGGCGCCGCCGCAGCGGGTGTGGGAGCTGGTCACGGACATCGGCCTGATGCCGGAGCTGAGTGACGAGTTGCAGTCCGTCGCATGGGTGGGGGAGCCGGGCGGGCCCGAGGTCGGCGCCCGCTTCGTCGGCCGCAGCCGGCACCCGTCGTTCGGGGAGTGGGAGACCACGTCGTACGTCGTCGAGTGCGCCCCCTGCCAGGTGTTCGCCTGGGCGGTCTCCGACCCCGAGCACCCCAGCGCGCTCTGGCGGTTCACGCTCGACACGGCGGACGACGGGTCCACGGCCCTGACCCAGTGGGTCCGCCTCGGCCCCGGGCGGTCCGGGCTCTCGTACGCCATCGACCGGATGCCCGACAAGGAACAGAAGATCGTTTATGTCCGGCTCAAGGAATTCGAGCGCAACATGGGCGTCACGCTCGACGCGCTGAAGTCCCTCGCCGAGACGGGCGGGAACCGGTGATGCGCACCTCCACGACGATCGAGGCGTCCGGCGGGAACTGGCGCGAGACCGTCGACTTCGTGACCGAGGCCGAGCGGCTCGGCCTGGACATCTGCTGGGTCGCCGAGGCGTGGGGCTCCGAAGCGCCGTCGCCGCTGGGCTATCTGGCCGCCCGCACCGAACGGATGCTCCTCGGCTCCGGCATCATCCAGCTCGCCACCCGGACCCCGGCCGCCATCGCGCGGGCGGCGATCACGCTGTCGAACATCTCGGAGGGCCGCTTCCTCCTCGGTCTCGGGCCGTCCGGGCCGCAGGTCGTCGAGGGGCTGCACGGCGTGCCGTTCGCCCGGCCGCTGGCCCGGATGCGGGAGACCGTCGAGATCGTGCGGCTGGCGGTCAGCGGCGAGAAGATCGCCTACGAGGGGCGGGAGTTCACCCTTCCGCTGCCCGGGGGCGACGCCCGCCCGATGCGGCTGTCGATGCGCGCCGAGCACGAACTCCCCATCTACCTGGCCACCCTGTCGCCGAAGATGCTCCGGCTCACCGGGGAGGTGGCGGACGGCTGGCTCGGCACGAGCTTCGTCCCCGAGGGCGCCAAGGAAGCCTATTTCGACCATCTCGACGCCGGGCTCGCCGCCGCCGGGCGGACCCGGGCCGACCTCGACATCTGCCAGGGGGCCGAGGTCCATTTCGCCGAGGACGAGGAGTCCCTGCGGGGCATCGTCGCGAGCCGCAAGAAGGAACTCGCCTTCAGCCTCGGCGGCATGGGCTCCGCCTCCACCAACTTCTACAACCAGGCCTACAGCAGGCAGGGCTGGGCCGAGGTCGCGGCGGCCGTGCGGGAGCGGTGGCAGGGCGGGGACCGGGACGGGGCCGCCGCGCTCGTCACCGACGAGATGGTGCTGGCCACGACGCTGATCGGGACCGAGGAGATGGTGCGGGCCCGGCTGGAGGTGTGGCGGGACGCCGGGGTGAACACGGTCCGCCTCTACCCGGCGGGCACCACCCTGTCGGCCCGCCTGTCGACCCTGGGCCGGGCCATAGCCCTGGTACACGCCCTGAACTGACCTCGAGCCCCTGGGTCGTTCGTCGAGCGCGGGCCGGTGGCCGCTTCTCGCGCAGTTCCCCGCGCCCCTGAGGCATGCGCTGCGCGCAGCCTCCCCTTGAGGCAGCGCTTCGCGCGCCTCTCCTGGGAGGCGGGCTGATGAGATGCCGCACGCAGTGCGCATCTCAGGGGCGCGGGGAACTGCGCGAGAAGCGGCGACTGGGCGGTGGACGAAGAACTGCCCAGGGGCGCGGGGAACTGCGCGAGAAGAGGCCACGGGGCGGTGGACGAAGAACTGCCCAGGGGCGCGGGGAACTGCGCGAGAAGCGGCCACCGGGCCGCAGGCGAAGAACCCCGCAGGGGCGCGGCCGGCTCGACGTCCCGGTGGGGAAGTCAGTGGTGGGACGCGATGCGTAGGGGCTGCGGGGCGTGGGACGTGCCCGGGTCGGACCACCAGGCGCTGTCCCCCTCGATCCGCCGCAACAGGATCCCCTCCCGAATCGCCCACGGACAGATCGTCAGCCGCTCCATCCCCATCAACTTCATCGCGGTGTGCCCCACCAGCGCCCCGGCCAGCGACTGAGCGGCCCGAGGCGCCGAGATCCCGGTCAGCTCGGCCCGCCGCGCCACCGGCAACCCACTCAGCCGCGTCACCGCACACCGCAGATCGTCCCGGTACAACTCCCGCCGCACGAAGGGCCCGTGCCGCCCCGGAGGGGCCCCGCACAGCCGGGCCAGCTGAGTGAACGTCCGCGACGTGGCGGCGGCCGTGATGGGCCCCTCCCAGCGGATCCGCGCCGCGACGTCCCGGAGCTGGTGCCGGACATGGCGGCGCAGCGCCCGCAGCTCCTCCTCGCCGGGCAGCTCGGCGTCGTGCAGATGCTCACGGGTCAGCCGCCGCGCCCCGAGCGGCAGCGACACCGCGAAGTCCGGCAACCGGCCCCGCCCGAAGGCGACCTCGAGCGAGCCGCCCCCGATGTCGAGCACCCCGAGCGGTCCGGCCCGCCACCCCATCCAGCGCCGCGCCGCGAGGAAGGTCAGCTCGGCCTCCACCTCGCCGGGCAGCACCCGCAGGGGCACCCCGGCGCCCTGCTCGACGGCCGCCAGCACCTCGTCCCGGTTGGGCGCGTCCCGCACGATGGCCGTGGCGAACGCGAACGGCGCGTCGCTGCCCCACCGTTCGGCCTCCGCGCAGGCCACCGCGACCGCGTCCACGATCCGCTCCACCGCCCGCGGCCCGAGCCGTCGGTCGCCGTCGACCTCCTCGGCCAGGCGCAGGCGCCACTTGGCCGTGTGCACCGGGAGGGGAGCCCCGTCGCGGGCGTCCGCGATCGCGAGCCGTACCGTGTTCGACCCGACATCCACCACACTGATTCGCATGATCGGCACAGCGCCCCTTTCGGGTCCGGATGAGAGCGGACCCGCTCAGATGTCGAGCGAGGAGAGTATCCAACTCCGTGACCGCTCGGGGTCGATGACCGCGTCGATCTCCAGCGCGGCGGCCGCGTTGACGGCCCTGCCGTGCTCGTACAGCTCGGCGACGCGCGCCTCGTAGGCCCGCTCCCGTTCGGCCGGGTCGGCGATGGCGGCCAGCTCACGCCGGTAGCCGAGCCGCACCGCCCCCTCCAGCCCCATCCCGCCGAACTCCCCGCTCGGCCAGGCCGCCGTCGCGAGCGGCGCCTGCGTCGAACCGCCCATCATGGCCATCGCGCCGAGCCCGTACGCCTTGCGCAGCACCAGGCAGACCAGGGGCACCGTCAGCCGCGCGCCCGCGATGAACAGGTCCGCGAACTGCCTTACCGTCGCCGTGCGTTCGGCGTCCGGGCCGACCATGAACCCGGGGGTGTCGCAGAGCGAGACCACCGGCAGCCCGGACGCCTCGCACCGCCGCAGGAACCGGGCGGCCTTGTCGGCGGCGTCCCGGTCGATCGCCCCGCCCAGGTGGGACGGGTTGTTGGCGACGAGGCCGAGCGGCCGGCCCTCGATCCGCACCAGCGCCGTGATGATCCCGGCGCCGAAGCCGCGCCGCAGCTCCATGACCGATCCGGTGTCGGCGAGCCCGTCGATCGCGGCCCGCACGTCGTAGGCCCGCCGCCGGTTCTCGGGCACCGCGTGCCGCAGCATCCGCTGGTCCGGCGCCTCCCAACTCCCGCTCCCGCCCTGGAAGTACGCGAGATAGGCGCGGGCCGCGCGGACGGCCTCCGCCTCGTCGGCGACCGGCAGGTCCACCACGCCGTTGGGCACCTGCACCGACAGCGGCCCGATCTCCTCCGGCCGGTACACGCCCAGCCCGCCGCCCTCGATCATCGCGGGGCCGCCCATGCCGATGTTCGCCTCCGGCGTCGCGATCACCACGTCGCAGCAGCCGAGCAGTGCCGCGTTCCCCGCGAAGCAGCGGCCCGAGGCGATGCCGACGAGCGGCACCCGCCCGCTGAGCCGTGCCATCCGCTGGAACGTCGGCACGTTCAGACCGGCGACGACCGTGGTGTCGGTGTCGCCGGGCCGGCCGCCGCCGCCCTCAGCGAACAGCACGACGGGCAGCCCGCGCTCCTCGGCGAGCTGGAGCATCCGGTCGGTCTTGCGGTGGTTGTTGTGGCCCTGCGTCCCGGCGAGCACCGTGTAGTCGTACGACATCACGACGGCGGCCCCGCCGCCGATCCGGCCGGTGCCGGTGACCATGCCGTCGGCGGGGGTGGCCCGGATCAGCTCCTCCAGCGGACGGCGCTGCCGCTGCGCCGCCACGGCCAGCGCCCCGAACTCGGTGAACGAGCCGGGGTCGCACAGCGCCCCGATGTTCTCCCGGGCGGTGCGCCGCCCCGCCGCGTGCCGTTTCGCGACCGCCTCGGGCCGGTTCTCGTCGAGGCCGAACGCGTGCCGGGCCCGGGCCTGCGCCAGGTCGGTCCTCACCGCGTCCGGGTCCGGGACGGCGGCGGCCTCCCGCTGCCCGGGACCGTCCCCGGTGAGGTCCAGGACCACCAGCTCGGCACCCTCCGCGACGGTGTCCCCGACGCCGGCCCGCACGGCCCGGACGACCCCGGACCGGTCGGCGCGCACGACGTGCTCCATCTTCATCGCCTCCAGCACCAGCAGCACCGCGCCGGAGGCGATGCGTTGGCCAGGTGCCACGTCGACGGACGTCACCGTGCCGCTCATCGGCGCCGTGGTCGTGCCCGGTTCCGTGTTCGCCGTGTTCGCCGTGTCCGCCGTGTCCCGGGCGGGGGAGGCGGGCACCAGCTCGGGCAGGTGGCGGTGGACGAAACCGGTGTCGATCCCGCCCGCGGTGAACCCGGGGTGTGCCAGGAGGGCGGCCAGGACGGGGACCGAGGTCCGCACCCCGTCGACCGTGAACTCGTCGAGCGCCCGCGCCGCCCGCGCGCACGCCGCCGGGAAGCCGCCCCGCGGCGCGTGCGCGACGACCTTCGCGAGCAGCGAGTCGTAGCGCACCCCGACCGGGGTGCCGGTGCGCGCGGCCGTGTCGACCCGGATCCCCGGACCCGTCGGCACGTCGAAGCGGGTGATCCGGCCCGACGACGCGCGCACCGACCCGTCCGCGTCCGCCACCTCCGCGTTCACCCGCACCTGCACCGCGAAGCCGCGCACCGGTGGCGGCGTGCCGAGCCCGAGCGCGGCCAGGCTGTCGCCCGCGGCGAGGCGGAACTGCGCGGCGACCAGGTCGACGCCCGTCACCTCCTCCGTCACCGTGTGCTCCACCTGGAGCCGCGGATTGGCCTCCATGAACACGAACTCCCCGCCGGACACCAGGAACTCGACGGTTCCGACGCCCTGGTAGCGGGCCGCCCGGGTCAGGGCGAGCGCGGCGTCCACGAGCCGGTCCCGCAGCGCCGGATCGAGCGCGGGGGCCGGGGCGATCTCGATCAGCTTCTGGTGGCGGCGCTGCGCGCTGCAGTCCCGCTCCCACAGGTGCCCCACCGTGCCCGCGGCGTCCGCCACGATCTGCACCTCGATGTGCCGGGCCCCCTCCCACAGCCGCTCGACGTACAGCGCGTCGCCCCCGAAGCCCTGCCGGGCCTCCGCGCGGCAGCGTTCCCACGCGTCCCGGAGCTCGTCCGGCGTCCGCACCGCCCGCATCCCGCGACCGCCGCCCCCGCCCACGGCCTTGACCATCACCGGCCCGTCCGCGAGGAACGCCCGCGCCTGCTCCAGGGTCGTCGCCCCGTCCGTGCCCGGCAGCACCGGCACCCCGGCCGCGACGGCGAGCGCCCGGGCCCGCGCCTTGTCCCCGAACAGCTCCAGCGTCCGCGGCGACGGGCCGACGAACACGACGCCCTCGTCGGCGCACCGCCGGGCGAGGTCCGCCGACTCGCTCAGGAACCCGTACCCCGGGTGCAGATACCCGCAGCCCGACCGGCGGGCCGCCGCCACCAGCTCCGCCGCGTCGAGATAGCCGCCCGGCGGCAGCGGCACCACCTCGTCGGCCCGGCGCACGTGCGCGTCGTCCCCCGGCTCGTGCACGGCGACCGCGCGCAGCCCGAGATCGGCGGCGGCGCGCAGCACGCGGACGGCGATCTCGCCCCGGTTGGCGACGAGTACGGCGGCAGACCCCATGGGACCCTCCGGGAGAAGCGGCGTGGACGGGTTCCGTCATGCTCATTGACACTGACGTCAACGTCAATACTCTGGCGCTGTGGCAGCACACAGACGTCAGCCGAACCGGGAATGGGCGACCCGCACCGCCCGCGACCGCACGGACGCACCGGCCCGCGGCCGGCTCCTCGACGCGGCCGAGGCGGTGTTCGGACGGCTCGGGTACGGGCCCGCGACCATCGCCGACATCACCACGGAGGCGGAGGTGTCACGGGCCGGCTTCTACGTGTACTTCGCGTCGAAGGACGAGGTGTTCCGGGTGCTCGCGCGGCGGGTGCGGGACGCGTTCCTCGCCGCGCAGGACGTGCCGGGCGTGGACACCGACGACGTGGCGGCGGTCGCCGAGGCGTCGACGGCCGCGTTCATCGCCGCCTACGCCCGCCACCTGCCGCTCCTGGCCCTCCTGGAGCAGCAGGCCCGCACCGACGACGAGGTGCGCGCGCTGTGGGAGGAGATCCGGGAGCGCCCGGTGCGGCGCGCCGCCCGCTACGTGCGCCGGGTCGCGGCCGAGGGGCGGGCCCGCCCGGTCGTCGACCCGCTCACCCTCTCCCGTGCCGTCGGCGGCATGAGCGTGGAGTTCGCCCGCGCGGTGGCGGCGCACCCGGCCTCGTACGACAGCGCGGTGCGCGACGTCACCACCATGTACCGGCACCTTCTCGGTCTCGGAGTCCTCGCCCAGTAGCGCACGACAGCAGGGAGCCGCACCTTGTCCACCGGCATACCGACCGACGCCTACCTCGACGACCTCAGGGCCCGCCAGGCGGCGGCCCGCCGGGGCCGCCAGCCGTCCGCCACCGCCCACCGGGCGGGGGAGCTGACCCTGCCCGCGCACGTGGCGCGCTGGGCCGCGCTCCGGCCGGGCCGGCCCGCGCTCGTCACCGCCGACGAGACCCTCTCCTACCGCGAACTCGACGACCGTGCCGCCCGGTTGGCGGGGTGGCTGGCCGCGCGCGGGGTCCGCCCGGGCGACCGGGTCGGCGTCTTCCTGCCCAACGGCGCCCGGTTCGTCGTCGCCCTCCTCGCCGCGCTGCGGCTCGGCGCCGTCCACGTCCCGGTGAACCCGATGTTCCGCGCGGCCGAGCTGCGCCACGAACTCGCCGACGCGGGGCCCGCGGTGGTCGTCACCCAGGACGCGCTGCTGCCCGTCCTCGACGAGGTGCGGCACGACACGCCCGTACGGACCGTGCTCGCCGACGCGGACTGGCCGGCCGCCCTCGACCACCCTCGGCACGAGCCGATCGCCGACGACCTCGACGCGCTCGCCGCCCTGAACTACACCGGCGGCACCACCGGGCTGCCCAAGGGCTGCGAGCACACGCAACGGCACATGGTCTACACGGCCACCGCCATCGACGAGGGCCGCATGCCCGACGCCGCCGCACGCGACCGCGGCATCGTCTCCGTCTGCTACCTGCCGGTGTTCTGGATCGCCGGCGAGAACCTCGGCATCCTCGCCCCGCTCGTCTCCGGCGGCACCAGCGTGCTGCTCACCCGCTGGGACGCCGCCGAGGTGCTGCGGGTCATCGGGGCGCACGGCGCGAGCACCATGGCCGGCACCGTCGAGAACTACCTCGAACTCCTGGACCACCCCGACCTCGCCCACCGCGACCTGAGCACCCTCACCGCCCCGCTCACCGTCTCCTTCGTCCGCCCCCTCACCCCGGCGCTGCGCGCCCGCTGGACGGCGGCCGTCGGCCCGCACAGCGTCCTGCGCGAGGCCTCGTACGGCATGACGGAGACCCACACCAGCGACACCAACACCCTCGGCTTCCAGGACGGCGACCACGATCTCCTGAGCGGTCCCGTCTTCTGCGGACTGCCCGTCCCCGGCACCGACTTCATGGTCGTCGACTTCGCCACCGGCACCCCGCTGCCGCTCGGTGAGCGCGGCGAGATCGTCGTACGCGGCCCGTCCGTGCTCACCCGCTACTGGAACGCGCCCGAGGCCACCGCCGGCGCGCTGCGCGACGGCTGGCTGCACACCGGCGACATCGGTGTCCTCGACGAGGAGGGCGCCCTGCACTACCTCGGCCGCGACAAGGACATGATCAAGGTGAAGGGGATGAGCGTCTTCCCCGCCGAGGTCGAGACGCTGCTCGCGCACCACCCGGACGTGGTGGCCGCCGCCGTCGTGGCCGTCCCCGACCGCACGAGCGGGCAGCGCCCCCACGCCTTCGTGCGCACCGCCCCCGGCTCCCCGCTGACCGGCGACGGGCTGCGTGCGTGGGCGGCCGCGGCCATGGCCACGTACAAGGTCCCGGCCGTCGTCGAGATCGTCGCCGAGCTGCCCCTCACCCCCACCGGCAAGATCAGGAAGACGGAGCTGACCGCGCGAGCCAGTCGTACGCGGCCCGCGCCGTGAACTCCTCCTGACCGCCCTTGAACAGCAGGTCCGCCGCGGTGAACGCCGGATCGCCGGCCTGCGCCGCCACGTACGGCAGCGCGATGCAGCGCATGCCCGCCGCGTGCGCGGCGCGGGCGCCCGGCGCCGCGTCCTCCAGGACCACGCACCGCGCGGGCGGCACGCCGAGGCGGCGGGCCGCCTCCAGGAAGACGTCGGGCGCCGGTTTGCCGTGCGCGACCTCGTCCGCCGAGACGTAGCGCGGCAGCTGGGCGTCGAGACCGGTCCCGGTGAGGACCGCCTCGATGGCCTGCGGCGAGGAACCCGACGCCACGATCATCGGCACCCCGGCCGCGTGCAGCCGCTCCACGAAGAGCCGCATCTGCGGGAAGACGTGGGTGTCGGTGCGGGCGAGGCCGAGGTAGCGGGCGTTCAGGTCGTCGAGCAGGTCGGCCGCGGGCGCCGTGATGCCGTACCGCTGCCGCCACAGGCCGATCGTCTCCAGGGTGGAGACACCCACGTACGCCTCGTTGTCCGCCCAGGTGTAGTCGGTGACGCCGTGGCGGGCCAGCGTGCCGAGGGCCGCCCTGTAGTAGGTGGGTTCGCTGTCGACGAGTGTGCCGTCGAGGTCGAGGACGACGGCGGTGCCACCGAGGGGCCGGGTCAGGTCGTTCATGCCTCCCAGCATGCGGGACAACGGCCCCGGATGATCACTTGCGGTCCGCCGCCGCCCTGCCGACCGCCTCGACCAGCGGCAGCAGCCGGTGCGGGACCCGCTCGCGCAGCGCCACCTCGGTGCGGGTGCGGACCACGCCGGGCAGCCGGTTGAGCTGCTGCACGACGTCCTCCAGATGCGCGGCGTCCCGGGCCGCGACCCGGGCCAGCAGGTCGCCGCCGCCGGTGATCGAGTGCGCCTCGATGATCTCGGGGACCCCCGCCAGGCCGTCGGCGACATCGGCCAGATGGCCCTGTGTCACCTCGATGTGCACGAAGGCGAGCACAGGATGCCCGAGCGCGGCGGGGGAGAGCGCGGGTGCGGCACCGGTGATCACCCCGTCCCGCTCCAGCCGGTCGAGCCGGGCCTGGAGGGTGCCGCGGGCCACCCCGAGGATCCGGGCATACTCGCGGACGCTGGTGCGCGGCTGCTCCAGGAGGAGCCGCAGGATGCGGGTGTCGAGCTGGTCCACGGCCATCGGCGGAGCGCTCCTTCGGATGAGCCGGACGATCTTCGCCGACTGTACCAATGGTTCAGCCGGCCGCCCTGTTCGCGGCCGTCACCCGGCAGGGGACGCGCCGCACCGGCCGGACGGCCGGGTCTCGTCGGCGGCTCAGGACCGCGCGCCGCGCGCGAGGACCGGGCGGCCCCGCGCGTGCAGCGCCTTTCGGCGACCGCCGTCTTCTACCTTGTCCGGATGAATCAGCACTCCCCGGACCAGTCCGCTGTGCCCACTTCGATCGCGACCCCGACCCGTGAGGCCGTCGACTGGTGGCGTGATGCGGTGATCTATCAGGTGTATCCGCGTAGTTTCGCCGACAGTGATGGTGATGGGACGGGTGATCTGGAGGGGGTGCGGCGGCGGTTGCCGTATCTGCGGGATCTGGGGGTGGATGCGGTGTGGTTGTCGCCGTTCTATGCGTCGCCGCAGGCGGACGGTGGGTATGACGTGGCGGATTATCGGGCGGTGGATCCGGTGTACGGGTCGTTGCTGGATGCTGATGCGGTGATCCGGGAGGCGCATGGTCTGGGGTTGCGGGTGATCGTGGATCTGGTGCCGAATCATTCGTCGGATCAGCATGAGTGGTTCAGGCGTGCGGTGGTCGA
>NZ_JBIVKH010000010.1:0-204003 GCF_044750685.1 Streptomyces sp. NPDC088785
AAACCGTCCTCGACGCACAGGACCACCAAGACCTCCCCTTCGACCTCCTCATCGCCGCCACCCGCCCCCCACGCCGCTCGCACCAGACCCCGTACATGGAGGTCTGGTTCGTGCTCAACCAGGGAGGGCGTACGGACCGGGTGGCGGGCGACACCTCGATCGCGGTCGACGCGTACGCGGAGGGCCGCGACAGCGTGCGCCACGACTTCTCGCTGGAGGTGACCGCGGTCGGGGACGACCTGGAGGTGTCGATCCTGTGTCGTGACGGCCTGTACTCGACGGCGGAGATCGCCGACATGGCGGCCCGGTGGAACCGCATCCTCGCCGACGGGTTGGCCGATCCGGACCGGCCGATACGTGAAGCAGTCACCGACTAAGGAGTTAACTTTGGCGCTCATTGCGGGGTTCTCGGAAGGCTTTCACGACGCCGCGCTATGCATTCTGGACGACACGAACATCATTCACGCCTCGCACAGTGAGCGCTACTCCCGGGAGAAGGGAGACCGCTGGCTGCATCCCACCCAGCTGGAGATGATGCGCAAGGCCGACAAGGTCGCCTATTACGAGCGCCCCTGGCTCAAGGCCACGCGGCGGCTCTATTCGGGTCAGAAGCTGGCGCGCCGGCGCACCCGTGCCGACGTCTCCTTCTCCCATCACGAGTCCCATGCCGCGGCCGGCTACTACACGGCGCCCTTCGACGACTGCAACATCCTCGTCGTCGACGCGATCGGCGAGTGGGACACCATTTCCATATGGGACAACATGAAGAAGGTGCGCAGCTGGCGCTATCCGTACTCGCTGGGTCTGCTCTATTCCGCGATCACCAAGCGCATCGGGCTCAAGCCGAATTCCGACGAGTACATCACGATGGGCATGGCCGCCTACGGGGAGCCCCGTTACGACCTGAGCCCGCTGCTGGAACAGAATCTGCACCTGGGCTGCGACGACATCTACCCCGACGCCCGCAACGAGGATCTGGCCGCATCCGTCCAGCTGCTCTTCGAGGAGAAGCTGCTGGAGCTCGTCAGGCTCTGCCCGAAGGACAACCTCGTCCTCATGGGCGGCTGTGCGCTCAACTGCGTCGCCAACTCGCGCATCGAGGGCAAGAACCTGTGGATCATGCCCAACCCCGGTGACGCGGGCAGTGCGCTCGGCGCCGCGGCCCTGGTCCGACGCGCCAAGCTGACGTGGGTCGATCCGTATCTCGGGACGGAGCTCCCGCGGTCCAACCCGTCCGCGATCGTGGAGGAGCTGCTGGCCGAGAAGGTCTGCGGCGTGGCATCGGAGCGGGCGGAGTTCGGGCCGCGCGCGCTGGGCAACCGCAGCCTCCTGGCGGACTGCCGGTACGACCTCAAGGACACGGTGAACCGCATCAAGCGGCGGCAGCTCTTCCGCCCGTTCGCACCGGCGATTCTGGAGGAGTTCGCGGGCGAGTACTTCGACGGCCCCATGAACGAGTACATGCAGTTCACCAGCAAGGCCCTGCACGACTATTCGAGCGTCACGCACGTGGACGGCACCGCACGCGTCCAGGTGGTCAGGAAGGACAGCTCGTCGGTACTTCGACAGGTACTGGAGGAATGGTACGAGAAGACCGGCGTTCCGATGTTGCTCAACACCTCATTGAACATCAAGGACGAGCCGATGGTCGACAATGCCCACGATGCTCGGATGTTCACGAAGAAATACGGGATCAATGTTTTCTAGATTCGACGTGATAGGCAAATTGACGAGCCCGTTCCGCTCAGTGGCCCGGTACATCGCCTGGCGGCGGCGCGCAAAGCGACTCTCCAAGAAGGACTCGTACATCTACGACTGACGCTCCCGTCGTCGTCCACGGGTCCACCAGCGAGCATCCCGCACACACCACCAGGACGGATGAACACCCTGATGTCTGAGCTGTTCCGCCTCGACGAGTACGCACCGCAGATCTCCACGAGCAGCAAGGTCTCGTCCCACACGGAGTGGGATCCGCTCGAGGAGGTCATCGTGGGCATCATGGACGATGCCCACTTCCCGCCGTGGCACTCGTCGCTGGAACCGGTGCTCCCCGCCCAGCAGCACGGCACGTTCCGGCAGCACGCGGGACAGGCGTTCCCGGCCGAACAGGTGAAGGCCGCCGGCGAGGAGCTGGAGGAGTTCGTCCGCATATTGGAGGGCGAGGGCGTCACCGTGCGCCGCCCCGAGCCGATCCCCCAGTCCCGGCCCTACTCGACCGGCGCGTGGACGAGCACCGGGTTGTACGCCGCGATGCCGCGCGACGCCCTGCTGGTCGTGGGTGACCAGATCATCGAGTGCCCGATGGCCTGGCGGTCGCGCTACTACGAGTCCCTGGCGTACCGGCCGCTGCTCAAGGAGTACTTCCACAGCGGAGCGCGGTGGACCGCCGGGCCCAAGCCGGAGCTCACGGACGCCCAGTACGACCTCGACTGGACCGAGCCGGCGGAGGGCGAGCCGACGCGTCTGGTGGTGACGGAGTTCGAGCCCACCTTCGACGCCGCCGACTTCCTCCGCTTCGGGCGCGACATCGTCGCGCAGAAGAGCAACGTCACCAATGAGTTCGGCATCGAGTGGGTCCGCCGCTGCCTGGGGGACGAGTACCGCGTCAGGGTGGTGGAGTTCGACGACCGGCACCCCATGCACATCGACGCGACCATCGCGCCGCTGGCTCCCGGCAAGCTGCTCATCAACCCCGAGCGCGTGCGCGAGGTTCCCTCCATGTTCAAGGGCTGGGACCTGATGGCCGCCCCGGCCCCGGTGATCCCCGACGCGCACCCGCTGTACATGACGAGCAAGTGGATCAACATGAACATCCTCATGCTGGACGAGGAGCGGGTGATCGTCGAGGCCCAGGACGAGCCGATGATCCAGATGTTCAAGAGCTGGGGTTTCACCCCGATTCCGTGCAACTTCCGGAACTTCAACAGCTTCGGCGGCTCTTTCCACTGCGCCACCCTGGACGTTCGCCGGACGGGCATGCTCGAGTCCTACCTTGACTGAGCGGCGCGCCCCGGGCAGGGCGGGTGGCGGGGCGGGAACGGGTGGGATCCTCAGGAATCTCACGCCGGATCGCCCCGTGACCCTGTGCAATCTCATCTGTGTTCCCTACGCGGGGGGCGGGGCCAGGGTCTTCCGGGACTGGCCCCGCCACCTGTCGCGGCTGGTCAATGTGTATGCGGTCCAGCTCCCGGGCCGGGAGGACCGCATCGCGGAGCCGGCCGAGGCGGACGCCGAGCGGGTGGTGAGCGCGCTCGTCGAGGCGATCGCACCCCTGGCCGACGAGAAGACCGTCCTGTTCGGGCACAGCCTCGGGGCGACGCTGGCCGCCCGCGTGGGGCAGGAACTCTTCGGCGACCGGGGCGAATCCGATGCCGTGCTCTTCGTCTCCGGACGGCGATCCCCGTGGAGCGGCCCGCTGCGGTCGAGCGCCCGCGACCTGTCGGACGCGGAACTCCTCAGCCGGCTCGCCTCCGTGAGCGGCCTGCACGCGCAGTTGGCGGCCGATCCGGCGTTCGCGCAGATGATGTTGCCCGCGCTGAAGGCGGATCTGCACCTCTCGGACGCCGCGCGGGGGATCCGTGAGCAGGGAGTGCCGATCCCGGTGGTAGGGCTCTACGGGAGCCAGGACGAGGGCACTCCGCTGAGTCACGTCCGGCAGTGGTCCCGTTTCACGACGGGGAGATTCCGGAGCGTCGAGATCGACGGCGATCATTTCTTTCTAGAACCGAATGTCGAACGCGTGACGGCGATCGTCGATGCGGCGGCGCGCAGCCTGATGGGGCTGTGACTTACTCATTGCCATGTCACATGACGGGAAAGTGGGCTGACGTGACCTTGGAATCGGGCAATCCGTTCTCCACCATGCCGGGCGCTGTCCGACTGAGGGGCGAGCTGGACGTCGAGGCGCTGGGAGCGACGTTGAACGACGCTGTGGGTGACCCGGGTGGCCGCCGGCCGCCGGTCGCCCTGCCGGTCGTGGACGTGTCGGCGGAGCCGGACCCCGAGGCCGCCGCGCGTCGGCTGGTCGCGCAGGAGGCATCGGCGCCGTCCGACCTGCCTCTCGGCCCGTCGGGGTCGGCGGGCTCAACGGCCGGGCCCTCGCTCCGCGCCGGCCTGGTGCGGCTGGCCCCCGACGACCACATGCTGTGGGTGACGGCTCAGGGGCCCGAGTCCGATCTGTCGTCCCAGATGGAGTTCTGGCGTGCGGAGCTGGCCGACGCACCCCCCGTCCTCCAACTCCCCCTGGACCGGCCCCGACCCGTCATCAGCTCCCACCGGGGCGCCACCACCACCTTCGACATCCCCCACCACACCACCACCGCACTACGCACCCTCGGCCACGAACACAACGCCACCATGTTCATGGTCACCCTCGCCGCCTTCCACACCGTCCTCGCCCGCTACACCGCCACCGACGACATCCTCATCGGCACCCCCATCACCGCACGCCCCCACCCCGAACTCGAACCACTCATCGGCCTCTTCCTCAACACCCTCATCATCCGAGCCGACCTCACCGACAACCCCACCTTCACCACCCACCTCCACAACGTCCGCACCACCGCCCTCAACGCCTACGCCCACCAAGACCTCCCCTTCGACCACCTCGTCGAAGAACTCGCCCCCACCCGCGACCTCAGCCACAACCCCCTCATCCAGATCATGTTCCAACTCAACACCCTCACCCCACCCACCCTCACCCTCCCCCACCTCACCACCACCCCCTTCACACCCAACGAAGAAGTCACCCGCTTCGACCTCTCCCTCCACCTCACCGAAAACACCGACAACACCCTCACCGGCCAAATCATCTACAACCCCGACCTCTACAACCCCACCACCATCCAACGCATCACCAACGCCTACCTCAACACCCTCAACGCCATCACCCACCACCCCGACCAACACCTCTCCGAACTCCCCCACATCGACCCCACAGAACACCAACAACTCACCACCCACTGGAACAACACCACCACCCACACCCAACCCACCACCCTCACCGAACTCTTCAACACCCAACTCACCCACACCCCCCACGCCCCCGCACTCACCACCCAAACCCCCCACGGCACCACCACCCTCACCTAGCAACAACTCGACAACACCGCCCGCCACACCGCCCACCGACTCCACACCGCAGGCGTCAAACCAGGCCACACCGTCGGCATCACCGCCACCCACCCCCACGAAATGATCATCGGCATCCTCGCCACCCTCCACACCGGAGCCGCCTACCTCCCCCTCGACCCCACCTACCCCACCCACCACCTCAACCACATGATCAACGACAGCGGCACCACCCACATCCTCACCGGAACCAACACCCCCACACCCACCAACCCCCACACCACACACATCCCCATCCACACCACACCCACCCCCACCAACCCACCCACCACACCCCACACACCCCAACCCCACGACCTCGCCTACCTCATCTACACCTCCGGATCCACCGGCCAACCCAAAGGCGTAGAAATCACCCACGCCAACCTCACAAGTGCGCTGGGCGGCCTTCGGCAGTACTTCGGATCCCAGGTGCTCCTTCTTGCTTCCCTCAGCTTCGACGCCTCGTGGCGCGCGCTGGGCATCCTGCTGACCGGCGGCTGCCTGCACGTCCCCGAGAACCGCCGGGACCTCCCCGCCGCCGCCCGGTACCTGCGCGAACACGGCGTGGACTCGGTGAGCTGCACACCGTCCCAGCTCGCCGCCCTGCTCGCGGCCGGCCCCACCCCCTCCCCCTTGCGCATCCTGGCGGGCGGCGAACCCTTCCCGGCCGCGCTGTGGCAGCAGCTCGCGGGCCGCGACGACGTGACCGCGTTCAACCTGTACGGCCCGACCGAGTGCACGGTCGACGTCACCGTGGCGCCGGTGCGGGGCGATCGCCCGGTGATCGGCAGGCCCATCGCCAACACCCGCCTCCACGTCCTCGACGCCCACCAGGCCCTCACCCCCATCGGCGTCCCCGGCGAGCTCTACATCGGCGGCGCCGGCGTGGGCCGGGGCTACTTCAACAGGCCGCGGCTCACCGCCGAGCGGTTCGTGCCCGACCCGTTCGGGGAGCCGGGCGACCGCCTCTACCGCACCGGCGACCTGGTGCGCTATCTGCCCTCGGGCGACCTGGAGTTCCTCGGCCGGGTCGACAACCAGGTCAAGATCCGCGGCCACCGCATCGAACTGGGCGAGATCGAGGCGGTCCTGCGCAAGCAGACCGGTGTGGACCAGGCCGTCGTCGTCGTCCACGGTGACACGCCCGACGCGCTGCGGCTCATCGCCTACGTCACCTCCGCCCCGGGGCACACCTGGCAGGAGTCCCCCGGCCCCCAGCTCCGCGACGAGCTCGCCCAGCTGCTGCCCGACCACATGGTCCCCTCCGTGATCATGGTGCTGGACGAACTCCCGGTCGGCGCCGGTGGAAAGCTCGACCGCCGCGCCCTGCCCGAGCCCGACAGTGCGCGTCCCGAGCTGGACGCGGCCTTCCAGGCGCCCGCCGGTTCCACCCAGGAGGTCATCGCGGCCATCTGGTCCGAGCTGCTCGACGTCACCCCCATCGGCGTCCACGACGACTTCTTCGAGCTCGGCGGCCACTCCATGCTCGCCATCCAGGTCATCTCCCGCATCAACGAGGCCTTCGACACGGAGATGACCCTGCGGGTGATCTTCGACAGCCCCACCATCACCGCGCTGGCGGAGCACGTGGACGGCCTGACCGGCACCGTCGACAGGACCCGGGGAGCGCTCCGGCCGGTGCCGAGGACCGAGCGGCTCCCGCTGTCGTTCGCCCAGCAGCGGTTGTGGTTCCTCGACCAGCTGATGCCGGACAACCCGTTCTACAACGTCCCCGACGCGGTGCGGCTGACCGGCGCGCTCGACGTGGACGCGCTGCGCGCGGCGCTGAGCGGTGTGGTGGCGCGGCACGAGGTGCTGCGGACGACCCTGCACGACGAGGGCGGCCGGCCGTGGCAGTCGGTCGGCGCGCCGCGGCCGGTGGACCTGGCGGTGACCGACATATCGGCGGAACCGGATCCGGAGGCCGCGGCGCGCCGCATGGTCGCGGCCGAGGCGCTCACGCCGTTCGACCTCTCCACCGGACCGATGTTCCGCGCGGGCCTGCTGCGGCTGGCGGCCGACGACCACGTCCTGATGGTGACGATGCACCACGTGGTGGCCGACGCCTGGTCCCGGACGGTGCTGTTCGACGAACTCCAGGCGCTGTACACCGCGTCGGTCGAGGGCCGGGACGCCGCACTGCCGGACCTTCCGGTGCAGTACGTCGACTTCGCCGCCTGGCAGCGACTCTGGTTCGAGGACGGCAAGCTCTCGTCCCAGATGGAGTTCTGGCGTGCGGAGCTGGCCGACGCACCCCCCGTCCTCCAACTCCCCCTGGACCGGCCCCGACCCGTCATCAGCTCCCACCGGGGCGCCACCACCACCTTCGACATCCCCCACCACACCACCACCGCACTACGCACCCTCGGCCACGAACACAACGCCACCATGTTCATGGTCACCCTCGCCGCCTTCCACACCGTCCTCGCCCGCTACACCGCCACCGACGACATCCTCATCGGCACCCCCATCACCGCACGCCCCCACCCCGAACTCGAACCACTCATCGGCCTCTTCCTCAACACCCTCATCATCCGAGCCGACCTCACCGACAACCCCACCTTCACCACCCACCTCCACAACGTCCGCACCACCGCCCTCAACGCCTACGCCCACCAAGACCTCCCCTTCGACCACCTCGTCGAAGAACTCGCCCCCACCCGCGACCTCAGCCACAACCCCCTCATCCAGATCATGTTCCAACTCAACACCCTCACCCCACCCACCCTCACCCTCCCCCACCTCACCACCACCCCCTTCACACCCAACGAAGAAGTCACCCGCTTCGACCTCTCCCTCCACCTCACCGAAAACACCGACAACACCCTCACCGGCCAAATCATCTACAACCCCGACCTCTACAACCCCACCACCATCCAACGCATCACCAACGCCTACCTCAACACCCTCAACGCCATCACCCACCACCCCGACCAACACCTCTCCGAACTCCCCCACATCGACCCCACAGAACACCAACAACTCACCACCCACTGGAACAACACCACCACCCACACCCAACCCACCACCCTCACCGAACTCTTCAACACCCAACTCACCCACACCCCCCACGCCCCCGCACTCACCACCCAAACCCCCCACGGCACCACCACCCTCACCTACCAACAACTCGACAACACCGCCCGCCACACCGCCCACCGACTCCACACCGCAGGCGTCAAACCAGGCCACACCGTCGGCATCACCGCCACCCACCCCCACGAAATGATCATCGGCATCCTCGCCACCCTCCACACCGGAGCCGCCTACCTCCCCCTCGACCCCACCTACCCCACCCACCACCTCAACCACATGATCAACGACAGCGGCACCACCCACATCCTCACCGGAACCAACACCCCCACACCCACCAACCCCCACACCACACACATCCCCATCCACACCACACCCACCCCCACCAACCCACCCACCACACCCCACACACCCCAACCCCACGACCTCGCCTACCTCATCTACACCTCCGGATCCACCGGCCAACCCAAAGGCGTAGAAATCACCCACGGTTCCGTGGCGAACCTGGCGCTGGCGTTCCGCAAGGAGTGGGGCGAGCGCGACGTCTACGCGCCCGGCATGCAGAGCCTGTTGCTGTCCTCCCTGTCGTTCGACTCCTCCGTGAAACTGTTGCTGCTGATGTGCGAGGGCGTGACCCTGCACGTGCTGGACGAGGCGACACGACGCGATGCGTCCGCGGTCGTCCGCTACATGCGGGAGCAGCGGATCGACGCGTTCAGCTGCACCCCGTCCCTCCTGCGCGGCCTCATCGACTCGGGCGTCTTCAGCCGCGAGTACGCGCCGCGCTTCAGCCTGATCGGCGGCGAGGCCATCGATCCCGAGCTGTGGCTGATGCTCACCGCGCTGTCGGCGCGCCACGGGCACGAGGCGTACAACCTGTACGGCCCGACCGAGTGCACGGTCGACGCCACCGTGGCCCGGGTGGAAGGCAACCGCCCGGTGATCGGCAGGCCCATCGCCAACACCCGCCTCTACGTCCTCGACGCCCACCAGGCCCTCACCCCCGTCGGCGTCCCCGGAGAGCTCTACATCGGCGGCGCCGGCGTGGGCCGGGGCTACCGGAACAACCCCGAGCTCACCGCCGAGCGGTTCGTGCGCGACCCCTTCGGAGAGCCCGGCGACCGGCTCTACCGCACCGGCGACCTGGTGCGGTATCTGCCCTCGGGCGACCTGGAGTTCCTCGGCCGCGTGGACGACCAGGTCAAGATCCGTGGCTACCGCGTCGAGCCGGGCGAGGTCGAGGCCGCCCTGCGCGACCACGAGAGCGTGGGCCAGGCGGCCGTCGTGGCCCGGGGGGACGGGTCCGACACCCTGCGGCTCGTCGCCTACGTCACGCCCGCCCCCGGGCACGGACGAGCGGCGGGTGCGGCCGGCCGGGAGTTCCCCGACCCGCGGCTCCGCGAGGACCTGGCGCGTCGCCTGCCGAGCCACCTGGTCCCCTCGGTCGTCGTCGGTCTGGAGGAGCTCCCGCTCGGCCCCGGCGGGAAGCTCGACCACCGCGCCCTGCCCGATCCCGACGGGGCGCGCCCCGACCTGGACGCCGCCTTCCAGGCGCCCACCGATCCCGCCCAGAAGGCCATCGCGGCCATCTGGTCCGAGCTGCTCGACGTCACCCCCATCGGCATCCACGACGACTTCTTCAAACTCGGCGGCCACTCCCTGCTCGCCATCCAGGTCATCTCCCGCATCAACGAGGAGCTCGACACCGAGGTCAGTCTGCAAGCGGTCTTCGACCACCCGACCATCGCCGCGCTGGCGGCCCACATCCACCCCGTGGCCACCGCCGGGGACAGCGCGTGAGGCCGCGCGGGGTGACGTCCGAGCGGGCCGGCCGCGGCCCACTGGCAACGGAGCAGGGGAACAGGGGAACATCGTGACCGAGGACCTTCGCGTGGCGACGCTGGCGGAGCGGCCCGAGCTGACGGGGGGCGTGGAGGCCCTCAAGGGCAACTGGCCGGAGTTCATGACGCACGAGCCGATCGGCGAGCGGTTCCACATCGACGTGGCCCGGCACTACGCCGGGTTCACGCTCGTCGCCTTCTCGGCCGACGCGCCCGACAAGGTGCTCGCCCGGGCGCATTCGATCCCCGTCGGCCTGGCCGACACCCCGCCGGACGGACTGCCCGACACCGGATGGGACGGCATGGTGCGTCAGGCCCACCTCACCCGGCTGGCCGGCTACAAGGGCGACGCGGTCTGCGGTCTCGAGGTCATGGTGCGCCCGGAGCTGCGGGGGTCGGGGCTCGGGACCGAGATGCTCCGCGCACTCCATGCGAACACCAGGGCCAAGGGCTTCCGCCACTTCGTCGCGCCGGTCCGGCCGCCGGGGAAGGCGGATGCCCCGCACGTCTCCATGAGCGACTACGTGGCGCGGTCGACGGCGGCGGGACTGCCGGCGGACCCGCTGCTGCGCGCACACGTCAGGCTCGGCTCCGACATCGTCGGGATAGCCCCCGCGTCGATGGTCGTCCCCGGGTCGCTGGACCAGTGGCGGCAGTGGACCGGCCTGCCCTTCGACGAGAGCGGCCCGGTGGTCGTTCCGGGGGCCCTGACGCCCGTTCACTGCGACCTGTTCAACGGCTTCGCCGTCTACGTCGAGCCCAACGTATGGGTGCACCAGCGTCTTTCCTGAGCGAGGTGGGGCACGACGGGGGGCGGGTCACCGGGCAACTGCCCGGTGACCCGCCCCCCGTCGTGCCCCACGCCGTGCGCTACGGCCGGCAGGCGTGGACGGTCCCGCTCACGCCTGCGTCACGGGAACCAGCTCGAAGAAGAAGCCGTTGGGCGGAGTGGTCGTCGGGTGGACGGCCGCGCGCTTCCAGCCGCTCTCCTCGAAGGCCTCCTGCCACTGGTCGTACGTCGGCAGGTAGTCGCCCATCAGCGCGTGGACCGACTCGAAGCCCAGGGTGAAGATGGTGGTGTCGGCGTCGGGCAGTTCGGTGGTGCGGACGACGTCGCAGAGGAACAGCCGCTCGGCCGCGGGGAACGCCCTCCGCAGCCGGCGCAGGGTGTTCACGCAGCTCTCGTACGGCCAGAAGTCGTGCCCCATGAAGACGCAGGTGACGGTGTCCACGTCGGCGAACTCGGGGAGCGGTTCGAGCTCCAGGACGTTGCCCTGGAGCACGGTGATCCGGTCCGCGAGATCGGCCTCCTGGACCGACTCGGTGGCCAGCTGGACCGCGGCGGTCGACAGGTCCACTCCGACGCCGTCGACGCCCGGGTGGTTTCCGGCGATGCGGATGAGGCGCTGTCCCGACCCGCATCCGAGGTCGGCGACCTTCTTGACGGGGAGGTCGGCCAGGACCGTGTCGAAGAGCCGCTCGACCTCCTCCTCGCCGATCAGCCGCGAGCCGATGGCCACGGCGCGCATGTCGCGGTGGTAGAAGTCACCCTCCCGCTGGTCCTCGCGGGTCACGTCCGGTGCGAGGCTGAAGAGCTCGCCACAGCCCTTGACCAGCCAGTAGAAGTAGCCGCGTGCGGCGTAGGCCTCCTCGAACCGCGGCCCTGGTACGACCAGGTCGCTGTCTTTGACCTGGACGATCTGGGCCCAGTGGAGCGCGCGGTAGACGTTCCGCACGACGTTCACGTCGAGTCGGTCCCCGGCGCTGTCGCCGAGGCGTGCCTCGCCCCTCTCGGCCAGCCGGTCGAGGAGTCCCAGCTGGCACGCTGTGGACATCGCGGAGGAGGCCACGTAGGAGGAGAACAGGTCGGCGACCGGACCACGGGTCCAGTCGGACGGGGACAGGGCGCTGGCGTGGGAAGAAGACATCTGGTCATACCCTTCAATCAGCTGGTGCGATCCGCGCCTCCCCGGCGACCGGAACCGTGCTCTCGGCCGGTGGGCGCTCATGAGGCGTGCGGGACGGGCAGGGGCGTCCGGGAGGCCCCCGCGCGCAGGGGACACGGTGGGCGGGCGGCGGTCAGCGGCCGGCCGTGCACGGCTCCGTCATGCCGACGATGATCTGGCGGGGCGGGGTGAACGACTCGCGGGCATGGGACACGAACATGTTGTCGAGCATCAGGACGTCACCCTCGCGCCAGGGGACGACCACCTTCTCCGCCAGGTACGCCGCGCGGAGCTCCTCGATGACCTCCGGCTCGATGTCGGCGCCGTCGCCGTAGTAGGTGTTGTTGGGGAGCTGGTCCTTCCCCATCGACATCAGGGCCTTCACGGTGCCGGGGTCGAACATCTGGACGTTGAAGAAGACCAGGTGGTTGAACCACGTGACCTCGCCGGTGACGGGGTGCCGCGCGACGACCGGGCGTATCTGATGGGTGGTCAGCGCATCGTTCTCGCCCCAGGTGTAGCTGATGTCGTTCAGCCGGCAGTACTCCTCCACCTCGCCGCAGTCCTCCGTCTGGAAGGCCTCGCGCCAGCTGAGGCCGAGCCGGCCGCCGAAGTGGCGCACATAGCGGTACTTGCGCTCTTCGAGCTTGGTGCGGGTGGCCTCGGAGATGCGGTGGTAGATCTTGCGGGAGTCGGCGATCGGCGTGCCGCCCCCCGCGCCGGGCTGCACCACGCAGTGGAAGAAGATGCGCAGCGGCCACGACGTGTTGTACGACTGCTCGTTGTGGAGGAAGATCTCCTGCGCCGCGGGGTAGTCCGTCGAGGTGTAGACCTTGTTGCCCACCTCATGGCGCGGCGAGGTCCGTTCGAGGTACTGGAGCGGTTCGCCGGACAGCTCGGTCATGAGGCTGCGGAACGTCTCGGCCGTGACGCCGGAGAAGCCGCGGAACAACAGCCCGCCGTAGCGCAGCATCCGGTCCCGGATCTCCTCCTTGTGGCGTGCGGCGAGCTCGATCAGGTCCAGCCCCGCCACCTCGGGTTCGAGGATCAGCGGCAGGTGCTGTCCGGGCGCGGCCCACGACTCCCGTATCTGGGGCAGCGCGGGAAAGTCCGTTCCAGCGGCCACGAACTCGTGATCAATTGCGTGAGAAAATGATTGCGACATGGTTCAGGGCACCCTTCTTGAGTTCCTGTGCTCTCCGTCGGTCCCCCGACTAGACGATGCCGGATTCCTTCATCTCCGAATGGAGCAACGTCGCCCACAGCTGGTGCGCTTCGGAGAGCGGATGCTGGGCGGACGCGCGGGGCGCGCCGGAGCGCACCAGCCATTCCTCGAAGGTGTGTCCGTCCTTGAAGCCCATTTCGCCGTTTCCGAGGGAGTACACGGATCGGTGGACGCCCGGCCGGATGAAGCGGAGCAGATGCTGCGTCAGGAGGGGGAACCGGGCTATGGGCTCGGCGTTGGTCGCCAAGGCGTCGTGGAAGTGGAAGCGCACCCCCATCGAGGACAGTGCGAACTGCATGTTCAATATCTGGTGCACGAAAGTGACCGTCGCCTGCTCCTCGCGGAAGAGGTGCCGGTAGTAAAGCTTGTTGGCCCGTAGGGCGGCGCGGTCGGCGCCGTGCTTCTGCGGGGAGAGGTTGGTCTTCATCAGTCCCCAGCCGTCGTCGAACGGCGCGTCGGACCTGACGTCCACTCCGGGCATGCTCTCGAAGCGCTCGGTCCTGACCAGGTCCGTGAATCCCAGGCAGACGAGGAGTTCGTCCGCCTCGCCGCCGGCGGCGAGGTAGCTGCACACGTAGTCGTACGTCATGCGCACCGCGCGGGCGTTGGATCCCCCGCTGCGGCCCGCGTTGATGACCGTGTCGACGCCCAGGAGCTTTCCCAGGTGGCTGGGCCACGCCTTCTTGTTGCGGTAGTCGCGGACCAGCAGTTGGGTCTTGATGTCCTTGCTGCTGCCCGCCAGGCGCAACTCGGGGTCCTCCTCCTCCAGTTCCTTCCCCTCGGTGAAGCTGCATCCGTTGGCGTAGAGCGTTTTGATCACGTCAGTCGTCCCCTCGATGACTCGAACAGCCATGGCCGCCAGAAGTGTGTCTACCGACCGCGCAGGCTCAGGGGGCGCATGTCCGTCCATTCCCGCTCGATGTGGTCGAGGCACTCTTCCCGGCTGCCGCGCACGTCGATGTCCCGCCAGCCCGCCGGGACGTCACGATGGGCCGGCCAGATCGAGTGCTGTCCCTCGTCGTTCACCACTACGGCGTATGCCTGCGCGTTCTCCACGGTTCCACCCATGAGTCGTCTCCCTTTCACCAAGCGGTAG
Organism: Streptomyces sp. NPDC088785; assembly: GCF_044750685.1. Classification (NCBI taxonomy): domain Bacteria; kingdom Bacillati; phylum Actinomycetota; class Actinomycetes; order Kitasatosporales; family Streptomycetaceae; genus Streptomyces; species Streptomyces sp. NPDC088785. The sequence continues at coordinate 14,254 of NZ_JBIVKH010000010.1, forward strand.
TTGTCGCGGTCAGCTGGTCCGGGCGCGGGCCCGCAACTCCGTCACGCGAGCGGTGAGCGCGGCGAGCGTGCGCCCTTCCAAGATGTCCCTGAACCGGATTTCCACGTCGAACGCCTCATTGAGGCGGGCGGCGATGCGCATTCCGGAGAGCGAGTTCCCGCCGAGGTCGAGGAAGTCGTCCTCGGGCCCGCTCTCCGCGATGCCGAGCACCTCGCACCAGACGGCTTCCACCTCGTCGTCGCCGTGGTGTTCCCGCGGGTGCTCCTGCCGGGGTTCCGGCACGCCCGCGGGCGTGCCGCCTGCGGCGGACGCCCTGCTCGTGAGGGAGCTGACGTCGATCTTGCCGTTCGGCAGCAACGGCATCTCCTGAAGGACCTCCACCGTCGTGGGCACCATGAAGCCCGGCAGGCGCGCCCTCAGGTGGTCCTTGATCTGCTGGATGTCGCCGTCGTCCGCGACGAGTTCGAGGAAGGCGACGAGGCCGGTGAGCCCCGAGGGTTCCCGTCGCGGGATCACGCACGCCCTGCGGACCCGCGGATGCACCGCGAGCACGCCCTCGACCTCGTTGGGGTTGACCCGGAATCCGTTGATCTTGGCCTGTCGGTCCGCGCGGCCCTCGTAGTGCAGCAGGCCGGAGGCGTCCTCCCGGGCCAGGTCGCCGGTCCGGTAGTGGCGGCCTCCGCCGTCGGCAGCCGGCACGAACGACGCAGCGGTGCCCGCGGGGTCGTGCCAGTACCCCCTGGCGACGCCGGGGCCCCCGATGTAGAGCTCGCCGATCTCTCCGGTGGGAACCGGCCGCATGTTTTCGTCGAGGACGGCCGTGCTCACGCTGGGGCACGCGCCTCCCAGCGGCATCCCCCGGAACCGCTCAGCGGGGATTCCCCTGTCGTCGCGGTAGATCGTGGAGGTCACGCAGGTCTCGGTGAGTCCGTAGCAGTTCCACAGCTCCACCTCCTCGGGCACGGCGCCGCGCCAGGTGGCCAGGTCGGCGGCGGACGCGCCCTCACCGCCGATCAGCACGCTGCGTACGGACGGCGGGAAGGGCACGGTGCCACGGCCCAGTTCCAGGCAGATCTCGTGCCAGTACGAGGTGGGCAGGTAGAGGTGGGAGACCGACTGGTTCTCCAGCTCCTGCAAGAAGTGCGGAACCCCGAAGTCGGCCTCGTCGGTGCGCATCACCAGGGAGGCCCCCTTGTACAGGGGGAGGATGACCTCCTCGATGCTCGAATCCCAGCCGAAGGCGCCGAAGTGCAGCGCCCGATCGGCCGCGTCCGGTGCGTAGGGGAGGGTGACGGCCGTCATGAGGTTGCTCAGTGCGCGATGGTCGATCATCACGCCCTTGGCCGGGCCGCTGGACCCGCTGGTGTGCACCAGACAGGCCAGCTGCGCCCCCGCCGGATCGTGCGGTGCCACCAGAGGGGCGTCGGGCCCGCCGGGCTGCGCCGCGTGCTCGATCTCCAGCACGGGGCAGTCGCTCCACGCGCTCCGGAGGTGATCGGCGTTCTTCTTGTCCGTCAGGATCGCGCCGGGCCGCACGCTGGTGAGGATGTCGCGCAGGCGCTGCCGGGGGGTGTCCTCGGCGAGCGGCACGTACAGGCAGTTGGCCTGCCAGATGCCCAGCATGGCGACGACGGCCCCTTCGCCGCGGTCGGTGACGACGACGACGGGGAGTTCCTCGGCGGGCCGGACGGTGGTCGCCAGGGTCCTGGCGGTGGCCAGCACCAGATCGTGGAGTTCGCCATAGGTCGTCCAGCGTCCCCTGGCGGCGATCGCCAGTGCGTCAGGCCGAGTTGTCGCGTGCCGGGCTATGGCTTCGTGGACCCGCTCTTGCAAGGAAACTCCCCGTCGGCAGAAGTGGATGGTCCGCGGAGGATCTTCGTCCGCCGCTGGACGGCTGTCCCGGTCCCGGCTGCGTATCAGGCCGAGGGATCGTTGTCGTGGTTGAAGTTGCCGGTCCGCAGCGCGTGGTAGAGGCGCTTGCCGGTGGACGGCGGCGAGAAGAAGAACCGGGTCTCCTCGCGGCGGCCGAGCAGGCCGTGGCCGATGAAGTCCTTGGCGGTCCGCCGCCAGTACTCCGGGCCCAGACGGGCCAGCAGCGCCAGGTACTCGGTGAAGCTCTGGGCGGGTCCGAACCAGTGGTTGACCGAGACCGACGGCGTGTGGGAGCGGATGTCGTGCCAGCAGCCCCGCGGGATGAACACCACGTCACCGGGGTGGACGGTGGTGCTGTAGAACGTGGCGTCCCGCAGCCGGGGAAAGCGCGCCAGGTCCGGATGCGCCACGTCGATCTGGCTGTTCACCAGGTTGTCCGGGAAGGGGTACGCGGAGCGGCTGTCCTCCCAGGAGAGGAGCGTGACGGTCTTGCGTCCCGATATCTGGCAGAACAGGTTGTCCTTGAGGTCCGCGTGGAGCATGGAGCGGGTGCCCGCGGAGCCGATCCACACCCGGGTGTCGCTGCCGGGGCCGTCGACCGGTCCGAGCAGGGCGGCCAGGTCGCAGTCGGAGAGGTCGAGGAGGTCCGCTGCACGCTGGTAGGCCAGGTAGCTCGGCGCGACGGCGGTCTCGTCCATCATCACGTCGATGAACTCGGCCAGTGGCAGGGTGCGTTCGTACGCCTGCTGGTCCTGCGGGTAGAGCACGCCGTCGGTGGGCAGGCCCATCAGCGCCGTGACCTCCCGCTGCCCGTGCGTGCGGCGCAGTTCCTCGGGTTCCCAGGACTTCCGGGCGGGCCACGCGTCGGTCAGCCCGTTGAAGATCATCGGGACCGCACGCTGTTTGACGGCCTGTTGCAGTCCGGCGGGGGTGTGCTCAGCGGCCCGGGGAATCGGCCGTACGTCGAGTCCGGCCTGTCGGAGCGCCTCTCTCGGGTCCTGGTCGGAATCACTGCGCTGTGCAGGGCCGGCGCTACCGGGAACCGCGGTCACTGGGTGTCCTCCTACCGTTGGTGTCCAATCCGTCCCCGACTCCGTTCGCCGGTCCGCTCCCGGTCCCGCCCCGCGCGTCAGGGGCGATGACTCGTGTACATGCGAGAGGAGCACCGCGCCCGTTGCCCGCGCTCAGGGGCGAGTGGCCGCCCGGGGCCGTGCGTGCGTACGCCGCCGCAGGCCGTCGCGGACGGAACTCTCCCGACGGGTCGGAGTTCGGCGACGGCGCGATTCCGCGAAGAGCGGTCAGGCGCACGGGCGTTGACGGATCGATCATGACCGGCACCATACTCGCCCGCAACCAGGCCGGCGGCAAGAGTTTTGTTTGGTTGTCGACCACTCGAACCGGCACGTCAGGCCTGGGCGGCCCCGCCGTTGCCGCGCAGGGCGGTCAGCGGGACGGCGGCGCTGCGCGGCCCGGTTCCCGCGGCGGCCACGCGGCGGGGGCGGAGGTGGTGGCCGCGGATCGGGGTCGGCCGGCCGGCGCCCCAACACCTCTTCCGGTGAGCCCGGTTGCTCGGCGCCTTCGCTCAGCGCGAGGCGGACCAGGACGTACGGCCCGCGTCGTCACCGCGCCGCTCTTTCGCGGCCCGGAGAGCGGCGGGCCGGGCGGACGTTCGCGGAGGGCTCCTCAGACCTGTACGTCGTTCGCGGCGCTCTCGGCGTCGACCACGAGGTACGCGTCGGCGGTCAGATCCATGACGACTTCCGCGTTCTTGCCCTGGGACCGCAAGCGGGCCGCGTACTCCTCGGCCGGCCACGAACCGCGAGGGGCGCCCGCGGGGAATTCCTTGACAACCTTTTTGTGCGTCATGGTTCGCACCTCGATCTCCGGATGCGCGCTGCGTGCGCGGACGGGCGTTCTCCCTCCTGATGCCCCCGGCTGCGCAGTTATTCCTGAACGGAGGGATGCTTTCGCGTCATGCTTCGGCCCCGCTGTGCCCGTCCCCCTCGGTCGGGGCCGCGAGGGACGACGCCCCGTTCTCGCGGTGACCAATCCGGGACGCCGTCGGCTCCGGAAGACGAAGAGAAGGTCACGGACCGCTGTGCGCTGGACCCTGCGCGCCGGCGACTCGGAGGGGGCTGAGGTCTTGGACGACATGGCGTCGGAGCGCCAGATGCTGGCGCGGCTGGTCAGAGGCGAGGCGGCCGCACTGGGGCAGCTGTACGACAGGCATGCGCGGCTGGTGTACGCGGTGGCCGCGCGCCTCGCGGGGGACGAGGACGTGGCGCGGTCCGTCGTCATGTGTGTCTTCCAGGACCTGTGGACGCGGCCGCAGGGGTTCGATCCGAAGCGCTATCGGCTGCGGACCTGGCTGGTCGCGCAGGCGTGCGAACACGCGCTCGCGCGGGCCGGCGGCACGTCCTGCGGCGACGGCGGGCCGTTCACCGTGGCCGCCGGCCTGGGCGGGGTCCCGGGCGGGTCGCCGACCGCCCTGGAACTGGAGGGCGCCGACCGGGCCCTGGCAGGGATGAGCGCCACCGCGCGGGGCCTGCTGCATCTGATCTGGAACAGCCTGCTGACCTACCGGCAGGCGGCCGATCAGCTCGGTCTGAGCGAGGACGAGGCACTGGACCACGTACAGAACGGGCTGGACCTGATGGTGCGGTGCATCGGGCTGCCCGCGGGAGCACACCATGTCTGAAGCACTGCCGGAACACGAAGCCCTGCGTCGCCTGCTCGGCGCATGGGCCCTGCGGGCCTGCTCCTCATCGGAGAGGGAGGAGATCGCCCGGCACCTGGAAGGATGCCCCTCCTGCGCGGCGGAGGCCGAGCGGCTGCGGCGCGTGGTGGAGCTGCTGCACCCGCACATGGACCTGGACCTGCCGCCGGCCCTGCGTGCGGAGGTGCTCGGCACCTGCTTCGCCGCCCGCTCGCCCCAGGTGGAGATCCCGGAATGGGCGCGTCCCTTCGACGCCGAGACGGCGCGTCTGGACGCCCTCCTGAACGACATGAACGCGCAGGAGTGGCGCAAACCGGTGCAGTTGGCGTGGCGCGAGGAGGACGAGCCCGCCACCCGACACACGACGGTCGAGGGCGTGCTCGGCCACCTGCTGGCCGTGGACGCGATGGTCGGCGCGCAGCTCGGGCTCACGGACCCGGTCCCCCGGCCCGACGCGGAGACCCGCGCGCAGGACGACCCGTCCAGCAGGACCGAGCGGCTGTGGCGGCACGAGGAGGGGGAGGCGGCCGCCGCGGGCTCCGGCGCGCGGGACGAGGCGGACCCCGGCGGCCTGCACGAACGCTGGCGCGAGCACACCTACGAACTCATCCGGACCTGCTCGTACGGGCAGGGCGGTGTCGCCGACATCGGTGTTCCGTACGGACCCGGGGTCGTCCTCCCGCTGCGGCTGGCGCTGCTGGACCGCGCGTTCGAGACGTGGATCCACGCGACCGACATCGCGGACGCCGTCAACTACCCGTATCCGGCACCCGTGCCCGAGCACCTGAGCACGCTGATCGGCGTGGCCGTCCAGATGCTGCCCTCCGTGCTCGCCGCGCGGCGGCAGGCCGGACTTGCCTCGCCGCCGCTGCCCCTGATCCGGCCGGGGGCCGACGGGCGGAGCGTCCGGCTGGAGATCCGGGGAGAGAGCGGCGGCGACTGGTATCTCCCCATCGACGCGCCCGACGGGCCGGCCGGACCGGACAACTGCGTGGGGCACGTCGTCCTGCCCGAGGTCGCGTTCTGCCGCTTGGCCGCGGGGCACCTGTCGCCCCGGGAGCTGGCCGAGCAGCAGGTGGGGGACGTCGTCGCCGCCACCGAGATCCTGTACGCCATGGCGTCCATGAGCAGGCTGTGAGACCGACCGGCGCAGAGGTGACCCCTCAGCCCGGCGGACCGGGGCTGAGGGGCGGGGAATCCGCGGTGCTCCTCGCGCGCGGCAGCATCGCCGTGCGCGGCCGTGCGCGGACGCGGTGGTCATCGGCCGGGGGGCGCGTCGTCGTGCTCGGCCGCGGACTCAGTCCTTGGCGATGTCCTTGGCGGTGTCCTTGACCTTCTCCTTGGCCTGACGCGCGTCGCCCTTGGCCTGCTCGGCCCGGCCCTCCGCGGTCAGCCGCTCGTTGCCGACGGCACGGCCTGCCGCTTCCTTGGCCTTCCCCTTGGCCTGCTCGGCCTTCGCCTTGGGCTTGTCGTTGTCAGCCATGGCAACCCTCCCTCTTCCCGTTCCCGGGCATCCTGCGGGCGATCTCGGACCGCGCGCCCGGCGCGGCCGGCACCATGAGGGTCGACCGCGGCGCACGCGCAGGACGTGCGTGGATCCGGGTGACCACCCCGGGCCGCGGCAAACAAGGCGGGCGCCTGCGCCTTCGAACCGGACACGTCCGCTTCCGGGCCGCTCACGGGCCGCCGGGTCCGGAGCCGGAGAACCTGCCGCGTCAGGACGCCCGTCCGGCGCGCGGAGGCGGTCGGCGGTGCCGCGCGCGCCGCGGGAAACATGGCCGACGGGCGACCCCGGCCCGCCGCGAAGGAGTTCGCGTCACGCCCTGCTCGGTGCGGTGGCCGCATGTCCGGCACCTCACCGGCGCGGCGGTGGCCATGCCGCTGCGGCAGGTCGGCGGAGCCCGGCCGGTACCGGCGCCCGGCCAGCGGTCCGGTGCCGTGCGCCCCGTAAGCTGGCGGGCGTCCGACCGATGCACCACCCGAGAGCCCTGGAGTCGTCATCTCTGTCGAAAAGGCCACCGAACCGGCGCCGCGCAGCGAGCGGATGACGCCGGCCGAGTTCCGGGTCGTGCGCGAGTTCCTGGGGCTGACCGGCGAGTGGGTCGGCGCGCATCTCGCCGTGGCGGACGGCACGGTCCGCGACTGGGAGAACGGCGCGCGTCCGGTCCCGGACAGCGTCCGCACCCAGCTGATGGACCTGGAGCGGCTGACCGGCGAGTTCGTCCGCAAGGCGGTCGACGCGCTGCTGGGTTCGGCGGAGCCGGGCATCGTGACGTTCCGCGACGACACCGAGTACCACGCGGCGCACCCGGAGTCGGGGTACCCGGCGAGCTGGCACCGTGCGGTCTGCGCGCGGGTGGCGCTGGAGGTCCCCGGCCTGACGATCGCGTACGCGGACGCCGTGGAGTCGGTGGACGTGAAGGTCGAGGCGGAGTAGGCGGAGTAGGCGGAGTAGGCGGAGTAGGCGGAGTAGGCGGCGCAGCCTAAGGGGCCGGAGCAGGGGGCGTGGCGCGGCGGACGACGCCGGACGGCGGTGCCACCGGGGCGAGCGGTGGCACCGCCGTACGCGCATCCGGTCCACGGCGGACCTGTCGACCGGCGCACCCGTCGACCGGCGCATCCGTCGACGGGCGGGCCCGCCGTCCGGCGGGCCGGAGGTCAGGCCAGGCCGAACTTCTGGGCGGCCGAGCCGTTGCAGTCCCAGATCTGGAGCCGGGTGCCGTTGGCCGTGGCGCCCGACGGGGAGTCCACGCAGCGGCCCGTGGCCGGGTTGCTGAGCGAACCGTCGCCGTTGGACACCCAGTTCTGGTAGCCGCCGCCGTTGCAGGTGGCGAGTTGGAGCTTCGTGCCGTTGGCGTTGGCGCCGCCCGCGATGTCCAGGCACTTGCCGAGGGTCCGCAGGGTCTGGCCGCTCCACGTCCACTTCTGGTCGAGCGCCGTCGCCTGCTGGCAGTCCCAGAGCTGCACGGCGGTGCCGTCGCCGCCGACGTCGTCACCGGCCACGTCCACGCACCTGCCGCCCGGCCCGTAGATGGGGGTGCCGAGGGTGAACACCTGGGCGGCCGAGCCGTTGCAGTCCCAGATCTGGAGCCGGGTGCCGTTGGCCGTGGCACCGGACGGGGAGTCCACGCAGCGCCCCGAGACCGGGTTCCTCAGGGAGCCGTTGCTCTGCCGCACCCAGTTCTGGTAGCCGCCGTTGTTGCACGTGGCGAGTTGCAGTTTGGTGCCGCCCGCGCTGTTGCCGCCGGCGATGTCCAGGCACTTGCCGAGGGTCTGCAAGGTCTGGCCGCTCCACGTCCAGTGCTGGTCCTTGGCCGTCGCCTGGCAGTCCCAGAGCTGGACGGCGCTGCCGTCGCCGCCGGTGTCGTCGCCGGCGACGTCCACGCACTTGCCGCCGGGGCCGGTGATCGCCTGCCCGGAGACCGGCCCGCCGCCACCGCCGCCGGAGCCGGGCCCCTTGTTGTACACGGCGACCGAGTCGATGACGAGCTTGCCGCCGGACACCGTGGCCGCGTTCGGGCCGCCGCCGTACGCCGCCGGGAAGCCGCCGCCGATCGCGAGGTCGTAGATGATGAAGAACGGGTGGTCGATCGCGTCGGCCCAGGTGGTCGCGTCGACCTGGTTGGAGCGGACGGTGTAGAAGTTGGCGCCGTCGAGGTAGAAGCGGACCTGTTCCGGGGAGACGGAGCGGTCGATCTCCACCGCGTAGTCGTGGAAGCCGGTCTGGCAGCCCGGGCAGGCGCGCTCGCCGGAGCCGATGCCGGTCGACTCGTTGCAGGGGCCGCCCGGGTTCACGCCGCAGTGGACCGTGCTGAAGACGGAGCCGCGGCCGTTGATGTCCTCCATGATGTCGACCTCGCCGGAGCGCGGCCAGGTCACCCCGTCCCGCAGCGGCGCGCCGAGCATCCAGAACGCCGGCCAGTAGCCCGCGCCGTTGGCGGTGGTGACGTTGGGCTGCTGGAGGACGGACTCCATGCGCACGACGCCGCCGGCCGGGGCCCCGAACGCCGCCGACTGGGTCTCCACCCGGCCCGACGTCCAGCCGCTGCCCGGGTCGGAACCGGAGTGCAGGGCCTGGAGCACCAGGTGGCTCTGGCCGTCGTGGTAGACGTTCGAGGTGCTGCTGGTCATGGTCTCGATCTCACCGGTGCCGAACGAACTGCCCGGACCGGTGTCGTACTTCCACCGGCTCTGGTCGAGGCCGGTGCCCGAGGCGCCGTCGAAGTCGTCGCTCCAGGTGAGGGTGAACCCCGAGGGCGGCGCGGGGATCGCCGCCTGGGCGCCGGACGCCCCGGCCAGGCTGGTGGCGACCATGACCGCGGCGACGGGGAGCAGTCCGAGTGCCCGCCTCCATCCGCCGCGCCGCCGTCTCCTTCGACTCGTACGCATACTGCCGACCTCCGTGGGGACAGGGGGACACCGCGGCGCGCCGGAACGCCTCCGCGCCGCGTCTGAGGGGACATCACCGGGGCGCGGCGCCGGACCGCGCGCCGGCTCGTTCCGCGACATCCCCAGGGATGGGGATGTCATGGACACAGCATGAGGAGGGGTGCGTGTTTCGACAAGACGACGGGCAGGCCATCTTCCGGGGCGGCCGTGGCGGCGGGGCGCGATGGCCGAAAAGTGGTTCAGGCACGGCGTCTCCATGGAATACGCCGTGCGTGAATCGACGCACAGAACGCACGGAACGCACGGAACGTACGGAACACACGGAACGTACGGAGCACACGGGACGTACGGAACACGAGCACACGCCCGACGGGCACTACGTGGTGATCCGCGGGCGCAGGTGGCGGGCGACCGACCCCGCCCTGCCCGACGCGGTCGCGGCGCGGCTGCGCTCCCACCTCATGGCCGCCCGGCGCGCGGTGGGGGCCGCTCTCCGGGCGGGCGACGCGGCGGCGGAGCGGGCGGCGCGCGACCGGGTGCACACCGCGAAGGTCGCTCTCGGGGAGCGGGGCGCGCCCCCGTGGTGGGAGCAGGACGAGGCGGCCCGCCGGCGCCGCTGGGAGGACGGGCTCGACCGGCTCGACCAGGACGCGCCGTGACCGTCGCGCGCCGCCGCCGGGCACACCCGGCGGAACCGGTTCGGCCTCGCCCGGCGCGACACCCCGCCCCGGCCGCTCGATCATGAACGTATGCGCGAGGGAGAGAAGAGCGGCGTCCTGCTGTACAACGCCCTGCTGATCGACGGGCGCGGCGGTGCCCCCGAACCGGACGGGGCGCTCCTCCTGGACGGCGGCCGGATCGTGTGGGCGGGCGCGTCGGCCGCGGCGCCGCCCGCGGTGCGGGACGCGCGCCGGGTGGACCTGGGCGGGCGGACCCTGTGCCCGGGGTTCATCGACACGCATGTGCACTTCGCCCTGCCGGGGCGCGCCGGCAGCCCGCTGAGCGGGGTGAACGAGCTGCCCAGCTACCGGGTGCTGAAGGTGCTGGACCGGCTGCGGGTGACGCTGGAGAACGGGGTCACGACGGCGCGGGACCTGATGGGTCTCGACGCCGGGTTCCGGCGGGCCCTGGAGGAGCGCAGGATCGCCGGGCCGCGGCTGCGGGTGGCGGTGTCGATGCTGAGCCAGCGCGCGGGGCACGCGGACTTCACGCTGGCCGGTGGGGTCGACGGGTACGCGGCCGCGGTCGCGATGCCGCTCAGCCCGCGCGGACTGGTGGACTCGGTCGACGAGGTCCGGCTGCGGGTGCGCGAGCTGGTGGCGGCGGGCGCCGACTGCGTCAAGGTCGCCAGCAGCGGCGGTGTCACCTCGCCGCACGACCAGCCGGACTGGCTGGGGATGCGTCCGGAGATGCTGCGCGCGGTGCGCGAGGAGGCGGACGCGTACGGCGGGCTGCCGGTCGCCGCGCACGCCATCGGACGGCCCGGCATCGAGGCGGCGGTCCGGGCGGGCGTGACGAGCATCGAGCACGGCTACGCCCTCGACGACGAGCTGCGTGCGGAGATGGTGGCCCGCGGCCAGTATCTGGTCCCGACGCTGCTGGAGACGCTGACGGACGTGGACGCGCCGGGGGTGCCGCCCGCCGTGCGGGAGAAGTCCGCGTACTGGCACCGGGTGGCGCAGGAGTCCGTGGCGGCCAGCGCGGCGGCCGGGGTGCGGATCGCGATGGGCACGGACAGCGGGCTGACCGCGAGCCACGGCGGCAACCTCCAGGAGCTGGGGCTGCTCGTCCGGTTCGCCGGTCTGACCCCGCTGGAGGCGATCACCGCGGGGACGGCGACGGCCGCCCGGCTGTGCGGGGTCGACGACCTGACGGGCACGCTGGAGCCCGGCAAGGCCGCCGACCTGGTCGTCGTCGGCACGGACCCGCTGGCCGACATCGGCTCGCTGGGAGACCTCCGGTCGATCCACGCCGTCGTCAAGGAGGGCCGTGTCGCGATCGACCGGGCCGGTGTCCTGGCGGGGAGCGGGCTGCCGGGTCTCCTGGACGACGCTACTTCTTGAGGAAGTCCAGCAGGTCCTCGGTGAACTTCTCCTTGTCGCCCGGCACGAGCGCGATGCCGTGCGAGCCGCCCTCGTAGACCTTGAGCGTCGCGTCCGGGATGATCTGGGCGGACTTGCGGCCGGTGGCGTCGATCGGGACGACCTGGTCGTCGTCGCCGTGCACCACGAGGGTGGGGACGTCGAACTTCTTCAGGTCCTCGGTGAAGTCGGTGTCCGCGAAGGCGTCGACGCAGGCGACACCGCCCTGGATGGTCTCCTGCATCGCCATGTACCAGAAGGCGTCCTTGTTGCCCTGGGTGGCCCTGGTGCCCTCGCGGTCGGCGCTGAAGAAGCCGACCGCGGTGTCCTTCCAGAACTGGGAGCGCTCCTCGACGATGCCCGCCTTGATGTCGTCGAAGACGCTCCGGGGCACGCCCTCGGGGTTGTCCGGGCCCTGGAGCATCAGGGGCGGGATCGCCGACAGCAGCACCGCGGAGCGGATCCGCGAGGTGCCGTGGCGGCCGATGTAGCGGGACAGCTCGCCGCCGCCCATCGAGTGCGCGACCAGCGTGACGTCGTGCAGGTCGAGGCCGGTGATCAGGTCGTTCAGGTCGTCGGCGAAGGTGTCCCAGTCGTAGCCGTCCCACACCGGCGTGGACCGGCCGTGGCCCCGCCGGTCGTGGGCGATACCCCGGTACCCGGCGTCGGCGACGGCCTTGAGCTGGTCTTGCCAGGCGTCCCCGTTGAGCGGCCAGCCGTGGATGAACACCACGGGACGGCCCTGGCCCCAGTCCTTGTAGAAGATGTCGACGCCGTCGCGAGTGGTGCAGAGGGGCATGGTCGTTCTCCGTTCGCGCAGGAGGGCCGAGCGCGTGCTCGGACGGGGAGGCGGCCGCGCACTCCCCCGGTGGTCCGGCCGTCGCGCGGGGCGTTCGGCCGACCCCATCCATCTTGACGGTGTGCGCCGGGCGCGCAACGTGGGCGCCGGCGGGCCGCCGAGTTGCGGCGGGGAGGTGCTCGACGAGGATGAAACGGGGCGGTCGTACTGTTCAGATGGACAGTGACAGACAGTGGGCGGAGCGCCGGTACGCGCGTCTCCGCCAGCCTTTGAGAAGGAGCTTCGCATGCCGGGCGAGACGGACAAGGCAGTACTCGCGGGTGGCTGTTTCTGGGGGATGGAGGACCTGATCCGGAAGCTGCCGGGGGTGCTCTCGACACGCGTCGGGTACACCGGCGGCGACACCCCGAACGCCACGTACCGCAACCACGGCGACCACGCCGAGGCGATCGAGATCGTCTACGACCCGGCGCGGACCGGCTACCGGGACCTTCTGGAGTTCTTCTTCCAGATCCACGACCCGAGCACGAAGGACCGCCAGGGCAACGACATCGGGCGCAGCTACCGCTCGGCGATCTACTACGCCGACGACGCGCAGCGCCGGATCGCCCTGGACACCATCGCGGACGTCGACGCCAGCGGGCTGTGGCCCGGCAAGGTCGTCACCGAGGTGGAGCCGCTGGGCGACTTCTGGCAGGCCGAGCCGGAGCACCAGGACTACCTGGAGCGCTACCCGGACGGATACACCTGCCACTTCCCGCGGGCGAACTGGAAGCTGCCGCGACGGGCCGAGGCGGGGAGCACGTCATGAGTGAGAACGACGCCTTCGGGGACGACGTCTACCAGCCGGACGGGTCCGAGGTGCAGGACGACGAGGGGCTGCTGGACGCGGCGGACACCCTCATGGAGGGTGTCGAGGACCCGCTGGACGAGGGGTACTCGCCGCCGGAGCGCTTCGAGGGCCGCTACGACACGGAGCCCGAGAGCCTGGACGAGCGGCTCGCGGAGGAGGTGCCCGATGTGGCGGCGCCCTCCGGCGACGGGCTCGGCGACACCGACGACACCGACGGTGAGCTGCTGGACGCCGAGGTCGGCGACGCCCGGTCGGGGCGGCTCGTCGCCGAGGAGCTGGACGCGGACGGCGCGGGCCGGGAGTCGCTGACGGCGACCGACGCCGGCATCGACGGGGCGGGTGCCTCGGCCGAGGAGGCCGCCGTGCATCTGATCGACGACGAGAACGGCTGAGCGCCACGGGCCGTCCGGCGCGCCGGACGGCCCGGCCGGCCGGCCCGGTCAGGGCTCGGTGGTCGAGACGACGAAGACCATCGGGTGGTCGCGGTTCGACAGGTTCACCACGATGCTCTGGGTCGGCTCGGGGTCCTTCTGCGTGTGGGTCAGCCCGTACCAGGGGCCGGGGCCGGTGAAGTCCCAGCCGGCGACGTTGCGGTCGCGGGCGCCGATCGTGATGTCGCCCTTCTTCAGGTCGTCGACGGTGTAGCGGTCGTCGACCTCCTTGAGGAAGGTGTCGAGGCCGCCCCGGCTGGTGAGGAACTGGGTGTAGAGGCGGCTGACCTTGTAGTTGTTCGTCTCGTAGTAGGCGACGTTGCGCGAGAAGTGCGGGACGGGCGTCTCGTAGAGCCGTCGCTGCACCTTCGACGGCCAGCCGATGGTGAGGCCGGTCGCGGAGTACTTGGCCTCCTTGTCCTTGCCGCTGTCGCGGCTCTGGTTCGCGGAGATCACCAGGTATCCGGCGGGGATGCCGATGAGCAGCACGATGATCAGGAGGGTGAGGGCGCGGCGGCGGACGGTACGACCGCGCGGCTCCTCCGGCGGGCACGTCTCCTCGTACGGGGACGGAGGCTGGCGGGGCACGGTCATGGCTGGTTTTCCTGTCACTGTTCCACGCGCTCTACTGGTCGTCGGCGCCCGTCGCGGCCCCGCGGGCCTGCGTGAAGCGCTCGTAGCGTTCGTAGCGCTCCACGCGGCGCCGCTTGGCGCGGCGGAACCGGCGGGCGACCAGCCGGGCCAGGTCCGCGGCGCCGACCATGCCGGCCTCGGGGCCGAGCTGGGCGCGCGCGATGCGGGCCTCGGGGCGGTAGCCGCGGCCGGTCAGCTGGCGCTTGAAGGCGTCGCGGGCCGGGGCGATGAGCAGGTCGTCGGCGGCGCTCACCCCGCCGCCGATCACGAAGCACGACGGGTCGAGGGCGGCCGCCAGGTTGGCGATGCCGACGCCGAGCCACTGGCCGATGTCCTGGAGCAGCTCGACGCACATGGCGTCGCCCTCGCGGGCCAGCTCGGTGATGAGCGGCCCGCTGATCTCCGGCACGTTGCCCTGGACCCGCTCGATGATGTTGTAGGCGACCGGGGAGTCCGCCGCCGCGAGTTCGCGGGCCTCTCTGACCAGGGCGTTTCCCGAGCTGTACTGCTCCCAGCAGCCGCGGTTGCCGCACGGGCAGCGGTGGCCGCCGGGCACGACCTGCATGTGGCCGAACTCGCCGGCGACGCCGTACTTGCCGCGTTTGACCTGGCCGTCCTCCAGGATCGCGCCGCCGATGCCGGTGCCGAGGGTGATCATGACGAGGTGGTCCTCGCCGCGGCCCGCGCCGAAGCGCCACTCCGCCCAGGCGGCGGTGTTGGCGTCGTTGTCGACGAGCACCGGGACCGCGAGGCGGCCCGCGAGACGGTCGCGCAGGGGTTCGTTGCGCCAGGAGAGGTGCGGGGCGAACAGGACGCGGTTGCGGTCCGCGTCGACCCAGCCCGCCGCGCCGATGCCGACCGCGTGCACGTCGTGCCGGTCGGACAGGTCAAGCACCAGTTCGCAGATGGTGTCCTCGACGACCTTCGGGCTCTTGGACTTGTCCGGGGTCTCCGTGCGCAGCGTCTCCAGGATGGTGCCGTCCGCGTCGACGACGCCCGCCATCACCTTGGTGCCGCCGATGTCGATGCCCACGGTGGGGACGCGGGGGGCGGTCAGGTGCGAGCGGCGTTCCCGGGTGCCGACGGTCCGCAGGACGGTGGCTCGTGCGCTGCCACGGTGTGCGAGGTCGCGGTAGGTGCTCATTGCGGCGATTCTGCCTCACGGCGCGGGGCTGTCGCATGCCGGGTTTACCGCGTGGCGCCGGGTTGCGTGGTTGCCCGGGCGCCGGTGCGGTTCTCCGTCTGACGGGCCGGCGCCCTTGTCCCGCGGGGTTGCCCGCGGCCCTGGGTGGCTCGCTGGGCGCGACCCGGTGACCGCTTCTTGCGCGGTTCCCCGCGCCCCTGGGTGGCTCGCCGGGCGCGACCCGGTGACCGCATCTCGCGCCATTCCCCGCGCCCCTAGGTCGCACGCCGACCGCAGCCCGGTGGCCGCATCTCGCGCCGTTCCCCGCGCCCCTGGGGCATCTGTCGTGCGCGGCTATCGTCGTGGCTGATCGCGCCGTTCCCCGCGCCCCTAGGTAGTTCGTCGGGCGCGACCCGGTGGCCGCTTCTTGCGCGGTTCCCCGCGCCCCTGGGGCATCTGTCGTGCGCGGCTATCGTCGTGGCTGATCGCGCCGTTCCCCGCACCCCTGGGCAGTTCGTCGGGCGCGGCCCGGTGGCCGCTTCTCGCGCCGTTCCCCGCGCCCCTGAGATGCGCACTGCGTGCGTTATCTCGTCCGGAGCGCTTCACCGCCGCCGGGGGGGGGTGGGACGACGTCCGTGCGTGTTTTTTGGGGGGCGCCACCTGGCCGGCGTCCTGGAGCGGTGCGCGAAGCGCAGCTTCGAGGGGAGGCTGCGCGCCAGCGCATGCCTCAGGGGCGCGGGGAACTGCGCGGCCAGCCACGACGGTGGCGCGGGTGAAAGGCCGACCCCAGCGGGCGGCCGGCCACGACGGTGGCGCGGGTTAAAGGCCGACCCCAGGGGGCGACCAGCCACGACGACGACAGGCGCGCGTCTGGTAGGCCGTCGCCCCAGGGGTGCGGGGCTACTTTTCGGTGCCGTCCGTGGAATGGCCGCCCAAGTGCGTCGGCACCGGCGCGCGCTCCAGTTCGTGGCGGAGGTCGTCCAGCTCGCTGCCGCCGGCCATCTGCCGGGTCAGCTCGTCGAGGGTGATCTCGTCCCGGGTGTGGCTGCCGAACATGCCACCCCGCTTGAGCAGGACGAACCGGTCACCGACGAGATACGCGTGGTGCGGATTGTGAGTGATCAGCACCACGCCGAGCCCGGCGTCCCGCGCCGCGGCGACGTACTTGAGCACGACCCCGGACTGCTTCACCCCGAGCGCCGCCGTCGGCTCGTCCAGGACGAGCACCTTGGCGCCGAAGTACACGGCACGGGCGATCGCGACGCACTGCCGCTCGCCGCCGGACAGCGTCCCGATGGGCTGATCGACGTCGCGCAGGTCGATCCCCATGCGCATCAGCTCGGCGCGGGTGGTGCGGCGCATGAGGTCGACGTCCATGCGCTTGAAGGGGGCGGTGCCCTTCGTCGGCTCCGAGCCGAGGAAGAAGTTGCGCCACACGGGCATCAGCGGCACGACGGCCAGGTCCTGGTAGACCGTGGCGATGCCGTGGTCCAGCGCGTCGCGGGGGTTGCCGAAACTGGCGGGTTCGCCGTCGACCGAGAAGGTGCCCGCGTCGTGCTGGTGCAGACCCGCGATGATCTTGATGAGGGTGGATTTGCCGGCGCCGTTGTCACCGAGCACGCAGGAGATCTCCCCCGCGTTCACGACGAGCGAGACGTCCTCGAGGGCCCGGATGTTGCCGTAGTACTTACTGACGCCGGTCAGCTCGACGAGAGGAGTGGTCGCTCCGCCAGGGGTGGTCATTTGCTCGCCTCCGCGCGCTTGCGGACCCAGTGGTTGAGGAGGGTCGCGAGGAGCAGCATGGCGCCGAGGAAGAACTTGAACCAGTCGGAGTTCCACTCGGCGAACACGATGCCCTTGCTGGTCATGCCGAAGATCAGGGCGCCGATGGCCGCGCCGACCGCGGAGCCGTAGCCGCCGGTGATCAGGCAGCCGCCGATGACGGCCGCGACGATGTAGATCAGCTCGTTGCCGACGCCCTCGCCGGACTGCACCACGTCGTAGGAGAAGAGCAGGTGCTGTCCGGAGATCCAGGCGCCGAACGCGACACCCATGTAGAGGCCGACCTTGGTCTTGTTCACCGGCACGCCGACGGCCCGGGCCGCGTCCACGTCACCGCCGACCGCGAAGATCCAGTTGCCGATGCGGGTGCGGAGCAGGATCCAGGTCGCCACCAGGATCAGGGCCAGCCACCAGACGATGGTGATCTTGAAGTCGACGCCGCCGATGGTGAGCGTCGAGGCGAAGACGTCCTTGCCGGAGGTGAAGCCCTGCATGTCGGCGATGGACTTGGTGGACACGGTGCCGCTGATCAGCTTGGTGAAGCCGAGGTTCATGCCGGTGAGCATCAGGAAGGTGCCCAGCGTGATGATGAAGCTGGGCAGCCTGGTCCGGGTCAGCATGATGCCGTTGAAGGCGCCGATGGCGAGGGTGACCAGGAGCGAGACGCCGACGCCGACCCAGGTGTTCGCCGTCATCTGGTAGCTGAACATCGACGACACCAGCGCCGACGACGTCACGAGGACGCCCGCCGACAGGTCGAACTCGCCGCCGATCATCAGCAGCGCGACCGGTACCGCCATGATGCCGAGGACGGAGGCCGCGTAGAGGACGGTCGCCAGGCTGGTCGCCCGCAGGAAGCTGTCCGCGGCGATCGCGAAGAAGACGAAGACGGCGATCGCGCCGACGACCGAGCCCAGCTCGGGGCGGCCGAGGAGCTTCTTCCACGGCGAGGTCTTCAGGAGCCGTTCGTCGAGCGGGGGCCCGGGCTGTCGCTCCGGAGCTGTGGTGGTCATCGCGTCCCCCTCTTCGCGTACTCCGCCAGCTTCGCGGCCTGCTTCTTGGTGACGATCTGCGGTCCCGTGAGCACCGGCTTGCCGCCGCCGAGCGTGTCGGCGTTGTACTTGTACAGCCACAGCAGGTCCACGGCCTCGTACCCCTGGAGGTAGGGCTGCTGGTCGACGGCGAAGCCGAGGCTGTCGTCCTGGAGGCCCTGGGCCACCTTCTCGTTCAGGTCGAAGGTGTCGACCTCGGCCTTGCTGCCCGCGTCCTGTCCGGCCTTGACGGCGGTGGCGGCGAACGGCGCGCCGAGCGTGACGACCGAGTCGATGGACTTGTCGGCCTGGAGCTTCGCCTCGATGGAGGACTGCACGTCGGGCATGTTGGTGCCGTCGACGTACAGGTTGGTCATCTTGCCGTCGAAGGTCGACCTGGCGCCCGCGCAGCGCTGCTCGTGGCCGACGTTGCCCTGCTCGTGCAGGACGCACAGGGCCTGCTTCTTGCCGCGCTTGTTCAGCTCCTCGCCGACGGCCTCGCCCGCGATCGTCTCGTCCTGCCCGATGTGGGTGAGCGCGCCGAACTTCTTGGACTCGGCGGACCCCGAGTTCACGGTGATGACCGGGATGCCGGCCTTCTCGGCGCGGGCCACGGCCGCCTTCATGGCGTCGGGCTTGGCCAGCGTGACGATGATGCCGTCGACCTTCTTGTCGATGGCGGCGTCCACGAGCTGCGCCTGCTGGTTGCCCTCGTCGCTGTGCGAGTAGAGGAAGTTGATGTTGTCCTTGACGGCCGCCTGCTTGGCACCGTTCTGGACGATGTCCCAGAAGGTGTCCCCGTCGCCCGAATGGGTGATCATGGAGAAGGTCCACCTGGGGGTGTCCACCGCGGCCTTCCCCTGGGCCTGCTGGGCTTTCCTGGCGTCTTCCGCCCGCTTGCCGCCCGTGCTGCTGCATCCCGTCAGTGCGAGGCCGAGAGCCCCCGCCACCGCGATGCTCACCCAGGTCCGAAACCGTGCCACGAGGCCGTGCCCTTCTTGGTCTGCTGCGTTGTCCACCGGGACCGGGCGCCCCGTTCGGCGGCCGGTCCCTAAGGGCCGTTCACCGGCCCTTGGGGACCTCTTTGCGGTCCCAAACGCACAAGTATGGGTCACGGGGATCATCCATCGGTTCACCGGGTACCGCGCGCGGTGTACTTCTCCAGTTCCGGCACGTCCTTGCCGGTGACGAGGGCGGGCCCGGTGAGGACCGGGCGGCCGCCCCCGAGGACGTTCGCGTTGTACGCGTGCAGCCACAGCAGGTCCACCGCCTCGTAGCCCTGGAGGTAGGGCTGCTGGTCGACGGCGAAGGAGACCTCCTTGGCCTTCAGCCGCCGCACGACCTCGGCGTTCAGGTCGAAGGTGGCGATCTCGGCCTTGCTGCCCGCGTCCTGCTTCGCCTTCACCGTGAGGGCCGCGATCGGCGCGCCGAGCGCCACGACGGCGTCGATGGAGCCGTCGGCCTGGAGCTTCGCCTCGACGGCGGCCTGCGAGTCGGGGGCGTTGGTGCCGTCCACGTCGAGGTTCTCGACCGTGCCCCTGAAGGTCTTCTTCACGCCGGCGCAGCGCTGCTCGAGGGAGACGTTGCCCTGCTCGTGGATGACGCACAGGGTCTTCTTGCGGCCCTCCTGGGTCAGCCGGGTGCCGACGGCCTCGCCGGCCACGGCCTCCTCCTGGCCGATGTGGGCGAGCGCGCCGAACTTCCGGGAGAACTCGGATCCGGAGTTGATCGAGACGATCGGGATGCCGGCCGCCTCGGCCTTGGCCAGCACGGACTGCATGGCCTGCGGCTTGGCGAGGGTGACGACGATCCCGTCGACCTTCTTGTCGATCGCGGCCTGGACCAGCTGGGCCTGGCCCTGCGCCTCTTTGTCGTGGGAGTAGAGGAAGGTGATGTTGTCCTTCTTGGCGGCGGCCTTGGCGCCGCTGCGGACGATGTCCCAGAAGGTGTCGCCCTCGCCGGAGTGCGTGATCATCGCGATCTTGAGGCGGGGCGTGTCCACGGCCCGGCCGCCGCCACCGCCGCCGCCGTCGTCCTCGGCCTTCCTGCCACCGGAGCCGCTGCACCCGGCGGCGAGGGCGACCACCGCGACGAGGGCCGCGGCGTGACGGGCTGTACGCGTCGTGAGCATGGTGGAGCCACCTCTCCTCCGGCCGCCCGGTGCGGCTGGGGGAGTTTGTAGCGGGCTCCTACCGCAGCGTCAATGACTTTGTCAGAACATTCGGACTTCGTACGGGTATGGGTGCGGATCGGCGCCGCCCCTACGGGCGCACGAGGAGCTGGAACTCGAAGGAGTAGCGGGACGCCCGGTAGACGTGGGAGGCGAACTCGACGGCCCGGCCCTTGTCGTCGAACGTCGTGCGCTGCATGGTCAGCAGCGGCGCCCCGGCCGGCTCGCCGAGCCGGTCGCCCTCGGCGGGGGTGGCCGCGCGGGCCCCGACGGTCTGCCGGGCGCTGTGCAGGGTGATGCCGGCGGCCCGCATCAGCCGGTACAGGCCGGTGGCCTCCAGGCGGGCGTCGTCGAGCGGGAGCAGGCCGGTCGGCAGGTGGTTGCACAGGTGGGCGACGGGCTCGCCGTGGGCCAGGCGCAGCCGGTCGACGCGGTGCACCTGCTCGCCCTCGCCGACCGCGAGCGCGGCGGCGATCTCGGCGGACGCGGGGACGAGCACATTGCCGAGAACCCGGGTGCCGGGGCGCTGCCCCGCCGCCTCCAGGTCGTCGTAGAGGCTGCTGAGTTCGAGGGGGCGCTTGACCTGGCTGTGCACGACCTGGGTGCCGACGCCGCGGCGGCGCACCAGCAGGCCCTTGTCGACCAGCGACTGGATGGCCTGGCGGACCGTGGGCCGGGACAGGCCGAGGCGGCCGGCCAGCTCGATCTCGTTGCCGAGCAGGCTGCCGGGGGTGAGCGCGCCGTGCTCGATCGCCGCCTCCAGTTGCTGGGACAGCTGGAAGTAGAGCGGGACCGGGCTGCCGCGGTCGACGCTCAGCTCCAGCTGGACGGTGGGATCGGCTCCGGGTTTGGCCACGCGCCGAGCGTAGCGGCGGGAGATGTTGACGGGAAGTCCGGAAGTCCGGTTGTCCGGACAAAGAGGCCCGGGGCGGCGGCCGGGAGACACTCCGGGGTTTGTCAGGACAAAGGATTGACAGCATCTGGGCGGCACGGCACGTTGGGACGCATGCGCATCGGACTCATCGGTACGGGCCGGATCGGCACCTTCCACGCGGGCGTTCTGGAGAGGTACCGGGAGGTGGGCTCGCTCGTCGTCACCGATGTGGCACCGGAGCGGGCCGTCGCCCTCGCCGACCGGATCGGGGCGACGGCGGCGCCGAGCGTCGACGCGCTCTTCGCCTGGGGCGTCGACGCGCTGGTCGTCACCGCCGCGACGGCGGCGCACGCCGAGCTGATCGGGCGGGCGGCGCGGGCCGGTCTGCCGGTGTTCTGCGAGAAGCCGATCGCCCTCGACCTGCCCGGGACGCTGGCCGCCCTCGCCGAGGTGGAGGCGGCCGGGACGGTGCTCCAGCTCGGCTTCCAGCGGCGCTTCGACGCCGGGTACGCGAACGCGCGGGAGATCGTGCGGGCGGGCCGGCTCGGGCGGCTGCACACCGTACGGGCGATGACCTCCGACCCGGCGCCGCCGCCCGCCGCGTACCTGCCGCTGTCGGGCGGGCTCTACCGGGACTGCCTGGTCCACGACTTCGACGCGCTGCGCTGGGTGACCGGACGGGAGGTCGTCGAGGTGTACGCGGCCGGGTCCGACGCGGGCCCCGCCATGTTCCGGGAGGCTGGGGACGTGGACACCGCCGCGGTGGTGCTCACCCTGGACGACGGCACCCTGGCGACGGCGACGGCGACGCGGTGCAACGGCGCGGGGTACGACGTGCGGATGGAGCTGTCCGGGGAGCGGGACACGGTCGTGGTCGGGCTCGACGACCGCACGCCGGTCGCGTCGACGGAGCCGTCGGGTCCGCCCGCCGCCGACAAGCCCTGGCCGGGCTTCCTGGAGCGGTTCGCGCCCGCGTACGAGGCGGAGCTGAAGGCGTTCGTGGATGTGGTGCGCGGGGTGCGGCGCAATCCGTGCGACGGGTGGGAGGCGCTGGCGGCGCTCCGGGTGGCGGAGGCCTGCGAGGTGTCGCGGCGCGAGCGGCGGGTGGTCCGGGTCGCCGAGGTCGCCGGGGGACGGTGAGGGCGCGGCCCGCCGACCGGTGCCGGGTGCCCGGTGCCGGGGCGGGCCGCGGGGTGGCCGGGCCCGCCGCTGCCCGCGCGACCTAAGTCGGTCCCCCGGCGACCTTCGGCCGATGCCCCCGGTCCTGCGGCGCGCCTAGCGTCGGGGGCATGCGTGGTGAACCCCTTCCGAAGCACCGGCTGCGGCTCGCGTTCGGGCTGTTCCTGCTGGCGCCGCTCGTCGGCGAGTTCCTGCTGGGCAACCAGCCGGTCACCCAGCTGCCCGGGCTCGTCCTGTTCGCCCCGCTGTACGGCGGCGGGGCGCTGCTGATCCGGGAGGCCGCCCGGCGCGCCGGGCGCGGCTGGCCCACGATGATCGTGCTGGCGGCCGCGTACGCCCTGGTCGAGGAGGGGCCCGTCGACCAGATGCTGTGGAACCCGCACTACGGCGGCTTCGACATCGGCGCCGCCTACGCGGCGACCCACGTGCCGCTGCTCGGTACGAGCGTGCAGCTGCTCCAGGACGTCCTGGCGATGCACACCGTCTGGAGCGTCTGCGTCCCGATCGCCCTCGTGGAGACGTTCGCCCGGGACCGCACGCGGCCGTGGCTGGGCGGCGTCGGACTCGCGGTGACCGCGCTGGTGTTCGGGGCGGGCGCCGTCTTCCTGGGGTACGCGCAGGCGGAGTCGGAGCACTTCGTCGCGTCGGCCGGGCAGTTCGCGGGCGCCGGGGCCGCGATCGTCGCGCTGATCGCACTGGCCTTCGCCGTCGGGCGCCGGCCGGGCCCGCGCCGGGACGCGCCCGCGCCCGCACCGGCGGCGGTGGGCCTCGCCGCGTTCGCCGTGTCCAGCGCCTACTGGGCCCGTGACCTGCTGCCCGACGAGGCCGTGCCCGCCTGGGTGCTGGTCGGCACGTGGTGCGTCCTGGCAGCCGGGGCCGTGGTGCTGTTCGGCCGCTGGGCGCGCGGCCGCGGCTGGGACGCCCGGCACCGGCTGGCGCTGGCCGGCGGGGCGCTGCTCACCTACGCCTGGGTCGGCTTCGAGCACGGCTGGGACATGGGCGTGCCGCACACCCTGAGCGTGTCCGGCAATGTCCTGTTCGCCGGTGGGGCGCTGCTGCTCCTGGCCCTCGCGGCCCGCACCGTGCGCCGGCGTGCGGCGGCCCGGCCGCGCCGGGGCGTCCCGGCGACCGCGCGGTGAGGGCCGCGCCCCGGCCCGCGGTGGGCCCGCTCCGCGCGGTCGCTACCAGCGCACCCGCAGGGTGCGGACCCCGCGCATCAGCACCCCGGGCAGCCAGCTGTCCGGCGCCTCGGCCAGGGCCAGGTCCGGGCAGCGGTCGAGGAGGGAGCGCAGCGCGATCCGGCCCTCCAGGCGGGCGAGCGGCGCGCCCAGGCAGTAGTGGATGCCGTGCCCGAAGGCCAGATGGCCGCGCGGCGCACGGCGGATGTCGAAGCGGCCGGCGTCGGGGAAGCGCTCCGGGTCGCGGTCGGCGTCGCCGATCGCGATGAGGACGGGGACGCCCGCGGGAATGACCGTGCCGCCGATCTCCAGCTGTTCGGTGGTGAAGCGGTGGGTGGCCGTCTCGACCGGGCCGTCGTAGCGCAGCATCTCCTCCACCGCGCCGTCCAGGAGGCTCATGTCGGCGCGCAGCGCGGCGAGTTGGTCCGGGTGGTCGAGGAGTGCGCGTACGCCGTTGCCGATCAGGTTCACCGTGGTCTCGTGGCCGGCGACGAGCAGGAGGAAGGCCATGCCCCGCAGCTCGGCGGCGGACAGCCGGTCGCCGTCCTCGGCGGTGGTCCTGATCAGCGCGCTCAGCAGGTCGTCGGCGGGCGGCGCGGACCGCTTGGCCTCGATCAGGTCGTCCAGGAAGCCGGCGATCTCGACGTGGGCCGCGGCCGCCTCCTCGTCGGACGTCGGCGCCACCACCTGGGTCGACATCCGGCGGAACCGGTCGCGGTCGATGTCGGGCACGCCGAGCAGCTCGCAGATGACGACGAACGGGAGCGGGAAGGCGAGGGCCGCGATCAGGTCGGCGGCGCCGCGCGGCACCATGGCGTCGAGCAGTTCGTCGGTGATCTTCTGGATGCGCGGGGCGAGCGCCGCCACCCGGCCGGGGGTGAACTCGCGGGTGACGAGCGAGCGCAGCCTGCCGTGCTCCGGCGGGTCGGCGAAGAGCAGGTGCGGGCCGATGAGGTCGCCCGCCATGTCCCACGGCGGCGACTTGGCCAGGCGCGGGTCGGTGAACGCGGCGCGCGCCGCCTCGTGCCCGACGATCAGCCACAGCTCCTCGGCGGGGCCGGGGCCCGGCGTGCGCACGTGGTGGACGGGGCCGCGGGCCCGCAGCTCCTCGTACACGGGGTACGGGTCGGCGTAGAACCCCGCCCGGCCGCCGGCCGCGTACACGTCGAGGTCGATGATGTCCGCCATGCCGTGTGTCCTCCCGGTCCCCGAGACGCGCCGCGCCCACGTGTCTCCCGTGTTCAACTCGCGCCGCTCACGATCGGTTCCCGGCGGGTGCCTCCCGTCTCCAGGAATCGGGCGAGGGGCAGGGTGGCCGCGCCGACGGTGACGGCGTCCGGGCCGAGCCGGCCCAGCTCGACGGTGGTCTGTGCGAAGGGGTGGCGCAGCGCGTACGCGGCGGCGGCCCTGCGCACGGGTTCGATCAGGCGCGGGCCGAGCAGCAGCCCCGCCCATCCGCCGACGACGATCCGCTCGGGGTTGAAGAGGTTCACGAGGTCGGCGATGCCCGCGCCGAGGAATTCGGCCGTCTCGTCCAGCACGCCCGCGGCGGAGGGGTCTTCGAGGAGTTCGGCGAGGGCGCCCTCCTCGTCCGGGGCGGACCAGCTGCCGCCGGCCTCCCGCCACCGTTCGAGCAGCGCCTCCGCGCCGACGTACGCCTCCAGGCAGCCGCGCGCGCCGCACCGGCACTCCCGCCCGCCGACCCGGAGCACGGTGTGGCCCCACTCCCCCGCGCTGGACGAGGAGCCCTGGTAGGGCACGCCGTCGGCGATGACGCAGGCGCCGACGCCGGAGCCGATGAGGGTGATCACGGCGTTGCGGGCGCCGCGGCCCGCGCCGAACCACATCTCGGCGCGGCCGAGCGTCTTCGCGCCGTTGTCGACGACCAGCGGCAGCTCGGCGAGGAGGGCGCCCTCCGCGCGGAGCATCGCCTCCAGCGGGACGGCCTCCCAGCCGATGGTCTGGCCGTGCACGACGGCGCCCTGGGGGCCGGAGGCGTCGACGATGCCGGGGACGCCGATGCCGACGCCGATGAGCGAGGCGGGGGCGATCGCCGCCCCGGCGATGACGCGGGTGAGCCCGTCCGCGATCAGCCGCACCACGCCCTCGGCGTCGTAGCGGCCGTCGGGCAACGGGGCCTCGACGCGGGCGAGTTCGTTCAGGGAGAGGTCGAACAGCTCGACGCGGACCCGGGTCTCGCCGACGTCCACGCCCGCGAGGTGGCCGCTGCCGGGCGCGACCCGCAGCAGGGTGCGCGGGCGTCCGCCGTCGGAGTCGACGGAGCCGGCCTCCTCGACCAGGCCGTCGCCGGCCAGTTCGGTGACGACGTTGCTGATGGAGCCCGAGCTGAGGCCGGTCAGCGGGCCCAGCTCCTGTCTGCTGAGCGGCCCTTCGAAGTAGAGCTTGCTCAGTACGGTCGCCCGGTTGTTGCGGCGCAGATCGCGCACTGTCCGCCGACGTGGTCCTGCCATGCCTGGCTTCCGCCCCCTTCACCCAACAGCGTCCAGCTCTTGGATCACGGTGTGAATTTACCCCGGCCGGGGGCCGGATCAGCCTTCGTCGAGCAGCCCGGCGTCGTGGACGAGCAGCGCGATCTGCACCCGGTTGTTGAGGCCGAGCCGGGCCATGACCCGTGAGACGTGGGTCTTGACGGTGGCGACGCTCATGTAGAGCGTCGCGGCGATCTGCGCGTTGGACTTCCCGCGGCCCACCTCGACGGCCACCTCCCGCTCCCGGTCGGCGAGTTCGCCGATGCGGGTGCGGGCCCCGGCCGTGCGGGCCGCGCGCTCGGAGGCGGCGGCGTGCGTCATCAGCTGGCGGGTCACGGCGGGCGACAGGACCGGGTCCCCGGCGGCGACGCTGCGCACCGCGCCGAGGATGTCGGCGGGCGAGGCGTCCTTGAGCACGAAGCCGGCGGCGCCCGCGCGCAGCGCCCGCAGCACCTGCTCGTCGGCGTGGAAGGTGGTGAGGACGACGACCTCGGGGGCGTCCGCGCGGGACCGCAGCCGCTCGGTGGCGGTCAGGCCGTCGAGGACGGGCATGCGGATGTCCATGAGGACGACGTCGGGCCCGAGCGTGCCGGCCAGCGTCAGCGCCTGCGCGCCGTCGGCGGCCTCGCCGACGATCTCGACGTCGTCGGCGCCGCTTAGCATGAACCGCAGGCCGGAGCGGACCAGGGGGTCGTCGTCGACGAGCAGCAACCGGATCGCGTTCATGGCCCCCACCGTAGTTCGGGCGCCGGGGTGCGGGTCCCCGGTGGGCCGCCGTGTCACCCGCTCCACGGCAGCCAGGCATGGACGAGGAACCCGCCGTCGGCGGCCGGCCCGTGGTCGAGCCGCCCGCCGGCGAGGGTCGCCCGTTCGGTCAGTCCGATCAGGCCCTGGCCCGAGCCGGGCACGTGCGGCACGGCGCCGGGCGGCGGCGGGTTGCGCACCGAGATGGTCAGTCCCTCGCCCGGGGCGCCGGTGACGGTGACGGCGACCTCGGCGCCGGGGGCGTGCTTGCGGGCGTTGGTCAGGCCCTCCTGGGCGATGCGGTAGGCGGTGCGGCCGGTGGAGGCGGGGACGGCCTTGGGGTCGGGGACGCGGTTGTCGAGGCGTACCGCCATGCCGGCCTCGCGGGACTCGGCGACCAGGGTGTCCAGGGCGACGAGGGTGGGCTGCGGGCGGCCGGACTCCTCGCCGTGGTCGGCGGCGCGCAGCACGCCGATGATCTCCCGCAGGTCCTGGAGCGCCTCGTGGGCGCTCTCCCGGATGACCCCGGCGGCGCGGGCGATCTCCTCCTGGGGTGCGCCGGGCCGGAACTCCAGGGCGCCCGCGTGCACGCTCAGCAGGGTGAGCCGGTGGGCGAGCACGTCGTGCATCTCGCGGGCGATGGCCTCGCGGGCCAGCCGCTGGGCGTTCTCGGCGCGCAGCGCCGCCTCGTTCTCGGCGCGGACGGCCCGGTCGCGCAGCGACATCAGCAGCTGGCGCCGGGAGCGGACGAACATGCCCCAGCCGACGACCGCGACGGTGGCGATCAGGGTGAAGGTGACGGAGACGCCCCAGGGCGAGTCGGGGTCGGGGCGCAGCCAGAAGAAGACCGGGACGAGCACGAGGTCGGTGCCCGCGACCCAGGCGACGGCGCGGAGCGGGCGGTGCACGGCGAGGGTGAACAGGGCGATCATCGCGGCGCCGCCCGCGGTGTTCGAGAGGAACCCCACGGGGACCATGGCGAGGGCGAAGCCGAGCGGCCAGCGGCGGCGCAGCCAGACCCCGGCGCAGGCCAGCGCGCCGAGCACCTGGTCGACCATGGCGAGGGCGCGCGGGGTGTCCGGGTCGTCCCAGACCTGTTCGGCGAGGATCAGGCCGCAGAAGACGGCGACGACGAAGCAGCTGAAGTCGACGATCCAGTCGCGGGCGGTGCGCCGCCTGGGTCCGGGGCGGCCGTCGGAGTCGAGGTCGAGGTCGTCGGCGACCGACGAGGGCAGCCAGCGTCGCCACGGCGGCGGCCCGGCCACCGGTCCCGCGGGGTCCGCCGTCTGCTGATGCTGCGTGGCCTCCATGGTCGACAAATCTACGCACCATGGGCGGCGCGCACCGCTTCGTGCGGTGCCCCGGGGCCGAAAGTCGGTGCGCGGGAGACTTTGGTCGCGTTCCGCCGGGCCGTTCGCCTCCTTGTGTCGCGCGGGTCCCGCCCCGCGGCCGATGTGCGTGGGGGGTCCGCGGGGCGAGGGTTCCCGGCATGAACAACAAGGGGTTGCGGACGGTGCTGGAGATCATCGGCACGATCGCCCTGGTCCAGGGCGCGGTGGGACTGATCCACGCGTTCACCGGCCGGCTGGGCTGGGGGCTCGTCGGGCGGGTCCCCTTCGTCGGCGGCCACGAGGTCTACGGGAGCATCGCGCTGGTCGTGCTCGCGATCGCCCTGTTCGCGGCCGCCGACAGCCAGAAGGGGGACTGAGCGGGACTGAGGGGACTGAGGGGACTGAGCGGGACTGCGCGGGTCAGGGTCTCAGCAGGTGTGGTCGACGAGGTCGAACGAGGCGTAGTGGTCGGCCGTGTAGTAGTCCTCGTCGCCGGCCTCGCCGGTGACGACGCGGCGTGCGCCGCGGTCGGACGAGCCCGGCGTGATGACCGTGTACTCGTGGTAGTAGCCGGTGGATCGCGACGGCAGGACGCCCTCGCGGTTCTGGAACACCGTCCCGTCCTGCGGGTACGGGAACGGGCCGCCGGCCTCGATCAGGTCGAGGGTGTCGTGCGCCTGGGCGGGCAGGGCGGAGAGGCAGACGTCGCCGACCGCGGCCGCGGCCGGGGCGGAGAGCGGAGCGGGGGCCGAGGCGGCGGTGGGGGCGGCCTGGGCGGCGACGGTGGCGGGGCCACCGATGAAGAGTGCGGCGGCGAGGGCGGCGACGCTGAGCATGCGTGGGGGTGTCTTCATGCCTTCATTGACGCGCGTAGCACTACGCGCGTCAATCCCAACTGCCGCATGTTTTCCGGCCGTTAACGTGCGGAACGGCGTCCCCACGCGGTGCCGGCGAGCACGAGGACCGCCCCCACGACGCCCGGGGCGCCCAGCGTCTCGCCGCCCAGGGCGATGCCGACGGCGGCCGCCCAGAGGGGTTCCGTGCCGAGCAGCAGGCTCACCCGGGAGGGTGAGGTGCGGCGCACGGCCCACATCTGCACGAAGAACGCGAACAGCGTGCAGCACGCGGACAGGAACAGCAGCGCCGCCCAGTCGGCGGGCCGGAAGGCGGCGGCCGCGTCCCAGGGGGTGGCGCCGGTGCCGGGCGTCGCGCAGAGCACGGCGAACACGGCGACGGCGGTGCCGAGTTGGACGGTCGTCAGGGACAGCGCGTCGGCGCCCCGAACGGCGCGGACGCGGGCCATGCACAGCACGTGCACGGTGCGGGCGAGGGCCGCCAGGAGCATCAGCAGGTCGCCGGCCGAGGGGGTCGTGAACCCGCCTCCCTGGGTGAGCAGGACGACCCCGAGGACGGAGGTGCCGGCCGCCGCGAGGAAGGTGCGCGAGGGGCGGTGCCCGGTGAGCGCGGACTCGGCGAGCGGCGTGAAGATCATGGTGAGGCTGATGATGAGGCCCGCGTTGGTCGCCGAGGTGTGCACGACGCCGTACGTCTCCAGGAGGAAGATCCCGCTGAGGATCGCGCCGAGCAGGGCGGCTCCGCGCCACTGGGCGGCGCTCAGCGCGCGCAGCCCGCGCAGGCCCGCGCCCGCGAGGACGGGCAGCACGACGCCGAAGCGCAGGACGAGGACGGCGAGCACGGTCGACGGGGTGGTGACGCCCTTGGCGGCGAGATAGCTGGCGCCCCACACGGCGGCGACGGCGAGCACGGGGACGTCGGTGAGCCAGGCGCGGGGGCGGGGCGCGGGCAGGGCGATGCCGGTCAAGGGGTCTCCGGGGAGGGCGGGGCCGTGCGGAGACGTCGGCGGCTCGCGCGAGGGGCCGTTCACCGTACCCGGCGGGTGATCGGGCCGGCCAGGCACGGGGCGCCCCGGTCGCAGGAACCGGGGCGCCCCGCGCGCAGTGCGCGCTACTCGCCGGACTCGGCGTGCCGGGCGGCCAGTCGGGCCGTGCCCTGCTCGGTCAGCGAGCCGAACAGGCGCAGGCGCGAGATGCCGCCGTCCGGGTAGATGTCGATGCGGGCGTGGGTGCCGACCGCGGGGGCGTCGAGCACGAAGCGGTGGTTGGTGTCGGGCTGGAGCCGGGTGCGGGGCAGCACCTCGGTCCACTCGCCGTCCTCGCCGTCCTTGACCGCGACGGACGCCCAGCCGGCGCTGTTGCCCTTCAGGTACGCGGTGTCGATCTCCAGGGCGCGGATCTCGGACTGGGCGGCGAGCTGGTAGCGGATCCAGTCGTTGCCCTGGTCGCGGCGGCGCCGGGTCTCCCAGCCGTCGTCCATCTTGCGGGAGTAGCCCGGCTGGATGGTGTTGGAGGCGGGCGAGTAGAAGAGGTTGGAGGCGTCCTCGGCGCGGCCGCCGTTGGCGAGGGCGACGACGTCGAAGGTGCCGAGCGTGGCGAGCCACTCCGGGTCCGGCACGACCTCGCCGTAGACGCGCAGGCGGGCGATGCCGCCGTCGGGGTGCTGGTTGACGCGCAGGTGCGTGAAGCGCTGCTCGGCGTCGACCGCGAACCCGTTCGCCGCGTGGCCGCCGACCGCCGTGCGCGGGACGAGCGTCGTCCACTTCACGTCGTCGGCGAGCAGTTCCTCCGGGGTGGGGGCGCCCGCGACGGAGGTGGCCTCGACGCTGACGGCCTGCGGGTAGTTGCCGCGGAAGTGGGCGGTGTCGACGACGATGCCGCGGATCACGCCGGGTGCGCCGAGCCGGACGAGCGCCCAGTCGTGGTCGTCGGCGGTGGGCCACGGGTGGTCGGCGCCCGCGCCGCGGCGACGGCGGGTCTCCCAGCCGTCCATGATCTTGCCCTTGTGGCCGAAGTGCTCCGGGTCGAACTCGGCGCGGCCGGGCACCAGCAGGTTCTCGCGCTGGGCGAAGAACTCGTCGTTGGCGGCGATCACTCCGGCGCCGAGGGCCCGCGCGGCGAGGTCGACGTACCGGGTGAAGGGGAAGTCCGCGGTGCGGTAGTCGGCGTACGGGTCGCCGCCGCCGTAGGGGCTGGCGTCGCCGGTGAAGCTGGGTATCCCGGGGTTCGCGGACATGGTGGTCACTTGTTCCTTTCGAGCAGCGTGCCCCGCGGGGCGGTGAACTCGCCGTCGGCGACGATGCGTTCGCCGCGCAGCCAGGTCGACTTCACGACGCCGTGCAGGGTCTTGCCCGCGTACGCGGTGACGCGGTTGCGGTGCTGGAGTTCGGCCGGGTCGACGGTGAACGTCTCCTCGGGGGCGAGGACGGCGAAGTCGGCGTCGCGGCCGACGGCGATGGCGCCCTTGCGGTCGTCGAGGCCGACGAGCGCGGAGGTCCGCTCGGACATCCAGCGCACGACGTCCTCCAGGGTGTGGCCGCGGCCGCGGGCCGCGGTCCAGATCGCGGAGAGGCTGAGCTGGAGGCCGGAGATGCCGCCCCACGCGGTGGCGAAGTCGTCGGTCTTCAGGTCGGCGGTCGACGGCGAGTGGTCGGTGACGATGCAGTCGATGGTGCCGTCGGCGAGCGCCTGCCACAGCAGGTCCTGGTTGGCGGCCTCGCGGATGGGCGGGCAGCACTTGAACTCGCTCGCGCCGTCGGGGACTTCCTCGGCGGTGAGGGTGAGGTAGTGCGGGCAGGTCTCGACGGTGACCTTGACGCCCTCGGCCTTGGCGGCGGCGATCAGCGGCAGCGCGTCCGAGGAGGACAGGTGCAGGATGTGGATGCGGGCGCCGATCCGCTTCGCGGTGTCGATGAGCCCCCTGATCGCGACGTCCTCGGAGACCCGCGGGCGGGTGGCCAGGTAGTCGTCGTACTTCGGGCCGCTGCGGTGCGGGGCCACGTCGAGCTCGTGCGGGTCCTCGGCGTGCACGATGAGCAGGCCGCCGAAGCCGGCGATTTCCGCCATGGAGGCGGTGAGCCGCTCCGCGTCCAGGTGCGGGAACTCGTCCACGCCGGACGGCGAGAGGAAGCACTTGAAGCCGAAGACACCGGCGTCGTGCAGCGGGCGCAGGTCCTTGACGTTGTCGGGCAGGGCGCCGCCCCAGAAGCCGACGTCGATGTGCGCCTTGCCGGCCGCCACCTCCTTCTTCGTGCGGAGGTTGTCGACCGTCGTCGTCGGCGGCAGGGAGTTGAGGGGCATGTCGACGAGGGTGGTGATGCCGCCGGCCGCGGCCGCGCGGGTCGCGGTCCAGAAGCCCTCCCACTCGGTGCGTCCCGGGTCGTTCACGTGGACGTGGGTGTCGACGATGCCGGGCAGCAGCACGTCGTCGCCGAAGTCCTCGACCCTGGCGCCCGCCGGTACCTCCGCGTCGTGCGCGAGCACCGCGGTGATCTTCCCCTGGGCCACGGCGACCGATGCGGGCCGCGTACCGTCGGGGGTGATGACGCGGGTCGAGCGCAGCACCAGTTCGACTTCGCCGTCCGACACCTGGGACCTCCCGTACATGAGTTCAACGTTCTGTTGAAGGAGTTTTCACTCCGCCTTCGGGAACCGTCAAGGCTCTAGACGTTTCCACAAAGTGAAATTATGATTCCGGTAGGCAGAACGTAGCTACCGACGAACTTCGAGGTCAAGAGATCACCGGCCGGGAATCGGTCGGTAGGCTGCACCATCGCCTGCTTGTCCTCGAAAGGAACGCGCCGTGCCGACGTCCGACGCCAGCACCACCGACACCGCAAAGACCACGCCCAGCGGCGGTGTCCAGTCCCTGGAGCGCGCCTTCGACCTCCTGGAGCGGATGGCCGACGCCGGCGGCGAGGTGGGCCTGAGCGAGCTCTCCGCGAGCAGCGGCCTGCCGCTGCCGACCATCCACCGCCTGATGCGCACGCTGGTGGCCTGCGGTTACGTGCGTCAGCAGTCCAACCGGCGGTACGCGCTCGGCCCGCGCCTGATCCGGCTCGGCGAGTCGGCGTCCCGGCTGCTCGGCACCTGGGCGCGGCCGTACCTGGCCCGCCTGGTGGAGGAGACCGGCGAGACGGCGAACATGGCGCTGCTCGACGGGGACGAGATCGTGTACGTCGCCCAGGTGCCGTCCAAGCATTCGATGCGGATGTTCACCGAGGTCGGGCGGCGGGTGCTGCCGCACTCGACCGGGGTGGGCAAGGCGCTGCTCGCGTACACGCCCGCGGACGAGGTGCGCGCGCTTCTCGGGCGGACCGGGATGCCCGCCGCGACGGAGAAGACCATCACCACGCCGGACGGCTTCCTGGACGCGCTGGAGGAGGTGCGGCAGGCCGGGTACGCCGTCGACGACAACGAGCAGGAGATCGGTGTGCGGTGCCTCGCCGTGTCCGTCCCCGACTCGCCGACCGCCGCCGCCATCTCCATCTCCGGTCCCGCAGGCCGCGTGACCGAGGCCGCGACCGAGAAGATCGTCCCGGTGCTGCAACAGGTGGCCCGCGAACTCTCGGCGGCCCTGGCCAGCTCCGGAACCGCCTCGTAGGGAACCGGCCGTCACCCGGGCGACGGCCGGTGGGCGCCGGGTGGGCGGTCCCGTCCCCCGCTAGCCGACGGCGCTCCGGTGTCCGGCCGGGCGGAGGCGGCCGTCCGCCATCTCGACGACCCGGTCGGCCACGCCCAGCTGCCCCCGGTCGTGGGTGACCAGCACCGTCGCGACGCCCCGCTCCCGGGTGAGCCCGGCCAGCAGCTCCAGGACCTCGGCCCCCCTCTCGTGATCGAGCGCGCTGGTCGGCTCGTCGACGAGGAGCACCCGGGGCTCGTTCATGAGGGCCCGCGCGATGTTGACCCGCTGCCGCTGCCCCCCGGACAGCTGATGCGGCCGCCGGTGCCCCAGCGCGCCGAGCCCCACCGCCGCCAGCAGTTCCCCGGCCCGCCCCCGCGCGCCCCGCGCCCCGCGCCCGGCCAGATGCGCCATCACCTGGAGCTGCTCCAGCGCGGTCAGCGACGGCAGCAGGTTCGGCTGCTGGAAGACGATGCCGACGGCCCGGCGCCGCAGCTCGGCGGCGGCGGCACGGCCGAGCCCGGTCGCCTCGGCACCGCCGACGAGCACCCGCCCGCTGTCCGGCGTGACGAGCGTCGCCGCGACGGCGAGCAGGCTGGACTTGCCGGACCCCGACGGCCCGACGACGGCCGTGACCTCGCCGTCCGGCGCCTCCAGGCTCACCCGGTCCAGCGCGGTCAGCCGCCCGTCCCCGTCCGGGTACGTCAGCGTGATGGCGTCGAGCAGCAGGGTCATCGGACACTTCCGAGGGCGGTGAGGGGGTCGACGGCGGTGATCCGCCGGATGGACAGGGCGGCGCCGAGGGCGCCGAGGACCGTCATCACGGCGGCCGGGCCGACGGTGGTCAGCGGCTCCATCAGGAACGGCACGCCGTCCGGGACGAACGCCCCGACGAGCGCGGCGAGCCCGGTGCCGAGGGCGGTGCCGCCCACCAGCATCACGGCGGCCTGCCCGAGCGCGTCCCGCAGCAGGTGCCCGGTCGAGGAGCCGAGCGCCTTCAGCACGGCGATGTCGCCGCTGCGCTGGATCGTCCAGACGGTGAAGAACGCGCCGACGACGAGCGCCGAGATGACGAAGAGGAAGCCGCGCATCAGTTGCAGCGAACCGTTCTCGGCGCGGTAGGACCCTATGGCCCCGAGTGCGCCGTCGACGGTGGTGGTGTCGGTCCCGGCGGCCCGGTCGGCGGCCGCGAGGTCGGCGCCGGACCCGGTGGACAGGGCGACGACCGTGGCGCCGCCGGAGCGGGTGAGCCGCTGCCAGTCGGCCAGGGCGGTCCAGACGACGGGCGTGTGGCTGTACGAGGCGTCGCCGGAGACGGCGGCGACGGTGAGGGTCCGGGCGCCCAGCGCGAGGGTGCCGCCGGTGCGCACCCCGAGCTCCCGGGCGGCCGTCCGCGACAGGACGGCGGTGCCGGCCGCCGTGGTGTCGGGCGCGAGTCCGGAGCCCGGCCGCACCCCGAACGCGGAGACGGCCGCGGTTCTGCCGCCCGCCTCCGCGTTGAGGGTGCGGATGCCGAGCGGCTCGGCGCTCCGCACGCCCGGCCGCTGCGCCAGCTCCCGCCACTGCTCGGGCGCGACGGTCGAGCCGGTGAACGACACCGCCTGTCCCGCGGCGGGCCGCGCGAACGCGAGGTGGTCGGCCGGCAGCCCGGTCAGCGCGGACGTGTTGTCCCGCGCGAGCCCGGCGGTCAGCCCCGACAACAGCCCCACCAGCAGGGTGATCAGTACGATCACGGCGCCCATCAGGGCGAAGCGGCCCCGGGCGAACCGCAGATCTCTCCATGCGACGAACATGCCGTCCACAGTGCGGCCCGCGGACCCGGCCGGGCATCGCGCCACGGCACACTTCACCCGGATCGAAGGAGGCAGCCGGCTTTCCACCTTTCGGTTGACGGCGTCGGGGGATCGCCTCCGTACCCTGGACAGCGGTATGGATCCACGCTCCCTCACCCCCGCCCCGCGCGTCCTGCGCCTGTGTCTGCACCTGCTCACGGCGGGGCTGCTCGCCCTGGTCGTCGTCCGCGCCCTGACCGGACGGACGGACGAACCGGCGACGGCGGTGGTGACGGTGGCCGCCGCGATGGGCGCCGTGTACACGGCCGGGCCGATGGTCCCGGCCGTCCGCTCCGGCCGCGCGGGCGCCGCCTGCTGGCTCGCCGGGCTCGGCGCGGTGTGGGCGGCGCTGCTCGTCCTCTCCCCCGACGGCCTGTGGCTGGCCTTCCCCCTCTACTTCCTCCTCGTCCATCTGCTGCCCGCCCGCTGGGGCGTGCCCGCCGTGGCGGTGGCGGCGGGCGCAGCCATCGCCTCGTACGTCGGTCACGGCGCGCCGTGGAACGCGGGGGCGGTCCTCGGGCCGCTGATCGGCGCCGCCGTGGCCGTCGCGACCGTGCTCGGCTACCAGGCGCTGTACCGGGAGAGCGAGGCCCGGCGGCGGCTCATCGAGGAGCTGATCGCGACCCGCGCCGAACTGGCGGACGCCGAGCGCGCCGCGGGCACCCTCGCCGAACGCGAACGGCTCGCCCGCGAGATCCACGACACGCTGGCGCAGGGGCTGTCCTCGATCCAGCTGCTGCTGCGCGCCGCGGGACGCGACCTGCCCGCCGGGTCCGCCGCCGCCGACCACATCGAGCGGGCCCGGGCGACCGCCCAGGACAATCTCGCCGAGGCCCGGCGCTTCGTGCGCGCGCTCAGCCCGCCGGACCTCGACCGGGGGTCGCTGGCCGGCGCCCTGGAACGGCTGTGCGCGACGGCCGCGGGCGTCGACGCCCGGTGCACGTCGAGCGGCACCCCGCTCCCGCTCCCCACCCCGTACGAGGTGGCGCTGCTGCGGATCGCCCAGTCGGCGCTCGGCAACACGACGCGGCACGCGCACGCGCGCCGCGCGGAGATCACCCTCAGCTTCATGGAGACCTCGGTGGCCCTGGACGTGGTGGACGACGGCATCGGCTTCGACCCCGGGCGGGCGGCCGCGGGTACGGGCGGTGACAGCCTCGACCGGGGGTTCGGGCTGCCCGCGATGCGGGCGCGGGTGCGGGCGCTCGGCGGCACGTTCACCGTCGAGTCGGCGCCGGGCCGGGGGACGGCCGTCGCGGTCACCCTGCCGCTGCCCGTCTCCGGCGGGGGTGGCGCGTGATCCGGCTGCTGCTCGCCGACGACCATCCCGTCGTACGGGCCGGGCTGCGGGCCGTCCTCGACGCCGAGCCCGACTTCGAGATCGCGGCGGAGGCGGCCTCCGCCGAGCGGGCGGTGGCGCTGGCCGCGACCGAGCGGATCGACGTGGTGCTGATGGACCTTCAGTTCGGGGCCGGGATGCACGGCGCGGAGGCGACGGCGCTGATCGCGGCGCTCGCCGGCGGGCCGCGCGTCCTGGTGCTGACCACGTACGACACGGACGCGGACATCCTGGCGGCCGTCGAGGCCGGGGCCTCCGGTTACCTGCTCAAGGACGCGCCGCCGCAGGAGCTGGCGGCGGCCGTGCGCACCGCCGCCGCGGGGCGCTCCGCGCTGGCCCCGGCGGTCGCGCTGCGGCTGATGGACCGGATGCGGGTGCCCGCGGAGTCGCTGAGCCGGCGGGAGCTCGAGGTGCTGCAACTGGTGCGGGACGGGCTGTCGAACGCCGAGATCGCCCGGCAGCTGTTCCTGAGCCAGGCCACCGTGAAGTCCCACCTGGTC
Organism: Streptomyces sp. NPDC088785; assembly: GCF_044750685.1. Taxonomy (NCBI): domain Bacteria; kingdom Bacillati; phylum Actinomycetota; class Actinomycetes; order Kitasatosporales; family Streptomycetaceae; genus Streptomyces; species Streptomyces sp. NPDC088785. Next base: position 51,075 of record NZ_JBIVKH010000010.1, read on the forward strand.
CACGTGTACGCCAAGCTGGGCGTCGACTCCCGCACCTCGGCGGTGGCCGCCGCCGTCCACCGGGGTCTGGTCCGCCCCCGCTAGGGCCTGTCCGAAGAGGAGGCCCGGCGTTCGCCCGCGGGGCGCAGCAGCGCCCTGAGCTCGGCCCGGGGGACCTTGCGCAGCGGCACCGTCAGGACCGGGCACCAGGCGCGGCGGCGGACGTGGCGGTGCACCGGGCCCCGGTGGCCGCCGATCACCAGGAGGTCGTCCGGGCCCGCCGCCAGGCCGACCAGCACCGGGCCCGCGCGTCCCCGCACCACCCGGAGGGTCACGTCGAGGCCGGGCGGCGCGCCTCCCACCGCGTCCGCGAAGGCGCGGGCCAGGGTGGCGCGGGCGTCCGCGTGCCAGCGCCGGGCCCGCACGCGCGCGTACAGCTTCTCGCCCTCGGGCGGCTCCCAGGCCACGACCGCGAAGAGCGGGCGGTCCGAGCGGCGGGCCTGGTCCACCGCGCAGCGCACCGCCGCGAGGCTCGCCGGGGAGCCGCTCACTCCGACCACCACCCGCCCGGCCCGGTCCCCGTCGTCGTGCATCGCGTGTCTCCTTCGCCCGTGCAGGCCACTTCTCGTCGGCCACCGCCCGAGTCTGTACGCTGATTGGCCTGGACAGCAGGGCCAATATCGGAGATGTGGCATGGCGTCAGGAGCGGTGGTCCGCAGCATGGACGGTCCCGGCAGCAGGCGGCTCGCCGAGCTGGTGACCGGCACCACGGCGGGGCGGCGCCCCGGGTACCGGTCGCTCGCGCAGGGGGTGCGGACGCTGCTGCTCGACGGGCGGATCCCGCTGCGGACCCGGCTGCCCGCGGAGCGGGAGTTCGCGGCGGCGCTCGGTGTCAGCCGGGCCACCGTCACGGCCGCCTACGACCTGCTGCGGGAGAGCGGGTACGCGCACAGCAGGCGCGGGTCGGGGACCTGGACGGAGCTGCCGGACGGCGCGCGGCCGACCAGTGTCGCCACCCCGGCCGCCGGGGACGGGGTGATCGATCTGGCGATCGCGGCCCCGGGCGCGGTGACCGAGGAGCTGACGGCCGCGTACGCGCAGGCGGCGGACGACGTGGCGCGGCACGCGGCGACCCCGGGCTACCACCCGTTCGGCCTGCCGGAGCTGCGGGCCGCGATCGCCGACCGGTACACGCGGCGCGGGCTGCCGACGCTGCCGGACCAGATCCTGGTCACGAGCGGCGCCCAGCAGGCCGTCTCGCTGACGCTCACCCTGCTGGGCCGCTCCGGCGACCGGATCGCGGTGGAGAACCCGTCCTACGCGAACGCGCTGTCCGTCATCCGGCGGCTGGGGCTGCGCACCGCCCCGGTGCCGGTGACGGAGGACGGGTGGGACGCCGAGCTGTTCGGCGCGACGCTGCGGCAGTCGGCGCCCCGGCTCGCGTACCTCATCCCGGACTTCCAGAACCCGACGGGCCGGCTGATGCCGGCCGGGCAGCGGCGGCGGCTGATCGAGGCGGCGCGGGCGACCGGCACCTGGCTGGTCGTCGACGAGACGGTGGCGGACATCGCGCTCGACACCCCGACCCCGCCGCCCTTCGCGTCGCTGGCCGGGGCGGGCGGCGGTGAGCAGATCGTCACGGTCGGCTCGCTGAGCAAGGGGCACTGGAGCGGGCTGCGGGTGGGCTGGGTGCGCGCGGGCAGCCGGCTGATCACCGAGCTGACGGCGCTGCGGGTGACCGCCGACATGTCGGGGTCGGTGCTGGACCAGCTGGTGGCGGGGCGGCTGCTGGACCGCGAGGCCGAGGTGCTGCGCCGCAGGCTGCCGGTGCTGCGGGCGCAGCGCGACCATCTGGCGGCCGCGCTGACCCGTGAGTTCCCGTCCTGGCGGTGGGCGCTGCCGCCGGGCGGGATGTCGCTCTGGGTCGATCTGGGCCGGCCGGTCGCCTCCGCGCTGTCCCGGGCGGCGCTGCGGCGCGGGGTGCGGATCGAGGGCGGGTCGCGGTTCGGCGCGGATCCGGGGACGTTCGAGCACCGGCTGCGCTTCCCCTACACGCAGCCGGTGGACGTGCTCGACGAGACGGTGCGCCGGATCGCGGCGGCGGTGGACGGCGGGCTCGGCGGGACGGGCGACGAGCCGGGCCGCCCGCACTGGGTGGCCTGACCCGCCCGGCCCGCTCAGCCCCTCGGCGGGGGCGCGGTGCCGAACAGCTCGACCGCGCCGCGCACTTGGTTCAGCGCCCCGGACAGCGCGCTCACCGATCCGACCGCGCCCGCGACCAGCAGCAGCGATCGGCGCAGGCGCGGCACCTCGGGCCGGCCGCCGAGCGCCATGGCGTCGAGGGCCGCGAGCTCGTCCTCGGCGATCCCCCGGTCCGCGAATTCGGCCGGGTGGGCGGCGAGTTCACGCCGCAGTCGGGCCACGGCCGTGCGCAGCCCCGCCACCCGCGGATCCTCGTCGCTGCCCGTCACCACTCTCTGCTCCACACTCCGCAACACAGCACTCCCCCTCGCACGCCGTCGTGCGTCTCCCGCTGTCCCGCGCCCCACGGTGGTCAGTCGTGCAACTCGGTTGTGAGGCCGCCCAGTTAACGCCACACCGACGGGTTCGCGCCAGTCTGTTGCGTGGAGCGGCCGCGGTGTCCCCGGCCGCCCGTGCGCGGGTCCCGGGCCGCCGTCCCCGGCACCGTGCGGTATGCAGGGGGCATGACGACGAATGACTCGGGCGCGGTCGCGGGACTGCTGCTCGCCGCCGGGGGCGGGCGCCGGCTCGGCGGACGCCCGAAGGCCCTGCTGCCCCATCACGGCCGCCCCCTGGTGGAGCACGCGGCGCAGACCCTGCGCACGGGGGGATGCGGGCCGCTGTACGTGGTGCTCGGGGCCGCGGCCGACGACGTACGGGAGCGGTCCGTGCTCGACGGGTGCGTGCTCGTGGACAACCCCGGGTGGCCGGACGGCATGGGGTCGTCGCTGCGGGCCGGGCTCACCGCGCTCGGCGCGACGGACGCGGCGGCGGCGCTCGTGCTGCTCGTCGACCAGCCGGGCATCGGCGCGGCCGCGGTGGCCCGGGTCCGGGGGGCGTTCCGCTCGCCCGCGTCGCTGGCGGCCGCGGCGTACGACGGCGAGCGGGGGCATCCGGTGCTGTTCGGCCGGGACCACTGGGCCGCGATCGCCGCGAGTGCGAGCGGCGACCGCGGGGCACGCGCGTATCTCAAGGAGCACGCGGCGGCGGTGGAGCTGGTGGAGTGCGCGGACGTCGCCGAGGCGTACGACATCGACACGGAGGCCGACCTCCGGCACCTTCGGTGAAGGGGGTGGCACTCAGCGCCACGATCTGTCGACTCAGAGAATCTCGACATCAACAAACCATTGAACTTCCACAATGAGGAAACTAGTATCCACTGATCAGAAGGGCCGGTCCCCCGCAGAGGGGCCAGCAGCCGTACCCAGGCGCGCCCGGCACCCCGTGCCGACGCCCGCGCCCGCTCGCTGAAGGAAGTGACAGTTCATGTCCGCACCAGCGCCGTCCCCGCTGGCCATCGTCGACGCCGCGCCCCTGCCCCGGCAGGACGAGGTGCTCACCGACGCGGCCCTCGCCTTCGTGGCCGAGCTGCACCGGCTGTTCACGCCCCGGCGTGACGAGCTCCTCGCCCGCCGCGCCGAGCGCCGCGCCGAGATCGCCCGCACCTCCTCGCTCGACTTCCGCCCGGAGACCGCCTCGATCCGCGAGGACGACACCTGGAAGGTCGCCGAGGCCCCCGCCGCGCTGAACGACCGCCGGGTCGAGATCACCGGCCCCACCGACCGCAAGATGACGATCAACGCGCTGAACTCCGGCGCCAAGGTCTGGCTCGCCGACTTCGAGGACGCGTCGGCGCCGACCTGGGCGAACGTCATCGGCGGTCAGCTGAACCTGACCGCGGCCTACCAGCGCTCGATCGACTTCACCGACGAGCGCACCGGCAAGTCGTACGCCCTCAAGGACGCCGACGAGCTGGCCACCGTCGTGATGCGCCCGCGCGGCTGGCACCTGAACGAGCGCCACCTCGTGGACGCCGACGGCAGGGCCGTCCCCGGCGCCCTCGTCGACTTCGGCCTCTACTTCTTCCACAACGCCCAGCGCCTCATCGACCTCGGCAAGGGCCCGTACTTCTACCTCCCGAAGACGGAGTCGTACCTGGAGGCCCGCCTCTGGAACGAGATCTTCGTCTTCGCGCAGGACTACGTCGGCATCCCGCAGGGCACCGTCCGCGCCACCGTCCTCATCGAGACGATCACGGCCGCGTACGAGATGGAGGAGATCCTCTACGAGCTGCGCGACCACGCCTCGGGCCTGAACGCGGGCCGCTGGGACTACCTCTTCTCCATCGTCAAGAACTTCCGTGACGGCGGCCAGAAGTTCGTCCTCCCGGACCGCAACCTGGTGACGATGACGGCCCCCTTCATGCGGGCGTACACCGAGCTCCTGGTCCGCACGTGCCACAAGCGCGGCGCGCACGCGATCGGCGGCATGGCGGCCTTCATCCCGTCCCGCAAGGACGCCGAGGTCAACAAGGTGGCGTTCGAGAAGGTGCGCGCCGACAAGGACCGCGAGGCCGGCGACGGCTTCGACGGCTCCTGGGTCGCGCACCCGGACCTGGTCCCGATCGCCATGGAGTCCTTCGACAAGGTCCTGGGCACGAACCCGAACCAGAAGGACCGTCTGCGCGAGGACGTCTCGGTGGCCGCCGGCGACCTGATCGCCATCGACTCCCTCGACGCCCGGCCCACCTACGACGGTCTCGTCAACGCCGTCCAGGTCGGCATCCGCTACATCGAGGCCTGGCTGCGCGGCCTCGGCGCCGTCGCCATCTTCAACCTGATGGAGGACGCGGCCACCGCCGAGATCTCGCGCTCGCAGATCTGGCAGTGGATCAACGCCGGGGTCGTCTTCGAGGACGGCCGGACCGTCACGGCCGACCTGGCCCGCGAGGTCGCCGCCGAGGAGCTGGCGAGCATCAAGGCCGAGATCGGCGCGGACGCCTTCGCGGCGGGCCGCTGGCAGCAGGCCCACGACCTGCTGCTCCAGGTCTCGCTCGACGGCGACTACGCCGACTTCCTCACCCTCCCGGCGTACGAGCAGCTCCGCTGACCGACCCGGCCCCCAGGACCCCGGCGCCGCACGGCGCCGGGGTTCCGCCGTCTTCGACCGCGGGCCGGGCGGTGCGGGGGCCGGGCGGCACGGCCCCGGTCAGCCCAGGTGCACGGACCAGTCCTGCTCGGCGCCCGGCTTGCCGTGCAGGTCGGGCACCCGCTTCAGCCACGCCGGGCGCGCCCTCCGCGTCGCGGCGGCCCGCCGGGCGTCCGCCGCGGCCAGCTCGTCCCGGCCCGGGAAGTCCGTGGGCAGCCAGGAGGCGGACCCGCGGGCGCGGGCCAGCAGGTACGCCACGTACGCGTCCCGCGCCTGTCCCGGCGACGCGAAGTCGGACGTGAGCCAGGCGTCCGGCACCAGGGCCAGCACCTCGCGCAGCAGCCCCTCCGTCACCTTCGGGCGGAGCTCCGCGTCGGCGGCGCGGGTGTCGGGCCCGTACCCGCCCAGCGCGTGGTGCCGGAAGTCGTAGGCCCGCTCGGGCGCGGCCCCCTCCCAGCGGTGGTGGAAGACGAGGGCGGCGCCGTGGTCGATGAGCCACAGCTTCGGCGGGGCGATGCCGAGGGTCGGCCAGACCATCAGGTTCGAGCTGTGCACGGTGCGGTCGACGTTGACGGTGAACGCGTCGAGCCACACGATCCGGCCCGCCTCGACCGGGTCGACGGGGAACACCTCGGCGATCTCGGGGGTGAAGTCGGCGGCGCCCGGCAGATAGTCCATGCCGAGGTTGAGCCCCGCGCTCGCGTGCAGCAGGTCCTGGACCTCCTGGTGCGGTTCGCCCGCCGCGACGGCCGGGTCGAAGCGGGCGAGGACCAGCTCCGGGAAGCGCAGGCCGAGGCGGCGCGCCAGCTCCCCGACGACGATCTCGGCGACCAGCGCCTTGACCCCCTGCGCGGACCCGGTGAACTTCAGCACGTACGTGCCCAGGTCGTCGGCCTCCACGACACCGGGGACCGACCCGCCGGCGTGCAGCGGGGTGACGTAGCGGGTCGCCGTGACTTCTCTCAGCATGGTCCAGGGCTCCATGGATCAAAAGCCCAGCATTTCACGGCCGGCCCATCCGCCGCGCCAGCTCGGCCAGCCGGTGGCGCTGCGCCTGCGCCGCCTGACCGACCACGAAGGGCCGCAGCGGTCTCGGGCAGACCACGCGGACCGTCTCGCACACCCGGGTGCCCTCGGGGACGCCGGTCAGCTGCACCGTCGCCGTGAGCCGGACGCCGCCGGGACTGCGCACCTCGCTCACGATCCGGTGGCCGGCGGCGGGGAACGTCATCGACACGCGGATCGGGTTGTCCCAGCGCAGCGACCCGAACCGGAACCGCTCCACCGCGACGTAGCGCACCTCGTCCGGCAGCGTCGTCACGTCCCGCACCGCGACGACCAGCGGTGCCAGGCCGACGTAGTTGTCCGGGTGTGCCAGGTGTGCGAAGACCCGGGCCGCCGTGGCGGCGACGGTGACGCTGCGGCCGAACTCCTCGGTAGGCATGTGCACATCATGACGCAGGCGCCGGTTTCCGCTCCCCGGGCCTTCATGAATGGCACGTTTGTCATTAGCATCCGACGATGCGTCGGATCATCGCGGTTCTCATCGGATTCCTGCTCGGTCTCGCGGCGCTCCCGCCCGCCGCGCACGCGTCACAGGCGGACGTCCCCGCGGCCCACCCGGTGGAGACCGCTCCGGCGACCGGAGCCCTCTTCTACCCCAGCGTGCTGGGGGCGGTCCCGCGGCTCGGCGGCCCGCACTTCTGCTCGGCGGGCATCGTCCACTCGCCCTCGCGCGATCTGCTGGTGACCGCCGCCCACTGCGTCTTCGGGGGCGGGGCCACCATCGAGTTCGCGCCCCTGCTGCACGACAGCGAACTCCCCGGCGGCGTCTGGTCGGTGACCGGCGTCTACATCGACCCGGCGTGGACGAGGTCCTTCGACCCGCGGCACGACGTCGCCTTCCTGCGCGTCGCGCCGCAGGCCGGCAAGAAGATCGAGGACGTGGTGCCGGGAGCGCCCCTGGGCACGCCGCGGGCGCAGCAGCCGGTCACGGTCAGCGGCTACCCGATGGGTAGCCGGGGCCGCCCCCTCACCTGCACCGCCCCGCTGGAGGACGTCGACGGCTACTCCGGCATCCACTGCGCCGGGTTCGGCAGCGGGACGAGCGGGGGCACCTGGCTCCAGGACGGACAGCTGGTCGGCGTGATCGGCGGCCTCGAACAGGGCGGCTGCGCACCGGACGTGGAGTACAGCACCCCCTTCGGCGACGACGTACGGACCCTGTTCGCCCGGGCGACCGCCGGCGGCAGGGGCGACCTGGCCCCGATCGGCTTCACGGCGAACGCCTGCTGAGGCGGTGGGTGGGGCGGGCGGGTCGGTCGGGCGGCCGGGGCGGTCGGGAGGGCGGTGTCGGTTGGTCGGTCGGTGTGAGTCGGCCGGGTCGGTCGAGTCGGTCGACCCGGGCAGGCCGGGGCAGGCGGTCGTGCGGGCCGGTCGGGCCGGGGCAGACGGTCGGCCGGGGCAGGCCTGTCGGGTCAGGCCGATCGGGCGGGTCGGTCGATCGGGTCGGTCAGGTCAGCCGGGTCGGTCAGGTCGGCCGGGCGGGTCGGGTCGGCCGGGCGGGCGGGTCGGGTCGGGTCGGTCGGGCGGGTCGGGCGGGTCGATCAGGCGGTCGGTCGGGCCAGGCCGGTCGGGCGGGGAGGCGGTCGGGTCAGGCCGATCAGACAGGGGCAGTCGGGTCAGGCCGATCAGGCGGGGCGGTCGGGTCAGGCCGATCCGACAGCGGGCGGTCAGAAGTCGATCGGGTCGCGGATGATCGGGCAGGTCATGCAGTGGCCGCCGCCGCGGCCCCGGCCCAGTTCGGCGCCCACGATGGTGATGACCTCGACGCCGGCCCGGCGCAGCAGCGTGTTGGTCTGGGTGTTGCGGTCGTAGGTGAAGACGACGCCGGGCTCGACGGCGACGGCGTTGTTGCCGCTGTCCCACTGCTGGCGCTCGGAGGCGTAGACGTCGCCGCCGGTCTCGATCACCCGCAGACCGCCGGAGATCCCGAGCGCCCTGCCGACGACGTCGACGAACGGCGCGGACCCCTCGTCGGTGATGTCGAGGCCGGGCGCCCGGTCCGCGGGGCGCAGCGTGAACGTGTGCACCGAGTCCATGATCTTCGGGTAGAGGGTGACGATGTCGCGGTCGGCGAAGGTGAAGACGGTGTCGAGGTGCATCGCGGAGCGCAGCCGGGGCATGCCCGCGACGATGACCCGGTCGGCGGCGCCGCGCTCGAACAGCGCGGTCGCGACCTGGGTGATGGCCTGGCGGGACGTCCGCTCGCTCATGCCCATCAGCACCACGCCGTTGCCGACGGGCATGATGTCGCCGCCCTCGAAGGTGGCCTGCGCCCACTCCCGCTCGGGATCGCCCCACCACACGGTCGACCCCACGAAGTCCGGGTGGAAGAGGTACACCGCCTTCATCAGGAGCGTCTCGTCATGGCGTGCGGGCCAGTAGAGCGGGTTGAGGGTGAGTCCGCCGTACAGCCAGCAGGTGGTGTCCCGGGTGTAGAGGGTGTTGGGCAGCGGCGGCATCAGGTATTCGCGCACGCCCGCCGTCTCCCGGGCCAGCGCCACGTACGGGGAGCGGAAGTCGTCCGGCAGGTCGGTGGTGGCCAGCCCGCCGATCAGGTACTCGGCGAGGCGCCGCGGCGTCAGGCTCTCCAGGAACGCGCGGGTGTCGTCGATGAGGCCGACGCCGACCTGGTTCGCCACGATCTTGCGGTCCAGGAGCCAGCTCCTGGCCTCGGGCAGCGCCATGGTCTGCGCGAGCAGTTCGTGCAGCTCGACCACCTCGACCCCGCGCCGGGTCAGCTCGTCGACGAAGGCGGCGTGGTCGCGCTGGGCGTTCTCCACCCACATGACGTCGTCGAAGAGCAGGTCGTCGGAGTTGGTCGGGGTGAGTCTGCGGTGCGCGAGGCCGGGCGCGCACACCAGGACCTTGCGCAGCCGGCCCACCTCGGAGTGCACGCCGTACGCGGCGGAGACGGGGGTCGGGTCGTGGTCGGTCACGGTCTGCCTTCCGGTGGTCGAGCCGGTGGTGGAGGGGGTCACAGGCTGATCCAGCCGACGGCCAGCGCGACGACACCGAGGACGGCGCCGGCGACGGAGACGGCCAGGATGATCAGCTCCCGGGCGGAGAAGACGCGCCGGCCCTGCTCGCGGCGGGCCATGACGAAGAGGACGCTGGCGGGGGCGTAGAAGATGAACGAGACGAGGACGAACTTGAGCCCGGCCGCGTACAGCAGGAACGCGGTGTAGACGGTGGCGAGGGCGGCCACCACCAGGTCGGAGGAGAGGCCGGTGCCGCCGCCGACCGTGCGCGGATCGGGCCGCAGCGCGATCTTCAGCGCGAACGCGGCGGCCAGCAGGAACGGGATCAGCGTCAGGGAGCTGGTGAGGTCGAGCGCGAAGTTGAAGGCGTCGTCGGAGAACAGGGTGACGACGAGGACGACCTGGGACAGGATCGTCGTCATCAGCAGGGCGGGCACCGGCACGTCCTTGGCCGTCGCGCGGCCCAGGAAGCGCGGCATGTCGTGGTCCTGGGCGGCGACGAACAGCACCTCGGCGGCCATCAGGGTCCAGGCGAGGTAGGCGCCGAGCACCGAGACGATCAGGCCGACGCTGACGAAGACCTCGCCCCAGGTGCCGACCGCCTCCTGGAGCACTCCGGCCATCGACGGCTGGCGCAGGCCGGCGATCTCGCTCATCGGCAGGATCCCGTACGAGACGATGGTGACCGAGGCGAAGATCGCGAAGACGCTGAGGAAGCCGAGGACGGTGGCCCGGCCGACGTCCTCGCGGCGCTCGGCGTGCCGCGAGTAGACGCTGGCGCCCTCGACGCCGAGGAAGACGAAGACGGTCGCCAGCATGGTGCCGCGGACCTGGTTGAAGAGGGAGCCCGCGTAGTCGGCGCCGCCCCAGTTCTCGGCGAAGACGTGCGGCTTGAAGAAGAACAGCGCCAGGATCACGAAGACCACGATGGGGACGACCTTGGCGACCGTGACGATCCGGTTGATCGTCGCGGCCTCCCGCACGCCGCGCCGGATGAGCAGGAAGAAGCCCCACAGGCCCACCGAGGACAGCACGATCGCCAGGAAGGTGTCGCCGTCGCCGAGCGCCGGGGCGATCGCGCCCACCGTGGACATGATCAGCACCCAGTACGTCACGTTGCCGACGCAGGCGCTGGCCCAGTAGCCGAACGCCGAGAAGAAGCCCAGGTACTCGCCGAACCCGGCCTTGGCGTACGCGTACACCCCCGCGTCGAGATCCGGCCTGCGCAGCGCGAGGCGCTGGAAGACGAAGGCCAGCATCAGCATGCCCGTGCCCGCGACGACCCAGGCGATGAGCGCTCCGGCGACGCCGGTCTCGTCCGCGAACCGGCGGGGCAGCGAGAAGACCCCCGCGCCGACCATGGAGCCGACGACCATCGTCGTCAGCGTGAACAGCGTCAGCTTGGCGGTGCCGGAAGGGCTGTCCCGGGCGGTGTCCCCGGTCCCGGTGGAGTCCGCGGCCTGATCCATACGCTTCAGTCTTCTACCGGAATACTGGTTTCTGCACCTTTTGCGCGTGCAGGGTGCATGCGACGGCGGCCCGCCGGGGCCGGTGCGGGGCCCCGGTCCAGTGGCCCGGACCGTCGTACCGGCGCGCGAGGGGGACGGCCGACGGTCCCCCGGCCGGGAGGCGGCGCCGACGCGGCGGGGCGAGCACGGTGGCGTGGACGGAGCGGCGCCGGGGCCGACCACGGGTGTCGGCGCCGCCTCCCGGCCGGGGGACCCGCCGCAGACGCCGCGGCCCGGCCGCACGCCACCGGCACCGGCACCGGGCCGCCGCCACCGGGCCGCCGCCACCGCGCCCGACGGCCAAGGCCGCGCGCATGCGACGCTCCTGACGGAGCGGCACCCGCACGGCCGCTCCCCGGGCTCGTTTTGGTGCCGGGCGCCTCCGGTCCATAGGATCCGGCGGATGATCATCAGACAACGGCTGGCGGCGGGCCTGTGCGCCCTGCTCGCCGCCCTGACAGCCGGTGGCCTCGCGCCCGCGGCGGCGTACGCGGACGAGACCGACCGCGGACCCGCCCCGCAGGTCGAACTCGTCCTGGACGTCAGCGGATCCATGCGCGCCCGCGACATCGACGGCGGCTCGCGCATGGCCGCGGCGAAGCAGGCGTTCAACGAGGTCCTCGACGCCACCCCCGAAGAGGTGGAACTCGGCATACGCACGCTGGGCGCCAACTACCCCGGCGACGACCGCAGGACGGGCTGCAAGGACACCCAACGGCTCTACCCGGTCGGTCCGTTGGACCGCACCGACGCCAAGACCGCGGTGGCCACGCTGCAACCCACCGGGTGGACCCCGATCGGTCCCGCGCTGCTGAAGGCCGCCGGCGACTTCGGCTCCGGCGACGCCGCCAAGCGCATCGTCCTCATCAGCGACGGCGAGGACACCTGCCAGCCGCTCGACCCGTGCGAGGTGGCGCGCGAGATCGCCGCCAAGGGCATCGGGCTGACCATCGACACGCTCGGCCTGGTCGCGGACGCCAAGACCCGCGCACAGCTCTCCTGCATCGCCGACGCCACCGGCGGCACGTACACCGCGGTGCGGCACAAGAACCAGCTCTCCAAGAAGGTCGGCCAGCTGGTCGACCGGGCCGCCGACCCGGTCGTCAATCCGGTGGCCGTCGACGGCGCCGGGCAGTGCGCCGACGCGCCGAAGATCAAGCCCGGCCTGTTCAGCGACCGGGAGGAGTTCGGCGAGCACCGCTTCTACCGGGTCGACGTCGATCCCGGGCAGGAGCTGCGCGCCTCGGTGAGCGTGGCGGCCGACCGCGCCGTCCACCAGGACTACGGCGTGCTGCTGCGCGCGGTCACCACGCACGGCCGGGAGATCGTGCGCGGCCAGGAGTCCGGCGACGGCCGCACGGACGCCATCTCGACGGGCCTGCGCTACCCGAGGCCGGAGGCCGACGACGAGGACGACGCCGGGTCGGCGCCGGAGACGGTCTGCCTCCAGGTCTCGAACTCCTACTCGGCGCCCGCGTCGGTGAAGACGAGCCCCGGCCTGCCGGTCGAGCTGACGGTCGACCTCGTGGACGGCCCGGAGCAGGCGTCGGACGTGGCCGCGTTCGGGCTCGGCAACGGCTGGTGGCTGCTGCTCGCACTCGTCGTGGCCGGCTTCCTCGCCGGCGTGATCTGGGGCTGGCTCTCACGCTGGCGTGTCGCCGTCTGGAGGACCAACTGATGCGACTGATGCGACGTACGAGACTGTTGACGGGCGCCGTGCTGGGCGCCGCCACCGCGCTGCTCGCGCTGGCCGGACCGGTCGCCGCCGACGACGACGCCGAGGCCGGCCGGGCGCCGACCGAGGCGGGGACGTCGTTCCGCACGGCGGCCGCGATGCAGCAGGACCAGAAGGCGACGGCGAGCGCGTCCACGGGCGACTACCTGTACTGGTCGTACCCGGCCGACGCGGGACAGCGCCCCACGGTGACCGCGCGGGTCGACCTGTCGTCGGCGCAGGCGCGGCACGGGTCGCAGACCTGGCGGATAGACGTGTACGACGGGCTGCGGCGCCGCCAGTCGTGCATGTACGGCTCCCAGGCGCGCACGGTGCCCGCCGAGGCGCGGAGCGTGGACCTCGCCTGCACGCTGCGGCCGGTGCGGGCCTGGTCGGATGCATGGGCCAACGACCCGCTGCCCGGCACGTACTTCGTCCGGCTGACGGTGACCTCGCTCGCGGACGCCGACCTCGGGCAGCCGGTGTCGGCCTCGGTCGAGGCGCACGCGAAGGATCTCGGCTCGTCGGCGGCCGTCGACGGCAAGCTGTCCACCCCGCTGGTCCCGGGCACCACGGCCGCCGCCGGGAAGGCGGCGCCGACGGACGGCTGGGCCTCCGGCTGGTGGACGGGCCGCTGGGTGTGGACGGCGGCCGGAGCCGTGCTGGCGGCGCTGGCCGGCATCGGCGGCTACACCCTGACCCGCGGCTCGGGCCGCCGCCCGGTGGGCGCGCCGTAACTCGATGGACGCGGGGACGGCTCCCACCGTCCCCGCGCCCCTGAGGACTGCGGGGCCGCTGGTGGGGGAGGCTGCGCGCAGCGCATGCCTCCAGGGGCGCGGGGAACGGCGCGACCGGCCACGACGCGAGGCGCACCCGTCCACCGCCCACGACCCCCACGACGCGGCACACCCACCCACCGGCCGACACCCGCACCGAGGCACACCGACCCACCGGCCGACCCCCGCGCCGAGGCACCCCGACGACACGGCGCACCCACCCACCGGCCGACCCCCGCGCCGAGGAGTCGCCCGTTCCGGGCCGGCTCACCCCCCGACGGCGCGCAACCGCTTCGCCAGGGCGCCGTCCCCGAGGACGGCGACCCGCCCGGCCCGCGCCGCGTCGACCACCCCGACCTCCCCCCGGGCGACGGCCCCGCACACCTCGGCGTCCAGGGTCAGCCGCACATCGAAGGCCCCCTGCGCCACCGCCCCGTCCCCGTACCCCGGCTCCTCGCCGAGCCGCAGGTGGAACACCCCTTCGTCCACCCGCACCTCGACCACCCCGGCCTCCCCGAGCCGCTCCAACTGCCCCAGCAGGGGCAGCGCCAGCCAGTGGGCCCGCACCGCGTCGGTGGCCCGCCGCGCGCCGAGATCGGCCGCGCCCCACTCCCCCAGCGCCACCAGCACGGGCAGCAACTCCCGGCCGCGTGCGGTGAGTTCGTACACGTACACCGCGGCGGGGGCGCCGAGCCTGCGCCGCGTGGCGAGCCCGTCGCGCTCCATGTCCTTCAGCCGCGTGGCGAGCATGTCCGTGCTGACGCCGGGCAGATCGGCGTGCAGGTCGGTGTAGCGGCGCGGCCCGGCGAGGAGTTCGCGCACGATCAGGAGGGTCCAGCGGTCCCCGACGGAGTCGAGGGCGCGGGCTGCGGCGCAGTACTGGTCGTAGCTTCGGCGTGGCATGACGCGCAGTCTATGCAACTCGTTGGACTTTCCAAGCGTCCACTTGGTAAAACCAAGTAACAATGGTCCGGCACAGTGACACCTGGTCCGCCTGGAGGGCAAGCGCATGGAGTTCCGGCAGTCGAGCAAGCTGAGCGAGGTCTGCTACGAGATCCGCGGCCCGGTGATCGAGCACGCCAACGCGCTGGAGGAGGCGGGCCACAGCGTGCTGCGCCTGAACACGGGCAACCCGGCGCTGTTCGGCTTCGAGGCGCCCGAGGAGATCGTCCAGGACATGATCCGGATGCTCCCGCAGGCGCACGGGTACACCGACTCGCGCGGCATCCTGTCGGCCCGCCGCGCCGTCGCCCAGCGCTACCAGACACTCGGGATCGAGGTCGGCGTCGAGGACGTCTTCCTCGGCAACGGCGTCTCGGAGCTGGTCTCCATGGCCGTACAGGCCCTTATCGAGGACGGCGACGAAGTCCTCATCCCCGCCCCGGACTTCCCGCTGTGGACGGCGGTCACGACGCTCTCCGGCGGCAGGGCCGTGCACTACCTGTGCGACGAACAGGCCGAGTGGTACCCGGACCTGGCCGACATGGAGGCCAAGATCACCGACCGCACCAAGGCGGTCGTCATCATCAATCCCAACAACCCCACCGGCGCCGTCTACCCCAAGGAGATCGTCGAGGGCATCCTCGACCTGGCCCGCCGCCACGGCCTGATGGTGTTCGCGGACGAGATCTACGACCAGATCCTGTACGACGACGCCGTGCACCACAGCGCCGCCGCGCTCGCCCCCGACCTGGTCGTCCTCACTTTCTGCGGACTGTCGAAGACGTACCGCGTGGCGGGCTTCCGCTCCGGCTGGCTGGTGATCACCGGGCCGAAGCAGCACGCGAAGAACTACCTGGAGGGCCTGACCATGCTGGCCTCCATGCGGCTGTGCCCGAACGCGCCCGCCCAGTACGCCATCCAGGCCGCGCTCGGTGGCCGCCAGTCCATCCACGAACTCACCGCGCCCGGCGGCCGGTTGCGCGAGCAGCGCGACACGGCGTGGGAGAAGCTCAACGAGATCCCGGGCGTCAGCTGCGTCAAGCCGAAGGGGTCGCTGTACGCGTTCCCGCGGCTGGACCCGAAGGTGCATCCGCTGGTCGACGACGAGCGGTTCGTCCTCGATCTGCTGCTGCGGGAGAAGATCCAGGTGGTGCAGGGCACGGGCTTCAACTGGCCGCGCCCGGACCACTTCCGGATCCTCACCCTCCCGCACGCCGACGATCTCGACGCCGCGATCAGCCGGATCGGGCGCTTCCTGAGCGGATACCGCCAGTGAGCCCCTGCGCCGCCTGCCCGTATCCGAGCCACACCCAGTTCGCCTCGCCCGGCCTGGTCGGGCCCATCGTGGAGGAGGGCTTCGACCGGGCGCTCGACCCGGCCTGGGCGGAGTCGGGCGCGGCGACGGTCGAGGACTACGCGCGCTGGTGCGGGCACCTGTGCGGGGCGACCTGTCTGCGGATGGCGCTCGGCACCGCGGCGCCGAGCCTCTTCCGGCTCCGGGACGACGCGCTGGCGTTCGGCGCGTACACCGTGGACGCCGACGGGGACATCCACGGGATGGTCTACGCGCCGGCCGTGGCGTACCTGCGCGCCGAGCACGGGACGGACGCGGCCGTGCACCGGGAGCTGACGGTGGACGGCATCGGCGGGCTCCTCGACGCGGGACGGCTCGTCGTCGCCTCCGTGCACTACGCCATCCGCCGCCCGCACGAGCCGGCGCCCGGCCGGGGCGGCCATCTGGTCCTGGTCACCGCCCGCACGCCGGACGGGTCCGGATACCACTTCCACAACCCGTCGGGCACGGACGCGGCGACCCGCACCGCGTCGCTGCCCGCGGGCCGGTTCGCGGAGTTCTTCGCGGGGCGCGGCATGTCGCTCGCTCCCCCGCGGGCGGCGGCGCTTCAGGCGTAACCTGCCCACGAAGACCGACGGAACCGGCGGCGGGTCGAGGAGTACGGAACGGTGGACGCGGCTCTCATAGCGGTGCTCGGCACCCTGCTCGGCTCGGTGGTCACCCACTTCTTCCAGGGGCGGGCGACGGTGCGCGGCGCGGAGCTGGCGCGGGCCGAGCAGTTGCGGCAGGAGCGGATCTCCAGTTACAGCGCGTTCGCGGGCGCGCTGCACGACTACCGGCGCAGCCAGAACGACCGCTGGTTCCGGACGCACGAGAACGCGCCGGAGGCCGTCGTCGACGCGTCCCGGTTCATGTCGTACGAGGCCCGGATCACCGCCCGCTCCGCGCTCACCCGCGTGCAGCTGATCTGCGACGATCCACAGATGCGGCAACTGGCCGAGCAGTCCTTCGAGTACGTCAACTGTCTGCACGAGGCCACCGACGCGGCGGACCGCGACCGGCGCTCCCAGCGGGCGAAGCGGACGCTGGACGCCTTCGTGTCGGCGGCGGCCCCGACGGTGCGCTGACGCGTAGGGCCGCTCTGTCATGGGCACGCTTGCCCCATGACGGAGAAGCCGCTGCTGCTGCTCGACGTGGACGGCCCGCTCAACCCGTACAAGGACCGTCTGGCCCGGCTGCACGGGTACCGCACGCACCGGCTGAAGCCTTCCGGCTGGCTGTCGCGGCAGGAGCCGGGGTCCCGCCCGTACCGGCGGGGGCTGCGCGTCGTGCTGCACCCGGGGCACGGCGCGCTGTTGCGGGCGCTGCCGTACGAGCTGGCCTGGGCGACGACCTGGATGCACGACGCCAACGAGCTGATCGCGCCGGCGGTCGGCCTGTCGCGGGACCTGCCGGTCATCGAGTGGCCGGAGCTGTTCGCGGCGGACCCGGACGGCCTGTACTGGAAGACGCGGCACCTCGTGGAGTGGGCGGCGGGACGGCCCTTCGCCTGGGTGGACGACATGCTCACCGAGGCCGACGTCGCGTACGTGAAGGAGCGGCACACGGCGCCCGCGCTGCTCCTCACGATCCCGCCGCGGCACGGCCTGCGGGCCGCCGACTTCGCCCGACTGCGCTCCTGGGCCGAGGAGTTGGAGCGCGCCTAGCGGTGCCTCGTGAGCGGTGTGCCGGGTCGCTGTGAGCCGGTGGACGGTGCGCGGGAGCGGCGGGGTGCAGGGGTGCGGCCCGGTCAGCGGCCCAGGAGGGAGTCGAGGGTGGTCAGCGGGTCGCGGGCGGGGTCGCCCCGGGGCCACCAGTCGTCGCGGCCGGGGTCGGACTCGTAGCCGTACCACAGGCCGTCGCGGCCGAGGCGGAGCTGGAGCGACGGCGTCGAGAGGTGGTTGCGGCGCGGGCGGAACTCGGGGTGGCCCTGGGCGAGCAGCGCCGGGCGGGCCCGGTCGAAGGGGCCCGCGGGCGGGTCCCACTCCTCCTCCAAGACGTGCAGCCCCTTCAGTCCGCCCTGGCGCCAGGCGGCGACCGCGCGGGCCAGGTCGGCGGGGGTGCGGCCGGTGCCGCGGGCGAGCGAGGCGTACAGCGCGCGGGTGGCGGCGGTCAGGCCGGAGCCGGGATGCCCGGCGGCGACGCGGACGGCGTCCTGCCAGGGGGTGAGCCGCGCGATCGGGTCGTCGCCGGTGGTGAGCAGGGTGTGCGCGCGGGCGCCCGCCTCGGTGGCGAGCAGATCGAGGGCGAGCGGGTCGGGGCCCTGCGGGTGCTGCGGGTAGGAGGGCGGCCGCTCGGGGTGCGCCGGGGCGGGGAACTCGGGGGGCAGGGGCGGGAGTTCGGGGCGGTCGGCGTAGAGGCCCCGGGCGGGGACGGTGTCGGTGGCCGGGGCCGTCGCACCGGTCCGCTCGGCCGCCGTGTGGGTGGCGTTGCGGCGGGTCAGGGCCGTGAGCAGGTCCTGCTCGCCGCGCCCGCGCAGCAGGAACAGCACGAACGGGTCCTCGTCGAGGAGCCGTGCCGTCTGGTAGCAGAGCGCCGCCGCGTGCTTGCACGGGTGGGCGCGGTCGGGGCAGGTGCACTCGGGCGTCAGGTCGTCGGCGACCGGCAGCAGGTCGACGACGGCGGCCAGCGCGTGCGGCACGTCCTTGTCGAGCAGGGAGGCCATGTGGTCGGGGCGGGCGGCGGCGGTGCCGAGGAAGCGGTCCCAGGCCTCGTCGGAGAGGGGGCGCAGCCGCAGCTCGGCGCGGTAGGGGCGGGGGCGGGAGCCGTGCACGTAGGCGACGGCGCGGCCCGGGGTGACGGTGATCGCGTCGACGTGGCCGCGGTCCGCGTAGGTCCGGCCGCGGGCGAGGCGGGCCGGGTCGAGGGCGGTGTCCTCCAGGGCGTCGACCCACGCGGTCCCCCACCAGGTCAGCGCGGCGTCGCCGCTCTGGGCGCGCGGCGGCAGCGGCGGGAAGGTGCGGCGGCCGTCGGTGTGCCGGGCCCGGGCCTGCTCGGCCGCGGTGGCCCGGCCGGGAATGTGGGCGCTGTGGCGCCCGGTGCCGCCGCGCCTCACGCCGACCCCCTCCTCAGGGACACGAGGTCGCTCAGCTCGCGGTCGGTCAGTTCGGTGAGCGCCGCGTCGCCGGAGCCGAGGACGGCGTCCGCGAGGGCCCGCTTGGCCGCGAGGAGTTCGGCGATCCGGTCCTCGACCGTGCCCTCGGTGATGAGCCGGTGGACCTGCACGGGCTGGGTCTGGCCGATGCGGTAGGCGCGGTCGGTGGCCTGCTCCTCCACCGCCGGGTTCCACCAGCGGTCGAAGTGGATGACGTGGCCCGCGCGCGTGAGGTTGAGCCCGGTGCCGGCCGCCTTCAGGGACAGCAGGAAGACGGGGACGTCACCGGACTGGAAGCGGTCCACCATGCGCTCGCGCTCGGCGACCGGGGTGCCGCCGTGCAGCAGCTGGCTGGCGATCCCGCGGGTGGTGAGGTGCGTGGACAGCAGCCGCGCCATGGACACGTACTGGGTGAAGACGAGCACCGAGCCGCCGGAGCCGCCCGAACCGCCGGAGCCGGCCGGTGGCCGCCCGCCGCCGCTGTCCCGTGGCAGCCGCTCCGGCGCTTCGTAGAACTCCGCGAGGATGGTGTCCAGCAGTTCGTCCAGGAGGTCGAGCTTGCCGGAGCGTCCGGCCAGGCGCGGGCGGGTCCCCTCGCCCTCCTTCAGGTACTGCGCGGGGTGGTTGCACACCTGCTTCAGGGAGGTCAGCAGCTTCATGATGAGGCCGCGTCTGCCGATGCCCTCGGCGGCCTCGATCTGCGCCATGGACTCCCGGACGACCGCTTCGTAGAGCGAGGCCTGTTCGCGGGTGAGCGGCGCGGGGTGGTCGGACTCGGTCTTGGGCGGCAGCTCGGGCACGATGCCCGGGTCGGACTTCTTGCGGCGCAGGACGAACGGGCGGATCAGCCGGGACAGCCGCTCGATGGCCTCCGGGTTCTCCAGCGGCCCCTCGCCCTCGACGGCGCGCGCGTGGCGTGCGCGGAACGCCTTGAGCGGGCCGAGCAGGCCCGGGGTCGTCCAGTCGAGGAGCGCCCACAGCTCGCTGAGGTTGTTCTCCACGGGGGTGCCGGTGAGGGCCACGCGCGCGGGGGTGTCGAGGGTGCGCAGGGCCTTCGCCGTCGCCGAGTTGGGGTTCTTGACGTGCTGTGCCTCGTCGGCGACGACCATGCCCCACTCGTGCGCCGCGAGTTCGGCGGCGCGGGTGCGCAGGGTGCCGTACGTGGTGAGGACGAAGCCGCCGGTGCCGTCGTCGAGGCTGCGGTCGGCGCCGTGGAAGCGGCGCACGGGGACGCCGGGCGCGAACTTCTCGATCTCCCGCTGCCAGTTCCCGAGCAGGGACGCGGGGCAGACCACGAGGGTGGGCCGGGGCCGGTCGCGGCGCAGGTGCAGCGCGATGAGGGTGACCGTCTTGCCGAGGCCCATGTCGTCGGCGAGGCAGCCGCCGAGGCCGAGCGAGGTCATGAGGTCGAGCCAGGCGAGGCCGCGCAGCTGGTAGTCGCGCAGGGTGGCGCGCAGGGCGGGCGGCGGCTCGACGGTGTCGAGGCCCCGGGTGAGGCGGTCGCGCAGCTCGGCGAGGCGGCCGGTGGGCACGGCGGCGACCCGCTCGCCGTCGACCTCGGCCTCCCCGGTGAGGGCGACCGCGAGGGCGTCGACGGGCTGGAGCAGGCCCAGCTCGCGCTTGCGGGCCTTGCGCACCAGGTCGGGGTCGACGACGACCCACTGGTCGCGCAGCCGGACGACGGCGCGGTGCGACTCGGCGAGCCGGTCCATCTCGCGCTCGGTCAGCGGGTCCCCGTCGAGCGCGAGCTGCCAGTTGAACGCCATCAGCTCGTCGGCGTCGAAGAACGTCGTGCCGTCCGTCGCGGAGCCGGGCGCGGTCTGTGCGCGGACGACGGCGGTGGCGGTCAGGGAGCGGGCCAGCTCGCGCGGCCAGTGCAGGGTGACGCCGGCCCTGGCGAGCCGGGCCGCGCCGGGCCCGAGCAGGTCGATCAGCTCGCTCTCGGCGAGGGCGAGGACGTCGGGGACGTCCTGCTCCAGGAGGCGGCCGAGCGGCGGCCAGGCGGCGACCGCGCGGCGCACCGCGAGGACGGCGTCGATCCGGGCGCGCGGCCCGAAGTGGTCGTCGGCGTCGCCCGCCCACAGGTGGGCGGCGTCGACCACGCGCGTGGGGTCGGCGAGGCTGTGCACCTGGACGATGGCGGTCCCCGCGCGCCGGGCCTCCCAAGCGGCGCCGCTGCCCCCGGCGCCCGGGACGGTGCCGGTGACCGTGCCGGCATCGAGGTCGGTGTCCGGGCCGGGGTCGGCGCCGGTGTCGGGGCCGGGGTCGGGGTCGTCCGCGTCGAAGAAGTCCTGGTGGGACAGGTCGAGCCGGAGCGAGATCCGCACGCCCGCGTCGAGCCCCGCCGCCGCCTCGACCGCCCAGGGGCGGGCCCGCGGGAGGTGCTGGGGAGCGGCGGCGGCGAACGGGGCGCCCGCCGCGTGCGCCGCCGCCGGGGTGCGCGGCAGCGCGTCGGCCACGGCGTCCAGGAACGCCCGCACGAGGGCCTGCGGCTCCGGCACCTGGACGGGTCTGCGGCCGGCCACCGGGACGGCGAAGCCCTCCGGCGGCAGGGCGGCGGCGATGCCCCGGAGCTGCGCGACGTCGTCCTCGTCGAGCGGGCCCGCGCGCCAGGCGTCGTGGTCGGACGCGGTGAGTCCGGGCAGCAGCCGGCCGCGGGCGACCAGGTGCAGCGCGTGCGCCGCCGCCGCGCCCCAGGCCGCGGCGGCGGGGTGGGCGCCGGGGGTGCGGCGGGCCCGCACCAGCGGCGGCAGCGCGTCGACGACCGGCAGGACGAGGGCGGGCACCTGGCGGCTGCGCACGCCCGACCCGTGCGGGCGGACCACGGTGATCTCCGTGTCGGCGCCGGGCGGGCCGGCCGGGTCGTCGGGCGACCAGAAGGCCACCCGGCCCTCGCGCGGCAGCGGCGCGGGCAGGAAGACGGCGGCGGCCCGGAGCACGGCACCCGGCAGTTCCCGCACGGCCACCCGGCCTCCCCTCTTGCACTCGTCGGCTCCGCGCACCCGGCGGAGCCACCGGACCCCTCGGTCCGCTCGCCACTCGGTCGGCCCGATCGGTCCGACCCCTGAAACCTTACGGGCCGGGTCCGACAATCCCCGCTGCCTGCGGCGACGCGCGCCCCGGGTACGGTTCCAGCGAGAATGTCCACGGACCGTCCGGTGACCGATCCGATCCCTGCGAACACCGATCCTTTCGAACACCGGCCTTCCGATCACCGATCCTTCCGAACCCAGACAGAACGGTGCGCGCCTTGGGTGACCTGCTCCTTGTCCGGCACGGTGAGACCGAGTGGGCCCTGACGGGCCAGCACACCGGCCTGACCGACCTCCCGCTGACCGAGAACGGCCGGGAGGAGGCGCGCCGCGTCGCCCCGCTCGTCGGCAGTTACCACGTGGGGGCCGTCTTCGTCAGCCCGCTGCACCGCGCGCGCGAGACCGCCGAGCTGGCCGGACTCTCCCGGGTGACCGTCGACCGCGACCTGGTCGAGTGGGACTACGGCGCCTACGAGGGCGTCACCACCCGGGAGATCCAGCGCACGCGGCCCGACTGGTTCCTCTTCGACGACGGGGTGCCGCCGGGGCCGCCGGAGCATCCCGGCGAGAGCCCGGAGGAGGTGGGCGCCCGGGCGGACCGGATGCTGTCCAAGGTCGACGCCGCGCTCGCCAACAACGAGGGCAGCGTGGTGCTCGTCTCGCACGGCCACTTCCTGCGGGTGCTGACCGCGCGCCGCCTGGGACTGCCGCCGTCGGGGGGCGCCCACTTCCTGCTGGCGACCGGCACGGTGAGCCGGCTGACCTTCGAGCACGGCCGCCCCGTGATCTCGGGCTGGAACCTGCGGCCCTGAGGGCGTTGTCGGACCCGTCGTGCACCATCGTCGGCAGGGAGTCCGCAGCCGACGATCCTCCGGAGCCGGGGTGTGCCATGACCAGACCGCCGACCGCCGCGCAGCGGCGCGTCATCGAAGCCGCCGAGCCGGAGACGGGCCGGCTCACCGGCACCGCGACGCAGCTCGCGCGGCTCGTCGCGCTGCGCCTCGCGTTCCGGCACCCGAGGCCGCCGCACGAGCACTTCCTGACCCCGGCCGGCCACCGGATCCGCGAGGCCGCGAGCGCCCCGGCGACGGCCGCGCCGCATCCGGAGCCCGTCGCGGAGCCCGCCGCGCCGGGCGGTGTCTTCGCGGCGCGGCTCGGCGGCGAGCCGGACGCCGTCGCCACGCCCGCGCGGGCCCGCGAGGTGCGCACCGCCTGGCAGGGGCTGCTGGAGATACGCCGGATGACACATCCGGACGGCGCGACCGACCGGCCCTGCGCGTGGGAGCGGGGCCGTCTCACCCACTCCGCCGCGCTGGCCCTGGAGGCGGCGGGGTGCGTCCCGGCGACGGGGGCGGCGCCCGGTTACCGCGTGACGGACACCCCGCAGCCCGAGGCCGTCGCCGTCCGGCACCCCGAGCCGGCCGCCCTCGCGGAGTGCGCGGGGGCGCTCCGGCGGGCGGGCTGGCAGGTGAGCGAGCACGCGCAGCCGCGCGGGGGCCGCTGGCTGCTGGCGTCGCCGCGCCGGGTCTGAGCACCCGCGCACGGAATGCCGTGCCGCACCGCCCTGTTGAACCCGTCGGCCGGACCTGAGCAAGCGCTCAGAGCCGGTCCGCCGATCGGCGGCGCCCGGGCACCGGGTCCACCGGTCGGCGCCACCCGGATCATCGAGAGGACCACCGTGGCAGAACCGTTCGTGGCACAACCGTCCGTCGCAGAGCCGTTTTCCGTGCGGGTCGAGGTGCGCGGGTACGAGACCGACGTGCAGGGCCACCTCAACCAGGCGGTGTATTTGCAGTACGCGGAGCACGCCCGGTGGGCGCTGCTGCGGCACACCGGCATCGACCAGAGCGATCTGCTCGCGCGTCGTGTGGGTCCCGTCGTCCTGGAGACGAACATCCGCTATCTGCGGGAGCTGCGCGCCGGCGACACCGTGGACGTGGAGTGCGTCTTCGAGTGGGGCGAGGGCAAGACGTTCCGGGTGCGTCAGGCGATCAGGAAGACCGACGGCACCCTGTCGGCCGAGATCACCGCTGTGGGCGGCGTGCTGGACCTGGAGCGGCGCAAGCTGCTGGCGGACCCGAGGAAGGCCTTCGAGGAGCTGGCGAAGGACCCCGCCCCTCTCGGCCTGTAACGGCGACACCGGCCCCCGCCGCACTCCACCACCGGGATCCGCCGCGTCTCGTCCGCCCCCTCCATCGGATCCCACCGGTCCGGGCCACCTGCGCGCACCGCTGCGTGCGCGCAGGCCACCGCCCATGACCGGCACCTCGGAACCCGATGACCGGCTCCCCGGGCCCGCCCCGACCGGCCCCCTCGGGCCGCCCCCGGCGCCAACTGCCCACACCCCACGCTGTCTTGACGGGTATACGTCACTCCAAATTTCTGGTAGGAAACCTTCCTAACAGTCGACGGAACGACGAACTCCCCTCTGGAGGACCCGTGTCCAGCCCCCACATACGCACTGCACGCCCCTCCCGTCGCACCCTCCTCGCCCTTCTGGGCACCACGGTGGTCGCGGCCCCGCTCCTGTCCACGCAGCTCGCCGGCGCCGCCCCCGCCGCCACCGGCCTCGACGACCCGGCGAAGAAGGAGATCGCCATGAAGCTCGTGTCGAGCGCGGAGAACTCCTCGCTCGACTGGAAGGCCCAGTACAAGTACATCGAGGACATCGGCGACGGCCGCGGCTACACCGCCGGGATCATCGGCTTCTGCTCCGGCACCGGCGACATGCTCGACCTCGTCGAGCTGTACGCGCAGCGCAAGCCCGGCAACGTCCTCGCCAAGTACCTGCCCGCGCTGCGGGACGTGGACGGCAGCGACTCGCACGACGGCCTGGACCCGAACTTCACGAAGGACTGGGCGAAGGCCGCCCAGGACCCGGCGTTCCAGCAGGCCCAGAACGACGAGCGCGACCGGGTGTACTTCAACCCGGCGGTCAAGCAGGGCAAGGCCGACGGGGTCGGCACGCTCGGGCAGTTCGCGTACTACGACGCCATCGTGATGCACGGCGACGGCGGCGACCCGACGAGCTTCTCCGGCATCCGCAAGCGCGCCCTCGGCAAGGCGAAGCCGCCCGCGCAGGGCGGCAACGAGACCACCTGGCTCAACGCGTTCCTCGACGCGCGCGTGTGGGCGATGCAGCAGGAGGAGGCGCACAGCGACACGAGCCGCGTCGACACCGCCCAGCGCGTGTTCCTGAAGAAGGGCAACCTCGCCCTGGACCCGCCGCTGGACTGGAAGGTGTACGGGGACAGCTTCCACATCGGCTGACCGGGGCCGGCACCCCGGTCGGTACTCCCCCGTGACAGTGCCGCGCCGCCCCCGGTTCCCGGGGGCGGCGTCGGCCGTGCGGGGCGGCGGGGGGTCAGTGCGCCGCGGCGGACGTGGTGCGCTGCTCCGCGATCGCCCCTCCCGACTCCATCGGGGCCGTCACCTCGTCCGCGTCGCGATTGCGGCCCAGGTGGTTGAAGACCAGGTTGAGCAGGACGGCGGCGACGCAGCCGGTGGAGATCCCCGAGTCCAGGATGATCTTCGCGCGCTCCGGGAACGCGTGGTAGAACTCCGGCGCCGCGATCGGGATGAGACCCACGGCGAGCGAGACGGCGACGATCAGGACGTTGTTGTCCTTCTCCAGACGGGCCTTGACCAGGGTCTGGATGCCGCTGGCGGCGACCGAACCGAAGAGGACGACGCCGGCGCCGCCGAGGACCGGGCGGGGCACGACCGCGATCAGGGACGCGGCCATCGGGCACAGGCCCATCAGCACGAGGAAGCCGCCGCCGACCGCGACCACGAACCGGCTGCGGATCCTGGTCATCGCCACCAGGCCGATGTTCTGGGCGAAGGCACTGCACATGAAGCCGTTGAAGACCGGGCTGATCGCCGTGCCGAGGGTGTCGGCGCGCAGGCCGGCCGCGATCGTCTTCTCGTCCGCGGGGCGGTCGACGATCTCGCCGAGCGCGAGCATGTCCGCCGTCGACTCCGTCATCGACACGACCATGACGACGATCATCGAGACGATGGCCGCGCCGGCGAACTGCGGGGCCCCGAAGTGGAACGGGGTCGGGAAGCCCACGACGTCCGCGTCACCGATCGGCGAGAAGTCCGTGACGCCGAACGGGATCGCGACGACCGTGCCGACGACCAGGCCGAGAAGCACCGCGATCTGCTTGACGAAGCCGGTGGTGAAGCGGCGCAGCAGCAGCACGATGACGAGGGTGATCCCGGCGAGGGCCAGGTTCTTCATGGAGCCGTAGTCGGATGCCTTGGCGTCGGGCCCCTGCGCCCAGCCGAAGGCGACCGGCATCAGCGAGATGCCGATGAGCGTGATGACCGTTCCCGTCACGACCGGTGGGAAGAAACGTATCGCCTTGGAGAAGAAGGGTGCGGCGACGAAGCCGAGCACACCCGCGACGATCACCGCGCCGAAGATGATCGGCAGGGCGTCGTCCTTGTCCTTCGTCGAGTCGACGACGGCGAGCATCGGGGCGACGCCCGCGAACGTGACGCCGTTGACGAAGGGCAGCCGGGCGCCGATCTTCCAGATGCCGAGCGTCTGGAGGAAGGTGGCGAGGCCGGCCGTGAAGAGGCAGGCGCCGGTCAGGAAGGTGAGTTCCTTCGCGGAGAGTCCTATGTAGGCGCCGACGATGAGCGGGGGCGCGACCACGCCCGCGTACATGGCTGCCACGTGCTGAAGGCCGGTGGTGGCCATCTTCAGCGGGGGCAGGGTCTCGTCGACCGGATGTTTGGTATGTCCCGCGTCCTGTTCGGCGGGGGTGGTGCCTTGCTTGGTGAACCTGGGCGTCGTCGCCACTGCGGCTCCTCCGGTTGTTTTCCAGTCCCGGCGGGCCGCCGGCACTTTTCGCTTCTGGGAGGTGGTGCAAGGTGGTGCTGGATGGAACCCGTATGAAGTTGTGGGGTGCCCAGGCAGTGCTGACCGCCCCGGGAACGCGAAGCTGGGGCCGCGTTCCGGGGCGGCTCCCGAACTGCCCGCTCGGCAGTTCGGGTCCGGCCGGGGACCGTCCTCCCCGGCCGGAGTTCTCGGGAGGCGCTACGCCTGCGCGGCGATCCGCGCCAGGCGCTGTGCCTCGTCCCGCGTGGAGCGGGCGATGGCGTCCTCGTCGACGTGCAGGAGGCGGCTGTCCTCCACCACCGGCACGCCGTTGACGAGGGAGAGGGTGACCGGGGCGGCCGCGCCGAAGACGAGCGCGGTGACCGGGTCCAGGATCGAGGAGTGGGCGAGGGTGTCCATCCGCCACAGCACGAGGTCGGCGAGCTTGCCGGTCTCCAGCGAGCCGATCTCCCCGGCCCTGCCCAGCACTTGGGCGCCGCCGTAGGTGCCCAGGCGCAGCGCCTGACGGGCGTTCAGGGCGGCTTCGCGGTGGGCGCCGAGGCGGTTGATCAGCAGCGCGTTGCGCAGCTCGGTGTGGAGTTCGCCGGACTCGTTGGAGGCGGTGCCGTCGACGCCGAGGCCGACCGGGACGCCGGCCGCGAGCATGTCGGGGACGCGGGCGATGCCCGCCGCGAGGCGCGCGTTCGAGGACGGGCAGTGCGCGACGCCCGTCTTGGTGCGGCCGAAGGCGGCGATGTCGGAGTCGTTCATGTGGACGCTGTGCGCCATCCACACGTCCTCGCCCAGCCAGCCGGTGGACTCGAAGTAGTCGGTGGGGCCCATGCCGAACAGCTCGTGGCAGAACTTCTCCTCCTCGACCGTCTCGCTGCCGTGGGTGTGCAGCCGTACGCCGAGGCGGCGCGCCAATTCGGCGCCCTGCTTGAGGAGTTCGGTGGAGACGGAGAAGGGCGAACAGGGGGCGACGGCCACCTGGGTCATCGCGCCGAAGGAGGAGTCGTGGTGCTTCTTGACGGTCTCCTCGGTCGCGGCGAGGGCGCCTTCGAGGGTCTCGACGGCGAAGTCCGGCGGCAGGCCGCCGTCCTTCTCGCTGCGGTCCATGGAGCCGCGGGCCAGGGTGAAGCGCACGCCCATCTCGGAGGCGGCGCGGATGATCGAGCCGGAGAGGTCGCCCGAGCCCTGCGGGAAGACGTAGTGGTGGTCCATCGCGGTGGTCACACCGCCGCGGGCCATCATGGCGAGGGAGCCCTGCGCGGCCGCGTACGTCATCTGCTCGTCGATGCGCGCCCACGTCGGGTACAGCGCCACCAGCCAGTTGAACAGGTTGTGGTCCGTGGCGAGACCGCGGGTGATCCACTGGTAGAAGTGGTGGTGGGTGTTGACGAGGCCGGGCGTGGCGAGGTGGCCGGTGCCGTCGATACGGCGTACGACGTTCTCCAGGCCGGCCGGCGCGTCGCCCGCGCCGATGGACTCGATGATGTTGCCCGCGACGACGATGTGACCCGAGGCGTACTCGGTGTCCTGCGCGTCGACCGTGGCGATGGCGACGTTCTCGATGACGATGCGGTCTGCCGACGAAGCCGTGGAAGGTGCCATGGTGCTTCCTTCATTTCTTGAGTGGCGATTGGGCACGGCAGGACCCTAGGAGGATTTGAGTGCCGCGGCGGCGGTGGCGCTGCCGCGGGTGCCGAGATGGTGGAAGAAGAGGTTCAGCGACACGGCGACGAGCGCGCCGGCGCTGATGCCGGAGCCGAGCACGGTCTGCGCCCAGGCCGGGAAGTCGGCGTAGAAGGTGGGTGCGGCCAGCGGGATGATGCCGGCGCCCAGCGAGACGGCCACCAGGATGATGTTGGAGCTGTCGTCGAGGCCCGCCTCGGAGAGCGTGCGGATGCCGCTGACGGCGATGGAGCCGAAGAGGACGATCCCCGCGCC
The DNA here is from genome assembly GCF_044750685.1 of Streptomyces sp. NPDC088785. NCBI lineage: Bacteria > Bacillati > Actinomycetota > Actinomycetes > Kitasatosporales > Streptomycetaceae > Streptomyces > Streptomyces sp. NPDC088785. The sequence goes on from NZ_JBIVKH010000010.1 coordinate 79,446, forward strand.
GCCGAGGACCGGCATCGGGACCATCGAGACGACCGCGCCGAGCACCGGGAAGGCGCCGAGGACGAGCAGGGCGGCGCCGGCGACGGCGACGACGTAGCGGCTGCGCACCTTGGTGAGCGAGACGACGCCGACGTTCTGCGCGAAGGCCGAGGTGGGGAAGCCGCCGAAGACCGGGCCGAGGAAGGTGGCGATGCCGTCGGTGCGCAGGCCGCGGGTGATGGTCCGTCCGTCGCAGTCGCGCTCGCAGATCTCGCCGATGGCGAGCATGCCGGCCGACGACTCGGTCATCAGGACGAGCATGACGAGGCAGAGCGAGACGATCGCGGCGGGCTGGAACTCGGGCGCCCCGAAGGCGAAGGGCGTGGGGAGCGCGGCGATCGGCGCGGAGCGGATGGAGCTGAAGTCCGCCATGCCGAACGGGACCGCGGCGAGCGTGCCGATCAACAGGCCGAAGAGCAGGGCGACTTGCTTGACGAAGCCGCGTCCGAAGCGCTGGATGAGCAGGATCACGACGAGCGTGAAGGCGGCGAGGGCGAGATAGCGCATGTCGCCGTAGTCGGCGGCCGTCTTGTCGCCGCCCTGGGCCCAGCCGACCGGCACGGGCATCAGGGTCACCCCGATGAGGGTGATGACGACGCCGGTGACCAGCGGCGGGAAGAAGCGCAGGAGCCGCCCGAAGAAGGGCCCGATGGCGAGGCAGAAGACGCCCGCGACCATGACCGCGCCGTAGATGGCGGGGAGTTGGGAGCCCTGCGCGTTGGTCTCGGCGATGGCCAGCATGGGCGCGATGCCCGCCGACGACGCCGCGTTGACGAACGGCAGCCGGTTGCCGACGAAGCCCTTGACGCCGAGCGTCTGGAGCAGGGTGGCCACGCCCGCGATGAGCAGCGACGCGGCGATCAGCCGGGTCTGGCCCGCGGTGTCGAGGCGGACGGCCTGGCCGATGATGAGCGGAGGGGTGACGACGCCGGCGTACATGGCGGCGATGTGCTGGAGTGCGGCGGGGACGAGCCGCGAGACGTGGAGCTTCTCGTCCACCGGGTGCGCCGCGACGTCTCTCGCGGACCGCTCCGACGGGCCGGTGGGGTCAGAACACGGGCCCTCAGCTTCTGCCGGCCCCTTTGCAGGCACTGCCATTGCTTATGTTCCCTCCGGTACGGCGCACCCCCGTCTCCTGCGGGTGGACGGGGGTGCACTCACCGCATCGACTGCGCCTGGGGCGTCAGAGGTTGGTCATGTCCAGCGGTATGCGCTGGTCCGCGCCGTCGCGCAGGATGGTGGCCTCGATCAGGCCGTAGGGGCGGTCGGCGGCCCAGTACACGGCACCGTCCTTCGCCTCGTTGTCCAGGCCGAAGGGCGACAGGTCCTGGCGGAAGTGGTGCTTGTTCGGCGCGGAGAAGCGGATCTCGTCGATCTCGCTGCGGTTGTTGATGACGCGCGAGCCCATCTGGAAGAGGGTCTGCTGGAGCGACAGCGAGTACGTCTCGACGAAGGCCTGGAGGATGTGCTTCTTGGCCTGGTCGTACGACTTGTTCCAGTTCGGGGTGCGCTGGCCGTCCTCGCCCGTCCAGTTGTGCCGCCACCACGTCGACAGGGAGGTGGCGAGGATGCGGTCGTAGTCCTCCTTGAGCGTCGTGTACTTGTCCTTGATGAAGCCCCAGAACTCGGAGTTCGTGGTGTTCATCACGGTCAGGTCCTTGAGTCCGGAGAGGACCTCGAACTTCGTGCCGTCGTAGGTGACCTGGACGAGCCGGGTCTCCTGGCCCTTGCGGACGAAGGAGTGCTTGACCTCGTCGGCGCCGATGAAGTTCGAGCCCGCGTCGGAGCCGGCGATCCGCTCCCAGCTGTACTCCTCGATGCGGATGCGCGCCCGGTGGATGGACGGCTGGCTGTCGACGAAGTGCCGGGCGAGGGCGACGCCGTACTGCTCCGCCGACTCGATGCCCACTTCCTTGGCGAAGGCGAAGCAGGTGTTCTTGGTGGTGTCGGTCGGCAGGCAGTTGGCGTTCGACCCGGTGAGGTGGACGTCGTCGAGGTCGCCGCTGAGCGCGACCGAGACGTTGAGGTCCTTGATGTGGTGGGTGTCGCCGTCCCGCGTGATCTTTACGACCCGGTTCTCGGCCTTGCCGTACTGGTTGGATCCCAGAATCGTGGGCATGTCTGCTAGCTCCCTCGGTAAACGGAGTAGCCGAACGGGTTGAGCAGCAGCGGTACGTGGTAGTGCTCGCCCGGGACGACGGCGAACGTGATCGCCACCTCCGGGAAGAACGCTCCGGTCGTGCCGCTGTCCCGATTCGCGGGGGCGTCCTGCTGCGCATCGGCTTGCTGGTGGTCGTACGTCGCGCGCTTCGCGAAATACGCTTCCGTCTCGAAGTCGAGACGGACGTGGGTGGTGCCCTCCGGCAGCGCCGGAAGGTCCTTGCAGCGCCCGTCCGCGTCGGTGGCCGAGCCGCCGAGCGCCACCCAGGCGGCGCCCGAACCGGCGCGTGCCGCAAGGGAGATGGTGACGCCCTCGGCGGGGCGTCCGATGCTGGTGTCCAGGATGTGCGTGGACACCGACGCCGTGGTCTCGGTGCTCATCAGGCGTTGTCCCCTTCTTCTGCGAGGCGGGTCAGGCGGATGCGGTTGATCTTGCCCAGTTCGGTGCGGACGATCTCCCGCTCCTGGTCGGGCGTGTTCGCGATGCGCGCCTTGAGCGCTTCGAGCATCTGCTCGCCGGTGGCTCCGGTGGCGCAGATGAGGAAGACATGTCCGAACCGGTCCTGGTAGGCCAGGTTCCGTTCGAGCATCTCCGCCTTGAGTTCCTCGGAGGCCCCGGCCATGCCGCGCTGTTCACGCGAGGAGGTGGGGTCGCCGGGCTTCGGGCGGCCGATCGGCGGGTGTCCCGCCATCGCCTCGGCGAGATCGTCGTCGCTCAGTTCGGCCGTCGCGGCGTCACTGGCTTCGAAGAGGGCCTCCACGGTGGCGAAGGGGCGCTGGGCGAGCAGCTTGGCGCCCCACGCCGATGAAGCGCACACCTCGTGGAGCTCGGCCTGGGCCGTGCTCGCGTCCGAGGTGTTGAACCGGGTCAACCCCCGATGAGTACCTGACGTACCTGAAGTCACGGGATGCCTCCGTGGCCTTGTGCTGGACGGGCTGCGGATAGCTAACGCCCTCGGAAACACGGCGTCAACACTTTGTTGAAAACTTGGAGTGACAAAAACCGCCGCCCGATGAACGGACGGCGGCGCGGGTTTCGAAGAGTCGATGCAGGTCAGGAGGACTTCTCGCGGTTGAGGTAGTTGTACACGGTGAAACGGGAGACGCCGAGGGCCCCGGCGACGGTCTCCACGCCGTGCCGCACGGCGAAGGCGCCCCGCGCCTCCAGGGCGCGCACGGCCTCCTGCTTCTCCTTGCGGTCGAGGTCGGCCAGCGGCTTGCCCTGCCTGCGCTCCATGGCCGCCAGGATGTGATCGAGGGAGTCGGCCAGCTGGGGGAGGCGGACGGCCAGGACGTCCACGCCCTCCCAGGTCAGCACGACGTCGTCCTTGCCGGCCGCGTGCGGCGGCAGCATCTCGCCCCCCATGGCGTCGACGAGCGGCTTGACCGCCCGGACGAAGGGATCGTCCCCGAGACCGGTCACTTATCCGCCTCCCCGGGCTCGTCCCCGATCACGTTCACCTGGAGCGAGACCCGGGTGGCGCCCGCGGCGAGCGCCTCGCGCAGCAGCGCGTCGACCGCGGTCAGCACCCCGCCGGACTCCCCCTCGGCGGTGTTGCCGAACGGTCCGACGTCGACCGCGTCGAGCGCGGCCCCTTCCAGTACGTCGCGGGCGGCCACCGCGTGCGGCGGCGCCTCGTCGAGGTCGAAGGGCTCGGTCGTGAACTCCACTCTCAATCGCACGCGCTCAACCTAGCGCCGTTCGCCGATTTTCCGGCAGCCCCTCTTGACAGCCCCCGCCCCCCACAGGCAACCTTCCATCAAGCAGAAACGAACTTCCGCAATACGGAACATGACGTCACGCGGAACACGAACCAGAAGGGAGCGCCGACCCTGATGGGATTCGCCGACCAGCGCTTCAATGTCAATCTGTCGATCCTCTTCACCGAGCTCCCGCTCCTGGAGCGCCCCGCGGCCGCCGCCGCGGCGGGCTTCACCGCGGTCGAGCTGTGGTGGCCCTGGGTCGACTCCCCCACCCCCGCGCAGTCCGAGCTCGACGCCCTGCGGGACGCGATCAAGGACGCCGGCGTCCAGCTGACCGGCCTGAACTTCTACGCGGGCCAGCTGCCCGGCCCCGACCGGGGCGCCCTGTCCGTCCCGGGCGAGGAGAGCGAGAAGTTCCGTGCGAACCTCGACGTCGCCGCGGACTTCGCCGCCTCCCTCGGCTGCAAGGCGCTCAACGCGCTGTACGGCAACCGGGTCGAGGGCGTGGACCCGGCCGTCCAGGACGAGCTGGCCCTGGAGAACCTGGTCCTCGCGGCCCGCGCCGCGGACCGCGTCGGCGCCGTGCTGCTCATCGAGGCGCTCAACCGGCCCGAGTCGCCGAAGTGCCCGATCGTGAGCGCCCCCAAGGCGATCGAGATCGTGGACAAGGTGAACGCGGCGACCGGCCTCGGCAACGCCACGTTCCTCATGGACCTGTACCACCTGTCCATGAACGGCGAGGACCTGCCGCAGGTGATCAGCGCCTACGCGGACCGGACCGGGCACGTGCAGATCGCCGACAACCCGGGCCGCGGCGCGCCGGGCACCGGCTCGCTGCCCCTCGCGGACCTGCTCGACCAGCTCCGCAAGGCCGGCTACGAGGGCTACGTGGGCCTGGAGTACAAGCCGGGCGACGCCCCGAGCGCCGAGTCCTTCGGCTGGCTGCCGCACGAGCACCGCGCGGCCTGAGCGGTCCCCGCTCGCCAACTCATCGACGTATCAGAGCTTTCACAGTCTTTGGAGTCACCCTCATGAGCAACAACCTCCCCAAGGTCGCGTGGATCGGGCTCGGCATCATGGGCTCGCCCATGTCGGAGAACCTGATCAAGGCCGGTTACGACGTCACGGGCTACACGCTGGAGCAGGACAAGCTGGACCGCCTCGCCGCGGCCGGCGGCACGGCCGCGAAGTCGATCGCCGAGGCGGTCGCGGACGCCGACGTCATCGTCACCATGGTCCCGGCGTCCCCGCAGGTCGAGGCGATCGCCTACGGCCCCGACGGCATCCTGGAGAACGCGCGGTCGGGCGCCCTGATCGTCGACATGTCGTCGATCACCCCGCAGACCTCGGTCGACCTGGCGAAGAACGCCGAGGAGAAGGGCATCCGCGTCATCGACGCCCCCGTCTCCGGCGGCGAGGCCGGCGCCATCGAGGCCGTCCTGTCCATCATGGTCGGCGGCGCGCAGGCCGACTTCGACGAGGCCAGGCCGCTGCTCGACGCGCTCGGCAAGACCATCGTGCTGTGCGGTCCGCACGGTTCGGGCCAGACGGTGAAGGCCGCCAACCAGCTGATCGTCGCCGTGAACATCCAGGCGTGCGCCGAGGCCGTGGTCTTCCTGGAGAAGTCCGGCGTGGACCTGAAGGCCGCGCTCGACGTCCTCAACGGCGGGCTCGCCGGCTCCACCGTGCTGACCCGCAAGAAGGACAACTTCCTCGACCGGGACTTCAAGCCGGGCTTCCGCATCGACCTGCACCACAAGGACATGGGCATCGTCACCGACGCCGCCCGCAATGTCGGTGCGGCCCTGCCGGTCGGCGCCGTGGTGGCCCAGCTGGTCGCCTCGCTGCGCGCCCAGGGCGACGGCGGCCTGGACCACTCGGCCCTGCTCCGCGGCGTCGAGCGCCTCTCCGGCGACCAGGTCGCGTAACCCTCCAGACTTCCGGGCCGTGGCGGCGCTGACACCTGTCCTGTCGCGCCCAGGCGTCGCCGCGGCCCGGAACCACTCATGCCCTACCGTTCAACAAAATGTTGAACAAGCTCCACCGATAACTTCAACAAACTGTTGACGTGGCAGTTCAGGGGTCCTTACGCTCCCCCACATCGCCAGCCATCGTCAGCTGCCACTGCACGGAAGGTCGCCTCGAATAATGCCGAAGCGTGTGCTCACGACCGAGTCCGGCGCCCCAGTCGCCGACAACCAGAACTCCGCCACCGCAGGCGTGGGCGGCCCGATCCTGCTCCAGGACCAGCACCTCCTGGAGAAGCTCGCCCGCTTCAACCGTGAGCGCATCCCGGAGCGCGTGGTGCACGCCCGCGGCTCCGGCGCCTACGGCCACTTCGAGGTGACCGACGACGTCACCGGCTTCACCCACGCCGACTTCCTCAGCACGATCGGCAAGCGCACCGAGGTCTTCCTGCGCTTCTCGACCGTCGCCGACAACCTCGGTGGTTCGGACGCCGTCCGCGACCCCCGCGGCTTCGCGCTGAAGTTCTACACCGAAGAGGGCAACTACGACCTCGTCGGCAACAACACCCCGGTGTTCTTCATCAAGGACCCGCTGAAGTTCCCCGACTTCATCCACTCCCAGAAGCGCGACCCCTTCACGGGCAAGCAGGAGCCGGAGAACGTCTGGGACTTCTGGGCGCACGCCCCCGAGGCCACGCACCAGGTGACCTGGCTGATGGGCGACCGCGGCATCCCGGCCTCGTACCGGCACATGAACGGCTACGGCTCGCACACCTACCAGTGGACGAACGAGCAGGGCGAAGCCTTCTTCGTGAAGTACCACTTCAAGACGAACCAGGGGGTCCGCTCGCTCTCCACCGAGCAGGCCCAGGAGATCGTCGGCAAGGACGCCAACTCCCACCAGACGGACCTGCTCCAGGCCATCGAGCGGGGTGTGCACCCGTCCTGGACGCTCTACGTCCAGATCATGCCGGCGGCCGAGGCGGCGGACTACCGCTTCAACCCGTTCGACCTCACCAAGGTGTGGCCGCACAAGGACTACCCGCTCCAGCGCGTGGGCCGCCTGGTCCTCGACCGCAACCCGGACAACGTGTTCGCCGAGGTCGAGCAGGCCGCGTTCTCCCCCAACAACTTCGTGCCCGGCATCGGTCCCTCCCCGGACAAGATGCTCCAGGGCCGCCTCTTCGCCTACGCGGACGCGCACCGCTACCGCCTGGGCGTCAACCACACCCAGCTGCCGGTGAACGCGCCGAGGGCGACCGCGGCGGACAACTACGGCCGGGACGGCGTGATGGCGACCAACGCCTACGGCCGCACCCGCAAGAACTACGAGCCGAACTCCTTCGACGGCCCCGTCGAGACCGGCCGCCCGCTCGCCTCGCCGCTGGCCGTCGCCGGGTACACGGGCACCCACGAGGCCCCGGCCCACACCAAGGACGACGACTTCTTCCAGGCGGGCGAGCTGTACCGCCTGATGTCGGAGGACGAGAAGGGGCGTCTGGTGGCGAACATCGCCGGCGGACTCTCCCAGGTCTCGCACGACGACATCGTGGAGAAGAACCTCGCCCACTTCCACGCCGCCGACCCCGACTACGGCAAGCGCGTGGAGGCGGCGGTCCGCGCCCTGCGCGAGGACTGAGCCGCACCGCGGCGACACACAGACTGCGTACGGGACCGATGGGAGGTCGGCTCCGTACGCGCAGACCCGAACCGCTTCGGGACCCGGATGAGGGGTGGTCCCGGGGCGGTACGGGCGGACGAGGACCGCGGCGGCGTACGCGCCAGTGCGGTGGTGAAGGTTCCGGCCCCCTGTCGACCTGAGGCAGGCGGCTCCGGAGACCGTCGTACCGCCGCCGCGGTCCCAGCCACCGCAGAGCTCCGTCCGGTGGCGCGCATGCATGTATCGCCAGTCGCGCGCCGTCGGACGGCCACCACCTCCCACTCCGGAGCCCCCGGGTACGACGGTCCGTACCCGGGGGCTCCTCCGTGTCAGCCGGTGGCCGGCCGCCCGCCGCCCGCCTCACATGCTGACGCGGCAGTACAGCCGGTGGCCGGCCGCCCGCGCCTCGCGGGCCAGCTCGGCGAAGGACTCGACGAGCGCCGCCAGTTCGTCCTCCGCCTCGTCGCCGTCGAACTCCTCGGTGCGGCCCCAGGCCGCCGCGGCCGTCCGCAGCTCCCCCGGGTCCGCGCCCGCCAGCGCGTCGCGCACCGCGTCCGTCAGCGTCGTCACGACGACCGCGCAGTCCCCCTCCTGCGCGACGAGGGCGCACTGGCGGGGCTGCGCCCGCACCTCCTCGTAGCCCCGGCCGGTCAGCAGGGACTCCAGGTTGGCCATCATCACGGCCGGGTCGATCCCGTTGCCGCAGACGGCGCCGGGCACCTCGCCGACGTCCAGCTGCTCCGCGGCCGTCTCGTCGTCGACTGCACTGAAGTAGTCCATCCATGCGCCCATGCGGCACTCCCCGCGATCTTCGGCCTCTGTCATGAACGGTAGGGCACCGCACCGACAACGCGGACGGGCGGGCCACCGGTGTGCACCGGTGGCCCGCCCGTCCGTGTCCGCGGGAGCTGCCCCTCGTCGGAGCCGCGGGGTCAGACCTTCAGCGGCCTGATCGCCGTGGGCGCGTGCCCCGGCTCCGTCGCGAGCTCCTCGAACTCCTTGACCGCGCTGATGTCGGCCGTGGGGCTCATCGCGATGTTCGTGATGCGCTCCAGGATCGCCTCGACGACGACCGGCACCCGGTGCTCCTGCGCGAGCTTGCGGGCCTGCTCGAAGGCGGTCGCCAGCTCGGCGGGGTCCGTCACCCGGATCGCCTTGCAGCCCAGGCCCTCGGCGACCTTGACGTGGTCGACGCCGTAGACGCCCAGCTCCGGGCTGTTCTGGTTCTCGAACTCCAGGTTGACCTGGAAGTTGATGTCCAGGCCGATCTGCGCCTGCCGGATCAGCCCCAGGTAGGCGTTGTTCACCAGGACGTGGACGTACGGGATCCGGTGCTGCGCGCCGACCGCCAGCTCCTCGATCATGAACTGGAAGTCGTAGTCGCCGGAGAGGGCGACCACCTGGGTGTCCGGGTCGGCCTTGGCGACGCCGAGCGCGGCCGGGATGGTCCAGCCCAGCGGGCCCGCCTGGCCGCAGTTGATCCAGTGGCGCGGCTTGTAGACGTGCAGCATCTGGGCGCCGGCGATCTGCGACAGGCCGATGGTCGTCACGTACCGGGTGTCCTTGCCGAACGCCTTGTTCATCTCCTCGTAGACGCGCTGCGGCTTCATGGGGATGTCGTCGAAGTGCGTCCGGCGCTGGAGGGTCTCCTTGCGCTCCAGGTGGGAGGCGATCCACGCGGAGCGGTCGGGCAGCTTCCCGGCCGCCTTCAGCTCCTTGGCGACCTCCACGAACAGCTCCAGGGCCGCCTTGGCGTCGGACGTGATCCCGTAGTCCGGCGCGAAGATCTTGCCGATCTGGGTGGGCTCGATGTCGACGTGCACGAACTTCCGCTCGCCCTGGTAGACGTCGAGCTTGTAGCCGGTGTGGCGGTTGGCCCAGCGGTTGCCGATGCCGAGGACGAAGTCCGACTCCAGGAACGTGGCGTTGCCGTAGCGGTGGCCGGTCTGCTGGCCGACCATGCCCGCGTTCAGGTCGTGGTCGTCGGGGATCGTGCCCCAGCCCATCAGGGTCGGCACGACGGGGGTGCCGGTGAGCTCCGCGAACTCGACGAGCAGGTCGCTCGCGTCGGCGTTGATGATGCCGCCGCCCGCGACGATCAGCGGCTTCTCGGACTCCAGCAGGAAGCCGATCGCCTTCTCGATCTGGGCCCGGGTCGCGGCCGGCTTGTAGACCGGCAGCGGCTCGTACGTGTCGGGGTCGAACTCGATCTCGGTCTGCTGGACGTCGATGGGCAGGTCGATGAGGACCGGGCCCGGACGGCCGGAGCGCATCAGGTGGAAGGCCTGCTGGAAGACGCCCGGGACCTGCGCCGCCTCCAGGACCGTGACGGCCATCTTGGTGACCGGCTTGGCGATCGTCGCGATGTCGACGGCCTGGAAGTCCTCCTTGTGGAGCAGGTGCGTCGGCGCCTGGCCCGTGATGCAGAGGATCGGGATCGAGTCGCCGATGGCGGAGTAGAGACCGGTGATCATGTCGGTGCCCGCGGGCCCCGAGGTGCCGATGCAGACACCGATGTTGCCCGGGTTCGCGCGCGTGTAGCCCTCGGCCATGTGCGAGGCGCCCTCGACGTGCCGGGCGAGGGTGTGGTCGATGCCGCCACCCTCCTTGAGCGCCTTGTAGAAGGGGTTGATGGCGGCACCGGGCACGCCGAACGCGTTCGTGACGCCCTCGCGCTTGAGGATCTCAACTGCCGCGCGGACTGCGGTCATTCGAGCCATGAGTGCTCCCGACTCCTTGCAGTGACTTGCGGTCACTGACTTGTCAGCTCTGTCTTCGGATGTCGGATTCACGCTCCCGTCGCGCCCCGCGGCGAGCTCTGAATTCCGTACGCTTTTCCGTATTGTGGAAACTAGCTTCTGCTATATGGAAGCAATGTAGAGGGGGGTCAGGAAGGCCGTCAAGGTGGATGATGAGACTCGACCGATCCGGAATCCTTCGGCCCATCAGGGGGTGTGATGGCCGAGCCTGTGCGCGTCCGCTGCCCGGCCTGCCCGCGCGAGCACACCTACGTCCCCGCGGCACTGCCGTGCGCGTGCGGTGCGCCGGTGGCCCCGCCGCTGGTCCGCGGCGCCGCCGCCGAGGCGGTCAGCGACCACACCTGGGACGACGACTGGGTCACCCTGCGGTGCCCGGTGTGCGGCCGCCGCGACCGCTGGCCGCGCCCCGAACTGGGCTGCGACTGCGGAGCGCTGCTCCGCCTGCCGGTCCAGGACGACCAGGCGCCCCCGCCGCAGCACATACCGCTGCCGCGGACGGCGGCCCCGCCCCGGCCCGCGTTCCAGCCCGTCGCCATCCGCACCGCGCGCGACGCGGTGACCGCCGTCGCGCTCTATCTGCGCTGGCTCGGCTATCCGGACGTGCGCCGCGCCGACCAGCGCCCGCCGTCCGGCATCGGGCTCGCCGCGCGCGGGCTCGTGGCCCAGCTCGAACCCTCGGTGCGGCCCGCGACCGTGCGCGACGTGGAGTGCCTGTGGCTCCAGTCGATGACGGAGTCGGCGGCCTGCGTCTACTTCTCCCTCGCCGGCTACGCGGACGAGGCCCGCACCCGCGCGGACGAGCTGCTCGTCCCGCTCTTCGTGCTCGACGTGACCGGTGCGCCCCAGCCGGTGAACAGCCCGGCCGACGAGATGATCGCCGGGGGGACGTGACACCCGCGCTCTGCGGGCCCTGTCGCATACTGACGCCATGATCATTCGTAGCGCCGAGGCGGCCGAGCTGCCCCGACTGCAAGAGCTGGAGCGGGCCGCGGGCGAGCTGTTCCGCCCGCTCGGCATGGACGCCGTCGCCGACGACGACCCGCCCGCGCTCGCCGACCTGGAGCGCTACCGCGCGGCCGGGCACGCCTGGGTGGCGGTCGACGAGGCCGGGACCGTGCTCGCGTACCTGGTCGGCGAGACGGTGGACGGCGCCTTCCACATCGAGCAGGTCACCGTGCACCCGGCCACCGCCCGGCGCGGGGTCGGCCGGGCCCTGATCGCGCACGCCGCCGACCACGCCCACCGCGCGGGCCTGGCCGGGCTGACCCTGACCACCTTCACCGAGGTGCCCTGGAACGCCCCCTACTACGAGCGGCTGGGATTCCGCCCGCTGACCGGCGCCGCGCTCACCCCGGGGCTGCGCCGGATCCGCGCGGCGGAGGCGCGGCTCGGCCTGGACCGGTGGCCCCGGATCTGCATGCGCCGCGACGGCTGACCGGCGCCGCGCACCGGGCCGCTCAGCGCGGCGCGTACCCCTCGCGGAGTTCGACCTTGCGGACCTTGCCGCTGACCGTCATCGGGAACGCGTCGAGCAGCCGCAGCCGGCTCGGCACCTTGTAGTGCGCGAGCCGGTCGCGGCAGTACGCGCGCAGCTCGTCCAGGGTGAGGGGGTCCGCCGGGTCCCGAAGGATCACGCAGGCCAGGACCTCCTCCCCGTACTTCTCGTGCGGCACGCCGACCACCTGGACGTCGGCGATCTTCGGATGCGCGTACAGGAACTCCTCGATCTCGCGGGGGTAGATGTTCTCGCCGCCGCGGATGATCATGTCCTTGATGCGGCCGACGATCTGCGCATACCCGTCCTCGCGCAGCACCGCCAGATCGCCGGTGTGCATCCACCGGCCGGCGTCGACGACCTCGGCGGTCCTCTCGGGCTCGCCCCAGTAGCCGAGCATCACGCTGTAGCCCCGGGTGCACAGCTCGCCGGGCTCGCCGCGCGGCACGGTGACGCCGGTGACCGGGTCGACCACCTTGACCTCGATGTGCGGCAGGACGCGGCCGACGGTGCCGGTGCGGCGCTCCAGGTCGTCGTCGCGCCGGGTCTGGAGGGAGACGGGCGAGGTCTCCGTCATGCCGTAGCAGATGGAGACCTCGGCCATGTGCATCTCGGCGACGACCCGCTTCATCACCTCGACGGGGCACGGCGAGCCCGCCATGATCCCGGTGCGCAGGCTCGACAGGTCGTGAGCGGCGAAGTCCGGCAGGTTCAGCTCGGCGATGAACATGGTGGGCACCCCGTACAGCGAGGTGCACCGCTCCCGCTCCACCGCGCGCAGCGTGGCCGCCGGGTCGAAGGCGGGGGCGGGGATGACGATGCAGGCGCCGTGCGAGGTGGCGCCCAGATTGCCCATCACCATCCCGAAGCAGTGGTAGAACGGGACGGGCAGGCACACCCGGTCCTGCTCGCTGTAGCCGACCGTCTCGCCCACCCAGAAGCCGTTGTTGAGGATGTTGTGGTGGGAGAGGGTGGCGCCCTTCGGGAAGCCGGTGGTGCCCGAGGTGTACTGGATGTTGACCGGGTCGTCGCAGGACAACTCGGCCTCGCGGGCCGCCAGTTGCCCGGCCGTCACCGCCTGCGCGCCCGCGACGAGCGCGTCCCAGCTGTGGTCGCCGATGAAGACGCGCTCGCGCAGCTCCGGGCACTCGGGGGCGACCCGGCGCACCAGCTCGCGGTAGTCGGTGTCCTTGTGCGCGGGGGACGCGATGAGCATGCTGACGCCCGACTGCCGCAGCACATAGGCCAGTTCGTGCGCCCGGTAGGCCGGGTTGATATTCACCATGATCGCGCCGATGCGCGCGGTCGCGTACTGGACGAGCACCCACTCGGGGCAGTTGACCGCCCAGATCCCGACCCGGTCCCCCTTCGCGACGCCCCGCGCGAGCAGCCCGCGCGCCAGCTCCTCGACGTCCGCGCCGAACCGGCGGTACGTCCAGCGGCGCCCGCCGGCCACGTCGACGAGCGCCTCGCGGTCGGGCCAGGCGTCCACGGCACGCCGGAGGTTGGCGCCGATGGTGTCGCCGAGCAGGGGCGTCGCACTGGTGCCGTGCGTGTACGAGAGTGCGGTCGAGGGGACGGTCACCGGCGGGTCCTCCTTGGGCGGGCGGCGGGCGGGCCCGTCGCGGCACGCCCGGTGAGCAACCTAACCGGGCGTGCCGCGAGTTCGTACCCCCTCGTCAGCGGCCGTCTCGGCGGCGGCCCGCTCGTACGTCACCGTCGTCCGGGAACCGCCCGGGCCGCCGTTGCGGCCGGTGGCCGCCGCCCGCCACCGGGCCCGTTCCGCCCTCGGCGACGGCACGGGGCACTTCACCGGACGGCGGGCGCGCCTCCGTCCGCCGGGCGACGTGACCCGTCGGCCGCGGGCCGGGACGTGAGCCGTCGGCGGCTGGGCCCGGGTGTGGGCCGTGTCCGCGGCCCGCCGTGGCGCGGGGCCGCCTGTTACGCTTCGAGTGACCTGACGTGTGCGATCAGGGCGAACGGTTCTTGAGCTTCGTGAGCGAGGAGTGGCAGTCGTGGCGGGTGACGACGACATCTCCGGGTGAGACCCGGAGCTGACAGGCCACCGGCGGGCGCTGAGAGAGCGCTGCCGGCAGTGGCCGGTCCGTCGTACCCCTTTTCCCGCGCCGCTCAGGGCAGAGGTCCGTCTGCCCGCGTCCCTCCGAGGTCACCTCCATGTCCGACGCCTCCATCGTCTGCTCGAACCTCTCCTTCTCCTGGCCCGACGACACCCCCGTCTTCCAGGACCTGTCCTTCACCGTCGCCCCGGGCCGCACCGGCCTGGTCGCGCCCAACGGCTCCGGCAAGAGCACGCTGCTCAAGCTGATCGCGGGCGAGCTGACGCCGACGGCGGGATCGGTGTCGGTCGACGGCACGCTCGCCCACCTCCCGCAGACCCTGCCGCTGACGGACGGCCTCACGGTCTCCGAGGTGCTCGGGGTCGCGCCCGTCATCCGGGCCATCGACGCCGTCGAGTCCGGCGACGTGGCCGAGGAGCACTTCACCACCATCGGCGACGACTGGGACATCGAGGAGCGCACCCGCGCCCAGCTCGACCGGCTCGGTCTGGCCGGCCTCGCCCTCGACCGCGACCTGGGCACGCTCAGCGGCGGCCAGGTCGTCTCGCTGGGCCTCGCCGCCCAGCTGCTGAAGCGGCCCGACGTGCTGCTGCTCGACGAGCCGACCAACAACCTCGACCTGGCGGCCCGGCACCAGCTGTACGACGTGCTGGCGGACTTCTCCGGCTGCCTGCTGCTGGTCAGCCACGACCGGGCGCTGCTCGACCGGATGGACCGCGTCGCGGAGCTCGGCAACGGCGAACTGCGCTTCTACGGGGGCAACTTCACCGCGTACGAGGAAGCCGTGCGCGCCGAGCAGGAGGTCGCCGAGAAGAACGTGCGCAACGCCGCGCAGGAACTCAAGCGCGAGAAGCGGGAGATGCAACAGGCCCGCGAGCGCGCCGAGCGGCGGCAGAGCAACGCGACGAAGAACCTCAAGAGCGCCGGACTGCCCAAGATCTTCGCCGGGACCATGAAGCGCGGCGCGCAGGAATCCGCGGGCCGCTCCGGGCAGGTGCACGCGTCCCGGGTCGGCGACGCCAAGGCGCGCCTCGACGAGGCCGGGCGCGCGGTCCGCGACGAGCAGCGGCTCACCCTGGAACTGCCGGACACCCACGTGCCCGCCGGGCGCAACCTGTTCATCGGCGAGGGGCTCCAGGCCCGGCACGGCGGGCGGCCGGTGTTCGCCGACGGCGGCGTCGGCCTGACCGTGCGCGGCCCCGAGCGGATCGCGCTGACCGGGCCCAACGGCGCGGGCAAGACCACCCTGCTGCGGCTGATCACCGGCGAACTCGCCCCGGACGGCGGGGAGATCAGGCGGAGCGAGGGCCGGGTCGCGTATCTGTCGCAGCGGCTCGACCTGCTGGACCCGGAGCTGACGGTGGCGGAGAACTTCGCCGCGTACGCGCCCGAGCGGCCCGAGGCCGAGCGGATGAACCTGCTGGCCCGCTTCCTCTTCCGGGGCGCCCACGCGCACCTGCCGGTCGGGCTGCTGTCGGGCGGCGAGCGGCTGCGCGCCACGCTGGCCTGTGTGCTGTGCGCGGAGCCCGCCCCGCACCTGCTGCTGCTCGACGAGCCGACGAACAACCTGGACCTCGTCAGCGCGGGCCAGCTGGAGGGCGCGCTCAACTCCTACCAGGGGGCGTTCATCGTGGTCAGCCACGACGAGCGGTTCCTCACCGAGATCGGCGTGAACCGCTGGCTGCGGGTGGCCGACGGCACGCTGCACGAGAGCGGCGGCCCCGAGGGGTGAGCCGCCGGCGGGCTCCGGGGCTCGCCTGCACCCGCACCCCGGCGGGCTCCGGGGCGGACCGGTGGCTCTGCCGAAAGGCAGAGCCCGCCATCGGCCTTGCGGATCACGCCGGTGCGCCCCGGGGGCGGCAATACTGGAGGGCGTGCCCCTCATCAGCGGTTTCCGTCCTCCCGTCCCCCCGGACGGCGCCTCCTCGGCGCGTCCGGGCCGCGGCCGGGTCCTCGCGGAGACGATCGGTGCCGCGGCGGCCTCCCTCCTGCTCCTCCGGTGCGTCCTGGGGCTCTCCGACCCCCCGCACCCGGGGTTCCAGCTCGCCTGCGTGCCGATCGCGGCGGCCCTCCTCTCCCTGCGGTGGCGGCTGCCCCTGACCGTGCTGACGGCTCTCGCCGTGCTGGCCGGGGCCGCCCCGGTCACCGGGCCGGTCCTGGCGGTGGCCGCGTACACCGTGTCCCTGGACACGGTGCGCCCGCGCGACCGGATACGGGCCCTGGTCGGCGGGAGCCTGCTGGTGGTGGCCACCGCGTCCGCCACCGCCGTCGTCCTCGGACCCGGCCGCGCCGCGTACGGTCCGGCGCAGGGCCTGGTGCTGGCGGTCACCGCCGTCGTGGTGCCCGGGCTGATCGGGACGGTCGCCGGGCAGCAGGCACGGCTGCTGCGCGCCCTGCGCGAGCGGGGCGACGCGGCCGAGCGGGCCCGGCGCTCCGCGGACGGCGAGGCCCGGGCCCGTGAGCGGTCCCGGATCGCGGCCGAGATGCACGATCTCCTGGGCCACCGGCTCAGCCTCGTCTCGCTGCACGCGGGCGGCCTCGAAATGGCTCTGCGGCGGTCCGCGCCGGAGCTGCGCGAGGAGGCCGTCCTCGTCCGCCGCACCACCCGCGACGCGATGCGCGACCTGCGTCAGGCCCTCGGCGTCCTCGGCCCGCTCGGCCGGGACACCGGCCCGGACGCGCTGACCGAGGCGACCGGCACCCGCGCCGACGTCACGGCGCTGGTGGCGGCGTCCCGGGACGGCGGCGTGCGCGTGGACCTGGAGTGGACGGGCCCCGATGTCGACGGCTGCCCCGCGGCCGTGCGCCGGGCCGTGCACCGGGTGGTGCGGGAAGCGCTCACCAACGTGCACCGCTACGCGCCGGACGCCTCCGTCGCCGTCCGGGTCGCGCACGGCGACGGGACGGTGCGGGTGACCGTCCGCAACGGCCCCGCGGCCACCGCGCCGGACGGGCCGGACGGGCCGGACGGGCTCGGTACCGGACGCGGTCTGACGGGGCTGCGCGAGCGGGTCGGGCTGCTGGGCGGCGTACTGGAGGCGGCTCCGCTGCCGTCCGGCGGGTTCCAGGTGCGCGCGACCGTCCCGACGGCCCCGGACGGGACCGGGACGGCTCCGCCCGGCCCGCCGGAGCCGTCCGCCGCCGCCGAGGACGCCGACGCCGCCGAGGGCACGGTATCGGCGGGTGCCGGGGCGACGGCGCTCGCCCGCACCCCGCGGCGGACCGGGCACCGGGTCCTCGCGCTGGGCGCGGTGGCCCTGTGGGTGACGATGGGCGCCGGCATCGTCATGGTCTACGGCCTTCCGCGCGGGGTGACCCCGCCGCCCGTACCGCGCCCGGGCATGACCTACGAGCAGCTGAAGGGCGTGTACGACGACCCGGGGACGCGGGCCGCCGCCACCGGACGCGAACCGTCGCGGCCCGCGCGGACCGCGGGCTGCGTGTACCGCCACGGAGATCCCGCGGGGGCGCGGGACGTGCTGCGGATCGACCGCTACTGCTTCGACGGGTCCCGCCGTCTCCTCGCCATCGACCATTTCACCGTGCCGTCCGTGCCGGACGGCCCGCCCTGGGAGGCCCCGTGAGCGGCCGCGCGCCCGCCATCCGTGTCCTGCTCGCCGACGACGAGGCGATGATCCGGCACGGAGTGCGCCTGATCCTGAAGCACACCGACGGCATCGACGTGGTCGCCGAGGCACCCGACGGGGTCCGCGCGGTCGCGGAGGCCGCCGAGCACCGGCCGGACGTGGTGCTGCTGGACATCCGGATGCCGGGCGGTGACGGACTGGCCGCGATCCGGCCCCTGCTCGCCCTCGATCCGGCGCCACGCGTGGTCATGCTGACGACCTTCGGCGACGAACCGAACGTGCTGCGCGCCCTGCACGACGGTGCCTGCGGCTTCATCCTCAAGGACGAGGGGCCGCAGGAGCTGATCAGCGCGCTGCGGGCGGCCGCCGCCGGGGACGCGGTGCTCTCCCCCGGCGTCACC
Source organism: Streptomyces sp. NPDC088785 (assembly GCF_044750685.1). NCBI lineage: Bacteria > Bacillati > Actinomycetota > Actinomycetes > Kitasatosporales > Streptomycetaceae > Streptomyces > Streptomyces sp. NPDC088785. The sequence continues at coordinate 97,296 of NZ_JBIVKH010000010.1, forward strand.
GGATCCGTGATCGCCCGCATGCTGCGCGGCGCCTCCCCCGCCCTCGGCCACCCGGATTCCGAGGACGAACGGCTCGCCCGGCTCACCGCGCGCGAGCGGCAGGTCCTGGCGATGCTCGGCGAGGGGCTGTCGAACCAGGACCTCGCCGAGCGCCTGGGCATCGGCGTCGGCACGGTGAAGACGCATGTGCGAGCGGTGCTGGAGAAGACCGGGTGCGCCAGCCGCGTACAGGCGGCGCTGCTCGCTCATCGCACCGACCTGCGGCCCTGACGGCTGCGCCGACGCGGTGTGCCGAAAGGTGTGCCGAAAGGCAGAGACCGGGCCCTCGGCCCTCTCCTTCTGAAGACCTCGATCACCGCCTCGCGGCCGATGTTCGCGCAGGTGGACGCGTTGAGGATGGGGATGTCCCGGTTCGCTGCGCCTCGTGCGAGCGGCCTCCGTCCCCCTTCGGAGTTCCCATGTCACCCCATCTCACCGCCCCCGCCGGGGAACCGGCCGCCCGCGCCACCGACCTCACCAAGGCCTACGGGAAGGGAGACACCCGGGTCGTCGCCCTCGACGCGGTGTCCGTGGAGTTCGCGCGCGGCCGGTTCACCGCCGTGATGGGCCCCTCCGGCTCGGGCAAGTCGACGCTGATGCACTGCATGGCGGGACTGGACTCCGTCAGTTCCGGCTCGACGCGTATCGGCGGCGTCGAACTCGCCTCGCTGACCGACCGCGAACTCACCGCGCTGCGCCGGGAGAAGGTCGGCTTCGTCTTCCAGGGATTCAACCTGCTGCCCACCCAGACCGCGCTGGAGAACATGACGCTCCCCCTGCGTCTGGCGGGCCGCGAGCCGGATGCCGCGTGGCTCGACACGGTGGTCGCGACCGTCGGACTCGGCGACCGGCTCGCCCACCGGCCGTCGCAGTTGTCCGGCGGCCAGCAACAGCGCGTCGCGGTCGCCCGCGCCCTGGTGTCCCGCCCGGACATCGTGTTCGCGGACGAGCCCACCGGCAACCTCGACTCCCGGTCGGGCGCGGAACTGCTGGGCTTCCTGCGGGACTCCGTACGGGACCTGGGCCAGACCGTGGTGATGGTCACCCACGACCCGGTCGCCGCCGCCCACGCCGATCGCGTGGTGTTCCTGTCCGACGGGCGTCTCGTGGACGAGTTGCACGAGCCCGGCGCCGACGCGGTGCTCGACCGGATGCTCGCCTTCGAGACGCAGGCCGCGCGAACGCGCTGACGCCCACGCATCCGGCACCCGGCACCCGGCACCCGGCACCCGGCACCCGGCACCCCCCTTATCCCCTCTCCCTCTTCTCCCGAAAGCCCCCCATGCTGCGAACAGCGCTGCGCAACGTCCGCGCGCACAAGGCACGCCTGGCCATGACCGTCCTCGCGGTCTGTCTCGGCGTCGCGTTCATCTCCGGTTCCCTCGTCTTCACCGACACCCTCACGGCCGCCCACCGCGCCGCGGTCACCCGGGACTTCGCCGACCTGGACGTGAGCGTCACCCCGACAGCGGAGCCGGGCGCCACCGGCGACGAGCGGTTCGGTGCCCTCGACGACGCCCTGGTGCGCGAGCTGGCCGGCGTCGACGGCGTCGCCTCCGTCCGCCCCGACGCGAGCGGCTCGGTCACGCTCGCCGCGAAGGACGGCAGGCCCCTGCGCGCCGACGACATGATGGGCCGGTTCGGCGCCGCCTACGTGCCCCGCCCGGACGGCGGGGACCCGCGCTACCCGCTGACGGCCGGCCGCGCCCCCGCCGACAGCCACGAGGTGGCCCTGGACCGGGGCACGGCGAAGGCCGCCGGCTACTCCCTCGGCGACACCGTCACCCTCGCCGTCGACGGGCCCGTGCTCACGAAGCGCCTGGTGGGCCTGGTGTCCACCACGGACAGCCGGGTCGACGCCGGCGGCACCCTCGCCGTGTTCGACAGGGCCACCGCGCAGAAGCTGTTCGCCGTCCCCGGCCACTACAACGGCATCGACCTGACCGCCGCGCCGGGCACCGACCAGTTCCGGCTCCGGGACCGGGTCGCCGCGGTGCTGCCCGCCGGCCGGGCCGAGGCCGTCACCGCCGCCGCCCAGGCCGACCAGCAGGCCGTGTTCGTCGCGGCGAAGACCAGCGGCTACGAACGTCTCCCGATGCTCTTCGCCGTGGTCTCCCTGTTCATCGGCTCGTTCCTCATCGTCAACACCTTCACGATGCTGGTGTCCCGCAGGACCCGCGAGATCGCCCTGCTCCGGGCCGTCGGTGCCACCCGCCGCCAGGTCGTCCGCTCGGTCCTCGCCGAAGCGGCCCTGGTGGGGCTGGTCGCCTCCGCCCTCGGGTTCGCCCTCGGCCTGGGCGTCGCCGAGCTGCTGCCCACGCTCCTGGACACCTCCGACGACCTCATGCCCGACGGCCCGCTGGTCATCGGCGCGGTGCCGGTCCTCGCCGCGCTCGCCGTGGGCGTCGGCGTGACCGTGGCCGCCGCCTGGCTGCCGGCCCGGCGCGCCGCCCGGACCGCGCCCGTCGAGGCGATGCGCAGCGCCGAGCAGCCGCCGCCCGCCGCGGTGTCCCGGATCCGCGGCGCCGTCGGCCTGGTCCTGCTCGCCGCGGGTGCGGGGCTGCTGCTCTCCCTCCACGACGCGACCAGCGCCACCGACGACAACGTGCGGGACGCCCTGTTCGGCGGCGGCCTCCTCGTCCTGGGGGTCCTCGTCCTCGCGCCGCTGCTCGCCGGCCCGGTGATCCGCCTGCTCGGCCGCTCCCTCGCCCCCTTCGGCGCGGTCGGTGACCTGGCCCGGCAGAACACGCTGCGCGACCCGCGGCGCACCGCGGCCACCGCGGCCGCGCTGATGCTCAGCACGGCGCTGGTCGCCTCGCTCGCGGTCATCGACCAGTCGTCGCACAAGGCGCTGGACTCCCAGGCCGCCGCCGGGCTGAGCGCCGACTACGTGATCAGCACCCACGACAGCGGCGCCGCGGTCGATCCCGCCGCCGTCCGGCGGCTCGCCGCGCTCCCCGGCGTGCGGACCGTCTCCGCGGTCGCGGACTCCAGCCTGGCCCACGGCTCCGTCGCGAACATCTCGGGCGTCGACCCGGGCACCGCGGGCGACGTGCTGAACCTGCGCTTCCTGAGCGGCGCCCTGAAGGACCTCGGCCCCGGCCGGATCGCGGTGTCCGAGAGCTTCGCCCACGAGCAGCGGATCACCACGGGCCGGCGGATCCGGACGCACATCGGCCCCGGCACGGACGACCGGGACCGGCCGTTCACCGTCGTCGGCGTATACCGGGACAACCCCACCGCCCAGGACGTCCTCGGTGACCGCGCCGACGTCCAGCAGGGGGCGCTGCTCCGCGCTTCCGTGCAGCGCGTCCTGGTGCGCACCACCGGCGACGCCGTCGACGGCGACATGGAGAAGAGGCTGCGCGCCGCCGTCGGCGCGAGTCCGCTGCTGAAGGTCCAGAACCGCGACCAACTGGTGCGGGAACAGGCCGGAACCGCCGGGAGCCTGATGTCCACGGTCTTCGGCCTGCTGGCCGTCGGGGTGCTGATCTCCGCTCTCGGCATGGTGAACACCCTCGCCATGTCCGTCACCGAACGCACCCGTGAGATCGGCGTCCTGCGCGCCATCGGGACGGACCGCCCGGACGTGCGCCGCATGATCCGTCTCGAGTCCCTCTGCATCGCGGCGTTCGGCACCCTGCTCGGCCTGGCCTGCGGCCTGTTCGGAGCGTGGCGGATCAGCGGGCTGCTCAACGGCGCGATCCCGCAATACGCCTTCTCCCCGCCCTGGGCGTCGCTCGCGCTCATCACCCTCGTGTCCCTCGCCGTCGGGGCGGTCACGGCCGCGGTCCCGGCCCGCCGGGCGGCCGCGCTGAGTCCGCTCCGGGCGGTCGGCCGGGGATAGCGGGGCCCACCGGAGCGGGCCGGCCCGCTCCCCGTGCGCGTCCGGCGCGCACGGGGAGCGGGTCCGTCACCGGCCGAGGGTGAAGGTGTCGACGTCGAAGAGCGACCCCGCTCCCCCGCTGAACGTCAGGAACACCGGTCCGCCCGGCGTGCCCGTCAGCCCGGTCGACACGGTGGCGAAGGTCTCCCAGCCGCCGGTGTTGGGGACGGCCACCGATCCCACGACGGGACCGGTCGCGGAGCCCGAACGGACCTGGAGGGTGCCGCCCGCTCCGGCCGAGGAGACCCGCGCCGAGAAGGTGCGGGCTCCGTCGAGCGGGGCCTGTCCGTAGCCCGCCCAGTCGCCGTTCTCGATGTAGCCGAGCGTCCTTCCACCGCTCGCCGGGCCGTGGTCGGCGACCTGGACGCCCTGCGCGGACGTGTACGCCTCCCCCTCGTAGGTCGTGGTGGCGGGGGGCGTTCCCCCCAGCTCCTTGATCCGGATGTTCCGGAAGGAGATGTCGTCACCGGCCGCGTGGTTCTGGATGCCGATGTATCCCTGCTGGAGGGAGCGGACCGGGTCCGTGTTGGTGAAGTCGTTGATCCGGTCTCCGTTGAGGAAGACCTGGAGCCGTTCCCCCTCCACCCGGATCTCGTACGTGTTCCAGCTGCCCGGCGGGTTCAGCGCCCGGTCCCGGGCCGCGATGTCCGCCGACCGGAACCCGTAGACCGACCCGGTGGTGCGGTCGGCGGAGTCGGTGGCGTCGATCTGGATCTCGTACCCCTGCTGGACGGCCGAGTTGGGGTCGCCGGAGGCCGGGAAGCCCACGAAGACACCGGAGTTGTCGTCGCCCGGCATCCGCCAGTCCAGCTTGAGCGAGTACGACGCGAACTGCTTCGCCTGGTACCAGTACAGGCCCATTCCGCCCTGTGCGGACAGGGTCGCGTCGGCGGAGGTGAACCCGCCGGGGCCGGCCTGGGACCAGCCGGCGGTGGAGCCGTCGTACAGGGGGGTGTACCCGGTCTCGGGGCGGCAGTCGGCCCTGGCGTAGCCGGCCGCGTACCGGATGCCGCCGAGCAGCAGCGTGCGGAACGCGGGGTCCGCGTACGACTCCTGGGTGTGGCCGAGCCCGGTGTAGAAGGAGCGGCCGGTTCCCTGCGGGTGGCACCACGTGATGGGGTGGTCGCCCGCCATCTCGCCTCCGGAGTAGCTGCTCTCGTCGAGGCTCTGGAGGACGTGGGCGGTGGAGCGCGGGTTGGTGCGGTAGTTGTACCACTCGTCGGTGCGGCTCCAGGTGCGGCCCAGGTGCGCGGTGGCGGCGTGCGCCCGGTCCTCGGTCCTCACCGTGGCCTGCTGGATGGCGGGGTGGGACTTGAACCAGGCGCCGGCCAGCTGCTGGTAGTAGGGCCAGTCGTACTCGGTGTCGGCCGCCGCGTGGACGCCCAGGAAGCCGCCGCCGCCGTCGACATACCCCTGGAGGGCGGTCTGCTGGGCGGGGTCGAGGACGTCGCCGGTGGTGGAGAGGAAGACGACGGCCTTGTATCCCGCCAGGTTGGCGGTGGTGAAGGCGCCCGCGTCCTCCGTGGCGGTGACCGTGAAGTTGTTGGCCGCTCCCAGGTCGCGCAGGGCCTGGGTGCCGGCCGGGATGGAGTCGTGCCGGAAACCGGCGGTCTTGCTGAACACCAGGATCCGGTAGGCGGGGTCGGCCGCCCCGGCCTGCTGGGCGGGGCTCAGGAGCGAGCCCGCGACGCCCAGGGCGAGGGCGGCGGCCGCGACCGCGGCGCGTGGTCGTGCGCGGAGCCGGTGGAACCTCACTGTCTTCTCCCTTCGTCACGGGTCACTTGGTGAGGGTGAGCGTGTCGATGTCGAACAGCGAGCCGGATCCTCCGGTGAAGGTGAGGAACAGCGCGCCGGAGCTCGCGGTCCCGGTCAGCGCCGTGGAGACGGTGGCGAAGGTCTCCCAGCCGCCGGTGCCCGTGACGGCGACCGAACCCAGCAGGGGGCCGGTCGCGGAACCGGAGCGGATCTGGATGGTGCCCCCGGCCCCGGCCGAGGAGACCTTCGCGGAGAAGGTCTTGGTCCCGGCGGTCGGTACGGAGGCGTAGCCGGCCCAGTCGCCGTTCTCGATGTAGCCGAGCGTCTTTCCGCCGCTCGCGGGGGCGTGGTCGGCGATCTGCACGCCCTGCGAGGAGCTGTACGACTCGCCCTCGACGGTCTGGCCAGCGCCCGCGGTGGCGAAGGTGAAGGCGTCCAGGTCGAAGAGGTTGCCCTGGCCCGTCGGCCCCTTGAAGACGAGGAACAGTTCGGTGGTGCCGGCGGGTGCTCCGCTCAGGTTCGCGCCGACGTCGACGAAGTTCTCCCAGCCGCCGGTCGGTGCGACGGTCGCGGTGCCGAGCAGGGTGCCCGTCGCCGAGCCCGCGCGGACTTCGAGGGTCCCGCCCGCGCCGCCGGAGGAGACCCGCGCGGTGATCCTGCTCGCGTTGCCGAGCACGTACGGCTTGAAGGAGATCCAGTCGCCGTTGTCGGTGTAGCCGACGGTGTTGCCGCCCTCCGCGGTCGCGTGCGGCGCGATCTGCACGCCGGACTGGGCGGAGAAGTGCTCGCCCTGGCGGTGGCGCGGCTGGAGGACGCGGGTGCTGTGCGTGGTCAGGCCCGCCCCGTCGGTGTACTCGGCGTCGAAGACCCCGTAGATGTTGGCGGCGCTGTCGTGCTCGCCGTCGGTCGGCACGGCGATGCTGCCGGTGCAGCCCGTGGCCTGGGTGATCTGGTGGCGGTGCTCGTCGTGCCCGAGGAGGTAGGTGACCTTGACCTTGGAGCAGTCGACGGTGCCGTCCTCGGGGTCGCTCACGGTGACCCGGAAGGGCACGGTGTCACCGAAGGAGAACAGTGCGCCGTCCCCCGGCGTCTGGAGCGTGACGGTCGGCGCGGTGTTGCCGGAGGTCACCACGAGACTGGCGGTGCCGGTGAGTCCTTCGGGGTCCCGCACGGTGAGCGTGGGACGGAAGGTGCCCTTGGTGGTGTACGTGTGGCTGGGGTTGGCCGCGCTGGAGCTGGTCCCGTCGCCGAAGTCCCACGCGTAGGTCAGGGCCCTGCCCTCCGGGTCGGAGCTGCCGGCCGAGGAGAAGGCGACGGTGAGCGGGACGGCGCCGGAGACCTTGTCGGCCGCCGCCTTGGCGATCGGGTTGCGGTTGCTGCCGGCGAGGTACTCGATGCGGTAGAGGGCCTGGTTGTTGGCGCCGGTGCCGTAGTCGAGCACGTAGAGCGCGCCGTCGGGGCCGAAGGCCTGGTCCATGACCTGGGTGCCGGTCCAGGGAAAGTCCTCGATGGTGCCGGGCGAGCCGTCGGCCTTGACCTCGATCGCCTTGATCCACTTGCGGCCGTACTCGCCCGCGAAGAAGCGGCCGTCGAGCGACTGCGGGAACTTCACGGCGGAGTTGAGGTTCGCGTCGTACCGGTAGACGGGTCCGCCCATCGGCGACTCGGAGCCGCTGCCGAACTCGGGCGGCGATCCCGCGTCGCCGGCGTACCGGATCCAGGCGGGCTTGGCGGCGGGCAGCGTGGCCTGTCCGGTGTTGCGGAAGGAGTTGTTGGCCGGGCCGCTCGCGCAGGCGTACTTGCCCGCCGAGGGGCCGCTGGGGAACGTGTACTCGCCGTAGGTCTCGGTGGCCGTGTTCGTGCCCGTGCAGTACGGCCATCCGTAGTTGCCCGGGGCGGTGATCCGGTTGAACTCGACCTGCCCGCTGGGTCCGCGCGTGGCGTCGGTGGCGCCCGCGTCGGGGCCGTAGTCGCCGAGGTAGACGGTGCCCGTGGCCTTGTCGACGGACATCCGGAACGGGTTGCGGAAGCCCATCGCGTAGATCTCGGGGCGCGTCTTCGCGGTCCCCGGCGCGAACAGGTTGCCGGCCGGGACGGTGTAGCCGCCGGCCGCCGTGGGCTTGATGCGCAGGACCTTGCCGCGCAGGTCGTTGGTGTTGCCCGAGCTGCGCTGGGCGTCGAACTGCGGGTTGCGGTCGGTGCGTTCGTCGAGGGGCGCGTAGCCGGCCGAGTCGAACGGGTTGGTGTCGTCGCCGGTCGTCAGGTACAGGTTCCCGGCGGCGTCGAAGTCGATGTCGCCGCCGACGTGGCAGCACTGGCCCCGGTCGTTGTCGACCTCCAGGAGGACCTTCTCGCTGGCCAGGTCGAGGGTGCCGTCGGTCTTCAGGGTGAAGCGGGAGAGGTTCAGGTGTCCCTTCCACGCCGCGAAGTCGGCCGCGGTGCCGGTGGTCGGCGCGTCCCCGGCGGGGGTGCTGAGCTTGGGCGAGTAGTACAGGTAGAGGTAGCGGTTCGAGGCGAAGCCGGGGTCGGCCGCCACGCCCTGGAGCCCTTCCTCGTCGTGGGTGTACACGTCCAGCTTCCCGGCGGTCTTGGTGTTGCCCGCCGCGTCCGTGTACCGCAGCGTGCCGTCGCGGGCCGTGTGGACGACCGCGCGGTCGGGCAGGACGGCGAGGGACATGGCCTCGCCCAGTTCGGCGGCGCCGACGGCGAGTTGGACCTGCTGGTAGTCGCCCGCGGGGATGGCGGCGGGCGCGGCGGGGCGCGCCGCGGGCTGGGCGACCGCGGGCCCGGCCAGGCCGCCGCCGCCCGCCACCAGGCCGAGGGCGAGGAGCCAGCGGAGCAGGGTGCGTCGGGGGCGGGTCCGGCGGGAGGGCGTGCGTCTGGGGCTCTCGGACATGAGCTTCCTTCCTGACCGTGCGGGGATACGCACCTGAAGGAGGCATGACAATGTCGACTCCGGGCGCGTGCGGGAGGAATGCCTCTCCGGGGGTGACGAGCCGTCGTTCCCGGGAGGAGGTGCCGATCCGTGCGGAGGATCTCGGGGCGATGCAGTCCGTGCGAATTTCGCATGCTGGCAACGCCCCCCTAGTTTGTCAAGGGACCACACAAATACCCGTGCGGGACGCCGATTACGTGCATCGACCAGCTACGGGCGCCCGCGTCCGGCACGCGTCCGCCCCCCGTCGCCCGCGCACAGGTGAGCCCGGTACCGACGGGGGTGCGGTACCGGGCTCACCTGTCACCGTGGCGCCACGAGGGCGCGGCCGGGGTGCGCGTACGCCGGCGCAGGGGGGGAACTCGTCACGGGCGGCTCTCCGTCCTCAGCCCTTGCGCGGGGAGCCGCTCACTCTCCTTCCCGGACGGGCGGTCAGGCGAGGTCCGCGCTCTCTCTGTGGTGACCGAATGGCGAGAAGGAGGCCACGTCCCGCTCGCGCGCCGCGTCCCGCACGCCGCTCCAGTCCAGGGCTCGACGGGCGAACGCGTGCGTGTCCTCGGCGGCCGTGCGGCTCACCGTCAGCGCGTCCCCCCGCTCTTCCACGAGGAGGTCATAGATGGGCGTCAGGCGGGCGGCGGCACTCTCAGGGATCGTCATGGCGTGACGGGTGCCCTCAGATCGCGCAGATGTACGTAGGAAGGGCCCTCCATCTCACCAGGCGCCACAGAATTCCCTTTCCTGCACTCCCGTAACCCTTGTGCGTAACGGTTCCATCACGGCCGCGCTACGCCAAGGCCTCGGCCGGGGGTCAGTTGACGCCGCGCTCCCGCCCCTCCCAGTACGGCTCGCGCAGCTTGAACTTCTGGATCTTGCCGGTGGCCGTCCGCGGGATGACGTCCCGGAACTCCACGGTCGTCGGCGCCTTGTAGCCGGCCACCCGCTCCTTGCAGTACGCGATCAGCTCGGCCTCCGTCACCGTGGCGCCGTCCACGAGCACCACCAGGGCCTTGATCGTCTCGCCCCACTTGGTGTCCGGCACCCCGATCACCGCGACCTCGGCCACCGCGGGGTGGCTGAAGACGGTGTCCTCGACCTCGATCGACGACACGTTCTCCCCGCCCGTGATGATGACGTCCTTCTTGCGGTCGGAGATCGTGAGGTGGCCGTCGGCCGGGTCGATGGTGCCGCCGTCCCCGGTGTGGAACCAGTCGCCCTCCAGGGCGGCGGCCGTCTCCTCGGGCTTCTCCCAGTAGCCGTCGAGCACGACGTTCGAGCGGGCCAGCACCTCGCCGGAGTCGGCGACACGCAGCTTCACGCCGAGCGCCGGCACACCGGCCCGCGACTGGCGCCGCGCCCGGTCCTCGGCGGGCAGCAGGGACTCCTCCGACCGCGCGCGGTTGAACGTCAGGACGGGGGACGTCTCGGTCAGGCCGTAGATCTGGGTGAACTCCCAGCCCAGCTCCTGCTCCACGCGCTGGATCATGCGGCTCGGCGGCGGGGCGCCCGCGCAGACGATCCGCACCCGGTCGCGGCCGGGGATCGCGCCGTCCCAGCCGGCCGCCGCGTCGAGCACCGCGTTCCACACCGCGGGCGCGCCGCACATCAGCGTCACGCCGTGCTCGTCCACGCGGCGCAGGATCTCGCCCCCGTCGACCTTGCGGAGCACGACCTGCTTCATGCCGAGCCCGGCTGCGACGAACGGCATGCCCCAGCCGTTGCAGTGGAACATCGGCAGGGTGTGCATGTACACGTCCTGCTCCCAGGCCCGGGTGTGCAGGCCGAAGGTCAGCCCGTTCACCCAGATGTTGCGGTGGGTGAGCTGCACGCCCTTGGGGCGCGCGGTCGTCCCCGAGGTGTAGTTGATGGTCGCCGTGGCGTCCTCGTCGGGGGCCGACCAGGGGCGCGGCTCCACCCCGAACCGCATCAGCTCGGTCTCGGTCTGCTCGCCGAGGACGAACCGGTGGGCCGTCTTGGCGTGCGCGCTGACCTCCTGCACCTCGGGGTCGACGAGCAGCACCGACGCGCCGCTCTGCCGGACCACGTACTCGATCTCCTCGGCCTTCAGCCGGAAGTTGACCGGTACGCAGATCCGCCCGCTCATCGGCACCGCGAACAGCAGCTCCAACATGCGGGCGGAGTTGTGGCTGAGCACCGCGACGCGCTCGCCCTCACCGACCCCGAGCGCGTCGAGACCGGCCTGCCAGGCCCGCACCCGCTCACCGAGACGTCCGTACGTGGACGTGGGCACGGGCGGGGCCGGCTGGTCGGGTTCGTCGATCACGCCGGGACTGTGGGCGAACCCCAGTTCGGCCCGGTCCAAGAAGTCGCTGATCGTCATCGGAACGCGCATCGTTCTCTCCTGCTCCCTGGGCACCCGCGGCGCCGCGGACCCGGCCCTTGCGGACCGTGTCTGACATCGTGTAGTCCGTGACGCGGATCTCACCACCCCCGAACGGGGGTGAACAGAGCACAGCAGGGAGAGCGAGGGTGAGCGCGGACATCTCCGTGGCCGTGGAGCTGCGGTCGGCACTGGTGCGGCTGCGCCGCGGCACCGAACTGCCGGTCGCGTTCGGCGGGCTGACGGCGGGCCCGGGACAGGTGCGCATCGGCGAGCTGAGCGGCGCGGCGACGCACTCGCTGCGCGGCCTCGCGGTGGCGACGGGCAACGGACTCGGCGGCAAGGCCCTCTCCCTGGCCCGGGCCTGCGCGGTCACCGACTACCACGACTCGCGGCACATCAGCCACGAGTACGACACCGCCGTCGCGGCCGAGGGCCTGCGCTCGGTGCTCGCCGTGCCCGTCGTCGTGCGCCGCCGGGTGCGGGGCGTGCTGTACGGGGCGCTGCGCACCGCCCAGCCGCTCGGCGACCGGGTGCTGACCGCGGCGCTCGCGGCGGCCCGCGACGTGGAACAGGCGCTGGTGGCGCGCGACGAGGCACGGGCCCTGCTGACCGCGGCGACCGCGCCGGCCACCGAGGGCACCGGCGCCTGGGAGGAGGTCCGCGAGGCGCACGGGGCGCTGCGTGCGCTCGCCCCGAGGATCGTCGATCCGGCGCTGCGGGCCGAACTCCTCGCGGTGTGCGGCCGGCTGGCGTCCGCCGGGGCGCCGCCGGACCGGGAGACGCCGGTGGCGCTCGCGCCCCGCGAGATCGATGTGCTGGCGTGCGTGGCGCAGGGCGCGACGAACGCGGTGGCGGCGGACCGGCTCGGACTGCGCCCCGAGACGGTCAAGGGGTATCTGCGGTCGGCGATGCGCAGGCTGGGGGCGCGCACCCGGGGTGAGGCCGTGGCACAGGCGCGGCGGGCGGGGCTGTTGCCCTAGCGGGACCCGATTGTCGGTGCCGTGGTCTTCAATGGCGTACGAGGGGATGGTGGGATGGCCTCGACGGCGTCCCTGAGCCGTCGTGTCTGTCGTGGCTGTCGTGTCTTGTCGTGGCCGTTGTGACCGGTGGGGGGTGGGCGTGTGGTGTCGACGGACAGGTTTCTGGCGTTCGCGGCGATGTCGCTGCTGGTGATCGTGGTTCCGGGGCCGAGTGTGCTGTTCGTGATCGGGCGGGCGCTCGCGCACGGCAGACGCACGGCGGTGGCGACGGCGCTGGGCAATCTCGTCGGCTCGTACCTGCTGGTGGTGGCGGTGGCCCTCGGGGTCGGCTCCCTGGTGGAGCGGTCGGCGGCGCTCTTCGTGGCGGTGAAGCTGGCCGGTGCCGCCTATCTGGTGTACCTGGGCGTCCAGGCGTTCCGGCACCGGCACGCCATGAGGCTGTCGGACCCGCGCGAACCGGCGGAGCCCGCGAAGGGCGTCGGGCGCACGGTGGCCGACGGCATCCTGGTGGGTGTCACCAACCCCAAGGGGATCGTGTTCTTCGCGGCGGTGCTCCCGCAGTTCGTGAACCACGACGCGGGACGCGTTCCGCTCCAGATGCTGCTCCTGGGTCTGATACCGATCGGCATCGGCCTGGTCACGGACACCCTGTGGGGGCTGACGGCGTCGGCGGCGCGGGACTGGTTCGCGCGTTCGGACCGCCGCCTGTCGATGATCGGCGGGACGGGCGGCTTCGCGCTGATCGGGCTCGGGGTGACCGTGGCGGCGACGGGCCGCGCCGACTGACTTCCCGGCCGTGCGCGCGGCTCAGGTGCGGACGGTGCCGAAGTCGACGGTGACCGGGCCGGGTGCCTCCAGGACGGCCGCGGTGCGCTCGGCCTCGGCGACGAGTTCCTCGCGCCGGGCGCGGGCGAGCGTCCGGAAGGGTTCGAGGGTGAGCACACTGCCGGCGGCCCGGGCCTTGACGCCCTTCGGCTCCTTCAGGGTCCACAGGCCGGCGAGCATGCCGTCGACGAGGAAGGTCGCGTAGGCGGTGTTGGCCTGCCAGTTGCGGCCCCGGTCGGCCTCGGCGACGACGCGGGTGCGGTCGGCGTGCGACAGGAGGAGGTTGTCGAACTCGGCGAGCAGCCGGGGCGGTGCCGGGGTGTCGGCGTCGGGCCGCGGTGCGTCGGGCAGGTCGAACAGCTCCGCGCCGTGCTCGTCGCGGAACGTCACGAGTCGCGGCCGCAGCCGCTCGAACGCGTCCTTGGTGCGGGTGAGCCCGGCCCACTGCTGGAAGTCCTTCACGGAGGCGGGCCCGAAGGCGCCGAGGTAGCGCAGGATCGTGTCGTCGGGGTCGGGAATGGTGCCGGGACCGGATGCGGGGTCGGATGCGGCGTCGGGGCCGGGGGCGGGCGCGGTGGGCAGGCCGAGCCAGTGCTCGGCGGTGGTCAGCCGGACGCCACCGCTCCGCCGCCACAGGCCGCGCGGCGTGGCCTGGACGAGGGGCAGGCAGGCGCGGGCGGCGACGGACAGGGCCTGGGGGTCGGCGTCCGGCCAGTGGACGCCCAGCAGGTCGCGGATCTCCTTCGGGGTGCGCGGCTCCTCCTCGACGTACGGCCTGGTCAGGGCGGCGAGCCGGGTGAGGTCGACGCCGTCGAGGCCCTTGCGGAAGAGGTGCAGTTCGCGCTCCCGGGCGGGCTGCACCAGGGGGCGCAGCGTCATGCAGTCCTCGGCGGTGTGCAGGTGGATCGTGGAGCGCAGGGTGACGATGCGGGCGACGCGCCGCGCCGCGAGGGCGTCGGAGAGGCCGGCGGGCGTGAAGCCGTCGAGGCGGGCGGCGAGCGCCAGGTAGGGCGGGCGGACCTCCTGCGCCTGGAGCCCGAGGAGGTGGGCGACCGCGTCCTCGGGCTCCAGGGGGCTGCGGCGGAGCAGGAGTTGCCGCTCCAGGGTGGCCCGGCCGAGGGCGCGTGCGGTGATCGGCTTCGTCGTCATGGGGTGACGGTAACGGCGCACGCGGCCGACGGTGTCCGCGATGCCGCTGCCCGTGCGGAGGGGCTCCGCTGGTTACGCTGCCTGGGACCCATCCCGACCGCGGAAGGAGGCGGCGATGCCGCGACGGCAGGAGGGACGCCGCTACACCTGGCGCCGGGGCACGGACCCCCGCCCGCCGGCGGGACCCCCGTCCGCGCCCGGGACGGAACCGGCCGCCGCGCCGGACGTGCCGCCCGACAGCGTGGTGCATGCCGCCCTGTACCGGGACGGGGTGCGGGTCGCGAGCCCCGCGTCGCTCACGGACACGTACCGCCAGTTGCGCGAGAAGCCGGACACGACGGCGTGGATCGGTCTGGCCCGTCCCACGGAGACGGAACTCAAGTCGCTGGCGGCCGAGTTCGACCTGCACGAACTGGCCGTCGAGGACGCGCTGGAGGCGCATCAGCGGCCGAAGCTGGAGCGGTACGGCGAAACGCTGTTCGTCGTCCTGAGCGCGGCCCGCTACCTCGACGCCGCCGAGGAGGTCGACTTCGGCGAGCTGCACGTGTTCGTCGGCTCGGACTTCGTGATCACGGTCCGGCACGGCGCGGCCCCGGACCTGTCGGCGGTGCGCCGCCGCATGGAGCAGTCCCCCGACCTGCTCAAGCTCGGCCCCGAGGCGATCCTGTACGCGATCCTCGACGCGGTCGTCGACGGCTACGCGCCGGTGGTGGACGGCGTCCAGAACGACATCGACGAGATCGAGACGGAGGTCTTCTCCGGCGCCCCCGAGGTCTCCCGCCGCATCTACGAACTCTCCCGCGAAATGGTCGAGTTCCAGCGCGCCACCCGCCCCCTGGTGGGCATGCTGCACGGCCTGATGGCGGGCTTCGCCAAGTACGGCACGGACGAGGAACTCCAGAGCTACCTGCGCGACGTCGCCGACCACGTCACCCACACCAGCGAACGCGTGGACGGCTTCCGCCAGGCCCTGACCGACATCCTGACGGTGAACGCGACCCTGGTGACCCAGCAGCAGAACGCGGAGATGCGGGCGCTGGCGGAGGCGGGTTTCGAGCAGAACGAGGAGATCAAGAAGATCTCGTCGTGGGCGGCCATTCTGTTCGCGCCGACGCTGGTGGGGACGATCTATGGGATGAACTTCGAGAACATGCCGGAACTGGGCTGGAGCCTCGGATACCCCTTTGCAATCGGTCTGATGGGGATTGTTTGTGGCAGTTTGTACGTGATTTTCAAGCGACGGGACTGGCTCTGAGCACTTACTGCCGAGCCAAGCTCCTCTCTGGCCTTTGCTCTCACATCGGTCACAGATCGGCTCCGAATCGGCCCTGGGGAGCCCTTGGGGAGAAGTGATACGGGTGACCTCATCTCCCTGCCCCCGATAGAGCTCTGACCAGTCCTTTCCCCCCTCCGGCGCTGGGGAAAATACACGACATCGGCCTTGCCCTTGCTCCTCCAACAGCCTCCTCGGACGCTGCGCCAACCGCTCAGCAGATCACGGACAGTGGCAGGACCCATGCTTGCTAGTCGGCCCGGACGAGAGGCCGCGCGCACGGGATGCCCACGTGGACATCGATGACATGAGGGCTCGCCCGGGAGGCCGCAGGGAAGCTGCCGGTTCAGGCAAGGAAGTGAAAGGCGTCCGGCCACCCGGAAATGCGGGCGGCCGGACTAGTGCCACACTTTGTCAGGCGCAGAGCGCCACGCACTGGCGCAACAGCGGCTCCAGGCGCAAGTGGGTGTTCTCGCGGTCGAATACTTGAAGGGCATCAAGGCAGCTGACGATCCACCGCGCCTCGTCCTCGTCATCGATCTTGAGCGCTACCGCAGTCACCGCTCCCTCAAGATCGAATAAGTCGTCCTCGAACTCGTCGTTGAGGGCCTGATATCCGACAGCAAGCAGCGAATTCGCGTACACCCCGGTCGCCTCGGCGAAAGCGCGAGCCTCTGCCCTGTCCGTGCGGATTTCCGCCATGCGGCGCAACACCTCGTCAGGATCGCCCAGCTCGCCGTGTAGGCGATGCGCTCGGCCGACCAGGAGCGGCCAGCCGCCGGTCAGCTCGCGGAGACGGTCCAGGCGGTCTTCCGTGTGGAACATGTTGACACGCTGAGCCCAGCCGTGCAGGCTCCGGCGGTCATGACGCCGCAGCACCACCGGAGCGGCCGATGTGGATTCGCTCCCTGTCAGCAAGGGGCGCCACAGGGCCAGCTGTGTGGCATCGGTGACGAGCACAGCCGCGCGGGTGACTCCTGGGGTTACGGGCAGCATCGTCTCAGCAAGATCGACGGCCTCACGGCAGGTTTCAGGCCGCACCGGCTCCCGGTAGTTGACGAAGTCACTGATGACGACGCGCCGTTCGCGGGGGCGTCCACCAATGAGCGCCTGCTTGTAGACGCTGGGCCTGCCGACGGGCGGTAGTGTCCAGCCATCGATCGGTCCGGCGATCGTGCGCAAGGTCCGAGCAACGTCATTGACTCCGGTGGCGGTTGTGCCAAGGACGACTCTGATCCGATTGGATCGCTCTCCCAGCAGGTCGTCAAGCTGCGTGTTGGTCAGCGGAGCCGGCTGGCCCTCGGGCAGCTCGGGACGGCCTTCCTGCACGATGCTTTCCTGGAGTTCACAGTCTTGTTCGGCTCTGAGCAGGCGGGCCTCCACTTCATGGGAGGTTCCGATCATGCGCAGGGCGTTGGGACCGCGTAGATGCCAGCCCAAACCGTCGTGATTGGGCGCGAGAATACCGAGGCCGACCATCTCGGATAGATAGGCGCGGAAGCCTTCGGTGTCAAGCTGTTCAAACCCCTTGCGCCAGTACGTCTCGCACTCCTCGCGCAGCTCGGTGTCGCTCAGCCGCATCTCCAAACCGTGATGGCGGGCTTGGTACGCCAGCACGTTGGCGATCACGTCGTAGCGATGGTCGAGGCTCAGCGTGTCTTTGAAGGCCGCCGAGATGCCATCTCTGAGTGCGGCGTCCGATTCCACGAACTCGATGTCGGCCACTTCTACCTCGTAGGGAGGTCCCTCAACTCCACGCCGTGCCCGCTTTCGGTGCATCAGCTCCACCAACCGGTGCCCGAACATCTGGAGCAGAAACGGCTGATAGGAGCAGTAGCCGAGGACCCGGTTGACGAGATCCAGGTCCTTGAACTCGAACCCTAGCGCCCTCATAGGTTCGACCAGCAGCTCGGCCGCAGACTGGGGAGCCAGCGGACCGATAACCTTCGGAGT
The DNA here is from genome assembly GCF_044750685.1 of Streptomyces sp. NPDC088785. Classification (NCBI taxonomy): domain Bacteria; kingdom Bacillati; phylum Actinomycetota; class Actinomycetes; order Kitasatosporales; family Streptomycetaceae; genus Streptomyces; species Streptomyces sp. NPDC088785. The sequence continues at coordinate 114,432 of NZ_JBIVKH010000010.1, forward strand.
CTGCGCGAGGTGCCCGAACGGCCCGTTACTCGCGAGTTTAGAGAAGCGCTGCACGGAGTGCAGTCCGGCGAAGACGACCTTGGCTCGGTCCTTGGTATCGGATCCGAGGCCCTTAAGCATCTTGGTCTGGTCGAAGCGGGGGGCATCGGCCTCGAAGAACTGGTCGCACTCGTCGAGCAGGATCAGCAATCGGCGGCGTGAATCTCCCTCCAGCCAAGTGCGGATACCGAGGCGCACCTGCTCGGAGGTCTTCTGCCGTTTCCCGCGTCCCTGCGGCCGGTCGTCGAGCACTTCCGCCTCAGTCAGCTCCCGCTTCAGGACGCTCCACAGCATCCCAGGACCGAACGAGCTGCCTTTACCGATGTTCTCTTGGTCGAGATTTACGTACACGGCCTGGTGGTAACCGGGGCGCTGCTCCGTGAACCGTTCCCCAGCGTCGGCGAGCAGTGCCGACTTACCGAGCCCCCGGCCACCGTAGATGACCTGCGTGCCGCGCGGGTCGAGGATGCTCTTACGTTCGGCATCACGGCCATAAAACATCTCGCCGCCTATACGGCCGCGCTTCTCCCTGATGTACGGGTTGACTCCAGAGAAAGGCAACAACGTCTGAGTGGCGGTGCTTACCTGTCGATTTCCCCGAGCGGCGAAGTAGGCGAGGGCAGCGTCGTCCACAACCAGCAGCGGCTGCAATTTACTCGTTCCGACAGCTAGTTCAACGCGCGCCTCACGGCTGAGGGTGCCGAAGTAGACCACGAGGAGGCTCGCATCGCTCGTGTCTCGCTCTGCCCAGCTCATGACGAGCTTGGCAGGCGGTCTGCCCCAAACCATCATCACTCGCAGGTTGGCTCCCTGTTCCCTGATCTGCGAGCCGAACGCGGGCGCCTTCGCCCTACCGTTGATCTCCACCCCGGTTGCTTCGAAAAGGCGATACTCCCGGCGGTGCTGGGAGCGATCGTCAAGCGACCTGGCACTCATGGCGTCATAGCCGAGGAGTTTGAGGAGCGGCGGCACCTGCTTTGTCGGAGCCACTTGGAGTCGCTCATTCCGCTCAGCGGCGGCCAAGGCGCGCCACTCGTTGAGAAGTTCGGCCGCGAGTGCCGCCTCGTCGTTGGAGAGCCCTCCGTAGTCCAAAACAGGAAGCATAGGATGCTTGCCGCCGGTACGGACTAGCTCGACGAGGCCGGCGTCGATACCTCCAGGCAGTCCGTCGGGCACCGCCGGGAAGAAGTCCGGCAGGTGGGACTCGCCTCCCTCGATCTCCGGGACGGGTTCGCCGATCTCCAGGAAGTAGACGAGGTCGGCAGCGGTGGCCAAATCGTTCGTCTCCAAGCGCCGCAGCACCTGGACCCGTTCCTCCGCGGTGGGGTCCAGGGCGTCAAGCCGGGCACGGATCCGAGCAGACGCTTGTTGGCGGAATGCTGGCAGGTTGCTCCGTACGGTATCCAGCGCGCGCCTCACGGCCAGCAGGTCGTGCCGGTCCGCGCCTTCGAGGCGGTTCTGGGCATCGGCCAGCAGCTCCTGAAGGCCCAGATCCTGGTCTTCGGTCACGGCGCCGTCGGCCTGCGCTCGGTGCAACTCAGCGGCCAGTTCTATGCGTATCTCCCGCAGCTTCGTGCGCCTCGCAGCCTCCCGGTCCTCGATCTCAGCGTCCGTGGGTGGGACGAATTCTCCGACCCGGACGGCAGGCAGCAGCCCTCGTCTGGCCAGCTCAGCGATACTTCGAACCGCATTGAAGGCATCGTGGGCGAGTCGCTCGTCGAGAGCGTCTTGCCAGCTTCGGTCGACCGCGGTCAGCAACTCGTCAAGGGGCGGATGCTCTTCACGGGTGTCGCACACCTTCAGCAGTTCCGCATCAAGCATTTCCTCGGGGCTGGACGATCCGCCGACACGTCTTGCCTCGGCGTCGCCGGCCAGCATCGCAAACAGTTCCTCCATCAAGGCACATGCCGACCAGGCCGTCGCGGAAGCGACGGCGTCCGAGCGCGGCGCCAGCTGCTCCAGGTCGCCCAGAATCGCTTCTCTGCCCTCCAGCAAGGACTGGCGCAGAGAGGAGATCTCCTTAGCCGCTCGATAGCCGTCTGATCGGTCGCTTCGGCGGGTGCCGTCGACCACCAGGCACCACTCCTTCGCAAGGCCCACGACTCGATCCACGAGCTGCACCAAGTCGTGGCGCCCGGAGCCTTGCAGTGGCTTGCCGCTGGACGAGCGGTGCTTGCGGTCCATGCGGTCGATCTCGTTGTTGACCTCTGCCAGTTTCGAAAGGCGCTCCGTTTGCTCGCAGACATGCGACATCACGTCACGGTTGTCGTCGGCCACGGCCATGAGGAGAGATCCAAGCATCCCCCCGTCGGGGGCCAGCCAACGCTTGGCGATCTCCGTAGCCCGCGCGAACCGCAACCTCTGCGGCGCGAGCAGGGTATGGCACTGATCGCGCAACTCCCGCAACCTCAGCTCGTTTTCTGTGGCATCGGCAACCAGAGGGGAAGCCATCATCAGGGCGCCGCTCAGGGCCCGGTCGGCAACTGCTGTCGCCGCCCCGCCCAGGCGTTCCGGGAGCCGTGGCACCAGCGCTTTGAGTTGAGCGCCTGCCGTGTGATCGCCGGTGATCAGCGCGGTGCGCAGCAGTGCTGGCAGCAGGAGGAGTTCGCTGGCCTCGGTGTCCTGGCCAGCGTATCCGCCGTACTCCTGAAGTAGGTCAGCCGTCAGTCGGGCGCCCTGGGTGTCACCGGGGGTGAGCAGGGCGGCAGCACCGGCTAGGCGAAGCGCCACCACTTGGGCCTTGGGGTGTCCGACCGCCCTCGCCAAGTGGTGTGCGAGCCCAAAGCGCCCTTCCACGACCAGCTGCGCCAAAGCTCGCTCGGCTGAAGCCTCTTGAGTGTCGTCACCCGTGGTTAGGGCGGCTTCTCGGACGGATACATCTTCAGTGGGACTGATTGTGGGGAGGGTGGGCGCAGGCACAGGCTCTTCCCGACCCGTGCGGGATGCCCGGTTGGTGGAGACGCCGGGTATAACTGCTAGGTCTGTGCCACGGACCTGATTCGTGGGCGTGGTCTGGGCGGGCGCGGCGGATTCCGGTTGGGGGGCAGGGGGAGCCGCTGTCTCCTCGGTGGAACGGCTGGCGGTCTCCTCCGTCTGGTCCGTCGGCTCTACAGCCTGGAACTCCGCGGTCGATTCGGCGGCAGCAGACTCGGTGCTGCCGTCTGCCTGGGCTCCGGTGGGTTCGTAGCCGACGCTCTCGGACGCCGTCAGTGTCAGGTCAGGTGCCATAACTACCGCCATGGCGCACGTGGGCAGCACCCGCACGACCTGCTCCTGCAAAGTCAGGATTTCCGTTGCGGCATCCGCCTGCCGTCCCAGCCTGATGATCCGGGCCAAAGCAGCCAGGGCAGCACTCTCTTCACGTTGCCGCTCCTCCCAGATCTGCGTGCCCAAGAGGCTGTTAGCAGCATCGCGCACGGCTTCGGCGGCAGCGCCGGCGGCGGCAGAGCCGTTCGGCTGTGAGGCGACATCCAGCAGTTCTCGCAGCGCCTCTCGCGCTTCGAGATCACGCTCACGCACAACCCGGTGCTCGCGTGATGCGCGCTTCAATTCCTCCAAGCGGAGGGGCACCCCCCGGACCCCCGCCGTGCGGAGCACTCTGTCGACCCTGTCAAAGGCGGCGCCCAACGAGGCCAAGAAGGCCAGGTCCTCGCCCTGCGGAGGACAGCCGTCCACGACAGCACGGGAGACCTTTCTCGCGGCCTCCTGGGCTTGTTCAAGGTCCGACTCCAGCTGTCGGCAGGCGGCCTCCGGATCCGTACTCGCGTCGGTCCGGGCGCTGTTGGGCTCCGCGGCAGTCAGCTGGTGAGAGACCCCTCGGTGAGGTGACACAAGGTCGGGAGCGGGGGTCTTCGTGTCCGGTTGCTCAGCGTCGGCGCCGACACTCAAAGGCTTTCCGTTGCTCGCAGGCGGCGGCTCGTCGTCTTCCGATGCGCTGATGGCGTACTCAGGGGTGGCCGCCACGAGGGACCGCGCTGCGGCTGCGACGGCGGCGAGCTCAGCCTTCTCTTTGTCGCTGGCTGTGACCGCGAGCCAGTCATGGTCCGCCGCCCAAGCAAGGATGCGGGCGTCACCGACGGAGGCGTTGCACCACGCGAACACAGTGGCCCGGACGAGGGTTGCGCCCCATCGGGTAACGGGGTCGGGCACCGTCTCGCCACCCTGCGCAAAAACGAAGTTGCCTACCTGATTCTTCACGGTGACCGTGAGTCGTTTGATTCCACAGATGCAGGAGTGCTGCCGCGCTTCGCGCCGCAGCCGGACGAGAACGTCCTGGCAGAGCGCGCGGCTCACCCGCCGCGGGGCCGCCATGCGAATGCCCAGGCTACCGAGCAACTCCTGTCGTCCCTTGGGGCGTAGGGAGTTGAAAGCCAGTTCCACCATGTCGACTGTGAAGTCGTTCAGGGCAGTGATGGCCGGATGGTCCAGGGCATTGAGCGCAGCAACCAGTTCCTCGAGGTCCTGCGCTAATTCGTTCTCCGGGGACACCGACGGCCCCGCGACGATGTGATAGCGGTCGTGCATATACACGTACTCCGTTTCTGTGAACAAGACGAAGGAGGGACGATGAACGGCCCCGCAGAGGCCAGAGGACCGTGCTGGATCAGCGTCCGCGCGTGTGTTCAGTGACGAACGTGTATCCGTCGGGAAGTTCCCAGCCGTCCGCCTTGCCTAGCCTGCGGCAGTGCTCCCGAAAGGCCATGCGCTGAACGTCGCTGGGCGAGGAGCCGGGTCGCAGGCGGCGCAGGTGACCGGGAACCAATTGGACCCCCCGAAGCTCCTCAGAGCCGAGTTCGGTGCCACCCCAGGGACGTATCACCCGCGGCCGGGCCGGGCGGTAAGCGATGAGGGGGATGGTGACCTGGCCCGAGAGTGGTGGGAAGTGCGGCTGCCCCCAGGCGTCCCGACTGCCGAGGTCCGGTTCAAGGAGCCGTTCCGCGAGCAGTTCCACGACAGCCGACTCCAGGGCAGCTACCTGTGACCGGGCCGGGCGGCGCCCATAAACTGCACTCGGCAGGACCGAACGGTCCATCAGAGCATGCCCGTCCAGAGTGAGCAGGCCGCAACGGCGCACGGTGCGCATCACCAGCTGCCGGGGGCCGAGCCCGGCAGCGCTGTCGCCGTGACGATCACTTCCCGGAGCGTCTTCTCTGGTAAGCACTCGAGCGTCGTAATAGTGCACGGTCTCACGGTCGCCGACCTTTACACGTTCCGCGAGTCGCGTCGTGGCAAGGTGTATCACCGAGCTGTCGCGGAGCCAGCGCAACTCGAGCATCAGGCCGGGGAAGAAGCTGCGAGGCCAGACGATCCCGGCCACCCGGGCCAAGTCGTCGCCGAGTTCGGGGGTGACATCCTGCACCGCCTCGTTCTCGTTCAAAACCTCGCCGGCATGGTCGAGTTCGAGGCGCATCGTGGGACGTGCACAGTGAGACCGATGGAGTTCCTCCACGACGGAGGTATGCAAAGGGAGCCAACCGTCGATGAGGTGAGTCAACCTGAGAGGCGTGCGCCAGACGACCTCCTGCGCGCCGCTCCGCAGAAGCTCGCAGTTGCTGAGGGACGTGTCGTCGGTCAGCGGCAGATCGACCGCCTCCAGGTCTGTGCCCGGATCCGGCTCCGACTGCGCGGGGAACGTGGACCTCCAGCCGCGTCCGACCGGGGCCAGGGGGTCATCGGTCGCCTCGGCGTCACCGGGATGGTGGGACCGCCACACGCCTCCACCTTCGAAGGCGTCGTCAAGCGTGATCCGGGAGCCGCTGTCAAACAGGCCCTGATCGCTGTCTCCGTGCACGACGTCGGCAAGCGCTACATTCGCCCGGCACACCGCTGCCGCATACCCCACGCCCTTGAGCAGTTCCTTGGCCCCAGGAAATCCGCGAAGCCGTGGTCCAACCGCTGTATACACAGATACCGGCGCTGTGGGGCCACGTCGGCGCTTCACCGGCATGGCGGCGCGTTCGACGGACGCGGCAAGCGACCTGAGGTCATCGCCGCCCAGCGGCCCGGCGTCCCGCCAGCAATCCGCGAGGGACGTCCGGGTCATGGTGTAGTCACCCCATGTGCGCAGGGAGGCGGTGGAGTTGAGGACGCCCTTTATCGTGGCGAGGAGCCCGAGAAGCCCGGCCCGCAGGTCACCGTCGTGGGTGCTTCCCGCCAGTACAGCAAGGGACACAGGGACTAAGGGGCTGAGCAGCTGCTTTCGTGCTGTCGTCAGGAGATGATCCGCGTAGGCTGTCAGGTCATCTCGTCTGGCTGCTTCTGGGGACGGGTAGCGGACATCGACGAGAACGTGTCCGTCCTCGTTGATCCAGCGTCGACGGGTGCGTAAGCGGTGAAGCTGGGTCGATGACAGGCTCAGAGCTGAGCCAAAGGCATGGAGATCCGGGACCAAGAGCTCTCTTCGCCGAGGCGTGAGGCCCCCTCCCTGCTTCCCAGAACCCTCAGCACCTGCAGGCGCCCCCGACACCCAAGCCGGTACGTCCCCGAGGGCGCCCATCGCGGGGTGGGCGCCCTCCCGATAGACGATCTCCGCGTACAACGGATCAGATCCGGTGGCAACACGCACCATCGCGCCCACGGGGAGTACGGGGGCGCACTCCCCAAAGGTGATCACTGGGAAATCGTCAAGGCAGAGCGGACTACCGCCGTAACCTTCACCGCCGAGGTCGTATCCGAAATACACGGCGTTGAAGGCAACGGTGGTGTGCACGGGTGCCGGGCGAACTGCCACGACCGCCTCGAGATAGCGCTGTAACCGGCGCCGTTCTTCGTCGGGTACGGCGTCGTAGCCCTTCGTCATGGCAGCGGTCAGCAGAGCCCGTTCACCATACGGGTCAGGTACCTGCGCTCTGTCGCGAGGCGTCAATGACGCCTCCTGCAGATCACGTTCGTAAACCGTCGCTGGAACATGCGGGTCCCCACCCATGACACCTCCGCCGCGCTTCGGGCCGCTGCGGTCTGACGTGCAGTAATCTCCGCAGGTTATGTGAACTCAGCACATTCCGGAAGCACTTTCACCTAGCGATGGTCGACTGCGACCCATGACGAACATCCGAGCGTGTTGGCACTGCTCCGGCGGCGAGTAACTCTCTGCCAGGGCCTCGAGTTTGTCCCCATGGCTCAGGCCTGATGCCTCCAGGAGTCCCATAGTCCTAAACCCCCGTCCCGTACGTCTCGTAGACCTCGCCACCCTTCATCTCGTAGCTGAGCCCGCCCCTCTGTTCAAAGAGACCGATGAGCTGGCGGCGAGATGCTGCTGTCGATCCGCAGCAGCGATGGCATCGCAGTTTTCACCTAACCCGCCCCTTCGGCTACCTCCGGTGCCACAGCAGCGACCCCGTCTGCCAAATCCACGACCGAGAGTTCCGAAACCACATCGGCGATCTCTTCACCACCTGCTCCCACGGGCTCCAGCACAGCGCCTCAGGCAGCACAAGGCGCCCCTGAGGGCAGGGGCCGAGCGACTGGGCGATCGCCGCCGGGGCTTTGCCGCGATGTTCGGGTGTTGTGAGTGCATCGGCCAGGGGCGCGGGCCGCCGCGCGGGCACCCAGTTGGCAGAGCGCCAGCAGCGCAGAGCCAAGGGTGACTTCCCTGGCGGTGGCGGCGCCCGCCGCGACGTGGCCAAGGGCGTGCTCGTCTCCTTACAGGGCGCACACGCCGATGCCCCGCCAGGGAGGAGTCGCCTACGCGCCGCCCCGCCACAGGGGCACGACCCAGGAAACGCAGCACCACGCGAAGGGCAGCCCCACCGTGCAGAGGGCAAGCAGCCACCCGACGCGCGGAGTCGACTTCGCGCCGACAGCAATGCTGAGCCCTCCCATGGCAGCCGCGTAAACGAAGAGGACCGGCCATACGAGAACCAACCCGGCGCCCAAGACATCCCCCTTTTTTGAACATGTTCAATTAAGTGTCAGCATAGCGCAGCGCGACCTGTCCGCTCCCCCCTCCAAGGTGCTTGACCTCAAGTCGAGTTGAGCTTCTACGGTCCTCGCGTGACCACTTCGAGCGGCACCTCGGCGCCCTTCAACCCCTCCCACGACGATGCCGGCCTCATCACCCAGCCCATCGGCTACTGGGCCAACGCGGCCGGGCAGGCCGTCGTCCAGAACATCAGGACCGCGCTCGGCGCCCTCGGCCTGACCCAGCCCGCCTGGTGGGTCCTGCACCAGCTCAGTGAGCGCCCACAGGGCTGGCACCGCGCGGAACTGACCGCATTCCTCGGCTACTACCCGGGCCCCGGCGATGACCTGCCGGGCGACATCGACGGCCTCGTCGCCCGGGGCCTGGTCTCCCAGGACGCGGACGGGCACCTGCTGCGGACCGAGTCGGGCGCGGAACTGTACTCCCGGGCGGCGGCACGGCAGACGCAGCTGCGCCGCCAGGTGCACGAGGGCATTCCGGACGAGGAGTACGTCCGCGCCCTCAAGGTCCTGCAACGCATGATCTACAACGTGCACGGTGACGCCTGGCACCACTGATGCGGATCGGCGACCCCCCGGTCGTTCTGCGCGGCCTCTCGCGAAAGAGCCGGTTCGTCGGGCCCCTGAAGCAGGACGAGACGATAGGCGCGGTTCCGAATCCACACCGGCAGCGGACCGGTGTTGCGCACGTCCCCGGCATCGGCGGCGCAGGCGTGCACCCAGGTCTCCTGCACCGCGCTCTCGGCTTCCGCGAGGGAGCCGAGCCTGCGGTGGGTGACGGCCCGCAGGTGCGGGTGGTGCGCCTCGAAGGCCTCCGCCCCGAGGCGCGCTCCGAAATTTTCCTCGTTCATCTGTCACATTCCCCCACGGCGGCGCGTCAGAGCAGCAGAACAGCACGCGCACGCCACACGAACGATCAACTGAGGGGTACACCATGACTGCTGACGCCACGATCCTGGTCACCGGCGGCACCGGAACGCTCGGCCGCCACGTGCTGCCGCTGCTGCGCACGGCGGCGCCGGCCCGTCCGCTGCGCGTGCTCAGCCGCAGCGCGCACCCGGACGCCGACGGGATCAGCTACGTCACCGGTGACCTGATGACCGGCGAGGGCGTCGCCGCGGCGCTCGCCGGGGTGGACACGGTGCTGCACCTGGCCGGTGGCGCCAAGGGCGACGACGTGGTGGCGGAGCACCTCGTCACGGCGGCCTGCCAGGCGGGGGTGCGCCACCTCGTGCACATCTCGGTGATCGGCGCGGACCGGATGCCGATGGCCTGGTTCGCGACGCAGCGCGCGGCGGAGGAGGCGATCACGGGGTCGGGCATCGCGTGGACGATGCTGCGGGCCGCCCAGTTCCACGACCTGGTGCACCAGATGGTCGCCAAGATGGCCAAGCTGCCCTTCGTCCCTGCGCCCGGGATGCGTCTGGAGCCGGTCGACGTCCGCGACGTCGCGCAGCGCCTGGTCGAGCTGACCTTGGGCGAACCGGCCGGTCTCGTCGCCGAGTTGGCCGGGCCGAAGGTGTACACGATGGACGACGTGGTCCGCTCCTACCTGGACGCCGCCGGGCGTCGGCGTCCTGTCCTGGGGATGCGGATGCCCGGGAAGGCCGGTCGCGCCTACCGCGACGGCGTGAACCTCGCGTCGCCGCAGGCCGCGCACGGCGAGCGGACCTGGGAGGCGTTCCTGACGGGACGGGTTGCCTGAGCGGTCCTGCCCCGTCGACCCTCGCCACATCGGGCGGTCCCGCAGCAGCACCACGATCGGAGACCAAGGTCAGGTCAATGCTTCCCGCCCTCGGGAGTGCATACCGTCTCCCTCACGCTTCGCCGAATCGTCGACCTCGGGGCCGCAACAGGGGCCGTCCAGTCGAGGCGGAGGACGGCGAGGTCGTCGGTGTGTCGGCCGGCGTCGAGGGCGTTGGTCCTCTCGATCAGCCGGTCCAGGTGGGCGCCGGGCTGCGCGGGCGGGAGTTGCGCGATGAGGCGCAGGAGTCCGTCGACGCCGAGCCGGGTGCCCTCGCCGCCGTCGTGGCCTTCGGTGAGGCCGTCCGTGTACAGGGTGAGCGCCCCGGTGGGCGGCAGGTCGACGACCGTCGCCGGCCAGGTGTGCGGGCCGTCGGCGATGCCGAGGGCGATGCCGTAGCGGGCGGGGAGTTCGGTCGTGCCCCCGGGGGTGGTGAGCAGGGGTGCGTCGTGTCCCGCCAGGTGGAGGGTGGCGGTGTTCCGGGCGAGGGTCACCAGGGCGCAGGTGGCGAACAGCGGGTGCTCGCCCCGTTCGGCGACCAGGAGGCGTTCCATCAGGCTCAGGAGGTCGTCGCCCCGGTGGCCGGCCAGGACGAGGGAGCGCCAGGCGATGCGCAGGCAGACGCCGAGGGCGGCGGCGTCGGGCCCGTGTCCGCTGACGTCGCCGACCACGGCGTGCAGGGCTCCGTGGTGGTCCTCGACGACGTCGAGGAAGTCGCCGCCGAGCAGGGCCATGGCGGCGCTCGGCAGGTAGCGCGTGGTGACCTGTACGGCGGAGGTGGTGAGGAGGGGCTGCGGGAGCAGGCCGCGTTCCAGGCGGGCGTTCTCCGCCGTTCGCAGGCGGGCCGCCTGTGCCTCGGCGCCCGCGCGTTCGGTCTGGCTGCGGTAGACGGCGTAGCGCACGGTGCGGTGGAGCAGTTCGGCCTCGACCGTGCCCTTGACGAGGTAGTCCTGCGCGCCGGCGGCCATGGCTTCGGGGCCGGCCTGTTTCTCGGACAGCCCGGTCAGGACGATGACGGCGGTGTGCGGGGCGGCCGCCCGTACGGCCGTGACGGCGTCGGTGCCGAAGGCGTCGGGCAGGTGCAGGTCGAGGAGGATGCAGTCGACGGGGCCGGCCGCGAGCTCGGCGCGCGCCCCGGCCAGCGTGGTCGTGGTGATCAGGGTGCTCGGCAGTCCCGTGTCGTGCAGGAGTTCCTCCACCAGCAGGGCGTCGCCCGGGTCGTCCTCGATCAGGAGGATGCGGTACGAGGGCTCGCCGGGGGCGGCGTTCCGGTCGCGGGTGCCGCTGGTGGTCATCGCACCGCTCCGGCGTCGGCCGGTTCCGTGCGGGGCGGGTCGGTGGGCGCGGTCGGGTCCGCCGGTTCGGGTGCCAGGGTGAAGGTGATGCGGGTGCCGGCCGTGTGGGCGGTGTCGATGGCGATGGTGCCGCCGTGGGCCTCGACGATCTTCTTGCACATGGCGAGGCCGATGCCGCTGCCGGGATAGGCGTCCTTCGTGTGCAGCCGCTGGAAGATGACGAAGACCCGCTCGGCGTACTCGGGGTCGATGCCGATCCCGTTGTCCGTGACGGTGAACCGCCATGCCTCGCCCGCGCGTTCGGCACCGATGTGGATGACCGGCGGCTGCTGGGGGCGGCGGAACTTGATGGCGTTGCCGATGAGGTTCTGCCAGAGCATGCCCATCTGCACGGGGTCGGCGATCAGGGTGGGCAGCGCGTCGTGGGTGACCGTGGCCCGCGACTCCTCGGTGGCGACGCTCAGCGAGGAGAGGGTCTGGCCGAGGACCTCCGCCAGGTCGACGCTCTCCTGGGCGTTGTGCAGCCGTCCCACGCGGGAGAAGTCCAGCAGGGCGTTGATGAGGGTCTGCATGCGGTTCGCGCCGTCGACGGCGAAGTCGATGTACTGGTCGGCGCGTTCGTCGAGCCGGCCGCCGTAGCGGCGCTGGAGGAGCTGGGTGAAGCTGGAGATCTTGCGCAGCGGCTCCTGGAGGTCGTGGGAGGCGACGTAGGCGAACTGCTCCAGCTCGGCGTTGCTGCGCTGGAGCTCCGCGGTCTGCGCGTCCAGCAGGTGGCGGGCCTCTTCGCTGAAGGCGAGTTCCCGGACGAGACGCCGGCGCATGGAGTCGATCTCGGCGCTGAGCCGGCGCAGGTCCGCGGGGCCCGTCGGGTCGATGGGGTGTTCGAAGTCGCCGTTCGCGATCGTGCGCGCGTCCGCGCCCAGCCGGTTCAGGGGCCTGGTGATGCCGCGGCGCAGCCCTTCGAAGACGAGGGCGGCCAGGGCGAGGATGAGCACGGCGATGGCGCTGAACACCCAGTTCCGCAGCACCATGGTGGACATCAGGTGGGCCCGTGCGCGGGCCCGGTCGGCGCGCAGCCGCTCCTGCTGGCGGTCCATGGCGACGCGGAGCGCGTCGAACGCCTTCTTGCCCTCGGCGGCGCGCCCGGTGGCCAGCGGTGACGGGGAGCCCGGGGGCGTGGCGGCGATCGGCCGGGCGAAGCGCTCCTGCCAGCGCAGCAGCGCGGCCTCCACCGCCTTCAGGTCGTCCAGGCGGGCGCGGTCGGCGTGCAGCAGCTCCGAGAGGCGTGCAACGTTCGTCCGCTGCTCGGTCAGACCGGCGGCGTAGGGGGCCTTGAACGCCGCCACGCCGGTGAGCCCGTATCCCCGGATCCCGGTCTCCTGGTTGAGGACGGCGGATTCGAGGCGCACGGACGCGGTCAACGCGGGAGAGCGCACATCGACGAGTTCCTTGCTGAGGGTGCCGGTGCGGTAGAGGACGGCGCCTCCCACGGCGCCCAGCACGGCCAGCACGGCGAGGGACAGGCCCACGCCGACGCGCAGCCAGCGCTGCGTCGTCCAAGAGGGCAGGCCGCGCCCGCGCGCCCGTCCCCGTCCCCCACCGGCAGTCATCGCACTCCTCGTCGGCCTCCCGCGCGCAGAGGGCGCGGCGGTGACACTGTAAAGGTTGACAACTGTTGTTGTCGCGGGCCGGTGCGGGCCCCTACAGTACGGCCCATGCCAGGAAGCAACTTCGAACTGCGGGTCTCCTCGCAGGAGACGGCTGCCATGGCGGACGTGGAAGTCGCGGACCTCGCGCGGCGCCTGGTGGACGAACTGCGCCTGCCCGAGGCTTCGGCATCCCCGGCGGACGACGCCGCCGCCCGGGCCCTGGCCGCGCTCTACCTCCTCAGCCATGTCCAGCAGGCCGCGGAACGGCTCCAGCAGACCGCTGCGGAGAACGCCGCGCGTGCGGGTGCCGGCTACCCCCAGATCGGCGAAGCCTGCGGGCTGACCCGCCAGGGCGCCCGGCGCCGCTGGCCGGGCCTGTTCCACCACTCCCCCGAAAGACCGACGGAGCCCTCCATGATGACGACGACCCCCTCCCGCCCCTTCGACGTCCTGCTCGTCGAGGACGACGTCGCCGACGCCATGCTCATCCAGGAAGCCCTCGGCGAGCGCGGCGCCCGCAACCTCGTACAGGTGACGGACGGGGTCGCCGCCCTGGAGCACCTGCGCGCCCCCGGCACGCCGCGCCCCGACCTCATCGTCCTGGACCTCAACATGCCCCGCATGAACGGCCGCGAGCTCCTGAAGGTCCTGAAGGGCGACAAGGACCTCCAGGCCATCCCCGTGGTCGTGCTCACCACCTCCACCGCGCCGGACGACGTCCACGACGCGTACAGCAGCCACGCGAACGCCTACGTGACCAAGCCCGTCAACCTCGAACAGTTCGAAGAGGCCGTGCAGAGCATCGACGCCTTCTACCTCGACACCGCGACGCGCCCCCGCCTCTGAGCCCGGCCGGGGCGACCGTAGGGTGCGCGCATGACGATCACCCTGGACCCCCGCCGCACCGCTCTCCTGCTGGTCGACCTCATGCCGCGTGTCATCGGGCTGCCCCTGGGCCCGCGCACCGGTGACGCCGTGCTGCGCGCCGCCCTGCTGCTCGCGGGGCGGTTCGCCGCCGCGGGTGCGCCCGTGATCGCGGTGCGCGTGGACCGGCCGGGGGTGGACGAGCAGCCGGCGGGCAGCGGGCTGCACCCGGACGTGGCGGCCGTCGCGGACCACGTGGTGGTCAAGCGGACGGTGGGCGCTTTCCACGGAACCGGCCTGGACGAGCTGCTGCGCTCGCTCGGCGCCGGCACGCTCGTCCTCGGCGGGATCGCCACGAACATGGGGGTGGAGTCGACGGCGCGGGCCGCGAGCGATCACGGTTACGAGCTGGTGTTCGCGGAGGACGCCCTGACCGCCCTGACCGCGCCGGAGCACGAGGCGGCCGTCACGCTCGACCTTCCGCGGTTCGGCACCGTCGCGGCCGTCGGTGAACTGGCCCTGGCCGCCGCGCCGTCGTCGCCCTGACCCGCCGCACGGCCCTCGCCCCGACCACCGCGCCGCCGGGCGCCGCGCCCCCGCGTCCGCCGGCTCCGCGGTCCCGCTCGGGCCCGGCTCGAACAGCGGTCGACGTACGCATGAGCCTCAAGTCGCCCGCGAGTGCATTGCGCGCGCGGGGCTGTGTCGTTGAACAGCCATGAGCGAACACGATGAGACCCCATCCGCCGGCTCCGCCCTGCGCCTCGCCGCCGCGTCCGGACCCACCGCCACCTCCGCCCTCGACCAGCTGCGCGCGCCGCATCCCCGACAGCCCGTACGGGACCGCCTCGTCACGACCGGGCAGCGGCGCCGCAACGAGGCCGTCGCCGCCCGCCTGCGCGCCGCCGTCCAGCTGGGCCGGCTGCTCGCCACGCACACCACGGCCGAACTGGAGGACGCGATCGGGGTGCGCGCCCGCCCGCGGCTCACCGGCGCCTACGAGCAGCTGCGCAGCGGCACCGGATCGCTGCTGGATCTGCCGGAGCCCGTGCACCAGTTGCGGGCCGCGCGCCCCGGCTGGTGGGGGTTGCTGGAGAGGTGACCGCCCTCGGGGCGCCGGGTGCGGTCACCCGGAGGCCGGTGCCCCGATCGGCGTCCGCCGTCGGCCCGCGACCATCGGGTCGACGTGCTCGCGGGCCGCCGTCGGCCCGCGACCATCGGGTCGACGTGCTCGCGGGCCGGGGTCGGCCCGCGAGCACGTCGTGGCGTGGCCCGCCGCGACGGAGGGGACCGTCCGTGAGGTACGGGCCCCGGGCGCCGGAGCCCTCACGTACGGGGACGTCGCCGACCCGCACCCGTACCCGGTGGCCGGTCGCCTCGGGTGGGCCCTACCGGCCGAGCGCGACGGCGACGAGGTGGTGGCGGCTCGTGTGCGGGCCCGGCGCGCGGGTCACGTGTTCTGCCGGCCCATCTGCGCCAGAGCCTTGCGCAGGGCGCCCGCCGTCTGCTGGGAGGGGCGCTGCTGCTCGCCCTGGAGGGCGTTGAGGACGAGCAGGCCCGCGGTCAGGGCCGGGACCGCCCACTGCATCGCGGCCAGCTGCCGCTTCGCCTGCTCCACACCGACCGGGATCTCCTCGGCCGTCTCCTGGTCCTCCCGCTTCTCCGTGGACGCGAGGTCGATCTTCTTGCCGAGCACACGCGTGTACGCCGTGGCGCCGAGCGCCGCTCCGGTCAGGGCGGTCTTGGCCGCGGTGGCTCCCGCGACGCCCTTCTGGCCGCGGACGCGCGCCTGATTGGCGGCCAACAGGCCTGCTCCGCCCACGAGATGGGCGCCGATGGCGGCGACACCCATGGGCGCCCACTTCGCCCAGCCCACTGAGGCGATCCGGGCCGTGCCGACTTCGGTGACTCCTTCCTCACGGGCCGCGCCGTTGACTCCGACCGCCCCCATGAGGGAGCCGCCGAACCAGGCGGCGAGCCCGACATCATGTGCACTGCGCAGGAACGTGTTGCGTTCTGGCATGACGATCCTTCGGTTGGAAGGTGCTCCGGTTCCGACGGTGCGACGTCGACCATGCGCGAGGACGTGCGGTGTTCCCTGCTCTCCGGCAGGGGGACCCGCGGCTCGTGCTCGATGACGAGCCCGTACGCCACGCCATGACGGGCCGGTCGGTCGGACCGGGCGATCGGTCACCGGGGTCTCGGGCTCCCCGCTCACCCTAGGGGCGGACCGGCCCCTTAGCCAGCCGTCCGCCGCCGGCGTCTCGGCGCGGGCCCGTGCGGGATGGCGCGGGATCGCGGAGCACTCCTTGGTGTCCGGGGCCGCCGGAGGCACACTGGGGACATGGGCCGAGGAGATCCTGGGCAGGAGAAGCAGCCCGTGGGCCGGGACGAGGTCGCGGACCGGCGGGACGCGCTCGCCGACCGGCGCGACGAGCGCGCCGACGCACGCGAACTGCTGGCCGACGAGCGTGAGCGGCGCCTCGACGCGGCGGAGGAGAAGCTGGACCGGCGGCACCGGATCGCCGGCACCCCCGCCCGCACTCCGCGCCGCCGCGCCCACGAGGCGCTGGAGCGCTCGCGCGTCGCCCTGGAGAACTCCGCGGCCGAACTGGACCGCACCGACGCGGCACTGCGCCGCGCCGACGCCGCCGACGCCCGCGAACAGCACCTCATCGACGACGAGGTGGCGCGGACCCGCCGGTCCGAACAGGCCGACCGGTCCCCCTGAGACCGGCCGGGATCACACGGCCGCGCGGGGCGTGTCGGCGGGGTCGGCCGGGTCGGCGGCGATGCCGTTCTGCTCGTCCTCCGGGCGCGCCCGCCCGGGCAGCAGGAAGGTGATCGCGAGGAAGGCCACCAGCAGGCACGCCTGGACGATCAGTGCGCGCTGGAAGCCGCCGGCGAAGGCGCCGGTCTCCGCCCGGGCGAAGAACACGGATCCGAAGACCGCGACGCCGAGGGAGCCGCCGACCGCCTGCACGGCCGACAGCACGCCGGAGGCGGAGCCGATCTCGTCGTCGTCGACCGCGGCGAGGACGAAGCCGAACAGGGCGGCGATCACCATGCCCGCGCCGACGCCCGCCACCGTGATGCCGGGGGCGATGTCCCAGATCGAGAACGAAGCGGAGTCGAGGCCGTCCAGTTCGGTCCAGAGGACGGCCGCTCCGGCCAGCTGGATCAGCGGGCCGATCTGGAGCACCTTGCGGCCGATCCGGTCGGCGAGGAAGGCGCCGCTGACGGCTCCGCCGATCGCGGTGCCGATGGCGAGCGGCAGGTTGCCGAGCCCCGCGTCCGCGGCGGTGAAGTGCCGGCCGATCTGGAGGAAGAGGGTCAGGACCAGCTGGGTGCCGACCAGGCCGCCGAAGAACAGGGCGATGCCGCCGAGTCCGACGGTGAAGGCGGGCTTGCGCAGCAGGCCGGGGGTGACCAGCGGTTCCCGGCCCGCCGCGGCCGTGCGGCGCTGCTGCACGGCGAAGAGGGCGAATCCGATCGCGGAGGCGGCCAGGCACAGCCAGGTCCACAGCGGCCAGCCGTTCTCCTGGCCCTGGTTGAGGGGCAGCACCAGCAGGGCGCACGCGAGTGCGACCAGGGCCGCGCCGGGCAGGTCGACCCGCACCGCGCGGTCGCCCGGCTTCCTGGGGACGAACACGGCGGCGACGGCCAGCGCGGTGAGGCCGATGGGCAGGTTGATCAGGAAGACGGAGCGCCAGCCCAGGCCGAAGAAGTCGCCCTCGATGAGGAAGCCGCCGAGGACCGGACCGATGATGCCGCCGAGTCCGAGGACGGGCCCGAAGATCGCGAAGACCCTGGTGAGTTCGGGCCCGGAGAAGTTCTCGCGCAGCAGGCCGAGGCCCTGCGGCAGGAGCACCGCCCCCGCGGCGCCCTGCATCAGCCGGAAGACGATGAGGGACGAGATGTCCGGCGCCGTCGCGCAGAGCAGGGAACAGAGGGTGAAGGCGGCCAGGCCGGTCAGGAACATGCGGCGGCGCCCGTAGCGGTCGCCGAGGCGGCCGCCGAGGACGAGTCCGGCCCCCAGCGTGAGGGCGTAGCCGCCGATCACCCACTGGAGGCCGACGGAGCTCGCGCCGAGCGACTCCTCCAGCGCCGGCCCGGCGACGTTGACGATCGACGCGTCGAGGAGGTCCATGAGCTCCGCGACGATCATCACCGCCAGGATCAGCCACCGCCATCGCTGGGGTCGGGCGGTCCCGTCGGGCGCGGGGGACGGATCACGCATGCCTGATACCTCCATCGTGGAATAGTTCCACGGTGAAGTTAGTTTGGTGGCGGTAGGTTGTCAAAGGCCGTCGGCGCGGACGTGCGGCGGGCGAGAAAGGTGGCGTGACCCGATGGAGGAAGCGGTGCGCGACGACGTCGCGGCGCAGCGTGAGCGGCTGATGGAAGGGCTGCGGATCTACGGCGGCCACTACGCCGAACTCAGCAGACGCTTCGCCTCCTGGCTCGGCCTGCACTCCACCGACGCGACCGCCGTGCTGGAGATCGCCGCCGCCGAGGAGCGCGGCACGCCGCTGTCACCGGCGCGGCTGAGCGAGCGCATCTCCCTGTCCACGAGCGCCACCACCGCCCTGCTGAACCGGCTGGAGGCCGGGGGGCACGTCGCCCGCAGCCGGGAGCACTCCGACCGGCGCGTGATCACGCTGCGCAGCGGCGCGCACATCCAGGACCGGGCGGACGAGTTCTTCGGCCCGCTCGCCGCTCGCCTCGACACCGCGATGGCGCACTATCCGCCGGAACTCCTCGCCCGCTTCGAGTCGTTCATGGCGGACCTGAACGCGACGGTGGACGCCCACCTCACGGAGCGGGCCGCGACGGCACCGTACTCCCCCGGCGACGTCGCACCCCGCTGAGTCCCGGGTCCGGCGCGGACGCACGAACCGGCGAACGCCGGCGGACAGCGGACGACGGCGCCCTCCGGCTCGACCGGGTGGCACCGTCGTGGGGTGCGGGTGCGGGTGCGGGTGCGGGTGCGGGTGTGGGTACGGGTTCGGGGCGCCGGGGGTCGGCCCGTCAGGCCGCCGCCGTGGTGCCTCGCGTCGCCGCGTGGTGCACCGGCCGGTGCGGTCGGGCGGCTCGCAGACGGTGCAGCCAGACGGACGCGGTCCCGAGGAGACCGGCGAAGACCGCCGCGAGGAGGAGCGAGACCCACATCTGGCGGCTTCCGGGGTGGGCCCACCCGGTCCAGACGGCGGCGGCGGTCCAGAGCAGGACGCCCGCCAGGTAGAAGCCCCGGGTTCGGCGCAGTTGTCGTAGGGCCCGCAGGGACGTGAGAACTTCAGTCTTCGGTGCCATGCGGGCCCCTGTACCCGCGATTCCGCTTCTCACCGAATTCCAGGGCGTGTTGCCCCCGAACGGGGTACGCGCCGTGTCGGCACGGGAGCGGACGTGCGCGCGGGCACGCTCCGGGTGGAGCGTGCCCGCGCGGTCAACTTCTGCCGGGGTCTGCCGGGTCAGTGCCGTCGGGTGCGGCGGCGCACGGTGGCCCTGATCAGCAGCAGTCCCGCCGCGAGCAGCGCCGCGACGACGGCGAGCGCCGGGCCGAGCGACCAGCCCGTGTCGGGGAGTTGCCCGTGCCCGCCGGGGTGCGGCGAGGGGGTGGGGCTGCCGCTCGGGGTCGGCGGGTTGTCGTAGGTGTTGGTGACGGTCGCCTCGGCGGGACCGGTGGGCCGCAGGACGACGGTCGCCGAGCTGTCGTCGGCGTCCTCGTCGGCGTCGGGCCGGGCGGTGACGACGACCTGGTCGGCGCCGTCGGTGCCGGGTTCGGTGACCGTGCACCGCGCGCCGACGGGCAGCCCGTCGACGCTCTGGCGGCCCGCTCCGTCGAAGGTGAGGTGCCGGGGGAAGCCGTCCAGCCGCTCGCCCCGCCAGGCGCAGTCCACGTCGACGGTGAAGGGGCCGTGGCCGGCGCCGGAGGGGTCCTCGACCTTCTTGACGACGTCCAGGGAGCGCTGCGGGTAGTCGTTGGTGACGTCGACGACGCTGGGCGCGTCCGTGGTGGTCTCGGGCCGGACGGTGACCGAGGCCGCGTGCGCCTCGCCGTCGTGGTCGCCGGTCGCGCCGTCGGTGTCGGTCTCCCAGACCCGGCACACCGCGCCGGCCGGGACGCCGGTCACCGTGAACGGGGCGCCGGGCGCGATCTGCCCGGTGCCGTGCCGCACGTGGACCGGCCTGCCGGTGTCGGGGGTGACCACGCAGTCGTAGGCGATGCCGTACGGGCCGGTGGTGTGGCCGCTCGGGGCGTGGGTGACGGTCTTGTCGACGCGCAGCGTGCCGAAGAGCATCCCGATGCCGGACTTGGGCGGCTCGGTGACGGGCAGGACGACACTGCCGCCGCCGACCTGGACGGTCTCCTTGTTGGCGAAGGAGTTCCAGGCCAGCGAGAGGTCGTGGCGCGAGCCCTTGTCGGTGAGGTCGGCCGGCGACGACATCGGGAAGCCGAGGGTGAAGCCGTCGCCGGGGGCGAGGCCGCCGGGGAAGTCGATGTGGGTGAAGAGGGCGGTGTCCTCGGCCGTCCAGTCACCGGCCCAGGTGGCGTCCGCGGCGCAGTCGCGGCGCGGGGTGGGCACCTCGTCGCGGCAGGGCCGCGGGGTGGTGGTGTACTCGGCCGCGAGCGTGCCGGGGCCGTCGAGGGTGACCGGGCCGGCCAGGCGCGGGCGCGGGTCCCAGGCGGTGCCGCGGGCGGACTGGCCGAGCAGGACGCCGGTGTCCCCGACGAACGGCAGGACGTCGAGGAGGTCGTAGTCGGTGGCCGGGTTGGTGCCGATGTTCTCGACGGTGACGAGGTGGCGGTAGTTCTGGCCGGGCAGGACCAGGGCGGTGCAGGGGTAGCGGGTGTAGGTCGCGCCGCCGGAGGCGAGGTTCGGGCAGCGGGTGTCGCCGAGCGGGATGTACTCGCCCGTCAGGGAGTTGTAGAAGCCCAGGTCCGCGTTGCCGGTGATCCACTTGTCGGCGTCGAAGGCGGTGCCGGCCTCGGTGGTCAGGGTCGCCGTGGAGGTGCAGTAGTGGCCGTCGCCGTAGGCCGGGTCGTCGTCCACCTCGCCGAGGCGCGGGGAGGTGGCGTCGCAGGGCACGTCGTGTCCCGGTGAGCCGGCCCCGAAGGTGTTGGGGATCTTGGTGCCGGCGGCGACGCCGCCCCGCAGCCGCACGTGGAAGGTGAGGGTGACCGTGGCGCCGGGGTACATCACCCAGCCGGGGAAGTCCCAGTGCAGAGCGGTGATCCTGCCGGTGTCGTCGCGGTCGGCGGTGAAGGCGACGTCGGCGGGCCCGGCGGTGCCGTCGGGGGTGGTGACGGTGATCGAGTAGTAGCCGCTGTTGCCCGCGAAGTCCTGGTCCACGACCAGGTCGGCGGGGATCGGGTCGGACACGCGCAGCGGGTCGACGGGGGCGTCGCCGGTGTTCTTTACCGTCAGGGTGAAGGGCTGGGAGACGCCGGGCTGGACGACGGCGTCCTTCTTCTTCTCCACGTACAGCTTCGGGTCGCCGTCGGCGATGTTCAGGTCGGCGTCGGCGGGCGGGACGGTGAAGGTGCCGTGCTTGTCGCTGGCGCCGCTGCCGGTGACCGTGTCGGCGAGGTGGCCGGGGATCTCCTTCGACGGGTCGGAGCGCAGCGTGCGGCGGGGCTTGACGGTGAAGCAGACCGAGGCGGTCTTGCAGGCGCCGCCGAAGGTGGGGGTGCCTTCGACGGGGACGATCGCGTCGCCGTTCTCGGAGCGGAAGGTGACGCGGATGCCCCGGACGTCGGCGGCCGAGACGCCGGCGGGCAGCCCGGGGGTGTCGCTGCCGGTCCAGGCGCCCTCGGTGACCGCGGGGTCCGCGGTGCCGCAGCGGGCGGTGCACACGTCGACCTTGACCTGGTCGGCGCCCTTGGGGAAGGAGACGCCGTCCAGGGAGACGAAGTCGACGGCGTCGAAGAAGTCGGTGTCGAAGTCGGTCGCGGCGAGCTGGTGGAGGTCGACGTTGCCCTTGTTGACGACCGTGAGGGTGGCGTGCACGTCGGCGGCCGGGCTGCCCGGGTAGGGGCGGGTCACGGTGGAGGGGCTCAGCGTCTTGTTGAGCGACGCCTCGGAGCTGGCGTCGCCGACCGTCGCGTTCTGCGAGCAGAAGTCGTCGCCGAGGGCGGTGCCGTCGCTGGTGGCGGCGGCGCAGTTGGTGATGACGGTGCCGTCGGGCACGCCGTCGCGCAGTTGGACGGTGATGTCGGCGTGCACCGAGGCGCCCACCGGCAGTCCGCCGGGCACGACGATCCGTACGCCCTTGGCGCGTTCCAGCAGCGCGGCGTCGTCGGGGTCGTAGGCGACCCAGGCGTTCGCGTCGGGGTCGTAGACCTCCAGGTCGTGGTCGAGGTTCGCGGGCGTGACCTTCGGGGTGACGGAGGTGACGCGCACGGAGTCGAACGGGTTGGGGTCGGCGGTCGGGTCGACCGGGTCGCTGACGACGATGGGCCCGTCGAGCGGCACGTTGCCGCGGTTGGCGAGGCCGATGCCGAAGGTGACGGGCTGGCCGGGCGGGACCGAGGTCTGCGAGGCGTCCTTGGTGCCCTGGCCGTCCTTGCGGGGGGCCTCCACGTTCAGGCTGGTGCAGACGTTGCCCGCGGCGCTGCCGGAACCGTTCGACGGGTTGGCGGCCGTGCCGTCGGCGCAGTCCTTGACGCCGTCCTCGGCGTCGCCCTCGTCGGCCCGGTCGTTGAGCGTGCCGTGCACGTCGAGGCCGGCGGTCGCGCCCGGCGTGATGGTGCCCTTGCCGTTCGCGTCGGTGCCGCGGTAGGTCACGGCGATGGAGGCGGCGGGCCCGCCGTCGGGGCAGCCGAGGTCGGTGGTCTGCGTGGCGGGCGGGTTGGTGAAGGTGCGCGGCGCGAGGACGGTGCCGTCGCGGCAGGTGACGGCGAGGGTGGCGTCGGTGGCGCCGGCCGGGAAGCGCAGCCGGGCCCGCGTCATGTCCGTCTTGTCGAACTCGTTCGCGGCCGATTCCGACGGCTCGGTGATGGTCATCTCGCTGACCGGGAACGGCGAGGTGTTCGTGGAGTCGATCGTCGCCGTGATGCCCGGATCGGTTCCGATGACGGCGGTGCCGTCGGCCTGCCAGTCGCCGTCGGTGTCGGAGAAGATCTTCTTGCTGAGGTCGATGGAGGCGACGTTGGGCAGGATGTCGTGGTCGGCGCAGACGCTCGGACCGTCGAGGTCGCGGCGGAGCCGGAAGTCGATGCCGGGCTGCGCGCAGTTCTCCACGGTCTGCCGTTCGGCGGGGTCGATCGCGTCGCCGGTGGAGCGGTTCTCGTCGCGCAGCTCCACGCTCATGTCGACCTTGGCGCCCTCGGGGTCCGCGGGCAGCGGGGTGCCGGCCGAGTTGGAGAAGGTGTAGACGATGCCGGTGATGTCGGCGGGGTCGACGCCGGGCGGCAGCTGGATGTCCGGTCCGGGCCCGGCCGGTCCCTCGACCAGCTCGTCCGGGGCGCAGTTCCCGCCGGGCTTCACGCACACCGACACCCGCACCTGGTCGGCGCCGGCCGGCATCCGGGTGACCGGGCCGACCTGGGTGACGTCGAAGTTGTCGAAGAGGTCCGGGTCGGTCTCGGCGATGGTGATCGCGTTGACGTCGGTGGAGGTCGACGACTTGTTCGCGGCGCCCAGCGAGATCTTCGACCCGCCGCCGCTGCCCGCCACGGTCGACGAGGGGCTCCAGGTCTTCGTGCCGGTCACCATCGGCCGGCGCGGGACGTGCAGCGTCTGGGTGTCGGAGTCCTCGACGGGGGCGGCGTTGTCGGCGTCGGCCTTCGCCGTGTTGGTGACGGCGTCACCGTCGTTGAGGTCGGTGTCCTCGGGCACGCGTACGGTGATCAGGATGTCCTGCGAGCCGCCCGCGGCGAGGCCGGACGAGCCCGGGGGGTTGGGCGGGGTGGGCAGGGACTCGGTGAAGTCGGCGGTGAGCTTCCCGGTCCCCTCGTCGTAGTCGATGGTGTAGTTGGCGCCGTCCGAGGGGACCTCGACCAGTTCGAGACCGGCGGGCAGGGTGTCCTCCATGACCGCGCCGACGCACGCCTCGGTCAGCGACGAGCACGACACCGTGATGCGGTAGGTGTACTCCGAGCCCGGGACGAGCGGGTCCGGCACGTCCACCGCTTCCTTGCCCACGGTGAGCTGCGCGGTGTCGGCAGCCCTGCGGCCCGCCTTCTTGCCCTTGCCCTTGCCCTGGCTCTGGGCCTTGCCCTTGCCCTTGCCCTTGCTGTGGCTCTGGGCCTTGGCCGTGCTCTTGGCCGTGGCCCCGCTCTTCCCCGGGGGCGGCGCGGTGGCAGGGGCAGAGGGCGGGGCCGAGGTCCCGGAGGCCGCCGGGTCGGGGCCCGCCATGGCGGGCCCCGCCATCAAGGCGGCCTGCGCGAGCAGCAGCGCCAGGACGGTGCGTCCGCGGGGCCGTCCTCTGTGCATCCTGCGCATCTACGTGTTTCTCCCTGGGTTCGATCGAGAAACGCTCCGCGCGTGCGAGCCTGCCGACACGCCGTCAGAGATATCCAGAAGGAACCTAGGAAGAAAAAGTCCGACTATCAGATGACACGCCCCGAGCCGGCGTTCCCGTCACCCGAATGTCCGGCCGGGGCGTCATCCCGGTGTCAGCCACCGGTGTCGGCCGCCGGTGTCAGTCGCCGGGGGCCGGCTCCATCGGGGCCTTCGCCGCCGGGTCGACGGAGTCGAGGACCGGGTAGGGGCGCGGATAGGGCGCGCCGAGACCGTGCGCCGCGGCGAGGCGGTCGGCGAAGGCGGCGGCGATCCGGACCTCGCCGGCGGGGTTGGGGTGGGTGCCGTCCCAGGTGTGCTCGGGAGCGCGGAACTCGGCGGCCGTCTCGGCCACCGCCACCCCCTCCGCCGCGGCGACCGCCCGCAGTTCGCGGTTGGTCGCGTCGACGAGCGCCGCGAACTCCGGGTCGTCGAGGGCCTTGCGGGTTTCCAGGACCGTCCCGATCACGATCTTCAGGCCGGGCGCCGGGCGGCGCGCGTTGGCGAGGAACTCCCGGAGATTGGCCGCGAACTGAGGGGGCGTCACCCCGTACCAGAACAGGTCGTTGATGCCGAGCAGCACCAGCAGGTACTCCGGCTCGTACTCGGCGACCTTCTCCTCGATGACGTCCTTCTCCTGGACGTAGGGCCGGCCCCACTGGGCGTCGTGGTCGCGGTCGAACCCGGGGTCGGCGTAGGTGGCGTCGTCGTCGCCGACCTCGGCCGTGCGGATGTTGTCGAGGGTGTCCTTCGGTCCGACCAGGTCGATGCTCAGGCCCTGGTTCTTCAGGTGCTTCCAGAAGAAGTAGCGCCAGGTCCAGTCGCCGCTGCTGCCGTGACTGATGGAATCGCCGACGATCATGAGAGGGATGTCGCCCTCGGGTGCCTTCTTCATTGCGCCTTGCTCCTCGGGTGTGGGGGTGTCGGGAGGGGGGTTACGGGTGCTGCGCCAGCCCTCACCGGGCACGTACCGCCGCACGATCCGGGCCGGGACGCCCGCGATGACGCAGTGGTCGGGGAAGGTGCCCCGGACCACGGCCCCACCGGCGACGACGACGTGCCGGCCCAGCCGCGCGCCGGGCAGCACGATCGCTCCGGTGCCGAGCCAGCAGCCGTCCCCGATCACCACCGGCGCGTTGACGGGAAGCTGGCGCCCGATGGGGCGCCGGGGGTCGCTGTAGCCGTGGTTCTGGTCGGTGACGTACACGTACGGCGCGAGGAAGACGTCGTCCCCGATCCGTACCGACCGGTGGCCCACGATGTGGCTGCCCCGACCGATCGAGCACCGGGCGCCGATCCGCACGACGAGCTCGCCCCCGAGGTCCTGCCCCGGGCCGTAGCCGGCGCTGATGCTGACCTGGGCGCCGACCAGGGTGTGGTCCCCGATCGTGATGGCCTGCTCGCCGAAGACGGCGCCCGGCGGGAAGGCCAGGCACGCCCCGTCCCCGAGCCGGGCGAACCGATGACGGCCCGGCTGCCCCGCGGACACCCGGCCGTACGTCTCGGCGAACGCCCAGGCGCGCCGCACGAGGGCGACGGCGAGACGGTGCAACAGCGGGACTGGCATGGGGAGTGCATATCCACTGCCGGGCGTCCCGGAATCGGGAAGGACCGGGATGAGTCGCCAGATTCCACCGTTCGGATGACGCGGCACGCATCGCGTTTCCGAAGAGCGGCGGAGGGCACCCAAGACCGGCCGACGGGCGAGGAGTTCGCGGCCGGGAGGACGCGCGCCGCTCTCACGGACCCCCGCGGCCCGCCGTCTCAGCGTCGGCGTCGGCGTCCGACGCTCGTGTCACGCCAGGTGCATGTCCACGACGATGGTCTTGCCGTGCAGGCCGCTGTCGACGCGGACGCCGGTGCACAGGCGGTGGACCAGGCGCCAGCCGAAACCGCCGGGGGTCCCGGGATCGAGGGCCGAGGTCCGCGGGTGGTGCGGGCTCGCGTCCGTGACCTCCATGCGCAGCCGGTCGCCGAGGGCGGAGGCGCGGAAGTGGAGGAGGCCGCCCGCGTGGTGCACCGTGTTGGCGACGAGCTCGCTGGCCACCAGCTGGACGTCCCCGAGCACGCGCTCGGCGTCGGCGGGCAGCAGTCCGGCCAGGGCACGCACCGCGAGGTCGGCCACCTGAGGACGGACCGCCGCCGCATCACTCGTCTCGACGACCCCCATGTTCAGGGGAACGCAGTCAATCAGCATCAGGGAACCCACCTGTCGTGCCGGGCTTCAGGACACACACGTCAGCCGCCACTCCCTCATTCCCGGTCACCTCCCTCTCATGCATCGCAGAGGCCCACGAGTTCGCGTACCGGCCAAGGGTGCCGCCGGGCCGTGTCCCGCCGCGCGGAGCGGGTAGGTCTCGGGTGAGCGGCTCGTTCGCACAGACGTTGGACTTTCGCTGTGCAGGTGACCGGCCCGGCCGCCCCCGCGTCTGCAAGGGACTTCGACATGGCACGTGGCACAGTGAAGTGGTTCAACTCCGACCGCGGGTATGGCTTCATCACCCCCGAGGGCGACGGGCTCGACGTGTTCGTCGGCAGCGCCGGCGCCGAGGACGGCGGGGTGCTGACCGAGGGCGAGGCGGTCACCTACGACATCGTCGACGGCCCCAAGGGCCCGGTGGCCGAGAACATCACGCGCGTCGGGGCCGAGGACGCCGCGCCCTCGCTCTGAGCGCTGCCGCGCGGCACGACGCGGCGGCACCGCTCAGGCGTCCAGCGCCTCCGCGACGCTCGGGTGGCAGGACAGCACGTGGTGCACACCCACGAGTTCGACCACCCGCCACACCGGACCGTCGAGGCCCGCCAGGCGCAGCCAGCCGCCCGCCTCCTCCGCGGCGCGGTGCCCCGTGAGCAGCGCGTTGATGCCGGTGGAGTCCATGAAGGTGACCGCGCTCAGGTCCAGCACCGTGCGGGCCCCGCCGGCCGTCGCGGTGCTCGCCCCGCTCAGGGCCTCGCTGAGCAGCGGGATGGTGGAGGCGTCGATCTCGCCCGCGGCGGTGAGGACCTCGGCATCGGCGTGCGAGGCCCGGGTGATCGAGAGGCGGGCGGATGGCTGGACCGCCGCCTCGGGGATGTCGTTCACGTGCTCCTCAACCCTTACCTGTCGCTCCGTGCCGAGCGGCGCCGAGTGAGTGGCATCCTACGCAGTCCGGCGCGCGGTCGGCGGGGCGCCGGGTAATCTGAGGCACTGCCGATGCCGTCCACCGGCATCCATGGAGCAAGACTGCGAGGGCCGTGAATGCCGGACCGTGCCGGACCGGATTCACGCGATGAATCGGACGGTCCCGAACCGCTGGAGATATCCGTCGCGCTGGACGGTGGCACGGGCTGCATCGGGCAGGCCCGCGACACCGCGGCCCGCTTCCTGACGGAGGCCCGTGACGTGCACCGGGTGGCGGTGGCGGAGCGCGCCGTGCAGAACGCGCAACTGGTCGTCAGCGAGCTCGTGACCAACGTGGTCAAGTACGCCCCCGGCCCGGCCCTGCTCCAGATGCGGATCCAGGACGGCCTGGTGCTCGTCGAGGTGTGGGACAGCGATCCCCGGCAGCCCGCCGTGCGGGACACCGACCCGCAGCGCATCGGCCAGCACGGACTCGAGATCGTCTCCCTGCTCGCGCGGTCGCTGACCGTGCAGCCGACCTCCGTGGGCAAGCGCGTCACCGTGTCCCTCGACCTGACGCCCTCCACCTCTCCGCACGCGGCCTGACCCTCCCCGCGCCGCGCTCCCGTTCGCGCCGCTGCCCAAGACCGGTCCCGCTGTGAAGAGTGACCCCGGCGAATGTGGACACCCCGTACAACGTGCCGCCGTCGGCTGTCGCCCACCGGGCCCGCACGGTCATCCGTGCGCACGGCTCCCGCCGAGCGGTCGGCGCCCCTGTCTGGAGGTCACGCATGAATGGTGTCAGCGCATCCGATCCACTGGCCGCCCTGACCGGCGCGGGTGTGTCGGTATGGCTCGACGACCTGTCCCGCGAACTCCTGTCCGGCGGTGAGCTGGACAAGCTCGTCGCGGACCAGCACGTGGCCGGAGTCACCACGAACCCCACCATCTTCGCCACGGCGTTGACCAAGGGCACCCTGTACGACGATCAGCTGCACCGCCTGGGCCGGGAGGGGAGCGGTGTCGACGCCGCGGTCCTCGCCCTCACCACGGACGACGTGCGCACGGGGTGCCGGGCGCTCCGTCACGTGCACGAGCGGACCGGGACCGTCGACGGCCGGGTGTCGATCGAGGTCGACCCCCGCCTCGCGCACGACACCGCCGCCACCGTCGCCCAGGCGGTCATGCTGTGGGACACCGTCGGGGAGCCGAATCTGCTGGTCAAGATCCCCGCCACCCGTGAGGGACTGGCGGCGGTCACCGAGGTCGTCGCCCAGGGCGTCAGCGTCAACGCCACCCTGGTGTTCTCCCTGGACCGCTACCGCGCGGTGCTGGACGCCTACCAGAGCGGTCTGGAGCGGGCCCGGTCCGCGGGACGCGATCTGGCGGGCATCCACTCGGTCGCGTCGTTCTTCGTCTCCCGGGTCGACACCGAGGTGGACCGGCGCCTCGACGCGCTGGGCACCCCCGAGGCCGCGGAGCTCAAGGGGCGGGCGGCGATCGCCAACGCCCTCCTCGCCCACCAGGTGTACGAGGAGGTGACGGCCGGCGCCCGCTGGCAGTCCCTGGCGGCCGCGGGCGCCCGTACACAGCGCCCGCTGTGGGCTTCCACCGGGGTCAAGGACCCCGCCTATCCCGACACCATGTACGTCAGCGGACTCGTCCTCGCCGGCACGGTCAACACCATGCCCGCGAGCACCCTGGCCGCGTTCGCCGACCACGGCACGGTCCCGGCCGGGGACCCGGTGCCCGTGCGCCGCGCCGCCGCCACGGCCCACTTCGCCGCCCTCGCGCGGGTCGGGGTCGACTTCGCGGACGTCACGGAGACGCTGGAGCGCGAGGGCCTGACGAAGTTCGAGAAGAGCTGGGCCGAACTGGGCGCGTCCGTGCGGCGCGTCATGGGTCCCGACCGGGCCACGGGCGACGCCGAGAAGACCGGCGACGCCGTGGGCTCCAAGGACGCCAAGGACACCAAGGACACCGTGCGCCCCACGGACGCCGTTTCGGAGAAGTCGCCCGGCGGGCCGGGCAGCCGGGCGCGGAGCGATTCCCTGCTGCGGATCTATCTCAACGACCATCTGTCCGGCGCGACCGGCGGCCTGGAACTCGCGCGGCGTGCCGCGAGCGCGCAGCGGGGCGGTGCGCACGGCGCAGCCCTCGCCGCGCTGGCCGCGGAGATCGAGGAGGACCGCGTCGCGCTCGCCCAGATCATGGCCGACCTGGGGGTGGGCGTCGACCGGGGCATGGTCGCTCTGGGGTGGCTCGCGGAGAAGGCGGGCCGGCTCAAGCCCAACGGGCACCTGCTCTCCCGCTCCCCGCTCAGCGACCTCCTGGAGATCGAGGCCCTGCTCCTGGGGGTGCGCGGCAAGGCGGCCTGCTGGCGCGCCCTGCGCGAGGTGGCGGCCCCCGAGCCGAGGCTGGACGCGCGGCACCTGGACGCCCTGCTCGAACGGGCCGAGCGGCAGCTCGCGACCCTCGAAGACATGCGCCGGGCGGTGGCCGCGCGGACGCTCGGCCGCCCCGCCCGCACCCCGGACCACCGCCCGGGCCCGGTGGCCGGGACCAACCCGAAGGAGCAGCGACATGGCGAGTGACAAGGCCGGGAAGCGGCCGCGCCCCGGCCGGTCGGTGACACCGCCGGTGGCGCACGACGCCGGGTGGGACGAGACCGACGTACGCGCGGTGGACACGGTCCGGCTGCTCGCGGCCGACGCGGTGCAGAAAGCCGGCAACGGCCATCCCGGTACGGCGATGAGCCTGGCCCCCCTGGCCTATCTGCTGTTCCAGAACGTCATGCGGCACGACCCGGCGGACGACCAGTGGCTGGGGCGCGACCGGTTCGTGCTGTCCTGCGGCCATTCCAGCCTGACGCTCTACCTCCAGCTCTGCCTGGCGGGCTACGGGCTGGAGGTGGAGGACATCGCGGCGTACCGGACCTGGGGCTCGACGACGCCCGGGCATCCCGAGCACCGGCACACCCGCGGGGTGGAGATCACGACCGGGCCGCTGGGGCAGGGACTGGCGAGCGCGGTGGGCATGGCGATGGCGGCCCGGCGCGAGCGCGGCCTGCTCGACCCCGACGCCGAACCCGGCGCCAGCCCCTTCGACCACCACGTGTACGTCATCGCCTCGGACGGCGACATGATGGAGGGCGTCACCCACGAGGCGGCCTCCCTGGCCGGGCACCAGGAACTCGGCAACCTCGTCGTCTTCTACGACTCCAACCACATCTCCATCGAGGACGACACCGACATCTCCTTCAGCGAGGACGTCGCGGCCCGGCACGCCGCCTACGGGTGGCATGTGCAGACGGTCGACTGGACCGGCACCGACGCGTACACGGAGGACGTCGACGCGCTCCTGGCCGCCATCGACGCGGCGCGCGAGGACACCGGCCGGCCGTCGCTGATCGTGCTGCGCACCCTCATCGGCTGGCCGGCGCCGACCAAGCAGAACAGCGGCAAGGCGCACGGCTCGGCGCTGGGCGAGGACGAGATCGCCGCCACGAAACGGCTGCTCGGCTTCGATCCGGACGCCCGCTTCACCCTTGAGGACCGGGTGCTGGCCCGTACCCGCCAGGCCCGGGACCGCGGCCGTGCGGCGCGGGAGCGCTGGGAGACGCTCTTCGCCGCGTGGCGGGACGCGCACCCGCGGCGCGCGGCGCTGCTGGAGCGGCTCCGGGCCCAACGCCTCCCCGACGGCTGGGCCGACGCCCTCCCCGTCTTCCCCGCCGACGCCAAGGGCATGGCCACCCGCGCCGCGTCCGGCGCCGTCCTGGACGCCCTGGCACCCGTCCTGCCGGAGCTGTGGGGCGGCTCCGCCGACCTGGCCGGAAGCAACAACACCACCATGGACGGTGAGCCGTCCTTCGTACCGGCGAGCCGTCAGACCAAGGACTACAAGGGCGGGCCGTACGGCCGCACCCTGCACTTCGGCATCCGGGAACACGCCATGGGCGCGATCCTCAACGGCATCGCCCTACAGAGCCTGACCCGGCCCTACGGCGGCACGTTCCTGACGTTCTCCGACTACATGCGCCCCGCCGTGCGCCTGGCCGCGCTGATGCGGCTGCCCGCCACCTACGTCTGGACGCACGACTCCATCGGCCTGGGCGAGGACGGCCCCACCCATCAGCCGGTGGAGCAACTGGCCGCGCTGCGGGCCGTGCCCGGCCTGGACGTCGTGCGCCCCGCCGACGCCAACGAGACCGCCGCCTGCTGGCGTGCCGTCCTGGAGCACACGGACCGCCCCTCGGGGCTGATCCTCAGCCGCCAGAGCCTGCCGGTGCTGGACCGCGAGAACGGCGTGTACGCGGCCGCCGGCGCGGCGGCGCGCGGCGGCTACGTCCTCATCGACGCCGCGCACGGCGCCGACCCCGACGTCATCCTCGTCGCGACCGGCTCCGAGGTCCATCTCGCCCTGGAGGCGCGCGTGTTGCTGAGCGACGACGACCTGGCCGTGCGCGTGGTGTCGATGCCGTGCCGGGAGTGGTTCGCCGAACAGCCCCAGGAGTACCGGGACCGCGTACTGCCGCCGTCCGTGCGGGCGCGCGTCAGCGTCGAGGCGGGCGTCGGCCAGGGCTGGCGCGAGATCGTCGGCGACGCGGGACGCATCGTCGGACTGGAGCACTACGGCGCCTCGGCCGACCAGGAGCGCCTGTACCGCGAGTTCGGCATCACGCCCCACGCCGTCGCGGCGGCCGCGCACGCCAGCGTGGACGACGTCCGGCGCCCGCCGCGGCCCGGCGGCAGGCAGCAGAGCGGCGCCTCCGTCCACGGGGGCACCGGCGACCTCTCCTGACGCCCGGCCCCGGCGGCAGTAGGCTGATCCCACGTCCGAGCCCCCGACGCGGGCCGGCACCGGTTCCCGCGGTGCGCCCGCCCGGACTCTTCGTCCGCCGGGTACGGCGCCCGCGACGCCACCCACCGGAGTGTCGACACCCGACGTCCTGGGAGCTTGTCTTGTCCATGGCCCGATTCCTTGCGGAACAACCCCGTTCGCGCCCGCCCGGGCGGCGTCCGGGCGCCGGGGGGCGCCCCCTCCCCGACCGCGCCGAGGGGAGGGCGTGGTGGTCACCGACCGGATGATGGGCGTGCTCCGCCTGCTGGAGGGGGACGGATGGTCCGACGGCGCGGCGCACGCGGTGACCGAGGCGGCCGGTGTCCTGGGCGTCGACGGGATCATCGTGTGCCTCAGCATCGACGGCGGCAGCGCGCTCGAACCGATGTGGTTCTCCGACCCCGCGGCCCGCGCCTTCAGCGACCTCCAGTTCACCTGTGGTCAGGGGCCGAGCCTGGACAGCATGCGGCACTGTTCGACCGTGCGGGTCGTCGACCTCGACTCCGTCCGCGAGGACCGCTGGCCGGCGCTGACCGCCGTCGACACCGGGCCGACCCGCGGCGTGTTCTGCTTCCCGTTGCGGGTCGGCGCCCTGCGGATCGGCGTCATGACCCTGCTGCGGTCCCGTCCCGGATCGCTGACCGGCACCGCCAACCGGGACGCCGACCTCCTCGCCCGCGCGCTGACGCGCTTCTGTCTGGGGCAGGCCGCCGACGGCAGCCCGGACCGCCCCGATCCGCCCCTGCCCGGGTTCCTGGAGAGCGGGCTCGGCGACGGCGAACTCCCGGAGAACGGCGGCCGGCTGGAGCGGGCGGAGATCCACCAGGCCACCGGCATGCTCAGCGTCCAGCTGCGGCTTCCGCTCCCGGACGCGCTCGTCCGCCTGCGGGCCCTCGCCTACACCAGCGGAGACCCCGTCGGCGACGTGGCCCACGCCATCGTCACCCGGCGGCTCCGGCTGGACGAGGACGACACCGACGACACCGACGACGACCCCCACCCCCTAGACGACAAGGACCCGCCCGCATGAAACGCGACCAGCTCCTGGCACCCGTCTTCGTGGAAATGGCCGACTCCCTCACGGCGGAATTCGACGTGCTGGACCTGCTGCAACGCCTGTGCGGCCACTGCATGGACCTGCTCGGCATCGACGCCGCGGGGGTCATGCTCGCGGACGACGCCGACGTCCTCCAGGTGCTGGCCGCCTCGGACGAGTACACCCGCCTGCTGGAGCTGTTCGCCCTCCAGCACACCGAAGGCCCCTGCCAGGAGTGCTACCGCACCGGCGCTCCACTGACCGGCGTCGACCTGACGACCAATCAGTCCATGCGCGCATGGCCCCACTTCACCCCCGCCGCACTGGAGGGCGGGCTGTCCGGCGCCAGCGCGCTGCCCCTGAAACTGCGCGGACGCACCATCGGCGTGCTCGGACTGTTCAGCGTCAGCCCGCAGCCGCTGACGGACACCGATCTGGCCCTGGGGCAGGCGCTGGCCGACGTCGCCACCATCGCCCTGCTGCAACAGCGCACCATCGACGCGGTGGAGACCGAACGCGACCAGCTCCAGCACGCCCTGCACAGCCGCATCGCCGTCGAGCAGGCCAAGGGCGTCCTCGCCGAACGCTGGAACACCACGCCCGACGCCGCCTTCCACAGCCTGCGCGCCCACGCCCGCGCCCACCAGCTGACCCTGACCGCCCTCGCCCTCGGCATCACCGACGGCACCTTCGACACCCGCACCATTCCCCGCCCCACCACCGAGCGGTGAGCGCGGGGGCCGGGCGGGACGGGCGGGACCGGTCCTGACCGGGCCGTATCCGCAGTCGTGGCGGTGGGCACCGCGTCGATCCCGGAGGCGGGGTTGCGGGATGCGGCGCCCGGAGCGACAGTGTGGTCGAAGCGGAGACGCTGTGGCCCCCCAGTCCCCGGAGCTGTGGCTCCTGGGGATCTTGCGGAGGCATGAGTTGGATATCGGGGTGCGGCGGCCTGGCACCATGTCGACGGCCGCGCGAACACGAGCGCTCGAGGACGAGATCGTCCACCTCAGGCGTGCGATCACGTCGCACGCGGTGGTCGACCAGGCGATCGGTGTCGTTCTGGCCACCGGGCACATCGAGCCGGCCGAGGCCTGGGACGTGCTGCGGGAGATCTCGATGCACACCAACACCAAGGTGCGCGTCGTGGCCGAGGCGATCGTCGGCTGGGCCCGGACCGGCCTGCTCCCCACGGAGATCCGCACGGAGCTGGAACAACAGCTGTGCGCGCGGCAGCGGTTCACCGCGCGGGAGGCGGCCCGCACGCGCGAGCGCCGGGAGCCCGGGCCGTAGGCCGACGGCAGCAGGGTGCGGGCGGGCAGGCGCGGGGTGATCGTCGGCTGGGCCCGGACCGGCCTGCTCCCCACCGAGATCCGCACGGAGCTGGAACAACAGCTGTGCGCGCGGCAGCGGTTCACCGCGCGGGAGGCGGCCCGCACGCGCGAGCGCCGGGAGCCCGGGCCGTAGGCCGACGGCAGCAGGGTGCGGGCGGGCAGGCGCGCGGCGATCAGCGTGCGGCCAGCAACTGCCGCGCCGTTCGCGCCCGTTCCGTCCCGGCCGGGTACGGGAGGGTCCGCGCCAGCGCCTCGGATGCGCCGAGCGCCCGTGCTCCCGCGGCGCCGCCGAGGGCCACCGCGTGGACCACCCCGGCGTCCACCTCGGCCAGCCGCTCCCCCGTGCTCCGGGCCCGCTCCAGCTCGCGCCCGGCGATCCGGCGGGCCGGCTCCCGCTCCCCGGCGAGCAGGTGGCCCCACGCCGCGAGCACCGGCGCCTCGCCGTCCCGCAGCAGCCCCGCGACCAGGCCCGGCCGCGCCCGGCGCAGCGCGAGTTCGGCGCGGGCGGTCCGCACCTCGAACCGCGCCTGCTGGTCCATCCCCGCCGACCGCTCGGCCCGGTCGAGCAGCGGTGCGGCCCGCTCGGTGCGGCCGTCGCGCATGCGGACCCGCCCCAGCGCGGTCAGCGCGTACGGGAGCGACCAGGCGTCGTCGGCGTCGACCCCGGCCACGGCCGCCTCGGCGGTCTCCTCGGCCGCCGCGGACTCGCCGAGCAGCAGCCACAGTTCGGCCAGGTTGGCGCGCTCGAAGGCGGCGGCCGTGGGGTCGCCGGACTCCTCGGCGAGGCCGAGCGCCCGCCGCCCGGTGTCGACGGCCTCCCGCAGCCGTCCCTCGCGCCGGGCGTTCTCCCGCAGGACCGAGAGGACGGAGCCGAGCAGCGCCGAGTCCCCGTACGCCTCGGCGGGCGCGAGCGCCCGGTCCGCGGCCTGCCTGGCCTCCCGGAAGCGGCCGGCCAGCGCCAGGTCGGTGGCCTGGCCGGCGTGGCAGCGGGCGAGCAGGCCCTGGCCGACGACGCCGGGCACGCGCAGCGCGGCGTCCAGGGCCTCGCGCGTGGCGGCGTACCCGTCCATGTACCGCCCGCGCACGCGGAGCGCGACGCCCCGGGACAGGTGGTGGGCGGCGGTGGGCTCGGGGCCGGTCCCCTCGGTCGGCGGGTGGGCGCGCAGCACGTCGAGGCCCGCCGCCGGGTTCTCGGCCTTGACCAGCGTCTCGGCGAGCCGGGCCGCCGCGAGCACCGTGTCGTCGTGGTCGCCGCGCCGCGCGAACTCCGCGAGCGCGAGCCGCAGGACGGCCGCCGCCTGCGTGAAGTCGCCCATGCGGCGCAGCACTTGGGCGTGGCCGAGGCGGGCGCGGGCGGCGTCCACGTCGAGCCGGGCCACCAGGTCGCGGTAGTAGCGGTCGGCGGTGTCGTTGGCGTAGACGGCCGCGGCCCGTTCCGCGGCCCTGCGCAGGTACGCGGCCGCGCGCGGGTCGTCGGCGCGGGCGAAGTGCGAGGCGAGGGTGTCGACGGCGTCGGGGCGGCGGCGCAGCACCGTCTGTGCGAACGCGGCGTGCAGTTGCCTGCGGCGCACGGCGGTCAGCCGCTCGTAGCAGGTGAGCCGGACGAGGGGGTGCCGGAAGGCGAGGCCCGCCTCGGCCCGTCCGGCGACCACCACCTGCCGTTCCTCGACGAGGGCCGCGCCGATGGCGTCCTCCAGGGCGTCGGCGGCGGCGGCCGCGTCGAGCGGGGGCCGCAGCCCGTGCTCGGCGATGTCGAGGAGTTCGCCGAGCGCGGTCTCCCCGCCCGCGACGGCGAGCGCCTCGACGATCCGCCGGGTGTCCGGGCCGAGCCGTCCGAGCCGGACGCCCACCAGTTGCCGGACGCCGTCGGGGGGTTCGTCGGCGCACGGGTGCCGGGCGAGTTCCAGGGCGAACAGCGGGTTGCCGAGGGAGAGTTCCCAGACCCGGTCGAGCCGCTGGGGTGGGGCGCCGCCGTCGCGGGCCACGGCCAGGCAGGCCTCCCGGTCGAGGCGGCCGACGTCCTCGCGCACGCACAGTCGGGCGCGCCGCAGTGCGGCGAGCGCCGAGCGGCGCGGGTCGCCGTCGGGCATCTCCTCGTCGCGGTGGGTGACCAGGAACCGCACGTCGGGGCCGTCGGCCGCGGCCCGCCTGGCCAGGTGGCTCAGCAGTTGGAACGAGCCCTCGTCGGCGGCGTGCAGGTCGTCGAGGACGACCAGTACGGGCCGGGCGGCGGCGAGTTCGCCGAGCAGCGCGCCCGCCGCCCGGAACAGCCGGTCCCGCTCCTCCTCCGGCGAGCGCCCGCCCTCGACGCCGGTGCGCCCCAGCGACGGGAGGAACGCGGCGAGTTCGGGATGTTCGGCGGCCACCCGGGCGCGTTCGCCCGCGTCGCCGTCGGCGAGCCAGCCGTCGAGGGCCTCGGCGAACGCCCCGTACGGGGTGTGGCCCTCGGCGTCGTGGCCGCCGCCCCACAGCACGGCGGTGCCCGCCGCCGCGGCGCGCCGGGCGGCTTCTCCGGCCAGGCTGGTCTTGCCGACGCCCGCCTCGCCGGTGAGCAGCGTGATGGGTGGGCCGCCGGGGGCGAGGAGCCGGTGGAGAACGTTGTCACGGCCGCGCAGCGGGCTCTCGGTGGGGGCGCGCAGCGGGGCGGGCAGCGCGGGCGCGTGCAGGGTCGGGGCCGGGGCGTCGGTCAGGGCGAGCCGGTGCAGCCGCTCGGTCTCCGGGCCGGGGCGCACGCCCAGTTCGGTGTCGAGCGCCGCCCGGCACAGGTGGTACTGGCGCACCGCGAGCCGTCGCAGGCCCTGGCGCAGGTGTGTCTCCATCAGGATGCGGTGGGCGGCCTCCGCGGCGGGGGCGGAGGCGAGGACCTTCGCGGCCGCGGCGGCCGCGTCCGCGAAGGTGCCCTGCGCCATGTGGGCGGCGGCGAGCGCGAGGAGCACCTCCTCGCGCAGTGCGGTGAGCCGGTCGCGGCGGGGCTGGACCCAGCGCGCGTACCGGTCCTCGGGGAGCAGTTCGCCGGTGAAGAGGGCGAGGGCGGCGGCGAGTTCGTCCGGGTCGGTGGAGGCGAGGGCGGTGCGGGCCGCCGCCTCGGCGTCGTCGGCGTCGATGCGTACGGTGGCCGGGTCGAGCCGCAGCAGCGCGCCGTCGGTGATCAGGTACGAGGAGGTGGCCCGCGGCGCGAGTCCGGGTTCCAGGGCGCGGCGCGCGGCGTGCAGGGCGACGCGCAGGCTGCCGGTCGCGGACTGCCGGTCGGCGTCCGGCCAGCAGATGTCCATGGCCTGCTCGCGGTGGAGCTGGTGGTCGGGCACGACGGCGAGCAGTTTGACCAGGGTGCGGGCGCTGGGGCGCGGCCAGCGTTCGGCGGGTGCGGGGCCGCCGTCACGACTCGCCGTGAAACCGCCGAAAAGGTGCAGTCGCAGCAGCGGAGCGGCCGGCGTCGTACGGTCCGTGCGCTGCTCGCTCATGAGGGCGCCACTGTAACCGAGCGGGCCGCGGACCCCCCGGGCGAGGCCCGGGGGGTCCGCGGGTGGGGCGGTCCGGGTCAGGACAGCTTGTACGCGGTCACCTGGTGGATGGCGTAGTCGCCCATGTAGTACCCGCCGCCGAACAGGCCGACGAGTCGGTCGCGGCCGGACTTGTCGGCGTTGAGGGACAGCACCTCGTCGACGCCGTCCCCGTCGAGGTCGCCCGCGAAGCAGTCGCGGGCGCCCATGAGTGCGGGGATCTGGCCGACGGACCCGGCCCAGGAGTCGTCGGACTCGAAGATGCTCGGGTCCCACAGGTACAGGCCGCCGTCCACGCCGGCGGCCAGCAGGTCGCGCCCGCCGGGTCCGGTCAGGAAGCCGCCGCCGAACGACATCGGCAGGACGCCCTGCTGCACGTCGTCGCCGCCGGCCCGGAACCGGCGGAACGAGGCGACGCCGCCCTCGTACAGCGCGCCGTCCTTCGCGAAGAAGCTGTTGTGGGTGAGGTAGCCGCCGGAGACCCAGGTGTGCAGCACCTCGCCGGTGCGGCCGTCGCGGATCTCGAACAGGTTCTGCGCGGTGATGGAGCTGACTCCGTCGATCTTGAGGGGCGCGTCGACGTTCCACACGTAGACGACCGCGTGTCCGTCGGCGTACGGGATCTGCGCGGAGGCGAAGACGCCGTGGTTCGGGGTGAGGGTGCGGATCCCGCCGATCGCGTCGGCGGGTGCCTTCGGCGCGGCGGACCAGCGGGTCCTGCCGTTTCTGGCGTCGAGCGCGACCGCGTTCGTCACGGCCGTGTCCAGCTGGTAGGCGTCGAGGCTGGCGTACGAGGCGTACACCCGGCCGTCGGCGGCCGACGGGTCGGCGAAGCGGACGTCGCCCGCGGACGCGGGGGCGCGGTACGTCCACAGGGCGTGGCCGTCGCCGGAGTAGGCGCGCAGGGCGTCGGTGGGGACGAGGATGTCCTGCCGGCCGTCGCCGTCGAGGTCGGTCAGCTCGGCCGTGTGGACGAACTGGCCGCCGCCGTCGATCGTGGCGCGCGTCCTGCCGGTCCTGCCGTCCAGGACGACGGTCGCGGTGTCGGCCGCGACGACGATCTCGGTCCTGCCGTCGCCGTCGACGTCGCCGGTCTCGATGTCGTGCACGGCGCCGGGCAGGGTCGCCCGCCACAGCGCGCGGGGGGTGCCGCCGTCCACGAGGGACGGTCCGGAGTACGCCCACAGGCCGTTCGACGAGCCGCCCATGACGACGTCGTCCTTGCCGTCCTTGTCGAGGTCGGCGCTCTTGGCGTAGGCGATGTCGCCCTGGAGCGGCGTGACGCTCTGCGCCTTGCCGTTGGCGAGCTTGTACGTGCGGATGTTCTGCGACGGGTCGACGATGCGGACGTGCGTGCCCCGGGCGTCGCTGTAGAGGTCCTGGTACATCGCGGACCCGGCGACGCCCTTGGCCTGCCATGCGACGGTGCCCCTGGCGGAGAACACGGTCAGCGACGCGAAGCGGGTGCCGCCGCGGTTCTCGGGGTCCTCGAAGTGGTCGTTGTCCTGCCCGGTCGTGACGAGTCTGCCGTCGGCGACGGACAGGCCGAAGGTGTTCGGCGCGTCGTCGCCGTCGTCGTCGTCCCGCTTGACCGAGTTCGACCAGCGCAGCGCCGTGCCGGTGCCGTCGAGGACGCGCACCGTGGCGGCGTTGATCAGGTAGTTCTCGTCGAGCGAGGACTCGGCGACCGCGATCTCGTCGCCCGTCCGGCCGCCGAGGTCGCCGACGGCCAGCGCGGTGGGGATCACGTTGTCGCGGTCCTGGAGCGTGGCGCGGTGGCCGGTCTTCAGGTCGTAGGCGGCGACCTCGTAGCGCACCGCGTCCGTCGCGTCCGCCTGTTCCAGCGCGACGATCCGCCTGCGGCCGGCGTCCAGCCGCATCTGGCGGTTGTACAGGACGCTGTCGCTCTGCCAGGTGACGGAGCCGTCGGCGGCGTCGAGCAGGAGGGTGCGGCCGCGCGCGTCGACGCCCGCGGCCTTCTCCAGGTTCCAGGAGACGGCGACCTTGCCCTTGCCGAGGTCCTGGATGTCGCCCCAGTTCGCGGGGCGGGCCTCCTTCGTGTCGTACGTCCAGGTCGACGCCGGGGTCGCTCCGCCGTCGGCGCCGGGCGTGAAGCGGATGCCGGTGAGGGTGGCCGTCGCGTCGGCCGGGACCTTCGCGTCGCCGCTCATCCGGGGCGCGTCGGCGATCAGCAGGGTGCCGGCGACGATCTTCACCATGGAGGCGTGGTCGTACAGCTTCGACCAGACCGTGGCGCCGGTCCTGCCGTCGAGGACGGTCACGAAGGTGCCGCTGGTCAGCGGCGAGCCCGGTGAGGTGAACGCGCGCGGGTACGGGCTGGTGCCGACCTGCGCGGTGAACGCCAGGTCCGGTACGCCGTCGCCGGTCAGGTCGCCGGTCGTGTACCCGGAGTCCGAGTGCGGCGAGAACGGCGAGACCGCGTTGTAGCCCATGAGGATCTGCGCCGGGTACGGCTCGGCCCGCCACGGCTGGAGGGGCTTGACCTGCCAGTCCGGGTAGAAGGAGCTGCTGGTGCGGGCCCACTTCGTGCTGCCGTCGGTGGCGTGGAGCTGCACGTAGCCCATGCTGTTGACCGAGAAGTAGTCGCCGTTCCGGCCGGCCGGCACCGTGGCGCCCATGCCGCGCACGCCTTCCAGCGTGGCCTTGGCGGTGGTGGTGACCTGGGTGGCGGGGTCGACGGAGGCCTCGGGGGCGGCGGTGTCCTGCTCACCGGCGCTCTCCCCCGCCTTGGCGTCCGCGCCGCCGGTGGCGGTGTCCGGCGCCTCGGCCCACGGGTCGAGGGTGACGTCGGCGGCGAGCTTCCTGGCCTGGGTGCCGGTCAGCTTCATCGCCGGACCGCTGTCGGCGTCGGCGGCCCGGGCCTGCGGCACGGCGGTCAGGCACAGGCCCGCCGCGACCAGGCCGGAGGCGAGCGCCAGGGCCCGCCGCGCGTGGGGGGCTCTTCCGTGGGCTGTCATCACTTGGCTCCCTGCGTGAAGCGGACGGCGGTGCCGTCGGCGAGCACGGGCTGGTTGGCGGAGTACTGGAGGGCGTCGGTGCCGGACTGGTCCGCGATGCCGACGGTGGCGCCCTTCCCGTGGTCGGCGACCGTCTTGTACTGGAGGGTGACGGCGCCGGTGGCCTCGTCGAAGACGGCCTCGAAGGTGGCGCGACCCGATGTCCCGTTCGCGTAGGCGGCGTTGTTCCAGACGATGGCGAACGTGCGGTGGCCCTTGGTGCCGTTGGTGGCCGTCTGCACCGAGGACTGCTTGTCGAGCGTCAGGTCGTCCCAGAGCGGGGCGATGATGCCCTTCACGCCGTTGGCGCCGGTCGTCGGGAGGGTGCTGTTGGCGTAGTCGCCGACCCGTGCGGACAGGAAGTCGATCAGGCCGTCGGTGGTGACCGACGCCGAGGTGTACGAGACGCCGTAGTGCCGCACCGGGAAGGGCAGCGGCACCTTCACGGCGTCCTCGTCGCCGGACAGGGCGACCTTCTTGGAGCCCGCTGTCCAGGAGTACGCGGCCGGGGCGCAGGAGTTGCCGGCGCCGTCCGTGCGGCGGGGGGCCCGGACGTCCGCCGTCAGGTCCGCGGCGCCGACGGTGAGGGCGGAGGTGTGGACGCCGTTGCAGAGCACCGGGGCGGCCGGGCGCACGGTCAGGGTGTAGGAGCCCTCGGAGACCTCGGCGAAGGCGTACCTGCCCTTGGCGTCGGTGGTGACGGCGCCGAGCGGTGTGCCGGTCAGCTCGACGCGCGCGCCGGGCAGGGCCTTTCCGGTGACGTCGACGACGGTGCCGGAGACCTTGTGCGAGGCGACCGCGTCCAGCGCGACGTCCTGGGTGAGGGACTGCCGGGCGGCGAGGGCGACGCCGGTCGTCGAGCCGTTCGCGTAGCCGTAGCCGCTGAAGGCGAAGGAGTACGTGCCCGGGGTGAGCGGCAGTCGGTAGGTCCCGTCGGTAGCGGTGGTGACCGTGCGGTCGGCGCCCGCGGTGCCGGTGGCCCGCACGGTGATGTGGTCCAGGCCCCGGCCGGTCGCCCGGTCGGTGACCCTGCCGGTGACGGTGGCCGCGGTGTGCGGGGCCCTGTCGACGGAGGCGAGGATGTCGAGCTTGCCCTCGCCCCAGACGTTGTTGGCGCCCGCGGTGCCGCCGCAGTGCGTGTCGTCGACGTCGCGCGCGCCCTCGCCGAGGAGGGTGCGGGTGCCGTCGATGTCGCCGATGAGCGAGGGGGTCGCCGACCACAGCAGCGCGACCGCGCCCGCGACGTGCGGCGTCGCCATCGACGTACCGCTGATGGTGTTGTAGGACGAGCCGGGCCACGCGGACCGGACGTCGACGCCGGGACCGGAGATGTCGGGCTTCGCCGAGCCGTCGATCCGCGACGGGCCGAATCCGGAGAACCCGGCGATCGCGCCG
Organism: Streptomyces sp. NPDC088785; assembly: GCF_044750685.1. NCBI lineage: Bacteria > Bacillati > Actinomycetota > Actinomycetes > Kitasatosporales > Streptomycetaceae > Streptomyces > Streptomyces sp. NPDC088785. The sequence continues at coordinate 156,663 of NZ_JBIVKH010000010.1, forward strand.
CTCGCGTCGTAGGCGCCGACGCCGTAGGAGTCGGCCTGGGCGCCGGGCGGGTCGGACGTCTCGCAGGTCGCGCCGTCACCGGAGTTGCCCGCGGCGAACGCCTCGAAGATGCCCGCGGCGTCCCAGGCGGCCAGGATGTCCGTGTAGAAGGGGTCGGTGCCGCCGGTCTCCCCCCAGGAGTTGTTGACGATGTTCGGGGCGAGGTCCGGGCGCGGGTGCTGCCCGTTGCGGTCGGTCGGCGCGAGGATCCACTGGCCGGCGGCGAGGAGTTCGTCGTCGGGGCAGAGGTTGTCGGCGCAGGCCTTGGCCGCGATCCACTTCGCGTCCGGCGCGACGCCGATGCCGTTCCGGCCGGCCATCGTGCCCATCGTGTGGGTGCCGTGGCCGTCGGTGTCGCAGGGGGCGGTGCCGGCGCAGCTGCCGGTGGCGTCGTAGAAGTTGTAGTCGTCGCTGAAGGTGCCGTCGCCGTTGTTCCCGCGGTAGTTGGCGACGAGGTCCGGGTGGTCGTACTGCACCCCGGAGTCGATGTTGGCGACGACGATGCCCTCGCCGCGGTCCGCGTACTGGTCCCAGACCTGGTCGGCCCCGATGTCGGCCACGCCCCACGCGGGCGCCGTGTCGCCGTCGCCGTCCGCTGAGGCGTCCGGCCCGGCCGGCGTGGTGCGCGAGGCGGAGACGTTCTTGTCGGAGGTCTCCATGGCGTCGAGCTCGAACGTCCGCTTCTTGACGACCGACGCCACGTCCGGGCGGCGGGCCAGCGCGTCGACGAGGTTCTTGTCGCCGGTGACCTGGATCGTGTTGGCGATCCAGTAGTCCTTGTGGCCGACCTTCTTCTTGTCGAGGAAGGACCTGAGCGGTGCCTGGCTGGCGTCGGCGTGGGCGCGCAGTTCCTTGTAGGCGGCCGTGGCCCTGGCGGCGTGGCCGGTCCGCTTCCTGGGGGCGGACAGGTCCGCCCTGTCCTTCAGGACGATGAAGAACGTCGCGTCGCCGCCGTGGGCGACGGCGCCGCTCAGGGCCGAGTCGATCTTCGCGCCGGCCACGGCGGACGGGGTGTCGGCGGCGGCAGCGGCCGGCATCAGGCCGGCGGTCAGAGCGGTCGCGGCGAGCGCGGCCGTCGCCCATGCGGCTGATCTGCGCCGGGGCGGTCGGGGCAGGTGCATCGGGGGTGCTCCTCCGGGAACGGTGCGGTGGAGTTCGCACGCTAGGAAGCACCCGTTACTGAGGAATTACTGAGCCCGTGCCGCTTCCTCGTCCTCCTCGTCCCAGGCCTGGGTGTCCCTCGGCTCGACGAAGGGTTCGACGCTCTCCGGGTGGCCGGCGGCCATGGCGCGCTGGCGGGTGATCTCGGCGTCGAACTCCAGGCCCAGCAGCAGGGCGAGGTTGGTGAGCCACAGCCAGACGAGGAAGACGATGACGCCCGCCATCGTCCCGTACGTCTTGTTGTACGAGGAGAAGCCGGACACGTAGAAGGAGAAGCCGGCGGATCCCACGAGCCAGATGAGCAGCGCGACGAACCCGCCGGGGGTGACCCAGCGCCAGCCGCGGCCCTTGACGTTCGGTGTGGCCCAGAACAGCAGGGCCATCATCAGCACCACGAGCACGGCCAGCACCGGCCACTTGGCCACCGACCAGATCGCCAGGGCGCTGTCCCCGATGCCGATGGTGCTTCCCGCCTGCTCGGCGATGCCGCCGGTGAACACGACGATCACCGCGCTCGCCATCGCCAGCGCCATCAGCGCGAGGGTGAGGCCGAAGCGCAGCGGGAGCACCTTCCACAGGGGCCGGCCCTCGGGCACGTCGTAGACCTTGTTCGCCGTCCTGACGAACGCCCCCACGTATCCCGAGGCCGTCCAGACGGCGAGCAGGACGCCGATGACGGCCATGATCGATCCGGTTCCCGCGTTGCCCTGCAACTGGGAGACGGACTTGGTGAGGATGTCCCGGACGGGTCCCGGTGCCAGCGTCTCCAGGCCGTCCAGGATCTTCTTGGTGGCGCTCTCCCCCGCCACGCCCAGGATCGCCACCACGACCAGCAGCCCGGGGAAGATCGACAGGACGCCGTAGTAGGTCAACGCCGCCGCGCGGTCCAGGAGTTCGTCCTCCTGGAACTCGCGCAGGCTCCGCTTGAGCACGGCCTTCCAGGCCTTCTTGGGCAGGTCCGTCGGGGAGTCGGGGGCCCGCCGCTCGACGGCCTCGGACGCGCCGAACGCCGCTGTGCCGCTCTCCGTGTCCCGGTCGGAAGGTTCCGTGGCCCGCTCGCCGGCCTGCTCGTCCGTGCTTTTCGTCATGCACACCACGTGTCCCGTCGGCAGGCATGCATGCGTGCGGGCCGTCCCGGCCGTCCGCCCACCGGCCGATTCACCCGTCCGGGTGACGGGTGCCGTCGGCGGGGCGGCCGTCAGTCCTCGGTCGTGTCCTTGAGGACGTCACACGTGTTCTGGAACTCCTCCATGAGGCGCGTCGCCTCGACGATCAGCACGCCGTAGGGCCGGGTCGCGTCCGCCAGCGGCAGCCCGTACTCGTCGGCGGCGTCGAGGACGTTCTGGAGCGCCTTCTGGGCGAGGGTGGCGAGCCGGCACATCTCGTCGGCCTGCTCGGCCAGGGTGTCGGTGTCGAGTTCGGCGATGACGTGCGCGATGTCGCGCAGCCGTCCGGCGAAGTCGGCGTAGGCGGTGAGCGCCGGACCGTACGTGTACGTGTTCTCGCTCTCGCTCCAGCGGCCCAGGCTCCGGGTCAGCGACCCCAGCTGGTACACCGCGCGCTCCATGGCGCTCAGGCTCTGGCGGTACCGGGTGAACGTGAGGTAGCTGCGGTGGGCGGGCAGGAACCGGCGGGGGTTGAGGGACACGCTGCTCTCCGCCATCTCCAGGCCCGCGCGGGCCTGGCCCACCGCGGCCTGGACCCGCTCGCCGGAGGCCACCCAGCGTTCGGCGCGCTCGGCGTCCACGTCGCCGCTGCACAGGCCGTCGGCCATGTCGTCGAGGAGCGACTCCATCTCCCCCGCCAGGGCGTGCAGGCCCTGTTCGGCGCTGCGGTAGCGCAGGGGCGGGGCGATGCTCAGGTTCACGGCCATGCCGATGCCGCAGCCGATGAGCACGAGGAGGATGATCTGCCCGAGCTGGGCGGCCCGGTCGGCGTTGGTGGCGGCCGAGGTGTAGGTGGAGAACGCGAAGAAGGCCGCCGTGGCCACCTGCGACCGCTGCTCGCCCAGGGCCTGCCACTGGCCCAGCGTGAGGGCGATGACGGCGACCAGGACGAACGCGAAGAGGTCCGGCCCGGCCGTGAAGCCGATCGCCGCCTGCACCGCCACGCCGACGACGACCGCCGCGATGTAGCGCAGGGTCTGCCACACCGACTTCGACACGGTCACGTTCATCGTCAGTACGGCGGAGAACGGTGCGAACGCCGGTGACGTCGCGTCCAGCACGGCATGGGCGATCCACCAGCTCAGGGTGGCGGCCACCACGCACTTGCCGATGAGCAGGGCCGTGTCGCGCTCGTGCCCCGACGAGCCCGCCGCCCGCCGCACCCACGCCCATCCTCCGCGAATCCGCTCCACCACGCGCCCCGACTGCCTCTCGTCCGGCGGCCCTCCGGATCGAGGACCAGGTCACCACAAGTAACCCTTGCAAATCTGAGCAAACCGTGACGCGGGCGACAGCGCCGGACGGGCCGCCTCCGCGCCCGCTTTCCCCGTTCCCCGGCCATGACGCGGGCTCCCGGTGCGGGGAGCCGCGACAGCGACGAGAGTAGGAAGTCCTGTTTGGAAGGAAAAGTGGTGGAAACCTGAACGGCTGAGCCCCGCGCAGTCCCCGTCGCCGCAGGCGGCACCGGAGCGCGCGGCGCGTTCGGCACTACTTCGCGATCGGAAGGACGAGACCCGTGCAGGTCGGTTACAAGCTCGCCGCCGAGGCCTTCGGGCCCGCGGAACTGATCCGGCAGGCGGTGCTGGCCGAGGAGGCCGGCTTCGACTTCGTGGAGATCAGCGACCACTACCACCCGTGGCTCGACAACCAGGGCCACTCGCCGTTCGCCTGGTCCGTCCTGGGCGGCATCGCCGCCAGGACCACGCGGATCGGCCTGGCCACCGGGGTGACCTGTCCGACCGTCCGCTACCACCCGGCGATCATCGCGCAGGCCGCCGCGACGCTGGCGCTGATGTCGGAGGGCCGGTTCGTCCTCGGCGTCGGCTCCGGCGAGCGGCTCAACGAGCACATCGTCGGCCCCGGCTTCCCGCAGACCGTGCCGCCCCGGCACGCCATGCTCAGGGAGGCCCTGGAGATCATCCGGCTGCTGTGGAGCGGCGGCTACCGGTCCTACGAGGGCACGTACCTCCAGCTGCACGACGCCCGGGTCTTCGACCTCCCCGACGAGCTTCCGCGCATTGCGGTGGCCGCCAGCGGTCCGCCCTCCGCGCGGCTCGCCGCCGAGCTGGGCGACGGCCTCTTCGCCACCGAGGCCAAGCCGGCCATCACCCGCCACTACGAGGAGGCGGGCGGCACCGGCCCCCGCTACGCCGAGGTGCCGCTGGCCTGGGCCCCCGACGAGCACACGGCGGCGAAGGCCGCGCTGGAGACCTCGCGGTGGGCGCTGACCGGCTGGAAGGTCATGAGCGAGCTGCCCAACCCCGTGAACTTCGCGGCGGCCACGGAGACGGTGCGCGAGGAGGACATCCGGGAGAAGTTCGCCTGCGGCACCGACCCGGAGCACTTCCTCGCCGCGGCCCAGCCCTTCGTCGACGCCGGCTTCGACCACCTGGTCATGCAGAACGCGGGCCCGGACCCGGACGGCTTCATCGACTTCTACCAGCGGGAACTCGACGCCCGGATCCGCCGGCTGACCCCGTCCGGCACCGGGTCCTGACACCGCCGACGGGTCCGGCCGGCGCGCCCGCCGTCCGCCGGTCGTCCGGGGCACCCCGGACGCCGACGGACGCCGACGGGGACGCCGACGGGCACGGCGAACCGGCGGCCCACCGGGCCGACCAGCGGGCGACGGGCCCGCGCACCGGTTCGCGGAAGGGCCGGGCGCTGTTTCGGACGCCGCCGTGAGGGCACCCAGCTCACGCCCCGGACGCGATCACCGGGACCGGCCGGCCCGCGGGGCGGGGGACGTCCACCGCAAGCGACGGGACGCCGACGAGACACAGGAGGACCGCGTGACGACCGACCATCGCGAGGAGGGACACCTCCCGCACGGGACCGACCACCCCGGAGAGGGGGACGGCCCGCCCCCGGCCACCCCGGAGGCACGGGCGGGTGAGCTGTTCGCGGACTTCGTGGCCAAGGAGGCCGCGGACGTGCCGCTGCCCGGCCGGGCGACCGCCCGCCGCTTCGCGGCGCTGGCCGGTCTCGGCCGCCGGGACCTGTCGCTGGCGCGGCTGGCCGAGGGCCATCTCGACGCGGCCGCGATCCTGCACGAGACGGAGGGGACGCTGCCCGCGCCCGACGAGCGCTGGGGCGTGTGGGCGGCCCGTCCCCCGGGCCCCGGCGTGCGGGCGCGGCGGACCGGGCAGGGCTGGCTGCTGAGCGGCCTCAAGCCGTACTGCTCCGGCGCCAGGTCCTGCACGCACGCCCTGGTGACCGCCGACGCCGACGACGGCTACCGCCTCTTCGCGGTGGCGCTCGGCCACCCCGGGGTACGGCCCGTGGACGGGACCTGGCCGGCGGTCGGCATGCGGGGCAGCGACACCCTGGACGTGACCTTCGCCGACGTCCCCGCGCGGGCCGTCGGCGGCCCGGACGGCTACCTGGACCGTCCCGGCTTCCTGCACGGCGGGATCGGCGTGGCGGCCTGCTGGCTCGGCGGCGCGCAGGCCGTCGCCACCGCCCTCTACGACCGGGCCGCGGGCGGCGGGCTCAACGACCACGCCGCGGCCCACCTGGGCTCGGTGGACCTGCTCCTGCACACCGCCGGGACGATGGTGCGGGAGGCGGGCGACGCGATCGACGCCGATCCGCTGGACCGGCGGGGGGAGGCCCGGCTGCGCGGCCTGCGGGTGCGGGCACTGGTCGAGAGGGTGTGCACCGAGGTGATGGGCCACGTGGGCCGCGCGACGGGCGCCGGACCGCTGTGCCACGACGAACGGCACGCGCGGGCGGTGGCGGACCTGACGGTGTACGTGCGTCAGCACCACGCCGAGAGCAACCTCGCCGAGCTGGGCCGGCTCGTGGCGCAGGACACGCCGGGAGCGGACCGGTGAGCGGGACCCCGGACACGGGCACGGACATGGACATGGACACGGACATGGGTCCGGACACCGCCGCCCGGCGGGAGGCCGCGGCGCTGATCGACGCGGACGGCACCCCCGAGGCCGACTGGCGGGCGGCGGACCTGCCGCGGGCGCTGCCCCGGCTGCGGGTCCCCGAGGGGCCGGTCGTGGTGGTGGCCGCCCACCCCGACGACGAGGTGCTGGGCTGCGGCGGCACCGTCGCGGGCCTGCGCGCGGCGGGCGTGCCCGTGCACATCGTGTGCCTGACCGACGGCGAGGCCTCGCACGGCCCCGGCGACACCGCGACGACGGGCCGGCTGGCCGCGCGGCGCCGCGCGGAACTCGCCGCGGCGCTGCGCGAACTCGGCCCGCTGCCGGACCCGGTGCACGCCGGGCTGCCCGACACCGCACTCGACCGGCACGAGGAGCACGCCCGTACGGTCGTCGGCGAGGTCGTCGCGCGGGCGGGGGCCGCCCTGTGCCTGGCGCCGTGGGAGGGCGATCTGCACAGCGACCACGAGGCGGCCGGACGCGCCGCCCGGCGGGCGGGCGGCGACCACGGCGTCACGGTGTGGACGTACCCGGTGTGGATGTGGCACTGGGCCCGCCCCGGCGATCCCCGCGTCCCGTGGCACCGGGCCGGCGTCCTGCCGCTCGCCGGGGCGGACCTCGCCCGCAAGCGGGCCGCGCTGACGCGCTTCACCAGCCAGCTGGAACCGCGGGGCACGGGAAGCGCGCCCGTGCTGCCGCCGCAGGAGATCGCCCACCACACCCGCACCTTCGAAACGGTGATGCGTTGAACACCCCCGTCAGCTACTTCGAGGGCCAGTACGCCCACGGCACCGACCCCTGGCACCTGGCCGAGCGCTGGTACGACCGGCGCAAGTACGGCCTGACCGTCGCGGCGCTCCCCCGCGCCCGCTACCGCCGCGCCTTCGAGCCCGGCTGCTCCGTCGGCGTCCTCAGCGAACTCCTGGCCGGGCGCTGCGACGCCCTGCTGTCCACCGACCGGGTCCGCCCGGCCGTCGACACCGCCGCGCGCCGCCTCGCCGGCCACCCGCACGCGACGGTGCGGCACATGGCGGTGCCCGAGGAGTGGCCCGCGGACCCCTTCGACCTGATCGTCCTCTCGGAGCTCCTCTACTACTTCGACGCCGCGACCCGCGCCCGCATCCTGGAGCGCGGCGTCGGGAGCCTGAGCCCCGGCGGACACCTGGTCACCGTGCACTGGAACCATCCGGTCGCCGAGCACACCTGCACCGGCACGGAGATCGCCGAGCAGCTCGGCACGCTGCCGGAGCTGCGCCCGCTGGCCCGCTACGACGACCCGGACTTCACCCTCACCGTGCACGAGCGCGCCGCCGGTCCGGGCGCCGCCCTGTCGCCGGCCGGCGCCGAGGGCCTGATATGAGCGTGTCCGCCGTGGCGGTGGTCGTCCCCGCCCACGACGAGGGGGACCGGATCGTCGCGTGTGTACGAGCCATCCGCACGGCGGCGGCCCGGATGGCGCCGCTGCCCGTGGTGACCGTGGTGGTCGCCGACGCGTGCACGGACGACACGGCGGCCCTCGCCGCCCGGGAGGGCGCGCACGTCGTACGGATCGACCGGCACGCCGTGGGCGCCGCGCGCGCGGCCGGTGTGCTGCGCGCCCTGGAGCTGCTGGAGGACGCGGGGCCCCATCCGTGGCTGGCCATGACGGACGCCGACTCGACGGTGCCCGCGCACTGGCTGACCCGCCAGACCGCCTGGGCCCGGCGCGGCCACGACGCCGTCCTCGGCACCATCCGGCTCGCCCCCGGACACCCCGGCCACCGGCACGTGCGCAACCGGCACGACGCCCTGTACCACCGCACCCGCCCGGCGCCCGGGATCCCCTGGGAGCACCCGCACGTGCACGGCGCCAACATGGGCGTGTCCGCCGCCGCCTATCTAGGGGTCGGCGGCTTCGCGCCGCTCACCAGCGGCGAGGACCGCGATCTCGTGGCGCGGCTGGCGGCGACGGGCCACCGCATCGCCCGCGCCGACGACCACCCCGTCCGCACGGCGGACCGGCTGCGCGGCCGCGCTCCGGGCGGCCTGGCCGACCTGCTCGCCGCCCTGGAGCGGTCGGCGGACCGGGCCGCGACCGTGCCGCTCGCCCCGGTCCCGTACGCGTGTGACCGTTGAACGACAGGGAGAGCCGGTGTCCACGACCGGAACGGAGGAGGTCGCCGTGAGCGAGCGGGACGGCCTGCGGGCCTACCACGGCAAGCGGCACTTCGACCGTACGAAGGAGCCGCGCGGAGAGCCCGGCGCACCGGACGCGCGGGACGCGCGGGACCCGGACGCGCGGGGCCGGGCGTCGGAACCGGTGTTCGTCGTCCAGATCCACGACGCGAGCACCCTGCACTTCGACTTCCGGCTGGAGGTCGACGGGGTGCTCAGGTCCTGGTCCGTCCCCAAGGGGCCCTCCCCCGACCCGCGGCGGGCCCGCTCGGCGCGCACCGGCCGCACCCTGCGCCAGGTCGCCGCGGCGGAGGGGGACGGGGAGCGGACCCGGTCATGAGCCGACAGCGACGGACAGCGCCGCGGGACGTCCTGGGGGTCCTGCTGCGCGAGCACGGCCGGACCTACGCCGCCGAGGCGGGCATCCGGCTGCGGAACACGCCGCAGCCGCTCTACCGCACGCTGGTGCTCGCGCTCCTGCTCGGCGCGCGGATCCGGGCCTCGGTCGCGGTCGCGACGGCCCGGGCCCTGTACGACGCCGGGCTGCGCGATCCCCGCCGGATGGCGGACGCGCCCCGGCAGCGGCGCGTCGACGCCCTGGGCGCGGGCGGCTACCGCCGCTACGACGAGCGGACGGCGACCCGGCTCGGGGACGGCGCGCGGCTGGTCCTCGGCGAGTTCGGCGGAGACCTGCGGACGCTGCGCGAGCGGGCGGACGGGGACCCCGACGCGCTGCGCGCGCTGCTGCGCCGCATGCCCGGCATCGGCGCGACCGGCTCCGCCGTCTTCCTGCGCGAGGTGCAGGACGTCTGGCCCGAGTACGCGCCGTTCCTGGACCCGAAGGCCCTGGGCGGCGCCGAACGCCTCGGTCTGCCGACCGATCCCGACGCGCTCGTCCGCCTCGCGGGCGACGCCTCCCCGGGGGTGCTGGCGGCGGCGCTCGTCCGGGCCGCCCTCGACCAGCGGGTGGTCGACGACTGCCTGGACCGGGCGCACGGCGCGCGCCGGCCGGACGGGGGCGCCGCGCGGTGACGCGAACACGGCGGGCGCGGACGCTGACCGATACCGACACCGATACCGATGACCGACACCGATGACCGATGACCGATACCGACTGAAGACCGCGGTGGACAGAAACCGCTGTGAACCGGAAACCCCTGTGAAGGAGACCCCGTGAGTGCACGAGCCGCTGTGTTCGACGTGGACGGAACGCTCGTCGACACCAACTACCTGCACGCGGTGTGCTGGTGGGAGGCGCTGCGCCAGGCCGGGCACCGGGTGCCGATGACCGCCGTCCACGGCGCCATCGGCCTCGGTGGCGGCGATCTGCTCGACCACCTGCTGGGCGAGGACCGCGACCGGGACGGGGACGACGCCGTCAGCGCGGGCCACAAGGCCCTGTACGGCACCTGGTTCGAGCGCCTCGCCCCCTTCGACGGGGCGGCGGATCTGCTCCGCCGCCTGCACGGCGAGGGGTGGACGGTCGTCCTGGCCACCTCGGCCGGCGGCCCCGAACTCGACGCTCTGCGCGGGGCGATCGACGCGGACGACGTCATCGCCGCGACCGCGAGCGCCGACGATGTGGAGGAGGGGAAACCGGCGCCCGAGCCGGTCGAGCACGCGCTGGAGCTGGCGGGGGCGCGCGCCGAGGACAGCGTCTTCGTGGGCGACTCGGTGTGGGACATGCGCGCGGCGAGCCGTGCGGGGGTCACGCCGGTGGCGGTGCTCAGCGGCGGGGTGAGCCGGGCCGCGCTGGAGGAGGCGGGCGCGGCGGAGGTCTACGCGGACACCGCGGAGCTGCTGGCGGGTCTCGGCCGCAGCCCGTTCGGCGGAGCCTGAGGGCGGGTCACCGGGCGGGCGGCGGTCCGGTGCCGTCGCTCCCCTCGGGGAGCTGCGACAGGCCGTCCGACCAGTGGTTCGTCCAGCCGCAGCCGCCGCAGGCGTACCGGCCGTTGACCCCCGCGATGCTGGTCCCGCACTCGGCGCAGGCCCGCTCGGTGATCTGCTGTGCGGCCAGGAACGCCGCGGCGGCCTCCGCCTGGGAGACCGCGTCCTGATCGGGCGCGCTCACGCCGGCCGCCCGGTCCCCGGCCGCCCCGACGCCGGTCCCGGTGCGGCCGATCCCTGCGCGGCCAATCCCTGCGCGGCCAGTCCCTGCGCGGCCGGTCTCCGTGCGGCTCCGAGCACGCCGCGCCGGCCGTGTCGACCCTGCATTCGGTTCCTCCCCTGTCACCGTCCCTGGCACGGCGTCCCGGTGGACGCCGTCCCCGTCACGGTAGAAGACGCGGGCGGGGACGGCACCGACGCGGTGGTGCCGCACGGGTGAGCGACCCAGCGGACCTGCGGGAAGCCGCCCCCGTCGTTTCCGAACGAGGGCCGCGTGCGGTACGAAGGACTCCGTGCCGTCCAGCGATGCCTCCGCCCTCCAAAGCCAGCGCCCCCGTCCGACCGACACCGTCCGGGCCTTCGTCGCCCTCGCCCCGCCCGACGGGGCCAAGGACGAACTCCGCCGGGCGCTGCGCCCGGCGTACGACGCCCACCCGCGACTGCGGTGGAACCGCATCGAGGACTGGCACATCACGCTGCTCTTCCTCGGTGAGCTGCCCGTCGATACGGTTCCGCTGCTGTCCGCGCCGCTCGCCGCGTGCGCCGCGCGGCGGCCACCGCTCACGCTCGCCCTGCGCGGCGGCGGACACTTCGACGGGCGGGTGCTGTGGAGCGGCATCGACGGTGACCTGGCGGAACTGCACCGGCTGGCCGCGGAGGTGCGGGCGGGCGTGCGGGCGCAGGGCGTGCCGTTCGAGGACCGGGCGCTGCGGCCCCACCTGACGCTCGCGCGGGCCCGGCGCGACGATCCGGCCTCCGTGGGCCTGGCCGCCGACGGGCTCGCCGGGTTCAGCGGGCGGGCGTGGCGGACCGAGCGGCTCCACCTGGTCGCGAGCAACTTCGGGCGCGGCCCGGGGGTGATCCGCTACCGGGACGTGGCCGCGTGGCCGTTCACCGGACCGGAGCCCGGCGGGTCCGCGCACGGCTGAGGTCCGCGTGCGGCCGGGCACGCGGGGTGCCGCTCACGCCGCCAGCGTCTCGCGGGCGATGCGGACGAACGTCTCCATGTGGGGGTGGCCGCCGTGGTGCGGGTACACCAGGTTGAGCGGCACCGTCGGCGCGTCCGGGATCGTGATGAAGGAGACGAACGCGTGGAAGTGCTGGCGGCCGACGAATTCCGGTACCACGCCCAGCCCCTTGTTCGCGGCGACCGCCTCCAGCCACTCGTCGAAATTGCGGCAGACGACCGCCACGTCGGGGCGCCGGTCCGCGGGCCAGTCGTCCAGGTTGGTGGTGCCGCTGACCTCGTTCAGGACGAGCTGGTGGTCCGCGATCTCCTGCCAGCGCATCTCCTCCAGCGTGGCCAGTTCCGAGCGCGTCGACACGGCGACGATCCGGCGTTCCTCCAGCAGCGTCACCGTGCGCATGCCGGGCGCCTGCACCCGCCCCCGCAGCACCGCCACGTCGGTGTCGCCGCGGTCCACCCCCGCCAGCTTCGCGTCGTGGCGCCGCACGTGGACCGACAGGCCGGTCTCCGCCTCGAACCGCGCGATCGCCTCCTGCGGCCAGCCCGAGGGGAAGCCCCAGGCGAAACCCACGCGGAAGGTCTCGTCCTCCGGTTCGGGGCGCAGCGCCGCCTCCAGCCTCGGTATGAGAAAGCTGAGCTGGCCGTAGAGGGCCTCACCGGCGGGGGTGAGCGCCACCTGCCGGGTCGTGCGTTCGAGCAGGCGTCTGCCGATGAGCTCCTCCAGGCGTCGTATGTTGCGACTGAGCGTGGGCTGCGACACCTGCATCCGCTTGGCGGCACGGGTGAAGTGCTTGTCCTCCGCGAGTGCCAGGAATCCGCGCAGGTGGTGCAGCTCGATACTCATGTCGAGCAGCATATGCAGACGATCGATCACCCATCCGCATCCGGCATTGCCGTCCCACTCCTGCAATGTTCTGGCCATATCCCATTAATCACCTTCGAATCCAACGCATTTGTCGAGATTGCCGCCCGATATCCGCTACCCCGCCCGCATTCGCCGGAGCGGGGGCCCCGGACCGCGGTCCGGGGCCCCCGCTCCGGCGGGCCTGTGCGACGGCGCGCGCTCAGCCGCGGTACTGCTCCTCCGTCACGTGTTCCTTCCAGTCCGTCGGGCCGTCGGTGACCGCGATGTGGGTCATGAAGGTGCCGGGGCCCGCTCCGTGCCAGTGCTCCTCGCCCGGGTGGCACACGACCGTGTCACCGGCCCGGATCTCCTCCACCTCGCCGCTGCGGAAGCCCAGCAGGCCGACGCCCTCGGTGACGTGCAGGACCTGGCCGGCCGGGTGGCGGTGCCAGGCGCTGCGCGAGCCGGGGGTGAACAGGACGTTGCGGACCTCGGCGTGGGCGGTGGCGCCGATGCGCGGCCACAGCCAGACGTCGCCCTGGAAGCGCTCCTCGGGCCCCTTGGTCGCGTCTCCGGGATGGCGAATGACGTCCATGACTCTTGCTCCTCGATGTGAGTGGTGGGGTTGCTGCTGTTCTGGACTTGCTGTGGTGGTGCGGTGGCTACGCGGCGCGCCGCGCGGGCTCCCCGGACCGTCCGGCGAGGAGGACCAGTCCGGCGGCCACGACCGACACCGCCGCGAGGACGGCGTTGGTCGTGCCGAACGCCCCGTGCGCCGATCCGGTGTGCTCGGCCAGCGCCAGGTAGACGGTGCCGAAGACCGCGACGCCCATCGTTCCGCCGACCTGGAGCGTGGTGTTGAACAGGCCGCTGACGTCCGGCGCGTACCGGGGCTCGACCGACTCGGTGAGGTGCGCCAGCGTGCCGCTGAACGCGGCGCCGTAGCCGATCCCGCCGATGCCGAGCAGCAGGACCAGCCAGCCGGTGGTCTGGAGACCCGCCGCGATCCCGGCGAAGGCGACCGCCATGAGCAGGCCGCCCACGGGCGCCGCCAGCCGGCGGCCGCGCGTGCCCATGCGGCCCAGCAGGGGGCCGACCGCGGCGAACGTCGCCACCCAGGCGATGGGCACGAGGCCCGCGTACACCGCGCTCCTGCCCAGGCCCTGCTGGAGGTAGAGCGCGAGGACGAAGAGGAGGGCGAAGTAGCCGGCCCGGGTGGCGGCCTGGGACACCAGGGCGAGCGAGACCGGGCTCCGGGAGAGCAGCGACACGTTCATCAGCGGGTCGCCGCCCCGCCGCGCGATGGCCCGCTCGACCCGCGCGAACAGCGCGAAGACCGGCAGGGAGGCCGCGAGGCTCAGCCAGGTCCACAGCGGCCAGCCCGCGTCCTGCCCCAGCACCAGCGGCGTGACCAGCAGGAACAGGGCCAGGGAGAGCAGGCCCACGCCCTTCAGGTCGAGCTTTCCGCGCCGGGGGGACCGCTCGGCGGGCAGGAACACGTACGCGATGACCAGCAGGCCGATGCCGAGCGGCACGTTGATGAGGAAGATCGGCCGCCAGCCGCTCCCGAGGATGTCCGCCGACACCAGCACGCCGCCCAGGGCCTGCCCGACGACCGAGCTGACGCCGAGGACGCCGGTGTAGGCGCCGAGCGCGCGCCGCCGGGCCGCGCCCCGGAAGGTGACCTGGATACCGGTCAGCACCTGGGAGACCATCAGGGCGGCGCCGATCCCCTGCACCACGCGCGCCGCCACCAACGCGGCGCCGTTCGGGGCGAGTCCGCAGGCCAGCGAGGACGCGGTGAACACGGCCAGGCCCACGAGATAGGTGCGGCGGCGCCCGCGGATCTCGCCGAGCCGCGCACCGGTGATCAGGAGCATCGCGTAGGCGAGGGTGTACCCGGAGACGATCAGTTCGAGTTCGCCGCCCGTCGCGTGCAGGTGGCTCCTGATCGAGGGGATGGCCACGTTCACGACGGCGATGTCCACGTTACCGAGGAACATGCCGCCGAGCAGGGCGGCCAGCACCCATCCGGCCCGGCGTCCGGGCTCCGGGGGCTCCTGGGGTTCCGCGACGGTCTCGGCCGGCCGTCGCACCGCGGTGTTCTTCACGGGATCCGCTCCTTGACTGTACCTACTAGTATGTACGGAGCATAGGGCCTCGCCGCACGGCTTCGCACTACACGGCGTCCCGCTGGACCAGCTGGAACTGGATGCCCCTGGACGTCGCGGGCCGCGTCCAGGCGTTGAGGTTCGGCCCGACGGGCACCGGCTCGTCCGTGGTCAGCTCGACGCCCAGCCCCTGTACGGCCCGCATGATCGTCGGCACGTCGTCGACCTCCACGCCGATGTGTTCCAGGGTGGCCTGGCGGCCCGCGCCCAGCCGGCTCTCGCGCGCCTGCGGCGTCGTGGGTTCGATGAGTTCGATACGGCCGTCGCCGCAGTGGTAGAACGCGATCTTCACCTGCCGTTCCGGAACCTCCTGGGCCCGCTCCAGGACCATTCCCAGGCTTTCCAGGAATTCCCTGGCCGCGGCCAGGTCGTCGACCACGATGCCGATGTGGTCAATTCGCTTGAACATTCCCTCTTCCTTTCTCGGACTTCTCGGAACCTGCGGACCCCGCGGAATCAGCGGTTCGGCCCCTTCGCCTTTCCCGGCGTTCCGGTCAGGCCCTCCGTGGAGAACTTGTTGTGCAGGGAGGCGAGCTGCGGCAGGTTCGACATGTTCAGCAGGAGCAGATCGCCCTCGCTGCCCCGGTTCTCGAAGTGGTGGGTCCACCAGGCGGGAATCAACAGGATGTCGTCGTCGTCGATCCCGACGTCCTCCGAGGTCTCGTCGAGGACGAGGACGCCCGACCCGGAGCGCACGAAATACAGGTGCCACCACGAGTGCGCGTGCGGGGTGGTGCGCTCGCCGGGGCGCACCGCCTGGAAGGTCATCGAGGTGCCCGGGACGATCTGGTGCCCGCCGTCGGGCCCGGCCAGCGTCAGCGTGCCGTACTCCGAGTGCTCGGCGGCCGCCAGCTCCTCGGCCAGGGTCTTCCACGGCCAGATCACCGGTGCGGGCGTCTCCTGGACGTGGCGCTTGCGGAATTCAAGGTACGGAAACTGACGTCCGTTCTGGACCGGCATGCTCTGTCTCCTGCGCGGAATCGTGGGGGTGGGTGGCCGCCGGCGTCCGGCGGCGGTGGGTGTCCGCGACCATGTCGTGGACCGCGGCTTCGGCGTCCCGGGTGAACTGCGAGGCCAGTCCGTGCCGGGGCAGCGCGTGTGTGTAGAACCGGGGGCCCTCGACCAGGTAGCCCAGCGCCCAGGCGCCGCGCAGCGGTGGGCCCGCGGCCGTGAGCGGACGGCCCGCCTCGTCGATGTCGAGGCCGCCCGGCGCGAAGTCGCCGTTGCGGTAGGGGCGCACGAGGCCGCGCTCCAGGAGCCGGGAGGTCAGCGGGGAGCGGTCGCGCTCGGGGTGGAAGGCGTCCAGCCGGGCGATGACCAGCGCGTCGGCGTACCGCGTAGCGGTTCCGCCGCGGTAGTCGGTGCGCACCGTGAAGCGGGCCCGCTGCGCGTCGGTGCCGAGCGTGCTGCCGGGTCCGCCCGCGAGGTCGACGACCCCGGCCCGCATCAGGGCGATCAGCTGGTGGTTGCGGTGCCGGGGCGGCCCGAACGCGATCCGGTTCATCACCGGCACGTACGTCGCGTTGAAGACGCGGTGCGAGGCGGGCGTCAGGCCGCCGAACTCGACCGCCTCGCGCAGCGCGGCACGGGTGTCGCGCACGACGTCCGTCGCGGCCTTGACCGGGCTGGTCAGGTTCCCCAGCTCGGCGTGGGCCAGGTCGTCGTCGAGGTACGCGGTGAAGAACTCCCGGAAGTCGTCCTGTCCGTCGAACTCCCGTGCGCCCAGCGGGTCGAGCAGCTCGGCGACGATCCGCCGTTCCCGCGGCGACGGCTCGAAGCCCTCGTGCGGGACGGGCCGTGCGAGCTGCGTCGTCCGGTACGCGTACGCCATCTCGCGGACCAGCAGCGGCAGCACCTCGGCGACGAAGTCGAGCTTGCCGTCCGGCCGGGCGGCGCGCAGGGCCCGTACCGCCTCCGGGGTGAAGAAGCGGGCCCGGTGGCCGCCGGTGACGCCCTTCTGGTTGACGCCGCGCGCGCTGAACGGCAGGCACTGCCGGGAGAAGAGCAGGATGCGCGGCTCCCGCCCGGAGGGCCGGTACTCGGTCGCGGCGCCGGCCCCGTGGAAGGTGCCGCCGCGTCCCGCCGTCAGCTCGGAGAGCACGTCGTGGGCGGTCAGGCCGAATCCCTGGACGGCGACGGTGGATCCGGGCGCGATGCGCTGGAGCAGGTCGACGGGGTAGGGCGTGGAGAAGTACGCGAGGTGGGGGTTGCGGTCCGCGTGCGCGCGGGCGAACTCGCCGTGGGCGAGGTCCTCCGGGGTGGGGACGCGCTCGCAGTGGCCCGTGGTCAGGAACAGGTAGTCGACGGTGAGGGTGAAGCCGCGGGCCAGCCGGACCGTGTGCCGCTCGCCGTCCGGGACGACGTCCACGGCGCGGTCGCGGTGCTGGACGACGCGGACGGTGTCCGGCAGGGAGCCGAGCGTCCGGTCGAAGACCGAGCTGAGGTAGGCGCCGAGCAACCGCCTCGGCAGGTAGGCGTGTTCGCCCACCGGCTCGCCGCTGTCGTCACCGGTGGGGTGGTAGGCGGCGTCGAAGGCGCGGTACCCGGCTTCGGCCGCCCACTCGGTGAAGGAGGGCCCGGCGCCCTCGGCGTACATCGACACCTGGCTGGCGACGGTGTTGGTCAGCAGGTGGGCGGGCTGGCGCGCGGGGTGCGCGCCCTGTCCCCCGTCCCCGGGGTCGATCAGGTGCACCTCCAGCGTCAGGCCCGGCGGCAGTTCACCCGCGACGTCCGCGATCTTCTGGAGGACGCTCAGGCCGCGCGGCCCGACGCCCAGCACGGCCACGCGCAGCGGGCTCACCGCCGGGCTCCGGCGGCCGTGGCGCCCACGGGGCTGTCGGCGGGCGGCTCGTGCAGGCAGGACCAGTCGGGCGCGCCGGGGAGCGCAGGGAAGCGCAGCGCCACCTGCGGATCGTGGCCGGGGATGATGTGGTCGTCCCCGTCGGCCAGCGCCTCGATGCGGTCGTAGCCGTCGAGCATCGGCGAGAGTCCTTCCAGGATGGGGAAGGGACTGCGCAGCCGGATGTTGGCCCACAGGTGCGCGGCGTCGCCGGCCAGGACGACCCAGCCGCGCGCCGTCGGCACCCGTACGACCTGGGTGCCCGGCGTGTGTCCCGGTACGGGGTGCACGGTGACCCCGGGGACGATCTCCGCCGCGCCGCGGTGCAGGACCAGCCGGTCCGCGTAGAGCCCCCGCACGGCGGCCGCCACGTTCTCCGGCTCGAAGGGCCTGCGCACGACGCGGTGGCGCATGGACGCGCCGGTGCAGAACCGCAGTTCCTCCTCCTGGAGGTGGACGCGGGAGTGCGGGAAGCGGTCGAGGTTCCCGGCGTGGTCGTAGTGCATGTGGGTGATGACCACGTCGGTGATGTCGGCGGCGCCGGTGCCGAGGTCGGCGAGGGCGTCCACCGGGTCGCGGAAGAGGGTGCGTCCGCGCCGCCGCGCCATCTCGCGCGGGAAGCCCGTGTCGACGAGGACGAGGTGCCGGCCGTCGCGCACCACCCACAGGTAGTAGTCGTTGGGCATCTCCGAGCCGGGGGTGAACTGGCCCTCGTCCGTGAGGAAGTTGTCGCGTGCGGGCCGGCCGGCGTGGGTGCCGAAGCGCAGCGCCAGGACCTCGTACAGCGGGGTGTTCCCGGCCACGGGGTTCACGCTCCCACCAGGTCGAGCCGGCGGCTCTGCGCCGGGACGGTGGGGGCGCCTTCCTCGAAGGGGAAGGCGCGCTCGCCGAAGGCGGGTTCGAGCTGGTCGAACCAGGTGGCCTTCGGGTCGTACTTCGCGTAGAAGGGCTGGCGCACCAGGTGGCCGCGCCGGGCCTGGAGGAGTTGCAGGGCGAAGACCCGCTCGCCCCGGATGGTGGGCGTGCCGTCGATCAGGACCTTGCCGGGGAAGGCGCTCATGGACGGGCCGCGCACGGTGCGCGAGAGGCCGGAGACGCTGGCGTAGGCGGTGCGGAAGAGGTCGTAGGCCTCGGTGAGCGGCAGCTCGAAGTAGGCGCGGGCGCCGGTGTCGCGCTCGACGAACATGTAGTAGGGGACGGCGCCCAGGCGGACGCCCTCGGTCCACAGCTCGTGCCAGGCGGCCGGGTCGTCGTTGATGTGCCGCAGGACCGGCGACTGCATGCGCACCACGGCGCCGGTGGAGTTGACGCGGCGCAGGGCCTCGCGGGCGATGTCGGGGCGCAGCTCCGCCGGGTGGTTGTAGTGCCCCATCAGGGCCAGGTGCTTGCCCGCGCCGACCACGCGCTCGAACAGGCGGAGCAGGTCGTCCGCGTCGGGGTCGCTGACGAAGCGCTGCGGCCAGTAGCCGACGGCCTTGGTGCCGATCCTGATGTTGCGGATGTGGGCGAGGTCGGGGGCGAGGAGCGGTTCGAGGTAGCGCTCCAGGTTGGCGGTCCGCATGATCAGCGGGTCGCCGCCGGTGATCAGCACGTCGGTGACCTCGGGGTGGCTGCGCAGGTAGGCGCAGAGTCCCTCGGCGTCCTTGGCGGCGAAGTGCAGGTCCTCCGAGCCGACGAACTGGGGCCAGCGGAAGCAGAACGTGCAGTAGGCGTGGCAGGTCTGCCCCTGGCT
Organism: Streptomyces sp. NPDC088785; assembly: GCF_044750685.1. Lineage (NCBI taxonomy): Bacteria > Bacillati > Actinomycetota > Actinomycetes > Kitasatosporales > Streptomycetaceae > Streptomyces > Streptomyces sp. NPDC088785. Next base: position 175,738 of record NZ_JBIVKH010000010.1, read on the forward strand.
GGGGAAGAAGAGGACGGTCTCCTTGTACTTGTGCTGGATGCCGGGCACCACTTCGCCCTCCAGCTCCGGCACGTTGTGCGTGAGCTGGCCCGCGGGGTGCGGGTTCATCCGGGTGCGGGCCGCGTGGATCTCCTTGGCCAGGCCCTGCTTGTCGCCGGAGCGGATGAGGTCGCGCAGGGTCGTGAAGTCCTCGGGCGCCAGCATCGAGCGGTGCGGGAAGTTGAGCCGGAAGATCGGGTCGTCCGGTATGCGGTCCCAGTCGATCAGCTGGTCGAGGACGTACTGGTTGGTGCGGAAGGGCAGGACGTGCGAGACGACCTCCACGTCCTCGCGCAGCTCGGCCGGAATGCGCTCCCACTGGGGCGCCCGCTTGATCGAGGAACGGTTGTAGGGCTTGTATTTCGCAGGGTTCTCGACGTGACTTCCCATGATGACTCCCGGATGGGGTATGTGGGGCACGGAAATGGGCGTCGCGGGGAACGGCGCCGGGTGAATGCGAGGGCTCCCGCGCATTCACTGCTTCCTCGCATTCACCCCGGCCCGACGATCCGGCCGTGGGCGCCTTCGCTCGCCGCCCCGAAAACGTAGCGCGCCCCGTCCGAGGGGGAGAAATGCTTTCGCGGCGCCATTGATGCGGGAGCCGTATCAATCGGCATTCATGAGGGCGGCGCATCAATCCCCGGTGAAGCGTATGAATCGGCGATTCTCGGCCGTGGTGAACTGCCTAGACTCGGCCATCGCCGCGGCGCGGGAGCGCGGCCCGGCGGGTCATTCATGTCGTACGGCAGCCGCGCCGCGGGCGCGGGCCAGGAAGCGGGGGTCTCCTTGGACGGTCGACTCGGAACAGGACTCGGTGTCGGCATCGTGGGCATGGGTCCACGCGGACTGAGCGTGCTGGAACGCCTGTGCGCCAACGCGGCGGAGGAGCCGGGCGGCGCGCCCGTCACCGTGCACGTCGTCGACCCGGCCCCGGCGGGCGCGGGCCGCGTCTGGCGCACCGACCAGTCCCCGCACCTGCTGATGAACACCGTCGCCGAGCAGGTCACCGTGTTCACCGACGCCGGAGTCAGCTGCGCGGGACCCGTCGTGCCGGGGCCGGACCTGTACACGTGGGCGGCGTCGCTCGGCACCGACGGCGCGGGCCACGACGAGCGGGTGCTGCGGGAGGCCCGGGCGCTGCGCCCGCACACGTACCCCACCCGCGCGCTGTACGGCCGCTACCTGCGCTGGGCCTTCGGGCACGTCCTGCGCACCGCGCCGGCGCGGGTGACGGTCCGCGTGCACCGGGACACGGCCGTCGCGCTGGATCCGGCCGGGGACGGCCGCGACGTGCTGCGGCTGGACTCGGGCGTCCGACTGCTCCTGGACGCGGTGGTCCTGGCGCAGGGTCACGTCCCGTCCGGGGACGGCGCGGGGCACGGGCGGGACGCACGGCGTCCGGCGGGCGGCGCGCGGTTCGTGCCGCCCGGCAATCCCGCGGACGCCGACCTGTCGGGGATCGCGCCGGGCGAGCCGGTGGCGCTGCGCGGGCTCGGCCTGGCCTTCTTCGACTACCTGGCGCTGTTCACCGCGGGCCGGGGCGGCTCCTTCGAGGACCTCCCCGACGGAACCCTCGCCTACCGCGCCTCGGGCCGCGAGCCGCGTCTGTACGCGGGGTCCCGGCGCGGGCTGCCCCACCACGCCCGCGGCGAGAACCAGAAGGGGCTGGGCGAGCGCCACCGCCCGCTGGTCCTCACTCCGCGCACCGTGCGGGAGCTGCGTGCGCGGGCCGCGGCCGGCGGCGTCCGGTTCCGCGCGGACGTCTGGCCGTTGATCGCCCGCGAGGTCGAACTGGTCTACTACGAGGCCCTGTTGCGCCGCCGGGGCACTCCCCGCGAGCGCGTCGCCGCCTTCGTGCGCGGCTACCTGGAGGCTTCCCGGGCGGCGCCCGCCCGGCAGGCGCTGCTGCGCGCGCACGGCATCGCGGACGGCGAGCGCTGGGACTGGGACGCGCTGACCGGCCCCTGCCCGCCGCACGCCCTCGGCGGACGCGCCGCGTTCACCGCGTGGCTGGCCGTCCATCTGGACCGGGACGCGGCCCTCGCCCGCGGCGGGAACCTGGACGAGCCCGTGAAGGCGGCCCTGGACGCGCTGCGCGACCTGCGCAACGAGATCCGGCAGATCGTCGACCACTCGGGGATCACCGGCTCCTCCTACCGGGACGAACTCACCGGCTGGTACACGCCCGTGAACGCCTCCCTCTCGATCGGGCCGCCGGGCCGCCGGGTGGCGGAGATGGCCGCCCTGATCCGCGCGGGCGTCCTCACCCCGCTGGGGCCGGGGATGCGGGTGAGCGCGTCGCCCACCGGCTGGCTGGTGTCCTCGGCCGTGGTGCCGGGTGAGCCCGTCGCCGTCACGACCCTCGTCGAGGCGCGGGTCCAGGAGACGGACGTGCGCACCACGTCCGATCCGCTGCTGCGCCATCTGATCGACTCGGGCCAGGCCGCCGCCTACCGGGTGCCCGACCCGGCCGGCGACACCCACGAGACGGGCGCCCTGGCGGTGACGCGCCGCCCCGGCCGCGTCCTGGACGGCCACGGCCGCCCGTACGAGAGGCGCTTCGCGCTGGGCATACCGACGGAGGGCGCGCACTGGGCGACGGCGGCGGGCATCCGGCCCGGGGTGGACTCGGTGACCTTGCAGGACGCGGACGCGATCGCGCGCGCCGTCCTCGCCCCGGACCCGGCGCGCGCGCCGCGCCGCACGCGGCTGTCGGTGGTCCGGTGAGCCCGCAGCGGACGCTCCAGCGGGTCCTTCCGCGTCCCGCCGGTCCGGCCGGGGCCGTCGCCGGGGAGCCGCGCGGCGGGCCGTCCGCCGCGCTGATGGTGGCGGCGGTGACCGTGCTGACGTCGCTGCCCGTGTTCCTGCCCGGTGCGGCGGGCGGCCTCATCTCCGCCGATCTCGGCTGGAGTCCGGCGCGGCTCGGAGCGGTCCTCGCGGTGTACTGGCTGGCCTCCCTGGCGGGGGCGTACGTCACCAAGCGGGCGGCCGTCCCGCCCACCGTCGAGCGGGTGCTGGCCGTCGCCCTGGGCGCCACCGCGCTGGGCCTGGGCTGCGCGGCGGCGGCGCCGGGCACCGGACTGTGGGTCAGCTCCGCGCTCGGCGGCTTCGCCTACGGCTCCACGCAGCCGCACACCAACGCCCTGCTCATGCGGCGCTGCCCGCCGCGCGTGCGGGCCCTCGCCTTCGGGCTCAAGCAGGCGGCGGTGCCCGCGGCGACGCTGCTCGCCAGTCTGGCGATGCCTCTGCTGGCCGGCCCGGCGGGCTGGCGGCCCGTCTTCACGGTCACCGCGGTGCTCTGCGCGCTCGGCGCGGTCCCCCTGCTCCGGCGGGCCGCGCCGCCCGGCGACCGGTCCGCGCGGCCGGCCGGGCGGGCCGGGAGCGCGCTGCGCCGCGACCGGCACCTCATGGCCCTGAGCTCCGCGGGATTCTTCGGCGCCATGGTGGGCAACGGCCTGGGCGGGTTCCTGGTCCTGTCCCTCACCTCGCACGGCACCTCGCTGGCCGTGGCGGGGACGACGGCCGCCGCCGGCGCCGTGCTCAACATCGCGGTGCGGCTGGGCGCGGGCTGGCTGGTGGGGCGGCGTCCCGGCGCGACGGGCCCCGCGCTGACGGCCCTGTTCCTGGCGGGCGCCTGCGGGACGGTCCTCCTGTCGGGGACCGGTCAGGCCCCGACCACCCTGGGCGCCCTGCTCGCCTACGGCGGGGGGTGGGGCTGGGCGGGCCTGCTGCACTACGCGATCGGGCTGCCCCATCCGCGGCGCGAGCAACAGGCCACCGCCTACAGCCAGATGGGCGTCTCGCTGGGCGCGGCGACGGGCCCCCTGGTGTGCGGGGTCCTGTTCGCCCGGGCACCCGGCGCGATGTGGTGGACGCTCACCGCGGCGGGGCTCGCGGCGGCCGGGTGCACGCTGGTGGCGCGGCGCGGCGCCCGGTGACCTGCGGAGCGGGACGGCGGGGCGGGCCGCGCCGTCCCCCGGTTCACAGCGCCCGAGCGGTGAAGGGGCCGACGGTGAAGGCGTCGCCGCACACCTCAAGGGTGCCGGGCGCGGGCGCGGTGAGGGACGCGGTGTCGTCCGGCGGGTAGACCTTGATGCGCGCGGGCGCGGCCCAGCACTTGCCGTCCGCCACGCCGCGGTCGGGGGTCTGCACCACCGGGTGGGCGGCCTGTCCCGCCGTGAGCACGCGAGCCTGACCCGTCTGCGCCGCCGCAGCGCGTATCCGGCGGTGCGCGGGCTGCGCGCGGAGGGGCTGGTCCGGGCGATCGGCTTCGGCATGAACCACAGCAGCCAACTCGCCGCCTACGTCGAGGAGTTCGAGCCCGACGTGGTGCTCATCGCGGGCCGCTTCTCGCACCTCGAACGCGGGCGGGGTGTTCAACACGGGCCTGCTGGCCGATCCGTCGCCGGAGGCCATGTACGACTACCGGCCCGTGCCCGCGCAGGCGCTGCGCAGGGCCCGGCGGTGCCGGGCCCTGTGCACGGAGTACGGCGTGCCGCTGACCGCGGCGGCGATCCAGTTCCCGTACCTGCATCCGGCCGTCGCGTCGGTCGTCGTCGGCTGCCGGTCGGCGGCCGAGGTGACGGCGAACGCCCGGGCGGCGCGCTTCCCGGTGCCGGACGCGCTGTGGCAGCGGCTCGCCGACGAGGGCTTCGTGCCGGAGCGGCTCCTCAGCCGCTGACGGTCTGCCGGGCGCGCTCGGGCAGGGCGCGCACGGCGTCGGCCGCGTCCCGCACGGTGTGCGAGGTCTCGCGCCGGGCCCGCGCCGCCTGCTTGCGGCCGCTGGTCGCGGCGCCGCGCGCCCGGTAGGCCAGCGAAGGCTTGCCGTGGGTGTCGGCCGCCGCGATCAGCAGCCCGCCGATGAGGGACACGTTCTTCACGAAGTGGGTGCGCTGCTGGCTCCGCCGCTCGGGGTCGTCCTCCTTCCACCAGGCGTGCCCGGCCAGCGTCGTCGGGACGAGCGAGCCCGCGAGGGCCAGCGCGGCGAAGCGTGGCGCGATGCCCGTGGCGAGCAGCAGCCCGGCGCCGATGTGCACGGCGCCGTTCAGCCGGACCAGCTGCTCGGGGTCGTCGGGCAGGCGCGGCACGCGGGAGGCGACGGGCACGGCGACCGGTTCGGCGGCCGGGGCCACGCGCCCGGGGGCGCGGACGGTGGAGATCCCTCCGGTGATGAAGACGGAGGCGAGCATCGGGCGTGCGTATTTCCTCAGTACAGCCATGAGGACCGCGTTCCCGGGCGGCGGCGACTCACTCCGGGTGCGGGCCGGACACGTATGACGATCTCCGCGCGGGGCACCCGGCTCTGCATGAGAGCAGTGACCGCAGTGGTGTCCTGCGCCGCCGGACTCGCGCTGGCCTCGGGGCTCGTGGGGTGCGGCGGCGACGGTGGTGGTGCCCGCCCGGCGTCCGGGCCGTCCGGGACCGTGGCGCCCGCGTCGTCCGGCTCGCGGCTCGTGGTGACCACGGAGAACGGCCTGCGGCTGCGCCCCACCGACGGCGACCGGGTCGCGGTCGACGACGGCGTCGCCCACCGCTGGTCGCACCGCGACCACACCTGGGTGCTGGACCTGACCTGCAAGAAGCGCTGCCCGCGGATGCCGCGGGTGTCCGTGCCGGACGGCACGGCGGTCACCGTCGTCGCCCGCAACGCGGGCATCGACGCGGCCGGCGTCCCCGGCGCCCTCGACCTGACGACCGTCAACGGCGACGTGACCGTGGCCGATTCGGGCGCCGACGGCGCGGCGGTGCGGCTCACCACCCGCAACGGCTCGGTCCGCGCGAGCGGCGTCCGCGCCCGCTCCCTGGCGGCCGAGACGGTGAACGGCGACGTCACGCTGGGCTGCGCGCACGCGCCGCACCGCCTGTCGGCCACGACGGTGAACGGCAGCGCGTCCGCCGTCCTGCCGCACGACGCCCCGGCCTACCGGACGTCCGCCACCACCGACAACGGGCACCCGTTCGTCTCCGTGCCCGCCGAAGGGGCCGCCGCCGACCGTACGTTGACGCTGACGACCGTCAACGGCGACGTGCGCGCCCGGCGCGACTGAGGCCCCCCGGTCAGGCCCGCGCCAGCACCACCACCGCGTTGTGCCCGCCGAACCCGAAGGACGTGCTGACGGCGACGGTCGAGGCCAGCGGGCGGGCCGTCCCCGCGACCGTGTCGAGGTCGCAGGCCGGGTCGGGGTCGGTGAGGCCCGCGATCGGGGGCACGACGTCGTCGCGCAGCGCCAGCGTGGTAAGCGCCGCCTCGATGACGCCCGCCGCGCCCATCGAGTGGCCGAGCGCGCCCTTCGCGGAGGTGACGGGCGGGCGGTGCGGCAGGACGCGGGCGAGCACGGCCGCCTCCATCGCGTCGCCGCGCGGGGTCGAGGTGCCGTGCGCGTTGACGTGGTCGACGTCGGCCGGGGTCAGGTGCGCGTCGTTGAGTGCGGCGCGCAGGGCCCGCTCGGCCTGGCGTCCCTGGGGGTGCGGGGCGACCAGGTGGTGGGCGTCGTTGCTGGCGCCGTAGCCGGCGAGGTGCGCGAGCAGTGGCGCCGAGCGGGCGGCCGCGTGCTCGGCGCGCTCCAGGACGAGCGCCCCGGCGCCGTCGGCGATGACGAAGCCGTCGCGGGTCCGGTCGAAGGGCCGGGACCCCGTGTCGGACAGCGCGCCGAGCTGGGCGAAGCCGGTGACGATCAGCGGGGTGGCGGAGGCCTCGGCGGCGCAGACCACGGCGATGTCGCACTGGTCGGAGGCGAGCAGGTCGCGGGCGGCGCCGATCGCGGTGCCGCCGGAGGCGCAGGCGGTGGCGACGGCGAAGGCGGGCCCGGTGGCGCCCAGGTGCAGGGCGACGGTGGCGCACACCATGTTGGGCAGGTAGCCGGTGAGGAAGTACGGGGAGACGGAGGTCGGCCCGTCGGCGGCGAGCCGGGCGGCGGCGCGCTCCTGTGCGTGCATGCCGCCGGTGCCGACCCCGGCGACGACGGCGACGCGGGTGCCGTCCCACTCCGCCGGGTCGAGCTTGGCCCGGTCGAGCGCCTCGGTGACGGCGGCGAGCCCCATCCGCACGCTCGGGTCCAGGTGGGCGAGTCCGCGCCCGCGCAGCGGCAGTTCGGCGGCGCCCTCGACCCGGCAGCTCAGCGAGACGGGCAGGTCCGCCAGGGTCGGGTCGGGGGCGGCGCTGGCCCGGCCGGCGCGGACGGCGGCCCAGGTGGTGTCGGCGTCCCGCCCGGCCGGGGTGACCAGCCCGAGGCCGGTCACCACGACGCCCGTCATAGGGCTCGCCGCGCGTCGACGCGGGCCGCGAACTCGGCGAACCCCAGCTCGCGCAGTTCGTCCTCGGTGACGGTGACGCCGAGGTCGTCCTTCAGGGTGATCGCCATCTCGACGACCATCAGCGAGTCGACGAGCAGGTCGGTCATCAGGGCGTCGCCCCGGACGGCGGCCGGGTCCACCTCGAACTTGTCGACGAGGAGACCGGTGATCAGGTCGGTGGTGGGCGTCGGGGACGCGGCAGAGGAGATGGTCATACTGGAAGGAACCACCCCAACGGCATCTTTAGCCTTGCGGACGCCCCTTTTCAGCAGAAAGTGGGATTCCGTGACTCACGTGAACTCCGGACCGCACGGCCAGGACGCGACCGACCTGGCCGATTCTCTCCTCGGCTGGCTGGCCGACGACTACTTCCGGGTGGAGGTGACCGGTCTCGAGAACATCCCGGCGACCGGCCCCGCCCTCCTCGTGGCCAACCATTCGGGCGCCTGGGGCCTGGACGGTTTCATCCTGCACAAGGTGCTGTGCCGTCAGGTGCCCCGGCCGGTGACGGTGTACGCGTCCGAGCTGATCCTGCGGCTGCCGGTGCTCGCCGCGTACGCCCGGCGGCACGGGATGCTGACCGACGATCCGACGCTGGGCAGCGGCCAGCTGACGGCGGGCGGGCTCGTCGCGCTGTTCCCGGAGGGGTTCGGCGGGGTCGGCAAGCGGTTCTCGCAGCGCTACCGGCTGCGGCCGTTCGGCCCCGGGTTCGCGAGCGCCGCCGTGCTGACGGGGGCTCCGGTGGTGCCGGTGTCGATCGTGGGGGCCGAGGAGGCGTATCCGAAGCTGGGCGAGATCGGGGCGCTGGCCCGCCGGTTCGACCTGCCGTTCTTCCCGGTGACCACGCCGTTGCCGCTGCCGTCGAAGTGGCTCATCAGCATGGGGGAGCCGATCCCGGCGCCGCCCCGCGCCGCGTCGTTCGCCGAGCGGTCGGCGGCGACGCGGCGGCTGTGCGACGAGGCGTGGTTCACGGTGCAGGGCATGGTCGACCGGGACCGGGGCCGGCGGGCGACGCCGTTCTGGTGAGCCGTGTCCCGTCCGGTGCGGGTCAGTTGCCGAGCCAGTCGGCGGCCCGGCGGGCGTCGGCGGCGGCGCGGGCGCACCGCTCCGCGTGGTTGAGGAGCGTCATCCGGCAGCGTTCGCCGAAGGCGTCGTGGTTGAAGCCGGGCTGCCGGGCGAACTCGGCGAGCGTGCGCGCGTGGCCCTCCAGGCGGCGCGCGGAGGCGGCGACGAGCGCCGCGTAGTGGGCGGGGCGCTGTCCGGCGGGCGGCGTCCGCATCAGGTTCGAGTCGTCGGGTACGTGGGCGTCGGCCCCGGTGTTCACGAGCGCGAGGCGCAGGGTGTCCGCGGGCAGTTCGACGGGCGGCGCGCCGGGGTCGAGACGCGGGGCGAGGACGACGGGTACGGCCTCGCGGACCAGGGCGCGGACCAGGGCGGTGGCGGCGAGGACGCCGAGGTCGGCGGCGGCGCAGGGCACGGGGGCCGCACACAGGGCCGCGGCCGCTTCCCGCTCTCCGGTGCGGTCGTCCGGGACCTCGGCGCCGACGGCGTCGTCTGGGCCGTCGGCGTCATGGGCGTCATGGGCGTCATCGGCGTCATCGGCGCCAGGGTCGGCGGCGTCGGGATCGTCGTCGAGGTCGCGCAGCCAGGAGGTGGCGCACAGGATCTCGGTTCCGGCGTCGACGGCGAGCCCGTCCCACACGAAGGGCGCGTCGACGCGGTGCACGGTGGCCGCGAGCGGCGGATACCGCAGCAGCGCCTCCGTCACCGCGTCCTTCGGCGCACGGCCGCCCGCGACCAGGGCGAGGGCCTGCGCGGCGGTGTCGGTGAGGGCGCGGGTGACCGTCTCCAAGGCGTGCACGACGACGGTCCCGTCGACCGGGAGGTCGACCAGGAGGGGCGCGAGCCGTCGGTTCAACGCGGCTTGCCTGGAGGCGAGTTCGGCGTCGTCGGCGGCGTGGGCGACGGCGTCGAGGATGTCGCTGAGGAGGGAGTCGTCGGCCGCGGCGGGGCCGAGCACGATCCGGCGGGCGAGCCGGTGCGCCGCGGTGCGCCACGCGTCGCGGTCGAGGGTGGCGTCGCCCTCCCGCGCGGCGAGCAGCCGGTGGGCCTCGATGTCGGCGGCCTTGCGCACCCGCCCGTACAGCGACGCCGCCGACACGGGCAGTCGGGCGTGCGGGGCCAGGTGCAGGCGGGTGCCCCGGTCGGTGAAGCCGGTGACGGCGCCGCGGGCTCCGGCCTCCTCGGCGGCGGCGACGAGCCCGGCCGCGTCGTCGCGGTTCAGCGGCATCAGGAAGGTGCCGAAGGCGGTGCGCAGGCGCGTGGGCCGTCCGGACGCGGTGCGCCGCACCTGCCCGAGGATCTGCCGGGTCAGCTCCTGGCGGGTGAACGGCCGAAGGCCCAGGGCGCGGGCCGGGGCGTCGATCCAGCCGATGCCCCGGGCCGCGAGCGCGGCGCTGACGAGGGCGTTCTCCAGGGGCCAGGCCGTGCCGGGCCGGGCGGTCGTCGTGTCGCTGGCAGTCATGGGCGTTCTCCGTACGGTCCGGTCGGCGCGGCCTGGGGCGGGGTCACTTGTCGCGCAGCAGGTAGGGCTGGTTGGCGGCGATCTCACCGTCGTAGGCGGTGATGAGTTCGTTGACGCGCGCCCGGAACCCCTGCTGGGCGTCGCCGAGGGTGTCGGCGTAGGCCTGCGGGGCGTGCGAGAGCGGGTAGTCGTACGTCTCGTCGGTCCACGCCAGCTCGATCCAGGTGTCGGGGATGTCGTTGGCGGAGGCCGGTCCGCGCCCGTCGAGACCGGGGATGACGTCGTGTTCGTTGACGAGGCTGACGACCCGGGTCGTGGGGTCGGCGGGGCGCTTGTTGTCGATGGGCGAGCCGACGGTGACCACGTGCGTGAGCCGGTACCTCGACACGAAGTCCAGGTCGCAGGCGAGGTTGACGGCGGTGATGCCGCCGAGGCTGTGCCCGACGACCATCAGCTCGGCGCCGTCGGGCACGCCCGCGCGCAGCAGCATCTGTTTCACGGACCGGGTGTAGGTGGTGTCGGTGCGCAGCATGCCGTCGAAGGCGCCGACGAGGTCCTGCGGGGTGCCGTTGCTGACCCGGCCGAAGCTGGTGCCGGGCAGCAGCACCACGTACCGCTCGGTGCCGTCCGTGCAGGTGACGCGGCGCAGCAGGGCCAGGCCGTGGTTGCCGAGCGCCGAGATGTCGTCGATGTAGCGGACGATGTCGTTGGCGGAGCGGGCGAGGACCCGGGTGAGCAGCGGGTCGGGGTCGACGCGCTCGGCGCGGCCGCGGCCGGGGTTGAGGTGCCGGACGAGTCCGGCGGGCAGGCCGAAGAGGGGGTCGGTGGTGGGGACGCCGCCGGCCAGGGTGACCCAGGCGAAGCTGTCGTTGGTGGGGTTCTCGTCGAGGAGCCCGTTCAGCGCGAGCAGCTCCATGATCACGGGGCTGACGGTGGTGAGGGTGCGGGTGACACCGTGCAGGTCGGTGAGTTCCCGGGCGGCGCGCAGCGCTTCGAACCGGCGGCCCGCGACCACGGCGTCGGTGAGCCGGCGGGCGAGCGGTCCGGCCAGGTTGGGGTGGGCGCGGGCGGCGGCCTCGATCCGCAGCGCGAACGCGTCGACGGCCATCGCCACGCAGGCCGGCCGGCGCCGGGCCATGGCGCCCATCGAGCGGAAGGTCTCCCCGACCAGCCCGCCGTTGACGGCGATGCCGAGCCCCGCCGGGTTGGACAGGGCGCGGGCCGCCGCGAGAACGGTGCCGGTCGCCCAGCCGGGCCGGCGCACCGCCTGGAGCCCCACGCGCCAGCTGGCCCAGGCGGCGGTCAGCTCCGCGCCGGTCCTGCGGGTGGCGAGGGCGGCGTCGGCGAGCAGCACGGAGGCCGCGATGAGGAGTTCGGGGTCGGTCTGCTCGGTCTGCTGCGGCGCCGGGGGCGCTGTCGGGGCTGCCATCACGGCCACCTCGTCCCTGTGCGTGGTAGGTGTCGATGTGTGCCTGGGCCCGCCCCTCCGGGGGGCGGGTCCGTTCGGTCTCGGGGTTGTTCGGTCTCGGGGTTGGTCGGGGGCGGGGCTGTTTGGGGGATGGTCCGTCGGGGCTGGTGCGTCGGGGGCGGGTCAGTTCGGCGCGGGTCCGTCCGGTCTCGGGCTGTCCGGTCTCGGGCTGTTCGGGGGCTGGGTCGGTTCGGGGGCTGGGTCGGTTCGGGGGCTGGGTCGGTTCGGGGGCTGGTCCGTCCGGTGGTGAGCCCGTCCGGTGGTGGATCAGGCCGGCGGGCCCGCCCGGGACGAGCCTGTTTGCGAACGGGTCCCGCCCGAGAGCGAGCCCGCCAGTGAGCGGGTTCGTAGGCGGACGGGGCCCGCCCGGGGGCAAGTCCGCCCAGGAGCGGATCCCGCCCGAAAGCGGGTCCCGCCCGAAAGCGGATCCCGCCCGAGAGCGGGCCCCGCTCAGGACGAGCCCGCCCGCAAGCAGGTCCGCCCAAGAGCGGGCCCCGCTCGGGACAAGCCCGCCCACAAGCAGGTCCGCCCAAGAACAGGCCCCGCCCAAGAGCGGATCCCGGCCGAGAACGGGCCCCGCTCAGGACAAGCCCGCCCACAAGCAGGCCCACCCAAGAACAGGCCCCGCTCAGGACAAGCCCGCCCGCGAACGAGTCCGCCCAGGAGCAGGCCCGCCCGAGGGCGGGTCCGTCATCGGACAAGGCCGCCCAGGAACGGCGGCCCGGGCCGACCGGGTCCTGTGTCGGGTGTACGGCGGTCGACCGTCACGGCCGGACGGGCCCCGCCGCCCGGACGGGCCAAGCCGTCTTCAGCAGTAGACCCGGGGCAGGGCCGTCCGGCAGGGCCACGGCGGCCGGTCGGGTGAATCGCGTGCGGTGTGCGCGCGCCAGGGCGGTGGGGGCGGCGGGCCCCGGCCAGCATCACCGAGGTGATCATCGGACGAGCGGACCGGGCCCGCGCCGCCCCACCCGGGGCCCGGCGGCGGGCCCGGGTGCGCAGCCTGGCGCTCGTGGCGCTGCTCGCCCTGGCCTGCTGGCCCGCGCCCGCGCCGACGGCCGCCGACGGGACCGGCACGCGCGGCCTGGCGCTGGAGGTCAGTGTCAACACCCGGCCGGGGCTCGGCGCGCTGCGCCCGGGGATCCGGACCGGCGGGCCGGTCGTGAAGACGTACCGGCTGACCAACCGCGGCGGCGCCGACCTGTACGCGGTCCGGATCCTCGACCCCGCGCTGCCCGGCGCCCGGATCCGCTGCCCGGGCGGCGGGGACCGGGTGCCGCGGCTGACCGGGCTGCGCTCGGTGCGCTGCACGGCGACGGCCCGGGCCCTCCCCGGCAGCAGGACCGGCGTCGCGGTGGCCACGGGGCGGCTGCCGTATTTGCGGGCCACCGTGCGGGCGAGCGCCCGCTCCGGGTACGCGGGGGTGGGCGGCGCGCTGGCCCTCGTACAGAGCGCGCGGGTGACGGGCCCGGGGCGGGCGCGGGTGCGTTACGCCGTGACCAACACCGGCAACCGGACCGTCGTCGGCGTCCGGGTCACCGATCCGGGGCTCGCCCCCGCGCGGCGCGGAGCGCCCGCCGGGTGCCCGGTGACGGCCCGGCTCGCGCCCGGGGCGACGGCCGTGTGCGGCATCGAGGTGCTGCGGGCGCCGGGCACGTACACGGGCCGTGGGCTGGCCCGGGGCACCGACGGGCTGCGCACCCTCGGGCCGCGCGGCGAAGGGGTGGCCGCGCCGCCGCTCACCGCCCGCGCGGCGGTGCGCTTCACGCTGCCCGGCGGGCGGGACGGCGGCGCCGCCCCGCCGCCCCGGTCGTCCGCGGCGGCGGTGGCTCCGCCGGGCCGTGCCGACGGGACGGCGGGCCGCCCGCCCGGCCTCGGCGCACCGCAGGCCGCCGTGCCGCCCGTGCCGCCCGAGGCGCTGGATCTCCCGCCGGGCACCGTGGGGCTGCCGCCCGGCGCCGCGCCCGCACCGGTCCCGCCCGGCGTCCCACAGGAGCCCGCGGTGCCTGCGGTGCCCGCAGTACCAGCGGCGCCCGTGGTGCCGGTGGCACCGCCCCCGCCGGGCATCGCTCCCCCGGGCGCGGCCCGGCCGCCGCAGGACCACCGGACCCGGGAGGGACCGGGTCAGCGGCCACGGACCGGGCTGCACCGACGGGCACCCGCGCGGGCGCCGTTGCTGCGGCGCTTCGTCCGGGCGGACCACCGGCCGACCGGTCTGGGGCTGCTGACCGCGCTGTTCCTCGTGTTGCTGCCGGCCGCCCTCGCGGCGATCCTGCTCGGCTCCCGCCGCCACTGACCCGCCGTCGCTGACCCGCCGTCACGACCGGCCGTCACGACCCGCCGTCACGACCGGCCGTCACGACCGGCCGCCCGCCCCTCACCACCCCCGACCTGGGATGTCCTGATGACCGAAATCCTCGCCGTCGTCCTCGGTGTCGCGCTGCTCGCCGCCGCGGTCGTCCTGCTCAAGCACCGCTTCTGGCCGCTCGGCCCGGACGACGAACCCCGCGAGGACGTCGCCGAGTACATCTCGATGATGGTCGGCGTGCTCTACGCGCTCGTCCTCGGCCTCGCCCTGGTCTCGGTGTGGGACACCCACTCCGGCGCGGAGGACCACGTCGCGGCGGAGGCGGGCGCCGCGCACCAGGTCCACCTGCTGGCCGCCGGGCTGCCCGCCGCGCAGGGCGAGCGGCTGCGGTCCGGCGTCGAGACGTACGTCCGGCACGTCACGGACACCGAGTGGACGGAGATGGCGGGCGAGGCCGGGCCCGACCGGGCGGGCTGGCGGATGCTCGACCGGATCCGGGCCGCCGCCCAGACGTCGGCCGACGCGGCCCCCTCCCAGCAGGCCACCGTGCAGGAGACGCTGGCGCAGCTGAGCGTGCTGGACGAGGCGCGCCGGGGCCGGGAGGCGGACGCCGGTGAGCGGCTGTCGCCGGTGATCTGGTTCGGCCTGATCGTGGGCGGCTTCCTCACCGTGGCCTTCATGTTCATGTTCGGGGTGACGCGCAGTTTCACGCATGTGGTGATGGTGATGGGCCTGTCCGCCCTCATCACCTTCACGGTGGTGCTGATCTACCAGCTGAACACGCCGTTCAGCGGCATGTTCGCCGTGGGCCCCGACGCCTTCACCCGCTACTTCTGACGCCGGTTCAGGCCCAGACGGCCTGCGCCAGCGTCGCGCCGACGAGGGCCGAGCCGAGGCCGCCCAGCACGCTGCCGACCACGTTGACCAGCGCGTAGAAGCGCAGGCCGGTCTCCGCGAGCCGCAGGGTCTCGTAGGAGAAGGTCGAGTACGTGGTCAGCGCGCCGCACAGGCCGGTGCCGACGAGGAGCTGGAGCCGGGAGGACGCCGCGCCCGAAGCGACCGCGCCGGTGAGCAGGCCGAGGACGAGCGAGCCGGCCATGTTCACGGCGAACGTGCCCCAGGGGAAGGCGGTGTCGTGCCGGGCCTGCACCGTGCGGTCGGTGAGGTAGCGCAGCGGGGCGCCGACCAGGGCGCCCGCGATCACCAGCAGCCAGTTCACGCCGCTCCTCCGTCCCCGCGCCCGGGCCCGTGCCCGTCCCCGTGCCCGCGGGTGCGCCGGACGCCCGCGGCGACGCGGCGCGTCAGGTGCGTGGTCGTCCAGACCGCCGCGAGGGCGGCGCACACGGTCAGGGCCAGATAGCCGAGCGCGGTGCGCGCCCCGTCGCCGCCGGTCAGGGTCCTGATGTCCACGGCGTACGTGGAGAAGGTGGTGAACCCGCCGAGGACGCCGGTGCCGAGGAACGGGCGGACCAGGCGGTGCGCGGGCCACACCTCCGTGACGAGGACCATGAGGACCCCCATCGCGGCGCACCCGGAGACGTTCACCCACAGGGTCGTCCACGGGAAGGCGCCGCCCGGCGTGGGCCACGACAGCGCCGCGCCGTAGCGGGCGCACGCCCCGAGGGCGCCGCCGGCCGCGACGACCGCGATCACCGGGGCCTGTCCGCGCCAGGGCGCGGGGGGCCGGGCGGGCGGGGCCGTTGCGGCGGACTCGTTCGGCATGGGGGTGCGGGCCTTCTTCGCGTGCGGGTGCCCTCTCGCGTGCGGACTGCCTTCATCGCGCGCGGGGCGTTCGAGCCTATCCCGGCCGCCCGTCCCGCGCCCTCCCGGCCCGGCGCGCGCCCGCCGTCACAGGTTCCGCCCGAGCCCCGCGCCGCCGACCACGTAACTGCACTGGGTGTAGGTGTAGCCGGGCGCGATGGTGCCGCCCGCGGCGCGGCTGTTCGCGGACCGGGAGGCGCCGCCGGGTTTGTGCAGGAAGTCGTACGATCCCGCGGGCAGCCTCAGCGTGGTGTGCGGGTAGGACTTCCCGCTCGCCCGGCACGCGTTGCCGCGCCCGGCCGCCTCGCTGGCGTACGTCCGGCAGGAGCCGCAGCCCGCGATGGTGACGCGACCGGTGACCGGCCCGGTGTAGAGGACCTCGACGGGGTCCGGCCCGTCGTTGCTGATCACCAGCTCCATGCGGCTGCCGCCCGGGGCGTGCGCGGGCGGCAGGCGGAGCCCGGCGGAGGGCCGCTGCTCGGCGATCTCGGCGGCGATGGCGACCTGTCGGGCGCGCCCGCGCCGTCCGTCGCTGCGGTAGGTCCCCGCGAAGCCGGTCAGCGTGGTGCGGGCCGCGCCGAACTTCCCGTCCTCGAACTGGTCGAGGCCGCAGGCGTACACGCCGTCGCGCACGGCCGTGTCGACGTCGCCGCGCAGCCGGGCGGGGGCGGGCGCGGGCAGTTCCCCGGCGGTGTCGCCGATGCGGCGCAGTGCGTCGGTGGCCGGGCAGGGGTCGGCGCCGTCCAGTTCCGCGGCGCGGCGGGCGACGGCGGTGCGTACCGCCGGTTCGACCGCGGCGGCCTGCTCCGAGGCCGGGAACGTGCGCAGGAGACGCCCGAGTTCGCCGCCCCGCCCGTCGCTCTCCGTGGTGCCGAGCCTGCCGGTGCCGCAGGCCAGCAGCGCACCGGCCAGCCGTCCGTCGGGCCAGCGGGCCAGGTCGCCGAGGACGGCCCGGTCGATGGTGCGGGGCACCTCGCGCAGATAGCTGAGGGGCGCGACGGCCGTGCAGGGGTCGGCGTCGGTGTGCGGCGCGGCGACGGTCCGGTAGTAGGTGACGAGGCTGTCGTGGACCCGGTGCGCGGCCCGGGAGCCGGGGTGGTCCGCGGCGAGGTCGTGGTAGCGGTCGAGCGCGGTGCGGTAGGCGGGGCGGGCCTGCGCGAAGTCCTCGCCGGCGGTCCGTGCGACGAGGGCGTCGGCGCGCGCCAGCCGGTCGAGCAGCATCGTCTCCACGGCGTCGTCCCGCAGCGCCCCGTATCCGAGGGCGCCGCCGGCGGGCACGGCGAGCAGCAGCACGCCGAGGACGAGGGCGGCGACGGGCCGGGTCCGTCCGGCGGTCACGGGTGCGCGCAGGCCGCGCCGCGCGCCGTCCGCCGCCGTGGCCAGGAGCAGGGCCAGGTATCCGGCGACCGCCCAGCCGGGCACGCCGTCGGGGTCGGCGGGCAGCGCGACGAGCAGCAGTGCGGCGGTCGCGGCGAGACAGAGCGCGGTGAGCGCCCGGCGGCGCAGCAGGGCGTAACCGAGGCCGAGGCCGGAGAGGTTGAGCAGTCCGGTGGCGACGGCGCGCAGCGGATCGGCAGGTCCCGGCGGCGGCGTCCCGGGGCGGGGCCGCGGCCCGAACCGCAGCACCTGCGTCGGCCCGAAGTCCGGCGGGGGCGGGCCCGGCGGCATCGCCGGCGCTCCCGGCGGCACGGGCGGCGCCCCCGTCGGCACGGGCGGCGTCGCGGGTGGAGGCGGCATGGCGGGAGGCGGACCGAACCCACCGGTTCCCCCGGCGTCCCTGGCGTCCCCGGCGCCTCTGGCGTCTCTGGCGTCCCCGGCGCCCCCGCCGCCCGCCCCGCTCCCCCGCACCGAACCGTCGGACGTCTCCCCCGGCCACTCCATCGCGGTCCCCCAACCGTCAGGTGTCACAGCCCCGCTGCCACGATCCGGGCGGACGGCAGGCCTGTCAATCGGGCACGGCCGGACGATCACCCCCAACTCCCCTTACTTCCCGACGACTTGACGCCCCCACCCCACCCCCATTAACTCAACTCTTGAATTAAGACGCTCGGGCACACAGCGACGCACCAGACGCACCACCAGCACCCCGTCACGGGACCATCGGGAGGGAATCTTGCGTCACACACCCCTGCACCGGAACACCAGAAGGAGACAGGCGGTCCTGCTGGCCGTCTCCGCGCTCGCCGCGGGGCTGCTGCCCCTGACCACCGCGGGACCGGCCGCCTCGGCGGACGATCCGGCCCCCGTCGCCATCGACCACTTCGAGGGCGAGGTGCCCTTCGCGAACCAGCCCGCCGAGGGCCTCTTCACCTGGGGCGGCGACACCGACGACCCGCCGCGGCTGGAGCTCGGGGAGCGCACGGACGCACCCGAGGGCGCCAAGGTGCTCGAAGGGTCGTACGACATCAGCGGCTACGGCGGGTTCAGCCACGACTTCGCCGCCGACCGCCCCGCCCACGACTGGTCGGCGCACCGCGGCATCCGCTTCTGGTGGTACGGGGACGGCTCCGGCCGCACGCTCACCTTCGAGATCAAGGACGGCGGCGCGCACGGCGAGGCGTCCGAGCTGTGGAACACCCGGTTCACCGACGACTTCACCGGGTGGAAGCAGGTCGAACTGCCGTTCACGCAGTTCGTGTACCGCACCGACTACCAGCCGGTCGGCGGCATCGACCAGGTCCTCGGCCTCGACAAGATGTGGGGCTACGCGGTCACGCTGCCCACGGGGGTGAAGTCCCGCTTCGCCATGGACGGCGTGGAGCTGTACGGGGCGGCCGACCCGGCGCTGCGGGCGGCGGTGACGACCGACGCCGCCGTGTACCCGGTGAAGGAGGGCGGCACCGCGAAGGTGCGGCTGTCCGTGACGACCACCGGCAACGTCCCGGTCGCGGACGACGTCACCGTCGCGTACGCCACCGAGGGCGGCACGGCGACGGCCGGCAAGGACTACCCGCCGGTCAGCGGCGAGGTCACGTTCCCGGCGGGCACCGCGTCCGGCGCGGCGCGCACCGTCACGGTCGCCACGACGAAGGACCGGGAGAAGGCGGAGAACGCCGAGACGATCCCGCTGAAGCTCACGGTGACCGGCGCGAAGGCGCCCGCCGAGACGCCCCGGGTGGTCGTCGACGCGCACGGGCTGCCGTACCTCGACGCCCGGCTGCCGGTCCGCGAGCGGGTCGCCGACCTCGTCTCCCGGATGTCCCTGGAGGAGAAGGCCGGCCAGATGACGCAGGCCGAGCGGGGCGGCGTCGGCAGCGGCGGCGACGTGTCCGCGTACGACCTGGGCTCGCTGCTCTCCGGCGGCGGCTCCACGCCGACGCCGAACACGGCCGCGGCCTGGGCGAAGATGATCGACGGCTTCCAGCTGCGGGCGCAGGCGACCCGGTTCCAGATCCCGCTGATCTACGGCGTGGACGCGGTGCACGGGCACAACAACCTGGCCGGCGCGACGATCATGCCGCACAACATCGGCATCGGCGCGACCCGCGACGCCGCGCTCGCCGAGCGGACCGGCGCGGTGACCGCCTCCGAGGTGCGCGCGAGCGGCGTGCCGTGGGACTTCGCGCCCTGCCTGTGCGTCACCCGCGACGAGCGCTGGGGCCGTTCCTACGAGTCGTTCGGCGAGGACCCGGCGCTCGTGCGGAGGATGGAGACGATGATCCAGGGCTTCCAGGGCCGCGCCGACGGCAGCGACCTGGACCGCGACGACAAGGTCCTGGCCACCGCCAAGCACTTCGTCGGCGACGGCGGCACCGCCTACGGCTCGTCGACCACGGGTTCGTACACCGTCGACCAGGGCGTCACGACCGTGACCCGCAAGGAGCTGGAGGCGGTGCATCTCGCGCCGTTCGGCGACGCCGTCCGGCGCGGGGTCGGCACGGTCATGCCGTCGTACTCGTCGCTGGACGTCATCGGCGACGGCGAGGGCCCGGTCAAGATGCACGCCGACGCCAAGATGATCAACGGCGAGCTGAAGGGCGGGCTGGGCTTCGACGGCTTCGTCATCAGCGACTACAACGGCATCGACCAGATCCCGGGCGACTACAAGAGCGACGTGCGGACCTCGGTCAACGCGGGCGTCGACATGGTCATGGCGCCGTACTCGTACAAGGAGTTCCGGGACGACCTGGTCGGCGAGGTCGAGGCCGGCCGCGTCACAAAGAAGCGGATCGACGATGCCGTCTCCCGGATCCTGACCCAGAAGTTCCGGCTGGGCCTGTTCGAGCACCCCTACGCCGACTCCTCGAACGCCGGCCGGATCGGCAGCCCCGCGCACCGCGCCGTCGCCCGGCAGGCCGCGGCCGAGTCGCAGGTGCTCCTGAAGAACGACGGGAAGGTGCTGCCGCTGAAGACGTCGCAGAAGGTGTACGTCGCCGGGTCCAACGCCGACGACATCGGCAACCAGTCCGGCGGCTGGACCCTCACCTGGCAGGGCTCGTCCGGCGACATCACCGACGGGACGACCATCCTCCAGGCGATGCGGAAGGCCGCCCCGGGAGCCACCGTCTCCTACTCGAAGGACGCCTCGGCGCCGACCGGCGGTTACGACGTCGGGGTGGTCGTGGTCGGCGAGACCCCGTACGCGGAGGGCGTGGGCGATGTCGGCAACGGCAACGACCTGGAACTGACCGCCGCCGACCAGGCCGCCGTCGACAAGGTGTGCGGCGCCATGAAGTGCGTGGTGCTCACGGTCTCCGGCCGGCCGCAGCTCATCGGCGACCGGCTCGGCGAGATCGACGGGCTGGTCGCGTCCTGGCTGCCCGGCACGGAGGGCGACGGCGTCGCCGACGTGCTCTACGGCAGGAAGCCCTTCACCGGCCGGCTCCCGGTCACCTGGCCGCGCTCGGAGGCGCAGCTGCCGATCAACGTGGGCGACGCCTCGTACGATCCGCAGTTCCCCTACGGCTACGGCCTGACCACGGCGACCCGGGCGGCGGGCGGGAGCGAGCGCACGCTCCAGGGGCTCGCGCGCTCGGCGCGGCACGCCACCGACGCGAAGGCCGGGCAGGCGCTCGTCGACGCGGCGCGGCTGATCGTCCAGGAGAAGGCCGGCGGCTCGGTGCGGCAGGCGTGGGCCAAGCCGTTCGCCGACGCCGAACACCTGGCGCTGAGCGGCGACTACCCCGGCGCACTGGCCCGACTGATCACCGCATACCGAGCGGCCTGAAGGGAGCAAGTCGGGTCAGAGGCAGGTCAGAGGCAGGTCACCTGACGATAAAAGGGCAGCTCAAGCAGCTATACACTGCATGTACAACCCATGTGTATAGTGCGCGCCATGCTTGCTGCACATGAAAAGATGATGAAAATACGGAAAGGGTTCCGTGTGGTGGCGGCCGTCGCCACCGCCGGGGCCCTTTCCCTCGGCCTCGGCGGCTGCACGACGTACGACACGTCCCGCCCGAGCGCCGCCCGCGCGGCCGCCGCCGAGCCCGCCGCCGCGTTCGGACCGGTCGACTGCCGGCGCGCCAAGTGCGTCGCGCTCACCTTCGACGCGGGCCCCAGCGAGAACAGCCCCCGGCTGCTGGACATCCTCAAGGAGAAGCAGGTCCCCGCCACCTTCTTCCTGCTCGGCAAGAACCACATCGCCGAACACCCGGAGCTGGTCAGACGGATGGCGCGCGAGGGCCACGAACTCGCCAGCCACACCTGGGACCACAAGATCCTCACGGACCTCGACGACGACGCGGTCCGCGACGAGCTCCGGCGCACCGACGACGCGGTGGAGAAGCTCACCGGCAAGCGGCCGACCCTGATGCGCCCGCCCCAGGGCCGCACCGACGACCACGTCAGCGAGCTGGCCGAGGAGGAGGGGCTGGCGCAGGTCCTGTGGGACGTGACCACGAAGGACTACCTGCTGCCCCCGTCGAAGACGATCACCGAGCGGGCCGTGACGCAGACGCACCGGGACTCGATCATCCTGCTGCACGACATCTACCGGAACACCGTGCCCGCGGTGCCCGCCATCATCGACCGGCTCAAGGCGAAGGGGTACGTCTTCGTGACGGTCCCCCAGCTGCTGGCGCCGGGCAGGGCCGAACCGGGCGGCATCTACAAGCCCTGACGGCCCGCGTGCGGCCCGCCGCGCGCGCCGCACGGCCCGGCACGACCTAGCATCGCGGCATGACCGCCCGCATCCGGATCGTCCGCGAGACGCCGCTCAGCCCCGCCGAGGCCTGGCTCCGGCTGACCGACTGGGAGCGGCACGGCGACGTCGTGCCCCTGACCCGGGTCACCGTGACCACCCCGCCGCCGACGGCCGCGGGCACCGTGTTCGTGGCCCGCACCGGCACCGCCCGCCGCCTCGGCTTCGACGACCCGATGGAGGTCGTCCACTGGGAGCCGCCGCACCTCTGCCGCCTGGAGAAGCGCGGGCGCGTCGTGCTGGGCCGGGCCGAGTTCGAGGTGCGGCCCCTGGCCGGCGGGGCCGGTTCCCGGGTGGAGTGGCGCGAGGAACTGCGGGTGCGCGGGCTGCCGGGCCTGGCGGATCCCCTGCTCGCGGCGGCCGCCCGGCGGATGTTCGGGCGGGCCGTCGACGGGCTGCTGCGCCCGGCGGGCTGACCCCCGCGCCGCCCGGGCGGCGGCACCGCCCCCGGTGGGCGGACGACCAGGGTGTTCCGGCCCGGTGACCGGAAAACGCGACCCCCTCGGGGATTCCGCCCGCCCGCCCGGGCCGCGCCGCCGCACCGGGGAGCGGTTGCGCGTCCGTCACATGACGGTGGCAAGAAAATCCCCCCGCCGGTCCGCGCTCGGCCACGGACCGGCATTTCTTGCGTGCCATCTCGCACACACAGGCGATTGCGCGCCTGTCCAAAAAGCGTGCCCCGCCCTTCCGGCGCCAGATACGGGTGAATACCTTTGTGGCGCACGGTAGGAGAAGAAATGCTATGGCCAAAGCTGACGCTTTCGGACATACCCCGGAGCCGCGCGCCCCTTCCGCCGAAAAAGCCCTACCGTTGTTCCGGCGGGGGAAAATCAACGATCCGGCCCAGCGTTTCTCCGTACACGCCGTCCTGCCGTGCCTCGGACACCGATGCCGCGGCCCATTCCCGGCCGCCGGCCATGTCCCCGCCGGATTCATCCGAGCCGCGTTCACCCCCACTTCAGCATCCGGCCGCACAGGGAATTTCCGAAGGAGACCCCGTGACAGAATCCCGGTCGCCCGATCCCGTTTCCGAACGGAGTGGCTTGTTCCTCGACGCGTTCGACCCCGAGCTTTTCCGCACGACGTCCGAGACGGTGACGGCCAAACTGGAGAAACACCTGGCCGACCAGTCGATCAGAGGCCTCGAACTGGTCGCCCCGGCGACGCTGGCCCGGGCCGCGCGGGCCCTGATGACCCCGGAGCGCACGAGCGCCCCGGAGTTCGACGAGGAGCGGCTCGCCGCGATCATCGACCTCTACATCCGCACCGGAATCCAGGTCCACTCCCCCGGCTACATGGGCCGCCAGTTCTCCGGCGTCGTCCCGCTGGCCGGCGTCATCGACTTCGTCAGCTCGGTGGTGAACCAGCCCTCGTCGTTCTACGAAGCGGGCCAACTGCCCAATGTCGCCGAGCGGATCATGGCCGACGAACTGGGCCGGCTCATCGGCTGGAAGCCGGGCGGCTTCGCCATGGTGACCACGTCGGGCGGCTCGCTGGCCAACCTGACGGCGCTGCTCGCGGCCCGCAACGAGCGCTATCCCGGCTACTGGTCGGGCGGCGCCGCGGCGGTCGACTCCCCGGGGCGGCCCGCCATCGCGGTCGGCGCCGACGTGCACTACAGCGTGGCGCGGGCGGCGGGCGTCATGGGCATCGGGGACGCCCAGCTGGTACGGCTGCCGCTCGACGCCGCGCAGCGCATCGACCCCGCCCGGGTGCGCCCGGCGCTCGACGCGGCGCGGGAACAGGGCCTCCACGTCTTCTGCCTGGTCGCCTCCGCCGGCACCACGGCCGTCGGCGCCTTCGACCCGATCGACGAACTCGCCGACATCGCACGGGAACGGGACCTGTGGCTGCACGTCGACGGGGCGCACGGAGCGAGCCTGCTGGTGTCCGACCGTCTGCGCCACAAGCTGCGCGGTGTCGAGCGCGCGGACTCGCTGACCTGGGACGCGCACAAGATGATGTTCGTGCCCGCGCCCTGCACGCTGCTGTTCTACCGGGAGGAGGCGCGGAGCCTGGCCCCTTTCCGGCAGCAGGCGAGTTACGTCTTCGACGAGGAGCCGGACGTCTACACCGCGCTGGACAGCGGCGGCCGCAACTTCGAGTGCACCAAGCGCCCGATGATCATGACGCTGTGGGCCCTGTGGGCGCTGTACGGGCCCGCCCTGTTCGCCACGAAGATCGAGCACCTGTGCCGGCTGACGCGGGAGGCGCACCGGATCGTCGAGGACGAGCCCGACTTCGTGGCACTGCACCACCCCGAGGCGAACATCCTGTGCTTCCGGCACCGGCCCGGCGGCGCGGCGGGCCTCGACGACGCGGCCCTGCACCGGCTCCAGATCGACATCAGGAACCGGGTGAAGGAGCGCGGCCACTTCTTCATCTCCAAGGTCGACATCGACCACGTCGCCGCGCTGCGCGTGGTGCTGATGAACCACCAGATCACCACCGAGCACATCCGGATGCTCCTCGACGAGATCCGGGCCGTGGCGCGGGACGCGCTCGACGGCGCCGCGCACGACGGCACCCCGCTCACCGACACCGGGCCCCGCCCGTGACGAAGGGATCATCGATGAGCACTGTCCACGCCCCCGGCACCCACCCGGCACCCCCCGGGACCCCCGAGACCTCCGGCCCCGCCGTGGCCCTCGCCCCCGGCCTGCCGCCGGACCCCGACGCGGCCCGCGACCTGGCCCGGCACCTCATCCCCGACCAGGAGTTGCGGCCGGCGTCGGTGGCGGCGGTGAGCGCGCTCCCGTCGTTCGCGAGCAAGCTGGCGGAGTGCGAGCGGCTGTGCGGGGCGCCGTACAGCACGCTGTCGCACACCGTGCAGGACGCCCTCGTCCTGCGCAGGCTCCAGCAGCTGGTGCACACCGTGCGGCTCAACCCGCTGTGGCGGGACCGGCTGGACGGCGCGGGGATCGTGCGCGCCCCCGAGTCGCTGGCGGCCTGGCAGCGGATCCCGCTGTCCGGCAAGGACGTCCAGCGCGACTTCTTCATGGGCACCCGCCCCGGCCTGGTGGTCCCGCTCGACGAGGGCCGGTTCGAGATCGTGGCGAGCGGCGGGACGAGCGGCGGCCGTCCGCTCGAGACGGTGTACTCGATCAGGGAGCTGCACGACACCTACGAGATCGCCGGGCGCTTCCTGGGCACGTACCAGCTCGACGGCCGGCTGACCGGCACGGACCCGAAGTGGCTGTTCACGACGCTGGCGGACTACCAGATGTGGAGCAGCGGCACCATGGTCGGCGGGGTGCTCCAGAACGTGCCGGGCGTCAACTACGTCGGCGCGGGCCCGGTGACCGCCCCCGTCCTGGAGCACATGTTCTCCTACCGGGGCCCCAAGGCGCTGATGGGCATCTCGGCGGGCATCGCGATCCTCGGCGACCTCGGCGCGGGCATGACCCAGCAGGCCAAGGAGAGCTTCCGGGTGGCGCTGTACGGCAGCGGGGTGCTGCCCCACCGCAAGCGGGCCGAGCTGCGCGCCATGTACCCGAACCTGGAGATCCTCAGCTACTTCGCCGCCACCCAGGCGGAGACCATCGGGCTCCAGCTCAGCGAGGACTCCCCCGACCTGGCGGCGGTGCCGGGGCTGCACCTGATCGAGATCGTGGACGAGCGGGGGCACTGGGTCGAGGAGGGCGAGGAGGGCGAACTCGTCGTCACCCGGCTGCACGCGCACGAGGCGCCGCTGCTGCGCCTGAAGCTCGGCGACCGCATGATCCGCAAGCCGCGCGTGGACGGACCCGCGCTGCGCACCGAGCGCTTCGAGTTCGCGGGCCGCACCGGCGACGTGCTGCACATCAACGACAGCCAGTACTCCGCCGCACGGGCCTACGCGGAGGTCCGCGGCGAGCTGGCCGCGGCCGAGGTGGTCGACCTGGACGACGCGGCCCACGAGGTGCAGTTCGTCAATGTGCGCGAGTCGCGGAGCATCACCCTGGTCGCCGCGGTCGACGACCCGGTGTCGCTGGCGTTCCGCATGGAGACGGTCCTGGGCGCCCCGGGAATTCAGCAGGTGTTCGTGAACGCGCTGCCGCGAGCACTTTCCCTCTTCAATCACGGTGAGGCCAATCCGGCGTACATGGCGCAGACCGGATACACGTTCGACGTCAAATTCGTGCACCGCATGTCGCCGGAAATCAAGCGGACCGATGTGGGAAAGGTGCCGCTCGTCCGGGATATGGGATAGGGCATTGGCGAAAGGGGCTGAGGGGTGAGCGAAAAGGAGGAGAGAGGAGCTGTCGCCGGAGAATTCCGGAGGAATCCCGTACGCGGCGGACGAGGACGAACACAAACGGATGGACAGGAGTGAGGATGAAACCTCAAGTGAACGTGATCGCGGTCGTCGACGTGATCGGAGCGCTCTCGGAAAGCTCCCTGCTCGGTGGAAATATCTGCCTGGTGGACAACGGCGACTTCCAGAGCCAGGGGCAGGGGACACCGGACCTGTGCACGGTCGTGTGGCCGGGCCAGGTCGTGCAGTGGTCGGTGCTCGCGGTGGACCTCCAGACGCCCGTGGAGATCAAGAACGTCACGTTCCTCGGCGCGGACGGCGGGTCGGACGGCGGTTCGTCGGACGGTTCGGCGGACGGTTCGGCGGACGGCGGGTCCGCGGACGGCGACAAGCTGGACCTGGACGTGTGGACCGGGGTGGTGCCCGCGCACCTGGCCCCCGGCGTGCCCTACCGCTACCGGCTCGAAGTGCAGATGTACGAGGGCGTCAACAGCGTCCTGCACATCGACTCCCCCGCCCTGATGCGCGCGGAGTGACCCCGACGAGGAGTGAGGCAGGGACATGGCCCAACAACTGGCGATCATCGTGCTCGTGGACGTCGGCACCGCCCTGGAGGCCGGAACGCTCGACGGCAACACCTACCTGTTCGACAACATGAAGCTGCACGGCTCCGACGGCCAGGGCACCGGCGCGCTGACCACGGCGATCAACGGCTCCACCTGGCAGGACGGCTCGCAGGCGACCGAGCAGGTGCTCAACTGGCTGCCCTACAGCCTGGGTTCGATCCCGCCGACGGTCCCGCGCGGCTATCTGTCGGACCGGGCGCGCCAGAGCGACCAGCAGGCGCTGGCCGACCTCTCGGCGCTGGCCGGGAGCGGGTCGGCGCCGCAGGACCCGGCGGACGAGCTGGACCAGATCCGGCAGCGCCTCGGCACCCGGGTCAGGACCACCCGGCGTACGAAGGGCCGGCTGTCCGGCCAGAAGATCGTCGACGTCACCGGGAACGTCGTCACCGACGACTCCTCCGCGTCGCACAGCTACCCGGCGCCCGTCATCACCGACATCTACGGCGAGGCCGTCGACGAGAAGATCATGTATCCGGCGGAGTACGGCTCCCCGGACCTGGTGACCGACGGCTGGTACTGGTCGGCGACCGTCGACTCGTCGCGGCCCGGCACGTACACATACCTGATGCGCATCCAGCTGCACCGTCTCGTGCGGCAGGAGGGCGAGCTGCTGTGGGAGCCCGTGAACATGACGTGCGCGTCGCGGCTGCGGATCACCTCCGAGCCCCGGCGCAACGCGTTCACCAAGGCGGGGATGGGCGTGCTCCCGATCTCGCCGACCGCACCGGACCAGGCATGACCGCGCCCACCGGCGGGGACCCCCAGGGAGGGACACGAATGGCGAGCAGTCCGAATCCGCGCCGCGCGACCGCACCGAAGCGGCCCGTCTCGATCACCGCCGTGGTCGACTGCGTGGGCGCGCTCGCGTCCGGCAGCGTGCGCGGCCATCTGTACCTGTACGACACGAACAAGGCGGGCGGCTCCACCGGTCTGGGGACGGAGGAGTTGCGCACCCGCGTGCGGCGCGGCGACCAGCTCCTGTGGAACGTCCTGGCGCTGGAGTGCGAGGCGTTCGTCGCCATCGACGGCGTGGAGATCGACCCGGAGATCTGCGAGCCGGTCAGGAAGGTGTACCCGGGCACCGACGTCGCGTACTGGACCGGCACGGTGAAGAAGGACAGCCGGGAGGTCGCCTACCGGCTCGCGTTCAAGGTCGGCACCCGCCAGGAACCGATCGTCACGACCGTGTCGCCGGCCATCGTCGGCCAGGGGTGAAGGAGGAGCGTTGACCACACACACCGGTGACTTCGTCGCCGAGAAACAGAATCAGGGCCAGCTGAACTCGGTCCAGCTCAACGTCGTCACGCTCATCGACATGGAGCGGGCGACCCGCAACGGCACACTGACCGACGCGATGTTCATGATGGACAACAGCGTCGGCGGGGCCGGGCAGGGCACGGGCCGGCTGGAGACGGTGTGCAAGCAGGGGCAGGTCCTGAACTGGATCGTCCGCCCGATGGACATGGAGAAGCGGCTCGACAACACCTGGCCGCCCATGCCGAAGATCAACAACATCGTGTTCCTCGACACCGAGGCGGGTGACGAGGAGGACGTCGCCGAGCGCAAGATCTTCACGGAACTCAAGATCTACGGGATGCCGGACCGGATGCGCTCGCCGCTGACGCCCGTCTACTACTACTGGGCGGGCACGGTCCTGAGCACCGCGAAGCCCGGCCTGTACCGCTACCGGTTGGTCATGGAGCTGGAGCAGGAGGGCACGCGGGAGAAGCTGTACCTCAACACGGAGGAGCATCCCTCCATCCGCGTCCTGCCCGTCGGCTGATCCGGCGGTGGCCGGGGGGGGGGCCCCCCCCCCCCCCCCCCCCCCCCCCCGGCCCCCCCCCCCCCCGGCCCCGCCCCCCCCCCCCCCG